>QQUY01000003.1 GCA_003385635.1 Acidobacteriota bacterium | reverse complement strand
TCCTGTCGGTATCCCCTTTTGACAAAACTCAATTGTTTCAACTACTTAGCGAAACAAGGATGTCCGAGATAGAAGAGTTCTCTCGTAAACAGTTGAAACTATTCGACTTTTAACCGGACACTAGTGAACATCTATTTCAAAATGACCCGATCGAATCTCATCCGCTCTCTCAGTTCAGCTGCAGTGATCGCCGCGCTTTTTCTGTCGTCGCTGGCCGTCCCTGGCCAGGAAAATGGTGAGCCGGAAGCGGACGATAAAGAAAAGAAGGGGCTGCCGTTAAAACCCGAAAGAAAGGTCGAGTTCACGACGGATGAAGGAACCTGGATGTCGGTAGATGTATCACCCGACGGTTCCACGCTCGTGTTCGATCTGCTCGGAGACCTTTATACGATCCCTGCTGAAGGCGGCAAAGCAACAAGGGTCACTTCGGGAATGGGTTTTGATGCCCAGCCCCGATACTCTCCCAACGGTGAATGGCTGGCCTTTGTCAGCGACCGCAACGGGTCAAACAATGTTTGGATATCAAAAGCTGACGGATCCGAAGCGAAGGTACTGACCAAAGAAGAACAGGCGGAGTTCGTATCTCCAGAATGGACCCCGGACGGGGACTTTATAGTGGTTTCCAAAACCACTCCGCAGTCATCGGGTGCAGAGCTGTGGATGTATCACCGTCTGGGCGGTACCGGTCTTAAGATCTCAAAGGGAGGGCCAAGAAACGCAGATTCAGACGGGCCTCCTCCTCCAGGGCCAAGCTACTACGGAGCCGTCGTTTCTGCGAATTGGAAGTACATCTTTTTTGCAAGGCAGGCCCCGAGGTCCGGACCCAGGCTGAATGTACCTGATTGCCAGATCATCCGCCGCGACGTCAATGCAGGCGAAGAAGACCAGATCACTTTTGAACCGGGCAATGCCTTCCGGCCCGAACTCTCTCCTGACGGAAGCAAACTGGTCTTCGGTACCAGGTACGAGGGAAAGACGGGATTAAAGGTGCGGGATCTTCGGACGGGCGAAGAACGCTGGCTGAAGTATCCGGTCTTGAGGGACGAACAGGAGTCGAGGCCCACCCGAGATCTTCTTCCGGGCTATTCTTTCCTGCCCGACGGCAATGCGATCGTCGTATCGTACGGCGGGAAGTTTTATAAGGTAGAGCTATCGGATGGAAAGGCTTCGCAGATACCATTCACGGCTGACATCAGTCTGGAGATCGGTCCATCACTCTATGTAGATCACAAACTTGCTGAAGGCCCGGTCAAAGCCCGGCTTGTTCAGGAACCCGAGTTCGCTCCGGACGGGAAACGGATAGCTTTCTCCGCCCTTGGCGCCTTGTATACGCAAAACCTGGAGAATGGCTCACCTGAGAGGCTTACAGATTCCCGGGAGCCGAGGGAATTCCAGCCTTCCTTTTCACCTGACGGAAGGTGGATCGCGTTTGTGACCTGGTCTACAAAGGGCGGACATATCTGGAAAACGGACGGCAACTCAGTCGTGAGAGTAACGGGAACGCCGGCTTTTTTCAGGGACCCTGTTTGGAGTCCCGACGGAACCCGGATCTTTGCGCTAAGGGCATCGCGCCCGGTCCGCGTCAACCATCCATCCGATTTCCTTGGAGCCCAACCTGGTCTCGACATTGTCAGCGTTCCATCCGATGGAGGCGAAGCCTCGGTCGTAATCCCTTCGAGGGGACTTGGAAAGCCTCACTTCGGCCCCGAACGGGACAGGGTTTACGTATACGGCGACGACGGATTGGTCTCATACCGGTTTGACGGATCTGACCGCAAGCTCCATCTGAAAGTGCTCGGCAAGAGCAGACGCGGACGGCCAAATCCGGCCCGTGACGTAAGGATAAGTCCGGACGGCAAGATGGCGATGGCGCTTCTCACCAGCCAGCTGTATGTGTTCCCTGTCCTAGCCGCCGGTGCTGAACCTCCCGAGATCGATGTTTCGAAGCCGCCGGTTCCGGTGAGCCAACTGACAAACATAGGAGCGGACTCCTTCGCGTGGGCAGATGGCGGAAAGACACTTTCGTGGGTCGTCGGATCCACCATTTATACTCAGCCGCTTTCGAGCGTGAATTTTGAGGAAGAAAAGGAAAAGGACAAGAAGAAAGAGGACAAGGGCGAAGAAGATAAATCTGACGAAAAAAAGGAAGAGCCGAAAGATCCTCCGCCTTACGCCGAACGGGAGATATCCGTCGAGCGGGAGCGCTATGTTCCGAAAGGAACGGTCGTGCTTTCCGGCGCGAAAGCGATAACGATGAACGGCGACGAGGTTATAGAGAACTCGGTAATCGTCGTTACAGACAACCGGATCAAGGCGATCGGAAAGCGCGGCTTGGTTCCCATTCCGGACGGAGCACGCGTGATCGACGTCAGGGGCAAGACGATCATCCCCGGGATCATCGACGTGCACGCACACTGGGAGGTCCGGCATCAGGTGCTGGACACGGAGGACTACACGTTCTGGGGAAATCTGGCCTATGGAGTGACGACCGGTCGCGACCCGCAAACTAATACTAACGACACATTTGCCTATCAGGACTTAGTCGATACCGGCGATATGATCGGCCCCCGTATTTTCACCACGGGGCCGGGAATATTTTCCGACACCGATTTCAAGTCTTACGAACAGGCAAGAGACACGATCGCGCGGTACAAACGTCATTACCGCGCCGAGACGCTCAAGTCCTACCTGGTCGGAAACCGCAAACAGAGGCAATGGGTCGCAATGGCGTCAAAGGAGCTCGGCATCATCCCGACGACCGAAGGCGGAAGCGATCTCAAGCTGAATCTCACGCACGCCATAGATGGCTTTGCGGGTAACGAGCACTCGCTGCCGGTTGTGCCCCTTTTCAAAGATGTAATCGAGCTGTTCGCGCGAACCAAGATCACATACACGCCGACGCTTCTTGTTTCTTACGGCGGGCCGCAGGGCAAATTCTACTTCTTTGAGGCCTCAGACGTTTATGGTGACGAGAAGCTGAAGCGGTTCAATCCACAGGCAGTTCTCGATGAGAAGACGGCACGCCTTCCCTGGTTCCGTGAAAGCGAATACATCTTTCCCGAGATCGCCAAGTTCACCAACGAGATCTATCTTGCGGGTGGCCGGGTCGGCATAGGAGGCCACGGCGAACTGCAGGGTCTTCAATGCCATTGGGAGATGTGGGCGCTCGGAATGGGCGGTATGAAACCGCACGACATTCTAAAGGTTGCCACCACACATGGCGCTGAAGCGATCGGATTTGGTTCGGAGCTTGGAAGCCTGGAGCCCGGTAAGGCTGCTGACCTGGTGGTGTTGGACAAGGACCCGCTCTCGGACATTCGGAACACGAACTCTGTCAGGTATGTGATGAAGAACGGCGAGATGTACGAAGGCGACACGCTGGACAGAATCTGGCCGGACCGGAAACCGCTTCCGGAAGCTTGGTGGTGGGAAGGTAAACCTGCAGGATCAAACATCCGTTAGGTCGAATTTCGGCTCAGCTTTCCGGCCCGCCAGCAACAAGTAACTGAACATCGCGGCGCCGGTCGCGACGCCGGTCACGGTCTTTACATACACAGGGAGGTTCGAAGGTGAGAGAAAGCCCTCGATCACACCTGCGATGACAAGAAAGATCGCGCAGCCTACGGCAAGTTTCACCGCCTTCAATCCGTACGTCTTCAGTGAATCGATCCGCGAGTACTCGCCAGGGTTGAATATCGAATAGCCGATCATCAGTCCGGCACCGCCGGCGATGAAAATGCAGGAAAGTTCGACGACGCCGTGGCCCACCATAAATGCGGCGAGTTCTCCCGCAAAAGCGGGGCTCGCTTTATAGCAAGCACCTAAAACTCCGCCGATAAACAAGCCATTGAACGCGAGAATATAGATCGTTCCGATCCCAAGCGATGCCCCGAACGCAAAGGCCAGGAAGGCGACGTTTATGTTGTTCGTAAGGATCTCGCTTGATCCGACCTGGTTCGCCTGATTCAGATCTTCCCACCATCGGATATCCGACTGCGCGAACATCTGCGCCTGGCCGACACCCAGCGTGTCAATAAAGCCCTGGTCGTACAGACAGAGATAGAACGAGGCGAACGCGCAAACTGTAAAGATCGCAAACGCAGTGAATGTGAAGGCGAACGTTTCGCGGAAGATCGTGGGCAGTTCGTACGAGATGAACTTCCAGATCAGATTCGCTCCCTGGCCTTCGGCACGGTAGATCTTACCGTGAGCACGTATCACAAGGCTGTTCAGGTAGCTGATCAGCTTGGGATCTCTCGACTCCGCACGGGCGATTGCAAGGTCTGACGCGGCTCTTCTGTAGAGCTCTCCGAGCTCGCGCACCTCCGCCCTCGGAAGCATCCTCAAGCCCGAAACGCCCTCTGTTTTCGAGAGCAATTCCTCTAGCCTCTTCCAATGGTTCTTTCGGTCGTTTATGAACCTGTACATAGATTCCGGTCGCCCGCCGAATTCGCGGAACTACTACTTTGCCATAACTTTGGCCAAAACATAGAATCTAGTTTTTGCAATGTCGAACGAAGCCAGCAAGTACCACGAAGAAGCCGCGATAGTTAAGTCTTACGACTTCAAAACTACAAAGCGGCTTTTTGGTTATCTGAAGCCTTACTGGCGGATGATGCTTCTGGCCCTCGGCCTGACACTTCTCACGAACATCCTGATCAGCCTCCAGCCATACTTCACCAAGGTTGCGGTCGACGACTTCATCGTTCCGAAGAACACGGAGGGAATCTGGCTGTTCGCATTCGCCTACTTCGGACTCTTCCTGTTCCGGTTCCTATTCTCATACCTGCAGGAGATAATCCTGAACGTCATCGGTCAAAAGGTGATGTTCGACCTGCGAACTCAGATCTTCACAAAGCTCCAGGAGCTTCAGGTCTCGTACTACGACCGACATCCCGTCGGCAGGATCATCACCCGGCTCACGTCCGATGTCGACTCTTTGAACGAGCTTTTCACGTCCGGCGTGATCGAGGGTCTAGGCGACATGGTTGTGATCGTGGCGATCATCGGGGCGATGCTCTGGCTCGACTGGCAGCTGGCACTCGTGTCCCTGGTCACGGTCCCGCTTCTTTTCCTCGCGACCAACTGGTTCAGGAAACGAGCGCGCGTCGGCTTCGACAAGGTCAGGACCCGAATGGCAAAGCTCAATGCTTTTCTTCAGGAACACATTTCCGGCGCACAGACTGTTCAGCTCTTCAACGCCGAAGACCGTTCGCGAAAGCGCTTTCACGACATAAACGACGACTACCGAAACGCGAACATCGAGACAATCTATTATTACTCGGTCTTTTACCCGATGGTTGAGTTCATAGGGACGATCGGGATAGCTGTCATCATATGGTTCGGCGGCTACAAGATCCTCACTCAGGCGTCCGCAGCAGGCACCGCGCTGACCATAGGAACGGTGATCGCGTTTATCCAGTATTCACAGCAGTTGTTCCAGCCGATCAGGAACCTTTCGGACAAGTTCAATGTACTGCAGGCCGCTATCGTCGCTTCTCATCGGGTGTTCCTGTTGCTCGATGAAGAGATCGAGATTCAGTCTCCAAAGGAACCCAGAAAGACAGGGAGGGCCGCCGGAAGGATCGAGTTTCGGAACGTGTGGTTCGCGTACAAAGAGAATGAATGGGTCTTGAAGGATGTGTCTTTCGTGATCGAGCCGGGAGAAAGCGTCGCTCTCGTGGGTCACACGGGATCCGGAAAAACGACCGTCACAAACCTTCTGATGAGGTTCTATGATGTTCAGAAAGGGAAGATCCTTCTGGACGGTGTCGATGTGCGCGAATGGGAACTCGGCAAGCTTAGGCAGAATTTCGCGGTGGTCCTTCAGGACGTCTTTCTCTTTTCGGGATCTATCGCCGACAACATACGGCTTGGAAACAAGGAGATCGCGGATGAAAAAGTGCGATGGGCCGCAAAGGAGGTCTCTGCGGAACCCTTCATTGACCGAATGGCGAAGGGTTATGACTCAGTTTTGAAGGAGCGAGGCGCCGGCCTCTCCGTCGGCCAGAAACAGCTTGTCTCGTTTGCTCGCGCTTTGGCCTTTGACCCCTCAATACTGATCCTCGACGAGGCGACAAGTTCGATCGATACCGAAACCGAGCAGCTCATTCAAATGGCCGTCAACCGGATAATGGAGGACAGAACGTCGATGGTCGTTGCGCACAGGCTCTCGACTATCCAACGGTGCGACCGGATCCTGGTTTTTCATCACGGTGAACTTCGCGAGATGGGTTCGCACAACGACCTCATTGGACAAAAGGGGCTTTACTGGAGGCTTTTCCAACTCCAGTACGGCTCAGAAGACAGTTTCGACGGCGGCGGCGGATTGTTGCCTATTACCGGAGGAGCCTGATGAAAGAAGTCTTGTTCCCGGCGAATATTCGCCCGCAGATACCGATTTGAGTATAATGGCGGACGCCGATGACAACATTTGAAGAAAAGCTGCAGGAACTGATCGAACAGTGCAGAGAGACCATTGAGTCGGTTTATTCGGAATGCAATGCGAACGCTCCTAATTTCGGCGTTTCGCAGGAGGATTTCACCGGATCGATCTCAGGCAGCGTTTCGCGTTTTCTTTGCCGGGGAGAAGAGGACCTTCCTTCTGTTAGTGAGGTCCGTGAATTCATTGAGTCGATCAAATCGGATGACCTTTTTCTCGCGATCGCCTGCGCTCACGGTAACGAGCGCGCCTGGTGGGAGTTTGACCATCAGCACCGCGGCTATCTTGAGAGGATCTCGCGACACCTCGCCAGCACCGACCTTAGCGCACAAGAAGTAATAGACCATGTCTACGTCGAACTCTATGGTACCCGCGTCGTTGACGGCGTGCGCATGTCGAAGTTCGCGACGTATAGCGGGAAGGGTTCGATTCGAGGCTGGCTCAGGACGGTGATCTGGCACGCGCTGGTCGATTTTCATCGAGCGAGCCACGACGAGGTCTCGCTCGACGGAATGACCGAGAACGTTGGCGAAGGCTACACTCATTCGACATTCAAGAACCAGGACCTCGGGGGCGAGGACCAGATGATCGATCGGCTTTCGCACGAAAAGTACAAGAAAGCCACTCTGGAATCGATCAGGAGCGCTTTCGCTTCGCTGGATGACCACGAAAAGCTTTTGCTTCTCTATTATCACTCGGAAGGTCTAAAGCTTCGCGAGATAGCGCGACTAGCAGAAGCACCCGCGTCTCCACTCCGGGACTGGTTCCAGCGGCGCTCGAAGGCGAGAGAGAAGAACCCCTCTGCACGAATCCACGAGTCGACGATCATGCGTTGGCTCGACAAGACGTACAGCATCGTTATGGAGAGATTCTGCGAAAGGCTGACATCCGTACACAGCCTCGGAGAAAAGGAGATCGATATCTGCCTGGAACTGGCAACGCGAGATCTGGCCGATCCGGACGTTTACAAAAACCTGGCATCGAATGCGTAGAAAGGCCCATTTAATCAGTGTTTACGGCTGCATGAGTTTTTTTCTCTCCAGTTGAGCAAATCAATGAGCGTCTCTCGTCTGCAACCCGGAGGCGCAGATCAACTATGAATAACAAGGGGAACAACAGAGAGGAATTGATCAGGGAGGTGCTCGGCGGAATTCTGCGGCAGAGCACTTCTTCTGTTGCGTTCGAAGATGCCGACCACCTCGATAACGACGTGATGGCGGCATTTGTCGAAGGCAATCTTTCGGAGCGCGAGGCAAAGCCAGTTACTACGCATCTTGTTGATTGTTCGTTTTGCCGTCACAAATCGGCGGAACTGGTCAGGCTTGATCTCCGATTCGCGGAAGAGCAGATCGAAGCACCATCGGCAGATTCCGAGCCTGCAAAAGTGTCGGATGTCCTCAGCGGCATTCTGGGCAAGATATTCGGAGCAGGAGAAGGAGCCGTGTTTGCTCATCAGGACGATGAGGCCGTTGAGAAGAAGGAAAAGGACGAAGAAGAATAAGTCACTATCTGACAGGAATTCTCCTGCGAAACAAGAGGGTCGACCGGCAAGATCGGTCGGCCCTCTTGTGATCAAGGGCAGGCTGCTAGTTGACCAAGGATTGCAACTCTATACGAACTCTTTGGTTGAGAGTATACTGTAGGCTCCCATTTAAAGGATCTTTCGAACGGAACGCGCTCAATGGACGACAATTGTCCCCCCAAGAAAAGGCCTCTGACAGTGGAAAGGGTTGCAACCGCGAACCTTCCGACCAAGGTGGGCGAATTCAGGATCGCGGGTTATCGCTCCCTCAACAGCCGCGAAGAATTCGTCGTGCTCTTCAAGGGCGATATGGAGCGCCATGTTCCTACTTTGGTACGAATACATTCGCAGTGCCTGACAGGTGACGTCTTTGGCTCAATAAAATGCGATTGCGGTCCTCAATTGCACAAGGCGATGGAAATGATAGAGGAAGCGGGACGCGGCGCGATCGTCTATCAGCAGCAGGAAGGGCGTGGGATAGGGATCGTGAACAAGATCCGTGCTTACGCGCTTCAGGACGAAGGCGCTGACACGGTCGAGGCCAATGAACAGTTGGGTTTCGCTGCCGACGCGAGGGAATATCAGCAATGCGCCGAGATACTTTTTGACATGGGACTTTGTGAGGTCCGTGTGATGTCCAATAACCCGGATAAACTGAGCGCTCTGGAGGAAGCGGGCCTGAGGATCGTGGAACGCGTCCCGATCGAGGTCCAGGCGAAACAGCCTGCGGCTCATTATCTGAGGACAAAGAAAGAGAAATTGGGGCATCTTCTGGATTTCAACGACTGAGGAGCCGGCGCTCAGAAGTAAGGAGGAAAAGTGGTAAGAAGGTCATTTGCTCTCGCTGGAGCAATATTCATTCTAGTCTTTTCCGCTGCAGCTCAGAACTCGATCAGCGGAATTGTATTCGATCCGCAAACACGGCCTGTAAATGACATCGACGTTGAATTGCTCGATTCGTTTGAACGCCTGATAGGAACAAGAAAGACCTCAGGCTCCGGCTTCTACACTTTCCAGCGACTTAACGCCGGCATTTACTACCTCAAGGTCCGGGTTGCCGGTACGAACTTCAGAGAGACCAAGCAACGGATCGATCTTGGCGACCTGAACGCGATCGGCGGCGTAGACCAGAAGCAGATAGATATTTTCCTTGAGTACGATCCGAGGCTTCGTCCGGGCGAGAAGGGAGTTCCTGGTGTAGTTTTTGCGCAGGAAGTCCCGGAAAGCGCCAAGGCGTACTTCGAAACAGCATCGGCCTTTTCAGAGAAGAATCCTGAACGAGCGCTTGAAGAGGTAAGTAAGGCTGTCGATATCTTTCCCGAGTACTTTCTCGCTCTTGAGCTTCTGGGAGACCTGAGCCTCAAGACTCAGAAGATCGAACAGGCCGAGGCGGCTTTCCTTCGTGCGACGAATGTCAATCCGCGGTGCTTTGGTTGTTTCTTTAATCTTGGCATCGCACGGAATAAATTGAACAAACACCAGCTGGCAGCTGAAAGTCTTGAGAAGGCTAACGCCCTCGATTCCGGCTCGATCAATTCACATCTTCTTCTTGGAATCGTATACAGAAAACTGAAGCGTTTCAGTGATGCCGAGGCGGTCCTGCTAAGGGCAAAGGAATTGGGCAAGGACGACGAAGCCGACGTCAACTGGCAGCTTGCCGAGCTTTATTATTTTGATCTGAAACAGCCCAAAAAGGCGATCGTCGAGCTCGAAGGCTTTCTTGGAAATCTGACGAATCAGGAAAAGCGCGACAACCGAAAGAGGATCGAGACCATACGCCGCCTGATCCGGAAGATCGAGAACGAGGTCGACGGCGGCAGCTAGATTTTAACGCTCTGTTCCTTCCACTCACGACAGACACGGTCCTTTCAGAACAACCCCACCTCTTCGCCTTGCTTTAGGCCTTCAAAGCTCCTAATCCAAGAACTCGTAGAAAATTCAAATAATCAAAGAGTTAACCATTGTTTCGAACAAGATTCGCCCACCTCGAATACGCCGTAAGCGCCGTATTAGCAATGAGTTAAGCACTCCTAATCTCGTTCTCTTCGGTGTGGCTCGATATTCGCTTCCAATCGCGCGTTTTTGCACAAGTCTCCGGGCTGTCCCCTCGGCCATTCTTGAGGAGGCTGTTTGCTTAAAAACCCACAAATCTCTGCTTAGGAGTGAATATATGTTTAAGAATTTCAGGTTTATCTCTGTGGCCCTGCTGGCGCTGATGCTTTCCGCATTTGCGTTCGGCCAGGGAACCACGGGAGAGATCGAGGGAACGGTGACGGATTCGACCGGCGCGGTTGTTCCCGGTGCGAGTGTTCGCATCGAGAGCACGGGAAGCACGGCCGGATTCAGGCGCACCGTTACCACCGATAACAACGGGTTTTTCATCGTCTCGAATCTCGCACCGGGTGCTTACAAGGTAACCGTCGAGAATTCGGGCTTTGACGCCTTTACCAAGACTGTAACGGTCTCCGTCGACAGGGCAGTTCCCGTGAACGCCCGTCTGGTACCTGCTGGAACGACAGCCGAAGTGGATGTCGACACAAGCGGTGCGGTGACCATCGACCCGACCGATACGAAGATCGACACGAACATCACGAAGGATGTGATCGAGGCTCTGCCGAGAGGCACGAACTTCACGAACCTTCTGAAGATCGCCCCGAACGTTCGCCCCGAGTCGAACGCCGGCGGATTCCAGATCGACGGAGCATCGGGTTCGGAGAACGTGTTCGTTATCGACGGCCAGGAAGTCACCAACTTTGCTTCCGGTACGCTTGATAGCAACAACAACCTTCCGTTCGAGCTGCTTCAGGAAGTGCAGATCAAGTCGACCGGTTTTGAAGCCGAATACGGCGGAGCGACCGGCGGTGTGATCAACGCTGTAACGGCAGGCGGCAACAACGACTGGCACGGAAACTTCGGCATCTCTTTCAGGCCCGAAGGATTTCAGGGAAAGCCGAATGTTGTTCTGAATGCGTACGGCACGGCTCCGGGTGAGTTCGATTACTTCCAGCCGAACAAGGACGGTGGAACGGACTTCTTCCCGGTCGGCTCTATCAGCGGACCTGTGCTTAAGGATCGCGTCTGGTTCAAGGTCGACTATGCTCCGCAGATCTTCGAAGGATCGAGGACCGTTGACTACTACGACACCGACTCGCCGAGCCGCACGATCCAGGAGACGCACACTTTTGACGCGAAGACGACCAGGCAGTACGCGTTTGCAAGGGTCGACGCACAGCCGATCTCGAGCCTCCGCGTATTCGGTACGTTCCTCTGGAACCCGATCATTGCCGACGGTCTCTTTCCTTCGAGCACCGAAGGACTGAGCGTAAGCTCGCCGAACATCACGCCGGCTGAGTATGCCCTTCGCGGCGGACGCCAGAACAGCAACGCTTACAATGCGCAGGCTACCTGGACCCCGCTCAACTGGGTGGTTCTGAACTTCCGCCACGGCGAAAGCTTCCAGAACGAAAAGATCGGCTCGTACGGCATCACGGCCGGACAGCGCTTTGGCGTATCGACCGGATCGCCGATCAACCCGTGCGACGCTTCCGCGTTCAACTGGCCGGGAACGGTAGAGTACTGCCGCGGCTTTAACACCGGTGCCAACAATGTCCTCGTTTACGACGTTTCGACGCGTACGACCTACGACGCTGACGCGAGCTTTGTCGGTATCAACGCCGGCGGCCGCCACAACATCAAGGTCGGATGGCAGAGGAACCAGCTCTACAACAACGTAGACGACGGATACACGAGCTCCGGCTACACGCTGCTCTACTTCGGCGGCGCGCTGATCAACTACACCGGTCTGCAGGGACTTCCCCTGTGCGACTTCCAGAACATCAACCCGAACGACACCACCTGTTCGCTCGGCGCCGCCCGACTGGTCCGCATCGGTACCGCCGGTGAGGCTTCCAGTGACAATGACGGCATCTTTGTTCAGGACTCGTGGCAGATCGCCAACCGCTTCACGGCGAACATCGGCATCCGCTTCGAGAACGAGTTGGTCCCGAGCTTTGGTGATCCCGACACCACGACCGACATCAAGTTCGGCTGGGGTGACAAGATCGCTCCGAGGCTTGGCTTTGCGTATGACCTGACGGGCGACGGCAAGACGAAGGTCTTTGCTTCGTACGGCTGGTTCTACGACCGGTTTAAGTATGAGCTTCCGAGGGGCCTGTTCGGCGCTGAGGTATGGATCGATAACTGGGGCGACATGACACCTGCCCGCGGTATCAGTCCTTTCAACTACACGCTTCAGGCTATGATCGGCAACCGTCCGATCATGTTCGGCGGCGAGTGCCCGACCGCTAATCCCCAGGGATGGGCGATCTGCGAAAGGGACAACCGTGTTCCTTCGAACTCGGTAGGCGCCAACCCGTTCGAGGGTGCCGGTGCTGTTGACCCGGACCTGAAGGCAATGCGCCAGAGCGAGTTCACCATCGGATTTGAGCGGGAGCTTGGAAACAACTTCCTGTTCAAGGCCAGGTTTACGCACAAGCAGCTTGACCAGGCGATCGAGGACATCGGAGCGTTCAACAGCGAAGGTTCCGAGGCCTATGTGATCGGTAACCCCGGACAGGGCCTCGCATGCGAGGTTGCATCTTCCGGCGGATTCCCCTGCACCAAGGCTGAGCGCAAGTATGACGCCGTTGAGGTTGCTGTCGACAAGCGCGGCACCAACTACTTCCTCAATGCGACGTACACCTGGAGCCGTCTGTTCGGTAACTACTCCGGACTGGCGAGCTCGGATGAGCTCGGACGTACTTCGCCGAACGTAAACCGCTTCTTCGACCTTCCGATGCTCGGATGGACGGCTGGCGGCGAGCCTGACAACGGCCTGCTCGGAACCGACAGGACCCACGTCTTCAAGGCATACGGCGGATATACCTTCGACTGGAATGACAACGGGGTCAATGCCACGACCGTGTCGGCGTTCACGACCGCACAGTCCGGTGTTCCTCTGACGACCGTCTACAGCCTCTACAATGTCTCGACCTCGATACTTTTCGAGCGCGGAGACCTTGGAAGAAGCGAGATGTTCACTGAAACTGACCTGTTCGTCAGCCACAAGTACAAGTTCGGCCGGGACAACCGCGTCACGTTCGAGCCCTACATCGAGATCAGGAACCTGTTCGATGAAAGAAACGAACTGGGTATCTCGAGATCGTACGGCACGACGAACATCGTCGGAACCAGTCTTGAGGCCGGCGGCTGCACGACCTGTGTTGTCAGGAACTCGAGCGGAACCGTTCTTGTAGGACCGACCGAAGGCGCAAGCCTGAGGGAGATCTTCAGCGGCGGCATCCGTCAGTACGTGATCAACTACTTCAATGCTAATCCGCAGCTTCTCTCGAACACTTACGGCGAGTCCAACTCGTTCCAGGGTGGCCGAGACGTACGCTTCGGCTTCAGATTCGTCTTTTAGTTAAAGGTTAGATCTGAAAACTTTGGGCTGCCTCTCGGGGCAGCCTTTTTTATTGGAGAAGATTGTAATCCGGGCTGATCATAACTTCCGGGGAGTATTAAGACTCGCCGGCGTCACCCTTTTAGGAGGGGGCACCCCACTTGATCGTTTACGGCACGAACGGAAAGGCAGCGTTACATATTGCTGCTTGCCGGACTTTCTCTATATTCAAACTATTTGCCAAACCCCTCCTGTAACCGAAAAGTCGCGATTTTTCCGAGATTTCGTTGATTCCAGCGGCCTCTATCCATAATTGTGGATATTCTGCGAGAATCTGAAAGTCGTTCGAAAATCAGAATAAGTATTCAAGATTTCGTATGCCATCATAACTTCTCTGTACAGTGGACTTGCGGCTCTGCGGACAGCCTGTATTCGCCCTCTTGGCTTTGAAATTGCATCCTTCTAACCCCATGTCTGTGTTCCTTGAACATCCCAAACGGCTTTCCACTTGAGCAAAGCTTGGATCGGGTCTGCTAAAGCTCTTCTCCTCAGGCATTTACAAGCATTAAGAGCCACACAGCGAAGATTCGGAAAATCTGCAAGGGATCGTTCCCGGCTCGACTGAGCCGGATATTCTTTTTTCCAAATTCAATCTGAAAGTTGGAATTTCCAGAACTGATTCAGACTACAACCCTGCTTAGGAGTGAAAATATGTTGAATAAATTTAGATTTATCTCCGTGGCCCTGCTGGCGCTGATGCTTTCCGCATTTGCGTTCGGCCAGGGAACCACGGGAGAGATCGAGGGAACGGTGACGGATTCGACCGGCGCGGTTGTTCCCGGTGCGAGTGTTCGCATCGAGAGCACGGGAAGCACGGCCGGATTCAGGCGCACCGTTACCACCGATAACAACGGGTTTTTCATCGTCTCGAATCTCGCACCGGGTGCTTACAAGGTAACCGTCGAGAATTCGGGCTTTGACGCCTTTACCAAGACTGTAACGGTCTCCGTCGACAGGGCAGTTCCCGTGAACGCCCGTCTGGTACCTGCTGGAACGACAGCCGAAGTGGATGTCGACACAAGCGGTGCGGTGACCATCGACCCGACCGATACGAAGATCGACACGAACATCACGAAGGATGTGATCGAGGCTCTGCCGAGAGGCACGAACTTCACGAACCTTCTGAAGATCGCCCCGAACGTTCGCCCCGAGTCGAACGCCGGCGGATTCCAGATCGACGGAGCATCGGGTTCGGAGAACGTGTTCGTTATCGACGGCCAGGAAGTCACCAACTTTGCTTCCGGTACGCTTGATAGCAACAACAACCTTCCGTTCGAGCTGCTTCAGGAAGTGCAGATCAAGTCGACCGGTTTTGAAGCCGAATACGGCGGAGCGACCGGCGGTGTGATCAACGCTGTAACGGCAGGCGGCAACAACGACTGGCACGGAAACTTCGGCATCTCTTTCAGGCCCGAAGGATTTCAGGGAAAGCCGAATGTTGTTCTGAATGCGTACGGCACGGCTCCGGGTGAGTTCGATTACTTCCAGCCGAACAAGGACGGTGGAACGGACTTCTTCCCGGTCGGCTCTATCAGCGGACCTGTGCTTAAGGATCGCGTCTGGTTCAAGGTCGACTATGCTCCGCAGATCTTCGAAGGATCGAGGACCGTTGACTACTACGACACCGACTCGCCGAGCCGCACGATCCAGGAGACGCACACTTTTGACGCGAAGACGACCAGGCAGTACGCGTTTGCAAGGGTCGACGCACAGCCGATCTCGAGCCTCCGCGTATTCGGTACGTTCCTCTGGAACCCGATCATTGCCGACGGTCTCTTTCCTTCGAGCACCGAAGGACTGAGCGTAAGCTCGCCGAACATCACGCCGGCTGAGTATGCCCTTCGCGGCGGACGCCAGAACAGCAACGCTTACAATGCGCAGGCTACCTGGACCCCGCTCAACTGGGTGGTTCTGAACTTCCGCCACGGCGAAAGCTTCCAGAACGAAAAGATCGGCTCGTACGGCATCACGGCCGGACAGCGCTTTGGCGTATCGACCGGATCGCCGATCAACCCGTGCGACGCTTCCGCGTTCAACTGGCCGGGAACGGTAGAGTACTGCCGCGGCTTTAACACCGGTGCCAACAATGTCCTCGTTTACGACGTTTCGACGCGTACGACCTACGACGCTGACGCGAGCTTTGTCGGTATCAACGCCGGCGGCCGCCACAACATCAAGGTCGGATGGCAGAGGAACCAGCTCTACAACAACGTAGACGACGGATACACGAGCTCCGGCTACACGCTGCTCTACTTCGGCGGCGCGCTGATCAACTACACCGGTCTGCAGGGACTTCCCCTGTGCGACTTCCAGAACATCAACCCGAACGACACCACCTGTTCGCTCGGCGCCGCCCGACTGGTCCGCATCGGTACCGCCGGTGAGGCTTCCAGTGACAATGACGGCATCTTTGTTCAGGACTCGTGGCAGATCGCCAACCGCTTCACGGCGAACATCGGCATCCGCTTCGAGAACGAGTTGGTCCCGAGCTTTGGTGATCCCGACACCACGACCGACATCAAGTTCGGCTGGGGTGACAAGATCGCTCCGAGGCTTGGCTTTGCGTATGACCTGACGGGCGACGGCAAGACGAAGGTCTTTGCTTCGTACGGCTGGTTCTACGACCGGTTTAAGTATGAGCTTCCGAGGGGCCTGTTCGGCGCTGAGGTATGGATCGATAACTGGGGCGACATGACACCTGCCCGCGGTATCAGTCCTTTCAACTACACGCTTCAGGCTATGATCGGCAACCGTCCGATCATGTTCGGCGGCGAGTGCCCGACCGCTAATCCCCAGGGATGGGCGATCTGCGAAAGGGACAACCGTGTTCCTTCGAACTCGGTAGGCGCCAACCCGTTCGAGGGTGCCGGTGCTGTTGACCCGGACCTGAAGGCAATGCGCCAGAGCGAGTTCACCATCGGATTTGAGCGGGAGCTTGGAAACAACTTCCTGTTCAAGGCCAGGTTTACGCACAAGCAGCTTGACCAGGCGATCGAGGACATCGGAGCGTTCAACAGCGAAGGTTCCGAGGCCTATGTGATCGGTAACCCCGGACAGGGCCTCGCATGCGAGGTTGCATCTTCCGGCGGATTCCCCTGCACCAAGGCTGAGCGCAAGTATGACGCCGTTGAGGTTGCTGTCGACAAGCGCGGCACCAACTACTTCCTCAATGCGACGTACACCTGGAGCCGTCTGTTCGGTAACTACTCCGGACTGGCGAGCTCGGATGAGCTCGGACGTACTTCGCCGAACGTAAACCGCTTCTTCGACCTTCCGATGCTCGGATGGACGGCTGGCGGCGAGCCTGACAACGGCCTGCTCGGAACCGACAGGACCCACGTCTTCAAGGCATACGGCGGATATACCTTCGACTGGAATGACAACGGGGTCAATGCCACGACCGTGTCGGCGTTCACGACCGCACAGTCCGGTGTTCCTCTGACGACCGTCTACAGCCTCTACAATGTCTCGACCTCGATACTTTTCGAGCGCGGAGACCTTGGAAGAAGCGAGATGTTCACTGAAACTGACCTGTTCGTCAGCCACAAGTACAAGTTCGGCCGGGACAACCGCGTCACGTTCGAGCCCTACATCGAGATCAGGAACCTGTTCGATGAAAGAAACGAACTGGGTATCTCGAGATCGTACGGCACGACGAACATCGTCGGAACCAGTCTTGAGGCCGGCGGCTGCACGACCTGTGTTGTCAGGAACTCGAGCGGAACCGTTCTTGTAGGACCGACCGAAGGCGCAAGCCTGAGGGAGATCTTCAGCGGCGGCATCCGTCAGTACGTTGTCAACTACTTCAACGCTAATCCGCAGTTCCTCTCGAACACCTATGGACAGTCCAACTCGTTCCAGGGTGGCCGAGACGTACGCTTCGGCTTCAGATTCGTCTTTTAGTTAAAGGTTAGATCTGAAAACTTTGGGCTGCCTCTCGGGGCAGCCCTTTTTTCGTCTTGTTGATTGACCTATGCCAAGACGCTGCATTTTGGAAGGATGTTTATCCGACCTGTTTACGGGTCGCTCCCACCCATAAATGGGTGCGCTAAACGGTTCGTAAGCGTTTGCGCAGAAGGGTATTGTGCGGTGGTCAGCTGCGTGAAACCGTCTAGCCGGCCCCTAAACGGGTCGTTCATCGGGTTGAAGCATTACGGAATGGAATACTGCATGAATAAACGAGGATCGTGAATCTATCCAGATGAGCTGAAGCAGATTTGGTCGGTGCGTCGGAGTTCCCACCCGTAAACGGGTGGGCTAAACAAATCATTCGAGGGCTCAACAGATCGTTCGTGGGCAAAAGATCGCTCGGGTCGATCGAGCACCCCATCGGGCGGGCGGAACCTGGGATTTTGGGCTTCAGGCGAAAAGCACAGTAAAAGAGGCTGCCTTTTCAGACAGCCTCCTCAATGTTCGATCGATCTGCTATTAGGACGATTCCTTGGCCTTCCTTCGGAGGTTATCGATCTGAGCCTTCATCTTCGAATCGTTCTGATTGCTTGATCTCATATAGGCCTCAAGCTCATCAGCGGCCTTCCTGTAATCCTTGATATCGTTGCCGTAAAGCTGGGCAAGCTCCTTGTGTATCTCCGGAACGCTGGACTCGGCGAGTTTCTTGGCTTTCAGAAGATGTTCCTCGGCTTTCTCGAACTCCTCTTTCTCCCGATAGATCTTCCCCATCTGTAGTTCGATCAGATACGAGTCGGGCGCCAGGACCTTGGCCTTGTTAAGCGCAACAAGCGAAGCATCGTTGTACTCCTTGCCGAGCTTGTTTAGCGCCATTCCCATATTGTAAAAAGTAGCGGTACTCTTGGGATTCACCTCGGCCGCGCGGATAAAGCACTTGACCGCATCCATGTTCTGATCCAGGCTCATCAGCTCGACTCCAAGCTTCTGAAGCGCAGAATAGTACGTCGGAAACTTCTCGATCGCTGCTGTAAGCTTCTCAACACCGATCTGGGCGTTCTTGTTCTCGAAAGCAGTTACACCTTCTTCGTAAAGGACCTCAGCGTCCGGCGGAATTTCCTGGGCAAAAACAACCCCAGTTGTGAATCCGAGACTTGGCGGACCCTTCCTTTGCAAATACATATCATGAGTAACAAAAGAGGATCCTGTTCCGAGAATGCTGAGGGTATGGACAGTGACCGTTTCAGTCTTATCGTGGAGGTTGTAACGGAAGGGCAGTGCCCTGATCTGCCAACGACCATCCGAAAGCCCTGTGAATTCGTACTTGCCGGCTGAATTCGTACGCGTACGTTTCTGGACAACATCGATCTCGTCGAGGAGTTCGACATCAACGTCCGACAGGGGATTTCGTCGATCATCATAGATGAAACCGGAAATGGTGCTCCCGCCCTGCGCGTAAACCTGCAGAGTTGATACTAGCAAAAAGAGTGCAAGTGCAAATATAGTTGCAAAGCCTGTGGCTGAGAACCTCGAAGACGACATAACTACCTCCTGGGGCGGTCAGAACCTGAATTTGAATCTCGGGAAGTTGCTGGATTATACCATTAATATGGATAATGTTTAATTTTTTGTAACCTGACGGAAACCGGCGACTCGGTTAGAATTGACCTGAATCTACGCCTGTAAGGAGTGATCTTCTGGAAGAAAGAATTTACAGAGACTCTGTCCACAACATTATCCGTCTCAACACCGCTACGGAACACGGCCGGCTGCTTGTAAGGCTTATCGACGCGGCGGAGTTTCAGCGTTTGAGGCGCATCCGCCAGCTCGGACTTGCGCACTTTGCTTATCAGGGCGCCGAGCATTCAAGATTTACGCATTCGCTTGGCGTGATGCACCTGGCATCCAGGGTGCTCGAGAGGTTTGATCTCAAATACAGCCTCGACGAGGATGACATCATTGCAGTGCGAGTAGCAGCATTGCTCCACGACATCGGTCACGGGGCCTTCTCGCACGTTATCGAATCGATACAGAACTTTCATCACGAGGACTTTACGATCGAGGCGGTGATGAGTACCGAAACTGAGGTCGGCTCGATCCTTTCGGAATTCTCAAAAGAACTCCCCGAAAAGGTCGCAAGGATCATCAGGGGAGATTTCGCACCGATGGCGCTCGCACAGCTCGTTTCGTCGCAGCTCGATGTGGACCGGATGGACTACCTCTTGCGTGATTCGCTGATGACAGGTGCCAAATATGGAGTCTTCGATCTTGAATGGATTATCAAATCACTCGAGATCGACGAGTCAAATGACCGTCTTTACGTATCTGCTCGCGGAGTTTACGCCGTCGAGGACTACATTCAGTCACGGTACTACATGTTCCGTCAGGTCTACTTTCACCGGACCCTTCGTTCCGCGGAAGTAATACTCAGAGCTATCTTCGACCGCGCGTTCTATCTTGTTGGCGAAGGCGGAAACCCCTGGCTCGCACAAGGAACCCAGTTCGAGAAGCTTCTTCACGGCGAGAAGCTCGACCTGTCAGAACATCTGCAGCTGGACGATTCAGACGTGATCTTTCATATCAAGCAATGGCAGAAGAGCCGCGATCCCATCCTCGCTGACCTTTCATCAAGGTTCCTGAACCGGCGGTTGTTCAAGGTGTTTGATCTGGACATGCACGAAGACGAGCGCCAGGCATTCCTTTCAAGAGCAAAGGAGATCGTCGAACGGGCAGGTTATGACATTGATTATTATTTTGCCGAAGACAAGGCAGGTGATGTTCCGTATTACTTCTACAAGATGCGGCCCGACGATCCGAAACAATTCATTTATGTCGAGGACGGATACTCAAACCCGCGCATTCGCGAGATCTCTGAGATCAGCGCGGCGGTAAGAGGACTGCAAAAGAGCTACGAGATCCACAGGGTCTGCTTCCCGCCCGAACTTCGAGATGAAATGGCTGCAATCTACCACGGTAATGAAGAAGCCGGGCACGCGGAGGTTTGAGATCTTGCCGGACACTTCCGCACTCGGATCAAGACCATCGGTAGTCGCCGCGTTCTGCCTGATTCTTATATCGGCGGCTTCCGTATCCGCTGAGACATTCGCCGTCATAGCCCCGGAAAAAACCGAGTTGAGTGCACAGGCGGCGGACGCTTTTTCGTCCGAACTTGGCAAAAGGTTCAAAGTACTGGACCGTGACCTCTCTGAAGCCGCATTTCGAGCTTTCGAATTCACATCTCCTTTCAACCTCGATCTCGAGACCGCAAGGAATGTTGGTGCTGCGATCGGATCGGCAAACTTCGTACTCCTGAAAGCAGGTGTCCAGCGACGCTCGAGGTTTGGCCGCGGCACCTATTACGAATCTCACGTCGCGGTATTCGTGATCGATTCGGCTACCGGAAGAATGACCAGCTTTTCGATCTCGCTACGCGAAGAAGACTCGGAGCGTAAGGCTGTCGAAACGATGATCGGCTCGGCGCGATCCGAAGCTGTCCTGCTTGTTAGCAACGCCGGAAGCAAACTTTCTGCAGGTCTTCCCTACGACCCGCCACCCGAGCTTTCTGGCAAGGAAAACGAAATCATCAGGCCGCCGATGCCATACTCGAGAATCAAACCTGCCTATCCTGAGATCGCAGACCTGCTGGGAATCGAGGCGACGGTGGATGTGGATGTTGCGATCTCAGGCGACGGCAGCGTAGAGAAAGTTGACGTCATTCGATGGGCAGGTTTCGGACTAGAGGAATCCGTCAAAGAAGCGATTCGAACGATGCGCTGGCGTCCGGCGGAGAGAGACGGCGAATTTTTGCCGATGCGAGTTTTGCTGCGATATAATTTCCGCGACCTTGAAGAAGATCCTGAAAACGAGTGATCTCGGGATCATCGCCGGACAGCTTCCCTTTCAATGAAATACCTTAGAGCCACGATTCGGATAGTCGCGTTCTTTGCGTTGTCAGGCGCCGTCTACGGTTGCTGGTTCCTTGGCAGTTTCATAGTCCCGAACAAACAATATTGGCGCCAGATCGCTTTTACCATATGGGCGAACGGGTTTGTCCGTCTTGCCGGAATGTCTGTCGAAGTGATCGGCGAGACACCGAAACCTCCTTTCTTTCTCGTTTCGAATCACTTGAGCTATATGGACATTCCCGTTCTCCGGTCACTTGTCGACAGCATCTTCGTGGCAAAAGGCGAGATCCGCGGATGGCTGTTCGCCGGCAAGATCGTTAGCGACATGGGGATGGTGTTTATCGACCGGCAGAACCGAAGAGACATCCCGCGGGCTGGCGTAGAGATAATTAAGAAACTTGAAAGCGGCGAGGGTGTTATCGTGTTTCCCGAAGGCACGAGCACGAATGGCGAGGAGATCCTTCCGTTTAACTCTTCGTTCTTCGAGTTTGCCGCCCAGACCGGGCTTCCGATCCATTACGCGGCCATAACGTACAGAGTCGATGAACCCGGAACGAAAGCAAGCGACGCAGTATGCTGGTGGGATGATTCGACATTTGTCGGACATATGTGGAAGTTCTTTCAGACCCAAAGATCAAAAGCGATCGTCACTTTCGGATCCGAACCTGTAGCAAGTTCCGACAGGAAAGAGCTCGCCAGAAGCCTCTGGTCAAAGGTCAACGAGAAGTTCATTCCGGTGGTGTAACCGGCCTGAAACCATTTCTTTTCTCTTCCGTAGAACACCTATCCAGTTCTTATGATTCGATTTCCAAGGAGATAGAAATGCGCATTCATCGAGTATTCATTGCTTCGCTGATCGCCGTCGCACTCACTGCTTCGGCATTCGCACAAAGCAACGGTTTTGACATCGCACGGATGGACAGATCCGCGGAAGCCTGTACCGACTTTTTCCAGTTTGCCAACGGCAACTGGTTAAAGGAGACGACCATTCCGGATTCAGAATCCCGTTGGGGAAGCTTCAACATTCTTGCGGAGAACAACCGCGAGATTCTCAAGACTGTGCTGGAAGAGGCCTCGGCCGAGACTTCTGCCGACAAAGGGAGCTCCGAACAGCTGACGGGTGACTTCTACGCCTCCTGTATCGCGGAAGATGCGATCGAACGCGCGGGGGCGCGGCCGCTGATGCCGTATCTGCGCCAAATAGAAAGGATACGGACGCGGGACGATCTGATCCGGCACGTCGCAAAAATGCACAACATGGGCGTCGGCGCCATCTTCGGATTTGGCGGAGGTCCGGATCTGAAAGACAGCAAGATGTACATCGCCAATGCGGGGCAAGGCGGTCTTTCGATGCCGAACAAGGACTACTATGTCGACGGAGATCCGAAGTTCCAGGAAAACCGCGACAAGTTCCGCGAATACATGCAGAAGATGTTCATGCTCCTCGGAAAGAACGAAGAGGATGCGAGAAAGGACGCATTCACGGTTATGAGGATCCAGGTCGAGCTCGCCTACGCATCGCTCAGGCGTGTTGAATTGCGGGATCCCGACAAACGCTATAAGAAGGTTTCGCTCGACGAGGCAGAGTCGATATCCCCGAATCTCGACTGGAAAGATTACATGGCGTTCCGCGGCGCACCCGAGGTTGATTCCTTCAACATCGGCCAGCCCGATTTCTTCAAAGCTGTAAGCGGAATGCTCAAGGACGTATCGGTGGAGGAATGGAAGACCTACCTCAAGTGGATGACGATCGACGCCGCCGCGCCGGCTCTGTCAAAAGAGTTCCGCGACGCCAACTTCGATTTTTACGGCAAGTATCTGCAGGGCCGAAAGGAACAGCACCCGCGCTGGCGGCAATGCGTGCAGGCTACCGACGGCAGCGTAGGCGAGGCCCTGGGCCAGGAGTATGTTTCGATCGCTTTCAAGCCGGAGGCGAAAGAGCGTATGAACGAGCTGATCGACAATCTGTTCGAAGCGTTCCGTGGACGCCTCGACAATCTCGAATGGATGGGAGATGAGACAAAGACCCAGGCGCTCGCAAAACTCCTTACGTTCAAACGCAAGATCGGCTATCCGGACAAGCTCCGCGGATACGAAGGCCTCAACATCGAACGCGGCTCATACATCGAAAATGTTAGGGCGTCGACCGAGTTTCAGATCAAACGAAACCTGCAGGACATCGGCAAGCCGGTCGATCCGGACCGCTGGTTCATGACCCCTCCGACGGTCAATGCCTATTACAATCCTTTGGTCAATGAGATCGTGTTCCCGGCCGGGATCTTACAGCCTCCTTTCTTTGATTTCGACGCCGACGACGCGATCAATTACGGTGCGATCGGCGCGGTTATCGGCCACGAGATAACTCACGGTTTTGACGACCAGGGTAGCCGCTTTGACGCCGACGGGAACCTGAAAATGTGGTGGACCAGTGACGACCGCGAGAAGTTCGACGAGCGGGCTTCGTGCGTTGTCGATCAATTCTCCGGGTACGAAGTTCAACCCGGCCTGTTCATGGATGGCAAACTGGGACTGGGGGAGAACATCGCGGACCTTGGCGGACTGACCGTTGCTTACGACGCTTTCATCAATTCGATGAAGAAGAATGGAAGACAGAAGGACATCGACGGATTTACGCCGGAACAGAGGTTCTTCCTCGGATGGGCGCAGGTCTGGGCGATGAAGGCGACACAGGAGGCCGAACGGCTTCAGGTCGCGACGGGACCGCATGCGCTTGCCAGATGGCGTGTTAACGGGCCCGTCTCGAACATGCCACAGTTCGCGGAAGCGTTCAAATGCGGGAACGGAAGCGAGATGGTCCGGAAGGACTACTGTCAGATCTGGTAAGTCGAGATCTGCGATCTCGAATTTCAGATCGCAGATTTCAGATCTCAACTTTTTTAGCGGGTGAGCGACACGCCGTTTAGCGGCGGGCTTGCCCGCTATTTTATTTCCAAGTTCCGAGTTCCAGGTTCCGAGTTTCGAGTTCCAAGCGGGCGGGCGAGCTGCTGTTTAGCGGCGGGCTTGCCCGCTATTTTATTTCCGAGTTTCAAGTTCCGGGTTCCGAGTTTGGTTCAAAGTTCAAGGAATCTTTCTTGAGTTTCGAGAAAGTAATTCCAGATTCCAAATTCCAAATCTTGGACCCTGATCGCAACCGAGATTCTGGAACGTCGAGAGAATGCAACGAGTCCCGGAGGGACGGGTAGATGTTAGCCCCGTACGAGCCGCAGGCGCAGTGCGGGGTAAGAGCCCCAGCGGCCCATTTTTGAGCCGCTTTAGCGGCGCGACGAAGGGTATTGATAACCCCAATTAATGAACCGGCCCTTTGCTTGTTTACGTTTAACCTCATACAAATCACCTTCCTATTCGTTGTTTTCCTCGTGAACGCTGCATTGAAACCGCCCCCCTGCAATCCTGTTCTCGCCACAGGCTCGATAGCTACAAGAAAGTCGGGGAATAGGAGTAGTCTGACTCTTAAAAGATCTGTGACGGGCAACAACGCTTCACGTATACTTGTGAACATTTCCGACGCTGATAGTTGTTACTCAGCAAATGATCTGTTCGAACCAGATAGTTTGAACACGGAGGCATCGATCTCTGGCAACTGATCAAAGAAAGGAAACGAACCGAAACCACAGGTGATTATCGTGAATAAAATTCTCTCAGGCCTATTCTTCGCCACTTTGCTTGTCTTACTTTCTGGAACAGATATAGCCGGTCAAAACAGCAACTGCCACAACTACCATCCGAACTGGTCTCCCAAAGGAGACAGATTGGTTTTTGACGGAGAACGAGGTGATGAACGCGAGATATATCTATTCGAGTTCTCCACGAGAAAGATTACGCAGCTTACAGATGTACCCGGAAGAGACGCTCACCCGTTTTGGTCGCCCGACGGGAACAAGATCGTGTTTCAGTCGCCGAGGGATCAGGGAACAAGCGGAACAGCGGACCTCTATGTGATGAATCCCGACGGTTCAGGTGTAAAAAGGCTGACCTCAGATCCCGGATTCGCCGGTGTTCCGGCGTGGTCACCGGATGGAAAGAGAATTGTCTATCAACACAGACCGCCTCAGGAAACGGGAGCGACCGTCATGAAGTTCTGGGACCTATACGTGATCAATGCTGACGGGACGGATCAAAAGAGAATTACGGATCTGAATGCTCAAGACCAGGTGCCGAACTGGACGCGGGATAGCCGGTCGATAGTTTTTCACAGCGACAGGACCGGAAATAACGAGCTCTACCTGATGAATACAGACGGAACGGAGCTCCGGCGACTCACATTCGATCCGGCAGACGACAGCTCTGCGTCATTTTCGCCGGACGGACAAACCATTGCGTTCAAATCGGACAGAAACGGGGGCAAGGATGTTTACCTGATGGACACCGCCGGCAAGAATATGTCTCAGATCACGGACGGATACAACGTGTACGGAGTTCCCTCGTGGTCGCCCGACGGGAAGAAGCTTGCATTCCATTCGGACAGATCGGGAAATGCAGAGATCTATGTTTATGATCTGAGGTCAAAGGAAATCGAAAAGATCACGGAATGCAGATGACTTGTTCAGGAGTTCCTAGTTTCGAGTTCCAAGTTCCAGGAGAAGAAAGCCCGGTGTAATGGCACCGGGCTATTTTCCTATTGAACCACGGAGAGCACAGAGAGCACGGAAGTGTAGGGGGTTGGCTTTGCGGCTCTGCCGCTTTGCTGTGCGGAATGGCTTTGCCTTTCCGCTAGTGGTACTGAAAGATCGTGCGGAGGCTCAGCCTCCGCCGGAATAGTTTAAGAAGCGAATCGGTAAGCCAGAGGCTTGCCGCACATCGGAGCGGCGGAGCCGCAAAGCCAATAAAAAAGGGCGGGCACAAGGCCCGCCACTACAAATTGCAAAATTAGGGCAGGGACAAGCCCCGCCCCTACCTTTTATTCTTCCTCGTCGCCGCCTTTGGCCTTTGCCTTAGCGGTCGCCTTTTTCTCGGCGCCGTTGTCGGAAGACTTCACCAGAGGAATGTCGGACTGGCCTTCGATTCCTCCACGGATATCGAACTCATCCATCTCTTCTTCTACCTGCTGACCGATCGTAGGATCGTCAAACACCTGCACGTTGCGGTAATACTTCATACCGGTTCCGGCGGGGATCAGACGTCCCATGATCACGTTCTCCTTCAGGCCGCGCAGATAATCCACGCGCCCCGAGATCGCGGCTTCGGTAAGTACGCGGGTCGTTTCCTGGAAACTCGCCGCGGAAATGAACGAATCGGTCGAGAGCGACGCCTTCGTGATCCCGAGAAGAAGCGGTTCGGCGCTTGCGGGCGCGTTGCCGTCCTCGCGGACCTTCTGGTTTACATCCTCATACCGGAACCTGTCGACCTGCTCTTCGAGAAGGAAATCGGTGTCGCCGACATCCTTGATCTTCACCCACCTGAGCATCTGGCGGACGATCACCTCGATGTGCTTATCGTTGATGTTCACACCCTGGAGACGATAGACCTCCTGGATCTCGTTCACGAGGTACTCTTGAAGAGCGTCCATTCCGAGCACGCGGAGGATATCGTGCGGGTTCAGCGGGCCGTCCATAAGCGGCTCGCCTGCCTTTACGCGGTCACCTTCCTGAACGCTGATGTGCGTTCCGCGCGGAATGTCATAATCGTGCTCGACCCCGTCCTCACTGACGATGATGATCTTGCGCTTACCCTTCGTGATCGGACCGAACTGAACCGTTCCGTCGATCTCGCTCATAACCGCCGTTTCTGACGGCCTGCGGGCCTCGAAAAGCTCAACGACACGCGGCAGACCGCCGACGATGTCCTTGTTCTTCGTTGTCTCGCGCGGGATCTTGGCGATGATGTCACCGACCTTTACGTCCTCGCCATCTTCCACAAGGAGGTTGGCGCGAATCGGCATCTGGTACGACTTGAGGGATTTGGTTCCCTTTCGGATCTCAAGCCTCGGCTGGTTCTTTTCATCCGAGTCCTTGACCACAAGCCGCTTTTGACCGGACACCTTGTCGATGTCCTCTTCGACGGTCTTGCCTTCAACGAGGTCCTGATATTTCACCGTACCGTCGGCTTCCGTAAGGATCGCGTATGTGAACGGATCCCACGTCGCAAGCACCTCGTCCTCTTTGACCTGTTGGCCGTCCTTGACGTGGATCTGCGCACCGTAAACGATCGAGTACCTGGCGACTTCCCTGTCGCGGTCGTCAACCAGCGCAAGTTCGGCATTCTGCCGTTTGATGTTGACCATCTCCTTCTTGCGGTTCTGGATGACGTTCAGCCCGTGATAGACGACCTTTCCTTCAAGCGACGCGACGTGCTTCGTTTCCTGCTGAAGCCTCGCCGTACCGCCGACGTGGAAGGTCCTCATCGTAAGCTGCGTGCCCGGCTCACCGATCGACTGGGCGGCGATAACACCGACAGCCTCACCGATCTCGACCGTGCGTCCCATCGCGAGATTTCGTCCATAGCACTTGACGCAGATACCGCGTCGAGCTTCACAGGTGAGCGGCGAGCGGATCTTGACCTGCTGAAGTCCTGAAAGCTGGACCTGAGCGGCGAGATCTTCGTCGATCTCCTGGTTGGCCTTCACGATCACCGTGCTGTCCACCGGATCGAGAATGTCGTCGAGTGCCGTGCAACCGACGATTCGGTCGCGGAGCGATTCGACCTCTTCACCGTTTCGGACGATGGCCTTAGACCAGATTCCCTTCAGCGTTCCGCAATCGATATCTGAAACGATAACGTCCTGCGCAACGTCGACGAGCCTTCTGGTAAGGTAGCCCGAGTCGGCGGTCTTGAGCGCCGTATCGGCCAGTCCCTTACGGGCGCCGTGCGTCGAAATAAAATACTGCAGCACGTTCAGGCCTTCGCGGAAGTTTGCAGTGATGGGCGTCTCGATGATCTCACCGGACGGCTTGGCCATAAGGCCGCGCATTCCCGCCAGCTGACGGATCTGGGCTTCCGATCCACGCGCGCCGGAATCGGCCATCACGAGTATCGGGTTGAGCTCGTTCCTGTCCTTTTCGCGGACGTCCATCGCGCGGAACATCTCTTTCGCAACCTTATCGGTAACTTCCGACCAGATCGCGGTGACTTTGTTCGATCGCTCGAGATCGGTCATCGTCGCTTCTTCATACTGCTGCTGAAGCTTGTCTACCTCTTTCCTTGCGTCCTCGATGATCTGAGCCTTGCTTTCAGGCGTAACCATGTCGTCGATACCGATCGACACTCCGGCTTTTGTCGCGTATAGGAAACCGAGTGCCTTAAGGTCGTCGAGAAGCGCTACCGTCTGCTCGTGACCGAGCCTCAGGTGCGCAAAGTTCACGAGCGACTGAAGGCCTTTCTTCTTGAGCGTTCCATTTACGAACGGAAGTCCTTCACGGGTCAGTCGATCATTGAAGATCACGCGTCCCACCGTCGTATCGATCGTGATGTTGACGTCCTTCTGGATCCTGCCGCGCATGACATCCTGAGGATTGTGTTCGCGCTGCAGATCGATCAGATCGCCCTTCCAACGAAGCTTGATCTTCGCCTGCGAATCGACCGACTTGGCATCGTAAGCCAGCAGTACCTCTTCGACCGAGCTGAAAATGCTGTTCTCGCCGTGCATGTTGTCGCGGGCGAGGGTCAGGTAGTAACAGCCAAGAACGATGTCCTGCGAGGGAACCGCGATCGGCTGTCCGCTGGCCGGGCTGAGAAGGTTGTTCGACGCGAGCATCAAAACCGAAGCTTCGATCTGCGCTTCCGCCGAAAGCGGAATATGAACAGCCATCTGGTCGCCGTCAAAGTCGGCGTTGAAAGCCGTGCAAACGAGCGGATGGATCTTGATCGCCTTTCCTTCAACCAGCACAGGTTCAAAGGCCTGAATACCAAGCCTGTGAAGCGTCGGCGCGCGGTTCAAAAGGACCGGGTGATCGCGGATCACCTCTTCGAGTATGTCCCAAACGATCGGCTCCTGGCGTTCGACCATCTCGCGCGCCTGTTTGATAGTGGCGGCGTGAAGGTCCTTCTCAAGCTTGTTGTAGATGAACGGCTTGAACAGCTCGAGAGCCATCTTCTTCGGCAGTCCGCACTGATGCAGGCTTAGTTCGGGACCTACGACGATCACCGAACGTCCCGAATAGTCGACACGCTTTCCAAGAAGGTTCTGCCGAAAACGTCCCTGCTTACCCTTGAGCGTTCCGGATAGCGACTTGAGCGGCCTATTGTTGGCGCCCCTCAGCACTCGGCCGCGGCGTCCGTTATCGAACAGTGCATCGACCGCTTCCTGAAGCATTCGCTTCTCGTTGCGCACGATGACCTCGGGCGCGCGGAGTTCCATAAGCTTCTTCAGGCGGTTGTTGCGGTTAATGACGCGCCTGTAAAGATCGTTCAGGTCCGAGGTCGCAAACCGTCCGCCGTCGAGCGGGACAAGCGGCCTCAGCTCAGGCGGAATCACCGGGATGATATCCAGGATCATCCACTCCGGCTTGTTCTGTGACCTGAAAAAGGAGTTCGCCACTTTCAGGCGCTTTGAGAACTTCAGCTTCTTCTGCTGAGAGGTCTCTTCCTTCATGCTGGTCCTGAGTTCTTCGACGAGCTCGGGAATCTCGATCGCCATCAGGAGTTCCTTGATGGCTTCCGCGCCCATCTTGGCAACAAAGCCGCCCGGGTGTTCCTGCATCTTCTCGCGGTACTGTTCATCGGTAAGAAGGTCTTTCTCCTTCATATCCGGAACGTCACCCGGATCGATCACGATATACAGCTCGAAGTAGAGGATCTTCTCGAGGTCCCTCAGGGTGATGTCGAGCAGGTGCCCGATCCTCGACGGAAGTCCTTTAAAGAACCACACATGCGAGCAGGGGCTTGCGAGCTCGATATGCCCGAGCCTTTCGCGCCTGACCTTCGACTGTGTGACCTCGACGCCGCACTTGTCGCAGATCACGCCGCGGTGCTTCATGCGCTTGTACTTCCCGCATAGGCACTCCCAGTCAGACACAGGTCCAAAGATGCGCGCGCAGAAGAGCCCGTCCCGTTCGGGTTTGAAGGTCCTGTAATTGATGGTCTCCGGCTTTGTGACCTCGCCGTGCGACCACGACCTGATCTTTTCAGGCGAGGCAAGCGAGATCCGGATTGCCTCGAAATTCGGACTCAGTTGCGTCTTTTCGTTTTGAAATCGAAACATTTATTTCTCCAGAAATAGGATCGATGCCGGTCCGCAATGGACCGGCTCCGAATGGTTAACCACCAACAAGTTCTTCAACGCCCGCATTCTTCGCTTCCTCATCGACGTCGTCCTCGGTAATGAGCTCGACATCAAGGCACAGCGACTGAAGCTCGCGAACAAGCACGTTGAACGACTCCGGAATTCCCGGCTTGAAGTCCGCCGCGCCCTTGACGATCGCTTCGTAGATCTTCGAGCGTCCCGCGACATCGTCCGACTTGCAGGTCAGGAGCTCCTGAAGAATGTGCGCCGCGCCGTACGCTTCGAGCGCCCAAACCTCCATCTCTCCAAACCTTTGTCCACCGAACTGCGCCTTTCCGCCCAGCGGCTGCTGGGTGATAAGCGAGTATGGGCCGATCGAACGGGCGTGGATCTTGTCGTCCACAAGGTGCGACAGCTTGAGCATGTATATGTAACCAACGGTCACCTTCTGCTCGAACTGTTCGCCCGTCAGGCCATCGTAAAGCCTCGTCTTGCCGGATGGTCCGACCGAGTTCGGAAGGTCGAGCTCATCATAGCGGTCGTTCGCCATCTTGATGTGCTTCTTGATCTCCTGCTCGCTAGCGCCGTCAAATACGGGAGTCGCGAAATGGAGTCCGAGCACGCGGCCCGCCCATCCGAGGTGCGTTTCAAGGATCTGGCCGACGTTCATGCGCGAAGGCACCCCGAGCGGATTGAGCACGATGTCGACAGGAGTTCCGTCCGGCAGATACGGCATATCCTCTTCGGGAAGGATCCTCGCGATGACACCCTTGTTACCGTGGCGTCCGGCCATCTTGTCGCCAACGCTGAGCTTTCGCTTCATCGCGACGAATACCTTGACCATCTTGATAACGCCCGGAGGCAGTTCGTCACCCTGCTTGATCTTGGCTATCTTCTCTTCGTAGATGTCGCTCAGGATCCCGATCTGACGCTCGGTCCTCTGGACGTAATCGTTGATCTCAGCCTCGATGTCGACCGAGCCGGCTTTCACGCTTGCCTTCCGGAGCACCTTGATCGGCACGTCCTCGAGGTTCTTGCGTGTCAGCTTTGTTCCTTTCTTGACGAGAACGTCCTTTCCTTCCGTCAGGTCCTTCGTCAGGCTGTAGCCTTCGAAAAGCTCATAGATCCTTTCATCACGCTGTTCGGTGAGAATACGGATCTCGTCCTCGAGGTCTCGCCTCAGCGAATCCTCTTCCAGGGCCTCGATGTCGAGCGAGCGTTCGTCCTTTTCCTGACCCTTTCGGGTGAAGACCTGCACGTCGACGACCGTGCCGTCGATCCCGGGAGGCGCCGTAAGGCTTGCGTCCTTAACGTCACCCGCCTTCTCGCCGAAGATCGCCCGAAGCAGTTTTTCTTCCGCGGTCAGCTGGGTCTCACCCTTGGGTGTGACCTTGCCGACGAGGATCGATCCCGGGCTGACGTGGGCTCCGATTCGGATGATTCCCGATTCGTCGAGATCGCGAAGCATGTTCTCACCGATGTTCGGGATGTCGCGCGTGATCTCTTCAGGTCCGAGTTTTGTATCCCGCGCCTCGACCTCGAGCTCCTCGATGTGAATGGAAGTGTAGTAGTCCTCCTTCACGAGCCTTTCGGAAACAAGGATCGCGTCCTCGAAGTTGTAGCCTCGCCAAGGCATAAAGGCCACAAGCACGTTTCTTCCGAGCGCGAGTTCGCCCTTGTCGGTACACGGCCCGTCGGCGATCACCTGCCCTTTCTTTACCCTCTCGCCAACACTGACGATCGGCCGCTGGTTGATGCAGGTGTTCTGGTTCGAACGCTTGAACTTGACCAGCGAGTAAATGTCCGCCGTCACCTCGCGCGAGATCATACCGCCGACCTGATGGTCGGCCTTGACGATGATGCGCTCTGAATCGATGTAATCCACGACGCCGTCACGACGTGCGACGACAACCGCGCCCGAATCGCGGGCGGCGATCTTCTCCATGCCGGTTCCCACATACGGGGACTCGGCTCGGAGCAACGGAACCGACTGCCTCTGCATGTTCGATCCCATCAGCGCCCTGTTCGCGTCATCGTTCTCAAGGAAGGGAATCAGTGACGCCGCCACCGATACGAGCTGTTTCGGCGAGACATCCATGTACTGGATCTCCTCACGGGGCGAAACGATGAACTCCCCTGCCTTCCTTGCGGCGTTCCTCTCGTTTACAAGCTTGCCCTTCTCGTCGAGCTCGATGTTCGCCTGACCGATGACGTACTTGTCCTCGTCCCAGGCGGTCAGATAGAACGGATACGGCTCGAATTCGGCCGCCCTTTGCGTCTTTTTGAGCTTGTTGTTCTCTTTCTCGACGTCCTCGAGCGGCACGTGTTCGCCGTGCTTGAACGAAGTATCTCCGCCGTTGATCACCTTGACGTACTCGATCACGCGTCCGTCCTCGACCTTTCGATACGGCGATTCGATGAATCCGAACTCGTTGATCCGCGCAAAGCACGATAGCGACGAGATAAGTCCGATGTTCGGACCTTCAGGCGTCTCGATCGGGCAGATGCGGCCGTAGTGAGTCGGGTGAACGTCGCGGACCTCAAACCCGGCCCGCTCCCTCGAAAGACCTCCCGGCCCAAGCGCCGATAGCCGGCGTTTGTGGGTGATCTCGGAAAGCGGATTGGTCTGGTCCATGAACTGCGAAAGCTGTGACGAACCAAAGAACTCGCGAACCGCTGCAGTTACCGGCTTGGCGTTGACAAGGTCGCGCGGCATCGTTGTGAACATGTCCTGCTGAATGGACATCTTCTCCTTGATCGCACGCTCCATTCTTTCCAGACCGATCCTGAACTGGTTCTCAAGCAGTTCGCCGACAGCGCGTACGCGCCTGTTTCCGAGGTGATCAATGTCGTCCTCGTAAAAATGGTCGGGATCCTTCTTCATACGGAAGAGATAGTCGACGACCTCGAGGAAATCGCGTGCCTCGAGAAGCTGGTTGTCGATGTCCTCCATATCCGGACGGCCGAGCTTGATGTTGAACTTCAGCCTTCCGACCCGCGACAGATCGAATCTTCGCTTATCGAAGAACATCCCTTCGACCAGCTTGTAAGCGGTCGGTACGGTCGGAGGATCTCCGGGGCGCATCTTCCGGTAGATCTCCAGAAGCGCATCAACTGGCTTGTTGATCGTGTCCTTGATCAGCGTCTGTGAAAGGATCGGCCCGATCGGATCGCGCTCCGGGAAACAGACCGTGAAATCGATCTCGCCCTGCTCCAGGATCTCCATCAGCTTTGCCGACGTGATCTCCGTATTGGACTCGATCACAACCTCGCCTGTCTCCATGTTTACTACGTCATCGACAGCGTAGGCTCCGGCAAATTCTGCAGGATCGATCTCAACTGAATCGACCTTGGCCTTCCTGAGCTCCTTGAGGCTTAGCCTCGTGATCTTCTTGTTCGCTTTGACGATCTGCTTGCGGCCCGACTTGATCGCATCGGAGGATCGCATGCCAACAAGGCTCGTGTCGCCTTCCTGTTTGACCTTTACGTGCAGTTTCCCTTTCTCTGCCTTGACCTGGTCTACGGTGTAAAACTCGCCAAGCAGGTCGGCATTTGTAAATTCGGCGTTCTTAACAACCTCTTCCAGAATGCTGTCAGAAGCGGTCGACATATCGATCTGCGGACGCAGCCACAGGCCGAGCGCCCTCAGAAAGATGGTCGCGAGAAGCTTTCGCTTCCCGAGCCTCGAATGAAGTATTCCTTTGTGGTCGTATTCGAACTCGATCCACGAGCCGCGATAGGGGATTATCTTTGCGCTGAAGGCTTCCTTGTCGCGTTTGAAAAAGACACCCGGGCTGCGATGAAGCTGCGAAACGATAACGCGCTCCGTGCCGTTAATGATGAATGTCCCGTTGTCTGTCATCAGGGGGATCTCGCCAAAGAAGACCTCTTCTTCCTTGATATCGCGTATGGTCGCGACCTCGGTATCGGGATCCTTGTCGAAGACCGTCAGGCGGATCTTCACCTTCAGGGGCACGCTGAACGAAACGCCCCGCTCCTGACATTCCTGTTGGTCATGCTTGTGCTTCAGGCCGACGGGCTCGCCGCAGTTCGGGCAGAGCCTGGGCTTTACGACATTGAACGTTCCGCAATTGGAGCAAAGCACTTCGGTCGAGCCGAACGGATCGACCTTGATCTTGGCCGAGCATTCCTTACACTCTTCGCGAAGATGCTCAAGGCCCTCGAGATTTCCGCACTTGCACTGCCAGTTGCCGATCTGGTACTCGACAAACTCGAGCATTGCCGTCTCACGGAAATCCGAGACGGGAAATACGGTTTCAAAAACCGACTGCAGACCGACCGACCTCCTTTCCTCGGGGATCAGGTCCATCTGCAGGAACCGGTTGTACGATTCGCGCTGGACCTCGATGAGGTTCGGGATCTGAGCGGAGGTCTGGATCTTCGAAAAGTCCACCCTTTCCGGCGCCTTGCTTGTCCGGCGTCCCAATCCTCGCGTGTTTTCTTGTAGCGGATTGTTGATCATATTCTTGATATTCCCAGGGAATTAAAGAAGTAAAAACTGTTGCCCGTTTAGATCTTTGCTGGTACGATTTGGCGAAGAGATCATCTCCAAAATCGTTTCCGGCACAAGACACTAATGGCGGTCTGGGCACACTAGCCCTGGACCGCTTTTCACTTAGCAGTGCTAAATTTCAGACGAGTTATCCGAGAGTGTCATTAAGGACAATTACTCTCCTGCGTTTAGCGGGGGCCAATGTCCCGCAGGAAAAACGCGCAAACCTATCCGAGTTACCGTTGTTTAGAAATGACTGACAAGCGCGGTTCAGATGCGAACCGCGCCCGCAGCCGATGCAATGTTATTTGAGCTCGACAGTCGCGCCCGCTTCGGAAAGCTTGGTCTTGATCTCTTCGGCTTCATCCTTGGAGACGCCTTCCTTGATAACCTTCGGAGCAGCTTCGACGAGTTCCTTGGCTTCCTTCAGACCCAGTCCGCTGACGATCTCGCGCACGGCCTTGATCACGTTGATCTTGCTTGCGCCGGCAGACGTTAGCTCGACATCAAAGGAATCCTTTTCTTCAGCGGCCGCCGCGCCCGCATCGCCTGCAGCCGGAGCCGCCGCCATGACAGGAGCTGCCGCAGCTGCTGCGGAAACACCGAAAGCCTCTTCAAGGTCCTTGACCAGGTCTGCAACTTCGATAAGGGGCTTGTTCTTAAGCGCCTCTACGATCTCTTTGTTATCCATTACGATAATTTCCTCCTAACTAGGGTTCTTGTGTTTGGTTTAGTTGTCAGCCGCTAGAACCCAACGGAATGCGTTTCGCGCCGCTGCATCACAGCGCTCCGGCATCCGAGCCGCAAGGACGACCTGACATATCGTCCCGCCCGTTTTACCTTGAGTACGGCTTACTTGGAAAACTTTTCAAATAAGAGGAGCCGCGCCTATTCGGCCAGTTTCTCCTCCGCTTCTGCCTCCGCTGCGTCGCCTTCAGCTTCCGCCTTGGCTTCGCCGCTTTCGTCTTCAGAAGAAGCGGCTTTCGCCTCTTCCGACTTATCTTCAGAACTCTCTTCAGCTGCTTCGGCTTTCGCCTCTTCCGCCTTCGCTTCGGGAGCATCAGCCTTCGCTTCTTCCGCAGTAGCTTCCGCTGCCTCGGCCTTTTTCTCTTCCTTGGCTTCAGCGGCGGGCGCTTCGACCGATCCCTGGCCATCGGCGATCTGCTTTAGCACGAGAGCCAGGTCACGCGGAACCGCATTAAGGACGGTGGCAACACGTTGCGCTGGAGCTTTGAGAAGGAACAGAAGCTTGGAAACAAGCTCTTCCTTCGAAGGCAGACTCGCGATCGCCTTGACCTCTTCGATCGTGACGACCTTGCCGTCGACGATTCCCGTCTTGAACTCAAAGATCTCCGCCTTTTCCTTGACGTACTTGGAGATGACCTTTGAAAGGTCAACCGGGTCGGTGTCGGTCCACGCTACGGACGTTACGCCTTTGAAATGCTCGCGGGCATCCTCAAAAGGTGTGCCCTCAACTGCCCTGCGTGCGAGCGTGTTCTTTACAACTCTATATGTCGCACCCGTTTCCCGAAGTTCATTCCTGAACTCCTGGTCCTGTTCAACCGTCAAGCGGTTGAAGGTGAGCACGATCGCCGATTTTGAAGTTTTGAACTGCTCCGTGAGGGCGTTCAGGTCTTCCTGTTTTCTTTCTCTAGTCTTCATTTCTATTCACGCTCCTCACATCAGGTTCCCTTCGTCCAGAAGGACGCCGGGGCTCATCGTCGAGGCAAGGCTTACCTTCTTCAGGTACCTTCCCTTCGAGGTCGCCGGCTTGGCCTTGATCACGGCATCAAGCAGCGCCCTCGTGTTCTCGAGCAGTTTCGCTTCATCGAACGAAACCTTGCCGACCGGTGAGTGAACAACACCCGTCTTATCGACCCTGTACTCGACTTTACCTGCCTTCGTTTCCTCAACGGCGCGGGCGACATCCATCGTCACCGTTCCCGTCTTCGGATTCGGCATCAACCCTCTCGGACCAAGCACGCGGCCCAGGGGACCGACCTTGCCCATCATGTCCGGCGTGGTGATCAGCGTGTCAAACTCAAGCCATCCGCCGTTGATCTTCTCAACGATGTCGTCGGCGCCAACGAAATCCGCACCCGCATCTTCCGCTTCTTTCGCCTTGTCGCCCTGGGCGATCACGACGACCGTCTTGGACTTTCCGAGTCCGTTGGGAAGAACGATCGTTCCGCGGACCAGCTGGTCTGCCTTTCGCGGATCGACTCCAAGCCAAACCGTTAGTTCAACCGTTTCGTCAAATCCCGCAAACGCGATTTCCTTTACTACCGAAACGCCTTCTTCGACCGAGTGCTTCTTGTCCCGTTCGAACTTCTCCAGCGCCTCCCTGTATTTCTTTCCTCTTTTGGCCATATCATTCAGCAAGGTACAGACGAAGCTTCCTTGGTTTGCGGCAAGCCGCTAAAGCTTCTCCCTCGAGGACCCAAGTCCGTTTCTAACTTCTAACCTTCGACCTTTAACCCCATACTCTTCGCCGTGCCCTCGATCGTCCTCATCGCGGACTCGAGGTTCGTCGTGTTCAGATCCGGCATTTTGGTCTTGGCGATCTCTTCTATCTTTGCTCGCGAGATTGATCCCACCTTTTCCCTGTTAGGCTCTCCTGACCCTTTCGGAATGCCGGCGGCCTTCCGAAGAAGGTCGGCAGCCGGAGCCGTCTTGGTCTCAAAGGTGAACGAACGGTCTGCATAGACCGTGATCACAACAGGTACGTTAAGATCCGGATCGCCGTCTTTAGTTTTCTCGTTGAACGCTTTGCAGAATTCCATTATGTTCACGCCGTGCTGTCCGAGAGCCGGACCGATGGGCGGAGCGGGATTAGCTTTACCCGCGGGAATCTGCAGTTTTATGTACCCTTCTATCTTCTTTGCCATTATTCGATTTACGATCCCGTAAACTGCCGTCCGGGAATGTCCTCTTTTCTAATGATCTTCTCTAAACTCCTTACTCGTCTTCGCTAAAGGTCACTTTCTCAACATCGAGGAAGTTCAGCTCGACAGGAGTCGAACGCCCGAATATGGTTACCGTCACCTTCAAAGTGGTCTTTTCTTCGTTAACTTCCTCGACCTTTCCGGTAAAGCTAGCGAACGGACCCGACTTGATCCTTACGACCTCGCCCACGTTGTAGGTGAACTTCGGTTTCGGCTTCTCGGCGGCGACCTCTACGTTGTGAACGATCTGGTCAACCTCTTCCTGGGTAAGCGGCGTAGGGTTCTTGCCACCCAGAAACCCCGTCACTTTGGGGGTTGACTTGATCGCGTGAAACACATTGTCGGGAATTCTACCCTGGTCGTTGCACACGATCTCGACAAGCACATAGCCCGGGTAGAACATCCTCGTGGACTCGATGCGCTTGTTCCCTCTCATCTCGACCACGGTCTCCTTTGGAAGCAAAACCTCGGTGATCTGCTCTTTCAGCTCCATGTCGCGAATACGCGCATTCAAGCTCTCGACCACCTTGTTCTCATGGCCGGAATAAGTGTGTATGAAATACCATTGCCTCATTTACTTATCCCTTAAATTCCGGCTAACCAGTTTACGAACCAGGTCAGGGCATCCAGCGCTAGAACCCATACTCTGTCGACCAGGAAAAGGTAAACCGTAAAAAAGATCACGCTGACGATGACTATCAGGGTCGTGTTCCGAACGTCCTCCGAAGAGGGAAAGGTGGTCTTGTCCCATTCGGCCCTTGTCTCGCGAACGAATTCGCCGACGCCCCGGGATTCTTCCTTTCCTTTCTTCTGGACCTTCTTAACCGTGTCGGAAGTTGATGACACTTGAAATTCTCCTAAAATTCAGTGGCAGGGGCACCAGGATTTGAACCCGGACTTTCGGTTTTGGAGACCGACGTGCTAACCATTGACACTATGCCCCTAAGATTCAAAATCCCAGATCCAGTTTCCAGACCTCAAATCCGGAACCTGAAATCTGGAAACTTGAACTTCCCGCTACTTGTTTTCTTTGTGGACCGTGTGCGTCCTGCAACGGCGACAATACTTTTTGAACTCTAGCCTGTCAGGCGTGTTCTTCTTGTTCTTTGTCGTCGTGTAATTGCGTTCCTTGCACTCGGTGCACTGCAAAATCACGTTGTCACGCGGCATAACAATTAACCTCTAAAACTACTCAATAACTTCGGTGACGGTACCGGCGCCGACGGTCCTGCCGCCCTCGCGGATGGCGAATCTCAGGCCCTTCTCCATCGCGATCGGAGCGATCAGCTCGATCGTCATCTGGATGTTGTCGCCCGGCATCACCATCTCCACTCCGTCAGGAAGGTTGGCGACTCCCGTCACGTCCGTCGTGCGGAAGTAGAACTGCGGCCTGTAACCGGTGAAGAACGGCGTGTGGCGCCCTCCCTCTTCCTTCGTCAGCACATACGCCTCGGCCTTGAACTTCGTGTGCGGCGTGATCGACCCCGGCTTTGCGATAACCTGACCGCGCTCGATCGCCTTTCTGTCCACGCCTCTCAGCAGCAGTCCGACGTTGTCTCCCGCCTGGCCTTCGTCAAGAAGCTTCTTGAACATCTCGACTCCCGTGCACACGGTCGTCTGAGTGTCGCGGATCCCGACGATCTCAACCTGCTCGTTGACCTTGATGATCCCGCGCTCGACCCTTCCCGTAGCCACCGTCCCGCGGCCCTGGATCGTGAAGATGTCCTCGACCGGCATCAGGAACGGCTTGTCCGTCTCCCTCTCCGGCGTCGGGATGTAGCTGTCGACCGACTCCATCAGCTCAAGCACCGATGCTTCCCACTTCTCGTCGCCTTCGAGCGCCTTCAGGGCCGATCCCTTGATCACCGGAATGTCGTCGCCCGGGAACTCGTATGCAGAAAGAAGCTCTCTTACCTCGAGCTCCACAAGCTCAAGAAGCTCCTCGTCGTCGACCATGTCCACCTTGTTCATGAACACCACGATCGCAGGCACTCCCACCTGGCGCCCCAGAAGAATGTGCTCGCGCGTCTGCGGCATCGGGCCGTCCGTCGCCGCCACCACAAGGATCGCTCCGTCCATCTGCGCCGCTCCCGTGATCATGTTCTTTACATAATCCGCGTGCCCCGGACAGTCGACGTGCGCGTAGTGACGGTTCTCCGTCTCGTACTCCACGTGCGCCGTCGCGATCGTTATCCCGCGCGCCTTCTCTTCCGGCGCGTTGTCGATCGAATCGAACGCCCTGACGTTGATCGACGGGTTGTTCTTTGCCAGAACAGTCGTGATCGCTGCCGTCAACGTCGTCTTCCCGTGGTCGACGTGCCCGATCGTCCCGATGTTTACGTGCGGCTTACTCCTGTCAAACTTCTCTTTGCTCATTATTTAAATGTCTCTCCAAACAGATCGCTTTTAATCAATGATGTCCGGGCCCCTAATAATGGAGCCCGAGACGGGATTTGAACCCGTGCCCTCTTCCTTACCAAGGAAGCGCTCTACCCCTGAGCTACTCGGGCGGACCGCCAAGCGCCCTAAAATAAAGATGGAGCGAGAGACGAGGCTCGAACTCGCGACCCTCAGCTTGGAAGGCTGATGCTCTACCAACTGAGCTACTCTCGCTCACATCGGCCGGGCTAACCGGCTCTTTAAAAGCCGCTGCCGGGCCCAAAAAATGCGAACTGAAATACGAAATTTCAAGAATGGTGCAGGGGGTAGGATTCGAACCTACGTAGGATTTTACTCCGCCGGGTTTACAGCCCGGTGCCATTAACCACTCGACCACCCCTGCCTTCTTCTACAGATTGCTATAACCGACTGAAAATTTTGTCAATTAGCAAATTTCACATAATACCCAAGAGAGCCCGATCTTGCAAGCGCAGGAGCGGATTGACAGGCATTCAGTCGTCTTTGTGCAGGCCAACAGAGGAAGTAGATCTGGGATGGAATTTCTTGTACGCATTCCGCAGGTGATTATCGGTGATGTGGGTGTAGATCTGAGTAGTTGAAATGTCCGCGTGTCCAAGCATTGCCTGGACCGAACGGGAATCCGCACCGTGCTGTATAAGGTGCGTCGCGAACGAATGGCGCAAAGTGTGAGGCGAAACGCCTTCGAGACCCGCTTTTTCCGAGTATTCCTTAACAAGCTTGAAGATCGTCTGCCTCGAAAGGGGCCTTCCGGCGGGCGAAACGAACAGGTTCTTTGCGTCCGTTTCTTTCTTCCGACGCCCTTCCAGATACTCGCTCAGCCATTTTACAGCCGAACGCCCGATCGGAATCTTCCTCTCTTTATCGCCTTTACCCACACACGTCAAAATCTGGGAATCGAGGTCTATATCCCGAACCCCTATATTCACCGTCTCCGAAACACGCAAACCTGCTGCGTACATCAGCTCGAGGATCGTTCGGTCGCGGAGCCCGGTCTCCAGTGACGTGTTTGGCCCTTCGAACAGCTTCTCTATGTCGTCCTCTGACAGGAAGTTCGGGAGATATAAGCCCTTCGAAAGCGTGTCGATCTCGTCCGCGGGATTGATCTCGATATACCGGTCGAGCGCAAGGAAACGATAGAACCCTCTAACCGCGCTGATCACGCGGTTTATCGAATTGACCGAAAGGCCCTGTTTAGACAAAGAAGCGACAAATGCCCGAAGGTCGCCGCGTGAAACCTCGGCGAGCCCGAGGCCTTCTTCAGCCGCAAAGTCCTTGAGTTTGCGTAGGTCCCTCTCATAGGCCGCGAGCGTGTTCTTCGAAAGACCGCGCTCGGCGGAGATGTATGAGAGGAATTCCTTTACCAAATCGCGTTCAGTCATCTAGTTGGAGCGCCTTCTAAATACTCGGACGCATACTCGGTGAATAAGAACTTCAGTGCTCGGAGTGCTTCTTCATCCGAATCATAAATATCCAAGAAATCGGACCAGGTCATTTTCACTTTGGAATGGCCCTGCTTCTTTGCAACCCACGAGAGAAAAGGGGTGAGCTTGGAGTGAGCCGAATTCGAGCCCAAATTTGCGCCCAGGGCATAGCCTTCTAAAAACATCACGACTCGAAAGAATTAACCCGTTCCGGTTCGCATCTTTGGTCTGTCGCACATGTATCTGACCGTGGGCAGGAAATCAGGTATTTCCATTCGCGAGTATTCTATATCGTAGATTCTGAGCTTTCAGGTAACCGTGCCAATCGGTAGTTCGGGAATCTGTACCTAGTGTCCGTAACTTCTGAATTCACTGCAGGTAACCGGATGGACACGTTCTAAGTAGAACCGGGAAGACTCGAGGCTTTTTCTCGAATGATTCCATACCCGCAGGTCTTCAATGGGAGGATTAAAGCATCGGCTTCTGCGCATTCCATAGAGAACGTCATTCTGCTGAACTTCATTGAGATCTGTAAAAGCATCAATCAGAGCTGGAGCGGCGTCAGCACTTAGACCGGCATTATACTGCGCATCGAAAGTCCTCCCTTCCCTCATAAGCTCAAGATTCGTTCGAACGATGTAATCGTCAGGATTGACGAAATTCAGGACAGCGACCAGCGCTAGCACCGAAAGCGACGCGCTCCAGGCGAATCTGCTTCTCAGCCCCCGAAGAACAGTGTATCCGAATAGCAGGAAAATCACTGCCAGCCAGATCATGAACGCCATAGGATAGAAGCGTTCGGCGGTCATCCCGTAACCGAGGTCGCCCGTATACAGGATCATCCGCTGAAACGCCGACATCATTATCACGAACAGAAGGCCTATCTGTATCGCCGCAAGATACCGAAAGAGGTTTATGGCCCTTTCGGATTCCCTCTTGATCAGCCAATGAAGCGCCAAGAGGATCGGCAACACAAGCATCGATGCGAAGAACAACTCGCCAAAACCGCGTCGTGCATATTCGGCAAGCTTGAGACCAGGCTGGTTCTGGACGAGGTCCATTCCTCCGAAGAGGTAAGGCAGCTGAAGCAGGACAAACAGGAAGAAAAGAAGATTGAGCGATCCGAGCACGATCCCCACCTCTACTGATCCGACAGTTAGAAAGTCAGGAAGTATAGAGTTGTTCAGGTCCCGCCAGCTCCACGTGCGTTCCGGAGCCGATTTGATGTCTTCCTTGATCTCGGGATCGGCTTCTTCGGATCCTGCGCCTTCGTCCCTTGCACTCTCCTCATCGACCGGGAAAGTGATGCTCGGAATATGCCGCTCTCCGAACACGGTCGGCGGCTCCACCGGTTCCGGCTCCTCTTTCGCGGTGACACTTTCAACCCCGCCCTCTGCGAAGTCGCGCATTTCGGTCTCGCGTTCGCCATCGGCTTCGGGATCGGATCCAGGTTCACCGTCAAGTGAAACCCCGAGGGTGACTGCCCGCAGATATCCTGCGGCAGGCCACGCAAAAAAGGCTGTGAAAAGCCCGTGAAGCGCCAGTTCTTCCGGAACGACATCAAACGCTCTGTTTACAAATCCTTCGAATGCAGCATCGGCGGCGGCGAACAGCCCGCCGAAGATCAATAGTAGCGGGACGGCAATCAACATGCCTCGTACGGCAAGCATTACTTTTTGAGAACCTGCTCTTTTCGCCACCGAGTTCCAGCGCATATCCTTCGTGAGCAGTACTGCGGGCAAAAAGGTCATAGAAAGCCACATCGCGATCCAAGAGAAGAGGTAGTGAACCACACCGGAGCTTTTCGCATTCAGTTTGATCGCCGGAATGAACAAGATCGTGGCGATCAGCAGGATCGCGAGGACGTTCAGGAAAAGAAGCGGTTCCGAGTCCCTGATCGCAAACCACGAAGAAAAGAAAAGTGCCGCTCCCAAAAGGAGTATCTCGCGAACCGAGAACTTCGATTCAGCGATCCGGTATCTCAGAAATGCAATGGCGCTGACTCCGATCAAAGCCATGATAGGGACGTTCAGCCCCCAGGGAAAGGACCGCAGAAGCGAGTCGGCGAGAATTCCGAAGCCAAGAGCGATAATAAGAATTGTCAGGCCTTTCTTTGTATTTTCGTCCATTTGCTCGTCCCTATACGTAATGCTTTCTCCAGATCACATTGTGAAAGCGTTTCAACCTCGGTCTGCCGACCCGCGTATATTAGTTTCAGTTGCAATGATCAATGTAGAGTGGCTTCCACCGCGGTCCCCTGTGGAGTCCCTCATCGGAAGCTGTTAAGAACTCGATTCCTATTTCCAATGACCGTCCAATCCTTCAACGTAAGGTCGTCGCAAGGGATGATCGGCGTTGACGTCGGGAAACGAAGCACGCCTGTAAAAGATCTTCTCTGCTGTCCATCGTCCCGGCCATGTGGTGATCGCCCAGAACAGGAACTCGAACTGGACCTGAAACTTCACGCTTCGAAAAAGAGCACGAAGCATCATTCTCGGGATAAACTTTGTCCGGAACATCTTTCCCGAATACGACCTCAGCCTCGACGGATCATCGCTGCTGAGCCGTGCAAGGGCGATTTCGGCCGCGTACACGGAAAGCCGCAAACAGGGATCGAGTCCGCCGGCCGTCAGAGGTGAGACCGCCCCGGCCGCATCGCCGATCAAAAGTCCTCTTTCGCAGGCGATTTTCTTTAGTATGCCCCCTACCGGGATCCTCCCGCCCCGAGATTCCACGAGCCGGCTGTTGGAAAGATCGAATAACCCGGAAACCACGTGCTCCCTGAATTGGGAAAGGGCGGTTTTCGGCTCGAATCGGTCCGTGTACCCACCCACGCCTACGTGGCACTCATTGCCGTCGTCCGCGATCCAGCCTATGTACCCGGGGGCCAGTTCTGAATCCAGGAAGCAATGGAGCATCGGTTCCCTTGGACCTTCAATTCCGGTCAGAACTTCTTCGAAACCCACTATCCATTCTTGATTCCTGTCAAGCTCCAGGTCTCTCGCCACCCTCGAATCGGTGCCGTCAGCTCCGATGAGGAGTTTCGTACGAACATCAGTGCGTTTGCGCCCTTTTACAAGACGTACTATCGAACCTCCGGCGACCTGCTTGTCAGGGATCGAAGCCGAGAACCGGGTCCCTGAGAGAAATGTCACCCCTAGGTCCGCGCATTCTTCCAGCAGAGACCTGTAGATGAGCTTCATGTCTCCGATCCTGTATTCCGGCTGCTCGCTATCCAGATCAACTGTCTTGAGAGATGGAGAATATAGCCTGACCTTCGAGATCGCACGCCCGAGACTGCCGGCCGGAAGATCAAAATCCTCAAAGGTCTTTCGGACAAAGATGCCGGTCGTATGAACGCTTTCGGTCAGGTCTTTCTTGGCATCGACCAACAGAACGAACGCTCCGCCGCTAGCGAGCCTTCGCGCACAGCAGAGCCCTGCCAGACCCGCTCCAACTATCAGAACGTCAAAGTCCTGATTGCCGAGACGATCCATTCTCATGCCTCTTTGACCGCGTTTATAAGTGCTTCCATATGTTTCAGATAGCGTTGAAGGGCCACTCTGCCGGAATCCGTGATCCTGTATTCGGTCAGAGGAGTCCGGCCGCTGAACGACTTTTCGCAGACGACGTACCCTGCATCCTCCAGTTTTCGTGCGTGGGCGCTCACGTTCCCGTCGGAGGCGTTCAGCACCCGTTTCAGGTCGTTGAATGAGAGCTTCTCGTTGGCCGCCAGGGCACTGACGATTCCCAAACGCATCCGTTCGTGAATGACCTTGTCGAGTTCATTCGAGACCTTCTCGGCAGCATCCGCAGCCGATACGTCCTTGAACTTCTCGTCGGGCTCCCGATTCCCTTTTAAGGTCGCTTTCTTCATTCGTTGATCTTCTTTAACCGCCGTATTTCCTTCCGATGATGAGTCCGAAGATGATATGGACTACGCCGAAACCGGCGATCATAAAGTAGTTGCCAAGTTCAGGCCGTGCGAATACCGCTGCACCTCCGATCAGCATGAAGATCCAGCCCATAAGCGGCACGGGTTTGACCGAATAAGCGCCACCGGTAACCACGCTCGCCCCGTACAAAGCCAGCCATACGGGAGGAAGTATTGAAGGCGACCCCCGGTAAAGGATCAATCCGGTGAGAATCACGCCGGCGAGCAGCGGGGGAAGGAATCCGATCGCGAACTTTTGTGCCGGCCGTGATCTTATAAGTGCGGTATCCGCATCCCGGGATTTTTGCCACATCGCTAACGAGCCGATGAGAAAAGCCAGCAACGCCTCGACCATCCACGTCGCGAGCCAGTAGAGCGGCTCCGTCTGGATCTCGGCGATTATCCCCGCGCCAATCGCAGTAACTCCCATAAGCACGCCGCCGTAACCCGGAACTGCGGTGAACTCTGTCGAGCGCTGCATCGCATCGCGTATGTATTCGAGATTCTCCATCGCCCTGCCGTGCAGGCTGGGCGTCTGTTCCTCTTGTTTCCTGGCAGTGTCCTGCTTCATCGGTAATGAGAATAGGTAAAGTAATCGTATCTGTCAAGTACTTTGTGACACAAAGTAATAACTACCGGTATTGCTTTGCGGGAACACGTCCACGAGGCCGGAGCTGATCGCAAAACGGAATCTGTTTACGCGGGAAGACCTCTCGCAAACACGCTAAGGCGCCAAGGAGCGCAAAGAAAACTTCGCTAGTTCCCTTCTTCTTAGCGGTACTTGGCGACTTCGCAGCTTTGCGGGAACCCACCTACGCCGTCATCTTCGACATCAAGTGAAATCTACGAAAGAGGGAGAATCTCTCGCTAAATCGCTGAGGCGCCAAGGAGCGTAAAAAAGAATCGTCTGGATATGCTGTGCTAGGAGAAACGTTGCGGTTCGCCATCAGCTGCCCCCTGCTTTAGCTAGGGGAGGATCGCTGTCCTGATATCCCACTCTGGGGCTTTAGTTGTTAGATGAATTGGACCGGCGAACAGCGGCGGAAAGAAGGTCCGTCGCTACCGCTCCGGGTACCGATTTCATTGGTCAATGGTCAATGGTCAATGGTCAATGACGCCGGATACCTGATCAATGACTGGCTTCGCCTTCCCCGGTTCAAGGTCAAGAGTAAAGACGTAAGCACCCACCAGCAGGACGCCGACTAACGCCCCGGCTGCAAAACGCGCTGGATATCTGGCAGTTCGTATCACTGCGAAGAACACAAGGACCACGGCGAGTGCCGGGACTAGGATTAACCAGGGACTTTCAAAGCCAAACCACATTACGATATTCGGCGTGAATGCCATCTGTTCAAAGATCAGAGGCCACCATAGCGAGTTGTGCGGGTACGAAAGCGCTGCCGGCGAGAATGGATAAGTAAAAAGAGGAATTGAACAGAGCAACAGAGAAAGGGCGAAGAAAAGACCGCGCCATATGCTCGGATATTCATCGGCCTCCCCGTCAAACAGGGGATCGAGAAGCATCGGAATTGTGAAGGCCAGTGATGCCGCTGGGACCGCTTGATCGATACCGTTCTCTCGCCAAAATACGGCAAGCACCAGCGCGAGAACGACAAGCGAGTACTTAACTCCGAACCTCAGCGTTCCACCCTCTTTTGTCGTGACCACCGCGATCAAAGAGAACAACAGGACGGGCGAGTAGAAGAACAGCCCTTTCGCCGGACTGATCCATAGTTGAAAGAAGGAATAGAGCGTCGGCACCTTGAAATCGTCTGTCGGAATTATTTCCAGCGGAGAACCCAAGAGCCACCACGAATAGAATCCGATCGCCGCAGCAAACGGAATCACTCCGACAAGGTAGCAGAGAATTCTTGTCCCGACTTCCTTTCCGCCCGTAAACAACAAACCCACGAGAAAGACCGCGATCGGCAATACGGAGCGGAGGTCGCACATCAGGCAGAATCCGAGAAAGACTCCCGCCGTAAAGCAGCGGCCCGGCATTACCCGTTCAAAATCGAAGATGACCCGGAACGCGAGATATACGAGAACCGCGACGAAGACGTACGATGTGAACAGAAAGCTGAGTGGAAGCAGTGGTGTGGCGAACAGAAGGATCGCAAGCGAATATGCATCAACCTCGCTGGAGAACAGCCATATACCGAGAAGCAGAACCGGCAGCGAGGCAAGCAAGAGCCTCATTGCCAACCAACCGGATTCGAGATTGTCACGGCCTGCGGGTCCGAGTATCAACCGCACGATCGCGTAGAAGGGTGCCGAGGCGACGGCGAATCCTGGCGGACTGTCGGGATATACGGCACCGTCGACACGACGCACATCGCTGAACTTCACATCCGACTGCTCCTCAAACCGGGAGATGTCGAATGAGGTGTTCTCGACAAGCGAAGCAGCGGCCGCGCGGTTGATAAGATCGGTTTCGCTGCCCGGCAGCGAATACAGAGGCAGCAGAAAGGCTGCAAGGGCCAGGTAAACTGCTAGCAGTATGAGGCCGCTGCTACCGTGATTCACCTGCCTCCTTGGCCCTCACTTCACCCAGATTCGAGATGGGCTCCTTGTCCGGATCAACAAGCGAATAGGTAAGCCGGTCACCGTCCATCCTGAACGCCCCGTTCGTCCACTTGTACCGGTTCTTCGTGAAATGGGTAGGACAGCAGAGCTGCGCTTCATCGCCCGGGATGTTCAGCGTTTCCATCTCACCGAAGATGTAACGGTCTTCCCCAAACAGCTCAACAACGACGCCTCCGTCCTCTGGATATATTTTCTTCAACCCGCCGTCGGCGCGATCGCCGGTCCGGAAATACCAGATCAATTCAGGCTTATCGTCCTTCCATTCGTAAAAATAGACAAGATGCGGGAGCGCAGATCCGGCGGTCCCGACTTTTAGGATAACGACAGCATCGTCCTGACCGTCGCCCGTGCAGTCGAAGAATTTGGTCGTGACGTACTCCATCCCAATCTTGTTTTCGGTCGTTCGCCTGAATCCCTGCGCAAGCGTAAGATCTTCGCCATCTGCTTCCTGCCAGCCTCTCGGCAGAGGATACGTATGATTTCTAAAATCGAACCTGCCGATCGGGTACTCGGATTCAGAATGTTCGGGGTCTAGAAGTTCAACCTGTGCCGCAGGAATTTCTGGAGATGGTTCGGCGCTGTCCTCTGGAACAATGACAGGCGAGTTAGAGGTAGTTTCCGCTTCGCTCAGTCCACACGAGACAAAAGCGAGTGAAAGCGCAAAGAGAGCCCCTAATTTCAGGCCCCCCGTGCGAGTGAGTCGATTCATACTCATTCTTCGGTAAAGCTGGAATACGATATGAACGATCGCCCGGACGCGCGCCCGAGCCCTAACCCCTGGTTTTAGTCTCTTGTGAGGCTTCTGTATTTGATCCTGTGCGGTTGGTCAGCCTCGTGACCGAGACGTTCCTTTCGGTCCGCCTCGTATTGAGAAAAGTTTCCGTCAAAATATACCACACTCGAATTTCCTTCGAAGGCGAGTATGTGCGTCGCAATGCGGTCCAGGAACCACCGGTCGTGGCTGATGACAACCGCACAGCCGCCGAAGTTCTCCAGCGCTTCCTCAAGAGCACGCATCGTGTTGACGTCCAGATCGTTCGTCGGCTCGTCAAGGAGGATGACGTTTGCGCCGCTTTTTAGCGTCTTTGCGAGATGGACCCGGTTGCGTTCTCCTCCCGATAACGAACCGACTCTTTTCTGTTGATCGCTGCCGGAGAAGTTGAACCTCGCTACATACGCACGCGAGTTGACCTCCCGGTCGCCGAGCTTCACTACGTCCGTGCCGCCCGAGATCTCCTCCCATATCGACTTGTCACCCGAAAGCGAGTCCCTCGATTGGTCGACATAGCCAAGATTTACCGTTTCACCGACCTTGAACGAACCTGAATCCGCTTCCTCCTGACCGGTGATCAGCCTGAAGAGAGTAGTTTTTCCGGCACCGTTCGGCCCTATCACCCCGACGATCCCTCCGGGAGGCAGCCGGAATTCGAGATCTTCAAAAAGGAGCCTTTCACCATAGGCCTTCGAAACACCTTCGGCCTCGATGACAACATCCCCCAAACGGTCACCGGGCGGTATGAAGATCTCTAGATCTTCGGAGCGTTTCTCCGTGTCCTGCTTCAGAAGCTGCTCGTACTGGTTGATCCTTGCTTTGGACTTCGCGTGCTGGCCCTTCGGCGTCATGCGGATCCATTCGAGCTCGCGTTCCAAAGTCTTCTGGCGCTTCTTCTCAGCCTTCTCTTCGTTGGCGATACGTTTCTGCTTCTGCTCAAGCCACGAGGAATAGTTACCCTTCCAGGGAATTCCCTCGCCGCGGTCAAGCTCAAGGATCCAGCCCGCTACATTGTCCAGGAAATATCGGTCGTGCGTGACGGCGATGACAGTACCTTCGTACTTTTGCAGATGCTGCTCCAGCCAGGCGACGGTTTCAGCATCGAGGTGGTTCGTAGGCTCGTCGAGCAAGAGTATGTCGGGCTTTTTCAAAAGCAGACGGCAGAGCGCGACCCGGCGTTTTTCTCCGCCAGACAGTTTCTCGATCTTCGTATCCCCGGGCGGACAGCGGAGGGCATCCATCGCCATCTCAAGACGGCTGTCGAGGTCCCAGGCGTTCGCCGCATCTAACTCGTTCTGGACCTCGCCCTGACGTTCGAGTAACGCGTTCATCTCGTCTTCGTTCATTTCCTCGCCGAACTTGAGATTGATCTCGTTGTACTCCTTAAGAAGATCGACGGTTTCCTGAACGCCCTCTTCGACAACCTCGCGAACCGGCTTTGAGTCATCCAGCTTAGGTTCCTGTTCGAGGTAGCCGACCGTGTAGCCTTCGGAAAAGACGACTTCGCCGTTTATCTCTTTGTCGACGCCAGCGATGATCCTCAAAAGCGAAGACTTACCCGCGCCGTTCAGGCCAAGGACGCCTATCTTGGCGCCGTAGAAAAACGATAGATATATGTCTTTCAGGACAGGCTTCTTGTCGTAGAACTTCGAAACCTTGACCATTGAAAAGATTATCTTGTTTGGTTCGGTCATAAACGGAATGCAGGCGTCCCGCCTGCTTAATAAATAGTGAATCGTGAACTAGTAAATAGTGGATCGTGAATCGTGAATAGTGAATCGACCTGTCGAGCGGGGCTTGTCCCCGCCAACATCGTCAATCGTGCCGGCAGCCTGCGCGTGGGCAAGGGAGAAGATCAGGACGCCTCTTCATCTGTACCCGGAGCGGAAGTTACGGGCCCGGTGACAATCCACCACAGAGGACACAGCGAGCACGGAGTTTTGGACAACTCGATTGCTGCGCTTTCATTGACCTCTGTGCTCCCTGCGACCTCAGTGGTGTTCTTACGTTAGCGTTCAGTCTCGAATGATCGTCTCTCGCACGGCGAGCTTCTCGATCCTGTCTGCTCTCACCTTGAATCCGATGCCCGGCCCTTCGGGCGGAATGATGTACCCGTCTGAAGAGACCGCCACTTCCGGGTCGATTATGTCCTCGTGCCAGTATCGCTTGCTTGCCGAAACATCTCCCGGAAGTGTAAATCCTTCGAGTGTCGACATCGCTATGTTATGCGCACGCCCGATGCCGGACTCAAGCATTCCGCCGCACCACACCGGAACTCCCGCGCCGCGGCATACCGTTTCGACTTCCCTTGCCTGCTGATGACCTCCTACCCTTCCGAGCTTTACGTTCACGATCCTGCAGGACCCGAGTTCGATCGCCTTCCGCGCATCTTCGGGAGAATGGATCGATTCATCGAGACAGATCGAGGTCAAAAGTTCTTTCTGGAGCTTTGCGTGGTCAACAATGTCGGAACGGGAAAGGGGCTGTTCGAACATCATCAGATCGAACTCTTCCATCGACTTAAACAGATCCGCATCACCTAATGTGTAAGCCGAATTCGCATCTCCCATCAACGGTATGTCGCCAAACCTATGACGAATACGAGCTATGATGTCGCGATCCCAGCCCGGCGCGATCTTCACTTTTATCCGGCGATAGCCAGCTTCCAGTTCGGTGTGGATCTTGTCCAGCAATTCTTCGACCGAATCCTGGATGCCGATCGATACGCCGCAAGCGATCTCCTCCTGAGTTCCGCCGAGGTGCTTCCACAAAGGCGTATCGAGCTTCTTTGCTTCCAGATCCCAAACTGCTGTCTCGATCGCCGCCTTGGACATGCGGTTTCCGCGAACGGCAGAAAATAGTGACCATACCTCTGAGGCGCTGCCTATCTCCTTTCCCACAAGTAACGGAGATAGGATCTTCTCGATCGTTTCCCAGCACGAATCGGTCCATTCCTCAGAGTAATTCGGCACTTCGCCGCAAGTACACTCTCCCCAGCCTTCTGCTCCCTCCTCATCGACAACTCGGACAAGGATGATCCGGCGTTCTATAGTTCGGCCAAAGCTCGTCTCGAAAAAATGGACTAGCGGCAAATTGATCTCGGTAAGTTCTATTCGGCTGATCTTCACTGGCTTATACGGGGCAGGACAGGGTGATTTCGGAAAGAATTACGGTAAATGGAATCACGATGATTTTCAACTCCGGTCTTGAGAACACGACAAGAGAATCGGACACAAATAAACACAGATGGATCGTATGTGCCTTGGTTCTGAGGGACGATCGGGATGATCACGAGGGAAACCGAACACAGGATCGAGACCTTTCATTGTATGTGTTCATCTGCGGGACCGACTCTCTTACCCTTATGTCAGAACTGCCGGAAAAAAGAAACTGAACCGGCGGTTTCTGCGAAAGACCTTGTTACCTCTGTGTTTAACTTCGTGACCTTTGCCGCGGGAAAAAGTCTGCAAACCGAGATTGGTGAAGAGATCTAACCGCGAAGGACCTAAAGCATTCGCAGAGGAAGCGACGATTTCAGAATAGATCCACGCGTGGATCATCAAGAGTGTGGATCAAATGGAGAGGGAAGCTTGCCCGTCAAATGCCGAGGCTATAACCTTCTAACAAACAATCATTTAGCAAGGAGGGGAAAGTGTACCTGCAAGAATCAGCAATAAACGACACGATCACGGCTACAGAAAAGGCACGGGAAGCGATCTCGGAAATGATCGCCAGTTTCTGGACCCAGGCGCCGTACATAGTTATCGGCGTCATAGTCTTTGGGGCGTTCGTGATCGCTGCGTCCGTCGTAAAGCGAGTCATCAAAGCGACGGTCACAAGGGCGAAGTACGACGACATGCTCGGATCGCTTATCGGGAGGCTGGCCTACTACGCCACACTGATAATCGGCTTCTTTGTCTCTGCGGTCGTGGTCTTCCCGGGCATGGAGCCCGGCGACCTTCTTACCGGCCTCGGTATAGGATCGGTTGCTCTCGGATTCGCCTTCAAGGATGTTCTGCAGAATCTCTTTGCGGGGTTTCTGATACTTCTTTACAGGCCGTTCCGTATAGGAGACCTGATCGAGGTCGATGATTACAAGGGCATCGTAGAGGAGATAAGCGTCCGGGCGACAAAGCTAAAGACCCTCGATAATGAACGGGTTGTAGTGCCGAACTCGGAGCTGTATATGAATTCGGTCGTGGTTTTCACTGCATTTGACGACCGGAGAACACGCGTCGCCATCGGAGTTGGTTACGGCGAGGATCCGGACCACGCCAGAACGGTGATCCAGAAGACCCTGGACAAGATGGACGGCCTTCTAAAAGACCCGGCCCCGAACGTGAGGTTTACAGACTTTGGTGATTCGTCGGTGAATCTGGAGATGCTCTTCTGGACTGCTTCAGACCAGTCTTCGACGCGCAGCGCCGTTGATATCGTGATAGCAGCGGTCAAGAAGGCGCTTGATAGTGAGGGGATCGAAATCCCGTTCCCGCAAAGAGTTGTCGAAATGAAGAAGTCGGAAGCCGCGGCCGGCTGAAGCTTCTCAGAAAGTCGGCCCGAAAACTAGGGGACGTGCTCGGCAATGTTGACAAAGCCCGAGTCGCCCTCGGCAATGCGTGTATTCAGGCTGTGCGCGATCATCTTCGCGCGCAGCTTCGCGTTTGTGGCGGTTTCTCCCTCGAACAGGCCGTCAACCGCATCGCCAAACAACTCCACCCATCTTTGGAAATGTTCGAGAGTGATCGGGTTCTTTCCTGTGAGCTTCAGGTGAACTGCCAAAGGGTTGCCGAAGTAGACGCGGTTTCCAAAGAGAACCTTGTCCCAGAAGTCCGTGAAGACGGGCACGTGGCTTTCGAGATCGAGGCCGACGAAATGATGCCCGATCAGTTCATCTTCCATCGCCACTGAATAGAACCGCCGAAGCAGTTGTTCAATGTCGTCTCTGTTCTCGATATCTGGCATTTCGATCTTGTTGGAAAACTGGACACAGATGAACCCATATCGGGAAGATTCGCTGATTCGTCTCAACAATGACTCGGGTTTTCGTGACGAACTTCGCGACTCCCTTCGTGTTCTTCGCGGTTAAATATCTTCGGCGGGCTCAGTTTGCTTTGTTGACCCTACCGCTAAGAGCGCAAAGGATTTCGCAAAGGACACAAAGTCTTCGTTAGTTCAGATCTTCAGTGTTCATCTGTGTCCGCTTCTTTCACTACTCCGTTGAGACCTCGCCCTCGCCGTTCAAAGCCGCGTTCACCGTGTGCCAGCTTAGAGACGCGCATTTTACTCTCGCCGGGAACTCGAGCACGCCGGCGAAAATACGTAGTTTGCCAAGATGTGTGTCCTCGGTCTCCGGGTCGAGCTTTCCCGTAACCATCCGGTGAAACTCGTCGAAAAGGACCTCCGCCTCCAGCCGGGATTTTCCCTTCAGCACCTGCGTCATCATCGACGCCGAAGCTTTCGAGATCGCGCATCCGGAGCCGGTGAAAGAAACGTCGCTCACGGTGTCTCCGTCGAGAGTGACATACACCTTCAGCTGGTCGCCGCACAGGGGATTGTTCCCATCCGCCTGTTTGTCAGGATTCTCGATCTCGCGGAAATTTCGAGGGTTCTTGTTGTGGTCCAGGATCACTTCCTGGTATAGCTCGCTAAGTTCTGACATTTGGTAATTTAGCCACAGATGAAGGGGATTAACACAGATTATTGAAGGGATCTTGAACAGAAACCATGGAGGCCTCTAATTCTGCGGTCGCCCATTGAGATCCGTGTTCATCCCCGTCATCAGTGGCTTACTCTTTTTCCATCGGGGCGGTAAATTTTTCGTCCACAATATTTCCAGTGTTTCTGATACCTGCCGGTTCGAAGAGCATCACTTCGACCTCTTCGTCAGCGACCGGCCGATGCTCGACTCCTTTAGGGACCACGACAAATTCGCCTTCGTCCAAAACGACCGTTTTGTCCCTGAATTCGAGCTTGAAGCTGCCCTTCAACGCAAGGAACATCTCGTCTTCCTTCTCGTGGTGATGCCAGGGAAAAGCGCCCTGAAATTTCACGACCTTTACTTCCTGGCCATTTAGACGGGCGACCACATCCGGTCTCCAATGCTCGCTTATCTTGTCCAATCTCTCAGACAGACTTACTTTTTCCATTTCCTTGTAGCCTCAAGATGTAAAGCAGGATAAAAGAATGTCAATTCAAGCAATTCTCCGCGCACTTAGCGAAGTCCTTTGCGTTATTTGCGGTTAAATTAAATCCAAGCGGTCAGATCTCAGAATAGCGTTCACCGCAGAGGTCACAGAGGTATTCGCGAAGGTCGCAAAGATAAGTGAGTCCGCGCGGTTTTCAACATTCCAGAAGCCACCCATTATCTCCGCGTACTTTGCGGATACCTTTGCGTCCTTCGCGGTTAATCTTTTTTCGCGAACTCAGACGTCAAGATCAGGTTAACCGCAAAGAACACCAAGGTTTGCACAAAGTTCACAAAGGGCCTCTGAGTCGCAACAAGCTTGATCTCTTAGAGCCCTTACGCTCAGGAAAATACATCGATCACCTTCGAGATCGAATCAGCCAGCGCGTCGATGTCCTCTTTCGTGTTGTAGAAAGCAAGGCTCGCACGCGCTGTCGCCGGGACATCGTAGAACTGCATTACAGGCTGGGCACAGTGGTGGCCGGCGCGGATCGCGATGCCTTCCTGATCGAGGATCGTCCCGATGTCGTGCGGATGAATGTCTTTGACGATGAACGAAACGACGGAGGTCTTGTTCTTCGCCGTGCCGACAATTCTCACGCCTTCGATAGCCCCCAGCCTTTCCGTCGCATATTCAAGCAGTTCGTGTTCATACTCAAAAGCAGCGTCAAGATCAATGGAATTAAGGTAGTCGATCGCCGCTCCAAGGCCGATCTGCGACGCGATCGCTGGCGTGCCCGCCTCAAATTTTTCCGGAAGTCCCGCATATGTGGTTTTCTCGAAGGTCACGGTCTTGATCATCGATCCGCCGCCCTGGTACGGGTCGATCTTCTCGAGCCATTCCTTCTTACCGTAGACAATTCCGCTGCCGGTTGGCCCAAACATCTTGTGGCCCGAGAACGCATAGAAATCTGCGTCAAGATCGCGAACGTCGACGCGCATGTGCGGGACCGCCTGAGCCCCGTCGATGCAGACCGGCACCCCGAACTTGTGCGCCGTCTCGATCATTTCTTTCGCCGGATTGATCGTTCCGAGAGCGTTCGAGATGTGTCCAAATGCGACCATTTTCGTCTTTTCGTTGAGCAGGTTCTCGTATTCGTCGAGGATCAGCTCGCCGGCCTCGTTCATCGGGATCACGCGGATCGTCGCTCCTCTCTCTTCGGCGACCATCTGCCAGGGCACGATGTTCGAGTGGTGCTCCATCTGCGAGATAACGATCTCGTCGCCTTCGTTGATGAACTTTCGACCGTACCCGGACGCAACAAGATTGATCCCTTCGGTACAGCCCCGGACAAAAATGCACTCCTTAGCCTCTCCGGCATTTATGAACTTCCTTACTTTCTCGCGTGCAGCCTCATATGCTCCGGTAGCTTTCTGACTGAGGTAGTGAACGCCCCGATGCACGTTCGAATGCTCCTTGGCCAGGTACTCCGACGTTCGTTCGACAACAAGATTCGGCACTTGCGCAGACGCCGCATTGTCCATATACCGCAGCGGCTTGCCGTTCACACTCTGCGCCAGCACGGGAAACTCGGATCTTACTTTTTGAAAATCAAAACTACTCATTACTCTTCTTATCACCACAGAGTGCACAGAGATCACAGAGGGTTTGAATTCGGCGAGTGTTCATGCCGAAATTTATTCGCCAGCATTCCACTGAAACATCTCACCAAGTCACATCACTCTTTTTTCAATTTGCCATACGTTTGATCCCGTTCTTCATGAACCTCATATTGAAATTCAACAGAAGGCCGAGGTTCTTGTTGCTGAGCTTTAGATAAGACAGCAACTGGGCCTCGTGAATAGGCATTAGCTTCTCGACCGACTTCAGCTCGACGATTACTTCATCCTGCACGAGAAGATCGATCCTATATCCGGCGTCGATCCTCTCACCCTCATAAATGACCGGCAATGTAAGTTGTCGCTCGACTCTAAGGTTCCTGTTGACCAGTTCCTTAACCAAACAAACCTCGTACGTACTCTCCAAAAGACCGGGTCCCAATACTCTGTGAACCTTTATCGCCGCGTCGACGATCATGCCAGAATTGTCTTTCAATTCCATCGAATACTACTCCTTGCCTCTAAGGCTGTATTCGACCTTTTCAATAACCGGCACCCCGCAATGCCCACGCTGATGGTCCCGTGAGACCATTGAATCTATTTCAAAGCTTTCTCTGTGCTCCCTGTGCCCTCCGTGGTGAGTTCAAATCAATTCTCTGTGTTCTCCGTGCTCTCCGTGGTTAACTACTCCGCCGTGTCGAGACGTGAATGTAATCGGCTGAGAACGGCTTCGTCGAGCGCTTTTTTGATCGACGGCACCTTGATCTTCTCGATCACCTCTTCAGCAAAACCGTATGTCAGAAGGTTTCTCGCCAGGTCTTCCGGCAGACCGCGGCTGAGGAGATAGAACAGCTCTTCTTCCTCAAGCTGGCCGACAGTGGCGCCGTGCGCGCACTTCACGTCGTCATTGAAGATCTCAAGCTGAGGCTTCGTGTCTACCCGGGCGTCGTTTGAAAGAAGCAGGTTCTTGTTCGACTGATAAGCGTCTGTACCGCGAGCCTTTTCGTGAACAAACACCTTTCCGTTGAACACAGCGCGCGATTTGCCGTCAAGAATGCCCTTGTAAGTCTGGTGCGAAACACAGTTCGGGATCCGGTGATCGATCCTCGAATGTGTGTCCGTATGCTGTTCGTCGTCAACTAGATACAGACCGTCGATCCAGCCTTCCCCGCCTTCGGCGTTAAAGCCCATTCCAAGATCGTGTCTTGAGAGCTTCGAACCCAGGTGGATGTTTGTGTTGTCGTAAACGCTTCCGCGTCCAAGCTCCGCCTGTGAGGTGACGACGTGATACGCAGAGTGGCTTTCTCGTTGAACGCGCGTGTGACTGAGTCTCGCCTCGTCCGCAAGCGAGATCTCGACGACCGCATTTGTCAGATACTCAGATTCTTCAGCCCGAAGGTAGTGCTCAACGATCTCAGCCTCGCTCCCCGTTTCGCCGATGTATAGCACCCTGGGGAAACCTGCGGAGCCAACCACACCGATGAACACGAGATTTATCGCCTGATCTACCTTCGTATCCTTCCCGGCACGAAGAAAGATCCCCTCCCCGGAAAATGCCGTATTGAGTGCCGTGAAGCCGTTCAACTCGGTATCTACAATGGTCGAGAACTTTGAGCGAAACTTTTCGTCGTCGTACGCTTCGCTAAACTGCGAGGCTGAAACTCCTTCGGGCATTCTGCTCAGGTCTTCCCTGAAGATACCGCCGACGAACACGATCCGGTTTCCGCCCTCGATCTCCTCGAAGATCCCTTTCGTCAGATCGAAATCTCCCGACACCGGTCCGGCGTCTTCAGCCGTCAATACCTGCCAGGATGCCGCCGAGATCGGAGAAACGTTCGTGTATTTCCACTCTTCATTTCTAACGGTCGGAAGCCCTGCTTCGACAAACGAACCGAACGCCTTTCTTCGGATCTCGATCAGCCATCCGGGCTGTTCGGATCCGGCAATGCTCTTCTCAAAAGCGGCGTTGAAAACCGTCTCTTTTCCGGCACTCATACTCATAACTTCGAACTTCCCTTGATCGTCAGACCCACCTTCGGACCTGCTTTTTGTATTCTTCAAATCTTTCGCCGTGGAGCCTGAGCATATGCTGTTCCTCAAGCCTCACCTGGACCTGCATCAGGACGTCCCCGACGCCGAACGCCAGAAGCGTCAAAGCGTTCGGAGCTGCCAGAAACAGCCCGAACAAAAGTACCCTCATACCCAGGAAGATCGGGTTTCGGGACAAGGAGAACAGGCCTTTGTGAACCAGTTCGGTCTCATTCTCTTCATCGATTCCGATCCTCCACGACTCTCCCATATGTCCCTGGCCGACACTTACCCAGATCAGTGCCGCAAGCAGCAGAACAAAGCCTGTGGCCTGCACCCAGACACTTTCAAGCCATTCGATCCTTCCAAGGTATCCGTAGACAGATGGCAGGAACGAGTAGACCGCGGTCGAAAAGATTACGAGGAAAGAAACCGTGCGAAACATCGCCCCGATAAGGTCGTGAGCGCTTTCCGTCTTTCCAAGCTTGTAGGGATTTACCCCGGTCCTCTTCCAGTGAAGGAAGGACCGTCCGGCCATCGCGATCACGAAGAACAGAACCAGAAAAACTGGAAGCAGGATCCTCGAAGCCGTTTCGATGCTAACCGGCATCGCTCATCCTCTCGTTACTGGGCCGCCGCGCGAACCCAGTCGTATCCCTTTTCTTCAAGCTCGATCGCGAGCTCCTTTCCGCCTTCCTTGACGATCTTCCCGCCGGCAAGGACGTGCACAAAATCGGGAACGATGTAGTTCAAAAGCCTCTGGTAGTGAGTCACGAGAACTATTCCGTTTTCTTGACTCTTCAGGGTGTTGACGCCTTCGGCGACAACGCGAAGGGCGTCGATATCAAGCCCGGAATCTGTCTCGTCGAGGAGCGCCAGCTTGGGATCGAGAACCGCCATCTGAAGGATCTCGTTGCGCTTCTTTTCGCCTCCGGAAAAGCCTTCGTTGACCGATCGTTTGAAGAACTCCGGTTCCATTCCGACGATCTTCGCTTTCTCTTTCAGCAGATCGTTGAATTCGAGCGGATCAAGCTCCTCCTCACCGATGTGTTTCATCTTCTCGTTGTAGGCGAGCCGAAGAAACTGCGCGTTCGAAACTCCCGGAACCTCAACCGGATACTGGAACGCCATAAAAACGCCTTCGCGTGCACGCTCGTCAGGATCGAGCTCCAAGAGGTCCTTTCCTTCATAGAGGATCTCGCCTTTAACGACCTCGTAGGAAGGATGGCCAGCAAGCACCTTGGCAAGAGTCGACTTTCCGGAACCGTTCGGCCCCATGATCGCGTGAACCTCGCCCTTATTGATACTCAGGTTCAGCCCCTTCAATATGTTCTTGCCGTCGATCGCGACGTACAAGTCTTTTATTTCCAATAACATTGTCTAATATCTACCCAATCTTTCTACTGCGCATCCGCGCTTCTGGTCCAGCGTATGAACCCGCGAAGATGCATAAGGAAGAAGATCGAACTTCCGATCACGACCGCGATACTGTGGGTCAGAAATCCGAATGTAACCCAACTGGCGCTTGCGACCATGAACAGCGCAAAACCTATTTTGTTCTTGTTCCCAAGCAAGTAAACGCCCAAAAGTCCGCAGGCCGTGGCAAGCCAGTCGATGCCGTAGAAATTTATTGCGGACGAAAATGTATCACTCAGTATTTCCAATTCGATATTCCATATCCGGGGGCGGAATACTCTCCACCCCCGGGATACGCCAGATCAGCTCAGGAACCTTACAAGACCCGATTCGAGGTCATAAACAGCTCCCACGATCTTCACTTTGCCTTCGTCCACGAGCTCTTTGATTACGGGGCTCTCTTTAACGATCCCGTCTCGAGCAAGCCTGACGTTCGCTTCCACAACTGCGTCGACGAACCTGGCGTTCTTTGAACTCTTCAGGCCGTCCATCCAGTCTTTGCTTACAAGGTCGACCGCCGGCTCGATGCGGTTCAAAAGCCCCGTAAGATTTCCAAGCTCCGCTCCATCACAGGCTCCCTTAACGGCGCCGCATTGTGTATGCCCAAGAACGACAATGAGCTTTGATCCGGCCAATTTCGTTGCAAACTCAAAACTCCCGAGCATGTCCGGATTCATCACGTTTCCGGCAACCCTGCCGACAAACGCATCGCCGTTGTTAAGGTCAAATATCTGCTCAACACCGACCCGCGAGTCTAGACAGCTGAGAATCGAAGCGAACGGATATTGACCGTCAGCGGTTTGCGACACCTGGTCACGATAGTTGTCCTGATTCTTCAGCTTGCCGTCGATGAAGCGGGCGTTGCCCTCCTTTAACAGTTTTAGTGCGTCATCTGCAGACAAAGCGGATTGCGAGTCCTTTGTCTGAACCCCCGTATCATCCGTCATATACCCCCCAAGTGCCGGAACGGTCGATCCAAGCAAGATGAAAAGTGACAGCAACACAAATTTCGTTTTCATTCCCAGTAACCCTCCCTTGTTCGTTGTTAGTTTTAGACCTTGATCTCGGCAATCGCCTCGACCTCGATCAGGAACGGTCTTCTGAAATCACTGACGGGGATGATCGCCCTTGCAGGTCTGTGATCTCCCAAGACCCTTCGGTATGTTTCGTTGACAGGCCCCCAAAGGGATTCGTCCGAAACAAAAATCGTGACCTTTACCAGATGTGAAAGCCCGCTTTCCGACGCGATTAGAACGTGTTCCAGATTCCTGAGACACTGCTCCGTCTGCTCCTCGATCGTTCCGCCGGTCGCTTCCCCCGTTTCCGGATCAACCGCCAGCTGGCCGGAAACGAATACGAAGCCGTTCGAAACCACCGCCGGCGAGTAATGGCCGACGGGCTCGTGAAAATTGTCTGGCTTGATCAATTTCATCTTTGATTTCCACCACGGAGCGCACCGGCCACACAGGGGAAGCAGATCGCTTCTTCCATTTTCCCCAACTTTCTCTGTGAACTCTGTGGTGCGATTCGCGCCTGGCGGTTCAACCGCTTCTGCGCCGTTCGGCGCATTGCAGGCGGGACGCCTGCGCTCCGTTAGCCAACACTGCCCTCAAGTTTCAGACCGAGAAGCTTCTGCGCCTCGACCGCGTACTCCATAGGCAGTTCGCGGAAGACCTCCTTGCAGAATCCGTTGATGATCAGCGATATCGCGTCCTCTTCAGAAAGGCCTCTTTGCTGAAGATAGAACAGCTGGTCTTCGCTGATCTTCGAGGTAGTCGCCTCATGCTCGACCCGCGCGGAATTGTTCATCACTTCTATATAAGGAAAAGTGTTCGCTTCGCAGGTGTCGCCTATCAGCATCGAGTCGCACTGTGTGTAGTTGCGCGCGCCTTCGGCCTTTGGCATCACCTTCACAAGGCCCCGGTAACTGTTGTTCGATCTGCCTGCCGATATCCCCTTCGAAATGATGGTCGAACGCGTGTTCTTTCCGAGGTGGATCATCTTCGTGCCTGTATCCGCGACCTGCGCGTTGTTCGTCAGCGCGACCGAATAGAACTCGCCGATCGAGTTCTCGCCCTGCAGGATCACCGACGGATACTTCCATGTGATCGCCGAACCCGTCTCGACCTGTGTCCACGAAATCTTCGAGTTTGTCCCGCGGCAGGCACCGCGCTTTGTCACGAAGTTGTAGATCCCGCCTTTGCCCTGCTCGTCGCCGGCGTACCAGTTCTGGACGGTCGAGTACTTGATCTCGGCGTCGTCCAGTGCGACAAGCTCCACCACAGCGGCGTGAAGCTGATTCGTGTCAAACTGGGGAGCCGTACAGCCTTCGTTGTACGCGACGTAACCACCTTCTTCAGCGACGATCAGCGTGCGTTCGAACTGTCCGGATTCCTGAGTGTTGATCCTGAAGTACGTCGACAGCTCCATAGGGCACCGGACGCCTTTCGGAATAAAGACGAACGACCCGTCAGAGAAGACAGCCGAGTTAAGAGCCGCGTAAAAGTTGTCGCCGGTCGGCACGACCGAACCGAGATACTTCTTGACCAGTTCGGGGTATTCGAGAACTGCTTCGCTGAACGAGCAGAAGATGACACCCGCGTCCTTCAGTTTCTTCTTGAAGGTCGTCGCCACGGAGACAGAGTCGAACACCGCATCCACCGCGACGTTCGCCAGCATTTTCTGCTCCGAAAGCGGGATTCCGAGCTTCTCGAAAGTATCGAGCAGTTCCGGATCGACCTCATCCAGGCTCTTCTTCTTTTCCTTCTCCTTCGGAGCCGCGTAATAGGTGATGTCCTGGAAATCGACCTTCGGGTAATCGAAGTTCGCCCAGTAATCCGGCTCTTCCATCTTCAGCCAGTGACGGTAAGCCTTCAGCCGGAACTCGAGAAGCCACTCGGGTTCTTTCTTGATCTCGGAGATCATTCGGATCGTGTCCTCGGACAGACCCTTGGGTATCATCTCCGTCTCGATCTCGGTCTTGAAGCCGTACTTGTATTCCCTGTTTTTTAGTAGTTCTTGTGCAGTAGACATATCAGGTACCAGTGATCAGTTATTAATGCTCATTGAGCGTTGTGCAATGATCATTGGTCATTGCGCCATGCGCTGTATTCTGTGAAATCGTTCGTCGACCTTTTTCTCGGTACCGACCAACTGTGAAAGCGTGACGTTCGAAAGCGCGTTCTGGACAATCTCGTGCAGGCCGACGATCACGGAGCGTATGCCGCAGTCGCCCGTGTGGACGCACGAATCAAGCACTCCGGTGTAACTGCCGCAGTGGCCCTCGATCTCGTCGTCATCGAGGACCTTGATCACCTCGCTGAGATAGATCTCGTCCGCCGGGCGGGCTAGGCTGTACCCCCCTTTGGTCCCTCGCGTCGCTTTGACGAATCCCGACTTGTTCAAAAGCCACATAAGCTTGCCTGCGTTCGATTGCGAGATGCCCTCGAGCTCTGCGATCTGCGGAAGCGTCAAAGTCTCGCCGTTGGTAACGCTGGCGAGCTGTACAAGGCATCGAAGCCCGTATTCTTCTTGTGCCGATATCTTCATCTTTCGCACCCAGTAACGATCTTTGAGACGTCTTGAAAGGTGTAGAATCTCAAATCTTTACTTTTCAGTCAAGATTAGACGCGGGGCGCGGTCGGGATTCAGTTTTCTGTTTAATAAGAGGTGGGTTCAAGGTCGCAGCGAAGGCCGCGAAAATGATCGTTTAGCGGCGGGCTTGCCCGCTCTTCAGCGCAGGGTGTTCGCTTTTGGAGCGACGAGATCGGCTGCCGCCAAAATTCCACGGTCGGTCTCGCAAATCAGTTGCCCCCACTTCACCATGGGGACCACGAGCGCTTTTCATTACCTCTGACCGGCATCAGCCGGCGGCTCTTTGTGAAGCTCAGGACCCAGCGCCTCAGGTCGAAGAAACCGTCAGAAGGAATGGCTTAAAGCATCAACCGTCCGGGCCACTCTCCGGTCGAACCGGCATTTATCTCCGCTCGCAAAAAGTGAGGCGGGCAAGCCCGCCGCTAAAAAAACGAGAAAGGAGTATTCACTCTACGGATAAAACTCTTCGATCAGGATCTCGCCGTCTTTCCGCCATCGGATCCAACCCGCGTTCTCCGGCTTGTTCTCGCGCAGCCACTTGGCCGATGGCTCATCCGGCTCGTGTTCCATCCATCTGATCAGGACCCAGTCTCCTTCGACCTTGTCGGCTTTGATCAGGGGCTCGTCCGGGATCGAAACCGCTTTCGGCGATCCGTCCGGCTGATCGAGGACCGGATTCTTGACCGCATCGAACCGGATGTTGAAGTGGCCGCGGACCCAGGTATCCCAACTGAGCACTCTGAACATCGGGTCAGACGACTGAACGTACTTGAGTAAAGGAACCCGGTCGGATGTGCGGTTGGCGTAGTGTCCTTCGCCAGCGACAACTTCCAGCCAGTCTTTCGAACGCCGGACGAGACGCATCTCGATCCCGAACTCCCGTTTGGAACCATCGCTGAAGAACAGCGGTTTAAACACGTTCTTTGTAATTCTGATCTCGTCTGACGAATCTTCAGGTTTCAGGGGATCGATCTCTTTCCAGACGGTGCCGTCTATTGAATAAAGACGGACGATGCCAGATGAATCCCGAGCACCGGTTGTACGACCGACGTAAACGACTACACCGTCGGCGTTTTCCAGGGCCGCGTCTTCGGGTCCGCTGACCGGTCGCGGTGAATAAGCCGTCTCTCGCTGTTCAAGCGGCGGCGGCGGAATCGAGACGTTTTCGCAGGCTCCAAAACAAATGACCAAGAGTATGAGCAATTTATTCATAATCGTCTCCAAGTGGATGTGGAAGAACCGTTGCCGGTTCCGAATTCGGAACCGGCAAGGGAGAGACGCGTACCGCGCTAGTTTGTTACGCATTGTTCGACCTGGCAATCGAGCGTCGTGTCGGACAGCCTTATATAGTACCGCCTACGATCCCTGAACAGCGTCGATGCGCGTTTCCGGTTCAGGTCGAAACCGAGATGGCCGTGGTCATTATGGCCGCGTGCCGCTCGAGTTCCCGAAACCGGGACCACGGTACCGCGAAAGTTCTTCGTGAACCCCCACTTCTTCGCAAGATCGAACAATGCCTGATTCTTCTTGCGGCTAAAGAGATTCGGGCTTGACGCCCAGTTTCCCCGCCGGCTGCTGCCATCGGTGCCTATGTAACGGAAGTCGATGTTAGTTCCGGTGCCGTTCCCCTTGTGCCCGTGAGTCGAGTGGTGGCCGTTCCAGTTTGTAGACCTGAATTTACTGTCCCACGGATCGCTGCCGTTGGAAGATGACATATCACCCAAGGCGACGGTGATGCCGAAGTCGTTCTTCAGCTGATTCGTGAACCCGAACAAGGCCGCGGCCGTCACGGGCAGAAGATAGTGGTCGCCCTGGCCTACATACTCCCCTGTCTGGTGGTCATATCCTCCTCTTTCACCCGGATTGTAGTTGGTGAAGCCCCATCCGGAATCGGGAAATCTGACAAGGCCGTGTTTGTTCCTGTTGAGCTGCGCTACGAGCACGAAGACGTTCTTGTTCTCATCGTAGACAAAGAACCGGTCGAACGGGTCGTCGGTCCTGAAAACCTCGATCTGCCCGTCATCTGAAACGTACCAGTCGTCGATCGCGGCTAGCCCGTCCGGGTCCACGAGGTTTACTGGATCGTTGAGTGTGTACGTATACCTGTTCAAGGAAGCAGGATCTGAAGCCGTTGACGAAGACAAAACAGGATCTACGGAGTTAAACCGACCAGATCCTACGTCATAGATTCTTGCATCCGCATAGTTAAGTCCGGTTTCAGGATCTGCCAGCATCCCTGCAAAACCGTTCCTGACCCTCGCGGTAGTTGACAGGTAGCCATTTTCTTCCGTTCGGGTACCGATCCCGCTTGTGATCTCACCGCCAAACGGAAAATGGTCCCTTCTGGCAAGGAGCTCGCCGTTTCCGTCGGTTACTATCCGCGTGGAGCCCAAATGATCGGCGGTCAAATAACGTGTTTTTCTGTCTCTGGACGGATTCGTTGAATACTCAGCGAGAAGCAGCTCGCCCGCATACACGAACACGGTTGTTTCCAGAGGTGTGATCGTCTTGATGCGTCGGCCCATAGCGTCGTAAAGGTAACTGGCGATCAGGTTGCCTCCGCTTGACCTTACTTCTATGACTTTATTCCTTCCGTCCAGAACGTAGCTCTTTCCGGAAGGATCATCGGTCACGCTGCCATTCCGGTCGTAGCGATATCCGCTAGGTACCGAATAGCGGTTCGATGTGGGATCAGGAACAAGATCGACCTCTTCAATACTATTTCCAACCGTCTTTGTCTGATGAATTCTGTTTCCGTATCTGTCGTGATCGATCAGGAGACTCCAGTTCCCATCGCCCGCCTCGTTCTCTTCTGCAAATGTGAGCCGCCCGCCTGGGTCATATCGGAAATTCTGAGTGAATCGAAGAGCTCCGGATTCGCCGATCGTAGTAATTCGGCCGATCGCACCATTAGTTCTTTCCGCGTCCATTTCTCCGGACGGACTCAGCTCGCCGTAGTGAAATTCGGTCCGCCAAATGCCTTGTACTGCTGGAGCAATGCCCAGCCCTAAAGAGCCAAGTCGCCCCGTTTCGCTCCAGTTCGCCGACTCCCACAAACGGTTGCCGAGCTTAAAGGCGTTTGTTCTGCCTGCAGCATCGTAAGAGAAAGAGTTCGCGTAGACGGAATCGAAACCAGCTTGCGAACTGCCAACCCGCCGTATCCTGCCGTCGGGTCCAAAGCCCTGATCCACTGTTTTACCCGAAGGATACGTGATTCGCTTGACTTCGCCGCCCGACGAATACTCGAACTGCGATCGATAGGTCACCCCGTCTGTCCGCTGTTCGTAGGTAGTGGGCCTTCCAGCTGCGTCAAAAGATGTAATTCGTGTCCTGGTCGAGGAATTCTCTGCCTCGATCAATTGCCCTTTTCCGTTCGCGATCAGATCATACCGGTAGCTCGCATTAGGCGTGCCGTCGGAGAAGCTACGACTTAGGATCCTTCCGTGCTGGTCGTATTCCAGGTCCGTCTCGACGCCGTTCGGAGAGATGATCTTCAAAAGCTCGCCAGTCGGCGAATACTCGAATGCCGCTGACCATGTGTGGTTACCCGAATCGGGATCGTGGTACGAAATCCGGGGATTTTCGTCCTGTTCAGGGAGCTTCTGATGGGTCATTCTGCCGAAAGCGTCGTAGGCAAAGATCCGCTTCTGAATGCCTTGCCGAATCACCGATAATCCGCCCCTCTTACCGTATTCATAGTATGTTGGCTGAGCAGGATCGTTGATGGTGCCTAGGTCTGCGTTCTCTTCCTGTGTAACTGTAGTCGGTTCGTCAGCGCGAATGACACGTCCGAACGAATCCCGGATCTCGCGCCGCGACCTGCCAGAACCGTCCTTAATGGTAAGTACCGAACCTATCGAACCGGGAACGGGCGAAAGCCCGTGTGAGAATTCACCTGAAACTTCCGTCGATCCGTCTGCCAGCTCAAAGTACTTACGCGACACACGTCCAGAGGCGTCGTAGTCAGTCGCGCGCCAGGTAATGCCAGGAGATTCGGATTCTTCGAAATAAGGCTCTGACTTCTTTCTTACGCGACCGTGAAGATCGTATTCTGTCTTGACCGCTGATGTTCCCTCCAGCCGGAAGTCCCTAGTCAGGATCAACCTTCCAAAGGCGTCGTGGACCGCTTCTGATTTTGCCCACCTGCCGTCCCCCACACGCGATCTTGTTGCGATCCTCGATGTGCCGGGTTCGTCAAAATAGACCATTTCCCTAGTTTCCCCGGCAGGTCCGGTTACCGATGTCAGGCGCAAGAGCTGATCTTCATACTCTAGAATGGTAGTCCGGTCGTCTGATTGAACCTGCAGGAACTGGAGGTCGGTAACGGTCAGAAGCAGTCCGGTTGTCCGATCGTAGGTCTTCTTCACAACGGTTCTTTCAGAAGACCCATTTGCTCCCGTCGGATCCGGGGCCGGCTCACTGACAGATGTCGGAAATGCAAATCCGTATTCAGCACTGAATTCGATCGCCGAGTACCTTTCCGTATCGCCTGAGGCGTCCCAGGACTTGATCGTGTTCCCGTACTTGTCGTACTGGAACCTCTCGGAAAGCCAATCGCCTGTAGCGGTGTCAAGTTTATCAACCCTTGAGACATTCCCTCGAAAAGTTGTAGCAGGATCGGTCCATCCATTTGTATTCCCAGGGTCGACAGGCGGCAGATCGGCCAGATCGTACTCGAACCGGGTTTCATTGAGTACTATCCCCGGCTCGCGAGGGTCGTGGATCTTCTCGCTCTCGACCATTCCGGTAATGCCTCTTCCCAGGTACTCGGTCTCGTATAGATATTGAGTAGAGACATTTGTCCGGACCTCGGAAGAGCTCACGATCGCCGCTGCCGCCGTCGAGATATCGATTGATACCGCCTCAGGGGCGTCGAACACAGAGAATTTCCAGGTTCTGTTTCGGGTGCGGTTCAGGTGAGCGAAGAATCCGGGGTCGCGTTGGTACGGTGTTTCGTATTCGTTGGATTTGAGGATCGCGAGCGCTTTCGGTGAACCCGGCTCGAAAGTGAATTCGACAGTGCGTGAAATTCTAAGGTCTCGTTTCGCGTTCGTTTCGCCGCCCGGCATCGGCCCGACGGCTGTCCACTCAAACAATGATCTCGACAGCAATTGCCCGTTCTCGTCAAATCTTCGCGTTTCGAGAATGCTACCGCTTTCCGGACTATTGAATCCGTAGGCGCTGCTGCCGCGGTAAGCACTCATCACTGTCTCGGTCCGCGCTCCGTCGGCTTGCGGATCGTCGGACCTAGAAGAAGTAGAAATAACGGTCATTTTCGGGAGTCCGCCCGGGACAGGATCGAAGTGGCCTGTATATTTCCAGGTCCTGTTCAATGTCCCATCAGGTCCGTAGAGTCTTCGTTCTACGACACCCCTGTTCGTTTGGTCGTAAACGGCGATCCCTGTTCCTCCGATCGCGGTTACCGTGTCGTGATCAAACTCTTCGTAAATGCCTGTCGGGTAGTCGATCCTGGAGATCTCACCGTATCGGTTGTAGCCGAATTGGTAACTTTGTCCGTTCGGAAGCATTATCCTGCGGAGCACGACGGGATTGAACCTCGCGGGTACCAGGTTGCCAGTGGACGCCTCTGTTGTTACCGTGCTGCACGACCTGACTCCATTCGACGTCAGTGGAAAGAGAACATCCTGAGGACCCGTTTCTTCCAGGTCCTCCGACTGACCTCCCTGGCAGAAATACCTGGCGTCGTATCCGAGGAGTTCGGTCGGGTCTTCCAACGCACCTCCGCGAGTACCGTCTCTTCCAACACAATCCGGATCGTCACTCGCTTCGCAGCCCTCGGGCTTCAGTTTTGCCCACGTCACTTCGAAATCCTGGTTCCTGCCGCCAAACCAAGGAAAAGTAGCGTTCTTGCTTCCCGAAGTCTGAGTCTGTGCAATGTAATTCCGGGGAATCGGATCAGTGATCTCCCGACCAAGGGTGTCGACTATTTTACGAACCTGACCCGGAGCAGCACCCTCGGAGTTGTAACTGATCGTGTTCCCATTTCTGTCAACGAATCTCTCAGCGAAGCGCCCACCTTCGTGGTTTGCCGACCCCGGAGGAAACAGGTACTTCGAGCCATCGCGCAGGTACAACACCGAGCCGCCATTTGAACGTTCGAGTCGCATCCCGGTGCCGTCAGTAGCGTAATAGACACCGTCCGTTTCAGGCTCACAGACGTAATCAACAATCCCGCAAACGTGTCGTGAATCGTCCTTCCGGAGCTCGTGCCGCTGTCCGCCTGGCATCGATACGAAGAGCCTTGCTGCGTAGTAGAGATTCTCGGGGATCTCTTCCGGCGGTTCGCCGGGATTCGTCGGTTCAGGGATCCCCGGACCGACCTCCCAAGCATTGCAGATGAAGATGTGCGCTCCTTCACTTCCATCCGGGAGCTGACAGTCCGGACACCAAACATGCTGGTAAGAAACACAACGAAAGTTCCGGTCGGGCATCAAGCCGGACAGTCCTGAGCGTTCAGCCTCGGCCCACGACTGATCCATCGCGGCGGCACTTCCGAATGGCTCTACATAGGGATTGCCGTTCTCGTCATAGATCTGTGGCATGTCTTCGAGGACCGGAGCTGAGAGGCCGCTTGTCCAGCCCGCTGCGGATCGCTCGCTGTATCGAGCGGTTAGATCTGTTACATACTTTCGGCCGGAAACATTCCAGTACCACCAACGGGTGCCGGAATTCATGCGCCAGACTTTCGATGAGTAGCTGAGTGAAGCATTGACACCGTGGCCGTTCCTGCCGGGATAACTCATTAAGGATAAAGTGAACTCAAGCGCCAACGTACGGGGATTGACTCTTGCGGCTCCCTTGATCCGCTGGTCGGCCCGGTTCGCACTGTCGGAGGATACAGGTGTTGAGTTTCCAATTACCGTTTGCGCAGCGGTTCGATTTTCAAACATCAGTATCATCGCTGCTACGAGACCGATCGTGATCAGGAAACTGAGTGATTTGTCTAATGCAAAGGCGTTGGTGGGAGTACTTTTCATTCGGTTCCTCATTAAAGTTGGTTACGATCCAGCTTGGCACCGGACCAGCTGAAGAGATCTGAGTACGAGTTTCTTGCAGCTCGTTTAGCGTCTGTAGAAGAAGTGGACGGGGATGTCACCTGGCTCGCCCCAGATTGCCTCGCGTGTAGTGGTGTCGGAACTGTTCCGGATCAGCCATCTCCCGTCCTCCGATCTCCAGATCGCGATGTCAGCTCGCCCGTCACCGTCGAAATCGCTTTGAACCGGAATGTCTCCCTGGTGCCACTGAACAGAAATAATCTCCCTGCTTAGGCTCTTGCGTATGGTCCAGACCTTTCCAGTTCTAATTGCGGGGTCCGCCATTCCATCGCCGTCGAAGTCGGCAGGGACTGGATCTCCTACTCCTGATGAGAACCTCTCGGAACCGACCGTCCCGTTGGAACTTTGGATCCACTCGAACGTCCCGGATACAGACCGCCAGATCGCGGGATCCGTTTTGCCGTCACCGTCATAGTCAGCCGGTGCTGGACGATCAGATATTGAGCCGAACGGGATCGTGAGGAAGTTGCCCTCTTTGCTTCCAATGGCATACCAAACTCCGCTTGTTGGTCTGAATACGGCCAGATCTGTCATACCGTCGCCGTCATAGTCTCCCGCGACTGGTAGATCCCCCTCAACTCCAAACTGAATAGCGCGGACTGAACCAGCGCCGCTTTCGAGGATCCACCAGGTGGAGCTCGATCCTCTGAATACAGCCAGGTCACTGATACCGTCGCCGTCGAAATCGCCTTCTATCGGAATATCGCCGGGAGCTCCCCATTCCAGGCGGGTGACGTGTTGCGAATTGGTGTCTATCACCAACCATTCACCGGTAGAGGGTCTGAAAACCGCCAGATCAGATGGCGGTGTTTGCCTGGCGCCAACATCCTCAACCGCCAACAGTCTCGAATCTGAATAGACGTATTCCTTCGACAACGACACTCGACGCCGCGAACTATTTGGGAACAGTCCTGACATCAACGAACTGATTCTGCGGAAAACGCCCGTACCTGGAAGCGCCTCTGAGACGGCAGCTCTTGCCAGCCCGGCGATTCCGGCAGCAGAAAATGAAATCAGTATGAAAACGATGAGCACCGAGCGTGCGCTGTAGGGCTTGGCGGGTGGTCTTCTTCGGCTGGGTCTGGGATCGGTTTTCTGATGTGAGGCGAGAGATCTAAAGAACTTCATTGCGGAACGGCTCCTGTCTGCGTTCCGCCATCGGCTACCGTGGTAGACACATCTGCTTTCGCTCGTCTGAGAATCCGTCACGGTGGGATGACAGAACAGGTTTGGTTATCGCTCACGCATTCTTCGTTTCCCGGGTTGTTGAGGTGACCGGGAAATACGATAGGAACGCAAGTGCATGGCCGCTCGCTCCATTGAGCGATAGCGGGAATCGTTCGAAATCCGAATATCCTGTTTCGTTCCCGAAGACCGGGTTCTTGCGCTCTCAGCCCAGAGGCTTTTGCGGTTTGTATGCCTGTTGATTTTTTGTGAGTGACGTCTTGTGCATAGCTCCGGAAGTGAGAGTTGTTCGTGACGAGTGAGAGCGTCCGAATTCCGAATCAATTTGTGCCAAAGAATCTAAACGACCTTTAACACCTGTGTCAAGAAATTTACGTCTCATCGGAATCTGAAACGAATAACCCCCCTGTTGTCAGGTAGTTAGCGAACAATATTTTTAGCATTGGTTCAAGTGCGGGATCAGATTGAACTTTCCAGGAATCGCCTCGCACGCTGTCTTCCGTGGCGAACTGGCATTCTTTCCTGTAGATTTTTTATATGACCAAGACTGAAAAGGAACTGGCGTTTCTGCGCGGCATTTATGTCGAGCCGGAATACACGGCGAAGTTCACAGAGCTGTTTAACGAGAACGTCGTCGTCGACGGCGTATCGACCATCACCTATGTAAACGCGGGGGCCGGGGGGCACGCGATCGAGATCGGCGACAAGCTGGGCGAAGGCGTCGATGTCTTCCCGGTCTGTGAGGACGCGGAACTTCGCGAGATCGCTCAACAGAAGAGCGAGTCGGTAAAGAGCGGCGTCGACTTTTCGACCGAGGCGCCGCTTGCGCGGTCCGAGATGGCGATCGCCGACGCAAGCCTGATAACTCCCAGGCTGGTAGACGACTTTCTCGAGAGCGCGGCGAAATGCTCATCCGGAAGGTTTGCGTTCTTCCTCCCCACGGCGGGGAGTTTCGGCGAGGTGTTCTCGATACTCTGGGAAGTTCTTCTGGACGAGGGCCTCGAAAACAAGGGAGAGGCGGTCGAGAACCTGATCACCGAGATAAAGACCGTCAGCCAGGCCGAAGAGGCCGCGCTGGCCTTGGGGCTGACAAAGGTGCAGTCGATCTCGAAACCGGAGATGCTGGAATTTGAAAACGGCGAATCGTTCGTCGATTCGCCGCTGGTGCGTTATTTCTTTTTGCCGGAGTGGCTGAGCTTCCTCGATGACGAGGAGACGGAGAGGGTGCTGAAGGGCCTTGCCGAAAAGATAGACGACGACCGGAACGAGATCACCTTCCGCACTTCTGTCAAAGCGACGGTGATCTGGGGCGAGAAGACAGGCGGTTGAGGCCTAGGACTGGCTTGCCTGGCGCCTCTGCATCTCGGCCGCGAGCTCGTCGTCGCTCATATCCGAAGCGCTCCTGCTTTCGGGATTGAGCTGTTTGGCGTCTTCTTCGTCTTTGAATTCCTTCTCGGCCTGGTCCATTCCTTCCTTGAATGCCCTGCGGCTCTCGCCCAGCGACTTGGCAAGCTTCGGAAGCCGGCTGGCTCCGAAAAGAAGAAAGATCGCAAGAACGATCAGGATGATCTCTGTGGTTCCTAACATTTGATTGATGCCTCACATTGTCCCCGGCAAAAGGGGACATTGACTGATCCCGACAATCATACAGGCTAAACGGCTAAATTTCACCTAAACAAGGTAATACCTAAGTTTCGAGAAGCACTTTCGCGCCTGCCTCGTCCAGCTCCTGTCCAAGCCCTGCGGCGGTTTCCTCGTCATCAATGGTCAACGTGATCCCGCGGCCGTCGACGATAGCGTCAAACATCTTCCGCGCTTCCGCTCCGTCAAGCCCGAGGCGGTCGCTAAGAAGTGCGGCAAGGTCCTTTTTTGCTTTGCCGGTCTCGTAACCGACGATCTTAAGTACTGGCATTCAGACTCCTTTCTTTGTCTCGGAAGCGGTCGGTGGCGTCAACCAGCGCCGACGTTATCCCCTTTTCGCTGATCGAGTGGCCCGCGTCTGGAATGACGTGAAGCTCGGATTCCGGAAACGCCTCGTGCAGTTCCCAGGCCGACACGACGGGACAGACGACGTCATAGCGCCCCTGGACGATCACGGTCGGGATATGGCGGATCTTGTCGATGTTCTCGAGCAGGTAATTCTCGGTCGGGAAGAATGAGTTGTTCATAAAGTAATGACACTCGATCCTGGCAAGAGCCAAAGCCTCCTGCGGATCCTCCCAGTGGTCCATCAGGTCCTTGTCGGGAAACAGCTTTGAGGTAGAGCCTTCCCAAACGCTCCAGGCACGCGCGGCGGATATCCTTACCTGCTCGTCGTCGCTCGTCAGGCGCTTGTAATAAGCGGTCATAAAGTCGCCGTGCTCGTCCTCCGGGATCTCTTCGCGGTACCGCTTCCAGTAATCCGGAAAGACCTCGGATGCGCCGTATTGATAGAACCACTTAAGCTCTTTGGGCCTTGTGAGGAAGATGCCGCGAAGCACCAGTCCGAGACAACGGTCCGGATGGGTCTCGGCATACGCGAGCGAAAGAGTACTGCCCCAGGAACCGCCAAAAACGTACCACTTGTCGACCTCGAACTTTCGCCGAAGTGCCTCGATGTCCTTTATCAGGTCCCACGTCGTGTTCTCGCGGAGATCGGCGTGGGGTTTTGACTTACCCGACCCGCGCTGGTCGAACAGAATGATGTGATATGCATCCGGATCAAAGAACCGGCGGTACATAGGGATAAGTCCGCCTCCGGGGCCACCGTGAAGAAATACGACGGGTATCCCTTCCGGATTTCCGCACCGTTCGTAATAGATCGTATGGACGTCTGAGACTTCGAGCATTCCGGAGTCAAACGGTTCGATCTCCGGGTAGAGTTCTTTCATAGAGCGAATGATACTTGAGGAGAGCAAATTCCTTCAAACTGAACCGACCGTCCCCCTTCTTCAGCCTGTAAAAAAGACACTTTCCGGCAATCGGCTTGTCGGGCAGTTTACATAAATTGTCACTTCCCGGTCAGAATGAAGGAAATTGAATGCGGCAGCAGCGACCGGGCGTGTTTAGGGGCAAGCCTAAACTATTGTCCTTTCAACAATTAGCGGACCTGGCCCGATAGCGTATCTTTGCTTTGCTTCTTGGTATGATTTATGCATATCTCTTTTGGGTACAAAGCGTTCTGAAATCAACACTTAACAGATTTTTAAGGACAGGAAATGAGAAAGGAACAGGGCTTTTCTTTGATCGAGCTGCTGATCGTGGTGGTCATTATCGGCATTATCGCAGCGATCGCGATCCCTAATCTTATCGCGTCGCGAAGGGCCGCAAACGAGGGCTCGGCGGCGGCGGCGATAAGAACTTATCACGGTGCGCAGGCTACCTATCAGGCCACGCTTGGCAGCGGAAGCTTTGCAGGATCAAGCGCGGGTCTTGATGTTCAGGCATTTACCGATCTCACCGCAGTCGGCCTTATCGACGGCGTGCTGGGTTCGGGTTCCAAAAGCGGATACACGTTCACGGGCGCACAGGTCCCGCAGAATGCGGCAGGACCAGCTCAGTTCGCAGGATTCGCAACGCCGGCTACACCGACGGGAATCACCGCCACCGGGACGAGAGATTTCGCGGTACTCCTCGATGGCGTCGTCTACGACGGCAATCCCGGAACGATCACTATCAGTACGAACGGCGGAACGAACATAACAAGAACCGGCGGAACGCCATTTAACCCCTAGCTAACACCGATCCTGTCGAAATACCTTGACTTATACTTTAAGTCTCGCCTACTATGTGGTTGCAAACACTGAAGAAGGAGGTGATCCAAAGTATGCTAAGAGATTCCAGTGAGGTGGCTGACGCCTAAAACCTTTCTAGATATTGCTTAGTGAATTTGGAAAGATTCTCGGTCACAGGCTAATCCAAACAGTTCACCGAAAGACCGCCCGGTAGTCGCACACCGGGCGGTTTTTTTCTTTGCTTTCCCGACTCCGAAGGATCAGGATTCGGACTTCTCGGACATTGACCTATTGCGACTACAAAAATATCTTTGTCCCACGGAATCGACCAAACACGCCCGTCGGGGACTTGTAGGGAATCGGAGGAATGAAGCGGAAATGCCTAGACCATGGATCAGTCAGGTGCGGGGTTCGCACAGGCTTTCAGTGTTCAACAACATAAGCTCGGGCAGCTGGAGCCAGCTGTTCACTTGGGGGATCGACGAGATAAACCGTATTTTCCGCGAACAGGGCGTGCCGGTGCTGTTCGAAAGAGCCGGCTCCCGCGAAGCTGCGAACGTCGAGGTCGGAGTAAGTACCGGACGAGCCAGCTTTACGTTTCGGGGACAGGCCTACTCGCTTGAGATGGACCAGCACCGGATGCACGGCCGAACATACAAGGCTCCCGGCGGTAATTCGGAGATCGAGTCCGCTTTCGTGTTCCTGCCGGCCGACCCCCAAATGACCCTTCCCCGTTCAAGCAGAAGCACGGGCATCCACGTTCTCAGGCTTATCCTTCTGCATGAACTGGTCCACTGTACCGGGCTGAGCGACTCGGACCACAGCAACAACGACATCTTCAACGGGTATCCCGATTACCATATCGGCGACACTGCAGCCGACGACCGTATCGGCTTCATGGGCCGGGACGGCAGAGTGTTCTTTCCGCCTTACTACATCTCGGCCGAAACCGCTGGCAAGATCAGAAGGATCTGGTGATCAGGCCGGACATTTGCCTCTATTCTCATCCGCGATACAATGCCGCAAACTATCTACAGGAGACAGGCTTGATGAGAACCTTGCTCGCGGCATTATTTTTCTCGATATTGGCGGCCGCCGTTCCGGCGCAATCGACCGACAGAACACTCTACCGGGAACCGACAGTAAGTCAGAATCAGATCGCGTTCGCCTACGGAGGCGACCTTTGGATCGTCGCCCGCGCTGGTGGCGATGCGAGAAGGCTGACGACGGGAGTCGGGATCGAATCAGATCCGTATTTCTCGCCCGACGGCCAGTGGATCGCGTTCACCGGTCAGTACGACGGAAACACAGACGTTTTTGTCGTGCCTGCCGCAGGGGGCGTACCAAAGCGCCTCACCTACCATCCTGCGGGAGACCAGGCCTCAGGTTGGACTCCTGACGGCAGGTCCGTCCTGTTCTCTTCAACACGGGACTCGTACGCTAATTTCGCAAGGCTCTACACGATCGGTATGGAAGGCGGCGGCCTCCCGACGATGATCCAATTGCCGATGGCAATGCGCGGATCACTTTCGCCCGACGGAAAACAGGTTGCATATGAGCCGCTTTCCCAATGGCAGGGCGACTGGAAATACTACAAGGGCGGCCAGACCCAGCCGATCTGGATCGCCGATCTCGCAACCTCAAAGATCGTTAAGGTGCCCAGGGAAAATTCGAACGACAAGCACCCGATGTGGATCGGCGACAAGGTCCTTTTTCTTTCGGACCGCGACAACGGCATCGTAAGCCTGTTTTCCTACGACACGTCTTCGCGCAGCGTCGACCAGGTGATCGACAACAATGGCCTTGATATAAAGAGCGCTTCGACGAACAACGGCGACATCGTTTATGAGCAGTTCGGTACTATCTTTCTTCTCGAACGAGGATCTCGTGCACCGAAGAAAGTGAACATAAGACTCGCCGGGGACTTTCCGGGGATTCGCCCGCGTTATGAGAATGTCGGTTCGAGAATATCCAACGCTGCGATCTCTCCGACGGGTGTGCGAGCCGTGTTCGAAGCAAGAGGCGAGATCCTGACCGCTCCGGCTGACAAGGGAAACGCGCGAAATCTTACGAACACCACGGGAGTAATGGAAAGGGATCCGGCCTGGTCGCCCGATGGTAGATGGATCGCGTATTTTTCTGATGAGTCAGGTGAATACAGGCTTCATCTTACGGAGCAGAGCGGCCTCGGCGAAACGCGCAAGATAACGCTTGGCGGCGGCCCCGCATTCTATTCTTCGCCGGTCTGGTCTCCAGACAGCAAAAAGATCGCGTACAACGACAACCACCTCAACCTGTGGATCCTGGATGTCGGATCGGGTGCGAGCACAAAGGTCGATGCCAACACTTTCGGTGTTCTTGACGGCGTAATGGTGCCCGCCTGGTCTCCGGACAGCAAGTGGATCGCCTACACGAAACAGCTCGACAACCGGCTTCGTGCCGTATTCCTTTACTCGCTTGAGAACGCGGAGCCCGAGCGTATAACGGACGGCCTCGGCGATGCGCGTCACGTGGTCTTCGACAAGAGCGGCAAGTATCTGTTCTTTTCCGCAAGTACGGACGTGGGCCCGACGATAAGCTTCGCAGACCTTTCGGGGATATCTCATCAGACCTCGCGGGCCGTTTACGCCGTCGTACTTCGCAACGACATCCCCTCGCCGCTTGCGCCGGAGAGTGATGAGGAGAAGGTAAAGGAAGAACCAAAGCCATCGCCTTCTCCTGCTGAAGAAGGCGAGACAGAAACCAAGCCGGAACCGAAAAAGGACGAAAAGAAGGACGATTCGGTCAGGATCGACCTGGAAGATATCGGCCAGAGGATTATCTCGCTGCCGCAGATCCCTTCCAGGAATTACACAGGTCTGTTTGCAGGAAAAGCGGGGACGCTTTTTATCCTGGAGGCTCCGACGGGACCTCAATCCGGTCCGTTTGGCGCTGTGCTTCACAAGTTCGATCTTGAAAAGCGCAAGCTTGACGACGTTGACCGCGGTGTTCGTTCGTTCGCGATCTCCGCCGACGGTTCGAAGATGCTTGTGGCAAAAGGGCCGGGATGGACGATCTCACCGGCCGGGGCCCCTCCAAAACCTGGCGAAGGCATAGTGAAGACTGGAGAGATGCAGGTCCGGGTCGATCCGCGGTCGGAATGGAAACAGATGTTCGAAGAGATCTGGCGCGGTGAGCGCGACTTCTTTTACGATCCCGGCACTCACGGCCTCGACATTGCGAAAGCCAAGGCGCTTTACGGCCCATATCTGAACTCGGTCGTTCACCGCGAGGACCTGAACTATCTTTTCCGGGAGATGCTGAACCAGATCAGTGTAGGCCACATGTACATCGGCGGCGGAGAGATACCGCGGCCCGATTTTGTCCCCGGTGGCCTTCTGGGCGCCGACTTCACGGTCGAGAACGGCAGGTACAAGTTCGCGCGTGTTTACAACGGCGAGAACTGGAATCCGAACTTGCGCGCTCCTTTGACCGAGCCGGGAGTTAACGTAAAAGCGGGCGAGTATCTTCTCGCAGTCAACGGCCGCGACCTGAGAGCTTCGGACAACATTTACAGGATGTTCGAGAGCACGGCTAACAAACAGGTAGTCATCAGGGTTGGTCCGAATGCAGACGGCTCCGATTCCCGAGATGTGACGGTCGTGCCGGTGAACAGCGAAGGCGGACTGAGGAACCTTGCGTGGATTGAAGACAACAGACGGACGGTGGACCGGCTCAGTAACGGAAGGCTTGCCTACGTCTACATCCCGAACACCGGCGGCGGCGGATATTCGAGCTTCAACCGCTACTTCTTTGCTCAGACGGACAAGAACGGCGCCGTGATCGATGAAAGGTTCAACGGCGGCGGACTACTCGCTGACTACGTGGTCGAGTATTTGAGCCGCGAGCAGCTTGCAAAGATCGCCTTTCGAGACGGCAAGGACTGGAACGTCCCGGCAGGGGCGATCTACGGGCCGAAAGCGATGATCATAAATGAACTCGCCGGCTCGGGCGGTGACGCAATGCCCTGGTTCTTTAAGAAGCTCGATGTCGGCCCACTTGTCGGAAAGCGGACATGGGGCGGACTGATCGCGGCGTTCGGAATCCCTCAGCTGATGGACGGCGGAAGCATCAGGGCGCCAAATGGAGCGGTTTACGGTCTGGAAGGCGAATGGGAAGTGGAGAATTACGGAGTCGCTCCGGACATAGAAGTTGAATTCGATCCGGAAGCCTGGCGTGCCGGCAGGGACCCTCAGCTTGAGAAAGCGGTCGAGTGGCTTTTAGAAGAGCTCGAGAAGAATCCGCCGAAGACTTATAAGCGGCCTCCATATCCGGATGTCCACAAGGGTCGCCCGCTTGGTAAGCGCGAGCGGGCCGGGAACTAAGCGTTTCTCGGATCTTAAGCCGGATGGCTCGCCTGCCGGAAATCGCAATATCAGTTGCCCCCTGCTTTAGCGGGGGGATAACAGGCACATCACGATCCGGAATAGGGGCTTCAGCCCTTTCTCCAGCCGGCTAAAGCCGGCGGACGATAACGGAGGATCCTTTTCTTCCCCCCGTTGAAACGGGGGGCAACTGATAGATTCCTCAGTACAGATTATTGCTCCAAGACCCTCTTCAGAAACGCTTTTACCGTCTTCCAATGTTCGGAAACGTCGCCTTCGACCCGTTGCGCATCGAGCATCGAAGAGCCGTGAACACCATTCTCTGAGACATAGGTCTGGTGTCCCTGCTTTCTGAAGTCTTCAAACTGCGCTTTTGAGACGTCGCGCTGCATTTCTGATGCAGGCCTTAACGCCAGCAAAGGGACCTTCACATTCTCAGAATAAAGCTGCGGCCGGCATTCTTCCATCGGGCCGCCGGAAGCAGGCGAAAATGCGAGAACGCCCGCCAGCTTGCCAGGGTTTTCAGCTGCGAGCCTGAACACGAGCGCCGCGCTGTAGCTGCTGCCCCACGCGATCTTCTTTCCCTTGAATCCTTCCTTCTCTGCAAACTCAAGCGTCGCCACTAGATCGGGATACGCCGCACAGTAATCAGTTTGCTGCACCGCAAGGGCCGTCGCTGTGCGGTTCGTTCCTTCGAAGACCGTTCCGCCGACTCGCAGATCGGCGGCGATCACGTTGTAGCCGCCCGCGAGCAATGAGGGAAGGATTCTCTCGTACTCGCCGCGGACATCTGCACCACCCTGATGAAAGAGCAGTATCACGGGCGCTTCTTTACCTTTCGGGGACAGGTGCAGATCGGCAAAGACCTTCACGCCGTCCGCGGCTTCGAATGTCACTTCCTTTCCGTTCGCAAGGTTTTCTATCTTTCCGCCCGAAGGCTTCTGTGCGGGAACTGAGAGTACTGCAAGCGCAACGCAGACGAGTATCAGGACAGTATATTTCACCATCTATCTCCTTGATTTATATATGTCTATGCAGGTGGTATTATCGGCGAACAGCAGTCCCATGCGACACGAACTCTCCTTGAAGCCCGCATCTGAATGACCAGCGAGAAACCATTCGTATTGATCGAACCGGAATCGGAAGCGAAGCCATTCCTGTTAAGCATACCGCATTGCGGGATCGATTTCCCGAAAGATGTTGCAGAACGGATGGACGCTGAACTGACGCGTGCACCGGACGACACCGATTGGCATCTCGACCGGCTTTACGACTTTGCGCCCGGACTTGGAGCAACGGTCATACACGCAAGGTATTCGCGTTGGGTGATCGATCTCAATCGCGAGCCCGGAGGCAAGCCGCTTTATGACGACGGCAGGATAATCACCGAGCTTTGTCCAACAACCGATTTCACGGGGAAGCCTTTGTATATGAACTCCGGGGACGAACCGGATGATGCGGAGAAGGAAAGAAGGCTTGCGGCCTATTTTCAGCCGTATCACGATGAGATCGATTCTCAGCTCGCCAAACTTAAAGACCGCTATCCCAACGTGATCTTTTGGGACGGACATTCGATCCGCCGCAGGGTCGAGTCGATCAGACCCGAGCCCTTCCCCGATATGATCCTTGGCGACAACGATGCGCGGTCCGCTTCGCCTTCGGTGATCGAAGCCGCACTTGAGGCCCTGGCTTCGGGAAGCTATGGCGTTAATCACAACCACCCTTTCAAGGGCGGATTTCTCACTAGATCAAAGGGCGATCCGGATAACGGCGTCCACGCACTTCAGCTGGAGATGACGAAGGACCTGTATATGGACTCGACCGAGACCGAATACGATGAAAAGAAGGCCGGTGTGCTGAAGAACCATCTGAGATCGGTCTTCGAGCGCTTGATCGGGATGTTGGCAGAATAGCTTAATCCCACGATTGAGCATCAGTTGCCCCCCGCTTCAGCGGGGGGAAATCGGGGATGATTTCGAACTTACGCCGGCTTTAGCCGGCAATTTCGGGGCTGAAGCCCCGGCAGTGGTCTTATGTGACTTTTAACCCCCCGCTGAAGCGGGGGGCAACTGAAAATGGATTTCCACTTCAAAGCGATCCTTCAATCCGACGGTTGGGTCGAGAACGCACGGATTTCAACAGACGACAAAGGTGTGATCACCTCGATCGAGTCAGGCGAAGATTCGAATGCGGCGAGCGGATATGTAATACCGGGATTCCGCAACTGCCATTCTCACGCTTTCCAGTACGCGATGGCGGGACTCGCCGAACGCCATGACAGGGATTCAGGACGCGACGATTTCTGGGGATGGCGGAACACGATGTATGAGCTCGCGCTTTCGCTCGATCCCGATCAGGTCGAGCAGATCGCGACGATGCTTTACAAGGAACTTGTCCGCCACGGCTATACCCACGTCTGCGAGTTCCACTATCTTCATCACGACAAGGACGGTTCGCCTTACGGAAACCTCGCCGAGATGGGAGAACGCCTCATTGCCGCTGCCGAAGCGGCGCGAATCAACCTGACATTGCTGCCGGTTTTTTATCAAAAAGGCGGATTTGGCAAAGATCCTCTTCCGGAGCAAAGAAGGTTCATCAGCCGAACCCTGATCGATTACGCATCGCTTCTACAGCACACGATCGAGGCTTGTAAGCACAGTGAGTATGCGTCGGCGGGGATCGCGGTTCATTCCCTACGAGGCGTGGACCCGGAAGACGTGGTTCGCACCGCAGAAGACCTCGGTGCGGAGCTTCCCTTTCATATACATATCTCTGAGCAGGTGAAAGAGGTAGATGAATGTATCGAGCATCTCGGGCTTCGGCCGGTCGAGTGGTTTCTCAGAAAGATCGCCGTATCTGACCGATTCAATCTTGTTCACGCGACACATATTACAGATCGGGAAGCGAGAGGGATCGTTAAAAGCGGCGCCAGCGTCGTCTTATGTCCTTCGACAGAAGGCAATCTTGGAGACGGGATCTTTCCTTTGAAGGAATTTCAGGATGCCGGAGGCAGGTGGTCGATCGGGACCGACTCGCATATCGGCCTCAGTCCCTTCGAGGAACTGCGGCTTTTGGACTACGGCCAGCGGCTCATTTCACACCGGCGGGATACTTTTACAGGATCAAGTGAATCAAGCGGCGAGAACGCAATTCGGTCAGCGTTCTTTGCCGGAGTAAATGCTACCGGCGAAGAGACTTCAGAGTATTTCGAGGTAGGCAAGCCCCTGAATGCTTGCGTGATACGGGATGACGTTCCCTTGATCGAGAACTGCGAGCTGGAAGCCTTGGGTGACCGGATCGTTTATGCCTCGGATGCGACTTGGATAAAGGGAACAGTTGTGAATGGCCGGGCCTTGTGGGCCGGGTAAGATCCACAAGAGCTATCGTCACGGTCGTTTTTTGGCTTCGACTTGAAAGCCGGAGCCGCCACTTGGCGTCCCTATGTTTATGCCGACAAACTCACCATCTGCATTCGTGCTGATCGAGGCTTTGTATCCGCGGCTATCCTTAAGAAGGATTTGGTTCTCAGAACGAGAGCCGTAGTACATCGTAAGATTGTTTCGCGGTTCGTTATCCAGCACTGCCAATTCATACATTCCCGCGTAGGTGTTCCAGGTAAGAGTAAAGAAGAGCCTTTTTTCTTGAACCGTTGACCAAAAACCTATCAATATACAACCGTCGAGGATCTCGTGGAGTGACAGAAATTCATTCTGCTCCCATTTGGCGGACATCGCCTTTAAAAACTCAAACTCCGGAAGATCACACCTCGAGCCGTCGAAGTAGGTCAGCAAGTTCTGCTCGCTCCCGATCTCGGGAGCCTTGTCTGCTTTCCTCGTGAACTCCATTATCCAGTTTGAGGCCCAGGTCTTTCCTCCGTCGGTCGAAAAAGCGTCGTCCCAGCGGAGCGAGTTCTTTGAGATATCGGAGAACGTGAAGCGAGAGATCCTTGTATTTCCGTCCGGCAGTTTTGTTTCCCCGAAGAACTCGCCTCGCCCGTGTCGGAACTCCCCTTCGAGACCGTTGGTTCCCGAGCGGTTCTTTCCCGCCCAATTGAGCCACAGGTCCCATTTCTTTTTCTGAGGATTGTAGTACCGCAGGCTGTAGCCGTTAATGCCTTCCTTTCCCTCGCTCCAAAGCTCGAGGATCGCTTTGCCGCCTAAGATCGAATAGATGTGTGCCTTTGCCTTGTGCTGGTCCTTCCACGTCTTGTCCGGCTGCTGAACGCGCAGATTCACATCCCATTCGCCGATCCAGAAATCGAACTGCCTTGCGGGGTCTTCCGACTGTGCAAACGCCGGAACTGCGGCGAAAAACAAAACTAAGACAGTGACGAATCTCATTTGGCTGTTCTCCTCGGCGCCTTGCTTACGAACGGGTTCCCTGCGATCCAGAAACGCCAGGGTTTTGCGGCGTACTCTTCGGCGTAGTCGATACCGATCCTCCGTCCTGATTCGAAGAACTCGGAGCTGTTCATCCGACCTTCTTCGATCCAGACCTTGCCGCCGGTCAGATCCTCGCCGTTCAAGGATCTGTCGATGCCCATCGCAATGCACAGCTTTCCGGGACCGGATGTAAGGTTGCTGTCAGGCATTTCGCCTCGCCGTGCACGCATTGATTCGATATTTTCAAGCGGTTCAACTGCCCTTACGAGCACGCCCTGCGGATGTTCTTCAGGTCCCGCGATCACATTGAACTGGTGATACATTCCGTAAACAAAATAGACGTAAGCGATCCCGCCAGCGCGGTACATCACTTCCGTCCGTTCTGTCCGGCGTCCGCCGTACGAATGCGCCGCCTTGTCTTCGATCCCGAGATAAGCCTCGACCTCGACGATCCGTCCGCTTATGCGCTTCCCGGCTTCGTCAGGCACAACCAGCGTTGTGCCCAAAAGGTCCTTGGCGACCGCGATCGTATCTGTCCGCAGATAAAAATCTTTGGGGAGCTTTTTCGGCATTACGAGCCGAAATCAGGCGGATAATAGATAAGCTCGACGATGTTGCCGCCGACACCCTTCGTATAGAAAGAAGACGTGCCGTCCCTGTGGGGCTTTATAGGCCTCCCTTCCTTTTCGGCAGCCTCCTCGAGTTCTTCCATCGTTTCTACCCGCAGTGCGATATGCGGTGGATGCTTCGAACCCGGAGGCAGAAGCGCTATTCCGAAACCCTTCGGATCGCGCATCATCGCCCAGTCGTCAAATTGGGTCTCTACCGTAAACCCAAGCCTCTTGTACTCATCGACGTCTCTTTGAAGATCTTCCGACTTTACGGCAAGGTGATCGACCCTTCCGGTGAATCTCACATCGTGATTCGATTCCATTTCCTATTGCCTCCGTATGTCAAAATGTTACCAACTCCGGAGTGCCATTGAAAGACACAAAAAAACGGAACGGGCAGCGACCCGTTCCGTATGTTCAGGAGTGAGTACCCGAGACTAGTAGATCTGCACGGTCGGATCCCCGAAGAGGTTCCAGGTGTAACGCGCGTCGATGCTCGGAGAAGTGTGCTTCGCGAGGCGTACGATGTCGCCGATCTTCTGATTGTTCTGGAACACATCTTCAGCGACCTGTTGGCTCATAGAGATCTGCCCGGAGGCATAAGTCGAGCCGGATGAAGCCCAGACCGCGACCGCGCCATTCGGCGCTTTCAGCAGTTTCTCGGCAAATCCGTCGCTGTTCGCATCTGACATGTATCCGTTGAGGCAAGTCATCAGCATATAGAACGAAAGCTTGGTATTGCTCAGACCATTGGCGTCATTCGACTTGAACAGGCTTGCGCTTGTCCAGCCTACCGTTGTTCCGTGGCCGAGATAGCTCACCATCGACGGACCGCTGTTGGCGTGGTCCAGGATCGCTTGTCGAGTGACGCTGTCACCGAGCTCAGTCCTGTTAATGATCGTTGTATCGACAGAGTTTGGAATACGGTTGTCGAGTTCGCCGTTCAGGATCTCGAAGAATTGGTCCGCCACCAGAGCAGCGGTCTGATTTCCAGTATCAACGTATGAATCGTATCGGGCGAGCTTTGTAACAGCTTTGTTGGCCTCGCTGTTGTTACGGATCGGATACCGTCCGAGCGAAATGTCTTCCACGCCGTCATCGTTAAAGTCGACCAGCCAGGAATCGCTCGATGTCTCCATGTGCTGCGTCTCGACCATCTTCGTGTGGATAAAGTTCTTGGGATTCGACATGCCAAGATAGTTACGGTAATCGTAGCTCGAATCACCAAACAGCATCACGTAGCCCGGGTTGACCGCCCAGAACGAAGTTGCGTGAAGGAAGAATGTGCGGAGGGCGTCCGGATGCTGTACTCCGTAGCCAAATTCGTCAGCTATGTCCTCGATGTAAACGACGCGGGTCAGAAGTCCCTGCGAATTGCGCATAGTCGCAATGCTGTCCGCCTGGCCTCCGAACACTTTCGGCGCAACGATAATGAAATCCGCAGTGTTCGAAGTGTCGTGCCACGATGAAGGATCGTTCGTCTCGATCATCGCCACCGGTTCGCTGGCCACATCCGCCACTGCGACGAACTCTCTGTTGCGGCTGTCCGAGGCAAGGCTGAATCCGTTTGTACCGTTCACGATGAGACCCTGCACATCTACGTGCCGTCGCGCGTTGTTCGGATAGATCTCATAGACCTTGAAGTTATTGTTTGCAAAGCCTTCGACAATGGCTGAGTCTCCCGACGACACTCCAAATCGGATCTTTTCACCGGAAGCGGCCAGGTTGCGTTCATAGATCACGCTTACCTCGTCGATCAGACTGAAGTCATAGGTAGAAGCGGAAGAACGGAAATAGAAGTTGTTCACACCGTTGATGACTTCTGAGGCCGGAACATCAAACACAAACTCTTGCGCGTCCTGATTTGCGAACGACACTGTGCCTACGGTGTAGTTATTGAAACGTACCGTAACAAGGTGCGCGGCCCCGTAATAGCCCTGCAGCCTGACCTTGATCTGCGCAAAAGAATTCTGCCCAGCGGGTGCTACATTCGATAGAACTATCGGCATCACGGCATCGGCATTTGGCGTTATCGTCGGCCCGAACCAGTTCTCGTTGTCACCGTTGACAAGATCTGAAACGTAGGTGACCCTCGGGCGCTCGGTGACCTTCAGGTAGAACGAATTCACTATTGACGTGTCTGCGCCGGAATCTAGCTCGGTATTGATCCTCATTCCGGGCGAATCGCCGTTAATAAGAAAGTACACACCGTAACCCGTGTATCGGGTGTCAACGCCGGATCCATAGAATTCCAGGGAACCGTCAGCGTTGACGGTCATTGGGACTTGTACGCCGTCGCGATAGAGCTGCCAGTATGATCGGTTCGAATTGACATCGAAACCGTTTGACGTGAGCTCAGTGGAAGTGACTTTGTACCAAGCCGAGTGATCTACATAAAACTTGATGCCCGATCGAGAAGCCACATCCCATTGACCTGAAAGACTTGGGGTCGGATTGGGGTTGGGCGTCGGCCCCGGAGTCGGTGTAGGAGTTGGAGTTGGAGTAGGCGTAGGTGTTGGAGTTGGCGTAGGAGTTGGAGTAGGCGTAGGTGTCGGCGTAGGTGTCGGAGTTGGCGTAGGTGTCGGCGTCGGCGTAGGTGTAGGAGTTGGCGTAGGTGTCGGTGTAGGAGTAGGAGTAGGCGTAGGTGTAGGAGTTGGAGTTGGAGTAGGCGTAGGTGTAGGTGTTGGAGTAGGCGTAGGCGTAGGAGTTGGCGTAGGAGTAGGAGTAGGAGTAGGAGTAGGAGTAGGCGTAGGTGTCGGAGTAGGTGTAGGAGTTGACAGATTACATCTGTCGCGCCATCTGTTCCGCATGATCTGCCATATCGAACGTCGGTTGCAGCGCCACAGATCAGCTTCTGCGCCGTCCGATTCCTTAGCATCAAACGCATCTTCGGTTGAGGTGAACTCTGCCTTCGAGAGGGCTTGTAATTCGTCTCTGAAGACCACGCTTTCTGTTCGAACAGAATTAACAGCTCCAGTTACGTTGGACGAAGCCTCTTTTCCCGAAATTTGACCCCGGACTATTGGAGAAACGGGAACAAAGCCCCAGAACAGGCCGAGGATCAAAAATGCGACTACGTAAGCCTTTAAGGATACGGTTTCTCTAGTTGTCATTGTATTGCCCTTTGCGAGAATCGGATCTGAAGCACCGATCAAGCGACGGAGCGCAGGACGATCCGGTCGCCACGCGCCGATTTGGAAGATTTGGTTTTAGGTCTTGATCTGTTCCACTCGCCGTTTGCCTGGCCGGATAGCGGAATTGTGAAGGTATGATGTTTGGCAATGTTCAACATTGCGCGACACTGTTTACTATAACAAAGCGCAAATTCCTTTTGCAAGAGAAAATCCATCCCGCTTGCCTGGTTTGGAGGTCTGCCCACCGCTCACGGATTTGCTAGTATATGGAGTATCGTCGTCAGCGCCCCTCGGGCCGTAGAACCGCAAAATGAACTCTCAAAAAGGATCGGGAAAGATCGTTTCGCTATTGCCTTCAGCTACCGAGATCGTTTGTGCGCTCGGGCTGAAGGATCGCTTGGCCGGAGTGACGCACGAATGCGACTACCCTCCGGGCGTGAGTGAGAAACCTCACCTGACCGCGAGCCGGATCGATCACGGACGGATGACAAGCAAGGAGATCGATCACGCCGTCAGAACAAGCCTCGACGGCCACGGATCGATCTACGAACTCGATGAGCAGTCCCTTTCTGAGATCGACCCTGAACTGATAGTCACTCAGGAGCTTTGCGAAGTTTGTGCGGTGAGCTACAAGACCGTCCGCCGGGCAGCCCGACGCTATACGGCAGACGCTACCGTCGTCTCGCTTGAACCGAACACTGTTTCCGACATATTTGAGAACATACTGGAGGTCGGTGAACTGGCGGGCGTGCGAGACAGGGCCACTGAGGAAGTCAAGAATCTTCGAAGGCGTTTAGATTCCCTCAGAGAAAGTTCTTCGGCTCTGAACGAAAAACCCTCGGTGCTGATGCTTGAGTGGCTCGAGCCGCCTTTCGCCCCGGGACACTGGGTGCCCGAGCAGGTTGAAGCGGCCGGTGGTATCTGCGTCCTTGGTGAAACAGGTAAAAAAAGCGTGACAACAACTTTCGAAGCTCTTGCAGAATCGAAGGCGGAAGTAATGGTCCTGATCCCCTGCGGCTATTCAACATCGGACATCCTTGAGCAGTTGGAGAGAACCGAGTTCCCGTCTGCGTTGGCAGATCTTCCGGCTATCCGCGAGAACAATGTATGGGCACTCGACGCGAGCGCATATTTCTCAAGACCCGGACCCCGTGTCGTTGACGGCGCTGAAATCCTTGCAAAGATCCTTCATCCTGGCGTGTTCGGAAAGCCGTCCTCACGTGAGGCGGTGAGAGTGGCGAGGAAAGACATACGAATTTCAGACAGATGAACAGAAGAATTACGATCACTCTTGCGATTGCGATCTCGGCGGCGGCTTCCGCATTCGCCCAGACCCCAGCAACGGAAGCGCTGGCGGCGATAGGTGGACGCACGATCACGGCTCAGGATCTAGAGCCCTCGATAGCTGAAGCGTGGCTTGCCCTCCCTTCGAGGCTTCTCGCAGCGCGCAAACAACTTCTCGAACAACAGATCGACAGAAAGATCCTGGAGCTTGAAGCCGCGAAGAGAAGTACGACCGTCGAAGCTCTTGTGGAGGCGGAAGTCTCCACAGATCTGCCCGACCCCACAGAAGACGAAATCAAACGAGTTTACGAAGAGAACAAAGACCAGATCGGCGATGTTCCGCTTGTCAGGGTCCGTGCCGACATCGTTGATTTCATCAAGAAGGAAACAGAGCGGGAACGATATGCGAAGTTCATCGACAAACTGCGCTCAGGACACAAGATCACGTACGGCAAGAACATAAACGATCCGGGACTGCTTCGTAAGGACGTGATCGCGACCATTGACGACATCACCGTTATCTATCTGGATTATGAACGTCGAAACGGCCTTGCGCTCTATGAAATGGAGGCCAACATTACCGATGCTGTTATTCAGTCGGTGACACAAGTGGTCGATGCCGCAGTTTACACATCGGAAGCAGAAAGCCTCGGGATCGCGACAAGCGAGTTCATCGCCCAGGAGATCACGGGCAAGATGAAAGACTTTTCGGACGGCGAAAGAGAGAAGCTCGAAAGCGATCTCCGGTCACGTCTCTACAAGAAATACCGCGTCATCTTTCTCGTCAATGAAGTTACTCCCTATGTCCAGGCGGTGCTTCCGGACGATGATCCCTTCCTCGGCAGGGCAAACGCCAAAGTGACGGTCGTGATGTTCAGTGACTTCGAGTGCCCCGCCTGCGCCGGGGTCCATCCGATCATCAAGCAGGTCATAAAGGAATTCGGGGCCAACGTAAGGCTCGTGGTCAGGGATTTTCCGCTCGAGAGCATTCACAAACACGCATTCCAGGCGGCAGTAGCTGCCGAGGCTGCGAAGAAACAGGGTAAGTTCTTTGAATACATCGAACTGCTTTACAATAACCAGGACGCACTCGATCGCGAATCGCTGAGCCGATATGCCGACGAGGCAGGCCTTGACCTCGGACGGTTCGAGCGGGACATAAATGACCCCGAGCTGGCGTCAGAAATCAGAAAGGACATCAGTGACGGCAAGAGCTACGGAGTGACCGGCACGCCCGGGATCTTTGTTAACGGCTACAAGATCAGAACGCTTTCCGCTTCCAGCTTCAAAAAAGCGATAAAGCGGGCCCTGGAAAGATGAGGCATTTCTTCGAAACGAACCTTACAATGAAGCTTTTGGTAACATCATTCATCGCGGCCTTCCTGTTCGCCTGCAACGGTGCCGGCTCGGAGGGACCCGCAATCGTGACGAGTCCTTCCTCCGGCTCATCCACTCTACCTTCTTACGGATACGACGTCATAAAGACCTATCCCCATGACCCGCGGGCATTTACACAAGGACTCTTTTTCCACGACGGCTTCCTCTACGAAAGCACCGGGCAAAAAGGTATGTCGTCCCTAAGGAAAGTCGAGATCGAATCGGGAAAGGTACTAAAGAAAGTGGACCTTGACGACGAGTTCTTCGGCGAAGGCATCGTGCTTCTTGGCGACAAGGTGTTTCAGCTGACCTGGCAGTCCGGGATCGGGTTTGTATACGACCTTGAAAGCTTTGAGAAGGTCCGCGAGTTCAGATACAGCGGAGAGGGCTGGGGGCTTGCGACGGATGGAAAACAGCTGTATCACAGCGACGGTACGCACGTTATCCGGGTCGTGAACCCCGAGAACTACGAAACGGTAAGGACCATCGTCGTGAAGGACGAAAACGGTCGTCCCCTGATGAGCATCAACGAGCTTGAATGGGTAAAGGGAGAGATTTGGGCCAATATCTGGCACTCCGAGCGTATCGGAAAACCGAATCATGTCGCGAGGATAGATCCAAAGACAGGAGCACTCGCGGGCTGGATCGACCTCGGCGGTATCTCGCCTGATGACATCGCCAGGAACGCAGAGAACACTCTGAACGGAATCGCATATGACCCGGCCGGCGACAGGATCTTTGTGACGGGCAAGAACTGGTCGAAGATGTTCGAGATCAAATTGAAGGCGCTTGCAAATTAGACGGGAGACGGGGGACAGAAATCATTGGTTCGCGGCCGCATAGCGGTCATATGCATTCAGGAGTGGGAAAACCCGAAGGGCGCCACTCACGGAACGGGTGCACAACATTGATCTTTAGCCGCGCAGCGGCGACAGAAGACAGGAGGATGAAAATTCTCTTGTCCAAGATCTGTAATCTGGCATTTGGCATTCGTCCGCAGGACGACATTCAATCTGAGATCCGTGGAAGCCGACTCAGTACTCCGCACGACTTTTCTTAAACTCGAAACCGCTCTCCGAACTTTTCGAGCCCTCGACTCGTTGTTTCCCTTCGTCGGAGGGTTATGATGACGCATACACTTCGGATCGCTTCGGCGGTCCTTCTTCTTTCGGTGCTCGCGTTCGCGAGCGGCACAACAGACAAAACAATCTACACGCTCGAGATCGATCCCGAGCGAAACGTGATCGAAGTATCGGCCGAGTTGACTTTGGAAGACAACCGGCTCTATATCGCCGAGATCGGTGCTTCGCAGATACCCAAACGTTGGGCGGCATTCGTTAGGGATCTTCAGGTGCGGATTTCGAACGGTCAGCGCGTTGAGGTCGTCGAATCGGACGAAGGATGGACGGTGTCCGCCGGGAAAGGTGAGAGAGTATCGATCGACTACGCGATTGCCCTTGAACACGAAAAGTTCGAATGGCCGCCCGGGATCGATGGTGCCGCCTATGCAAGGGAATGGGGTGTCTTTTCGGTAGGTCGGGCCTTCGCGGTGATGAACGGCGAGAACAGGACGGGAATCGATATCAGCTTCGATCTCCCGAAAGACTGGCGAGTGTCCGGTTCCTGGCGATCGACAGGCGAAAATTCGTTCTCTGCTGATAACAATAACGATCTGACCGAGTCGATGTTCTTCGCAGGCGATTACAAATCATTCAGGTTTCAAAGGGACGGGTTCGAGCTAGAGTTCGCGATCGGTGGCCCCGGGGTCGCTGATCAGGAAACAGAGTTCTCGAACCTCGCAAAAGGCGTGCTGGAATACTACGTCACCCTGATGGGAGGGGTGCCGAAACCTCCTCCCGGTTCGCGCCTTGATAAGGTCCTCGTCGTCATTAACAAGGGTGACACGACCGACGGAGAAGTGATCGGAAACCACATTTCGATGATCATGAATCCTTCGGGGGGTCTGATGTCTCAAACGATCTCCCGATTCCTGTTTGCTCACGAGTTCTTTCACCTCTGGAACGGCAAATCGTTCTTCCCCGAGTCTTTCAGCGAGGAATGGTTCAAAGAAGGGGTTTCGAACTTCTACACGATTAAAGCCCTGCGAAATACGGGAGCAATTTCGGAACAGGAACTCTTCGAGGTGATGAACGGGCTTTTCTATCAACGGTACAGACAAGACGACGCGTTCGGAAAGCGATCCATTTCCGAGGTCAGTTCAGGCGATGAGAAGCACGCTCATTGGGGAATGGTCTATGGAGGCGGGCTCTTCGAGGGGATCTGCCGCGATGTCGCCATAAGGAAGAAAAGCCGCGGCGAACAAAGCCTGGACGATGTCATCAAAGGCCTCTTTTCAGATTTCGGAGGTTCGGGGAGCGGATACTCGCGAAACGACCTGACTTCGCGGATCGAAAAACTAGCGCCCGGATCAGTAGAAGACCTCCGTGAGAGGGTCTATGGTGCCGGAACAGTTCCGATCGATGCTTGCCTTCGCGATGCCGGACTCGACGCATCGATCTCGGACGGGAATCTAGTGATCAAAAGAAAAGCCGATACTCCTGTTGGAGAGGAGGTCTTGTTTGACGAGATGTTCGGAGGGCGAGACTGAGGAGACAGGAGACAGGAGACAGGAGACAGGAGACAGGAGACAGGAGACAGGAGACAGGAGACAGGAGACAGGAGACAGGAGACAGGAGACAGGAGACAGGAGACAGGAGACAGGAGACAGGAGACAGGAACAAGATACTGCTCTTCTTTGAAATTTGAAATCTGAAATTTGATATTCGTGCGAAGCACGATTCTGAAATCTGAAATTTGGAATCTGAAATCGCGTAGCGCTTCGAAATTCGTGCGAAGCACGAGCCTATTCACGATCCACTACTTCAGCATCATCAAAACCCGGTCGGGGTTCTGCCGGTCGTTCGGATCCACGAGAACCTCGATCGTCTGGCCGGGCTGGATCTGAGGCAGTCTTGTCATCGGAATTGTCTCGGTCTTCTTGATGCGGTATGGCGCCTGTCGTTCAACAACGACGTCCAGAACGATATTCACGCGGGGGTTGTAATTGACCAGCATTCCCGTGTCGATTAGTTCGACCACGGTGGCAGTTCCTTTCAGACCTCGCTCCTGGAGCTCCTTCAGGGTTTCCTGTTTCTGTTTGAGCCCCTTGGCAAAATAGCTGAATACCCAGAGGATCACGACAAGAATAGGGATCGAGCTCGCTGCCACGGCGAGAAAGACCCCGCCCATGATGTAAAAGAAGATGCTCAGGCTAAAGCCATCGTCGGTCACCGCCGATGGATCGGCGGTTGCGCCTGCAATGATAAAACCGATTCCGACCACCACAAAAGGTATTGCTACCATCAGCGTGACCACGATCGCAATTATCTTCCCTATTTTCAGACGTCCGCCGTCTCCCGCTGTCAGCATCGGCATGCTCTCCTCTTCGGTCTATTCATGCAGCCCCAGCCCCGCGTCGCCCGCAAACCGTGCCCTTACGACTGCCTGTATATCCACAGCAAGAACAGGGCGACTGAACTGCGACCTGAGATCCTCAAACGGCATTCCGTCGATAAGGATGGGCTCATCGGACTTGATTACCGCCGGCGGTATTATGACGAAGTCGCCTTCCGCCAGATCCTTAACTGCCAGGAAATCCTGTCCCGAGAGCAGGCCGGCGACCGACACATCTCCGCCAAAGTAAGTATTTGGCACAGCAACGACCCGGAGTGATGATCCGACGTGTCTGTTCAATTCCTGGATCTTTGCGCGAAGGAACGGCGCGAACATCTCTCCTGTGAAGATCGTGCCATTCAAAGAATCTGGAAGGTCATCGGAATTTGTCACTTCCGGAGCGATCGCCAGCTCATGAACTCTTGGATGCCGTTCTCCCAAACCTCCAGACTTCCTCACGTGCGAACCGCCTATCTGCCCGAGCATCTCGTCGAATTCCTCTTCGAATGTCCGGATCATCCCTACGCCGTCCTCGATCTGCGGATACTCGCCGTAGTGCGAACGCGACGGGATCGGCACGCCGGCCTTTACATAGATCTCATCGCCAAGAAAAGCGAAAGTCGTTCCGAGCGACTTGCGAAACTCCTCCTGCAGCCGACCAACCTCTTCTATCGTCTTTCGGCAAAACTCAGGAGTCACCTTTGTAAGCCTCTCGTCCTTGTTGTAGCGAGTGAGTGCGACTGGCACGACAGCGGTCGAAACGACTTTTGGATGTTTTGAGGCAAGGTCGCGAAGTGTTTTTTCAAGCACCTTGCCGTCGTTGATCTCCGGGCAAAGCACGACCTGGGCGTGGATCTCGATATTGTTCTCAAGAAGCCTTTCAATCTTGTCCGAGATGTCCGCTTGCTTCTCCTCAACCCCGAGGAGGTAAGCTCTTGTCTTTACGTCCGTCGAATGCACGGATACATACTGCGGAGACAGCCTCTGCTCGATGATCCTCTGCATCTCGGCCTCGGTAACCGAGGACAACGTCGTGTAATTTCCGTAGAGAAAGGACAGCCGGATATCCTCGTCGCGGACAAAGAGCGAGGGTCGGGCGTCCTCGGGGTTCCCCTTGCAGAAACAAAAGATACACTCGTTGGCACACTGTCGCGGGATTATCTGTTCAAACTCGATTCCGAGGTCTTCTCCCTCGTCCCGTTCAAGGTCGACTTCCCACGTTTCGCCGCCGACCTTCTTTACGAGGAAGATCATCTCGACCTCGCCGGACGTCTGGAACCGGAAGTCGAGGTAATCGCGTACAGCGCGGCCGTTGACCTTTGTGATCCGGTCCCCGGACTCGAGGCCGATCTCGTCCGCTATGCTTCCTGAAGAGACCGAGTCGATGGTCACCCCGGGCCTCCTGAGCTGTGTTATTGCCGGTGTAACGGCGAATTCGTACATCGCTTTGATTCTCTCAGGCGGTACTTTCGCACGCAAGCTCTGTTACCACGCTAAAATGCTTCGCCCGCACCGCCGGCTTCAGTCAATCCGGCAAATGCGGGCGTTTAGCATTTGGAGTTCTGGAAGTTTACGCGCTTGCCGCCGCGTCGCCGATCAAAGACGACAGTGGAGTGTATTCAAGGTCCTGCGAAGTCGCCACAGCTTCATACGTAAGTGCGCCGCCGTAAGTGTTGACGCCTTCGGCCAAACCGGAATCGTCCGCAATTGCCCTCTCGAAACCCTTGTTGGCAAGCGCAAGTGCATACGGAAGGGTCGCATTCGTAAGAGCAAAGGTAGAGGTTCTCGGAACCGCTCCCGGCATGTTCGCTACGCAATAATGAAGCACGCCTTCTTCGTAATAGGTCGGGTTCGAGTGGGTGGTCGCCCTTGTGGTCTCGAAACATCCGCCCTGATCGACTGCAACGTCCACGAGAACCGCTCCATTGGGAATGTCTTTCAGCATGTCCCGCGTGATCAGCTTTGGAGCAGATGCGCCGGGGATCAGGACCGCGCCGATCACGAGATCCGCATGCGAAATGGCTTCGTGGATCTGATACCGGCTCGAGGCAAGTGTCTGGATCTTCGAAAGGAAGATGTCGTCCAGTTCCCGCAACCTGTCCAGGTTCTTGTCGATGATCGTAACGTGGGCGCCAAGACCGACTGCCATTTTGGCCGCCTCCGTCCCTACAACGCCGCCGCCGATTATCACAACATCCGCCGCAGGCACGCCGGGAACGCCACCAAGCAGAATGCCGCGACCGCCGTTCATCTTCTCAAGATATGTAGCGCCGACCTGAACGCTCATCCGACCTGCGACCTCGGACATAGGGGTCAAGAGCGGGAGCCTTCCTTCCTTGTCTGTGATCGTTTCGTACGCGACACCGGTCACCTTCCGCTCAAGCATCTGCTTTGTGAGCTCAAATTCCGGAGCAAGGTGCAAATAAGTAAATAAGAGCTGGCCATCGCGCATTCTCGGATATTCCGGAGCGATGGGCTCCTTCACCTTTACGATCATGTCGCCTTCGGCCCATATATCGTCAGCTGACTCCAGGATCTTTGCGCCGGCGTCGACAAAGGCTTCGTCCTCAAACCCGGAACCCTGACCCGCGTGGCGCTCTACAAAAACGTTGTGGCCGGCATCCGTCAGCGCCCTGACGCCCGCCGGAACGAGACCAACACGGTACTCGTTATCCTTGATCTCTTTTGGCAATCCGATCTTCATAAATTTACCTATTAAATTGTGGATTTGTGATGGATATTAAATCACAAAAACCCGAGGAATACACGGCCTTCCACGGGTCTTTGCTCTATTCAGATGCGACAAGGTCCGGGTCTCAGATCTCGACTTCGTCGATCTGTGCCTTCTGAAGACGACCGGAATAATCGACGTAGATCGCTTTCCATTCGCTGAAAATGTCGAGCACCTGAGTGCCAGCCTCGCGATGCCCGTTCCCAGTTCCCTTCGTGCCTCCGAACGGCAGGTGCACCTCTGCACCGATCGTCGCCGAGTTGATGTAGCAGATCCCTGTGTAGAGCTCCTGCATCGCGTGAAACGCCTGATTGACGTCCTGAGTGTAGATCGCGGACGAGAGACCGTACTTGACGTCGTTGACGATGTCGATGGCCTCCTCGAGATCATTGAAAGGGATCACGGTCGTTACCGGACCGAATATCTCCTCCTGCGAGATGCGCATGTCTCTGGAAGCATCGCTGAACACTGTCGGCTCGATAAAATAGCCGTTCCTGTACTTGCCCCTCGTGAGGTGGCCGCCGCCGATCGCGAGCCTAGCCTTGTCCTCGTTCTTTCCGATCGCAATGTATCCGAGGATCTTTTCCAGCGCTTGCTGATTGACCACGGGCCCGACGTCCGTCTTCTTGTCGAGCCCATTTCCGACCCGCAGTTTGCCGACTCGATCGACAAGCATCTTGACGAACTTTTTGTAGACCTTCTTGTGCACGATAAGCCTTGAAGAGGCGGTGCATCGCTGGCCGGACGTACCGAAAGCACCCCAGAGAGAACCCTCAACTGCGTTCTCAAGATCTGCGTCGTCCATTATGATGATCGCGTTCTTGCCGCCCATTTCGAGCGAGACGATCTTGTTGTCGCGAGCGCACTGCTCGGCGATTATCCTTCCCGTATCTGTAGAACCCGTGAATGAGATCAGCCTGACGTCTTTGTGTCCTACCAGCGCAGCGCCCGCTTCGCCGAAGCCGTTAACCACGTTTACGACGCCCTTCGGAATTCCTGCTTCCTCGCAGGCCTTTACCAGGTTGATCGTCGAAAGCGGGACGTCTTCGCCAGACTTGATGACGACGGTATTTCCGCAAACAAGAGCTGGGATCAACTTCCACGAAGGGATCGCCATCGGGAAATTGAAGGGCGTGATTAGCCCGCAAAGTCCTACCGGCTGACGTTCGCACATCGCATACTTGTTGGGCATCTCGGCCTTGGTCGTAAAACCGTGAAGCCTTCTTCCCTCGCCGGCTGTGTAATACGTGCAGTCGATGGCCTCCTGAACATCTCCGCCTGTCTCGCTGAGGACCTTTCCCATCTCGCGGGTCATATCCTCCGAATACTGCTGTTTGTTCTCGCGTAGGATCTCACCAAGCTTGAACAAGAGCTCCGCCCGTTTCGGTGCAGGAGTTCTTCTCCACCTGCCCGCGGATTCTTTCGCAGCCGCGACCGCACGGTCAACGTCTTCCTCGTTCGACTTCGGAAACTGCCCGACGATGTCGCTCGTGTCCGCCGGGTTCACGTTGTCGAACCATTCACCGGAAGAGGACTTCACCCATTCTCCGCCTATGTAATTGAAGTACTTGGTCACTGATCTTCTTGCCTCTTTATTGCCTTTCGCAGCTTTAGCTTTTGCCATATCGAATTCCCAAAAAATAATGGACGGAAACGGGATCCGTGATCCAGCGTTGCCGTCCTTGATGTCCTGTTTTATGTTAGATCACTGAATCGTGAACTGTACGATCCTAGGTACGACCGTCCTCGATCTTCTGTCATAGGTCGCTACGTGTATCACCACCGGGGATCCCTTCTTGAGACGGTCCGCTATCCTGTTGAAAGTATCAAGATCAGTAACATTAACGCGATTCAAACGGTGAATCAAATCACCCTCGCTTAGAGCCGGACGACCGCTTGAATCTTTCACATCCGACACAAAACTGGCCGGATCCACGCTCCGGACTATGAGTCCGGAAAGGTCGTTACTTTCGAAGATCTCACCGAGTTTCACGCCTCTGTGTGTGAACGTCCGGTTGAAATTGGGGTTCATCTCGGAAAGCGTGAGTCCAAGCGGCGAGAACTGCTTTGCCCTTTCCTCAACAGGAAGGCTTCTTCTTTCATTTTCTTCAACAACGAGATCCGTTGAGGGCCGCTCGTCCAGCTGGACCGAAACTGTACGGCTTTCCAGCTTATTGCCTTTCTCGCGAAGATAGCCGATCACTACATCATTGCCGGGTTCTATAGAAGCGATCTTTGAGATCAAGTCCTGGGCGCTTTCAACGGTCTTCCCGTCTACCGAAACGATTATGTCGTTGCCCTCAAGGCCGGCCTTATAGGCGGCACCTTCCTGATCGCGAACCGAGGTTATGATCGCGCCTTTTGCCTCCGGGAGGCCATATACATCTGCAAACTCTTTCTGGACCGAATCCAGATACACACCGAGATACCCCCGTCTGACCTTTCCGGAATTTAGGATCTGTTTATATACGTATTCCGCCTCGTTCGACGGGAGCGCGAAACCGATGCCGTTGTAATCGCCGGTCGAAGTAGCGATCTGCGAGTTCACGCCGATCACCTCACCTCGCAGGTTCACGAGCGGTCCACCGGAGTTTCCGCGGTTGATCGCTGCATCGGTCTGTATAAATCTCTGGAACGGATTTCCTGAAGGCGTCTCCCTCTTTGTCTGGGAAATGATGCCGGCCGTCACCGTCCGGGCGAGCCCGAAAGGCGAACCGACGGCGAGGACCCAATCGCCGATGCGTGCCGCATCGGAGTTGCCGAATCTTAAATAAGGAAGTGAGTCACCGGCCTCGATCTTCAGTACTGCAAGGTCGGTCTCTTCATCAGCGCCGACGATCTTCGCGACGTGTTCGTCGCCATTCTGCAGGCGCACAGTGATCCGCGACGAATCCTCAACTACGTGATAATTGGTAAGAATGTACCCTTTCGGATCCACGACAAATCCACTGCCTACAGCGTAACTGGGCCGCGAAGGAAGTCTTCGGCGGAAAAACTCCAGAATGTCGTCCTCTCCCTCGCCGTCGCCCTCAACCTGTACGTCGGGAACTTTTCCTTTCGTATCGATGTTGACCACTGCCGGTTCAACCACCCGTGCGACCTCTGCGAACGATGCAGAAAGCTGTTCCGGCGAAACTGCCGGGCTGCTCGCGTTCGTTATGACCTCCGGCGTCTGTGCCACGACGGCACCCGAAGTTAGCGCCAGAAGTATCATCGACAGGCTGCCGATCCATAACTCGCGAAGAAGGTTCTTTTGAGAGGTCTCCCTGGTCAACTTGGACATTACTGCGTCTCCTTGGTTCTGTTTCGCTCGGCATACGGCCGCGTTGACCGAGTATAGATTGCCGAAAGGGTTAAGACAATATTTACGTAGTTGCCGGTATTTTGTTACCCGACCACCGACTACATCCTAAGAAGCACTTTCATCACGCCCGGCGAAGAGGCACTTTCAAAGGCTCGCAATCCTTCGCCGATGCCATATTCCTCCGATATCAACGGGGTCGGATCGACCTTACCCTCTGAGAGAAGCTCGAGTGCCGGTGCAAGTCTTCCACATCGAGATCCAACTACAGTGATCTCGTCGACGACCACCTTCCAGGGCTCCCACTCGACCTTTCCGTGAATAGTGGTTTTCAGCACGAGAGTGCCCTTTGGTCTTAGTAGTTTCAATGCTGTTTCAAGCCCCGAATCCGATCCACTTGCTTCTACAACGATGTCGAACCTGCGTCCCAGCTTTTCGGCCTTGTCCAGCAAAATGCCTTCAATTTCCGCCTTGGCGGCTGTGTTTAGCTTGCTCTGATGCTTGCCTATCAGATAAAGATGTTGGAGCTTTCCGGCAAGGCTCCAGGCACACAAGATCCCCAGTTTCCCGTCGCCGATGACTGCCGCCGTCATCCCGGGTTCGACCTCCACTCGTTGCGTGATCCCGTATGCGGCGGCAAGCGGCTCGGCAAAAACCGCCATCCGGTCCGGTACGTTGTCGGGAACCTCGATCAGATTTCTGACCGGAAGGTTTACGAACTCGGCGTGGCATCCGTCCCGTCCCGAGATTCCGAGAACGGTTCGTTTCTCGCAGTGCCTCGGGTCGCCGTCCCGGCAAAGGTCGCAGGCATTACATCCGACGTTTATCTCGCCAACGACCCGTTTGCCCACCAAGGCCGGATCTTCAGGAGACTCCTCGACCACTCCTACGAACTCGTGGCCGATCGTGCCGGTAAATCCCGCGTAGCCCCGCACTATCTCAAGATCGGTATTGCAGATCCCTGAACTGGACACGCGTATCAACGCCTCCTGTTCCTTCTTCTGAACTGCTACTTCATCGAGGGCAAGCGATCGTCCGTTGAATCTGAGAGCTTTCATATACTGGCTCTTACGAGAATACCAAATCAGTGCACTGTAATTCCGCTTGTAAACCCGGAATTTACGTTTATCATTACGCAATCTCATTTCACTTCACGGTTTCAGGGAGCCGTCAGAATGCGCATATTACTGGTCGAGGATGACGATCGGATCTCACGGTTCATATCAAAGGGACTAAAGGAAAATGCCTATGCGGTGGACCGCGTTTCAGACGGGGACTCCGCGATCCATAGCGCGGAAGTAAACGATTACGACCTCGTAATCCTTGATGTGATGATCCCCGTAAGAGACGGATTCGAAGTTTGCGAACACCTCAGGTCCTCGGAGATCGACGTGCCTGTGCTGATGCTGACCGCACGCGATGCCGTGGAAGACAGGATCGCCGGTCTCGATAAGGGAGCCGACGACTATCTGACCAAACCCTTCGAGTTCGGAGAACTGCTTGCAAGGGTCCGGGCCCTTCTTCGCCGTCCGCGCGGCGAGATGATCGCGTCGACGATCCGCATAGCCGATCTAGAGGTCGACACAAGAAGCCAGACCGCATACGGAAAAGGCGAGGCGATCGACCTTACTACAAAGGAATATGCATTGCTCGAGTATTTTGCCCGGAACGCAGGACGCGTCATCGGCCGTGAAGAGATCTCGGAGCACGTCTGGAACGAAAATTTCGATCCTTTCTCAAACCTGATCGAGGTATACGTGAACAGGCTTCGCCGCAAACTGCTCGACGGAATCGACGATCCTTCCCTGCAAACGAGGCGCGGCGCGGGCTACATCCTTGTGAGCGAAGAAAGTGATGGGCGGGAAGCAGTATGATCTTCACCTCGATACGATTTCGCCTGACCGTTTGGTACGCAGCCGCGCTCGCGCTCGCTTTAGCGGTTTTCGGAGGTATCTTCTATTTTGCGATCGACCGAACAGTAAGGGGACTTGCAGACGACTCCATCGAAGACTCAGCTAACGCGTTGATCACAACCATCCAGAGCAAGACCCGGCTTCAGGGCGGAGCAAGACCGGCGAAGGATGTCTTTCCCGAGGTTCTCGAAGACTTCAGATTTCAGTTTATCGTCTTTGCCGTCGTCGATGAGTCGGCAAACGTCGTGTCTATCAGTCCGCAGGGCCAACGGATCGAAGACCCTTCGGTCACTCCTTTCGATATGGACCGCGAGCACTTCCCCGCAAACCAGGCGATCGAAGCCGCCTCGGAAGGATCAGGGTTTTTAACCATACAGGTCCCGGGTGAACCCGAGGTCCGCGTGTTTGGCAAATCGTTCGAGGTTCTGAAGAAGAAGTACTATGCAGTGGCAGTCAGACCACTTCGAACACAGCTTGAGCTCTTGAGCTACCTTCGCCTGATGATCGCCGCCGCCGTCCCTTTTGCACTCCTGCTGGCGTTCGGAGGAGGTTTTTATCTAGCCGGGCGAAGCCTGCGGCCGGTAGGTGAGATGGCCGAAAAGGCTTCGGAGATAAGCTCAAGCAACCTTGCAGAGAGACTCCCGAGACGATCCGAAGATGACGAGCTTTCAAATCTAGCCAACGCCTTCAACGGAGTCCTTGACAGGCTTGAAGAGGCCTTTGGTCAGCAAAAGCGCTTTATGGCTGATGCCTCTCACGAGCTGAGGACGCCTTTGTCGATCATCCGGGGCGAATCGGATGTTTCGCTACAGGTGCCGGATCGGGACCCGGAAGAGTACAGGGAATCGCTTGAGATAATCGGGCAGGAAGCTAGAAGGCTCTCCCGTATCGTAGATGACCTTTTCATACTCGCACGTGCGGACTCGGGTGCCTTGAAACTGGAGGAAAATAAGTTCTTTCTGGACGAGGCCGCGTCGGAGTGCGCCCGCTCGTTCCGTACTCTTGCCGAGCGAAAGAACGCCCGTCTGGAGATCGAAGCAAAGCAGGGTTTGCAGATCGTCGGAGACGAATCGCTTGTCCGGAGGGTGATCGCAAACCTACTCGACAACGCGGTAAAGTATTCGGAGCCAGGAAGCCGGATTCTGCTGGAATGCAGCGAATCGGACGGCATCTGTCAGGTCGATGTTTCGAACACCGGCTCCGAGATAACGGGTGAAGATTCCGAAAAGGTATTCGAGCGTTTCTACAGGGCCGACAAGGTCCGCTCCCACAACGAAACGGATTCACGCGGATCTGGAGCCGGTCTGGGCCTTTCAATTGCACGTTCAATAGCTGAACTGCACGGCGGCGCGTTGGACCTCGTTGCAAGCGCTCCGCGGTCTACACACTTTCGGCTCGCGCTCCCGAAGAATCATGCAAAGATCGACCGCCGGCCAAATAATTAATCTCTCGTTTATCTTCCCCTCTGTATATTCCGTCTGTTAGAAGATTCACGCGCGAGGCCCGCGAGACGGCCTGCGGTTCACGACCGCCAAGGTTCAACTATGCATAGTTCGAGGAAGTTCGTACTGCTGGCAGTAGTTGCGGCAGTTTTGGTATCGGTGTGTTACTTCGCGTCCGAAAACGTCTCGGCATCCGATGCCAAGATCACACTGGAACAGGCGAGAAAGATCGCCCTCAAGAAGGTTGAAGGAACTGTTGAGGACGAGTTCTCGATCGAGGACGACGAAGGAAACGTCACTGACTACATCTTTTACATCAAGGACAAGAAAGGTAAGACCTGGGAAGTCCAGATCGGTGCGGAAAAAGGCGATATCGTAAGCGCTGAAGAGCAGGAAGAAGTCGACGAAGAAGAGGTCGAGGAAGAAGATCCGCCGGTACGGTCGTAACTGTTTCGGTAAACAATCCAACGCTAAAGCGGGCCCCTGATCCCGCTTTATCAAAAAGAGCCGGGTTCCTGTTGGCCCGGCTCTTTTACTGTCTATCCCGAGAACTCTTCCTCAAGGTCCGCGATCAGTTTGCGCCAGTCTTCCCTTTCCGGGATTCCGGGCTTTCGTTTCCCGAAGAACAATGCGATGTCCCTGCCGGCTTTATTGAAGAGTTCGAGGCTTGTAACGGTCCCGTCTTCGGTCGGCTTTCGAACCACAAACGCCGAAGCGACATTGTCCTGATCGATGTGGAGATTGAAGTCCTCGTCCATCACGTTGAACCAGCCTCTTGCTTCCAGCACGTTCTCGACCTCTCCTGAGTGGATTTGAATGATCCCGTCATTTCCGACAAAGACCATTATCGGGACCTTCCGGTCGCTAGCTTCGGTCAGAAGGTACTTAAAGCTGTCTGCGGGGACTTCACGGGCGAATTCTCCACCGGCAAGACGAAGCGCCTGACGCCGCCCGACCTTGAATTGCCTCAAGAGAGGGAAAAAGTCGTGTGTGTCTCTAAGTTCAGACCACGCTTTCCTGAATCCCTCAACATCTATCTCACTGTCCGGCAGGTCGGGACGCGGAGCAGGTTTGGCTTCCACCTCAAGCGAGCCAGACTGGTCCTCATCGCGGAATCTGTCCACCAGATCGTTGTAAGCCTCGAGATCGCTGTCGCCGGTCAAATAGATCTTGTGAACAGCAGAACCGTCTTTGTCGAAGATCTGGATACTTCGTAGCGTCCCTCGCGGATTCTCGACCTCGGCCGCAAACCCAAAGTGCCAGTTGCTGGTGAAGATTCGAAGATCGATGTCCGGGTTTACAAATAGCGCCATCCCGTGGGGCAGGTCCGTTTGGGCGTTCTCGTACACGCCTTTGCGCTCATGGACTATCTCGTCGTTTCTTGTCAGCGCCATCACCCGGCCAAGCTTGTGCAGATCGTGCATAAGAGACTTGAAATCAGGCTTCAATCTCACCGCCTTCTCGCCGACGGTTGTCGCCAGAAGTTCGCCTTCACTTACTCCTAGCTCTACCGCCGCATCTTTGATCCTCGTTCCGGGATACTCGTTCTTAAATCTGGCATATCGCTCCTTTAGCCCGCCAGTCTGCTTCTCAGTTGCTGCATCCATTGATTCGTTCCTCGAACATGTTTTCCCGCTGCGCAAGCGAGTCTTCGGAAATCTGTCTTACAACATCCAATTGATGGAAGTGAAAGTCGCTTTCAATAAGAACGGAGAATAGATCAATGGAAGGCCCCTGTCAACCGATTCCGGTCAACAGGGGCGCTATCGTGAGTAAATTTTCGGTTAAATGGCCGCGATATGCAGAAACTATTCGACGGTCACGGACTTCGCCAGATTTCTGGGCTGGTCCACGTCGCATCCGCGACGCACGGCGATGTGATACGCAAGTAGCTGAAGCGGGACCACCGAAAGTATAGGCGCAAGAAGGTCGGTCGTTTCCGGAACCTCGATCACGAAATCAGACACGACCGAACTCATTTCGTCGTTCTCGGTCAACACTGAGAGGATGATTCCGTCCCTCGATTTGACCTCCACGATATTCGAGTGCGTCTTCTCGTACCTGAGCTCGCTGTCCTCGTTCCCTTCTTCCCGCGTGTTGACTATAACGACCGGTAGTTCCTCGTCGATGAGCGCATTCGGCCCGTGCTTCATCTCACCAGCCGGATATCCCTCCGCGTGAATATACGAGATCTCCTTGAGCTTCAGCGCGCCTTCCAATGCAACCGGGAAATTGATGCCGCGTCCCAGATACAGAAAATCCTGCGACCTGAAGAATTCCTTTGACAGTTCCTCGATCGAATCGGCGTCGCTCAGCAGATGCTCGATCTTGAGCGGCAATTCCGCAAGTTCCTGCGCGTGACGTTTTGCCTCATCTTCCGAGATCAAACCCTTAAGCTGGCCCAGATAGAGCGCGAAAAGATAGATCGCGATCATCTGCGAAGTGAATGCCTTGGTTGATGCGACACCTATCTCGGGACCCGCGTGCGTCAGGATGGTGCCGTCCGCTTCCCTTGTGATCATCGAACCCTGCACATTGCAGATCGCAAGCACTTTGCAGCCTGCGGCTTTCGCCTCACGCATCGCAGCGATCGTGTCGGCGGTTTCGCCTGATTGCGATATGACGAGCAGGAGATCCGTTTCCCGGAGAACAGGCTTGCGGTATCTGAATTCCGAAGCATAATCGACTTCGACAGGGACTGCAGCTAGCTCTTCAAGCATGTACTCGCCGGCGATCCCTGCGTGCCAGGAAGTGCCACACGCGGCGATCTTTATCGATGTGACCTCCTGGAATTCCTCCTCGGAGATGTCCATCTCATCGAGATAAACCTTTCCGTCGTCCAGCGAGACGCGGCCCTGGACAGTATCCCTGACGGCTCTCGGCTGTTCGAAGATCTCCTTCAGCATGAAGTGCTTGAACCCGCCTTTTTCAGCCATGATCGGGTCCCAGGTGATCCTCTGCCTCGTCGGTTCTACCGCGTCGCCGTCAAAATCCATCACGCGAACCGAGTCCTTTGTAAGAATCGCGATCTCGCGTTCGCCCAGATAGAAAACATCTCTCGTGTGCTGAAGGATCGCAGGAATGTCGGACGCGACGAAGAACTCGCCATCGCCAAGCCCGATGACAACAGGTGGCCCTTCGCGCACCGCGATGATCTTGTCCGGCTCGTCCGCTGAAATGATCGAAAGCGCGAAAATTCCCTTGAGGTCGCCGGCCGCAAACCGCACGGAGTCTTCAAAACTGTTCCCTTCCTTTTGATACTCCTCGATCAGATGCGCGACGATCTCAGTATCCGTTTCGGTCTTGAAAGAGTGCCCCTTCTCACGAAGCATCTCTTTAAGCGCGAGGTAATTCTCGATGATGCCGTTGTGAACGACGACGATCCTTCCGGAGCAGTCGCGATGCGGATGCGCGTTCTCTTCGGTCGGACGGCCGTGGGTCGCCCATCGCGTGTGTCCGATCCCGTAATTTCCGTCAAGCGGATCGAGCCTTATCGCTTCTTCGAGATTCCGGAGCTTCCCTTCCGCACGGCGGATCGAAAGGCTCTTTTCCTCGTCTACGACGGCTATTCCCGCGGAGTCATAGCCGCGGTATTCAAGCTTCCTAAGCCCGTCCACTATCAGCGGCACGACCTGTTTATTTCCTACGTATCCGACGATTCCACACATGCTTCTTTAAGAGACCTAATACTCCAATGTTTCTCTAGTCTTCCTAACGTAAATTAGTTCAGTTCGGACTTCATTAAGTGACTTGCCGCGGATCAAGCAAAAGTCGCAACATTCCATACCATTGTTCCAACAAGCACAATCAAGGTCGTCAGGATGTAAACGATTACTGCGAAAGAGCCCTTTCGCCCGCCTTGCTCTGACTCATCGCCAAATCGCTCAAGGATCGTCAGCCAACGGTCTCTTCTTTCAAAAACGAAATAGCTAAAAGAGAAAACTGCTAGCAATATGGCAAGCAAGTAAAAGATCGAATGACCTACGTAGGGCTTAAAACTGTTCGGGAGCACTGCTCCAATTGCCCACACGAGACTACCCAAGTTGAATCCGAACAGGACGGAGGTGAAAAAACCCGCGGATGTATCAACCATCGGAATAACCGCAATCTTCCCGACCCAAGTGTAGATCTTGTAAAAGACGTACTCGTACCAGTGAAGCAATCTCACGTCCAACCCTGATCTCTGTTCCGAGCGCCCGCAACCGGAAACATCACGGCAAATTCAAGGTGCGATCATCCATCTTCGCCCTCAGGCGGAGAAGCCAGCGATCTGATCGCCCTTCCCGGCGCCCCTACGACAAGCTTCTTCGGAGGCACATCCTTCGTCACCACGGTTCCTGCTCCAGTAACCGAATCGTCTCCAACAGTAACAGGAGCCACGAGCATAGTGTCCGATCCGATCTTCACACGGTCGCCGATGTTCGTACGGTGCTTGTTCTTACCGTCGTAATTGCAGGTGATCGTGCCGGCGCCAATGTTGGTGTCTTCACCGATCGTCGCGTCGCCTATGTAACTGAGGTGGTTCACTTTCGAGTTCCTGCCGATCACCGATTTTTTAACCTCGACAAAATTCCCTATGCGCGCACCGTCCCCGAGCACCGCACCGGGTCTAAGGTGCGCCATCGGTCCGACCGTGCAGCGGTTTCCTATGTCCGCGTCCTCGATCACACAGTTGTCGCGAATCTCGACTCCGTAACCGATCTTCGAGTTTGCGATCCTCGTTCCCGGCTTGATAACGCATCCGTCGCCGATCTTTGTCTCGCCTTCAAGCACGACATTTGGATAAATCGTGCTGTCCCTTCCGATGGTCACCGATGCACCGACATACGTCCGGTCCGGGTCAATGAATGTTACGCCGAAGTCGAGCATAAGGCGTTTGATCGCGCGCCGCCTGATAGATCTCTCAAGATCTGCAAGCTGGCGCCTGTCGTTGATGCCCTCTATCTCAAAGCTGTCTTTGAGTTTGAAGATCGACACAGGTTCGCCTGCGTCTTTCAAAACGCGAGGGGCGTCCGTCAGATAGTATTCGCCTTGCGCGTTGTCATTGCTCACTTTGCTGAGCGCGTCGAACAATTTACGGGTGTCAAAACAATAGATGCCGGCATTGATCTCGCGAACCTTCAACTCGGCTTCGTTCCCGTCTTTCTGCTCCGCGATCTTTAGAAAGAACCCCGCCGTATCCCTGATAATTCTCCCATATCCTTTCGGATCGTCGACTTCGACCGAGAGGATCGTGCAGGCAGCACCCTTGCCCCTGTGAGACTGGTGCTGTCTAACAAGACCGGCCAGGGTTTCTGCCTTGATCATCGGCACATCGCCCGAAAGGACGAGAAGCTCGGAATCTCTGTCTTCTAAAAACCGGCGCGCGGAATTCACCGCATCTCCGGTTCCTAGCTGTTCTTTCTGCCAGACGAATTCAACATGCTCTTCTTCGAGCTCCTCGAGAACAGACTCCCGGACCTCTTCGCCCTGATGACCCACGACAACATAGACTTTTTGAGGTGCCAGAGCGGCAGCCGTCCGGCAGACGTGATTGATCAGAGGCCGCCCGTCAAGCTTGTGCAGGACCTTCGCGATATCCGACCGCATCCTCGTGCCGAGTCCGGCTGCCAGGATAAGCACATCGAGTGGTTTGTTCTGCATAGGATAGTGCCCGGTAAGTTCCGCTCAGTCGGCAGTAATTCGACGGTCTTTTCCGCTCGAACGGTCTTCTGAAGGGAGGCTCGCAGCGCACTCAAGTATATTCCGCGCAAGCATTTCCGGGTGGTGCCTTACCTTTTCCCCAGTGTCCAATAGATTATCATAGATGATTTTCACACCTTCAAACGAGCCTTGGGAGATCGAGTTGCCGAGACCGACCTGTCGCGCGCCTTTTCCGCCGTACTTTTCGGCCTGATCTGACTTGATCGGCTCGTTGTTAATAATCAGATAATCGAACGATATTCCGGGGGCGTGCGCGGCGATCACCTCAAGGTGACGAAGAGCGGTGAATCCGTCCGTTTCTCCCGGCTGTGTCATCAGGTTGGAAACGAATATCTTCACGGCCGATGACTCTGCGATCGCCGGTGCAACTCCCTCTACAAGAAGGGGCGGTAAAAGGCTGGTGAACAACGAACCCGGACCCACGGTGATCAGATCCGCCTCGCGAATGGCTTCAAGCGTTTCGGGAAGCGGTTCGCACGATTCAGGTTCCAGCCTGAGCCTTTTGATCGAATTGCCAGACATTCCGACGTTCGTTTCACCGTAAACCTCTTCCCCGCCTTCAAGTTCTGCGACAAGTCTCACGTCCTCTACAGTCGCCGGGTAGATGTGACCCTTGCTGACAAGAATCTCCGATGAAAGCTTGACCGCCTCTGCAAAATCTCCCGTCACTTCGGAAAGGGCCGCCAAAAAGAGATTCCCGAAACTGTGTCCGGCCAGCTCCCCTTCTCCCGTGAACCGGTAACGAAACAGCCGCGCCAGAAGATGAGAGTCCTCTGAAAGCGCGACCATGCAGTTCCTGATATCGCCCGGTGCCAGGATCTGAAGCTCTTCCCTGATCCTCCCCGAGCTTCCTCCATCGTCCGAGACCGCGACGACGGCGGCGAGGTCTTTGATCCACACCGGATCAGCATTCTTCTCGCCGACAAACGACTTTAGCCCGGACAAGAGCGTCGCCAAGCCGTTTCCGCCCCCGATCGAGACCGTCCTGAGGCCGCCGCGCGGGCTTGAAAAGACGTGATTTCTCATAGAAATGAAGAGAAGGCAGCAGACGGACCAATCTTCAAGACCCTCCGACAACAGATCGGTCTATCGCCTCGATGGCAAACGCGAATGATATCACCGAAGGAAATTCACGAGCAATCTGAGTACGGAATCGACATTGGTATCAAGGTGGTTAAACAGGAAAAAACACTTGAAGCCCTTTTGATCCGTGTGGTAACTTAAAAAGTGCGCGTTTGTTCCTGCAAACCTGCCTTGTCACCTTCTAAATTTTTAATGTAATCTCTTTCTCGTAAGATCACGCTCTTACCCCGATTCTCTACAACAAGACTCACACCAAAATGGCTGACGCGCCCGTCATCATCAGCGAAGTCCATTTCGAACGCCTAAAGCATATTCTTGCGAAACTTTGCGTTGAATCTGCCGCGCGGGCGGTATTTCTCGTCGATCGCGATGGTCAGCCCATTACGTACCACGGCGAGATCGGAGAGATGGACACCACAAGTTTTGCGTCCCTGGCCGCGGGAAATGTTGCCGCAACCAGCAGTATGGCGCGATTGATAGGTGAGGACGAGTTTCCCGCAGTCGTTCACGAGGGTGAGAAAGAGAGCATATTCATCAGTGTGATCGGCAGAAGCCTCCTGGTCGTAGTTTTCGACCAGAGATCCACCCTGGGGCTTGTAAAGCTGAGAACCAAGAAGGCGAGTTACGAGGTATCGGCGGTTCTCGAAGAGGTCGCCAGCGAATCCGAAGCTCAGAAATCGAGCGACAACTCGTTTTTCGCGGAGATCACGGACGAGGACATAGACAGCCTTTTCAGCTAGTCTAGGCCCGTTGAAAGGCGGTTTTGACACGTTATGACATTCATTAACTACGCATCGAGGGAGATCAACTGCAAGATCGTTTACTACGGTCCCGGTTTGTGCGGCAAGACGACAAACCTGCAGTACATTTACGACTCCACGGCACCTCAGGCCAAGGGGAAGCTGATCAGTCTCGCGACCGAGACTGAGCGCACCTTGTTCTTTGACTTCATGCCTCTAGAACTCGGCACGGTCAGGGGCTTCAAGACTCGATTTCATCTATATACAGTGCCGGGCCAGGTATACTACGACGCCTCCAGGAAGCTCATCCTCAAAGGTGTGGACGGTGTCGTTTTCGTGGCCGACAGCCAGGAAGAGCGGATGGATGCGAACATCGAATCGCTCTATAACCTTGAGGAGAATCTTGAAGCGCAGGGCTTCGACCTTATGAAGCTCCCGTACGTCCTGCAACTAAACAAGCGCGATCTACCAAACGTGGTTCCTGCGGAAGAGCTGACTGCTGAGCTGATGAAGAAGGAAGAGCCGGTTTACGAAGCAGTTGCGACTACAGGGGATGGAGTTTTCGATACATTGAAGGCCGTCGCTAAACAGGTTCTGACTGAACTCAGAAAAGGATAGTTCAAAGTTCAAGGTTCGAAGAAGAAAGTATTGATGCTTAGCGACGGGCTTGCCCGCAATCTCGTTCAAGCAGTTCAAGATCCAAGATTTAAAGACAAGAATTGAACAGGCAAAGGAAACGCGACCGTCAGGGAGCGTGCCTGAGGCGAAAGCCGAACCATTCTCAAAACGAAGGAGGAAACGCGACCGGCAGAAAGCGTGCCGGCTCGGGAAATCCCAGACGATAATGAAAAGGACGCGGAGTATCCCGCGTCCTTTTTTTATGCGGGCTACATTTCCCGCACTTGGCGCCACAGGAGAAGCGTCTGCAGCGCTCTACCCCCCTTTGCCTACTTTGAAGGCATCAGGACTGTGTCGATCACATGGATCACTCCATTCGATTGCTTGAGGTCGACCGCTGTCACCTTTGACTTGCCTCCCTTCGCGTCGGTAATCACGACGTTCTCGCCATCCAGTTCAGCCGTTATCTCTTCGCCCTGAACTGTCTTAAGGGTTGCCTTCCCGTCTCCGTCTTCGATTGCTTTCGCAACTGCGGCTGAGTCCAGGCTGCCTGCCACGACGTGATAGGTGAGGATCCCCTTAAGCTGATCAATGTTCTCAGGCTTGAGCAGGGTCTCGACCGTTCCTTCAGGTAACTTGTCGAATGCTGCGTTCGTCGGCGCAAAGACCGTAAACGGGCCGTCACCCTTCAAAGTTTCGACAAGTTCTGCGGCTTTGACTGCGGCAACAAGCGTGGTGTGGTTGCTTGATGCCGTCGCACCTTCGACGATATCCGTGGTAGGCTCGTCATTCTCCCCGGCCATTTCATTCGTAGAATTACCGGAGTCCGAGTTCATTCCGGTGTTCATCCCGTTCGATTCGTTTGAAGCGTTATCAGCAGAGTTGTTGGTGTCTCCAGCAGGCGGACAAGCCGTGAAGAGCAAAGCTGACATTGCCAGGATAGCTGCAAAAAGAATGTTGGTTTTCATAATCTGATATCCTCCCTTGTTCGATTCTGCGGCGGCTCATCTTGAACAGCTCGCGATTCTTTCAGTCATTACTCACTTGTTTTCGAATTAGTGCTTCAATCGGATTCATAAAGATTCGATTCAAGAATGAAACGCCCCCGATTCAAAACCGGGGGCGCCTTCGGAGAGTGATTACTTTAGTGAACTACTAAGACTTCAGTGATCCCATGTCGATAGAGAACCGGTACTTCACATCGGACCTGAGCATTCGTTCGTATGCCTCGTTTATCTTGTCGATCGGAATCACTTCAACATCGGAAGTGATGTTGTGCTTACCACAGAAGTCCAGCATTTCCTGGGTTTCGGCAATCCCGCCGATCGCCGACCCCGAAAGGCTACGCCGTCCGAAGATAAGAGGAAACGCCGCAACGCCCATTGGTTTTTCAGGTGCCCCGACAAGCGTAAGGTTCCCATCCCTTTTCAACTGCATCACGTAAGCGTTGATATCGTGGTCAGCGGACACGCAATCGAGTATGAAGTCGAAAGTCCCGATATGCTTCCCCATATCGTCAGGATCGGTTGAAACGATCACTTCATCCGCGCCTAGCCTCATCGCATCGTCCTTCTTTCCGGGAGATGTCGTGAATACCACGACATGAGCGCCGAACGCATGCGCGAACTTGACCCCCATATGACCGAGCCCGCCGAGTCCAACCACCCCGACCTTCATACCCTCGCCTACGTTCCAGTGCCTCAGAGGCGAGTATGTGGTAATACCTGCGCAGAGGAGCGGAGCCGTCCCTGCCGGATCCAGGTTTTCCGGAATGCTCAGGACGAAATCCTGATCTACGACGATCCCCTCGGAATAACCGCCCAGCGTAACGCCTCCAAGATGCGGGTCAGGGGACCCATAGGTAAGAGTGAAGTTTGGACAATAGTTCTCAAGCCCTTCCTGGCAATTCGGACACGTCCTGTCCGAGTCGACAAGACATCCAACACCGACAAGATCGCCTTCCTTGAATTTTGAGACGCTTGATCCCACTGCAGTGACTCGACCTATGATCTCGTGACCCGGTACGCACGGATAGACCGTCTCCATAACGTCCGCCCATTCGTTCCGCGCGTAGTGCAGGTCTGAATGGCAGATACCGCAGAAATCGATGTCGATCGCAACATCGTTATCCGTCGGTTCGCGTCTCTCGATAGTTGCGGACGCAAGCGGCGAAGTCGCGCTTGCAGCGGAATAAGCTTTGACGTTTGGCATTTGATTCTCCTTTGGTTAACTCCTGTCTTAATAATCCCAGGGAAAGCGGCAGGCAATGGCCTTGTACAAAAACGCTTCCCAACCCTGTTCGTTCTCGGCGCTACGACTAGCCCTCACATTATTTTCTCGAGGCCTCGCACGAGACCCGTCTGATCTTTCACTCTTCGAATAGCAAGCAGGGTACCTTGAATGTAAGGTTCAGTACTGCTTCCGGCATCGTGCCGTATGGTGAGTCTTTCTTCCGGGGCGCCAAAAACTGCTTCAGTGCTCAGCACGAACCCGGGCACCCTGATCGAATGCACCTGAACGCCGTTCAGAGTCGATCCCCGGCTATCCCTTTCTCCTATCGTTTCTTCCACCGGGACGGAATGTACGGGAGATCTGACATCGGCAAGGCGGGAAGCGAGCTCTCGAGCCGTACCACTGGGAGCATCAGGTTTGGACTCAGACGCGTAATCGATAATCTCAAAGCTCGACAGGTACACGGCAGCTTCAGCGGCAAACCTCTGCATCAGCACAGCAGTTATCGCGAAGTTCCCTGCCGCTATCACTCCGACCCCGTTAGACTTCGCGGCTTCTGCAATATCGGTGAAGTCCGTTTCTGAGAGACCGGAAGTCCCGATCACCGCATGGACGCCTTTCTCAACGGCAGTCAGTACGTTCCCCTTAACGGCATCCGGCTTTGTGTAATCGACCAGAACGTCAGTCGCTGATGCCAACGCCTCTTCCACCGAGCCTGCAATCTTGAGATCGTTGCCGTACAGACCCGTGATTTCTTCAATAGGCTTGCCACTTGATGACCGCGAGACTGCGCCTGCCAACTGAAGGTCCTCCGCACTTTCGATTGCTTGACAGAGCGGTTTCCCAACCCAGCCTGTAGCACCGGCGACGCAAACTCTCGTTTTAGTCATTACTATCTTTTACATTCTTGCGGCGTGATTCACAAAGAGGGTCATTTCGATTCGATCCGCGACCGTAGAGTGTTTGGTGATAAAAAATAAAATGGCCGCCGGACTCGGCGACCAAATCTAAAAACCTGAACTGTATGAAGCTGATGGCGGAGCCGACGGGACTCGAACCCGCGACCTCCGGCGTGACAGGCCGGCGTTCTAACCAACTGAACTACGACTCCGCAAGATCAATTTAGGGACCGCCGACGCCAATCATTTGGTGGGCATAGAAGGACTCGAACCTCCAGCCTCTTCCTTGTAAGGGAAGCACTCTACCAATTGAGTTATATGCCCGAATCCGATGCTCCCAGCGATCCTAAATGTAAAGAACTTGTCGTTTCACCCGCTTCAGGGCGAACTGAAATCGTACGAGTCTGCCCGCCGAAAGTCAAGCGATTGAGTAGTGCCTCGTGAATCGTAAATCGTGGATGGAACTTGGTGAATTGATAATTGAGAATTGAAGAATGTTCCGGTTGTGAGTGGGACTAGACAACGGGGGCTGATGCTGCTCGTAGGCAACTAGGTATATTGTGAACTTGAAGTTGTTTTCTACGGAATCTACGAAATACGATCCCGATACATTCTCAATTATCAACTCACCAACTTCCATCCACGATTTACGTTCTACGAGTCTCTCATCATTATGAACTCGAGAAGCTCCTGGAGCTCTGCAGTAGAGACCTGTAGTTTGTTTAGTGCTTCGCCTGCTTGCCAGTAATAACCCATCGCCATGTTGCGCGCCTCGTGGATGCCGAAAACCGCGGGATATGTCGCTTTGTCAGCCACCTCGTCTTTCCCTGCTGTCTTACCCAGAGTTTCTGTGGTCTCCGTGATATCCAGGAGATCGTCAATGATCTGAAAAATGAGGCCGAGATGTTCTGCGTACTCGGTTATGAGGTCCAACTGATCGCGATCAGCTCCTGCGACGATCGCACCGCAACGCGCTGAAGCGCGAATCATCGCCCCGGTCTTGCTTCTGTGGATCCTCTCGATCTCCTCCTCGCTGACATCCCGCAGATCTCCCTCCGATTCGAGATCGAACTGCTGGCCCGCGACCATTCCGCAGGGTATTCCCGCAGCTGACGCAAGTTCGGAGACCAGCCTGATCCTGATCTCGGCAGATAGTCCCTCGTCGGCGGCTATCGTTTCAAAAGCGAGCGTCTGAAGACCGTCTCCAGCTAGTATCGCAGTCGACTCTCCAAATTCGACGTGACACGTCGGTTTGCCGCGCCGAAGACTGTCGTCATCCATCGCGGGCAGATCATCGTGTATCAGCGAATACGTGTGCATCATCTCCACCGCGGCGGCCGAAGACAACAGCTTTTTCGGATCTGCCCCGAAAGCCTTCCCGACAGCGATAAGCAACGCGGGCCTGAATCGCTTCCCGCCAGCAAACACACTGTGCCTGATCGCCTTATGCAGTTGTTCCGGTTTCGTGGTCTCGGAAGGCAGCAGCCGGTCGAGCTCCTCATTCACAAGCGCAGAAGCTTCTTCAAGAAGCCCCTCTGCTTTCTCAAGCGTGGTTTCCATCCTATAAATTTTCCGGGTGACGGCGGGGCCGGGCGGGAGTGTCATTTGGCCTCACGCGACGTATTGTCGATGCTTTCATATACCGCAGTCAAGAAGTCATTGATGCGGGAGTTCTCGATCCATCGCGCAACAACCACCAGATCGAGCTCTCTGTCGATAAATACCAGGTTCGTACCGTTGCCGAGAAAGGCGATCGTCTTCTCAGGAACACCCGGGTATTGCTTCCTATCCGTGTTCAGGAAAAAGTTCATATATCCATAATTCGCCTGAACGCCGGTAGGAGTTTCGGCCCTTTTAAGGAACTGTTCGGAAATGATCTGCTTTTCCTTCCATTTGCCGCCTCTCGCGACGAGCAATCCGAACCGGGCCATATCACGAGCACTGATGAACATGCCTCCGCCCCAGTGCCCGCCGCCGCTTACCGACTGCACGGGCCGTCCATCGATCAAAACGAAGGAATTCTCGTAACCGTGCCACCTCCAGGTCGAAGACGCTCCGATCGGGTCCAACACGCGCTCCCGGAGCACTTCTGGCAGCGGCCGTCTGAGAACATTCAGCGCTGCAAGTGCCAGAACATTTACCCTGACGTCATTATATTCCCACGCCGTCCCGGGTTCCTTTCGATCGCGCGAAAGCCACGTCGAGGTGTCGCGATCGGGTCTGTCCGCCCACTCCGGCTTTCCCCACAACGTTCCCTCCCAGTCACTCGTCTGGCGAAGCAGATGATCCCAGGTGATCTTGCGGTTATGTTCGGTTCCAAAGAGTTCGAAGAACCGATTCGAGCCGAATTCTTCTCCCCGGTCAAACTCTTTGTAATCAGATAGAACGGATATCGGAGCCATCGAACCAAAAACCGGAGAATCGAGATTCTTGATCGCCCCCGAATCATACGCTATCCCCACCGTCACGGTCAGAAAGCTCTTCGTTACCGAGTGGGTCATGTCGACGCGATCGGGCTCACCCCATTCGGCGACCAGGTAACCATTTTTGACCACGATCCCGGTCATTTGGCCACGTGTCTTGAAAGGCCCTATGGCCTCGCCAAGAGGTTCGCGGCCAAAGGTCTGAGCCTGTCCGAGCTCCTGATCGCGCGGCGCTTTCGATTCACTGCTCTTCGCAAGCCCGATCGCCTGATCGAGCTTTTGAGCGTCAAACCCCGCTTCCGACGGCTTCTTCGACTGCCACGATCCGCCATCAGGAAAATACTGGGCAGACGTAATGGCCGCGAAGATACACGCAGCGGCAACCACTGCGAGCCCGTGGAACAGTCTCTTTCTTATCATTTCTTGCACCGAATGGACTTGGGAGATTATAGACATTTTTTCCCCAGTCCCTAATCCCGAGTCTTCTATTTCTTCGTCACGCTAAAGCTCCTTTCACCGGACTTCTTGCCATCTACAAAGACGTCCGCCCTGTACTCTCCAAGAGCCCACGTCTTTGAGGGCTGGACCTGGAATGTGACCTGGTTCTCGCCGGCTTTGGTTCTGTAGGCCACCGTGACGATCCCGGTATTTGGTCGAAGTCCAACCGCTTTTACAGCAACGATCGTGAGCTTCACAGTTGCCGGAGTTTCTTCGCGCAGATCGATGTAACAGATGATCGGGATATCAGTCGGTTCGAATGAAGGAGGATCTTCTGTGATCGTTCCATCCTTTTCTTCCTTTGCGAGTGCAATCTTGAGAACTGGGCCTTCCTCCGGCCGTTCGCCGTTCGTTTGCCCAAGTGCGGGTGCCGCAGCAAGCAGACACACGAATACCGCGAGAATCAACTTCATTGTTCCCTCCAGGAAATCTCGTTTTTCGTGTTTAGAGTGGCCGGGCTTGGGAATCGGCCCCTTCGGAATCAGGACTTAATGGTGCGGCGACCGCGGCTTTGGTTGTACTCGGCAGGTCATTTTCTTATCCTCGCGGCCGCTTCGGAAATTGCCGCGAGCGTGAAAGGGGCAAGCTGCACCGTGGACATCAGCTTAAGATCCTCTGCCACGGTCGTCCGTTCATCAAGGAATCTCAATACACGGTCGGGAGGATTCTTGCGAAACAGAGATTCGAACACGGAACTGGCCGGAGGTTCACCGTTCTCGAGGACCTTCAGGAGCACGGAATCCAGATAAGTTTTCCAGCGATCTTCGAACGCTGGAACGGGTTCACCTTGTTCTAGTGCTGTGACAATCGCCTCTATCCTTTCCTGGGTCCGGGAAAAGCTGTAACCGGTCGAGGGTTTTACGTAGCCGCCCGCAGTTCCGATCCTGACAACCTTCGAATGAGGCCTCTGATCGTGAGGAAAGTCGGACATAGGGATCACGCCGGCTTCTTTCTCAACTATCTCGTAGTCTTCGCCCGCAAATGTTTCCGACAGATAGGACCTAAGGTGTTCTTCATATTCAGTTCTTTCGAGGAGCTGTTTCGAAAACAGCGTGAACTCGACAAGCGCTTGATTGGATGACAGCGGAAGCACATAGAAGAACCTGCATTCACCGCGTTGTTCAACACGAAAATCAAAGAGCGTGGCCTCCGAGGTATCGAACACGCCTTTTTCGGTCTTAATGGTCCATCCAAGAAAATGCTGAAGGAGATTGTGGTGACCCTCGTCCTTGTAGTCCGGGACCGTGACGCTGTCGAATACAAGCTTCTTTGCGGAAAAGTTTCCGGCGTCCGTTTCTACCGCCCCGTCTGACACAGTTCTTATATCAGCCTGCAGAAACTCGAATCCCGGATTTGATCTCAGGACCGGAAATATGAACGCGTAAAGGTCGGAAGAGCGCACCATACGGTACTCGAAGCCCGACTTCCCGATCTCGAGCAAGAGCTTGTCACCCTCTGAAGTGTGGAAAGCCAGCTTTTTCCACCTGTGGAAAACGGCTTCGTCGAAAGCGCCAGGACCGTCTGACCAGAAACACCACGTATGGTCGTTCCCGGATTTCTCATCACGGTCGATGATCAGCACACGCGCTCCGCGAAGGGAACTTTGGCTCAGCCGATGCGCAAGCGAAAGCCCCGCGAGACCGCCTCCGGCAATGATGTAGTCATATTCAGTGGCACTCACAAGAAAGAGGAATACATCAACCAGACCCTTCCGGCAAATCAGTCTCGGACTACTTCGTAAGTTAGCTCTAACATCGCGTTAGTTTTTTCTTTGTTGTAGCAGGAGTTGTTCTCGACAAGCTTCAGCGGGATCTCACGGTTGAATTCCGGGAAAAGGGGAATTCCCGAACCGATCAGGATAGGCGTAACACCGAGGTACAGTTCATCGACAAGATCCGCTTCGAGGAAAGCGGAAGCGAGTTCACCTCCGCCTGAAAGCCAGATCTTCTTTCCTTTTTCAGACTTAAGCTGGCGGACCAAAGCTTCAGGGTTCTCATCGACCATTTCTACGCCGTCTACGCCGGATTCCCTGATCTTTTTCGAGAATACGAAGGTCTTCATTCCTTCATACGGATTCTTGCCCACGTCCGGGGTCATCTCGAGATATTTGTCCCAGGATCTCCGACCCATTATGACGGTGTCGATGGTGTTGAAGAACGCCATCCAGTCATAGTCCCAATCAACCGAAAGCCAATCGACCGCTCCGTTCTTTCTCGCGATATATCCATCGAGGCTGATACCCAGCCCGAGTACAACTTTGCGCATGTGTTTTCCCTTGAACTCTGATGTGTGGTTCCTCCAAAGCGGTCTTAGTTGTATACGCGCCCTACCGGTGTTTGTTTTGGGTTTTCGGCAATTTCGCCGCGTGATAAATTGTCGGGACTATGAAATTCACACTCGCGATAGCTATCGCACTGCTTATGACCGTTTCAGTTTTCGCTCAGTCCGTGAAAGACAGTTTCGAGATCTCGAGGGACATCGACAAAGTCCTGGAGGATCAGGTGGCAGCTTGGAACGCCGGAGACATTGAGGGCTTCATGAAAGGCTACTGGAAGTCCGATGAGATGCGGTTCGTGTCCGGAAACTCAATTTCGATGGGCTGGCAGGCCGCGCTCGACAGGTACAAAAGGAATTACGATACAAGGGAGAAGATGGGTACGCTCACGTTTTCAGAATCTATCGTAACGGTCCTCGATAAGAACAACGCATATGTTTTCGGCCGTTGGACTCTGAAACGAACCAACGACGAGCCTACAGGGCTGTTCACCCTGATCTTTAGAAGAACAGACGACGGCTGGAAGATCACTCACGACCACACGTCGAGTTGAGTCAGTTGAGTCTATCGAGTCAGTTGAGTCTGTCGAGTCTGTTGAGGCTTTTAAGTCAAAGCCTTCCGACTGGAGCGCAGGCGGCCCCGCCTCCGATAAGCGAAGTGAGGTTCAAACGCAACCGAACCTTTCTGGGAAGTCTGCCGTAATCTGACTCTATGAAATTGACCACTACCGCTCTCACGCTACTCTTTCTGGCGGTCGCGGCTTTCGCTCAGGCTCCGGCCCCACAAACAGGACAAACCATTAGGGTTGAACCGAATGCGTCGAAAGGGTTTTCTTATCCGTATTTCCTTTACATTCCGACTGCAAAGGAAGGTGAGTCCGCGACACGAACTCTGTTCGTGATGCCTAATAACACAGGCAAGCCGATTGACGATCTTGCCGAGCACGAAAAGAGTGCGAAAGGAAAGCTTGTCCAGGCGATCTTCATCCTCAACAAACTGGACATGCCGATCCTCGTGCCCGTTTTCCCAAGGCCGGAAAAAGAATGGAAGATCTATACCCACGCACTTGACCGCGACACGCTCTCCACCGAATTGACGGATTACAAACGTCTCGATCTTCACCTTGCGGCGATGATAGGCGACGCGCAGGAACGGCTTGCAGTTCAAAAAAGCCCGGTCGGCAAGAAGGTCTTCGTTTACGGTTTTTCTGCCTCGGGAATGTTCGCAAACCGTTTCGCTTTTCTCCATCCCGATCTAGTCAAAGCCGCGGTGATCGGTTCGCCCGGAGGTTGGCCGATCGCACCTGTCTCTAAATTTAAAGGGACCAAGCTAAGATACCCTCTGGGAATCAGCGACGTGAAAGAGCTGACTGGCAGCAAGATCGATCTGGATGTTCTGCGGGAAGTGCCGTTCTTCTTCTTCCTTGGCGCTGAGGATGAGAACGATTCCCTGGTATTCAGAGACGGGTACGAACAGGAAGATGAAGAACTCGCTTTACCCTTGCTCGGAATGAAGCGTGTCGATAGATGGCCGGTTTCGGAGAGCCTATACAAAGAGGCAAAACTGGACGCCACTTTCAAGCTCTATGAGGGCGAGGGACACAGACCTTCACGTAAAATGATCGAAGATATGATCGAGTTTCTCGCGAAGCACAAATACTAGCGTTTAGCCAATCGCGACGCGCGAACCCGTCCTGCTGGATTCTCTCGCCGCATCGAGGACCTCCTGGATCTCGTGACCGTCCTCGAATGTCGCGGCGCCACTGACGGTCGTGCTGCCGGATTGCAGGGCCTGTACGATCTCGCGGGCAAATGCCAGAAAACCGATAGACCATCCGCCTTTTCTTGTACCTTCAGGAGGCTCACCCAGTTCGATATCGATCGGAGAGAACTCACTCTCGCCTCGTTTCGCGATCTTCAGATCGCCCTTCTCGCCGATGACCAAAGAGCCCTCGGTACCATAGATCTCGATCCAGAAATCGTATTCACCTATCTCTACAAGTGAGATCGACACAGTACCGGAAGCGTTATCGGTGAGATCTGAGTCCTTGAACCGGAAGATCAAATTGCATTCGTCGTCAGTTGTGACTTTTTTCGGCTCGCCGTCTTGTCCGGGCCGCGTTCGAACATTCGTTTTCAGAAGGCACGAAACATCGCGGATCTCGGTTTCCAGCAACCATCTGAAGCCATCCACCACGTGTGAACCGATCGCGCCAAGCGCGCCTCCTCCCTGAATCTCGTCAGACCACCAATTCCATTTGAGATCCGGATTTCCACGCGAGGCATTCCTGAAGAAGGACTTCGCGTGAATGATCTCGCCGAGTCCTCCTTCCCGAACTATTTCAAAAGCGCGCCGTCTACCGTTGAGGAACCGCAATTCATGATCGATCAACGCGAGAACGCCAGCTTTCGACGCCGCTTCCGTCATCACGCGAGTCTCATTCGCGTTCATTGCCATAGGCTTCTCGCACAGGATGTGCTTGCCCTCCGAGACGGAGAACAGAGCCATTTCACGATGGAGATTCGGCGGTGTGGTGATACAGACCAGATCCACATCCGGGTGAGCAGCGGTCTCCCGCCAATCGTCTGTAAAATGATGAATTCCGAACTCTTCCGCCGTACTTTTCGCGTTCTCAACATTTCCGCTGGCGACAGAAACAAGCGCAGCGCCCTCCGTATCGCGGAATCCGGGAATCTGCGTTGAGCGAGCGAAGCCGGTGCCGATGAAACCAATCCCTATCTTGTCTGGCATATCAGGTTTATATCATGGGGAGACAGTCTGTTGAGTCTATCGGGTCTGTTCAGTCTGTCGGGTCTGTTGAGTCTATCGGGTCTGTGCAGTCTGTCGGGTCAGTTGAGTCTATCGGGTCTGTTCAGTCTGTTGAGTCTATCGGGTCTGTTGAGTCTATCGGGTATGTTCAGTCTGTCGGGTCAGTTGAGTCTATCGGGTCTATCGAGTCAAGACAGTCTTCTGTCTGCTGTCTTCTGTCTCCTGTCTTCTGTCTTCTGTCTCCTGTCTTCTGTCTTCTGTCTTCTGTCTCCTGTCTCCTGTCTCCTGTCTCCTGTCTCCTGTCTCCTGTCTTCTGTCTCCTGTCTCCTGTCTCCTGTCTCCTGTCTCCTGTCTCCTGTCTTCTGTCTCCTGTCTCCTGTCTTCTGTCTCCTGTCTCCTGTCTCCTCTCTCCTGTTTCCTTTCTTAAGCCCGTCGCTTACTCTCCGGGTTCCCACTCAGTCCTCAGTCCTCAGTACTCAGTACTCAGTACTCAGTCCTCAGTACCCATAACCAAAAAAGGCCGCCAACCGGCGACCTTTACAAAATCTGTACTGAATGCGATCTAGCTCTTCGTAGCTCCAAGCTCGAGCGCCCGGCCTTTTCTCGGACGGGTGGTTAGGAATTCCCTGTACGCCTCACGGTCGGTTTCCGTCATATCCAGAATACTCGCACCGACAAGGTACTGGGTTGTCGAGACGTGTTCGCCGACCTGCTCGTATCTCACACCGATCAACTGCATTTGCACCTTTCCGGAAGGAAGCGTCAGTTCTGCCTTGAGCGTCCGTTCCTCGCCTACGAGGTAATACTGTTGAATTCTGATCGAAGAGACTATGAAAGATACGCCGGAGGAGCTTAGATCGTGGGTTTCGCCGCGAGTGGAGAGGTCGGGAGGAGGAAGTACAAGCCCTCCCGAATTCTTGTCCGGCTTGAACGATATCTTGATCGGCACGTGCAGGGGACGCCTGCGAGCTACGACGCGCTTGTTAACCGACCTTGTGAACAGCGAAGCCCATTTTCTAATCATGCTAGATTCTCAGCGGGAACTGATGACATATTCCGCGGCATTATAGTGGCTTTTACAATGTTATACAACAGTTCAAGCGCCATAAACCTACAATTTTATTAGTTTTGCAGGATTTTTCCCTTGTTGTCTTTGCTCAAAAGCTCAGGATCCTGACCCTTTCTGATCTTCGAAGCGAACGACAACCTGCCTGTTTTGCCGTAAACAGCCGGGGTCGCGTGAATCGTGTAGGTCGAATTGTCGAATGCCAACGCTACCTTGTAGATGTACCCTGTCGATTCCGAAGACAGCGCGTCGGCCGGTACATAACCCCTGTTCGCCAGCGTTTCAAGATCGGCAAATTTGCCGCCGTTCTGAAGCGCGTGAATTCCTTGTGCCTTGTTGATCCGTTGAAGCATCGCCTGTGCTTCACGATGATGGACCTCCATCCGGAGTGCGAAGAAATAGTTCTTCCCTTCCTTTCGGATCATCTTCTCGCCTTCTGCATCAGCGACCAGCATAATCCAATTGTCGCCTTCCTTTCTTAGCTGGATCTCGTTTGTCTCCAGCTTGCCGTCGTTTTCGTTCGGCATCTTCATCGTGACGGTGGCTTCATCACCGGACACGATCTCGCCGTTGATCGGCATCTGTGGCGGGACGCTCTTGGCGAGTTCGCCAAAATCGACACCCAGGTCTTTTATCTCTTCGGGAGAGAGACCTTCAACCGCTGGTCGTAGATTTGTCAGTTTCAGCGCAGCGATGAACTGGTTGGCGCGGAGCCTTTCATAGAACGCCTTCACTGTGTCAGCAGGCGAGTTCGCCTTGATCTCGATCGAAGGTCCCGCCGGCATAACAGGCTCTTTCCCGGGCTCCGGGGCGACAAACGGATTTGCCTCCGCATTGGGATTCGCCACGGTCGAGTCCGCACCTGCCCCGCTACCGCAACCTGCAAACACGAAAGCAGACACAACTAGCAAAAGCAGCCCCGCAAACAATTCGCGAAAGCTGCCTTTTTTTAAACTGGTTCTCATTTGAAACTGGATGTCCCGACCGACCGGCCGCAAAAAGATCTGAAACGAACAATGGAAGAGATGAGGAAGTGCTCAAAGTTTCGGCACGTCAATAGTATAGCGCGATGAAACAAAAACGTAAAACACTTTTTTACAACGATGGTTCAGCGTATGGTCGGCAGACGAAGCACTTTTGGTTTATACTCTCGGAATTCCGCTCTCCAATCTGATCAAACTTATGAAATTCAGAATTTTTCCGTACGTGTGTCTCTGCAATTTGGTTTTTGCGCTTGCGTTCACCGCGATCGCGCAATCGATTCCCGCTCCGAAGGATGTCCTGGGGTTCTCACCGGGAGACGACAAGAAGCTCGCCAGCTGGTCGCAGATCGTCGACTACTTCAAGAAGCTGGACGCGGCGAGCGACCGGATGGTCTTCCGGGAGATCGGCAAGACAACAGAGGGAAAGCCATTTGTTTACGCGGTGATCTCTTCGCCGGACAATCTCGCAAAATTGGACGAATATATCGAGATCAACGACAAGCTGGCCGATCCCCGATTGATCAAGCGGGACGACCTGGAGGCCCAGAAGCTGATCGAGCGCGGCAAAACGTTCGTAGTTATAACTCACGGTATACATTCGACGGAGGTCGGTTCGACGCTTTCTTCGACCCTGACAGCGCATCGCCTCGCTACCGACAGTGGCAAGGACATCGCGAAGATCCTCGACGAAACGATCATCGTTCTTGTGCCGTCCTTGAATCCCGACGGCGTGGACATCGTCAAAAACTGGTATGACAAAACTTTAGGCACCGAATTTGAAGGCAGTTCACCGCCCGAGCTTTATCAGAAGTATGTCGGCCACGACAACAATCGCGACTGGTATGCCTTCACTCAGGTCGAAACGCAGCTGACCGTAGACAAGATCCATAACGTTTTTCATCCGCAGATCGTCCACGACATCCACCAGCAGGGTCAGAACGCGGCACGGTTCTTTATGCCTCCTTATGAACCGCCGGTCGAACCAAATGTCCCGAAAGAACTTATTGACGGATACACCGAGCTGGGAAACTGGGTTGCGGATCAGATGCGCGAGAAGGGATTCGAGGGGATCACTACCGGTACGACCTACGACGCTTGGACGCCGGCAAGGGCATATTCGCACTATCACGGAGGCGTCAGGATCCTGAGCGAAACGGCGTCTGCGAACCTCGCTTCCCCGATCGAGGTCGACTTCGATGATCTACGGGGCCGGAGGGGGTTCGACGCGAAGGAAGAATCCAAGAATTTTGGTCCCGTCTGGAAGGGCGGAAAATGGACGCTGCGCGACATCACCGACTATATGACCTCGGGCGCGTTTCATGTAATGAAGCACGCCGCGGAGAATCGCGAGCGTTGGTTGCGGCGTTTCTACAACATCGGGAAAGCTGCGACGAAGCCCCGTATAAACGGCGAGCTTGTAGCATTCGTGCTTCCCAATCCTGATAAGGAAGGAGAAGCGACATCTCCAAAGCTCCTAAACCGGATAGCCCTTACGAGCATCCTTGAACGAGCTGGAGTGGAGGTCACCGTTACCGACAATCTAAGGGTCGGGAAAAAGGACTACGGGAAGAACACGGTTGTGATCGAAATGGCACAGCCATACGGCGGTTTCGCAAAAGCGATGCTAGAGAAACAGAGGTATCCGGACCTGCTGGACGAAGATGGAAAACCGATTCCTCCGTACGACGTTACTGCTCACAACCTTGCCCTTTTGATGGGTGTCGAGGCGGTGCCGGTATACGACCTGGTCAATTATGACGTTTCGGAGCGCGGTGTGATCAGCGGATGCGAGAATTCGAGAAAGCCGGAGACCGTAACGCACGGCATCTACCGGTCTCATCAACCGTCGATGGATGAAGGATGGACTCGCTGGGTATTCGATGAGAACGAGAAAAAGGGATGCGGCTTCCCCGCATCGTCGGTGAAGAACAGCGAGATTCTGGACAGCCTTCGCAACAGAAGTGCGATCGTTTTTCCGGACCAATCGCCGAATTCGATCCTAAGTGGTTACCGGGAAGGCTCGATGCCGGAAGAGTACACAGGCGGAGTCGGCGAAACAGGGGTGGCAAAGTTGAAGAGATATGTAGAAGGTGGAGGCACCCTGATCTTTTTCAATCGTTCATCCGAGTTTGCGATCAAGCAATTCGATCTTCCCCTAAAGGACGTGACGGACGGCCTGGAACAAAAGGATTTCTACATACCCGGATCGATCCTAAAGACGGAACTCGATACGTCGCATCCGGTAGCGAAGGACATGCCGCAAACGTCGATCGCATGGTTCGAGCGTTCACCTGCGTTCGAAGTACTCGAACCTTCAAAAGTAAAGGTAATCGCGAAATACCCGTCTGATCCATCGGAAGTGCTGCTTTCCGGATGGGCGTTAGGCGCGGAAAAGATAGCGGGCAAGGCGGCGCTCGTGGAGATCCCTATTGGCCGCGGCCACATCATCCTTTTCGGATTCCGGCCTCAGTACAGAGGCCAGAGCAGGGCGACTTTTCCATTGATCTTTAATGCGATGTACCGGTAGGGTGTCGTGAAGTCGTGAATGGGTGATTGAAGATTGAGAATGGAGAATTGACAGTCGAGTAGGGTCAGGAATTGAAGGGAGTGTAGGTCAGTAGCCTAAGAGTCAGCGCAGACAACGACAGAGTATTGAGAACAAAGTACTGATGACTGAGACCGCCTTACATTGATACCTGATACTTGAAACCTGAAACCTGAGGGTAGCGAGTGCTGACGCTTGGGCTTCTGACACGTTTACGCGATTTCACGATTTACTATTCAATATTAACGATTCACGATTTCACGATTCACAATTCACGATTCACGATTCACGATTCACGATTCACGCCACCCGAATTTTGAAACTTCAACATATATGGCATTCGTTATATATTTCACGCATTCATACAAACAGCACTTATAGCTATTTCGCGTTGGAGGGGCGGAAATGACCGAGTTCACTTCGTTATTGATCTTTCTGGTCGTCGGGAGTCTCGGATTTCTGTTTCTGGTATTCTCTCTGGTCATCGGCGACATCTTTGAGGCTTTCGACCTCGACCTGGGTTTTGAGTCCGACAGCGGAGACGGGCACTTCGGGGTACTAGACAGCAGGGTCCTGAGCGTTTTTCTAACGGCTCTTGGCGGATTGGGAGCGATCGGCATCCAGTTTGGGCTCGGCTTTGTCTTGAGCGTGCTGCTTGGCTTGGCAGGTGGCGTCGTTTTCGGGGGAGTTGTTTTCGCCTTCGGATACCTGCTTTATTCTCAACAGTCGTCGAGCTCGGTGTCCGAACGCGATCTGATCGGCAGGACGGCGAAAGTCGTGGTCGGAATCCTTCCGGGATCGGTTGGCCAGATCTCCTGCACGGTCGGTGAAGAGAAAGTTGAGAAGCTTGCGAGAACACGCGACGGCGAGAAGATCGAGGCCGGCGCTATAGTCCTGATCGAGGATGTAACCGGCGATTCATTCATCGTGAGCACGATGGAAGGCACCGGTTACTCATTGTTCTCTGAAAGCGATTGATCCAACGCATTCATATATCTACACGTAAGCGATAGGAAAAGCGCAGAGCTCCAAGATTGCTTCGGTTGCTACCGCAGCGTAAGTGATCCAATTACTTGCGGCTGCAAACGGTTCGAGATCGGAGAAGCTGCCTAGAGGTTAGAGCCTTGCTGAATGCAAGTGGATTCAGAGGTTACCTGAAATGTCAGAATTCCAATTGATGATCTTTGCCGTGGTCGGTGTGGTTATGATCGTGATCGCGGTTATCGCCGCCTTCTCGATCATCAGCCGCAACTACATAAAGGTGTCGCCGAACGAGGCCGCAGTGATTTCCGGCCGCAACCGAAAGCTTGATGACGGTACGAAGGTCGGCTACCGGCTCGTGAGAGGCGGTGCGACGCTCGTAATACCGTTTCTTGAAAAGGTCGAGTATCTCGATCTGAACGTCATCACCGTGCCGCTTTCGACGTCGAAGGCATACACGGTGGAGGGTGTTCCGGTATATGTAAAAGCGGTCGCCAATGTGAAGATCAAGGGCGATGACTCATCCCTGAGGGCGGCGGCCGAACGATTTCTCGGGATGCCCGAGGACGAGTTCCACCGTTTGATCTTCCAGACGCTCGAAGGCCACCTGCGCGCAATTCTAGGAACGCTCACGGTCGAGGAGATCAATAACGACCGCCAGAGCTTCGCGCAGAAGCTCACTACCGAAGCCGCCGGCGATCTCGAAAAGATGGGTATCGGAATGGACGCGTTGACGATCCAGGAGATATCCGACGACGAGGGCTATCTTGACGCACTCGGCAAGCGCAGGACGGCTGAGGTGAAACGCGATGCCGAGATCGGCGAGGCTGAGGCCAAGCGTGATTCGAAGATCAAGGCTTCGCTTGCTTTGCAGGAAGGCGAAAAGGTCCGCCTTGCGACAGAGGCGCAGATCGCGCAATCGAATCGTGAGACCGAGATCCAGAAGGCCCAGGTCGATGCCCAGATCGAGAAGGAGCGTGCGAGGGCCAGACAAGCAGGGCCGCTATCCGAAGCTCAAGCCCGTCAGGAAGTGATCGCAGAGGAAGTGAGGATCGAGAAGATCCGAACTGAAGAACAGATCTCGGTGCAGGAGCAGGAGGTGCTCCGCAAAGAGAAGGAACTCGAGGCCACTGTAGTAAAACAAGCCGAGGCAGAAAGGAAGGCAGCGGTCCTTCGGGCGCAAGCTGCGCAGGAAGCTGCGGTGCTTGAAGCTGAAGGACGAAAGCTGGCGCAGATCGCATCAGCGGAAGCAGAGGCTGCGAAACTGCAGAGAGAAGGCGAAGGCCGTGCAAAGGCGATCGAGGCTGAAGGCCGCGCTGAAGCTGAAAAGATCCGAGCGCAGGGTCTTGCGGAAGCGGAACAACTTGAAGCAAAGGGAATGGCCCAGGCCAAAGCGACCGAGGCCCAGGGTCTTGCTGAAGCAAAGGCAATTCTTGAAAAAGCTGCGGCTTGGCGGGAGTTTAACGATGCGGCGAAACTCCAGACGATCCTCGAGAAGCTTCCTGAGATCATCGAATCATCTGCTCCTGTCTTCAAGGCAGTTGCGGAACCGCTCGGTTCGATCGACAAGGTCGTGATGATCGACCAGGGAGGCGGGAACGGCGACGGGAAAAGTTCCGGCCTGAACCGCTTCGCACAGACCAGTCCAAACCTGATCTTCTCGCTTCTTCAGCAGATGCAGGCGCTCGGTCTGAGCCTTCCCGAAGTATTGTCCCAACTTGGCATCGAGCAGAAGGACGGCAAATTCGTGCTCGGCTCGAACGGAGACGCTTCGGACGCTCCTGACAACAAGAAATCCGAAGCGAAGAAGGACGCGGTGATCGAGGCTGAAAGCAAGCCGATCGAGAAAGCCGGTCCTGAAGAAGAGGTTTAGCCACGAATTGCACAGAAGAGGCTAGCCACGGATTAAAAGAAAGAGAATAGCCACGAATTGCACGAATTTCGCTAATTTTTTGCTTCCTCTGTGCGAACCGGGTTATTATCTCACTTGGCAAATTATCAAAAGGCGGAGTCCCGATTCTGGGATCCGTCTTTTCTTTTGGGGTTGTGGACTTCACATCTAAAGAAAAGAAAGGTCTTTGTCGTTGATCTATGGAAAAAGAACCAATCTATAAAGACCTTTCATATCAAATCGTCGGACTTTGCATGCAAGTGCACAGAGAGCTTGGCTACGGATTTCTCGAGAAAGTTTATGAGAACGCCTTAATGGTGGCATTCGAAGAGAACCAGATCCCTGCCAAACAACAATGTCCGATAAAGGTCGTGTTCCACGATCAAGTTGTTGGAGACTATTTCGCGGATATAGTCGTAGAGGATTCGGTGATCATAGAGTTGAAAGCACTAGACAGAATTTCAAAAGCCCACCGGGCTCAAACACTGCACTACTTAAAGGCAACCGAGTACCGTCTCGCACTGCTTGTCAATTTCGGCAGATCCAGCTTGGAGTATGAAAGATTGGTGCATTAAGCACGGCTGGACTCAACAGGCGTTTGCACGCTTAGCTTTCGTAGAACAACACCGGTCCCCTTTTACTAGATACCCACTTTTGTGTAATTCGTGAAATTCGTGGCCGTGTTCTTCCCTACCTCTTCAGAATTCGTGGCCATTTGTTTTTGACTTACTCGCCCGGCATCTTTATACTTTTGAGTTTTCGGCTGAACAACTTTCAGCCGCTCTTAACGGAGACCGATAGCAATGAGTTTTGCAGTCATAAGAACAGGCGGAAAACAGTACAGCGTCGAGGCCGGCGATACGTTGCGTGTGCCTTCGATAGACGCCAAAGCGGGAGACAAGATCGAGGTCGAGGCCCTGATGACGGGCGACGGCAAGAAGGCCAAGCTCGAGTCCGGAAAGGTCCAGGCGACAGTGGTAAGCCACGGCCGCGGCGACAAGATAATCGTCTTCAAGAAGAAGCGCCGTAAACAGTACAAGCGTAAGTACGGGCACCGCCAGGGGTATACCGAGATCAAGATCGAGAAGATCTAAGCTGGAGATTTAATAATGGCTCATAAGAAAGGTGTAGGATCATCCCGCAACGGCAGGGATTCGGAGAGTAAACGCCTTGGAATCAAGAAGTACGGCGGCGAAAAGGTCCGCGGCGGCAACATCCTTGCCCGCCAGCGTGGAACCAAGTGGAAGCCGGGTACTAACGTAGGGCGCGGAAAAGATGACACGCTTTTCGCACTTATCGACGGCGTAGTGAAGTTCGAGGACAAGGGTCGGCACGGCAAGTACATCAGCGTATACGCCGAAGAAGCCGCGTAAGCGCCTGAACAATTTTCTGAAAACGCCTTCGCCGAGTAAGCTTGGCGGGCGTTTTTGTTTTTTATGTTCATCGACCGCGTAAAGATCCGTGTTACCGCCGGAGACGGAGGAAACGGTGTTACCGCATTCCGCAGAGAAAAGTTCGTCGCCAAAGGCGGCCCCTCGGGCGGAGATGGCGGCAAGGGCGGAGATGTGTGGCTTGAAGCAAGCGAGGGCTACAACACACTTCTTCATCTTCGCTATAACCCCGAGCATAGTGCGGATCGCGGAAGGCACGGAGAAGGATCGCAGAAATCGGGCCGTGACGGAGGTGACACGACGGTGAAAGTTCCGGTCGGGACGCAGGTTTTTGACGTTGAAACGAATGAGCTCCTGTTCGATTTCACAATGAACGGGCAGCGATTTCTTGCGGCCGAAGGCGGTCGCGGAGGCTTTGGGAACACTCACTTCAAGAGTTCTACGAATCAGGCGCCGAGGTACCATCAGGACGGCTCGCCGGGAGAGTATCGCGAGCTTCAGCTCGAGCTAAAACTGATCGCAGATGTTGGATTGCTTGGATTTCCGAACGCGGGTAAATCGACGCTGATCTCGGTGATATCTGCGGCGAAACCAAAGATAGCGGACTATCCCTTCACAACTCTGGAACCAAACTTGGGCGTAGTCAATGTGTCGGACTACAAAACGTTCGTCGTCGCTGACATTCCCGGTCTGATAGAAGGCGCTTCAGAGGGCGCGGGACTTGGAGACAGGTTCCTGCGGCACGTCGAAAGAACCAAATTACTGCTTCACCTGGTCGACGTCTCATCTTTTTCGGGCAGGGACCCGGTCGAGGACTACGAGACGATTAACCGTGAATTAGAGAAGTATGACGACGACCTCGCCGCAAGACCTCAGGTCGTTGTCGCAACCAAGATCGATGCGCTGGACGACGAAGAGCGGCTGGAATCGCTCAAAGCAAAGGCCAAGAAGGACCGCCGGCGATTCTTTGCGATCTCGTCGGTGACGCGGGAGAACACCCGGGAGCTTGTGTTCGCAGTCTCTCAAATGCTGGATGAGCTGACTGAAGAAGAGACTGAGCGAGAAGATGATTTCGAATCAGCCTAGGAGAGTTGCGTACTACGGCGGAAGCTTTGATCCCGTCCACGTAGGACACATCAAGATAGCCAGGACGCTTTTGAAAGTGTTCGAACTCGATGCGTTTCATTTTGTGCCGGCGTGGCACGCGCCGCACAAGCGAGAGTCGAGTCCATCTTCCCCTTATCACAGATTCGCGATGCTGACGGCAGCTACCGCCTCCTATAGGAGTCTATTCGTCTCGACGATCGAGTTGGACGATCCGGAGCGGCCTTACACGATCGATACGATCTCGAAAGTCAGATCCGTCCATCGAGATGACGACATTTTCTTCGTTATCGGAGCTGACTCCTGGGAAGAGATCACGACCTGGCGGAGCTGGGAAGAGGTGCTGACCAAAGTGAACATCATCGTCGTCACTCGGCCAGGTTACGAGATTGAGTTTGATCACGTGACAGATTCGATACTCGAGCGGATCGTTGATCTAAGAGGCCGGGAGTCAGATGTCAGGCGTCAGGAGCCAGACTGTGAACCCGGAACGCCAGCGACGAGCAATTCTGAATCGGAACCCGGAGCGCAAGCGACGGGCAATTCTGAATCGGAACCCGGAGCGCAAGCGACGGGCAATACTGAATCGGAACCCGGAGCGCAAGCGACGGGCAAAGCCGAAGGTCGGACAACATCCCGGCCCCGCATATTCCTGACCGATTCAGTTTACGTCGATGTTTCGGCGACCAAGATACGAAAAGGCGTTAGAACAGGGCAAGAAGGCTGGAAATCACAAGTTCCATCTGAGGTATCCGGCTACATTGAAAAGTATCGGCTTTATACCCCATCCGGCTCTTGAAGTTTCCCCCCGAATGGGAAATGATATCCGTACGGATTTGCAATGGAAGAAGCTGTAAAGGAAAAGTATCTTAAACGCGAAGGGGTCTCCGAAACGATCAACGAATCATCGGAGACCACGGCTTTTGAGGACCTGGACGCCGAGGTTAGGTTGGCGATCGCATGCGCTGAGGAAAAGAAGGCTCAGGACACGATCGTGCTTGATCTGAGGGAGATCACAAGCTTCACAGAGCATTTCGTGATTACCAGCGGATCGAATCAGCGACAGGTCCAGGCGATCTGCGACGAGATCACTGAACAACTCAAAAAGCAGATGAAAGCAAAAGCGATCCGGATCGAAGGGTACTCAACCGGCGAGTGGATCCTGATCGACTACGGCGATTTTGTAATACACATTTTCAGCGAGAAGTCCCGGGGCTTTTACGATCTCGAGCGGCTTTGGCGGGACGCAAAGAGGGTAAATCGTGAATCGTGAATAGAGAATTAGGAATTGAGAATTGGGAATTGGGAATTGAAAGTTGAGAATGGAGAATTGATGAGATTTGGTCACGCTCCAAAGTTACATGAGGTGATCCAAAGCGCTTGAGACTGTGTACCAACCAAATTTACGGCTTCGAAGTTCTTTCGAAATTTCCATTCTCAATTTTCAATTCTCTATTCACGATTTACGACTGACGATCCACTGTCCGCATGAAATTTCACTTTATCTGGGTCGGCAAGACAAAGGACCCGAACTGGCGAGCGCTGCAGGAAGAATACCTGCAGCGCCTTTCGCATTTTGTGAAGTATTCGATAAGCGAGATCAAGGACAAGGCCCCGCACGAGACGGTTGAATCCGAGGGCGAACGGATACTCTCGAAGGTGAATCAAAGCGGCTTCGTTTGTGTATTGGACCTGAAGGGACGCTCGTTGGGGTCGCGTAAACTCGCAGCCCAGATCTCGAAGTGGCAGGTCACTGGAATAAAGGAGATCACGTTTATTATCGGGGGCGCGGAAGGACTATCTCCGGCGGTTGTGGAAAGGGCAGACTTTAGTTTATCCTTGTCGTTTCTAACTTTCACGCATGACATGGCTCGCGTGATCTTATTAGAACAACTGTACCGGGCATTTACTATTATCAAGGGTTTTCCATATCAGAAATGAGCAAATTGAATCTCAAAGAAATCAAGCAGAAACTTCTGGAGGAGCGGGAAACGATCCTCTCGAAGTTGAGTTCCAACGACCTTTCGGTCGATGACTCCGAGACTCCGGATCCGGTCGATCTGGCGGTCCGCAACTACTCAAAGAACGTGATGCTGGCCGTTTCCGAGAATGAATCGCGGCAGCTCACGCTGATCAACGACGCGCTGGAAAGGATCGAAGACGAAGAATACGGTCTTTGCCAGAATTGCGAGAAAGACATCAATCCAAAGCGCTTGAACGCAGTACCCTGGGCACGTTATTGCCTCGACTGTCAGCAGTTGCTTGAACAGGGCTTGCTGGACGAATAAGCGCCGCTTTGTCCCTCTTACATTAAGAGATCTTTCGGTCCGTTCCTCACGCGATGATCGACAGGATTCTCGACCCATTATTGACACTAGCCTTCCCGCGCGCCTGCTCCATCTGTGGTGGATGCGTCGAATCTCTTGCGTTTGGACCCGCTTGCGACTCCTGCTGGGACAAAACAAAGATCTACACTGGTCGCGAATCCTGCTGTTCCAAGTGCGGGCTACTAGTACCAACTGGTCGGTTCGATCTTACCTCGCGATGTTCCCGATGTGTCGAAGACCACTATGATCGGGCGGTAGCCGCAGCGGAGTACGATTTCGCTGCCAAAGCCGCTGTTCTCGCGCTGAAAGAGGAGCCCCTTATTTCCCAAAGAGTTCGTGATCTGATTGTTGGCCGCTTCGACACTTCGGGATTCCATTCAGCAACGATGCTCATTCCCGTTCCTCTTTCGGAGAGGCGGAAGATCGAACGAGGTTTCAATCAAGCGGAACTCCTTGCGCAGGTCCTCGACAAACACACGGGAATCCCGTCCGTTTCAGACGTGCTTGAAAGAAGCGGCCACTTCGGAATGCATAGAGCGGGGATGGACAAGAAGGCGAGGGAGGCGTCCGTCAAGAATTCGTTTGCAGTCGCAAAGCCGCGCAGGATCGCGGAAGAAAGGGTGATCCTGGTCGACGATGTTTTTACGACCGGCTCGACGGCCTCCGCCTGTGCCCAAACGCTCAAAGCGTCCGCAGCAGCCGAGGTCAATGTCCTCACGCTCGCGCGGACGCCCTGGTTCTGAAACCTTGCTGGATTCAGGGCTTGTCGAAAGCCGGTAAAGGCCTGTCTCCATTCACACCGAACTGAGCAAATGTCGATCCGCCGGCACTCTTTTGAATGTACCAGACACCGTTGTTCGGTCTCCAAACCGCGACATCATCCTTGCCGTCTCCATCATAATCACCGACCACGGGGATGTCGGTCGAGATTCCCCAGGACTCGTATCTGACGGTCCGAGAACCGCTCTGAAGGATGAACCAGATTCCTTGTGACGGCCTGTAGACGGCTATGTCAGTTCGGGCGTCGCCGTCAAAGTCGCCGGCAGCGGGAAGATCGGTCGAGATCCCGAACTGGATCGCAGAGAACGATCCATCAATGCTGTTCAGTCTGTACCAGACGCCGTTTGAAGGTCTGTAAACTGCGATGTCAGCGGTGCCGTCACCGTCGTAATCGCTCTGGACCGGGATGTCGCCGTTGACACCGAACTGCACCGCCGAGAAGGCGAGAGTGGTCGTGTCCATCTTGTACCAGACACCGTTCGAAGGCCTGAAAACTGCAAGCTCGGCCTTGGAATCGCCGTCAAAGTCAGCGGCCGCAGGAATATCGGTGCTGACGCCGAATTGAATCGCCTGAAAGGTATCGTCCGAGCTTCGAATGATGTACCAGGTTCCGCTTGACGGCCTGTAAACGGCGATATCCGCGACCCGGTCTCCATCGAAATCCTTCGCCGCTGGAATATCCTGCGCGACGCCGAATTGAACAAATCGAGGGGTCCCGCTGCCGCTCTGATTGATATACCAGACGCCGTTCGATGGCCTGTACATCGCGATGTCAGTCAAGGTGTCGCCGTCAAAATCAGCTGACGAGGCGAGGCGGACGAGCTTGTCGACCGTTCCCCCAAGGCCAACGAGATAAAGCTCTCCATCGGCATCTTCACCGAATGATGAAATGTTTCGCGGCGTGTTCTCAACAATGGTCGAAATTCCCGGAGCAACAAGCCGCCAGTACTCACCTGAGCAGTAATCGCCAAAGAGATAATCGCCATCGCCGAACGTGCCCAGCCTGCCCCTGTAAACGTATCCGCCTGTGATCGAACAGCGCCCGCCGGAATGAGTATATGTAAACTCGGGAGCAACAAAGTCGTCGGGATCGCAAAGGCCAACATCCAGGTTAGTGCAGTTGTTGCCTTCATAAACCCTCCAGCCGTAATTGCCTCCGTTCGTGACGATATCGATCTCTTCTATCGCTCCCTGGCCTACGTCGCCCGCCCAAAGCTGATTCGTTCCGCCACGGTCAAATGACCATCTGAACGGGTTTCGAAGACCCAGTGCCCAGATCTCATCGGCTCCCGCTTTTCCAACATAGGGGTTGTCGGCAGGGATCGCGTAGGGCGGATTCCCGTCGTTACCTGATACGTCAGGATCTATTCTGAGCATCTTCCCGAGCAGGCTGGTTATCGTTTGCGCACGATTGTTCGGGTCAAACGCGGAACCTCCGTCTCCCATTCCGATGTAGAGAAACCCGTCCGGTCCGAACTCGATCATGCCGCCGTTGTGATTCGAGAAATCCTGTTCGATTACGATCACCGTCCGACCGCTGGCAAGATCCCCTGTCGTGTTGCCATTGACCGCCTTGTATCGCTCGATGACCGTGTCGCCGTCAGTGTTTCGCGTGTAGTTGACGAAGAAATAGCCGTTGTTCTCAAAATCCGGATGGAACGCCAGACCCAGAAGCCCCCGTTCACTACCTGTCTGGCTGACTTTCGATGCGAGGTTTATGAATTCGCTCCTTTCCCGGGTGATCGGATCAACTACCCATATGATTCCCCTTTGCTGAACGACGAAGAGCCGTTTGGTACCGTCTTTGGCATGAGTGAGAAAGAGCGGCGAACTGAGTCCCGTCAGGAAAGGCTTCCTCTGGATCGTAAAAGAGCCCTGCGAAAACACCGCGGTGCAGAGTACCGCAGAAAGAAAAAACGCTGATATTGCTTTCATTTGTTAGTCACTAGTCGTTAGGAGGCCTCGTAGGTTAGATCTCAAGCTCTTTTCCAGGGCCTAGCTTATCGAGATCTTCTTCAGCTCCTTCCGGATTGCGGTCCAGATCCTTTGAACGCGAACACCTGCCGTCAAACAAACCGCCCTCTTCGTCCGCTTTCGCGAATACAAGAAAACGGCCGCCTTTTGTGAATTGAGCCTGGAACCGCGGATTCTCGGATACTGTGACGACAACCTTGCTTTCTTCGACGCCCTTCCAGAACTTCTCGATCTCAAACTCGAAGACTTTTCGGTCTGCATCCTTTTCGATCGAGATCACCTTTCCGATAAACACGGCCTGAGATCTTTCAAACTCCACCTCGAAAGTTGGAATAGCACACCTGACCGGATGCCAATCGGCCGGCGCTGCCTCGGCAATAGAGGACATCACTATTCCGGCTGCAAACAACAGGAGCAAGGTCAACACTGGTCGAATCATTAAACCGGCCATTTCATTCGGAGAGAGGCCACGAGAGCAGTTCTCGAATTTTAACAATGTAAGTACATTTACGCGAACCCTAAACCTTGTAAGGAAGGTTCTTGCCGGACCGTTCCGGGCTGATGCGGTGGTTCTGAAGCCTGATCCCGACGTCGGCTTTCAGGCCAGCATCCGACCGTTCGCCTCGCATGAGATGAAAGTGACCGGCCGCGGCGATCATCGCTGCATTATCTGTAGAAAGGTGGCGGGACGGGAAATAGACGGGAATTCCCAGCTTTTCGCCAAGCCTCATTGAAGCCGTCCGAAGAGCCTCGTTGCAAGCGACTCCTCCTGCGACGATCAGCACTCGCGGCTTGCGCTCCTTTGCCAGTTTCGAAGTGTTTTTCAGTAGAGTGCGGACTACCGTGTCCTGAAAACTCGCGCAAACGTCCCGCACGTCTTTTCCCGGTTCCTCCCCGGCAGAAATCGGCTCGATCTCATTCTCTCGCAGGTAGTTCACGACCGCCGTCTTCAATCCGCTGAAACTGAAATCAGGTGTGCCGTCGGAGATCTTGGCGATCGGAAAGCGAATTGCTTTCGGGTCACCCTGTTTTGCGATCTTCTCGATCACGGGACCGCCCGGATAGCCGAGCCCGAGCATCTTTGCTACCTTGTCGAACGCTTCGCCAGCAGCATCGTCCCTTGTTCTGGACAGCAATTCGTACTTGCCTGCTTCGGGAGCGAAGAACAGATTAGTATGGCCTCCGGAAACGATGAGCGCCATCGCGGGATATTCGATCGGAGGATTCTCGAACACCACCGAAAAGAAATGACCTTCGATATGATTGACGCCTATAAATGGAATCCCAAGTCCCAGCGCGAGCGCCTTGGCATAGTTAACGCCGACAAGCAGCGAGCCGACGAGACCGGGTCCGTTGGTAACTGCTATCGCGTCGATGTCTTGGATCGAAACCCCAGATCTATCCAATGCCTCCGATACTACAGGATCGATCTTCAAAAGGTGTTCGCGAGAAGCGATCTCTGGTACTACCCCTCCCCATTCACGGTGAATCTCGATCTGCGACGAGATGACGGAAGACAAGATCTTCCTTCCGTTATCGACTACGGCGGCGGCTGTCTCGTCGCAAGAGCTTTCGATCCCGAGCACAAGCATAGTTTCGATTCTAGGCATGCCTTCGGAAACGCACAAGCGCTGTCTTGACTAGCGGCCCACACTTACATAATGTAAGACGAAATGGACTTTAAACGCACTGATACAACGGTTAGTGAATATGAGTTTCCCGCACTTTCCGGAATCGAGTTCCTTGTGATGGATCTACTTGAGAGGAATGGGGAGATGTTCGGTCTCGAGATGGTGGAAATGTCAGACGGCGAACTTAAAAAGGGGACTGTTTACGTTACCCTCGGACGGATGGTCGACAAGGGGCTGCTGGATTCCAGGACGGAAGATGAAGACGCCGCGTCTCAGGGACAAAAAAGACTTTATTTACCCACCGAATATGGGAAGCGAGTGTTTAAAGCTCAGGAGATCGCTCTTAAGTATTTGAATATGGGCGCGTGGTGATCCTTAGGCGACGATCCTGCCTTGACTAGCAATCTTATTAGAATTAGAATAATTCTAATTGGAGGAATTTTAAGAAAAATGCACGAAACAAAAATAGATATAAAGAAGGAAACCAGGGAAGAGGTTATCGAGATGTTGAACGCCAGGCTTTCGGATTCTATTGATCTTAAGTCGCAGGCAAAACAGGCGCACTGGAACGTGAAAGGCGCCAGCTTTATCGCTCTTCACGAGTTGTTTGACCAGGTCGCGGACGAGGTCGAAAATTATACGGATATGATTGCTGAAAGAGTTACGATCCTCGGAGGAACGGCGGAAGGAACTGTTCGAGTTTCCGCCGAGAAGAGTTCGTTGAAGCAATACCCGATGGAGATCACGGACGGTCGCGATCACGTAGATGCACTATCCGCAGCACTAGCGGCCTTCTCCGAAGCGACGCGAGCGAACATCGATGACGCCGAAGAGGCAGGAGACGCTGTGACAGCTGACCTGTTTACGGAAGTCGCGCGCGGTATCGACAAACAGCTCTGGTTCGTCGAGGCGCATTTGCAAGCGTAAATCGTCGGTAGACTGAATGGGAACCCGGAGCGCAAGCGACGGGCAGAACTGAATCGGAACCCGGAGCGCAAGCGACGGGCATTAGAGAAGCTGGGAATCGGACCGCGTAGCGGTGAATTGCGTTTAGCCGTGGGTCAGCCCGAAGGGCGCAGCCCACGGTAACAGGCGATTCCCCATCCCTCCAGCCGTGTAGCGGCGAATGAAGTCAGAAAGATTACAGACGAGGCTGTCCAACAGGGCAGCCTCTTATCGTGCCTAAACCCGTGTATGAGTGTCTCCAGGGAACATACGTATCAGTTGCCCCCCGTTTTAACGGGGGGGGGGGGAGAAAGGGGTCTTCTATTTTCGTTGGCCGGCTTTAGCCGGTGATTTAAGGGGCTGAAGCCCCATTTCCGTTTTGTTATGTCTGCTAACCCCCCGCTAAAGCAGGGGGCAACTGATAACTGTTCGTTTCCTACCGCTAGAATTTGCCGAACTTTAAAAAAAGAAAGAGACTGCGTTTTCATGCAGCCTCCTTTAGTTCAAGGGATCCGATCTGAATGCCTATCCGTTCGCCGGTTCCGCCGGAGCAACCGAAACATCGATCGCTTCTTTTCGAGGACCGTTGTTCCTTGTGAGAATGAACGCGATCGACCAGATCGCCATCGCGCCGAGAACGATCTTTATCGCGATGTGAAAATCGTGGAAAAAGATCGTGTAGCTGTAGAGGGGGACTATCATCGCGACCGAGAGCACTTTCGCACGAGGGGCGATCGCGCGGTGCTCGCGCCAGTCGCGTATGAACTTGCCGAAAATCCTGTGATTCAAAAGCCAGTCGTGCAGACGTTCAGAGCTCTTAGAGAAAAGGAATGCTGCAAGCAGCAAAAAGGGTGTAGTGGGAAGCAGCGGGAGGAACACACCAAGAAACCCCAGACCGACCGCGATCAGTCCCAAACTGAGAAAAACGACTCTCTTCGTGCTTCTGAGCATCTACCTGTTTCTCTATTGCGCCGCAGCGTAGTCGAACACAATGTTGCAAAACGCTTTTACGCCCACATCAAGTTTGCTGTCATCAAGATAAAAGTCAGGAGTGTGGTGACCCGCCGCCGTTCTCGGATCCTTCCCGGCCGGCATACCTCCAAGAAAAAAATAGAAAGAGGGTGCCTTGGTCCCGAAGTATGAAAAGTCTTCCGCTCCGGTCGTCCATTCCCTTTCCATCACGTTCGCTTTTCCGGCTGCTTTCGCAAGTGACGGAAGCATCCGCTTGACAAGCTCCGGCGTGTTGTAAGTAACAAGCGTTTTGGTATCGATCTCGACCATGGCAGTTGCGCCCGTACTTTCGGCGATCGACTTAACCGTCCTGCGGATCTTGTCGTGAACTTCCGTCTGCATCGCCGGATCGAGTGTCCGGATCGTACCGGCCATTACAAGCTCTTCCGGAATGATATTCTCCCGCACGCCGGCGTTGATCTTTCCGACGGTAATCACTACAGGAGCTGTAGTAAGCCGTGACTGGCGGCTGACTATCGTCTGAAGCCCGTTGATTATCTGTGTCGCCGTAACGATCGGATCGATGCCGTCCCACGGGGCTGAACCGTGCGCCTGCTTGCCCTTGATCGTGATCTTGAACCAGTCGGACGATGCCATCGCCGCACCATATTTGTAGCCGATCTTTCCGATCTCCGTCTGCGAATTGATGTGCAGTCCGAATATTGCATCGATCTTCGGATCGTCCATCACGCCCTCTTTCACCATCAGGGGAGCACCACCTTCTTCTCCCGCCGGAGGACCTTCTTCTGCGGGCTGAAAGATGAACACGACCTTGCCGGTCAGCTCGTCCTTCAAGCCGTTAAGAACTTCAGCTGTCCCCAGAAGTATCGCGATGTGCGTGTCGTGCCCGCAGGCGTGCATCACTGGAACGGTCTGGCCGTTGTATTCAGCCGTGACCTTTGAGGCGTAAGGAACGTCGACCCTTTCCTTTACAGGAAGCGCGTCCATATCTGCCCTGAGACCGATCACAGGCCCCGGCCTTCCGCTATCCAGTATCCCGACGACGCCGGTTTTGGCGATTCCAGTTCGGACTTCGAACCCGAGTTTGCGGAGGTGCTCGGCGACAAACTTCGCCGTTTCAAACTCGCGATTCGAAAGCTCCGGATTCTGGTGAAAGTGACGGCGCCACTCGATCAATTTTGGCCTGATCCTCTCCGCGGCAACAGCGATCTCGCCGCTCATGTCTCTCGGCTTCGCAACGGCGGAAACGGAGACGGAGAGAATTGCAACTGCGAGCGTCAGCACAGTGATGACTCTTTTCATAACTTTCAGCCTAACGGGAAACTTCATTCTGACCTTAATGAAAACGGATGTCAACAAACTGTGGTCGAATTCCGCTGAACATTAGCGGGATCGTTGGCGAGCTCCATCTACACATCATAAGTACCCAGGGGGGAAGCGAAGGGCAACAGTAGCCGGAACGGAAGTGATGAGCAAAGACAGAAGAAAAGCGAAACAGGATAGACAGGACCCTAAGGATCGTGATTAAGGAGTAATTACATACAGCGGAATTCGCCACGACGAATGCTGAGTTCCGCGATCATGCCCATCCTGTCCATCCTGTTTCAAACCCGGTTGGCTACTGCTCCGTCGAGATTTCGGCAGCCATTTCGACAAGGACGCTGTCGGGTCTTCTCCCGATGTCGCGGGGAACGCTTGAATTTACCTGAAGCGCGAGCGAGATCTTCCTCTCCGGAAAGTACATCATTTCCGTCATGTAACCCGGGAAGAAACCGCTATGGCCGTAGGTCAGCCCTTGCGGCGTCGGGCGGATAATTACGCCGAGGCCGTATTCGGCTTCCGGCCCGAGCATAGGCGCTTTTGTTCCTTTCAGCATTTCGGCCAGCATTTCCTTTCCGAACGCCTTGCCTTCGTACATCGCCTTGGCCCATTTCGCGAGATCGCCGCTGGTCGAAGCCATTCCGCCGCCGGTCCATTCGAACTGCGGATTGATCGCGAACTTCCCGTCCTTCAGCATCTCGTCCGCTCCGCCAAAAGGATTTCCCGCGCCGGCGTAGCCCTGGATCAAACCCTCGATCATGGGTCCGTCCTGGGGCTTGGTTTTCGTAAGCTTCAACGGCTTGAGGACGTTATTCACCGCCAGTTCGTAATACTTCTTTCCGGACACCTTCTCGATGATCATTCCGAGCACGATGAAGTTCGTGTCGGAATACTCCCAGCCCTTTCCAGCCTCGAACGGCGCCTCCGAATCGAACAAGTAGGATATTAATTCGACCGGTTCACGATACTTCTGAGGTTCCGCCGTCAGGTCTTTAAGGAACTTGGGATTGAACTCGTAGCGCACAAGCCCGCTTGTGTGGCTCATCAACTGGCGCACCGTGATGTCTTTCGAGTTCGGAAGGCGCGAAAACCACTCTTCCTTTCCGAAATACTTGCTGATCTTGTCGTCGAGCCCGATCTTCCCTTGCTCGATCAACTGAAGCGCGACTGCGGCGACATATGTCTTTCCAACACTGCCCGCGAGCATAATGTCGTCGGGCTTCATCGCTGTCTTCGCTGTTCTGTCCGAGTATCCGGTCGCCAGCGAGAAGCACTCGCCATCTGCCCCACAAACGCCCAACGTCGCGCCCGAGAACTTCGCAGCCTTGTGCCAGTCGTCCAGCTTGGTCTGAAGCCGTGCTTTAAGATTCGCTTCCTGAGATGCGTCCTTGGGACCCTGCGCAAAAACTCCGCCCGAGGCTGCTAAAACGACCACTAATACAAACGACCATTTCCAATTATCAATTCTCAATTAATGACTTCCTCCTGATATGAAAATTGCTTCCCGATCTCGCTCGCATACTCCCTGCTTTCCCCACTGTCCGTGAGGATCTCGATCTGTTCGGGCGCCGTGACGCCGAGGCCCAGCTTCGCTGCCTGTGCGATCTGATCCTGTTCGAAGATCGTCCCTTTCGACACATTCGCTGTCGTTCCGAAATGCCGAAGAACGGCGACACCTACCGCATCGACTGCGACCCGGTCCGTTCCGGCAATGATTACATTCGAAGCGACCCTGGTTCCTTTGTCAGGTCCGCCGTCCGTGAACGCTTCCACGCCGTCAAGCACGACAAGCGAAGGATTGTAGGAAGCATTGATCTCGGCGATCATCCGCCTCTGATTCGGCGACGAATGAAGCTCGCTCATAAAGTTGTATGGATTGCCCGGAATGCGTTTCGCCGCAAGGCCGACGGAATTCTTCAATGAAAGCGTGAAATGCCCTCCGAAACGATGAGTCTTCAGACAGCAGGTCTGAACGATCGCTTCTGCGGCGAGCACGGGTTTGGGGATCGCGAAACCGTTCTTCCATAGGCTGTTTTCAAACCGGAAGAGCTTCCAGTCGTCGTCTTTCAGATCATCGAAAACGAGCGTCGACGCACTCTGATCCTTTGCAAGGGCGGGGATATCTTTCGAGCGCATCACCGCGGCGGTGTCGCCCATTCCGGAACGGTCACCGATCGTCATATCTTTTGCTCCCATTCCCCGAAGTTCTTCCGTAACAGCCAGTAATGTGTCGTTATGGGTCGATCCGGGAAAAACGTCGGCGCTGTTGAAATTCGGTTTGACGAAAACGCTCTTGCCTTTGAACTCGTCCTTGTAGCCTAGAAGTTCGATCGCGCGTTTTACCCCTTCTGCGCGGTCGGAGGTCTTCACGAACGCAACCTTAGCTTTAGGCCCCGATGTTCTAACCTGCGCTACAGACGGATCTGCGCCGTTTCGTCCGCAGGCAAAAGCTGCGGGTGAGATCAAAAAGATGCCGCCGGCAGCGCCCATTTCTTTTAGCCAATCGCGTCTGTTCATCGAAGCCTCCTTGTTGTTCTATCTTCTTCCAACTGTTGATCCATTCATTCTATCGTACGCATCACATCGGCCATCGGGAACGAGTAGATGCGTTCGAAGTCGCGTACGAAATACATCGTGCTGCCGTCCTTCGAGAAGAACTGGAACAGATCGATCCCCCCCAGGTTAATCGTCGGGCCAAGCGGCTCCGGCTCGGTCCATTCGCCGTTATCTCTGCGGGTTACCCAAATGTCTGTCGCCAATCTGCCGGAAGCGGGGTCTCTCGATCGCACGTTGAGGAAAACAAGGTCCTCGGTCGGGCCGGGAGTTCCCCCCTCGACATCAACATCCTGCCTCCAGCCCTGCCATTTCTTCACCGGCTCAAATGGCGCGGGAGGTCTGAAGCTGTCGCCATCAGGCCTCGCAACGAGCGTCTCGGTTTGTGACCAATCGGGGCTCGTTCTGCGAAAGTGGATCGAGCCGTCAGGGCCGAATTCGACCCACGAGTGATACCAGCCAAGCCTGTTCACGTTCTCTACGAGCGTTGGCTCGCCCCAGCCGGCTCCTGTTTTTTCGGCCATCCAGATATGAGAGTTTGGCTTGTCGGAGGTGTCGCCGGGTGCCTTTCTGTATGAAGCAAAGACCATCCGTTTGCCGTCTCTTGAGATCGACGGATAAAGATCGGAGTGGTCACCACCCAGATCGACCTGAACCGCCGGTGTCCACTTCCCGTTTTTCCTGTCCGTTCTGAAGATCCTGTAATCTTCCGCCCGGGGGTCCATCTTCCTAAAGAAGTACAGAGAGTTTCCGTCCGGATCCAAGGTTCCGCGGTAAGCGCTGCCATTCAAGCTCGGATGATCAGAGATAAGCTGAGGCCTTTTCTCAAACGCCGCTCGAAACCGGGGGCGGATGCCTGAGATCATCGTTTCGATCGATTCTTTCCCCACCCAGCGGCCGCGCACCATCACGCCCGCGATCTTTCGTGTGTTCGAGATCTCGTTCAGGGGATTAGCGTCAAGCAGTACAAGGTCCGCGCGCTTGCCCGGCTCTATCGTCCCGGCCACATCGATCTCGCCCAGAAACTCAGCCGGATTCCTTGTGGCGGACTCAAGCACTGCGTAGTTCGAGAGTCCCGCTTCGCGTAGGCTTTCAAGTTCTCTATGAAGCGTGTATCCATAAAGCAGAAACCACTCCGGCGCGTCGGAGCCTGCCATGACTTTGCCGCCCGCATCGTGGATCGCCTTTACAAGTTTGTTCCTGTAGTCGACATATTTTGCGCGCCGATCTTCTGAAGGAGGAGACTTCCAGAACTGGTTCCTCGGGCCGCTCATTTCGTCCCGGATCTTGTCGGGAAGAAATCCGTAGTCAGGCCTCGCAACAATCTCTTCGTCAGTCTGGCCCGAGCCAAAGGCCTTCTTCAAAAATGTAAGCGTAGGAACAGAATACGGACTCTTCTCTGCCGTTTTCTTAGCGAGTTGGGCGATTTTTCCCTCATCTAGAACATCCAGGCTCTGCCACGCATCCGGTCGCCAGACAAAAACTCCGGAGGTCGATCCGGGGAGTTCCGATCCTTCGGGAAGCATCGCTTCGAAATAGCCGTCAAGGTGCTCAACTTGCTGCCCCGCATCAAGAGCCGCGTCAAGTCCGACTTGCCGGTCGACGTGGCCGATCACTGGTATTCCCAGCTTCTTCGCCTCGTCGACTACCGCGTCATATACGGGCTTCGAGATAAAGAACGTCAGTTTGACGAAATCGTATCCGTCGGCTTTAGCGTTCCGCACGGCTTCCCTTGCCTGCTCTGGATTGGTCGCAACGTATCCGTTGTAGATATCGCCAAAACTGCGCCCCGCGATCTGAGGACTTGCCGCGAAGATCTTAGGTCCAAAAACCCTTCCCCGGTCGACATTCTCCCGAAGAACGAGGTGTTCCGGAGTACCTATCATCAGCCTTACAGTCGTCACTCCGCTGGCGAGCATCAACCGGAGCTCATCTTCCGCAAGCTCGTCCGGGAACTCATAGTCGGAGAACAGGTGCGCATGCATATCGGCGAGACCCGGGATCAGGAATTTGCCGGTTCCGTCAATAACCGTCGCGCCTTCAGGAATTTCTCGTTCGGTTCGGATCTCCGCGATCTTTCCTTCGCTTACGATCACAGTCGCGTTTGGAATCGACCTCTCGCGATCCATAGGTATGACTGTGACGTTCGTGATGGCTATCGGCGCATTTCTTCTGTTCTGCCCGAAAAGAGGCGCCATCAAGAGTGCGATGACGATCAACTGCAGGATTAGGGTTCTCGATTTCATTTTCTCTAGTTGGGTTGAAGGTTCGTGGCCGGCTTGATCTGCCCGCGATGACAGGTAGTGCAATTCACGATCGCCTGTCTACCGCCGAGGCTCTCCATCTTACCCAACATCTCACCCGTGATCTTACCCATCATCACGTGCATGTCACGAGCGATCTGCTTCTGGGGTTTCGCCTCAGACGCGAAGTTCTCCGCGGAGTGACAATGGGTGCAATCGACTCCCAACGAGCGGCTGTAGCCGAACTGCATCACCGCAAGCAGACGGCCGGCGGGCATCTCGGAGAGATTCTCTACGTTCTTGAACACCTTTCCGGCAGGCTCGTTCTCGCGGCCTTTTATTGACTCGCGGATCTTTGCGATCGCGGCTTCCTGGTCGAACGCCGCTTCGGGAGTTGGAGTAGGTTCAGGCACGAGTTCCGCGAACGCGATACTCGTCGGCGACGGTGCAAACACCAAAATACAGGCGATCAAAGACACGGAAAGCGCCGCAGCAGCAAGCTTCGCGCGCGATAGGTTGGTCATCGCATCTCCTTAAGTCAGGTTGATATCGGTTGTCAGATGGTCATCTCTTGCAGGTGATTCCGAGTATACGGACGAAGAACCGGGAATGTTCAAGGAAGTACTAAAGAGATCGTTTTGCTTTATTTGGCTCCTACGGCGCCGCGAGGTCTGATCACTTTTCAAGTTTCATATCTCAAAGGATCTTCAACGCCAGCGTGCCCAAACCCCCTCAGACGAAGAGCGCACGAGTCACAGGTCCCGCAGGCAAGGTCTTCATTTCGGTAGCACGACCAGGTGAGCTCAAGCGGTGCTTCTAGCTCGATGCCCAGACTGACGATCTCGGATTTCGAAAGATGAATGATCGGTGTTCGAATGCGCAGCTGGGTTTCAGGCTTGGTACCCCGAGCGACCATCGCCTCAAATGCTCCGAAGAATTCCGGCCTGCAATCCGGATAGCCGCTGGAATCTTCCGCCACCGCGCCAATGTAGATCGATGAAGCCTTGATCACCTCGGCCCAGCTTACGGCGATGGACAACATATTGGCATTTCTGAAAGGAACGTAGCTGGAGGGAATATCGGGGCTATCGAGTTGCGCGTCAGAGATCTCGATGTTCGTATCGGTGAGGGAAGATCCGCCGATCTTTGCGAGATGTTCTATCGAAACTTCAAGCCTCTGATCGACTCCGAAATGATCTGTTATATCTTGAAAGGCCTTTCGCTCACGCGCCTCGGTCCGTTGGCCATACGATACGTGAAGAAAGGCAAGCTCTTTGGACTCTCTAGCCGCTATCGCCGCCGTGACGCACGAATCCATCCCGCCGGAGACGAGGCAAACCGCAATATCAGTACCGAGTTCCATATTCCAGGTTTCAAGGGTCAGGGATCATGTATCGAGGATCAATGACGGTTTATCCCAGCCCGCGAAAAGAGCATCAGAATGGAGACTAAGGTGTCGCTGAAACATGATCTTTGTTCCTTGATACATGGCGCGAACTACCTTCCGGGTGCATCCGGCCCCCAGATAAACTTGTGCACCTGAAGATTCAGGCGCACTTTCAGCCCGCTTGAGGCGACCGCCTCAGAAATCTCAGCAAGATGAGGCGACCCGTGAACCGGTGAGATCAAGACTGCCTTTGTACGAATCTCAAGATCGTACTTCTTGATGATCTCCTTTGACCAGACCCAGTCTTCCAGATCTGCGACAACAAACTTTGCCTCATCCTTCTCCGGATCAAGCCGCTCAAGATTGGCCCAATGATTTCGCTCAGCCTCTCCCGACGCTGGGCACTTCACGTCGAGGATAAGCGCTGCCCGGTCATCGACCTCTTTGGTCGATACGTATCCGCCGGTCTCGATCAGCACTTCATAGCCTCGGTCGCAAAGCTCCTCAATAAAAGGAAACACGTTCCTCTGAGCCAGAGGCTCGCCGCCAGTAACTTCTACAAGCTTGCACTCGTACTCCTCAAGCTTCGTGAAGATGTCATCGAAAGAGATTTTCTCACCGCCTGTGAACGTGTACTCGGAATCGCACCAGACGCAACGCATCGGACATCCGGTCAGCCTTACAAAACTGCACGGGCGCCCGGCGTGCGTCGATTCGCCCTGAATTGAAAGGAATATTTCCGTGATGCGAAGGTCCATTCGGGAATTCTAGCAACTGTCGCAGGTTCTTTGTACCGCGCCTAGAACAGGCCGTACCAGACAGTGTAATTGAGCACTTCGCCGATCCCGAATGAAATCAGATTAGCGACGGTGATCACGGCGAACGATCTGATCCAGTTTCCGCTCGTAATACCTTGTGTTCCCCTGAATGCCAGCCAGAAGAGAATGCATTCAGCCAAAGGCGCGAAGATCTCCGCAACTGCAAGATACGCGATCCGCGAAGAACCGAACATGAGAGCAGGCAGCACTAGCACGACTACCGGATAGGTGCACGCTGTAAGCCAAAGACCGCTCAACAGCCTGGCTTTGGCGCTGAAGATCTTTGGCAAGAGGAAGAAAAGGACCGGAGCCTCGATGAGAACGGTCACGGCATAGCCGACCGGAAGGAAGAACCACAACCAGCTTATGTCGCCTCCGAAAGGCCCGCTTGGAACATCAAATAGAAGCATCGCAAAAAAGAACGCCGGGAGTTTAACACACCCGGCGTTTTGCTTGGCTAACTGAGAAAAAACGGGACAGGGGCGGAGGAGGCCGGCCCTGAACCTGGACCGGAAGCAGAGGCTTGCCGTCCCTGTCCCTTTCATTCCCTTCAGCGACGCTGAGGGGAAATGAAGGTGACTGCTTCGATCTCGGCAAGATCGGATATCTTGCCGATGTCGATCTTGCCTACGAAAGCTTTCGCGGAGGCCATTTCAAGGATGACCTTCAACCCCGCGGCCTCAAGCTTTCGCCTGGTTCCTGCATCCATCGAACTGACCCGTACCACGATGCTTGCCGTCGAACCGCTGACGAACAAGACTTCAGAAGCACTCGGTGTGCCGCCTTCCTCAAGGCGCTTCACAAGCGACCTGATGTCGGTGTGGAACTTGTTCGGTTTGGTCTTGATCGACAGATTCCGGACCCCGGGAACGCTCTGGGCTTTGCCGTCCTTTGAGAACCGGTACCAAAGCGTCGCTTCGATCTTCTCGATCTCGGCTTCCAACTCAGGAAGATTGAAACCTGCCTTGAGCGCTGCCTTCTCTGCTGCGGTTCCAAAGACAGAATTTGCGCCTCTCGCTTTCGCGGCAAGCACCTTTCCGTCCGGACCCAAGGTGACATCGACGTAAACGTCGATGTCACGCCGGCCGCCGTTCTTCGGATACACAGGAGCTGGAAGAACCTTTTTGTTCATCTCCCGGAGAACCTCGTTTCCGCTCTGTCTTTCTTTCTCATCTGCCTTGTCGAAGTCTCTTAACTTGGCTTCCGATTCGACCTTTCTGACCGGCCGCGCCGTCGTTGCAGACGCAAGTGATCTCCCGCCTGCGAAGCCACCATTCTTGCGCTTGGCAGCCATAAACACGTCGTCGTTTCCGAACACACCTTCGCGGCTGACGCCCTCTGGCATTTCGACGGGCACTTCAATCGTCATCGGCTTGCCGCCATCTGTCACAACACGTTCCTCGACTGCAACGAACGACGTGAACTGGGTCATCAGCCGGTACTCGAGACCGAGGTTCGTGATCGCCTCTTCGATCTCCTTTTCGGGTTTGCCGGTCTGAATCCCCGAATAATCCTCGGACATTAGCTCGCCGATCCGCGTCCGTGCCCAAAGCGTAGCCAGAACATCGTGAGCAGGCTGTTTCTTAGGGAAGTTCACGGGTATCTCACGTACGACCTCGCGGCCGAATGATCTGCCTTTCAGCGTCACGCTTCCCTTCCCGCCATTCTTGTAGCGACCGTGAACGATCAAAGGCTTGGCGCTGAACAGATCATTGATCCGCTTCGGATAAACGTCCGCCACTTCGACTCCCTTGAACTGGAGGGAAATGTCAGTAAGGAGGGGGCTCCGCACTCGCTCGTGAAATCGTTTAGCAGCGGCTGATCCGTCGTCTTTTAACGAAACGAATTCAGCTTCGCCGCGCCCTTCGACCGCCATCTTTTCGAGCAGGTATCGGTTGACAGAGCTGCCGATCCCGAACGAGAAGATCCTGGCATTCGGGTGTTTCTTGATCTCGCCGAGGATCGCCATGTCGTTGCCGATATAACCGTCGGTCATGAAGCAGACGATACGGATATGCTCCTGCGAATCGGAAGGCTCAAGAGCGGTCTTTATCGCCTTCATCATCTCGGTTCCGCCTCCGCCTCTTCTTGTCGATAGAAAGTCCTGGGCGAGCTTCAGGTTCTGCTCGGTTGCGAGGACCGGCTCGTCAAAAAGAACCCGCGTGTCGCCAGCGAAGGTGATCAGGTTGAATGTGTCGTGCGGATGAAGCCCTTCGAGCGCCATCTTCATCGACTCTTTTGCCTTTTCTATCGGGAATCCCGACATCGATCCGGAGGTGTCGAGCACGAATACGATCTCTTTCGGCGTGACGTCCTCACTGCGAACCCTGTCGGGCGGTTGAAGGATGAGCGTGAAGTACCCACCGTCCCCGTTCCTGTGTGTCAGTACAGCATCCTCGATCGCCGATCCGCCGACCTCGTAGCGAAGAACAAAATCCTTGTTCGGGATCGTGTTGCTTTCGGCGAGATCGACTTTGTATGTGCTTGCGGAGAGCATCTGCGCATCGACTTCGTGCGATTTTGAACTGACTTGTGTGACGGGAACACCCGCGTCCAAAGTGACGCTTACTGAAATGTCGTGTCCCGCGCGCTCTTTGGCGACCTTTGGTGTGATCTTCGAACCGTCGGGAACCTGGTCGGTGTCGGGAGCGAACCCGGGACCGCTTACCCCGGTAGGATTTCCCGGTATGTAGCGAGGCCCGACGACCATCGGAAATACAAACTCGTAAGCTCCGTCCTCGTATTTCAGCGTTTCAACGTAGCTGATCTCGATGATTATCTTTTCGCCGGGAAGGATGTTGGCGACGGACTGGGTGAAGATGTTGGGGCGTTCCTGATCTAGAAGGCTTGCGATCTGGCCGTTTGATTTAGCGGCCTCATAGACTTCATTCGCCTCATCGCGCTTCATTATCTTTCCCCGGACCGTCCGCTCGCCGATCCTCATCGTGAGGCTGTCGACCGCTGCGTTCTGCGGGAGGGGGAAAACGTATTTGGCCTCGATCTGTCTTGCGAAATTGTTCTCGAAATGCTGTTTGACCGTGACCCTGGAAAGGAATCCCGAGATCTCGGCGTTTACGTCAGTGTGTTTTAGCGGGACCTTTGATGAGACTTTCCCTTCTGAATCAATTACCTCAAGCGATCCCTGGGTAACCTGCTGGGCCGCGGCCGAAATAGCTGCAACGGCGAAAAGCAGTGTGACTGCGAAAAACCTGCGCATAATGCACCTCTCTTGAATGCTGAAAGCGAAAACCGGCCCGGAATGGTTCGGAAACCGGACCGTTGTTTCAATCTGGATCTGGACCTTTTCGCGGGTCTTTTTCTGAAAAGCCTCTTGACCCGTACGAATGAAAGGTTTGTTTCAAAGACAGGTGCCGAACGGGGGGAATTAAACTTTCTTGCGCAGACTATGTAGTTCCGAGTTCCGGGTTCCAGGTTCCGAGTTGGCTCCAACGGTCAAAGTTCAAGGTTCAAGGTGGGAAGAACGGGCCGTCGGAACTGGCGGAAACGCGACCGTCAGGAAGCGTGCCTGAGGCGTGAGCCGAACCGCGGCCAGCGATCAGTTCCGAGTTTCAAGTTTCGAGTTTCGAGTTGAGTTCAAGTCTGAAGGTGCGAAGAACGGGCCGTCGGAACCGGCGGAAATGCGACCGTCAGGGAGCGTGCCTGAGGCGTGAGCCGAACCGCGGACTGTGTAGTTCCAGATTCCGGTGCGCTGCGCGATCTCAGATTTCAGATTTCAGAGAAGAAGTTCCAGATCTGACATTTCGATTGGGAAGCAGTTCCGGGACACTCGGTCCTCAGCTCCTTGTTCTCAGTACTGACATGAGCCCGCGCTGACGCTTGGGCTTCTGACAAGGCTCACGATCAGGCGGGCAAGCCCGCCGCTAAACGGTCCACTGCTTACAGCTCACTGCTTACTGCTTACTGCTTACTGCTTACTGTTCACCGCTCACGGCTCACAATCGGGCGGGCAAGCCCGCCGCTAAACGGTTTACTGCTTACGTTAACTTGATCAAAAAAGGAAACTCAGCGAGGACGTGGGCAATGGCGAATGCGAAATAGATGTCGCGGGTCGTCGCGTAGTCGATCGAGAAGCCGGCCCAAAGGATCACGACAAGCAAAGCGCTGACCGCGACTCCAAAGGCGACCATTTTTGGATAACCCCTCTTGTTCGCGAAGAGGGGAATGGAGCTGAACCGCCAGGGAATCGCCCGCCGATCGACGAGTGGGATGAGAACGATCCATGCGGCGTAATGGAGAGTCTCAAGGAATACGTGTGTCGCGACAAGAAAATGCGTTGAGACGCCGGCTAGTATGCCTCCGCCTGCGTGTTGAATGATCCTCCAGAACAAGGCGGTCTCGTTCGAGAGGTCGGGCCTTGAAGCCAATGCCGCCCAAAGCCCGATAATAAACAAAGTAATCGTCGCCAGGAAAAGGTGATAAGCGCGGAGCCACTCTCGACGGCTTCGGCGGATCTGCCTTTCAAGAAACCAGAACGCGATCAGCGGATGCACGTAAACAAGCGCGAGGCTCCAGTACGCAGGGACGAACCAGGCAAGGCCCGCCGCAAAGAAGGCAATCGCCATCGCAGGCATTCCGTCAGCTCGTTGCTTCTGCCTTGCCCGTAGCCAGAACAGGATCCCGACCCAAAGCACGAACATAGAATTCCAGGCAGAAACCGATGTCTGCCACGAAACAATGCTCCACAGCCAGTTTCCGCCGAAAAAGTAGAGGTACAGGTATCCGACAGTCAGGAAGACCGTCCCGGTAATAGCGACCGAGTAGTAAACGGCGGAACGCCCCCATACGAGAGGCATCTTCGCAAGGAAATACCGGAATTCCATAAAGTTATGGACCCCGGCGAAAAGGAAGATCGTGAGGATCGAGGCCTGAAGGGGAAAGCCGGCGATCGCGATCGCAGCGGCGGCACAGAAACCGACCGAACCCGCGACCAGCAGCAAACGAGCGCCGACTTCGCGGGAGATGTCTTTTGGAATGCGGGTGACTTCCTGCATAGCTTCGATCTATTCGTCGGTTTTCTTCTTACTGTCAGAGCCTTCTTTTGCCAGAGGAATGATCAGCCTTGCCCCGTCAGCGATCTCGGTAGAAACCTGGACCTTGATAGGGCCGCCGGCATACTTCTGATTCTGCATTCCCTCACTGAACAATCCGCTGTTGATCGAGCGATACGCCGCAGGCGGACCGACATTGGCCGAGATCAGGACGGTGCCGGTTGCGAAAGTAAATATCAGACCGGCCGCAACACCGGCAGAACGAACCCTCCTTCTCGCCAACCAGACTCCGCCGATGACAAAAGAGATAGACAAAAGAAGGCCGCCGAAAAGCGCCTGCGTTCTGGAAACAGAAGCAAGACCCGCTGATTCGCTGCCGTTGTAAAGTTCTTCGAGCGTGATCTGCGAGATAAGGAGCTTTGGTTCCTTCGCTTCCTTGTCGAGGACAATGGTCAACGTTCCGGCAACGGGATCGGTGTTCTTCGGTGGCGGTAGTTCATCGGCAAATGCGGCCGCTGATACAGAAAGTAACAGGGAAAACAAGATGACGAACTTCTTCATAGGAGCACTCCTTTAGAAAGATTTTGGCCGGAATTATAGCAGTTGGTTTCTACGAGATTTCGAACAAGCTACGCCGCTTCGGAGACGAAAGTATTCCCGCCGCAGGAGAATTGGGTTACAATACTCCGCGAAATCATACATTTAGGAGCTTTGATGAGACCTCAGCTGAAGAAATTTATCGACGAGATCGGCAAGAACTCGATCGCTATAATTCCCGCCGCGCACGAAAAGACACGCAGTTACGACACCGAGTACAAGTTCCGGCAGGACTCGGATTTCTGGTATCTGACCGGATTTCCGGAGCCCGATGCGATAGCTGTGATCACTCCCGGGAAAAGAACGAAATACACGATGTTCGTCCGCCCGCGAGATCCATTGATGGAGACGTGGTACGGCAGGCGAGAAGGCACCGAAGGCGCGAAGAAGAACTATGAAGTTCAAAAAGCACTTCCGATCGAGAAGTTCGAGAAGGAGCTCGGCAAGCTTCTTGACGGGCACGAAAAGCTTTACTACAGGTTCGGAGTGGACAGGGACCTTGATGAACTGATCCTCGACTATCTTTCGAACCAGCGCTTCCGAAGGCTCAAAACCGCATATCCGCCACATACGATCGTCGATCCGACGATCGTGATTCACGAGATGCGGCTTCACAAGACCGAAGAAGAGATCGAGCTGATGCAGACGTCCGCAACGATCGCAGCTGACGCTCATAGACTGGCGATGAAAAAGGTCAAGCCGGGAATGAACGAGTTTCAGGTCGAGGCTCTGATGGAAGCTTATATGAAGGACAAGGGTGCGGCGGGCGTCGCCTACAACTCCATCGTAGGCGGAGGCGAGAACGCCACCATCCTTCATTACGTAGACAACAACGCGGATCTCAAGGACGGCGACCTGCTACTGATCGACGCGGGAGCCGAGTACAAGGGCTACGCGTCGGATATCACGAGGACCTTTCCTGTAAACGGCAAGTTCACAAGGGCTCAGCGCGATATTTACGACATCGTCCTGGAAACTCAAAAGGCTTGTTGTGACGCAACGGTTACAGGGACGACGATAAAAGAGCGGCAGGACCTCTCGATCGAGATGCTGACCGAGGGAATGAAGAAGATCGGACTTTTGAAGGGTGCGACAAAGACCCTGATCAAGAATAAGAAGTACGAAAAGTATTACATGCACGGAGTTGGACACTATATAGGAATGGACGTTCACGACGCCGGCAGGTACTTCGAGGATCAGGAAGCAAAATCATCGCGTCCGTTTGCGCCGGGGATGGTCTTGACCGTCGAGCCCGGCATTTATGTGCCGCCGGATGACAATTCCGCGCCGGCCAAATACAGGGGGATCGGTATCCGCATCGAGGATGACGTTCTGGTCACCGAAGAAGGCAACCGAAACCTGACAACCAAGGTCCCGAAAGAGGCCGAAGAGATCGAACAGCTGATGAACGGAGGCAGGTCGAAAGCGAAAAGAGCAAGAAAGTAGTAAGCCGAAAACCACAACCTTTATCTTAGTCAGTTAAGAGCGATCGCTCGAGTCGTGTTCAGGACCGCCCCGCATGGAGCGCGGGGAAACACCTGCTTAGGAGGAACTATGCGACTAGGGGGATCGCTTGCCGTCTTACTGTTTCCGTTTCTTGCGATCGGCATTACTGCACAGACCACCGCGACCGTACAAGACGTCGAGGCCAAACTTCTCCGCGAGCCTAATTCGGGCTCCGCACTCTTAAAACCACTTCCGAGAGGCTCCCAGATCACCGTCGAGAACGCGTATCTCGACCGAAAATGGACCCGTGTTTCGTCAGGGGAAACAGAAGGCTGGGTGCGCCGGGAGAGGATTCGCATAAAAATGGACGATCCCTGGAAACAGGCGGCCTGGCTGTTTATCGGTAGTACCCCAAAGACCCAGGATTTTGTGGTCAGGTTCTATCTGAATACTTCCCAGATCGTCCGCTACAAGGACAACATAAGGTTTTGGACACGGATGGTGCCTGATAACAAGAAGGCCTATTTCAAGTTCATAATGGACCGGGCTCCGAAAAAGAAAGCGGAAGATTTTAAGTTCAATTCTGAACTTTGGGAAGGCGACTGCGATACAAAGGAACTGAACGTCGTAAAAAGCCTGTTCTATTGGCGATCGAACGAGATCACCCGACCCAAGGTAAAAGATGCGGATGTATCCACTTCTTCAAATTCCGCCGCCCGCGCGATCCTCGAAGAAGCGTGCACTGCGGCAAATCGCTAGTTGTCCAGGGTTTAAGGGGTGAGCCAGGAAGTCTTGAGCTCACCTCCGCGCCAGTCAAAAAAGGATCTGCGGTGGCCGCGTACGTCCAGCTCCACCACGTCGACGGTCGCGATTTTCGAAAGGATTACAGCGAAGTTATCTCTCCCGGCTTTGCTTTCCTCGGCGGAAGGCTCCCTCTCAACGATCTCCTTCGGCATTCCGTGAGAAGGCTTCTTACTTGTTTGCGAGGGCGCTTTTCCGATATAGCACCTCCGGGCGAAAAATGAAGTCGCCGCCCATTGCTCATCTGCCAGATCGCCGTCGGTGATCACCTCGGCAATTCCTGAGATTCTTGTCTGAAAATTCTCATCTGGATGATAAAAAACCCACGTGCACCGGGGATTTGATCTGAGTTGTTCGATCTTTGGTGACCCGGAGTGAGAGTGAAATGCGATCGCGGGTGGGCGGCGCCAAAACCTTCTGAGAACTACTACCCTCATTTCCGGACTGGCGTCACAGACCGTTCCGAATACGGGCGTATGGAACGGATGCTTCGAATCCAGCACTCCTAGATCCAGATGCTTCCACACCTTCTTGAGAATTTCTCCGTGCGAAGCGGGGTTTTCCCAAAGGCCTGACATATCAGTCTGTTCAGTCTATTGAGTCTGTCGAGTCTGTTGAGTCCGTTGAGTCTGTTGAGTCTGTTGAGACTAACGAAATCTTTGCCCCGAAGGGGCGACCTTCGTTTGGTTGCGCCGCTACGCGGCGTGCGGATATTTTTCGCTCTTAACTCCACGCTGCGCCTTCGGCTTGCATGGGGCTATTGATATGACGCCCGCTTCGCGGGCTCGCGACTCAACAGACTCGACAGACTCACGAAACTCACTTAACTCATCTTCTCAATAACCGAAGAGGCAAAATCCGAAGTCGATGCGGTTCCGCCCAGATCCGGCGTGCGTATATCGGAATCTTCAAAAACGCTGAACAGGGCCTTCTCGACTTTGTCAGCCGCATCTCGTTCTCCGATGTGCCTGAGCATCATTATTCCGGATATCATGACAGCTGTCGGGTTTGCGATCCCCTGTCCCGCGATGTCGGGGGCCGATCCGTGTACAGCTTCGAACACTGCTCCCTGTTCGCCTATGTTCGCACCGGGCGCAAGTCCGAGACCTCCGATCAAACCAGCGCAGAGATCAGAAACGATGTCGCCGTAAAGGTTCTCCATTACGATCACCTCGAACTGCTCGGGCCGCATAACCAGCTGCATGCAGGCATTGTCGATGATCTTGTCGTCTGCTTCGATCTCGGGAAAATCCTTCGCGACCTTGTAGAAGCAATCGAGGAACAACCCGTCCGAAAGCTTCATGATGTTCGCCTTGTGCATCGCCGTGACCTTTTTGCGGCCATTGTCACGGGCAAAGTCGAAAGCATACTGGGCAATTCTTGTGGACGCTTTTTCTGTGATGATCTTCAGAGATTCGACAACGCCGGGGACGACCACGTGCTCGAGACCGGCGTAAAGACTCTCGGTATTCTCGCGCATGACGACGAGATCGAGCTCCGGGTAACGGCACGGGACATTTGGCAAAGCCTTGATCGGACGGACGTTGGCATAAAGATCAAGCGCCTTTCTAAGCCCTACATTGACCGACGTGAATCCCTTGCCGACAGGAGTCGTCAAGGGCCCCTTGAGAGCGACCTTGTTCTTCCGGATCGATTCGATCAGGTCGTTGGGAAGGGTCGTACCGACTTTTTCCTGCGCGTGCGAGCCGGCTATCTGGGACTCCCATGTAATGTCGACTCCCGAAGCCTCAATGACCCTCACTGTAGCCGCGATTATCTCCGGACCGATCCCGTCGCCCGGGATCAGGGTGATCGTGTGTTTCGCCATATCGGTCAATTCGATATCAAATAAACTGTTCTGAACAAAGGCTATTCTATTCAAACTCAGGGCTGAAAGCTAACAGCAGAAACCCGGCGGTGTTGAAACAATTCCTGTGTCCGTCCGTTTTAACGCTCAGCCTGCATAAATCCTATCAATTAACAGGAGAGTTAAATGAGAAAGACAATTCTTGCGGTCGTTGTGATCGCAGCGGCCTGCATCCCGGCGATGGCCTCGAAGATGAAGAGCGGCGAGGACGTCCTTCAGGCGATGCACGACAAGTACAAAGGTAAGTGGTACAAGACGATGACCTTTGTTCAGAAGAACACCCAATGGGCTCAGGACGGATCAGTTACGAAAACTGTCTGGTACGAAGCAATGTCGCTTCCCGGCAAGCTCCGAATCGACTTCGGGCCCCTTGATTCAGGCAACGGAATGATGTTCGTTGACGGCAAACAACACACTTTCAGAGGTGGAAAGCTGGCCAATTCCGCGCCGCGTGTACACGACCTAATGGTGCTTGGTTTTGACGTCTACGGCCAGCCGGTCAAGGATTCTGTTGAGCAACTAAAGTCGATGAACTACGACCTTTCGATCGTTAGTGAGAACAGCTGGGAAGGCAGGCCGGTTTGGGTCGTCGGGGCGAAGAAAGGCGATGAAAGAACGCATCAGTTCTGGATCGACAAGGAGCATCTCTACTTTACGAAGCTGATCAAACCGGCGGGGCCGAACGGAGAATCGGTCCAGGAGATCCAGTTCAACAAGTATTTCAAAGCCAAGGGCGGAGGATGGGTAGCGCCGGAAGTCGTTTTTCTCGTCAATGGAAACAAATTCTTTCTTGAAGAGTACACAGAAGTCCGCACAGGCGTCGATCTGGATATGAACTTGTTCGATCCTGCGAAATGGGCTGATGTCGACAAGAACTACTACAAAGCTCCGGAAGGCGGGATATAGTTTCGAGTTCCAAGTTTCGAGTTCCAAATTGGGTTCATAGTTAACTTAAGATTCAAACTAGACGCGAGGCTGAGTCGGCGGAAACGCGACCGTGAGGGAGCGTGCCTAAGCGGGACGCGAAAGTACGATTGATAATTGGGAATGGCTAGTTCCGAATTCCAAGTTCCCAGTTCCGAGTTCCGAGTTAGCTAATACCACCGTTTAGAGCAGGACTCGCGCTGCCTTTTGTCGCGCGAACTTTAGTTTGCGCCAATAGCCGGTAGCGGGGAGGCGCGACAAGCTGAAGCTCGTCGGACCTTAATCAGCTTCGTTTAGCCATGTACACCCGCTGCAATGAACTTGCGGAACTTTCGGTGTAAGTTCCGGGCATCAATAGAGGCTGCCTGTTCAGGCAGCCTCTTCTTTGCCAGCACCTTTCCTTTCACTCTATTGAGAATTCCCCGCCTAGGCCTCCCGTCCGAAAGCTATGATTCGGCAACCGTCTGTTCTAAAATGGGAGTTTCGGATCAATCATGTCGGGAGAGCACAGATCAGACGTATTGATAGTTGGCGGAGGCGTGATCGGCCTGTCTGTCGCGAGAGCGCTCTGGAACAAGGGCGTCCGGGACATTACGGTCCTGGAAAGATCTCTTCCGGGACGCGAAGCGTCGTTCGCCGCTGCCGGAATGCTTGCCCCTCAGGCTGAGGCTGATGCACCGGACGATTTCTTTCGATTCTGCATCGAGTCGAATCGCAGGTACTCAACGTTCGCGGCTGAACTGCTGGATGAAACAGGTATCGACATCGAACTTGACGACGAAGGCACCCTCTACCTTGCGTTTACCGACCAGGATCTGGTCGAACTTGGCCGGCGGTTCGAGTGGCAGACAGCAGCGGGAATGCGGGTCGAACGTCTTTCGGCCTCCGAGACTCATAGGCTTGAGCCGTTCGCTTCCCCCGACTCACTTGGGTCTCTGTTCTTTCCGGATGACCGACAGGTTGAGAACCGGGCGCTGCTTCGAGCGTTGATCGAATTCGCGCGGCTGAATGGCATCAAGATCGAAACGGGGTGTGAGGTCGTTAAGATCGATGAGACGGCGAGTGAAACGTCAGCGATCACTGCTGACGAGAAGAATATCCAGGCCTCCAAGTTGGTGGTAGCAGCAGGATCGTGGACCTCTCTTATCGAAGGCGCGGGGCCCGGAGCGGGTATTCCGGAGATACGACCGGTCCGCGGCCAGATGATCGCGTTTGATGGCGTGAAAAGGTTCTTCCGGAAGGTTATCTACAGTCATCGCGGATACATTGTTCCCAGAAAGATGGGCCGAATCCTTGCTGGGTCAACGACAGAGGATGCAGGTTTCGACGACCGGATCACGGATGAAGGCATAGGACGGATCCGAAGAATCGCTATAGAGATCTCCCCGAGCCTCGAAAACTTGAGGATCGCTGACAAATGGTCGGGTCTGCGTCCGTACTGTTCCAGCGATCGTCCATACATCGGCGTCTTACCTGGGCGCCAGCGCACTTTCGCGGCCGTAGGCCACTACAGGAATGGCATCCTTCTCGCGCCCATAACCGGTGAGATCCTCGCTGAAAAGATCGTGTCTGGAACCGAGAACAAGTATCTAAGGTTGTTCAGCAGGAATTCCGTTCGTGCGAGCGTGGTGTAGATTTCGAGTTTTATGAAAAAGTTTTTAGCGCCATTTTTTCTCTTGTTGCTGCTGATGCCGGCATACGGGCAGTCCGGCCGAACGCCGGACACGCTTCCGGAAGCGTTCTCTGGTGAGGACCTTTCGCAGAAATCCCTTCTTGAGCTCTACACGGAAGCGACAAACTATGCCCGGGACAAGTTCACGGAGCTTGAGCAAGAGAACGCACCGTACAGCGAAAAAGTACACAGGCAGATTCTTCAGGAGCAGAAACAGCTCGCAGCGAAGTTCGCGGCAGAGGCTGCATCCCGAACGGAGTTGTCCGGGCTGGATCTTTATTACCTTGGAAGGCTGCACTGGCTTGCGACAAACTCCACCGATGCGGCGCTGGCATTTGAACGGTTCCTCCTGCTACCGTCAAACGAATACGATGAGATGAAACAGACCGCTCGTTCAGTGGTCGTCGTGATGGCCGCCGAGCAGAAGGACTTTGCGAAAGTGGAAAGCACGCTCGTCGATTACTACTCCAGCAAACCGGTCAGGCTTTCGGAGCAGGCAAAGATGGAGAAACAGGTGGCTCACAGCTACCGTCTTGAACGACGGTATTCAGAAGCGGCCCCACACGCTCACAAGGCGTTCGAAGCGACTACGACGCTGCTCTTTGAAGAAGAATCGAGGGCGAGGGCACTAAGTCAGTTTTTGGATGCTGGAGTGACCGCTTTCGAGATCGAGCGGGATAACAAGAACCAGGAAAAGGCCGAAGCCGTCCTTTCCACGATGAAAGAGTACGGCGCAAAAGTGCAGTCTCACAGCATATACTTCAGGGCGATCGACGAGTTGATCAAGTACAAGATCGAGACCGGCCGTAAATCGAGCGCGCTTGCTCATTACAATGACGCACTGGTTTCGGTTCAGGCGGATTTCAAAGACATCTCGCTTCGCGGACAGGTCCAGAACAATCTCAAGAAACGAAGAAAGCACTATCAGATCCTTGGAGACCCCGCGCCGGAACTTACAGACATCGCGCATTGGATACCTTCAAGTCCGGCGCCCTTGAAATCGCTCCGCGGAAAAGTAGTTCTACTGGATTTCTGGGCGACCTGGTGCGGCCCTTGTTTTGAGGCATTTCCCGATCTCGCAAACTGGCACGAGACGCTCTCCGACGACGGGCTCGTCATTCTCGGTGTCACGCGCTACTACGGGCAGGCTGAAGGTGGGCAGGCTTCGCAAGCGCAGGAGATCGAGTTCCTCAAGAAGTTCAAAGTAAAGGAGGGCCTGCCTTACCCCTTGGTGATCGCCGATGGACAAGCAAACCAGATTCTCTACGGCGCCCAGTCGATTCCGACTACTGTCATAATTGATCGCAAGGGAATTGTCAGGTATGTCGAAACGGGTGCCGGAGAGTCCAGGAAGAAGGAGATCCGCGAGGTGATAGGCAGGCTGCTTGCCGAGGAATAGTGCAGTCCTACCGCGATCGTCGAATGGCAGAGAACGGCCCAAAAACCCGATACTTTTACGACCGGATCGCGGATGCCCACAATGTGGCGCTGCGGATGAACGGCTATCGCGCATCCGTCGCACGCTACCTAAGATCCATCGCTCCCGACATCGGCCCGGAATCGCTAGTGCTTGATGCGGGAAGCGGGACGGGCATCATCACGATGGGTCTGTATGCGGCCGGTTACGATCCGGCTAGAACCGTCACACTCGACCTCTCGCGGCGTTCTCTGAAGATCGGACTAGAGCAGTTCGGTTCGGAGGCAAACACCCGAAAGGCGCGGATCAGCGCTGTTCAGGGGAACGTGTTGCAGATCCCTTTCGCAGATTCGACATTCGATCTGGTTCTTTCTTGCGGCGTGCTCGAATACGTACCCTTGGACGAAGGTCTTTCTGAATTCGCCCGTGTCATGCGCAAGGGAGCGAAACTTGTGCTCATTCCGGTCAAGCCCTCGATCATGGGGTCCGTCCTCGAATTCCTCTATAAGTTCAAGACCCACCCTCTTTCAAGCGTCAGGCGGGAAGCGGGTAAGCATTTCAGGATAGCGGGCGAGCACGAGTTCAGCCTGACCGAGGTGATGGGCTGGTCAAAAATAGTCTTTCTGCTGGAAAAGGAATGAAAGCCGACCGGTAGCGCGGAGCACAGCCGAATCGATGGGATCAGTTGGAAACAAGCCGCTTGTCGTAGCTCACAGGGGAGCTTCGCATAAAGCACCGGAAAATACGATCGAAGCGTTCGCGCTCGCTATCGAAGAAGGCGCCGACGGAATCGAGATGGATGTCCGTCTCGCAAACGACGGCACACCGGTTGTGTTTCACGACAGCGGCTTGAAGAGGTTCACCGGCAAAGACACGAGGATAGACAGCCTGTCGGTAGATGCTGTCCGCAACATATCGGTCGGAAAGTGGTTTAACAACCGGTACCCCAGGCGGGCAAGGCACGAGTTTGAATCGAGCTGCGTCCCGACCCTCGAAGAGACGCTCGAATTTCTCAGCGATTACCAGGGCACAATCTTCGTTGAGCTGAAATGCCGTCCTTACGATGCAGAAGAGACAGCTGTAAATGTAGCGAGCCTCTTGTCTGAATCCCCCCTGCTGCCGCAGTTCATCGTCAAAAGCTTTAGTCTCGATGCACTTCCTTTTCTGCAGCGTCAATGCGACGAGCTGAAAACTGCTGCACTGTTTGCCCCAAAAGTAATGTCGGTGATTCGCAAGGAAAAGCGACTCGTCAACATCGCGACGGACCTGATGGCTGACTCACTTTCACTGCACGCCAGTCTGGCGACTAAGAAACTCGTTAAGAAGGCAAACCGGGCGGGCCTCGATGTTGCGATCTGGACGGTCGATAATCCGCGGTGGTTAAAACGTGCGCTGGAGCTTGGGATCGGTACGGTGATTACCAACAAACCCGACGGAATGCTCCTGAGACGGAGAGAATTACTGCACAGGAATTCGATCACTGCATAGGCCCTGATGTGACCTCTTGCGGTCGCTCAACTGACCAATTACACTCGCATTGCGGGACGAGTTCCCGGCGCTTTTTAATACAAAGATCTGTTTCGGAGAATTAATGGAATTTTACGATGATATAACCGCGCTCATCGGCAGGACCCCGCTTGTTCGCATCAACAATCTGACCCGCCAGGCAGGAATTAGATCTCAAGTGTTCGCGAAAATGGAGAGCCTGAATCCCGGATATTCGGTAAAGGACCGGATCGGGATATCGATGATCGACGACGCCGAAAAAGAGGGCCATCTGAAGCCGGGCGGAACGGTCATCGAGGCGACATCTGGAAACACAGGTATCGGTCTGGCTCTGACTGCCTCTGTGCGCGGTTACAAGTGCATTTTTGTCCTGACTGACAAAGTCTCAATGGAGAAGACTCGATATCTGAGGGCACTCGGTGCAGATGTCGTTGTTTGTCCTGCGGCAGCCAAAGCGGGAACTCCCGATCATTATGTTGAGACGGCAAAGCGTATCGCCAAGGAAACGCCGAACTCGTTTTATCCGGACCAGTACAGCCATCCCGCAAATCCCGCGGCCCATTTCCGCACGACGGGTCCCGAAGTTTGGGAAGACACCGATGGAAAGATCACTCACTTCGTCTCGGGGATCGGAACCGGCGGCACAATCAGCGGTACGGGCAGGTACCTAAAGGAAAAGAACCCGGATATCCAGATCGTCGGGGCGGACCCGTACGGATCGATCTTCAAGACCTATAAAGACAGCGGGCTTGTGCCCGAAGCGACCCCTTATCTTGTCGAGGGGATCGGTCAATGCGCGCCGACGGTCAACGCCGACATGCATGTGATAGACGAGATAATAAACGTTACGGACCGGGAGTCATTTGAGCTCGCAAGACAGCTCGGGCGCCAGGAAGGAATCTTTTGCGGAGGTTCCACCGGGACCAATTTTGCAGCTGCGCTTCAGGTAGCAAGACGCGACGATGAGGCCATCGTCGTTTTCATCGTCTGCGACACCGGCGAACATTATCTGACCAAGTTCCATTCCGATGAGTGGATGAAAGAGAAACTGCTGCTTGAGCCCCAGAGGATCACGGCGGGACTTATCTCCGAGACAAAGAACTCGAAATCCCCTACGGACCTTGTGTTCGCCGAACCGAGCCACACGGTCGCAGAGGCTCTGGCGAAGATGGAAGAACACGGGGTCACGCAGCTACCGGTGCTTGAAGACCGCGTTTCCGTGGGTTCGCTCAAAGAGAGCCGCTTGCTGGCGAAGCTCCTGCAGGATAGAGAGCTTTTGGAAGCCAAGGTCTCCGACATAATGGACGAGAGTTTTCCGGTAGTCGACGTCGATTCGAGCTTTGAAGAGATCCGCAGCGAGCTTCATGGTGCTCCCGCCGTTCTGATCGAGGATTTTAAGAGGATCAAGGGGATCATCACCCGGAGCGATTTGCTAGACCTCAGCCATTGACCTTGCAAAAGCAAATCATCTGTTAAAATCTCGTTCGCAACCTGTTTGCTTACGGGATTTTTTTTCGATATGCCAGAACCCTGTCTATTGGTCAACAACGAGCATGAGACTCCGCTGGAGAAAGGAGTGATCTCTATCGGCCGCGCGTCCGACAACGTGATCGCTTTCACGGAGGACGCCAACGTATCCAGATATCACGCGGAGATCGAGGTGCGTAACTACGGTGATTACTGGCTTTTCGATCTAAACAGCAGCAACGGGACAGAGCTGAACGGCGAACGGCTGACGATGGACAAGGCCCTTTTTGACGGTGACGTGATCACGATAGGAGGCGTCCACAGGATCGAGGTCGTTCTGACCCCCAGGGAAAAAGAAGAATCCGAAGAAGACGAAGAAAAGGGCCCGGAAGCCGCCGATGCAGAGGACGCAGCAGAGGCCCAGGACGAGCCAGCTCCGCAAAAACCGGGATTTTCGTGGTTGTTCCTGCTTGCAGGAATGGCACTTGGTCTTGCGGTGATTTCGGTAGGTGTCGCGCTTGCGATCTATCTGGGCGGCGGATTCAGCGGCTGCGATGCGACGGCCAAGATAACGAAACCCAGGAACGGCGATATTTTGAACGAAGCAAGCGAGATCGAGATCGAACTTGACGACCCTTCGGAATGTGTCGCGGCCGTGATTTACGAGGTGGACGGAAAGGAGATAGCTAGGTCCGAACAGCCCCCTTTCAAAGCCATGATAGACCCGAAGCAGTTCGCTTCAGACAGCATCGATCACAGTTTGAAAGCGGTGCTCGTCGATGATGACGGGACGGAGCTCGTCAATGCCGCCGAGATCGCCCTCAATTTTGACACTCTTGTCACAGAAACGCCCACGGAGACTCCCTCGACCGATCTTCCTGGAGGGAACGGGGAAACCGGGAACGGCGGCGGCCAGCAAGGCTCACAGGATTCTGCACTCGTGACCTTGACCGACACGAAGTCGATGACCGAAAGAATAATCCCTCAATTTTCCGGACAGGGCGCTTACGTTACTGGAAACCCTGGGTTTTTGGATGCCGTTTCGAAGTTTACGAATGAGTATGCTGAAGCCGGTTTTTACGAGCGAGCACGCCGTTACAGGGACGTTATCAACACCGAGTTCATACAGGAGCGCGCGCTTGATCCGCCGCTCGGTTATCTACTAGCAATGAGCCGCAGCAAGTTCAAGCCGACAAATGACCAGCAGGGAGCCGGGTTGTGGAAGATGGACAATGAACTCGTGCTTGAATTCAACTACAACGGACTCTGCGGAACGCAGACCATCGCAGGTGAGTCGCAAAGCTGCGCGGCGATCGCGTCTTCGAGCTACCTGAAGGACATGCTGCTCAAGGCATTCGGCGGCAATTCCGGTGATATAATCTATGTCGTCGCGGCCTTTGGAATGAAGCCTTTGGAAGCTGCCCAGTGGAGACAAACGCTTCCCGAGGACAGAAGCGATTTTTGGAGGATCCTTTCGAGCGATCCCCGTAAGCAGGAGAACGTCGCCCGATTTTTTGCGGCTTCGATAGTTGCAGAAAATCCAGGTAGGTTTGGCCTGCAGGACGACAAACCGCTTTCCCTGCTGTACAGGGATGTAATGTCGGTGCCTCAAAACGATGCGGCGAGATAACGAAAGATGTTCGATCTGGTTTTAATTTATTCCGGTGACGAAGGCGCGGTCGAGATCCCTGTCGAGGGTGGCCGCTTTGCTTTCGGACGCGGAAGCGATGCCGACAGGCGATTTGAAGACAGCGGACTTTCGCGGCTTCACGCCACAGTCTATCGCGAGGGGGACCAGGTCTGGATAGTTGATGAGAATTCATCTAACGGCACATTCGTCAACGGTCAAAGAGTCGAGGCAGGCGGAACACCCCTCGAAGACGGCGACACGATCAAGATCGGCAACGAGACGAATATTCGGGTGGAATTCCGTGAACAGGCGGACCAGCCAGTAATTCCGGCCGAAAGCGAGAGCCAGACCGTTTCCTCTGGTCCGGCTGCGGATGAAGAAGGCGGGCCTTCGCTCCTTCCGTACGCCCTGCTCCTTGGCGCGATACTTGTGATCGGCGGATCGGTGCTCGCAATAGGACTGATGGCCACGGCCGGCGGCGGTTCAAAAGTGACCGCTTCAGACCGCCGTTCCGATGAGGACCCGTTTGCGGACCTGATCTCCAACGACGAGGACGACAAGAACGAGAACGGCACTGCGGGTGACCGGGGAGATTCGAACCCTGGGAACACTTCATCCGAATCGACGACAACCGATACTCAGCCGGGCCTTCCGGTCGGGCCGATCGGACCGCCGATCTCCGGTCCGGGTGGAAAGACATCAGGACTTCCGGCCGGCAAGACCTATCAGCAGCTGACCCCGGAAGAACAGATCAAATACGTTGAGGCGAAATCAGAGATAGTATCGAAGGTCATCGGGAACAGCAGCGGCGTCGAGATCCCATCGGCCGCGACAGCGAAGATCAAACAGTTCCTTGACGGATACGTGTCGAGAATACGCAGGTCCAAGAAAGACGATTGCGGAATGGGCACCTGGCCTTCCAGCGATATGACCTCGGTCTTGAACAGGGCAAAGGAGAACGCTCCTTTCGTGATCCGTGCGTTTAACGAGAAAGGCATCGACCCTCAGGTCGGGCTTTACCTGGCGATGATCGAATCTGAGCATTGCGCCTGTCTTCAAAGTCCGACCGGCCCACTCGGAATGTTCCAGTTCACCCAGGCTACCGGCCGCAGGTACGGACTCGATGTTCGTGCCGGAGCGTCGCCTTCAAATCCGGATGAAAGGTGCATAAAAGAACCCGCGGCACGCGCAGCCGCCGCTTATATGAAATCCCTTACCGGCCGTATCGGAACCGGCCCGTTGAGCGTTCCCTTGGCGGTCGCCAGCTACAACAGCGGCGAGGGCGGTTTGGGAAAGAACCTGAAAATTGCGCTCGAATCTAATCAGAGCCAGGACCGTAGTTTCTGGACGCTTGTTGCGAATTCGGACAAGCTCGCCGTACAGTTCCAGAACGAAAACATCAAGTATGTGCCAAAGTTCTTTGCCGCTGCCATCATCGGCGAGAACCCCAGGGACTTCGGGGTCGACCTTGAGCCGCTCTCTCTTTACACCAAGTAATGCCTTCCTTGTACGCTTGTCTTCGGGAGTATGAATGACCTCTTCATAAGTTTTCTCGATGAAGGGTCCGCGCTCAGGAGAGTTCGGGTCGACGGAGAGAAATTCGTCATCGGGAGGCATTCGCAGAACGACCTTTCGATCCCTGATTCCCGGCTTTCACGCCGTCATCTGAAGATCGAGCGTTTTGCCGACATCTTTATCGCTTCCGACCTTCAATCAAGCAACGGGAGCCGCCTGAACGGCGAGCCGATCGACGAACCCGTGACGCTTTCCGACGGAGATGTTCTAGACCTGGGAGGCGTCGAACTGACCGTTGAATACGAAGGTGAAAAGGCGGTCGATGACGAAGATCCGGCAGCTTCCGCCAAAGCAGATACGGAAAACGAAGACAGTGCAGCAGAAGCCGCCGCGCCAACAGCAGAAGGCTCCGATCAAAGCTCCGGCGGGCGCCCCGCTTTCAGCAGCTTTCTTATCCTCGCACCTTTGCTGGCTATCGGCCTGCTGGTTCTTTTCGGGCTAGGCCTGCTTATCGTCTCGATCGTTTCCGAGGACGATAAACCGTCGGCGCGGAACAGGGACCGTTCGCGCATCACCGAAGAGGACCCTTTTTCGATCTCGCCCGAGAATGACCCTTCGCCCGATGCAAGTCCTCAAAACACCGGATCGAGCCCCGGTCAGACTCCGTTTCCGACCAGTGAAGAGATCTCGACCCCGACGGCTCCGCCCGAGGTTGAGGGCGACGAGAAGGTCCGGTCCCTGGTCACAACATTTATGCGCGACATTGCCCAGAGGGACCCAAGGCCCGTGATCACTTCGGAGCCGCTAAACCGGATCAACTCCAAGATCGGGCAGTTCAGAGGCTCGTCAGCTGTAGGGGCGAACATCGAGAACGCACGCCGTTCGAGGGCCCAATTGCTCGAGATCGCCAGAGCCAATAACCTCAAACCGGAGTTTGTCGCGGCGGCCGCGCTCGCGAAGCTTGGAAACAGCCGGGGAGACGTGGTTTCAACTGCAAAGGGAATGATCGATTCACTTAGCGGGCTCAAGATCCAGATCGGCGATGGTTTTGCAAACGAATGCATCGTCATCATTGCCGCATACGATCAGGGGGAAAGAGGCGAATTCCTGCGAATGCGCGACACGATGACCAAACTCGCCAACGACAACCCCGACACGAGTTCCCGAAAAGTACGGACGATCTGGTTCCTGAAAGAGAAAGGCGCGCTCAGCGACGCCCAATTCGATCTTGCTCTCCGATTTCTTGCGATCGGCACGATGGCACAGGACCCTTCCGCGTTCGGGCTCGATGCGAAACCCCTGGACCTGGCGTGACAGTTCTTCATTGTTGCTGGTAGATCCCGGCCCCTGGAAACTTCTTTTGTCTCCCGATCAGTGCTTTCTCTGACACTTTTTGGTCGATTTTCCTGCCGGACGCCGCACCTCCCGTAGAGTTAAGACTTTTGCTATTTACTATTTACGGCTAAGCAATTACTATAGGCGCATTCGATATGAGCAAGTACCGGAAAATCGTCTGGAACGAGGGGATGCTCCTGACTCCGCACCACTTCCAGCAATGGGATAACTATCACGAGGAGTTGCTCAGTTCGCGGGTCAGATCGATCGTTCCGTACGAGTACGGGATCATCGACCTTCAGATCAACCGGGAAGCGATAAGTAACGGCGATTTTCAGGTCACGAACTGCCACGCGGTGATGCCGGACGGGTTGATGATAAACGTTCCGGACGCAGAGGGTGTGCCGGACCTCAGGCCGATCGGCAACCACTTCCATCCGGAACAGGAAAAGCTGGGGGTCCATCTAGCGATTCCCGCCCGGAAATTGGGAGAGGCGAACTTCCAGGCAAATGGAGCAAAGCCAAGTTCGAACCTCAGGTATCTTCAGGAAGGGGCACTGGTCAAGGACGAGACCAGCGGAACGAACGAACAGCCGGTCGCATACGCAAAGAGCAATCTGAGGATCATCTTTGACGACGAATTGCGGGACGGTTTTACGTCGGTAAAGATCGCTGAGCTGGAAAGGACACAAACTGGTCAGCTCAAGATCTCGGATGACTACATTCCACCTGTTCTGAAAGTCAACGCGTCGAACTGGCTCGTCAACATGCTGCGGCAGCTTGTCGAGATCCTGATAACGAAAAGCAGCTCGCTGGGTGAGCAGCGCAGGGCCAAGAACGCATCGCTCGCGGATTTTACAACGTCGGAGATCGCCGTTTTTTGGCTTCTGCACACGATAAACTCGTCGATCCCGAAGATGTCCCACTACTTCAGGACGCCTTTGGTCCACCCCGAAACCGTCTATCTTGAGATGGCGAAACTGGTAGGCCAGCTGTTGACCTTCTCGCTCGAAGAGCACCCGAAGGATATCGTCAAGTACGAGCACGACGACCTTTACTTCACGTTCAGCAATCTTTCGGCACAGCTTAAGGAGCTGCTTGAGACGGTGATCCCGAGCCGTTGTGTTCCGATCCCGCTCGAACGGACACGAGAGACACTCTACGTCGGCAGGATCGAGGACGAAAGGCTCTTCAAGGACGCCGCATTCTATCTTGGGGTCAGCGCAAAGCTGGCTGAGTCAAAGCTGATCGAGACCGTTCCGCGCGTAACGAAAATAGGCTCTCGCGACGTGATCGACACGATCATCGGATCTGCTCTGCCGGGTGTCGTCCTTACGCATTCAAGTCCGCCGCCAGCGCCGATCCCAAGCAGGGTGGGATTTCAGTACTACATGCTCGACACGGTTGGACCCTATTGGGACGGTATCAAGGGGTCGAAGGTGATCTCCGTGTACATCCCCGAAGAGATTCCCGACGAAAAAGTGGAGCTTTATGCGGTCAAAAACCGCTAAGTTCCGCAAATCGGATCATCTACTTTAGTCCTCACGGGCAGGCAATCTTCTCAGGAACTTCCTATGGGCGAAAGAGACCGAAGGACAAGCAACGATCTGGTCAGGTTCGCAGGACCGATCTTCGACCTCGTGCTCAGACTAAAAGCGGGTATCGTGCAGCCTTCGAACGAACTGCGGCCAAAGTGTGCAAAGCTTCTGGACGATTTTGAGAAAAGGGCCGAGCGGTACCGTTTTAATCACAAGATCGTCCGCGTCTCCAAGTTCGCGCTTGCCTCATTCATCGACGAAACTGTCCTGACAAACAATTTCCCGCTGAAAGAAGAGTGGGAGCGTTACGCGCTTCAGCTGGAGTACTTCGGCGAGCAGCTCGCAGGCAACAAGTTCTTCGACAAGCTGGAGGCGATGCTCAAGCAGATAAAGGTCACTGCAGACGCGGTTGAGATCTACTATGTTTGCATGTTGCTCGGATTCAAGGGACGGTACGCGGTTTACGAGCACGACAAGTTGATCGCCGTCATGCAGCGAACAGCAGATGCGCTGGTGAAAGTAGGCAGGATCAAGCCGACCGAGCTTTCTCCCCATTGGCTTGCGAACGATCAGCCGGAACCGCCTCCGAAGCGGGGAATGCCCGTCTGGGCAAAGATTTCGGCGTTCAGCGGGCTCGCGGTGGCGGTCTTGATCTATTTGGGTATGTTTCTTGTTTCCTCTGTCTATCTCAATAATGCGCTCAACGAGCTTTTGAGATAGCGGAGATCGCTAAACGGGAGCCGAGGCAACGGCCCGGCCCGAGTTTGTAATGGCCAACTGGCATACAAGACAGCTGTTCATGGTGTTTCGCGTCAGCTCGCTGATGTCGTTCTACGGCATCGTCGGGCTGATCGCGTGGTTTGGCCACTCGTACGGGTTTTACAGCGTAAGCACCCGCTGGATCCTGATCGGTCTCCTAGTGCTGACTCTGCCGTTTGCCCTTGTCGCAAACTATTTCGTCGATAGAAAATCCAGGAAAGCCGCCAAAGAAGAGAAGAAAGGTGAGGCCAAGACCTCTGATCCCGATGTACAGGCAGAGAAGGCGCCGAAACGTGTAGAGAGTTCTGAAGAGGTTGCAAAGGGAGCGGAAGAAGTAACGAAGTTCCTGAAAGAATCCGACCTCGGAGCGATAGGTGACGCCGTTTATGCACTCCCCTGGTACATCGTTGCGGGCGACAAAGGCAGCGGCAAAAGCGCCCTTGTGCTGGCATCTGGTCTTGATCTTCAGGCACTTCCAAGTCAGCGCCAGGCTGAGCTCAAGTACATAACTCCTACGCGTAACGTGGATTGGCGAGTTACGAATGACGCGGTCTTCATCGATACGCCGGGCAGATACCAGGCCGAGAGTCCGGAAGCGGAAGAGTGGTCATCGCTTCTCGAGACGGTGAAGAAGCAAAGGTCCAAGCGGCCGCTCGACGGGCTGATTCTTACGGTCAATACCGAGAAGATCCTGAAGTCGGATGAAAGGGCGATCGACGATCTTGCAAAGCAGTTGCGCGCGCGGCTCGATGACGCCACAAAGAGACTGAAGACACGTTTTCCGGTCTATCTTGTTTTCACACATGCTGACGCGATCGAGGGATTCAGAGACTCATTCTCGAAATCCAAAAAAGAGGGCGAGAACCTGGTCTGGGGCGCGACCATTCCTCTGGAACACAGCGACAATGCGCAGGCCCATTTCGACACTGAGTTCGAAGTGCTGCAGGATTCGCTGATGCAGCGCAGGCTGATCAGGCTTTCTGCACCCTTCTCGGCGGTCCGACAACTTCGTATCTTCAATTTTCCATTGCATTTCGCTTCTACCAGGAGAAAGCTCGGTGCATTTGTTACGACATTGTTCCGGCCCAATCCGTTTAGCGAGAGTCCGTTTCTTCGCGGGTTCTATTTCACAGCCGTGCCGGTCAACCGCCGTTCAAAGGGCACCGCGAAGGCGGCACCTCCTACAGTAGATGAGAGCTTTTTTTCCCACAGGCTGTTCTCGGATGTGATCCTAAGGGACAAAGACCTTGTAAAGACATACAAAGAACAGAAGCAGAAACCTCCGGTACTCGGCTGGCTTCTGACCATCGCCGGGACGTTCATCACGCTCCTGCTGCTCGGTCTTTCGGCTTATTCCCTGTATTTGAACAAGCAGTTTCTGGACGAAGCTGTGGCGAAGGGTCAGGTCGTGGAACGAATGATAAGGGCCGACAGGGATATCGACCCGCTCACAAAGGATCCTGCCGCCGCCCAATCAGAGCTAAATTCGATCGAGGATCTTCGGCGTATCCTGGAGCTGATGGACGAGTATGAGCGAGATGGCGCTCCCTGGTACATGCGGATGGGCTTGTATTCGGGTGATCGACTACTGAGAGACCGGCTCCTCAACTACTACTACATAGCGATCAGGAGAAGATTCAGGGCACCTGCGGTAAGACGGCTCCAGAGTGAACTGCAGACGTTTGCCGACGGAAATGCAGCCGCCGCGCCGGCGGAACCTGCCCAGGGTGATTCAGAAACGCCGCAACAGGCGGAAGAGGAAGTCCTTGAACGGCATTACGATCTTCTCGAGTCATATCTTCTCCTGACTGAGGATTACAGTGAGTTCGCGAAAGACCAGTCGGCTCCGACGCACCTAGAAGAGAGCCTGGAGGGCTTCTGGCTGGAAGAGGCGAAGCTTCCGCCCGGCAATGAGAATCTCGCGCGCGAACAGCTTGGGTTCTATTTCAAACAGATCGACCGCGAGAACGAGTACGACAGCGACCGGAGCGGGTTCCCCAGGGAAACTGCCGACCCCGATCTCGTAAAGGGAGTGCGGGAGCGTCTGGTTAGGTATCCGGCGTATAAACGAATTCTCAACCGCTGGATCGCGGAGGTCACAAACGAGATCGGTCCTGTCAGCGTGGAGAAGCTGCTTGGAGCTAATACGAAGGGGCTCATAGAAGGCAAACCAGAGATATCCGGCGCGTTTTCAGTAGTCGGTTACCGCGGTTATATGAAAGAAAAGCTTCAGACGGCTTCGACCCAGCTGGCTGAAGATGACTGGGTGATGGGCGAGAAAGGAAAAGCGGAAGAGATCAAATCCGACGAACTCGCCAAACTGAAGGACGAGTATTTCAGGAGATACGCGGCCGCCTGGGAACGACTTCTGGAAGGTGTCCGCGTAGTGCCTTATGGCACAGACGAGGATCTCAAGAATGCGATCGAAGATTTCTCGAAGCCGGATTCGCCGATAAAGCTCCTTCTTCAGGAAGTAGTCAAGAATACGAACCTTTCCGCAGAGCCCGAAGAGAAAAGCCTTTTCGACCCATCCTGGATCTCAGACCTGTTCTCCGGAGCAGGTGCTTCGGATGGATTTGAAGAAAACACGGACCTTGCGAGGCAATTCGGTCCGCTTTTCGAATTCGTGGGAGATCCGAACTCCGATGAAGAGCCTCCGTATGTCGAATACGAAAAGCTTATCGGAGCGCTTGCGAAGACGCTAGATGAGGCTAGCGGGAACGAATTGGAGAAGTTCAAACGTGAGCTGGCAAACGCTTCTGACGAAGGCGATAGTTTTGCCAAAAAGATCCGAAGTGTCGAATCGACGGTCGGACGGCTTACAGAAAGCTTCGAGTCATCCGCACTCCGTGCGGCGACAAGTCTCCTTCAGGGCCCGCTAACGAACATCAGGCTCAAATGGGGTGCCGATTCGAAGACGCTGATCGCGAAGGAATGGGCAGACAACGTCCTTTCGAAGGCGAAAGCCATCGAGTCCGGCTATCCTTTCCAGGCCGGCGCCGCGCCGACCGACCTGAAGGCGGTTTCCGACTATTTGAATCCGCAAAACGGCACCCTTACTGAGTTATACAACAACAGTTTGAGGAACTTCTTCGACGGTGAGCCGGATACTGGCTTGACTGTCAAAGAAGACAGTCCTGTCCGGTTCACACCAGAATTCGTCGAGTATCTGAACAATGCGTTCAAACTTCAGAAAGCGCTGTTCGGCGGCTCGCCGACCCCCGGATTTGAGTACGATATCGTCCTTGAGAAGGACGACAATACGATCATCGAAGGAACGATCGACGGCACCCGTGTATCTTCGCGGGAGACCGGATCTTACAAGATCAAATTCCCTGCGCAGTCGGGAACGAACGGCGTGTCCTTGAACATCCTCTCGACCTCGTCAACGGTTACTACTGATCAAGACACGAGTTCTGAACCGACCAATATTACGTTCCCGGGTGAGTGGGGCCTGTTCAATTTCGTAGACGGAGCTTCTTCGAAACGAAAGACCGAATCGGGTTATGACCTGACATATTCGAGGGGTGGAAGGTCCGTGAGGATTCAGATAAGGCCGATCGGTGGCGATCCCTTTGACAGGACTTTGTTTACTTCAGTAAGAGCGCCCGACAGCATAATGCAGTGAGAAAAAATGATATCGATCGGCAGCAACCGACGCATTTAACCAAAGACCCGGCCTTGAGGCCGTGGGGGAAACATGAACGAAGCCAAATCACAATTAGACGCGGGCAATCTGGATGAGGCGATCGCCCAGGCACTTTCCGTGGTGAAATCAAAACCCACGGACATTACCGCGAGGACATTCTTGTTCGAGCTCTCCTGTTTCTCTGGAGACTGGGACCGGGCCGACAAACAGCTTGAAGTTATCGGCCAGCAGGATGTCAACGCGATGATCGGCGCCCAGATCTATCGGCAGAATCTGAGTGCTGAAAAGGACAGAGAAAGGTTCTTCAAGGAAGGACTGATGCCTGAGTGCCTTATGCCGCCGCCGAAATATGTTGACAAACTTTTGGTTGCGAACAACTATGTAAGGACCGAAGACAGCGAGAATGCAGGAAAGGTGTTTCAGGAGATAGAAGAAGAGCGCCCTGCGTTTGCATGCACTGTGAACGGCGAGGAGGTTGAGGATTTCCGTGACTATAACGACCTCACCTCTTGTGTGTTCGAGGTGATAATCAAGGGTTCCTACGCCTGGCTTCCCTTTGAGCAGGTGGAGAGGGTGAAGTTTCTCGAGCGGCAGTCGCTCAGGGATCTCTACTGGCGACAGGCCGAGGTCGAGATGACGAACGGCACGGCCGGAGAGATGTTCTTCCCTTCGCTCTATGCGGGCTCGCACAAGAGCGACGATGACGGCGTCAGACTTGGCAGAATGACGGTTTGGGATGAAGCGGAAGGCGGAATTTATATTGGTTCGGGGATCCGAATCTTTGCAGTTGGCGGAGAATACAAGGCCCTTCCGGATCTGGAATCGATCGAGTTCGTTCACGAGGAAGAAGGGTCCGAGGAAGCATCGGGCGCGGAAGCGTAGGACAGCGTGGGACTTACGGCGCTTCGCTTGTGCAAGTTCACGGCGCCGGATGATTTACGGGAGAAACTGTAGATGAGCGATGAAGAGGTGACAGCAGAACCTCAGGAAGGCGAAGCAGCACCGCCCGAACCAGGAAACGAGGCTCCGCAGGCGGAAGCCGAAGAAGCAGCTCCTGTTGCGGAAGCAGCCGCAGAAGAAGCAGCTGAGGCGGAGGCCCCTGTTCCGGAACCGGAACCGGAACCTGAACCCGAACCTGAGGAAGAACGACATCCTCTCTCGAGGGAAAGGGTGATCGATCTGGAGCTTTTGCTCCGTCCGATCTCAGGGGAATCGCCTTCCGGTGAATACCTTAGGTATCACGGGATATACGACGAGATCTCAGAGGCGAGAAGGGCCGATGAGGTACTTTCGATGGGCGCCTGGCAGACCGACCTCAAGGTTGCGGATTTCAAACTGGTCATACAGCTGGCGACGCCTGTCCTGGAGAAGCAGACCAAGGACCTGCAGATCGCCTCCTGGCTGGTAGAGGCACTGGTTGCAGAACACGGCTTTGCCGGAATGCGTGACGGTCTGCGTCTATTGAATCAACTATTGTCCAGGTTTTGGGAAAGCATGTACCCGGAAGTAGATGAAGGGGATGAAGAGGGAAGGGCCAACGCACTCGCGTGGGTTGACCGCGAAGTTAGCTTTCTTGTGAAGAAAGCCCCGATAACTATTGACGGATGGGGTTATAATGGCTACCTCGATTCCAAGAAGTTTGACATTCCTGCGAGTACGGAGGGGCTTTCAACCGACGAACAGGCTAAGTTTGCCGCGCTCAAGGAACAAGCCGAGCGGGAGAACAGAGTCACCAATTCGATGTGGGATTCTGCCGTTGCAAGGACGGACAGAGCTTTCTGCGAAGAGGTTAGTATTGCGATCCAGGAATGCGAAGAGGAGTACAAGAAATTAAACGAGGCGATCGAAGAGAAGTTTGACAGAAACCAGGCGCCCAGTCTTCCTGAAATGCGAAAGGCACTTCAGGAAATCAAATCGGAACAGGGTTCGCTTCTAGAGCAGAAGAGGTTGGAGGAGCCCGATCCTGAGGATGAGGTCGCCGAGGAAGGTGGTGAGGCCGGCGAAGCCGGTTCCGGAAGAAAAGCCGGAATCTCGGGACCTATCGCAAGCCGAAGGGACGCGCTGAAACGATTGAATGAGGTTGCCGCTTTCTTTCGAAAGACCGAACCTCACAGTCCCGTGTCGTACCTGGTAAACAGGGCGATCCAATGGGGAAACATGCCGCTTGAGAATTGGCTGCAGGATGTGATCAAGGACCAGAACATCCTGAACCAGATCAAGCAAACACTTGGATTCAATACCCTCGCGGATGAGTCCATAGCCGGAAATGCGGAGGGGCAGACGCCTGAAGAGCCACCCCCGAATCAGTAGCAGCCGGCAAGGGTCCTGAAAACGCGGGCCTGGATCACGAAAGAGATTGGATCAAATGATCAGTACCAAACTATAAGGAGATTGAACCATGCCAAAAAAAGAGAGTCTGCAGCACAAGATCGACCGTGTGCGGCCGCCGAGAATTCAGATCACGTATGACGTCGAGGTCGGCGGCGCGATCGAAATGAAAGAACTGCCTTTCGTAGTCGGCGTAATGGGCGACTTCGTCGGCAAGTCCGAAGAGCCGCTGCCCGCGTTGAAGAACCGGAAATTTGTCGAGATCGACGCAGACAATTTCAACCAGGTGCTCTCGGGAATGAAACCGAGGCTCGCTTACACGATCGACAACAAACTGCAGGATGACGGCAGCAAAATGGGTGTTGAGCTCAACTTCAATGACATTGAAGATTTCGAGCCCGATCAGATCGTGCAGCAGGTTGAACCGCTTCGAAAACTGGTTGAGGCAAGGCAGAAGCTCTCCGACCTTCGCTCGAAGATGGACGGCAACGAGAAGCTGGAAACTATGCTCGAGGACATCATCTCCGACGAAGGCAAGCAAAAAGAATTGAGCGACGCCCTTGGAAGCTCTGAAGACGAAGAATAGGAGGATCATTCTTAATGGCCAAGGAAAAGAAACAAGCAGAAGCTGAAGTAGTCGAGCAAGAACAGGAAGCGGGGCTTCTTGAAACGATCCTCACCGAAGGCAGGCTCGCGCGCGACGAGTTCCAGCGCGAACGTGCCAAGGACATGATCGGCGAGTTCGTTCAGCAGGTGATGAACGGCGAGATCACGATGTCCAAAAATATGGACGCTACGATCAATGCCCGAATCGCTGAGATCGACAGGCTCGTATCCGCTCAGATGAACGAGATCATGCACCACGCGGACTTTCAGAAACTGGAAGGTTCCTGGCGAGGACTGCACCATCTGGTGAAGAACACGCTGACCGGGCCCCAGCAGAAGATCCGTGTAATGAGCGTGACCAAGAAGGACCTGTTGAAAGATTTCGAGCGTGCACTCGAATTCGACCAGTCCTCGCTCTTCAAGAAGATCTATGAGGAAGAGTACGGCACATTTGGCGGTGCGCCTTTCGGAGCTCTCATCGGAGACTTCGAATTTGGGAACCATCCGCAGGACATGGCCCTGTTAGAGGACATCGCTCAGGTCGCCGCCGCTGCTCACGCACCATTCCTCAGCGCGGCATCGCCGGACCTCTTCGGATGGAACGAATTCTCGGAAATGACGGAAGTAAGGGACATTTCCAAGATCTTCGACCGCGCCGAGTATATGAAGTGGCGAAGCTTCCGGGAATCAGAGGATTCCAGGTATGTCGGGCTCACCCTGCCCCATACACTCGGACGTGAGCCTTACGGGGCGGCTACCAAACCGACCGAATCTTTCATGTTCGAGGAAGACGTCGACGGCACCGATCACAGCAAATACCTGTGGACCAACGCCGCTTACGCGATGGGTACGAGGCTGACTGAGGCCTTTTCAATGCACGGCTGGTGCGTTGCCATCAGGGGAGTCGAAGGCGGCGGGCTGGTAGACGGGCTTCCGACACATCAGTTCCAAACAGATGAAGGCGAAGTAGCGATGAAGTGCCCGACGGAGGTCGCCATTACGGACAGGCGAGAGAAGGAATTCGCCGACAACGGGTTTATCCCGCTTGTTCACTGCAAGAACACGGATTACGCAGCATTCTTCGCCACCCAGTCGGCAAACAAGGCGAAGAAGTACGATACCGACGAAGCGAACGCGAATGCGAGGCTGTCGTCACAGCTGCAGTACATCTTCGCGGTCTCCAGATTTGCGCACTATCTGAAAGCGATGATGCGCGACAAGGTCGGCTCGTTCATGTCGCGTCATGAGGCGGAAGAATTTCTAAACAGGTGGATCAGGAACTACGTCCTGGACAACGACAACGCTTCGCAAAATGCGAAGGCTCAGCGACCTCTCCGTGAGGCTCGGGTAGATGTTGCAGAGGTTCCGGGCAAGCCGGGAGCTTACCGTGCTGTTGCGTTCCTGAGACCGCATTTCCAGCTTGACGAGCTGTCTGTCTCGCTGCGGTTGGTGGCCGATCTGCCTGCGCCTGCAAAATAGGTTGAAAAAAAACAGATTTTTCGCCCCGGGTTAAGGCAAAGGATTCCAGAGTCCGCGTCAACAATCCGAATCGCAGAAATGGCCAAGGCCAAATCGATGTTTCACAATTCCGGGAAGAGATGGGAAGTCGCTTCCCGGTAGAAACTTATTTTAGATAATAGGAGAAAGAAGATGAACGAGAGTATTTTCATGAAGGTTGAGGGACCCGACATCACGGGCGGTTCTCAGGAAGCTAACCATACGGGGCAGATCGAGCTTGATACTTGTAACATCGCAATTATCACCCCGTCCGTACAGCACGGTGGCGGTCTTGGAGGCGGAAAGGCCTCGATCCCCCCTCTGCCAATCTCGATGAAGGGTGAGAAGCACTCTGTCGATCTGCTTAAGGCAGTCGGACAGGGTACGCAGTTCAACAAGATCATCATCGAAAATCTTAAGACGACTGGTCAGGCGACCCTGGAGAAGTTCTACGTAGTGACGATGACGACCGCCAAGTTTGAGAACTTGCACATTTCCTCAAGTGCCGGTCAGATGTATGAGTCATGCGAGATCGTAGCCGAGCAGACAGAACTCGAGTTCTTCGGCCAGGATTCCACGGGCGGACTCACGAGCACTGGAATCGTCAAGTACGACTCCAAGCGTCAAGAGTGGTCCTAAGCTTCGACGACCACACTCGCTTTTACCTCGAACCGGCCCAGGGCACTAAGCTCCGGCCGGTTCGAGATTCTTGATTCTAACCCGATCCGTTTTTCAATATGGCAGACTCGGACCTAAGGATCACTCCGTCGATCGTGGATCGCCTGGTCGATTACGAGCCGCATGAATCCAACGAATCCCCCAAGTCCGTCCAGCAGAGCATAAACGACCTAAAGCTTTCGGTTAAGCGAGATGTCGAATGGCTGCTGAACACTCGAATCGCGCACGATCAGATACCGGAAGGCCTTGAGGAAACGAAGAATTCGCTTGCGGCATACGGACTGCCGGACTTCGTAGGAATGAGCACCAACGATTCGGAAGGCCGAAAACTGCTGATGAAGAACATGGAGGATACCCTCCGGATCTTCGAGCCGCGGCTTATCAATCTAAGGGTCACCATAAAAGAGATCGATGTGGTTGGCCGGGGGGTCGTTTTCCAGATCGAGGCAGATCTCAAAATGGAACCGGTACCTGAACCAGTGGTTTTTGACACGGTTTTGATGGTTGGAAGTGGAGATTTCGAGATCATATAGCACCTAGGGTCAACCCCTTCATTAAATGCGCGACGAACTCCTAGATTATTACGAACGCGAGCTCGTCTTCCTTCGAAGGATGGGAGCCGATTTTGCAAAGCGGTATCCGAAGGTCGCTTCTCGGCTCCTGATGGACGAGGAGAAGATCGAGGACCCGCACGTAGAGCGGATGCTGGAAGGGTTTGCATTTCTGGCCGCCCGTATCAGGCTCAAGCTCGATGACGAACTGCCCGAGATCACCGAGTCGTTCCTCAACGTACTGTATCCACACTTTCTTTCGCCGCTTCCCTCGATGGCGATCGCACACTTCATGTCGGGATCTTCCAAGGTCAAATCGTCAGTTGTTCAGAAGCTGGATCGCGGCGCCAAACTGTATTCACGTCCGATCGACGGCAGTCCGTGCCGGTTTCGAAACGTTTACGACGTCCACCTGGTACCGATCGAGGTGTATGATGCCGCGCTCGAGTCCGATGCGCCGCCGAATGCCCAGGGGAGGCTTGCAGATGCGCGTATAAGGATCAGCATGCGGGGCTTCGGCGATGCTCCTCTGGCAGATCTCAAGTATGGAGAGACGGAAGAACCTGTAGACTCGTTGCGCTTCTTTATAAACGGAGATTCACAGCTTGTTTTTCCTCTTTACGAGCTGATCTTCAACCACTGTTCAGGCGTTGAGATCCGACCCCACGCGGCACCGATCGAAGAGGACATGACGAAAACGATCAGCAATGTCCAACTGAAACAGCCGGATCCGGTGCATCTACCTGCTTCCGCGATCAGCCAGGTTGGGTTTGAGCCGGATGAGGGCCTGATCCCGTTCTCCAACCGGTCTTTTCCAGGGTACAGGCTTCTTACCGAGTATTTCTCATTCCCCTACAAGTTCTTGTTCTTTGACGTAAAAGGCCTTGGTTATGCGATAAAGAGAGAGTTCGGCAGCCACTTTGACCTGATCATTCACCTTAAGGACTTGACCCCGCCCAAGGCTCCGGTATCAGCTGATACGTTCGTGCTTGGGTGTTCGCCGATCGTAAATATCTTCTCGAGGACCGCGGACCCGATCTACCTGACACAGCAAAAGTACGAATACCGTGTCGTTCCGGACATTCAGTCGCAGTCGTCAACAGAGATCTTTTCTATCGACGAGGTATTTACGACCGATCCGGTGACGAACGATGTGAAGGAGTTCAACCCGTTTTACTCGACGAGACACAACGTTGCCGGCGGCGAGGACCACGTGTTCTGGTATGCGGACAGGCGGCAGAGTCAGCGCGAGAACGATAAGGGGACGGAGATGTACCTGACCCTGGTCGATTCCAGCTTTCGCCCGACCGTCCCGCCGGATGAGGTCATCACCGTCAAGTGTACGTGTACAAACCGTGATCTTCCCGCGAAGCTTTCGTTCGGAAACAAGCAGGGCGACTTCGAGATCGAAGGCGCTGTTCCGGTGTCTCGTATAAGGTGTCTTACGAAACCCACGGACACCATTCGCCCGCCCCGTTTCCGGGGCGCTCAGTGGCGGCTGATCTCACATCTGAGCCTCAATTACCTTTCTCTTGTCGAGAACAAAGATGGAGTCCCCGAAGCTCTGCAGGAGATTCTCGAGTTGTACAACTACGACGACACTGAGGTGAATCATCGCCAGATCCTTGGCATTCAAAATATTGATTCGAAAAGAGTTGTTAGAAAGATCGGCGACCAGATCGGTGCCGGATTCGTTCGGGGTACCGAGGTCACGCTTGAGTTTGACGAAGAGGAATACGTCGGAAGCGGGCTATTCGTATTCGCCTCCGTGCTTGAGAGATTCTTTGGCCTCTATTCTTCGCTGAACTCTTTCAGCCAGTTTGTAATGAAGACGAGTCAGAGAGAAGGAGTCGTAAAACGGTGGCCCCCAAGGACCGGCGACAGGGTTTTGATCTGATCTTGCTGAGACCTATTTAGATAGTGCCAATCAACAAGCCACTAGATGAGCTTCTATTCGAGGAACCGTTCCGGTTTGACTTTTTTCAGGCCGTGCGCCTGTTGCAGCGGATCGATCCGGAAAGGAAGGCGGTAACAGAAACGCCGCGCCCGTCCGAGGAAGTGATCCGGTTCAGGACCAACCCTTCGCTGAGGTTCCCTGCCAGCGAGATCCACAAGATCGAATCGGAAACCGACGAGGACTCCGGCGAAGTGAGACGTGAGATGACCGTCAACTTTATGGGCATGGTCGGGATCACGGGCGTATTGCCGATCCACTACTCGGAGCTTGTCGGCCAGAGGGCGAGATACGGCGACAGGACGCTGCATACTTTCCTCGATATCTTCTCTCATCGAATGGTCTCCTTCTTTTTCAAGGCCTGGGAGAAATATAGGTTTCCGATCCAATATGAACGCGGAGACGACGAGTTCACGGGCTATCTTTTCGACTGGATCGGGATCGGCACCAAAGGGCTTCGCGACCGGATGGGTATCGAGGAAGAGCGCCTTCTCCCATACGGCGGCCTCATACAGCAGAACCCCGTCTCCGCGGTCGCGCTGGAGCAGATACTTTCGGATTACTTTGAGCTTCCGGCAAAACTCCACGAGTTTTTCGGACAATGGCTTGAACTGGATGAGGAAAGCGTAACCCGGCTCGGACAGAGGAACAGCTTACTGGGCTCGGAAGCTATAATTGGCGCTCGCGTATGGGACCAGCAGTCCAAATTCAGACTGCACCTCGGGCCGATGACGTTCAAAGCATTCCGCTCTCTTTTGCCGAACGGAGATGCCCACGGTCCTATGAGTTCTATGGTCAGGTTTATTGCAGGGCTTGAGATGGATTTCGATGTCGAGTTAAAGTTGCTCGCAAAAGAAGTTCCTGGATGTGTTTTGACTACACGGGCGCTAAGGCGCCCGATGCTTGGGTGGACTTCGTGGCTGAAGTCGAAGCCTTTTGAGGAAGACGACGACCAGGTTGTACTCCAGATCCCCGAGGCCTTGCCAAAAGCGGCATAGGAACCGGCCTTGTGTTGGATAAATGGATCGCCGTCTCGCTGAGAAATCGGGAGAAGAGTAATGAACGTGAATCTGAAATCGCTGGTAGGAAGACTAAATGACACGTGCCGAAGCGCGCTTGAGGACGCCGCGGGTCTTTGCCTGTCGAGAACGAATTACGATGTTGAGATCGAGCACCTGCTCGCAAAACTCCTCGAGAGGGATGATTCGGATCTCCACAGGATCTGTCGTCAGTTCGAGGTAAACATCGACCGCCTTTCGAAGGACGTGACCGATTCGCTCGACCGGCTGAAAACTGGAAACACGCGCACACCCAGTCTCAGTGAGCGGATTCCGGAATGGGTCCAGGAGGCTTGGCTGATCGGGTCGATAGATTTCGGCGCTGCCCGCGTGAGATCAGGGCATCTGACGCTTGGATTGCTGAAGTCCGGCAGCCTGTCGCGCATTGCACGCGATATTTCTCGCGAATTCGACCATATTTCGGTTGAGAAGCTTGAGGCCGATCTCGCAGATATCATCGCCGATTCTCCCGAAGAACGAGAGGCGATGGCACTCGGCGAAACAGCAGGCGTGCCGGGCCAGCAGGTGGCAAGCGGTGTCCCGGGGAAGACCAAGGCGCTCGACCAATACGCTGAGGACCTTACCGCCAAAGCGCGTTCCGGACTGATCGATCCGATCCTCGGGCGCGATTTCGAGATCAGACAGATAATCGATATCCTTACGCGCCGCCGCCAGAACAACCCCATCCTCACAGGTGAAGCCGGTGTCGGAAAGACCGCGGTGGTCGAAGGCTTTGCGCTCAGGATCGCAGAAGGTGATGTCCCCGAACCGCTGAAGAACGTTGCAGTGAGGACACTCGACCTCGGGCTTCTCCAGGCCGGTGCAGGAGTCAAAGGCGAATTTGAGAACCGCCTCAAATCTGTAATTGACGAGGTCAAAGCTTCTCCGCAGCCGATAATACTCTTCATAGACGAAGCCCACACGATGATCGGGGCCGGCGGATCGGCAGGGCAGAACGACGCCGCAAACCTCTTGAAACCTGCGTTGGCGCGCGGTGAGCTGCGAACGATCGCGGCTACGACCTGGGCAGAATACAAAAAGTATTTCGAGAAAGATGCGGCACTCGCGAGACGCTTCCAGGTCGTCAAGATCGAAGAACCGGGAGTGGATGCGGCGATCGGAATGATGAGAGCGATCGCGGGCAAGATGGAAGAGCACCACAATGTCCGCATCCTCGACGAAGCTGTCGTTGACTGCGTAAAGCTTTCAGACCGGTACATCACCGGAAGACAGCTTCCCGACAAGTCAGTCAGCGTGCTCGACACCGCGTGTGCGAAGGTGGCGATAGGCCAGGGAGCCACTCCCGCGGCAGTCGAGGATGCGACGCGCGAGATACAGGACCTGGAAAGAGAGATCAATTCCCTTGAAAAGGAACAAATGACCGGCTCGGACCACGGTGAGAGACTCGGCGAATTGAATGCCGAGAAAGACAAGGTGGCCGCTCAGCTTGAGAAGCTGAACGAGCAATGGGAGAAAGAGAAGGAACTCACTAACAGGATCCGGGAGATAAGGGGCAAGCTGGAAGGTGACTCGGCCGGAAATGGCGCATCCGCGGTCTCGACCGAGTCTGTGGATGCCGAGGGCGAAGCGGCAAGTGCGGCCACTGCCCAGGACACATCCTCAGGGGATTCAACCGCCGCCGCTGCGGCACCTGAATCACCTGCAGATACCGAAGCATTGAAATCGGCGCTGCAAAAACTGAATGCCGAACTGAGGGAAATTCAGGGCGAAGACCCGTTGATGTCCCCGGTCGTGGATTCGCAGGCGATCGCCGAGATCATCTCCGGATGGACCGGCATTCCTGTCGGGAAGATGGTCGCGGATGAGATCAATGCGATCCTCGAACTTGAGAAGACGCTTGGCAGGCGCGTCCTCGGGCAGGATCACGCTCTTGACGTCATCGCGGAAAGGATAAAGACCGCGAGGGCCAAACTTACTGATCCGAAACGCCCGATCGGCGTTTTCTTGCTCGTCGGTACAAGCGGGGTAGGAAAGACCGAAACCGCATTGGCGCTGGCCGATACGCTGTACGGAGGAGAGAAGAACCTGATCTCGATCAATATGAGCGAGTACCAGGAGGCTCACACCGTTTCGTCGCTCAAAGGATCGCCTCCCGGCTATGTCGGTTACGGTGAAGGCGGGGTGCTTACAGAAGCCGTCCGAAGAAAGCCTTACTCGGTCGTTCTGCTGGACGAAGTGGAAAAAGCGCATCCGGACGTGATGGAACTCTTTTATCAGGTATTCGACAAGGGCGTTTTAGAAGACGGCGAGGGCCGCGAGATCGATTTCAAGAACACGATAATCTTGCTTACCTCAAACGTCGCCACGGACCTGATAATGTCGTTGAGCGCGGATCCCGAGACAAGGCCGGACCCGGCGGGACTTGAGGAAGCGATCCGTCCCGAGCTGGTTAAGGCATTCAAGCCGGCACTTCTCGGCAGAATGGTCACCGTTCCGTACTATCCGATCTCCGACGACGTGCTCAAACTGATCGTCAAACTTCAGCTTGGAAAGATCAAAAAAAGGATCGAAGAGAACCACGGTGCGCAATTTTCTTACGATGACAGCGTCATCGACACTGTGGCAGCCAGATGCACCGACGTGGACAGCGGAGCGAGGAACGTGATCAACATCCTCAACGGAACGCTGCTTCCCGAGATGAGCGGCGAGGTATTGTCGCGAATGGCATCCGGCGACGCGATATCCCGCGTTAATGTGGGAGTAGGTGACGACGAGAACTTTACCTACGAGATCGCCTGAAGCTGCCGAATCCGATTGCCGGACGGACTGAACTATGCCAAAAGCAACGCAGGAAAACAGGCTTCTTTCGATAGCGACAAAACTCCCGTACGACACTCTGCTGATCGACTATTTCGAGTGTAGGGAGGCTTTGTCCGAGCTGTTCGAGATCAAGGTAGAGCTTCTGAAGGAAGAAGATCACGAAGATCGGTTCAAATTCACTGCTCTGAGCATGGACCAACTCCTGGGACAAAGGGCAAGCATCAAGATCGAGCAGGAGGACGGCGGAAAGCGTCATTTTACAGGGATATTCAAGGACTTCAGGCTGGTGGGGCGTCAGCACACGTACACGCGGTACGAAGCCACAATCGTTCCGAACATTTGGCGGCTCACGAAGATCTTCCGCAGCCGGATCTTTCAGCACATGTCTGTACCGGACATCCTGAACGAGGTCTTTGATGGCTACGAAACCAAATTCCAGCTGCAGAACACCTATCACCAGCGAAACATATGCGTTCAGTACCAGGAAACGGATTTTGCATTCGTTTCCCGGGTTATGGAAGAAGAAGGCATCTATTACTACTTCGAACATTCCTCCGATACAGAGCGCGTGATCTTTCGCGACAACTACAAGACGCCTGAAGACTGCCCGGAAAAGTCTAGGATCGGGATGATCGACATCAACCAAAGAAACGAAGGCATTTGGGAGTCCTCGGTCAAAGAGATGTCGGTCAAGAATCAACTGGACAGCGGGAAGTACGTGTTCTGGGACCGGAACTTTCAGCTCACGAATCAACGGCTGAATGTAGAAAGGAAAAGCCGGTTCAACATCGGCGGCAACCAGAAACTCGAGGTGTACGAGTTCCCTGGCGGCTATGCGCAACGGTTTGACGGCATTGACAGGGGAGGAGGTGAGCAATCAAGCGAGCTTCAGAAGATCTTTGAGGACAATAAACGAACCGCGGAAGTGGCTGTCCTCGCCAGTGATTCCAAACACTCGCAGATGCTGGCCGCATCCGATTGTTCAACCCTGGCACCCGGCTATCGCTTCAATCTTGAGAAGCACCCGAACGCCGAGATAAATGGGGCCTACATTCTAACGAATGTGGTACATCGGTGCAGTCAGAATCCCTCGTACGTTATCGGAGACGAAACGAAAAGGATCGACTACGACAACGAATTCGTTGCGATACCGCACGGCGAAGGACACCCGGAATTCCGTCCCGAGAGAAAGACCCCGAAACCCGTTATCCACGGAACCCAGACCGGCGTCGTGGTTGGACCGGCAGGCGAAGAGATATTTACCGACAAATACGGGCGCGTGAAGGTCCAATTGTTCTGGGACCGCGACGGGCAGTTTGATTCGGACAGCTATTGCTGGATGCGGGTCAGCCAGAGCTGGGCCTCGAACAAGTGGGGCTCAATGTTCATTCCGAGGATCGGCATGGAAGTGGTCGTTTCTTTCATTGGCGGCGACCCGAATGCGCCGCTTATAACGGGCTGTGTATACAACCCCGAAACGATGCCGCCGTACGATCTTCCGGACAATAAGACGCGGAGCGTGATCCGTACCGACAGCACGCCCGGTGGAGGCGGATTCAACGAACTAAGGTTCGAAGACAAAGCGGGCGAGGAGCAGATCTTTGTCCACGGCGAGAAGGACCTGGATGTCCGAATCAAGAACGACACTAAAGTAACAACCGGGAACGACCAGCATGTCGTGATCGGAAACGACAGCCGGATGAATGTCGGAAAAGACATGAACCTCGTTGTCGGCAGCGACAAGATGGAGGATGTGACCGGAACAACCTCGCGCAAGTCAGGTATGGACGTGCAGGAAGAGGTCGGTATGAACTACGCCCTGGATGCCGGGATGGAGGCTCATATCAAGGGTGGAATGAACGTCGTTATCGATGCCGGTCTAAGCCTCACGCTGAAAGTCGGCGGTAACTTCATCAACATCGGCCCGGGCGGCATTTTCATTCAAGGGACAATGGTCAATATTAACAGCGGCGGAGCTGCGGGCTCGGGTACAGCCTGTAATCCGGCCGCCCCGACCGACGCTTTGGAAGCGGACAATTCCGAGGCGGGACAGTCAGTTCAACAGCAACGTCAGTTGCCTCCGCCGGAGCCTACTACGCCGGGTCCGCTTGCGGCGGCGATATGGGAAGCCGCGCAGAACGGAACACCGTTCGTTGGAGCTTGAATTCGAGAGAAGCACTCGGTTTTTGGGTAAGGTATGGACCTGAAACAGCTAGAGGAGAAACTATTCCCGTTAAGGACCAAGACCTATTGTGTCCTCGACGGTGCGGCCGTGAAAGAACTTCCGAAGAGGCTGTATGAAATGGCCCCGCATCACGAGTGCCTGGTGCGCGGAGAATTGACGCCTGACATGGTTCATGTGGCGCCTTACGTTGCGTTGATGATCCGCGGCGACGATTTTTCAGATTGGGTTCTTGAGAATACGCTGGGTGGAAATTGTGGGATCTTTATCAACACGAGGTTCTCGATCACAGAAATGAGAAATCACTTGAGGGCACTGATGGCGGTTCACACGGAAGACGGTAAGCCTCTGATCTTTCGTTATTACGATCCGAGGGTCTTTAGAAAATTTTTGCCATCTTGTGACGCCGGGCAGGTAGAGACGTTCTTTGGGAAGATCGACAGGTTTCTCGTTGAATCGGAAGATGGAGAAGGGATGCTCGCATATTCTCAGTCTGAAGGTACCTTAAAAACGGACGTGCTTGAATTGTAAACTTTGAGGAGGATTAGAAATGCCGACAGGACCAGCAGCCAGGGCCTTAATCGATACGACTGCACACCCGCTGCCGCCCACCCTTTCACCGGGTCCGGGTAGTGTTTCAGTATTTATCGGCTTCATGCCTGCCTGGCGGGGAATGCCGCTCGCTGCTGTCGCTGCACTGCAAGCGGCGAAATCCGCAGCGGATGCCGCGATCAACACCGCTGTTGCCGCTTCAACCGCCGCGGCTGGTACTCCAGGGGCACCGGCAGCAAAGGCGGCTGAAGAAGCCACGAAGACTGCAGCCCTCTCCTCGATGTCCTCCGCGATCACAAGCGCAGCGGCTGGAGCGGACATACACGTGTGTTCGACTCCGCTTCCGATCCCCCCGCACGGCCCGGGAGTAGATATTACTGGTTCTGCCACAGTCTCGATGAACTTCTTGCCGGCGGGACGAATGGGTGACACCATCCTCGAGGCCATCGGACCGCCGAACTCGATAACAAAAGGCGAAATGACCGTGATCATCGGGGGCTAAGCGTCGAATGCTGATCATAAAGAATTCACAGATCGAGTCCTTCATTGCCGAAGACGACACCCAGCTTGTTAGGGTAATCAGGGAGATCATTCAGGAAGCTTTTCACGAAGGCGTCGAGACGTATTCCGAGAAGAAGCTGGATGGAATGGTCAGGATGGGAATCGAGAAAGCCCGTTCAAGGGGCTTCGAGAGGGCCGAGGACATCGCGTCCTTTGTTTCGATAATGTTCGAGATCTCGCCGGAGTTCGACATGAATGAACAGATCGATGCATTCTTGAAAGACGAGAGCTATCCGCCCGAGATGAAACTTGAACAATTGCTCGGACGGACCCAGGATGACGTCTGGAGGGCTGCTGAAGGAACGTACGACGCAAAGTCCTGGTTCCGCGACCCTCACCCGGAAGACTGATAAGCGACTTTTTTCATTAGTTCCGAAATGACCGAAGAGAACAAAAAAGACCAGCCGCCCCGAAGCTCGAAGGCTCAAAAACCGGTTCCCTTACAACAGATCGAAGATCAGGAAAAAAAGGTCGCCGATCTCGGGCAGTCCCTTGAAAAGGACTCCTCAGACGAAACCCGCCTCAAATATGACCGCGAACTGGATTATCTGAGACATCTCCGTCAGGCTCAAAAAGACAATCCTGGAGAAAGAGCAAAGGCCAAAGCTGTTTACGCTGCCAAGGCCGCACGAAACCGAGCGATCCAACCCGTCGAACAAGAATAAAGGACTCGGCCCCCAGTATTTCAGGCTGAATCCTTGAAATATGTCGCGTCCCGGACCCAGGGTTTAATCTTTGGGCCCTGGCTCTCGCAGTCTGTGGGGTAAGTCCGTAGGACGCAACTTTGCTTCGGGCGACAACTATTGCGCACAAAAAGTTTGCATGGATATCCGGTGAACAATAGAATACCCATATTCAATCAACAATTATCGAGCCAGGGAATGATCCGCAAATGACCGCAGAAGAAACAAGGACGCTTTTGCTCTCGCATTCAGACGTGCGTGAGATTTTAGGGTCGGTAGGAATCGACGAATTCATGGATTCGCTTATCGCGAGCCTTGAGGCAGCATTGCGTTCGTTCGATCCCGAGACCACCGATATTCCGGTTAGGTCCGGCTTCCATTACGATGTGCCAGCAAAGGGCCTTGTAGAGTGGATGCCGGTCCACGACGCAGGGGAATGCGTGACCATAAAGGTTGTCGGCTACCATCCCTCCAACCCCGAGGCTCGCAACCTGCCGTCGATAATTTCGACGATGTCAGAGTATGACGTCCAGACAGGACACTTGCGGGCATTGATGGACGGTACGGTAGCGACCGCAATGCGGACAGGTGCTGCGTCGGCTCTCGCCACGCGGATCCTCACCGACGATCGCGCAAGTATTCTCGGTCTGATTGGCTGCGGAATGCAGTCCGTTTCGCAACTTCACGCGATTTGCAGGGTTCGGCATATCGAGGAGGTCATGTTCTTCGATCTCGATCCCCGGACGGAGGGTTCATTTATCCGACGTGTTTCCAGTCTCGGTATTGAGGCGGGTATGCGTTCCGCATCGATCGACGAGATCCTGGAAAGATCCGACATCCTTTGCACAGCAACCTCTATCGAGATCGGTGCCGGACCCTTGTTCGAGGCGCGCGAGGTGAAACCCGGCCTTCATATAAACGCGGTCGGCTCAGATTTTCCCGGGAAGACAGAGATTCCCGTTGATCTATTGAGGTCAAGTTACGTATTTCCCGATTTTCGCGGCCAGGCCCTGATCGAAGGCGAATGTCAACAGCTTGACGACGAGGACATTGCCGCGGACCTGACGGAACTTGTAGGTCGTCCAGAAGATTTCGAAGGGGCCCGGAAGGGGATAAGTGTATTCGATTCTACGGGGTGGGCTTTAGAAGATGAGGTCGCTATGCGCCTATTCAGAGACCACGCAAGAATCCTTGGGATCGGCAAGTACCTCGAGATCGAAAGCCTTGAAAGCGATCCGAAAAATCCTTACGACCTCATTGCCAAACACCTGTCAGCCGACGGTATGCCGGAAGACAAAGGCATCGACTCGATAGCCGCCTGAAAGCCCGTACTCCGAAAAGCTACCCGATCCCAAAGAACAGGAACTGAAGACTAATGGATTTCTCCTGGTCGGAAAAGTCTCTAAAACTACGTGACGAAGTGATCGAGTTCGCTAGAAGCGAGCTCGCGGATGATGTCATTCAAAGAGATCAGGACGGCGTTTTTGCAAGAGACCTCTGGAAAAAATGCGCCGATTTCGGGATCCAGGGACTCGCGGCGCCAAAACAGTTCGGTGGCAGGTTCGATGAAGTGGACATTCTCACCGCGGCCTTAGCGATGGAAGGACTCGGGTATGCCTGCCGTGATGGCGGACTTGTACTCGGTCTAAATGCGCAGATGTGGGCCGTGCAGATGTCGATCGTTCTTTTCGGTTCTGAAGATCTGAAAAAGAGATACCTTCCCGGAATGGCGTCCGGGGAATCGATCGGCGCACATGCGCTGACCGAAAAGGAATCAGGTTCGGACGTGTTCAATATCGGGACCACCGCTGAAAGATGTGAAGGCGGCTATCGGCTGAATGGAGAAAAAAGGCTGGTAACACTCGCTCCGGTCGCGGACGTCGCGGTCGTTTTCGCCAGCACAGCGCCGAACCGCGGAAAATGGGGAATCACCGCATTCGTCGTTGAAAGCAGTTTCGAGGGTTACGAAGCAAGTCCGGTCCGGCAAAAGATGGGGCTAAGGACCGTGCCGATCGGCGAGATCGCGTTCCGCGACTGTTTCGTGCCGGAAGCAAACAGGTTGGGGAAAGAAGGGGCCGGGTTCTCGATCTCGAACCACTCGCTTGAATACGACAGGTGCTGCATTCTCGCAGGCGGTCTCGGTGCAATGGAGCGTCAGCTCGAAGAAGCGGTCGAGTTCGCGAAAGAAAGGGAGAGGTTCGGTCAGCCGATCGGAAGTTTCCAGTCAGTGTCGAATCGGATCGCGGATATGAAGCTGAGGATAGAGACCTCACGCCTGCTTCTCTATAAAATGGCCTGGCTGAAGAAGAATGGCGAATCGGCAATGCTCGAAGGCGCGCTTTTGAAGCTGCACCTGTCGGAGTGCTTCGTCGCATCCGGACTGGACTCGATACGAATACACGGGGGAGACGGATATCTAACGGAAAACGGGATCGAGCGCGACCTGAGAGATGCTATCGGAGGCATCCTGTACGCCGGAACGTCGGATATTCAGCGGAACATTATTGCAAGGTATTTAGGGCTATAGAGAATTTACGCACCATTGCGGATGTGATCCTTGAGGCAGCTGACCGCCATCCGGACGGTCAGGCGTTCGTGTTTGGAAAAGAATCGCTGACCTACTCCCAGCTTGTCGAAAAAGCCTCTGGTCTTGCGGCATTTCTGAAAGAGCGCGGGACTAAGGTGGGTGACAGGATAGGCGTACTGCTGCCGCCGTGTATCGAAAGCCCGGTCGCAGTTTACGGATCCCTCCTCGCGGGTTGTGCTTTTGTACCGCTTGATCCTGACGCTCCGGGTCCGCGGCTGGAATACGCGATCAGGGACTGCGGAATCAGTCACGTCGTAACATCGGATCATCTGTCCGGAAAGCTGCCTTCCCGGGACGCCGTTGAACAAAGGATCGAATCGCTGATAGGCGTCGATGCAGCGTCCGATCCGAGGACTTTCAGTTGGGAAGAGGTCTCTGAGTTTGAGAACGACGACGCTTCCGGGCATGGGTCGAACGAAGATTCACTTGCTTACGTGATGTACACATCCGGGACGACCGGTGAGCCAAAGGGAATAATGCACACGAACGCGAGCGGCCTTGCCTACGCACGTGCCTCGCGGGATCTTTACGGGGTCAGCTCATCCGACCGTCTGGCCAACCATTCACCGTTGCATTTCGACATTTCGACGATGGGCTACCTGACAATGCCCCTGGCTAATGGAACTACGGTCCTCCTTCCTGATGCGCACAAGAAGATGCCGGCCAGCCTGTCCCAACTGCTCGAGACCGAGAAAATTACGATCTGGTACTCGGTGCCGCTTGCCTTGACCCAGCTTGTTGATTTCGGAGCGATTGATAAAAGAGACCTGTCTTCGCTGCGCTGGATACTGTTCGGCGGGGAGCCGTTTCCGACAGACAAGCTGAAACACCTGATGGACCTCCTGCCTCACGCAAGATACTCGAACGTCTACGGGCCTGCCGAAGTAAATCAGTGCACTTTTTTCAATTTTGATTCTTCTATATCGCTTGAAAATGCGGTCCCCTTGGGGCAGGTCTGGGAAGCCGCAGAAGGGATCGTTCGTGGACGTGGCGGCTCAGACGTCCGGAATGGCGAGGATGGAGAGCTATTGATCTCGTCCGGAACGATGATGAAGGGATACTGGGGCCGAGAGGATCTGACCGCAAGCTCTGTCATCAGGCTTCGGGCTGCGGACGGCGAGGAACGGCTGTTCTATAAGACGAGAGACATAGTTAGACACCGGCCGGACGGTTCTCTAGATTTCGTTGGCCGTGCGGACCGGCAAGTTAAGGTCCGGGGGTACAGGGTAGAGTTGAACGAGATCGAAGCGGCGATCAGAGATCACGACGGGATATCGGATTGCGGAGTCGTCGTTTCTGAAGATAGCGAAGAGGAACGGTCGATACGCGCATTTGCCGCACTACGGAACGGGATCACAGTGAGTAAAGAACAGGTCCTTGAACACCTCGCCCTATCTTTACCCAGATACGCCTTGCCTTCCGAGGTTCTGTTCGTCGAGAGCATACCGCGGACCCCTGCGGGAAAGATCGACTACAAGGCGCTGGCGCGCTGAAAAAGGCAGAATGGCAGTTTGCTTTTAAAAGACCGTTTTGGCAATGGATCAAGAAAAAATAGTAAACGAACTGATCGGCTATATTGAAAACGACCTGGCAGGGATCCGTCGAAACGGGTCTGTCTCTGCGGATGACGACCTGCTCGGGAGCGGCCTTGTGGATTCGATGGGTGTGATGAAACTCGTGGGCCATATCGAATCCGAATACGGGATCAATGTATCGCCGGAAGAGATAATTATCGAGAACTTTGCCGACGCCACAACGATCGCAAAGTTCGTTCTCGGCAAACAAACTTCCGATTGACGTGACTTCTTTGGCAGAACAGTTTGGCAGAGAGCTGGAGCTTACCACGTCACAGATGCTGATCTGGACGGGTGCAAGGCTGTATCCTGACCGGCCTCTATATAACATGGCTTACAGGTTCGATATCTTCGGGCCCGTCGATGAATCCTTGTTCAAGCGGTCGTTTCAGCGCCTCGTTGATGAAGTAGATTCGCTAAGGCTCGTGTTCCCTGACCCGGGATCCCCGGCTCAGATCTTTTCTGAAAGGATTGAATATGAACCCGAATTCCTGGACCTGAAGGATCAGCCCGGCGCGGACCTTGAGGACCTAATCGACGAAGCGCTCTCAGAGTGCCTCAGGATAGAGCAAAGGTGTTTCGAGTCGTTTCTGGCCAGGGTCGCGGAAGATCATTTCGTCTGGTTTCTCAATCTCCATCATATCGTTTCCGACGCCGCCTCGGCTCCTCTTCTTTTGGAGCGCTTGTCTGAGATCTACTCGAAGCTTTCTTCCAACGAAACGGATCCCGAATCACCAGAGCAACTGCAGATAGCTCCTTTTCGTGCTTTTGCCGAGGCTGAGATCCGAAACAGGTCTGATGAGAGCGGGCAGTTCCGCGCGGATTACTGGAACAACAAATTGGCGGAGCTTCCTCCGCCACCCCGCTATTTCGGAAAGAGATCGGATCCCTCAAGAACTGTCTCCCCCCGAACCAGGCTTGAGCTGGATGACGGACGGTATGAAGCCCTTTTGAAGCTGTCGGGCGAGAAAGGGATTCGGTCGATCAGCGAAGAACTGACGCTGTTCAACATTTTCGCCGCTTTGTACGCAGCCCATATCTTCAGGCTGACCGGAACAGAACGGATAGTCATAGGTTCACCCGTCCACAATAGACTGTCGCCGGAGCTGAAACGAACTCCGGGGCTGCTCACCGAGTTCTTTCCTTTTGAGGTCGAAGTGGGTCGAGAAGACAGCTTTCTACAGGTGTTGGCAAAGGTCCGCGCAAGTTCGGGCGATCTTCTTAAACACGCGTCATCGGGTGCAAGTTCGGCAAAGCTGATGAACAGCTTCAACACCGTTCTCAACTTCATTAGCACCGATTTCGGCAGGTTCAATGACTGGAGTTGTGAAGCTGACTGGCTCCATTCGGGTCACGTGGATCCGCAGCACGTCCTGCGGCTTCACGTCTATTTCGAGAAGAGCCGACGCCGCATTGGCCTGTTCTTCGATCTTAACGAGAGTGTCTTTGGTATTAACAGCTTCGTTCCGGAACAGTTTCGCGCGCTTCTGGATGCCTTTCTCGCCGACCCGCTGTCGCGGGTCGTTGATGCCGAAATAGTCCTCGAAGAAGAGTTGGCACAGATCAAGTCTGTAAACGAAACAGACGATTGGTCTCCGGTCGAATCGACGATACCTGAGATGTTCTGCTCACAGGCGGCCGCGACGCCCGACGCAGTTGCAGTCGTAGACTGTGACCGGCAGATCAGTTTCAGAGAGCTTGACTTGAAGAGCGACGCTCTTGCTTCGCTTTTGGAATCGGAGGGAGCGGCCGGTAAACCTGTGGCGGTACATTTGGAGAGGTCATCGGACCTTGTCGTGTCGCTTCTTGCCGTGCTCAAGTCCGGCGCGTTCTTCATCCCGGTTCCTGTCAATGAAGCTCCGGAGCGGAAATCCAGTATCCTGTCCGAATCCCGCGCGAAACTAATCATCTCGGCAGCCGAGAGATCGGAGGTTCTGAACGAGATTTCCTCCGAAGCGAGGTTCATCGATCCGGCATCACCAAAACCGAATGACTTCAGAAGCGCGAAGAATATCGACCCGGCAGACAACGCTTACGTTATCTTCACCTCTGGATCGACCGGTACTCCCAAGGGCGTCGAGATCCGGCACTCATCTTTCGCTAACTACGTTTCTTACGCCGCGGCTAAATACTTTGAAGACGGACCCCCGGTGTTTCCCCTTTTCACATCGATCGGGTTCGACCTCACGCTTACATCCATATTCGTGCCTCTTGTTTCAGGAGGGCAGATAGTAGTGTTCCCGGAGCCGGAAGGCCCCGCCGACCTTTCCCTTCTCGATGTTGTCGAGAACCGGTCCATCACCGCCATCAAGTTGACCCCTTCGCATTTGAATCTGCTCACGGATCGGGATCTTACCGGGCTTGCTCTCAAGACCGTGATCCTGGGAGGTGAGGATCTCAAGACATCTCAGGCTTTTGGGATTTCGCGTGCGCTCGGAGGAAAGGCTGCCGTCTTCAATGAGTACGGGCCCACCGAAGCGACTGTAGGCTGCATCGTTCACAAGTTCGACAGCGGCAGGGATTACCCCGACTCGGTTCCGATCGGGGTGCCGGTAGCTGGGATGAAGGCCGAGATACTTGATCCGAATCTGCAGGAAGTTCCTCTCGGAGCGGCAGGCGAGCTCTACATATCCGGTCCGAACCTGGCACAAGGCTATTTTGGCCGGGAAGATCTTACGCGAGAGAACTTTGTGCTCCGTAGACAAAACGGATCTGACCGGCTTTATGCGACCGGTGACCTAGCACGGATAAACTCCGAGGGCGAGATCGAGTATCTGGGCAGATCTGACAACCAGGTAAAGATCTCGGGGCTGAGGATCGAGACCGAAGAGATCGAAAGCGCACTGTCCGGCATTCAGGGAGTTCTGGACTGCGCGGTGGTGCTAGAGGAACCCGAAGCTGTTCCGGTGCGCAACTGCACGAAGTGCGGCCTTCCGTCCAATTACCCGGGGGCCGATCTGGACAGCGATGACCTTTGCAGCTTTTGCCGTTCGTTTCCGAGATTCGAGCGCCGGATCGAGGGCTACTTCGGTGAACCTGAGGATCTGCGGGCGATCATCGATCAACCGGAAAAGGAGGGCGGATATGACTGTATGGTCTTGCTGAGCGGCGGAAAGGACAGTACGTTCGCGCTTGCCAAGATCAGTGAAATGGGCTTTCGCCCGCTCGCCTTCACTCTCGACAACGGATTCATTTCGGAACAGGCGAAAGCGAACATCGGGCGGGTCGTCGCGGAACTCGGAGTCGACCACGTATTTGCGACAGCACCGGCGATGAACGAGATCTTTGCTGACAGTCTCGGCCGGTTCAGCAATGTCTGCAACGGCTGCTTCAAGACGATCTATACGCTTGCGATCAAAACCGCGCTGGATAAGAACATTCCCTTCATCGTCACGGGTCTTTCAAGAGGGCAGTTCTTTGAGACACGGCTTACCGAAGAGTTGTTCTGGGACGATGCTGTTGATGCAGATTCGATAGACCGAATGATACTCGACGCCAGAAAGGCATACCACCGCGTTGACGATGCGGTTGCGAGAAACCTGGACACTTCATTCTTGGAGAATGAAGATGCTTTCGAGAGGGTTCGATTTTTGGACTTTTACCGGTATTTCGATGTGACGCTGGAAGAAATGCTCAAGTTTCTCGACGAGCGGCTCCCTTGGGTGAGACCGACCGACACGGGACGATCCACGAACTGCCTGATCAATCAGCTTGGCATCTATGTGCATAAACGAGAGAAGGGCTACAGCAACTATGCGTTCCCCTACAGCTGGGATGTCAGGATCGGACACAAGACGAGAGACGAATCTCTGGAAGAGATCAATGAGCAGATCGATCCGGTCGAAGTCAGGAAGATGATGGACAAGATCGGATACAAGATGCGCGAGACAGAGGAGAAAGGCGCCCCGCGGCTCGTCGCATACTACGTTTCGGGGAAGGAAGTCGATTCAGCGGACCTCCGGTCCCGTATGGCGCTAAAGCTACCTGCTCAGGCCGTCCCGTCCAGGTTTGTACGACTTGCCGAACTACCCCTGACATCGAACGGCAAGATCGATCGAACCCGCCTGAAGGACCTCGCCGAGATTGAACCGATCGAAGCACGCAAGATCGTAGAACCAAAGAATGACATCGAGAGGCTCGTCCTTGGAGTGTGGAACGAGGTGCTATCGGATGGTCCTCTGAGCGTGGAGGATGATTTTCTCGACATCGGTGGCCAGTCGCTCCAGGCGATCAGGATCGTAAGCCGACTCAATGAGCGGCTTTCGATGGACTTGCCTGTGGGCGCCATCTTTGACGCCCCGACAATCACACTTCTTTCAAAAAGAATCGAGCGCGAAATGAGGTCGGTTCTGGAAGCCGGCCCATAGTATTGCTGTTTGGTGGGTACTGAAAAATCGTTGAATGCCAAAGATCTTTGTCATCACAACGGGACTTACGGGAATGCTTTACGCAAGCCTCGAGATCGCATGCGAACTTGAAGATGCGGGATTCGAGGTCGTGTATGGCTGTCCTCAGGATGTCGCCGAAACGGTAGAACGGTACGGGATCGGCTACCGGCAGCTGGCGCCGGTCACTTTTGATACTGAGCCAGTGATACCGGAGTTTCACGGTTTGCTGAGGAGCCTGAGACGAATCGTCCACCGGGCAGTCCACTCGGGACAACGCAGACGGGAGGCCTTCCGCTCGATGAAGATCGGCACTGTTCTCCGTGCACTGGAAAGCGTTGGTCCGGATGTTGTGCTCGCCGATATTGAGCTCCACGAGTACATCATCAGTGCCAGGATCAAGGGCATCCCCGTGATCGGTTTGAGTCCGTGGTTCTCCTTGTGGCGCAGCAGCAGACTGCCGCCCCTGTGGAAACCGACGATACCCGGTGAAAACCGATGGGGTTCCCGGCCAGGGATCGAGCTTGACTGGTTTCGCACTACGGCGTCACACGGTGCAAGGAACTTGGCAAACGGTTTACTTTCAGGATTTACGGACCGCGCCTCAATGCTGCGCTCCCTCTCCCGCACGGCGAAAATACCTCGAAGGGAGCTCATCGGCAGCCTGAAATTTCCGCGGCCATTCATATATCGAACACTCCCGGTGATCACGACCGCCGTCGAGAAACTGGAGTTTCCACACGATCGCCGTGCAGATCTTTACTACGCCGGACCGCTTGGCACACACCGCAGAGCCGCCTTGGAGATGGTTCCCAAAGAGCTCGAGGAGTTCCTGATCGCGGGGGACGGACCTGGCAAAAAGTTGATCTATTGCACGGTCGGATCGATGGAGAACGCCGGATCAACTATCGTCGAACACGCCATTGATGCTGCCCGTCTAAGACCGAACTGGAAGTTCGTAGTTTCCGCCGGCGACCTCGTTTTGAATCCGGACTTCGGCACTCTACCGAAGAACGTTTTCGTTTCGAAAACGATCCCCCAGCTGAAAGTGCTGGAGCGCGCCGACTGCGCGATCATTCACGGGGGCATTCACACGATCAACGAGTGTCTGTCGGCGGGTGTCCAGATGCTCGTGATAAGCGGCGGAAGATTTGATCAGGAAGGCTGTGCCGCAAGGGTCGCGTACCACCGGGTGGGTCTCAGGCGGGATCCTCTGTCAGCAGACGGTACGAGCATCGTCTCGGATCTGGAAAAGATGTTTGCAACCGAGGAATATGTTGAAAGGGTCCGTGATGTCCGCGATTCGTCGATCGCCCATCGTTGGCCGGTAGCCTCGGCGCTGGGCGAAATACTGGATTCGGAAAGCGAATGGGTGAGTGCATAACGCGCCGGGGATGAATCAGAATCTTGTGAGTAGCCGCCCGCTCGTATATTCTTTCAAGTATTCGAAAAATTGATTTTGGCTAAGCCTCCTCAAAGGAGCATTTACCTACAACCCTAAATCGTATGAATCAAAGGTCAAGGTCCGGGTCGAGTTCTATCTACAGGGTCGCAATCTGCGCTCTTTTGGTCTGCTATGCCCTCGGACAAGCGCTGTACGCACCGAAGAAAACCAATGCACATGCCCCCGAGCAGAGCTACCTTTATGTAAGGGTTTACGAAGACCGTTTGGGCGGACGGTTCGAGATGACGACACCGGACCTCAACCGGAGCCTGGATTTGGGATTGCGACCTCAAATTCCCAAAACGGAGCTCGATGAGAAAATGCCGGCGATCCAAAAGTACATTCTCGACAATGTCCGTATCGGCAACGGCACCGAGAATTACGGGATCAGGTTTACCGAAACCGGTCTGATGAAGAACAGTAGCCTCGGAGATTTCGTGACCGTCAGTTTTGAGCTCGATGGCGTGAAGGACATCCCGGAATCCCTGCTGATCGAGTATGACCTCTTGTTCAACGAAAATCCCGGGCACCAGGGCCTTGTCATAATCGAATACAGCTGGAAGGCGGGAATCCATAACAACGAATCGATTCCCGCTCTTGTGATATCCGAGGGAGATGGACCCCAGTCTCTGTCACTGACAAAGTCGGCATCGATGCTCACCGGCTTTCTCGCGATGATCAAGCTCGGGATTTGGCACATTTGGATCGGTTTCGACCACATTCTCTTCCTTTTTGCACTGCTGCTGCCTTCCGTCCTTACATTGAAGAAGGACGATGAATTCGACCGGCTGGAAGGAAGGAATGAATGGAAACCGACAGATAGGTTCCGACCGGCCCTGATCAAGGTCGTAAAGATCGTCACTTTCTTTACGATCGCTCACACGATCACTCTCAGCCTCGCCTCGCTAGAGATCGTAACGCTTCCATCGTGGCTCGTTGAGTCGATCATCGCTATCTCGATCGCCCTCGCAGCGTTGTATAACCTTCGGCCGATGCTGATAAGAAAGGAGTGGCTGATCGCCTTTGGCTTCGGGCTTTTTCACGGCTTCGGATTCGCCAGCGTACTTGCCGACAAAGGATTTGCGGGAGACTACCTCGTATTGACCCTGCTTGGCTTCAATCTTGGCGTCGAGATCGGTCAGGTGGCGATCATCCTTGTCGTCTTCCCCTTGCTATTTCTGCTTAGAAGAACGCCGCTGTACAAACACCTGCTGTTCTGGGGTTCCTGCTTGCTGATCCTGATCTCGTTGTACTGGTTCGTCGAACGTGCGTTTGGGATCGATCTGCCGGTCGGCTACTGGATCCTACGGATGCTCGGACAAGCATAGTTCGTATGTCTGCGAAACCGCACAACCAGCCCGAAGGTTCGGATGTCGGAGGCCGCGAAAGCACAGATGATGTCTTGCGCAAGTGGCTTTCGAGACAAGCACGCGCTGAATCTCGTGCCGAAGTTCCCGTCTTTGAAAGCGTGTATCCGCTTTCTTTCGGGCAGCAGAGGCTCTGGTTTCTCTGGCAGATGGACCGCGGCAATCCGGTTTACAACTACGCCGAGGCTCTTAGGCTTGACGGCGGCTTGTCGCCCAGAATCCTTGAGCAGGCAGTCGAATCGGTCGTGGATGCCCACAGTAGCCTGAGGACCTCATTCGAAGACTCGGTAGAAGGGCCCAGGCAGCGGGTCCATCGCACGGCAGAGTTTGAATTCGAATCGATCGATCTCTCCGATTCCCAAACCGATGATCGGTACGAAGAAGCAGTGCGTCTCGGAGTAGATCGCGCGAGAGCTCCGTTCGATCTTGAGACGCCTGGGCAGCTTCGTGTCACCCTGATCAAGATCAAAGAAAAATCTCATCTGCTGGTGCTTTCGATGCACCACATAATTACTGACAAATGGTCGATGCGGATCTTCTTTGAGGACCTTGGAGATGCATACCGGAAATTTGCCGAAGGCGGGGAGTCCGGATCAGACAGGAAGATCGAAGACTACTTTTCTTTCGCGTTGGAGCAAAGATCAAGACCTGAACCCGACGACGATATCGAGTGGTGGAGATGTCAGTTGGAGGGTGCCCCTTCAAGGATAGATCTCCCGTACTCTTTTCGAAGACCGGAAAAGCCGAGCTTCCGTGGACGATTCAACACCAGGCAGATGCCAGGGGACCTATCCTACCGTATTCTGGAGCTCTCAAAGCGGCTGAAGACGACCCCTTTCACACTTCTGGCAACTGCTTTCACGATCCTGCTCCACAAATTCTCAGGTCAGGACGACATTGTCATCGGCACCCCATTCTCGAACAGGGACCGAGAATCATTGGAACGGACGATCGGGTTCTTCAATGAGACGCTTGTTGTAAGATCAGCGCTTTCAGCGAACGAGACTTTTATCGAATGCCTGGAAGCGACCAGGAGGCGGTTTGTCGAAGCTTTGGGCCGGCCGAAGATACCTTTCGAAGTACTTGTCCGACAACTCGCGATCGAAAGAAGCCTGAATGCAAACCCGCTATTTCAGGCGATGTTCATCTACCACAATGCGGAGCCGGCTCCGTTCCTGGTGCCCGGTATCAAGGCCGCATCTGAGACCCTCGATCTTGGCGTGAGCAAGTTCGATCTTACTCTCTATATTGAAGAAGAGTCAGGCGGCCTGAAGTCGATTTTTGAGTATGCGACAGACCTCTTCTCCGACGCGTTCGTGGAATCCTTGCAGGACAGACTTTTGCACCTCTTGGGGGAGATAGTCGAAGACCCCGGGAAAAGGGTCGTAGATCTGAAGCTCTGGTCACCAACCGTTGAAGAGCTCAGCGAGAACAGCACTAGTCCAGCATTTGAACAAGAACCCGCATACCGTTCGGTGGTTGAGATCTTCGATTCGGTCGTTTCAGGGAACCCCGAAGCGATCGCTTTGGACACTCCGGAAGGAAGCCTGACTTATTCATCGCTTAAAGAAGAGTCTGAGCGGATCGGCAATTTCCTTGCGAAGAGAGACCTGCCCAAAGGCACCCCGATAGGTGTCTTAAGCCAGAGGTCTCCGACTCTCTTTGCGGCGTTTCTAGGGGTGTTGAGAAGCGGCCTCGCTTATGTACCACTTGATCCCGACTACCCCGCACAAAGGACTGCCGACATCCTGAAGGCGTCAAAGGCGCCGTTATTGATCACGGACTTACCGCCCGACTCTGCACAGGATCTTTCGGAGAACGGTTTCTCGGGCGAGATTGTGGAGATCGCAACTGTCATTGACGAAGGTTCGGACGCGGTAAGGGTGCAAGATTACCCAGGACCCGGCGATCCCGCCTACCTGATCTATACATCGGGGAGCTCCGGCAAGCCAAAAAGCGTCGTGATTACTCACGCAAATCTGTTCAACTCGACAAATGCCAGATTCGAATACTACGAGACCGCTCCGGAGTCGTTTCTATTGATGTCATCGGTTGCGTTCGATAGTTCGGTCGCGGGGATCTACTGGACGTTGTGTTCCGGCGGATCCCTTGTCGTTCCTCCGGCAAGGATCGAGCAGGATATCGAAGGGCTGGCGAAGCTGATTCGCGATGCAGGCGTAACTCACATGCTCCTTTTGCCTTCGCTCTACTCGCTATTGCTGAGATATGCGAAACGGAAGGATCTGAGAGGACTGGAAACAGTTGTCGTCGCGGGAGAAGCGTGCCCGGAATCATTGTGCAGGCTTCATCGCGAGAAGCTTCCTGACGCCGCGTTGTTCAATGAGTACGGACCGACCGAGGCGACTGTTTGGAGCACCGTGGAGCGGATCGACCGTATTGATAACGGACCCGTTCCGATAGGCGGACCAGTCGCAGGTACCCGGATAATGATCTGCGACGACGGAGGTTTCCCCGTTCCCCAAGGCGTTCCGGGCGAGATCTGGATCGGCGGTGCGAACGTTGCTGCCGGCTACCATCTCGATCCTGAACTCACCGCTGGAAGTTTCGTCGCGCCAGACTGGGTTGAAGATCCCGGAATACGATTCTATAGATCTGGTGATCTCGGGCGGTTTACCGAAAACGGTACCTTGTTGCTCTTTGGACGGAAAGACAACCAGTTGAAGCTGCGCGGCTACCGGATCGAACCCGGGGAGATCGAAGCGGCTATGATCTTGATCGAGGGTGTGTCCGATGCTGCGATCGTGCCGATAGGCGATTCTGATCAGTCCTCGGGAAGCGGTTTGGATCACGCCGCTAAGAAGATTAACGGCTTGGCGGGATTCTATTCCGGAACGGATTGTGAACCGGAAGCGTTGATCGCCGAGTTAAAGAAGCGGCTTCCGCCGCACATGGTCCCATCCGTAGTTCAACGGCTGGACGGCATACCGCGGCTTCCCAACGGTAAGATCGACCGCCGTAATCTACCCGCTCCCGAACAGAAGGAAACGCAAGAAAATCCTTCAAGACCGCCAAGGAACAATACGGAGGAGAAGCTGCTTTCGATCTGGTCTGAGGTTCTGGGAATCGACGTGCCGGGCATAGACGATAACTTCTTCGAGATCGGCGGCGATTCGCTCTCGAGCATACGGATCGTTGCCAAGGCCAGGGAACGGGGCATTGGGATAGATCCTGCTTCGTTGTTCGAGCTCCAGACGGTCGCGGAGCTTTCGGAAGCGGTTGCACTTCGGCCGGAGACGATCGACGCGGGAGAGTTCGAAGATTCCGAAGTTCGGCTAACGCCGGTTCAAGACTGGTTCTTCGAGAATTACAGGGCTGCGCCGCACTTCTGGAACCAGATCTATCGCATCGAGTGCGGTGAACAGATCGGAGAGGCGGCCTTGAGAGAGGCGGTCCGCATAGTAACTGAAGCCAATGATGCGCTCCGTTTACAGTTCTCGAGATCAGCATCCGGTTGGAGGCCTTCGATCCGGGAAAATGCGGGCGAAAACTTCAGCGCCGTGGAACTAATGGCAGGACCGGCAAAGATCGGTGACATCCTCGGTGAACATCAGATTAACTGCCGGCTCGATTCAGATCCGCTTTTCCGCGTTTTCCAGTTCAAAGATTCAAACAGCGGCCCCTCGCAGATATATTTGATCGCTCACCATCTCGTAATCGACGCTATCTCGTGGGGAACGGTTATTCAGGATCTGTTCCGCGTTTGTGAAGCGATCCGTGACGGGGGCGATCCCAACCTTGCGATCAGAGAGGAACGGCCCGAATTCCGGGAATGGACCGCACGTCTTGATGATCTTTGGTCGCGCGTCGATCGTGAGGAAGAACTGGAGTTTTGGCAGGAGCAAACGAAGAACACTGGTGCACTGAATCTCGAAGGCAGTGCGAGCCTTCCTTATCCCGAGGCCGAGGCCCGGTCTTTACATTTGACACTTCAGAAAGACCTAACCGAACGGCTGCTTTTCGAAATCCCTGCAAAGGCGGCTTCGACCGTTGAAGAGGTCTTGGCAGGTGCCTTGCTCAAAACGCTCAGCAGTTACGCGGAAGGCACGCGGTTGGCCATCGAATTCGAAAAACATGGCAGGGATGCTTTGGAAACGGGGCCGGACTATTCGGAAACGGTAGGATGGTTCACGGCGTTGTTCCCTCTCGGTTTTGAGACCAAAGGGCTTGATAGCGCGGGCGATTTCGTAACGGCCGCGCGCTCAAAGCTCCGGAAGATAAAGCACGGGGGAGCCGGCTACGGGCTTTTGGCACGATCGGGCGTTTTGGAAGGCGGTGGACCGGATCACGGAAGCCCTTCTGTCATATTCAATTATCTTGGCGCGAACGTTGAACATAAGTCCGCCTCTTTCGGACGGCCTGAGCATATATTTGAAGGCGCGCGACACCCGGACAGCGAACGGCACCGGCTGCTAGAGTTCAATATCCTGAAAGACAAGGAACAGATGACCGTACGATGTGATTTCCCAGGAAATTCGATTTCGTCGGAAATCATTGCGAAACTGCTTTCCGAGTTTGAAACCGACATCCGTGAAGCGGTCGAATACCTCGTCGAGCTCCAAACCGGTAAAGATTCCGCCATTGAGTTTTCAGAAGCGGGTTTGAGCGACGAAGACCTTGCAACGCTGTTCGATAAGCTCAACTGAGTGATGCCCAAAACGGCAGCAAAAGAGAATATTGAGGGGATCTATCCTCTGACGTTTATCCAGGAGGCGATGCTGATGCATTCACTGGAAAGCGCGGCGGATCGCGGTGCCCTCTCTGTAAGGTGTGTTCTGAAGGGTCAGCTGGACAGGGACGCGTTCTCAAAGGCATGGACGGCGACCGTCAACCGCCACGAGGCGCTAAGGTCTTCGATACACTGGGAAGACATTGCAAAGCCCGTGAGAGTCGTTCATAAGAAAGTCGATCACGAGGTAACATTTGAAGTTGCCCGAAATGGAAACGGTGTCGCAAGGCCCGGTCTCGTTCTGAACGACGCGCCGGTCGGCCGCCTGACATTGACCCAGCAGAGTCCATTTGAGCATGAGTTGATTTGGGACTGCCACCACATCCTTCTAGATGGCTGGTCCGCTGCGGTGATCGTCAAAGACCTCATTGCCGCCTACGAATCCGAGGTCAATGGAAGTGATCTCGCGCTTCCGAGGGTGCCTTCTTACCGGGAATACCTTCGCTCTCTCTCTTCTAGACCCAACTCGGAAGCCCTCGATTTTTGGAAGGAAGAACTTCGCGGATTCAAGACCCCGATCGTTTATGAATCAGAACGGAAGCGCTCTCGCGAAAAAGGCGATCCGGTTGACGAGAGGTTCGCCATCGACCGACGAGAATCGACGCTACTCCGTGACCTGGCGAGATCAAACCGTGTAACGATCGGCGCGGTCATCCACGCTGTATGGGCGGTCGCGCTCGCGGGCGCCAGCGGCAACAAGGACGTTTGCTTCGGCTCGACCGTTTCCGGAAGAATGGCGGACCTTGAGGGGATAGAAGCGCTTTCCGGTGTCCTGATGAACGTTGTTCCGGTTCGCGTCGATCTAAGAAGATTCCGGAACACTCAGGAGTTCCTTGCTGGTCTGCATCGAAAACTGGCTTCGGTCAATCGGTTTGGACATCTACAGCTCGAAACGATCATCGGCCAGAAGGACTGGAAGTTCGGAAGACCGCTCTTCGAGTCGCTTCTTGTCATCGAGAACCTTCCGGTCGAGTCGTTCACAGGCGGTGGTTTAGAGGTTGTGGGATTCCGAAGCGGGATCACTTCGACCTATCCTCTCACGGCTGCGGTGATGCCGGGCGACGAACTTCAGTTTACTATCCGGTCGGCTGCGGACCTGATTTCAAACGAACACAGGCAGGTCCTTAGGACGGCGATCCTGAAGACGGCTTCCCTGCTTAGTAGAGGGACCGGATCGATCGAAGAGATTCTCGATGCCATCCCGGCCTACGAGCCCCCGCCCGAGGACTTCATTGAAGCGCATGAGCCTGATCCGATAAAGGTCTCGCGGACAGGGCCTTTGAAGAAGGGCGAGGTTGAACTCCTGCGTATATGGAACGAACTTCTTCCCCAAACCGATTTTGACGTCGAAGATGATTTTTTTGACATCGGAGGAACTTCGATCCAGGCCATCCGGATGTTCGCACTGATCGAGGAGCGATTCGGAAAGAAGCTTCCTCCCGTCACTCTGATAGGTAATCGGTCTATCCGCGAGCTGGCTGCGTACATTTCCGGCTCCGACGACGAAGAGGAATGGTCGATCGTGGTGCCGCTCAATCCCGAAGGCACAAAGTCTCCCCTGTTTTGCGTTCATGCAGGCGGCGGACACGTCTTCTTTTATGATCCTCTTGCACGTCACCTGGACAGGGAACAACCTGTTTACGGGCTTCAACGGCTGGATATCGACCGGTTTGAAGCGGCGCGTCAATCCATCGAAGGGATCGCATCTGAATACCTTTCCGAGATAAAGAAGGTCCAGCTTTCAGGTCCATACAACTTTGTCGGAACCTGCTACAGCAATTCGATCTGTTACGAAATGGCTCGGCAGCTTTTAGCCGAAGGTGAAAAGATCGGTGTGCTGGCGATCGTCGATTCGGCGCCCGACGGCATCGACCGTCGTACCGCCGGAGACAAAGTTGGCCGCGTTACGGGAATGCTGAAGAGAGGTGATCTATCGTTCGTCGGCACGTTCATAAAGGGCAGGTTCATAACCCCGGCTCGAAAACTCTGGAGATATGCCAAAGCCGACGAAGAAGACCGCGAGTTCAAGCGGTTGATGGGCACGCTGAACCGAACAGCAGAACGATATGACTGGAAACCGTTCAGCGGCGTGGTTACGCTGCTTATGAGCAAGTCGTTCTATGAAAACCCGATCAGGGAACGAATAACCGACCGGTGGAACGAACTGGCAGGTGGAGGTCTGGAACTATACGAAGTTGGCGGTGACCACAGGACCATATTCTACGAACCTGACGTTGAGGGCCTCGCGAAAAGGCTTCAAGCCTGTCTCGACGCAAGGTCAGATACCGAGCCGGGTGTAAAGATCCCTAACAATGGAAAATGATCTCATCGACATTTATTTTGCCGATCTAGATTCCCACCCGGTCCCCATCACCTCTGCACAGATCGTTCTATCGGAGGATGAAGTTGAACGCTCATTACGGTTCAAGTTCGAAATTCTTGGCGCCCGGTTTCTCACACGTCGCTGGCTTCTAAGGCAACTGCTCTCCGAACGAACGGACCAACCTCCTGCCAAGCTGGAGTTTGAGTACGGTGAGTTCGGCAAACCCAGTCTGAAAGGCAACTCCAGTGTTCACTTCAACCTGTCACATTCGTCCCGTTGGTGTGCCATCGCGATCTGCGAAGCAAGTGAGATCGGAGTTGATATTGAAGAGATCGAAGACATATCGGAAACCGAACTAGTATCTTCCAGGTTCTTCACGGACAGCGAGGCTGACAGGATCCGTTCAGCCCCGGATGTACAGACCGGGTTCTTCAAATGCTGGACGAGAAAAGAGGCTGTGATCAAGGCCGTCGGCACGGGCCTCTCGATGCCGCTGGACAAGTTTCAGGTCTCTCTAGAGGAATCGTCGCCCAAGCTAGAATGGATCGGCATCGACGGTGAAGATGCCGGCGACTGGTCACTGCATTCGACAAGACCTGCGGAAAGACTCATCACCGCGGTAGCTGTCCGCGCTCCTGGAGCCCGGTTTTGCGATCACGGTTGGCTGAGTATAAAAGAGAAGATTCGTTCCTGAACAGACGATCCCTAAGGCTTTGTCATCTCTTCCGGGCGAACAAGCTCGTCAAACTTGTCGCCGTCCAGAATACCCAACTCTTCCGCTGACTGCTTTAGATTGATCCCCTTCTTGTGCGCATGCTTTGCGATCTTTGCAGCGCTGTCGTAGCCGATGTGCTGGTTTAAGGCCGTCACAAGCATCAACGAATCCTTCAAATATTCATCGATCTGCTCCCTGTTCAGCTCAATGCCCGAGATACAGTACTCGACAAAACCGTGGCAGGCGTCGCCGATCAGCCGGACCGAATGAAGGAAATTGTGGATCATCACAGGCTTGAACACGTTGAGCTCAAAGTTGCCTTGCGAGCCCGCAAAACCGATCGCCGCGTCATTGCCCATCACCTGAGCGGCGACCATCGTCATCGCCTCTGACTGAGTCGGATTTACCTTTCCGGGCATTATCGAGCTCCCCGGCTCATTTTCGGGAAGCACAAGCTCGCCTATCCCGCATCTTGGACCCGACCCAAGCCAGCGAATGTCGTTGGCGATCTTCATCAATGAAGCTGCAAGCGTCTTCAGGGCACCGGAGGCAAAGACGATCTCGTCGTGAGCAGAAAGGGCAGCAAACTTGTCGGGATGCGACCTGAATGGGAGCTCGGTCAGCTCCGCGATCTTGGCCGCAGCGCGCTCGGCAAACTCGGGATGCGAATTCAAGCCCGTTCCAACCGCAGTACCTCCGATCGCCAGATCGAAGAGATCCGACATTGCCAGATTCATCCGTTCGATGTCGCGCTCGATGAGCGAGGCCCATCCTCCGAACTCCTGGCCGACCGTCAAGGGCGTTGCGTCCTGAAGATGCGTTCGTCCTATCTTAACGACGTCTTCAAACTCGTGCGCTTTGGCGGAGATGGCATTTGCAACCTTCTGAACCTCAAACACAAGATGCGTCATTCTTTCCGCGGCCGCAATGTACATAGCGGTCGGAAAGGTATCGTTCGAAGACTGCGACTTGTTCACGTCATCATTCGGGTGGATCGGGTCCTTTGAGCCCATCTCGCCGCCCGCCATTTCGATCGCACGGTTCGAGATGACCTCGTTGGCGTTCATATTCGTCTGCGTTCCGGACCCGGTCTGCCAGACCCTCAAAGGAAAATGTGCATCAAGCTTGCCCTCGATCACCTCGTCCGCCGCTCTTACGATCAGGTCACGCTTCTCTTCCGAAAGTTTGCCAAGATCGGAGTTCACGATGGCGCAGGCTTTCTTAAGAATGCCGAGCGCACGGATCATCTCGCGGGGCATAACGTCAAAGCCAATGTTGAAGTGGTGCAGGCTTCTCTGCGTTTGGGCACCCCAATACACGTCGGAGGGGACCTCGATCTCCCCCATCGAGTCGGTTTCAATTCTTGTGTTCATATCGATATTTTGCCACGAACGACCATCGAGGACGAATCCATCCCGGGTCCGATTAATCGGGAAAGCATACGCATTGCCAATTTCTTTAAACTAAGAGCGTTTAACATTGTTTAACCAACAACTGGAACGACAGTTCTAAGGAGAACGCAGATGAAGTACTCCCATCTCCCCGCGCAGTTCGCCGGGATCACGTTCGCGATCCTCTTTTCGGTATTGCTGTTTTCCCCCGCCCTTGCAGCGGACCTCGTCGTCGACAGAACTGATGATGATCCTAACGCCTCGACGTGTACCGCCGCTTCCAACGACTGCTCTCTGAGAGGTGCTCTTGCGGTCGCAGTAGCGTCAGTCGAAGATGACAACATCACCTTCGACACGTCGGTATTCAGCGCGGCTAGCGTGATTCAGCTTACGGGAAGACTTTCGGTTACCGGAGGCGGTTTGATATCGATCAACGGTTCGGCGGCGCCGTTCATCACGCTGGACGCGATGAACTCTTCGGGCGTTCTGTTCGTCGGCCCGTCCGGAAACGTCTCGTTGTCAGACCTGACCATCACTGGCGGAAGCCTTAACCTTTCCTTCGGCGGAGGAATCGACAACCGGGGTGTGCTTTCGGTCTCAAACTCGACACTCTACAACAACCTGGGCGGTTCCGGCGGAGCGATCTTTAACAACAGCGGCTCGGTCACAGTAGTAAATTCGACACTCTGCGACAACAGTTCGGCCTACGGCGGCGCCTATCACAGCGTCGGCACCAGTGCAGTCGCCGTGTTCAGGGACTCCACGATCTGCTCCAACAGCGCCACGTACGGTGGAGGTATCTTTGTAAGCAGCGGATCCGTTTCGCTTGAGAATACGATCATTGCGAATAACTCCGGAGGCGCAGGCGGGCCGGACATTTGGCGGACCGTCAATTCCCTCGGTTACAACCTCGTGAGCAATTCGTCAGGAATGACGATGGCCGGAGCCACCGCATCCGATCAGCTTGACGTTGATCCGCTTCTCGATCCCGCAGGCCTTGCCAACAACCAGGGAAATAACCTGACCGTGGCTCTTTTGCCGGGAAGCCCTGCGATCGATACCGGCAACAGCCTTTCGCTTGAAGACCAACGAGGTCTCATCCGGCCGGTTGATGAGGGCGACACACCGGATGGTTCGGGAAACCTCGCCGACATAGGCGCTTTCGAGGTCCAGTACGAAGCTGAAGATCCCGTGCCGACAGGCTACGAGTGGGGCGGCTTCAAGCGTCCGATCCGCGAAGATCGCTACAATCTTGCAAGAGCACGCAGGGCTATGCCTGTTAAGTTCAGTCTGAACGGCTTCCAGGGAATGGACATCTTTGCGGAAGGCTCGCCTTCGTCGCAAAGGATACGGTGCTTCTCCAGAACGCCAGTCGGCGATCCGGAGCCTGTGCAAATGAACCGTTCCGGACTTAAGTACAACGAACGGCGGGATTTCTACAGGTTCGTATGGAAGACGAAACGCAACTGGAAGTTCTCGTGCCGCAGGCTTTCCGTGGCCCTGAACGACGGATCGGTGCACTCGGCCGACTTCATCTTCTTTTAAGCATCTGGCAAACTCTTTGCTGCGGAGGCCCTGCGAGTCGGGGCCTCTTTTTTTGACTACGGTCACTGACGCGTAGAATTGACCTTGACACTCTGCCGACTCGCATCTAGTTTTCTTTGAGCAAAGTTGCTTCGACAAAATGCAGAATTTTCTCCTGTTTCTGAAGTTATACACACGTCCCGATTCCGCTTTCAGTGACATTATGGACGACGGCAGCTGGCTGTTTGCGGCCATCGCTGTGATCGTCGTCGCTTTCGCGATGCAGTTCGGCATCAACGATCAGATCACACGCAATTATGCAGTCGGCTACTTCGATCAGGTCGTCCGAGGAGAACGCGCGCTAATACGGCCTGACAGGGTTCCGGAAACGCCTGATGTGGATGCCGCTCTGGAACGTGAGGCGTTCCCTGTTCTCGGATCGCAGATCACGTGGATCTCGTCCTTTGACTCAAGTTTCATTGCTCCCCTGATCGTTCTGGCGGTCTTCTTCATACCGGGAACGATCTTTCTTGTGACGCTCGTTGCAAGGCTTGGAAATGCTGGCGTCGTAATCGGAAACGAATACGGTACGTTCTCGACGTGCGTGATGATGGCCTGGGCGGCGGCGCATCTCCCGTTTGCTCTGGCGGGAGTTGCGATCGCCGGTGGTAGTGTATCCGGAATCGTATTTATAACTTTATGGGCGGCGAGCGGGCTGGTCTTCGGCAGTCTTCTGGTCCTGGCGGTCCGTACGGTCTTTGGAACCAGCTACTCGGAAGCGATCATCACCGCTGCCTTCTGCTGGGTCTTTTACAGTATCGGCGTGAACGTGATGGAGTTCGTCTCACCTTGGTTCTTCTCGCCCTTCCTTCTGATATTCGCTGTCCTCTATCTAGGCGGATTCCTTAGCAGCGGAGTTGCCGGGATGAGCGACTCAATGAGGCGAAAGCGTGACTTTAAGCAGTATTTGCACAGCGCAACGGTCAATCCTCGCGACGCCGATGCACACGTCCAGCTTGGACTGATATACGCCTCGCGCCGACAGGACGAGAAAGCAAAAGAGCATTTTGAAAAAGCCTTTGGGATAGACGAAGAGGAGATCGACGCCAACTATCAGCTCGGACGGATCGCCCGTCACGAAGGCGATCTCCAGCGCGCGATCGAGCACTTTTCGACCGTGGTTGCTCAGAACGACAGGTTTGCACTTAGCGAGATATGGCGCGAGATCGGGGCAACATATCTTGAAGCAGGAATGGATATGGAAGCGCGTGATGCACTTGAGAAGTTTGTCGAGCGGCGTCCATACGACGGCGAAGGACTTTTCTATCTGGGAACTTTGTTGAAACGCTCAGGCGAATCGGCGGCTGCGAACGAGATGTTCGAAAGGGCTGTCGAAGCTGCATCGACGGCTCCATATCACAGGCGACGTGAACTTCGGATCTGGGCGAAGAAGGCGAGAAGAGAGATGGGATAGATCTATGCCGAAAAGGTCACTGACTCCCTTCACAAGGCTACGATACTTCCACGCTTATGAGTTGCCCCCTGCTCTAGCGGGGGGTTAGCGAGCATCACAATCCGGGAAAGGGGCTTCAGCCCCGAAAATCGCCGGCTAAAGCCGGCATTTCTCTTTCTATGTCCTCCGATCCCCCCGCTAAAGCGAGGGTCAACTGATATTCAAACACTCCCTTTTTGTTTTTCCATTTCAGCAAATATAATGTTGGTTTCGCTTTAACTGAATCATGTTTCTAATGTTCCCAAGGGAGATCGTGCGGTCGGAACTTATCAAAACGGATATATAGAGGACTTAAATGGCTGAAAAATTTGACGTTACTATCATCGGATCAGGGCCCGGAGGCTACGTCGCAGCGGTTCGCGGTGCCCAGATGGGGCTGAAAGTCGCCATCATCGAGAAGGAAGACACCGAAAGGCTCGGCGGAACCTGCGGCTTGCGCGGCTGTATCCCCACAAAAGCACTTTTGATGGCTGCTCATCTTTACGAAAAGGCCTCGCATTTTGAAGAGTTCGGAATCAAGGTAGACAAGCTCGATTTTGACTGGACGCAGGTGCAGAAGCGCAAGTCCGACGTCGTGAACAAGAACGCGGCCGGCGTCAGCTATCTGATGAAGAAGAATAAGGTCCAGGTCTATAACGGATTCGGCAAGATCCTGGGCCCCGGAAAGGTCGAGGTAACGGGAGAGAACGGAAAGAAAGAGACCGTCGAGTCAAAGAACATCATCATCGCCACAGGATCGGTCGTCAGGCCGATCCCTGCGTTCGAGACGGATGGCAAGCAGGTGGTGAACTCCGATCACATTCTGGAACTTGAAAACGTGCCCAAGTCGATGATCGTCATCGGATCGGGTGCCGTCGGCGTCGAGTTCGCTTCGGTGTACGCGCGCTTTGGCTGTGATGTAACGGTCGTCGAACTCCTGGACAGGATCGTTCCGATCGAGGATGCGGACGTTTCGAAACAACTTGAGCGGTCGTTCAAGAAGCAGGGCATCAAGTGCATGACCGGCGTAAAGCTCGACACGATGAAGAAGCTTAAGAACAGCGTCAAGGTTTCTGGCAAGGATTCGAAAGACAAGGCGGTCGAACTTGAGGCGGAAATGGTCCTGGTGGCGATCGGAAGAATGCCTTTCCTCGAAGGCCTCGGTCTTGAGAACACCAAGGTGAAGGTAAGCGACCGCGGAGTCGTTGAAGTTAACGAATACTGCGAGACCGCTGAACCCGGCATTTTCGCGATCGGCGACGTGATCGACACGCCGTGGCTTGCCCACCTCGCCTCAAAAGAGGGGATCATGGTCGTCGAGCGGCTGGCAGGAAAGAACGTCGAGCCGATCAACATGAATCTTGTCCCGAACTGCACCTATTGCGATCCGGAAGTCGCCAGCGTAGGAATGACCGAGCAGAAGGCGAAGGACGCGGGCTATGACGTAAAGGTCGGAAAGTTCCCGTTCTCGGCTTCAGGAAAAGCCAGGATCATCGGCGAGACGGATGGTTTCGTGAAGGTCGTCAGCGAGAAGAAGTACGACGAGGTCCTGGGCGTTCACATCATCGGCCCGCACGCTACCGAGCTTCTTGCTGAAGCGTGCGTCGCGATGCGTCTCGAGACGACAGCGGACGAACTCGGCCAGACGATGCACGCGCATCCGACGGTCTCCGAAACGATCATGGAAGCGGCCGAAGGCGTCCACGATCTGACCATTCATATTTAGTTTCTAGTTAGCCACTGATAAAGGGGATAAACACGGATCAGTTGGGCCGCTGGGGTCAGGTAGACAATCCTCGACGATTGCGGCCGTAATAGATCAGTATTTATCCCCTTAATCGGTGGCTAACAGCTTCCGGTTCTTCATCGCTTCTTTATGAAACGCCAGCCCACCTCGTATCCCCGCGACAGGGTCAAGATCCTGCTTCTCGAGAACCTTGCCGAATCCGCCGTTGAAGAGTTTGAATCTCACGGATACACAAGCATCAAACGCCTTTCGAACGCGCTTGCCGAAGATGAATTGATCAAGGCGATCAAGGGCGTTCACATTCTGGGAATTCGCTCAAAGACCCAGATCACCGATGCCGTGCTTGCAGCGGCGGACAAGCTTCTCGCGGTGGGCTGTTTCTGCATCGGCACGAACCAGGTCGATCTTGAGGCGGCGACAAAGAAAGGCGTTGCCGTTTTCAACGCGCCGTACTCGAACACACGCTCTGTTGCGGAGCTTGTCATAGGCCTTTTCGTGATGCTGATCCGACGTATCCCCGACAAGAACCTTGCCGCGCACCAGGGGACTTGGTTAAAAGACGCGGCCGGGAGCTTTGAGCTCCGAGGCAAGAAACTCGGGATCATCGGCTACGGAAACATAGGCTCTCAGGTGTCGGTTCTCGCCGAAGCGATGGGAATGGATGTCCATTACTACGACATCGAGACCAAGCTTCCTCACGGAAACGCGACACAGTCGAAGTCGCTAAAGGACCTTCTAAAACAGTCGGACATCGTCACGCTTCACGTCCCCTCGGACGAAACGACGCGCTATATGATCAATCCGGAAACGCTGAAGGGAATGAAAAGAGGCGCGATTCTCGTTAACTACAGCCGGGGAGATGTGGTCGATCTCGACGCTTTGAAGAAGAGGCTGGACAAAGGAAACCTCAGCGGCGCGGCTATCGACGTCTATCCCGAAGAGCCCAAGAAGAAAGGCGACGATTTCGACTGCGGCCTAAAAGGGCTTTCAAACGTCATCCTTACCCCGCACATCGGTGGGTCCACACAGGAAGCGCAGACAAGTATCGGGGTCGACGCTGCTTCAAAACTTATCAAGTATCTCGAGTTCGGTACCACGACCGGGTCGCACTCGATTCCTCAGGTAAGCCTTCCTCCGCAGGCGGGCACGCACCGAATCCTACACATCCACGAGAATATCCCCGGCGTTCTGAGCGATATCAACACCGAGCTTTCGGAAGAGGGGATCAACATCGTCGGCCAGTACCTTTCAACAAATCCAGAGGTCGGCTACGTCATCCTCGACATCGATTCCGATCTTTCCAAGAAAGCCTTCGAGATCCTGAAGAAGATCCCCGGAACGATCAAGATCCGTATGGTCTATTGATTCGGGCAAGCCGCTTGCATTGATTCTCAATGCAATGAAGATAGTCATCCCCGGCGGAAGCGGTCAGGTCGGAAGCGTTCTACGGCGTGCGTTCGTCCGCGACGGTCACGAAGCGATTGTTCTCACACGGAATCCCGATCCCGGCGATCCATCGGAAGTGTTCTGGGACGGCTCGTCGGACGGCGAATGGACCCATTCACTCGAAGGCGCGGACGCCGTGATCAACCTCGCCGGCAGGAACGTGAACTGCCGATACAATCCCGCAAACCGAAGAGAAATAATGAGTTCACGCGTCGACTCGGCCCGGGTTGTAGGCGAGGCGATCGCTTCATCGGGGGATTCCCCAAAGGTCTGGCTGCAGATGTCTACCGCTACGATCTACGAGCACACATACGGTCCTGCCAACGATGATCTCACCGGCGTTATAGGAGGAAACGAGCCGGGAGCGCCCGATACCTGGAACTTCAGCATCGACGTCGCCACCTCCTGGGAGAAGGCGGCGAACGACATCGAGACTCGCAATACGCGAAAAGTATTGATGCGTTCTGCGATAGTGATGAGCCCTGACCGCGGCGGTCCGTTCGATGTGCTCTTATGGCTGGTCCGAATGGGACTCGGCGGGACGGCGGGCGATGGAAGGCAATTCGTTTCGTGGGTCCACGACCGGGACTTTGTTAGCGCGGTCTGTTTTCTGATCGAGAACGATTCGCTTGAGGGGCCCGTGAACATCGCGGCTCCAAACCCGATCCCGAATGCCGAGTTCATGAGAGAACTGCGTGAGGCGTGGGGCGCCTGGTTCGGGATTCCTTCGCCCGAATTCCTGCTCGAACTTGGTGCGATCTTCCTAAGAACGGAGACCGAGCTGATACTGAAGAGCCGCAGAGTGGTCTCGAAGAGACTGACGGACACCGGATTCGAGTTTGAATTTACTGATTGGAAACGCGCGGCAGAGGACCTGTGCGAGAGATGGCGGAAAGAAATTTAGGAAGCAAGCCTTTCGGCGATAAGTTTGTAGACGTGGTAGTTGTAAACCAGCCCGACGTGCGTTCCGGTCACTTCGAAGTTGTTCTCGTCGTAACGTGAAACGCAGCTTTGCCAATCCACGATCCCGTCAGACTTTGTGAAGATAGCGGTCTGCTTTACGTCCCTGGGCATTCCGTCGTGGAGCGATGTGACGGCGAGACAGTCGCAATGACCCGTATAACAGTGCGGATAATCTTCCCTGTCGCGGCGGTTGAATATGCGGTCGCGGATCTTTTCGGAAAGCTCGAGCACGCCCGGATGAGAGCGGACCCCACGGAAAGGGGACGCCAGCGTGATGACGGATTCGATCATCTTTCGCTTCTGCACGACGGCCGATCTCGAAAGAACCCCGCCGAGGCTGTGTCCGACTAGATGCACGGGTTTTCCCGTGTCCTCGTAAGCCCTCCCGATCGTTTCGATCAGCCTCTCTGAAAGTGTGTTAAGACAGTCGGCGTTCCAGCCGATGTTGGAGAGATAGGGCGAGTAGCCGATCCTTTTAAGCCACAGATACAATTCGTAAAGGTAGACGTCCGACCCGAGAAAACCGGGCACGACGATCACAGCGGATCCGTCGCCTTTCTCGACTCCAAATCCGTAATAAACAGGCGAAAGATGAAGCAGCGTCCAGTCGACCCCTACGAGAGATTCGAACCAGATCGGAAGCGAATGCGCACGGATCTCCCGGTCGAATCCTGTGATCGCTTCAAGTTCTTCTTCGATCAGCTCGTTCGAGAATATCGCTTCCTGCAGGTCTAACTGGATCTCTTTATCGGCCATTAACGTCAGGCTTTTGCGGAATCGGACTTTGGCGCCATTTCATCGGCAAGCGCCAGCAATTCTTCAAAGACGCAATCCATTACTTCTTTGAACTTCTCAACATCGTCCATCGCCCCTTTGTCGGACGACAGTCCGAAGTACAGTTCTTTATTATAGCTGAAGATGGCCACTCCAAGCCCCAGACCGTAGCCGATCGGCACGTATGGGTAGTGCGCGAGCATTTCTCTGCCGGTCAGATAAAGCGGTATTTGGGGACCCGGAACATTCGTTGCGACAAGATTAAATGGGGGAACAGGAGTGTCCGCAAGCGTGCCGATGACCGATTGCATCGGCGCCGGAAGAAGCGAGTACGCCGCTCCGACGGTCAGTATGCTTTCCGCAAGCCTCGTCTCCTTCATCATCGCCGTTTTCTCGTTGACGTATTCGAATCTCGTTGCGAGATCGTCAAACTCAAGCGGGATCTCGACGGGAATTATGGAGATAAGATTTCCAAGCGAACCTCTCTGCTCTTTCTGCCGAAGGCTTACGGGCATCATGAACCGGACCTTTCGGTCCACGGTCTCGGTTCCGTGCAATCGCGAATACCTTGCAACGGACTCACTTATCAGGGTCAACACCACGTCGTTGACGGTCCCTTCTAGGACATTCTTTATCTTCCTGGCGTCTTTGAAGGAGTATTCGCTCCACGCGAGCCTGCGTTCGCCGTTGCACTCTTTGTTGAAAGGAAGGATCGCAACGGGAGCGGCGACTGACGGAAGCACGTCCGCCATCTGCGGCAGTTTCTCGGCGATCTTCGGATTTGCAAGATTTGCGGCAAGGTACATCATTCCCGCCTGAAGCTCTAGGAAGCGGTTCATTCCCTCTTCCATGCTCCCAAGGATCGAATCGAACAGCTTGCGCGTCGGGTCCAGCTTTGGCGGCTTTTCCTTGTCTGTTTCAGTCGGCGGAGGAGGCGGATCACTTTCGGGCTTTATATCAAATAGGATCTTGATCAGATCCACGCCCGAGATTCCGTCGACCATGCAGTGATGCACCTTCGCGATCATCCCCGATCCCCCGCCTTCAAGTCCGTTCACGATGAACAGCTCCCAAAGCGGCTTCCCGCGGTCCATCACATAGGTCATCTTCTCACCGGCGATCTCTGCTAGCGTGTCCAGACCGATCTTGCCACTGGTCTCGACTTCGAAGATATGGTTGTCGACATCGAAGTTCTCGTCGAACTCCCATGTCGGATGGCTGATCGCGAATGGATCCGGAACGACCTTCTGTTTGTATCTGGGGATCAGGTGGAGACGGTCTGATACGTGCTTCTTCACCGCCTCGACGTCCAGAGGACCGTCGAAGACGCTTGTGCTGCCGATATGAAGCGGACATTCCTTCTTTTCAAGATAAAGGAACGTCGCGTCCATCGAGCTCAATCTGTGGTGAAGTTTGGGCATTGTCTAGTAAATGGTGAATCGTAAATCGTGAATGGAGAATTGAAAATGGAAAGTTGAAATTGGAAGTTGAGAATTGAAAGTTGAGGGTTAGCAATCTGCTCAGACTAACTTTGGTCGATGTCACTCAAACTAGGAATCGCTTTCAAAAATCGAACAAGAAGGATCGAGAATAATTTGCCCGAATCGTGGGCCCAAACCCTCGAATTGAGCTTTCATCAATTCTTTTTCTTCAACTTTCAATTTTCAGTTCCCAATCCCCAATTTTCAATTCTCAACTATCAATTCTCCATTCACGATCCGCTACTCATTAAACCCCGTCACGTCATACGACATTATTATCAGGTCGTGCGTCCGGTCGTTGCGATCTATCACGCAGTCGGTCAGAAGAGCTTCGGCATTGAATCCTAACTTTTCAAAAACCTGTACAGCGCTCTTTTGATCGGCGGCCATTCGCGCGACAATCTTCTGCAGACCGAGATCCTCCGCGTGCCTGAACAATTCTCCGGCGAGGATGTGACCGAGCCCCTTGCCTCGCACTTCAGGTGCAAGAAGGAGAATGATCCCGCCCAGATGCCGCGTCCAAACCTGCTCCTCGTGTAGAAGACTTCCGTGCCCAACTAGCTTTCCGTCTTTTTCAACAAGGATCGTGTGGATGATCCCTTCGTTCAGTCTTCTTATCCAGTCGTCAACCGCGCTTTCATCGGTTATGTCGACTGCCAGAAACAAAAGGTCGTCCTCCGGAAGCGCGCGGGCGAACTCGAGCATCGCCTCGCGGTCATCAGAGGTCATGAGGCGCAGGATCACTTCCTCGCCCTTGATCTTCGTCTTCCAGGGATAGGTACGTTTCGATTTTGATTCTTTAGCCATTGTATTTTCAGACAGCAAAAGCAAGACTACCACACGCCGAAACCCGTATCATATGGGACCAAGGCGGAAGAAAACAGGGCGCTGACGGCTAACAGCCGAAAGCGCCCGAACTACCCTTGCTCGAATTGTCTGAGAATCGTCTCTACTCTTCTTTCTTTCCGGGTGCGGCTCCCATCAGGGGCATCTGGACTGCCATGTCCAGCCAGCGCTTTTGGATCTCGACATAACTGTTCATCGTAGCTTCCGCGAATTCCGCGAATGCGGTAGCCGGCGAAGAATCATCTAGTTGAAGCCCGTCCTTGATGGCTTTCATCATCTGAGCGTTTTGTTTAGCCGCGAAATCCAGCCAGGACATTCTGAGCTTCACAAATGTGTCCAAACCGCCGGCAACGGATTTCTGGACTGAACCGACGACATCCGGATTCGAGGGATTGGCGCCCGACTTGATCGTATCGATCAGTTCCTCACCCTGCGCGATCGCGATCTCGGACCACTGCTTCTGGGCTTCAAGGAATCCTGCGGCTCCCTGCTTTGCCCATCCGGCAAGCGCATCCGACGGTGCGTTATCGGCCATCCCCGCGACCTCACTGACCGTCTTGAAGACCAGCTCGTATTGTTTCGTAGTCATTTCGAGCCACATCTTCTGTGCTTCTACAAGCTGATCGACGACGCCTCTTGCCCAGTCCGCAGCAAACTCCTCTGCGTTCTGCCCGGAAGTCTTTGACGAAGTTTCGGGCTTCTTGCGCGCTCTCGATTTCGGCGGTGCTTTTCGTTTTCGCGTCGCGGTCTTCTTGGTCGTTGTCGACTTCTTGGCGCCAGTCGCTTTCTTTGCCGCCGTTGATGTCTTCTTAGCCGATGCCGTGGTCTTTTTAGCCGCGGTCTTTTTCGTCGAAGACTTTTTCGTACTCTTGCTTTCAGCCATAGCTGTTCACCGAAATTTCAGTTGCCCCGCGTTTCAACGGGGGATCAAAGAAGTCCACTACTATCGTCGGCCGGCTTTAGCCGGCGGTCTCAGGGGCTGAAGCCCCATGTCGTGATGATGATGCTAGTTAGCCCCCCGCTAAAGCAGGGGGCAACTGATCTTGCGTTTGCTTATTTGCTCGAAGTTTACTTGGCAGCTGCCTTTGCTTTGCCAGTGATGTTCGAGAAGGTCTTCTCGACATTCTCAAAGACATCCTTGCCGAGATCCATTACCTGGTCCTGATACGGAAGCTCGAAGTCAGACGCAGCATCTATAACCTGCTCGCCGGTGTTGGCGAAAAGCTTGATCCAGTCTTGTCGTATCTTCGAAGCCGTGTCCCAGTAGTTCTTGGCGATCTTCAGCCCTTCTACGTTTGTGTCGTAGCCAAGCTTATAGAGCCCCTGCACATAATCTTCGGTAAGCTCTGCCGTTTTCACGGCACCGGTCAAGGTCGCTTTCGCGCCTTCTTGGGTTAGCTCAACCGCCTTGCCAATTGTTTCGTTCGTTTTTGCCTTTCCTTTAGCCATTGTCTTATTTCTCCTAAAAATATTGCGCCCGGTATTACGTATCCGTGCCTTTCTACTATCCGAATATATGTTCATTCGAATCCGATGTCAAGCCTTTTTCTCGCATTTGCGAGATAATTTTTAGATTAGATAGTGAACCTACTGATAATAAACAAGTTATATTACTCTGTATTCTGCGAGGTCGTGATATCTATATAGGCTCGGGTCGAGTTTTTACTTCGTTTCTAGGCTTGTGCAGTTGCGAAATCATCTAACCTGCTGATATTTAGAGAGTTACATCTTCACTATGGTCAATTCGAGCTGATTAGTGATAGACTGCGAGATAAATGGCAAAGAAGAAAAAGACAGGCGGCTCGTCAGATGCGATCCTGATAAAACGGCACGGCAACCGCCGGCTCTACAACACGGAAACGAAGAGCTATGTGAACTACGCGGATCTCGCAGAGATAGTCCGCGACGGTCACGACATCAGGGTAGTGGACTCAAAGACCGACGAAGACGTCACCAAAACAGTGCTGATTCAGGTGATCCTCGAAGAAGAGAAGAACGACTCCACGGTCTTACCCACCGATTTTCTCTTTCAGGTACTGAGGTCAAAAGAAGGTACGATGCAGGACTTCTTTAGGAACCACCTGACAACCAGTTTCGAGGCTTATATGAAAACGAAGGAAGAGTTCGACAACCGCTTCCGAAGCATCCTCGAAATGGCCGTCGCCACTCCCCAGATGATGGAAAAGCTGATTCCCGGCGCGGAAGTGATGCGAGAAGTGTTGAGCGGAAAAAGAGACGAAGAATCAGAGGAAGAGAAGAGCTAGACTCAGATGAACACAGATAGATGAAGATATGGCGAAGAGGACCTCGGGGCGCAGTCTCCTGCCGCATCCTTATCTATCTGTGTTCATCTGTGTCCTTTCCAAAACGCTTTCATCGGTTACGGCCGTATTTCTCGTGGCTCGACACCCAGTCGGAAGAGGAAATAGCCGACGCGAGAGAGATCTCGCCGGCCAGGACGACCGCCGCGACCACTTCCGCAAGCTTGTTTACCCCGCCCATTCCGTAACATCCAAGCGCTTCAAGACATTCCTTTTGCGTCGCCAGCGAAGTGCCCCCGCCGTACGTCGCCACGATCAGCGAAGGTATCGTGATCGATATGTACAGGTCCTTCTCCGGAGTGATCTCGGTGTATACCACTCCGGCCGAAGATTCAGATACATTCGCCACATCCTGCCCGGTCGCGATGAACATAGCCGTGATCCCGTTCGCGGAATGCGCGCCGTTATTATTCGCACCCGAGAGAAACGCGCCCACGTTTGCTACTCCCGAATGATATGTGAGGCTTTCCGGCTCGACCCTCATATGCTCGATCAAGACATTGCGGGGGATCGTCGCTTCAGCGGTGACTCTCTTCCCGCGCGTTCTCATTATATTGACCTGCGAGGCTTTCTTGTCGGTGGCAAAATTCGATTCAAGGTAGAAGTGACGAATGCCTTCGTAATTGTCGAGAACCCAGCTGCAGGCAGCGAAAGTCGCGCGCCCGACCATGTTCTGTCCCGCCGCGTCGCCGGTCGTATAGTTGAACCGCAAATAGACGAACTTGTTGGCAGTGTACGGGTCGATGTCCTTCAACTTCGCGACGCTTGAAGTCGCCTCTGCCTCGTACTTGATCTTCTCGAAGTTCTCGAGAACCCACGAGACGAACCTCCTTCCGTCGCGGGCATCGTCGAAAACGAATACCGGAGCCCTCTGCATTGCGTCGCTGACGACCGTCGATTTCGCGCCGCCTGAGAGGTTGAGCACCTTGATACCCCGGTTGTATGAAGCGATCAAAGTTCCTTCGGTCGTAGCCAAAGGGATCAGGAACTCGCCATTCGCGAATTCACCGTTCACTTTAAGAGGCCCCGCGAAACCTATCGGGATCTGCGCCACACCCGTAAAGTTCTCGCAATTCCCTTCCGTTATGTGCGGGTCGAACGAGTACTTCGAGATGTGCTCGAAACTTGCGCCCGTAAAATCACTGACGAACTCTTGGCGTTTCCGTATTACCTCGTCCGAGTAATCATCGTGATCGTCCCTGGGGATGCGGACCTCAAGCTGTTCGACCTCGGCGATCGAATCCTCCACGTCAAACTTCAGCGATCCGTAGCCCTTTGCGCGAAATGCAAGAGAGATCTTGTATTTTCCGTGATCGAGATTCCCGATCTCCGCATTTACGTCGAACACCTTTCTCAACGGAAGATTAACCGGGTTCGATTCGCTTACATCACCCGCCTGCATCGTGGTCCCGCCGCCAAGATCAAGCGTGATCTTTTCCTTTGAGATCTCCTCACCGTTGATCCTGACGGACTTCAGTTCTGTAAACTCGACATCGGTCAAGCGGTTCTTGATGGAAAACCTTATGCCGCCTTCAGTGTTCTTCAGGCTGTTGTATGTGTACAGCTGCCTAAGCAGCATCGAAGGAATTGGTAAGAATGCCATAACAGATTCGTCCTGGATATTTCGGCGGTTAGAGGATTCTACTTCTCAAACAGCCGATTTCAAACACGACTTCGGAAAGCCGGTGTCGGCACGTATAATCTTCGCCATGTCACGAACAAGGACTCTCGTTGCAAGCCTGGTAATTCTGTTTGGTATGACCTGCACGGCGACAGGACAGTGGAAGAAGCTTGATCCGGGTACGGATGCGAGTTTCCGGGGGCTCGATGTAGTCAGCGAAAAGGTTATCTGGGCTTCCGGTACAGGCGGAACGGTCATCAGGTCAATCGACGGTGGAAAGAGCTGGAGCGTTTTCAAGGTCGAAGGCGCTGAGAAGCTCGATTTCCGCGACATTGAGGCTTTCAGCGAAAGGACAGCATATGTTCTAAGCATTGGTAACGGAAAAGACTCCCGTATCTACAAGACCGTTGACGGCGGCGAATCCTGGAAGCTTCAGTTCGAGAATACCGATAAGAACGCTTTCTTTGATTCCCTCGCATTTTGGGACGAGAAGCACGGCACGGCCCAAAGCGATCCGGTTAACGGCAGGTACGTTATCTATGCCACGACCGACGGTGAAACCTGGTCGAAGTTGCCGTCTGAGAAAATGCCTGCTGCAAAGGAAGGAGAGGCCGCTTTCGCGGCGAGCGGGACCTGTATAGTTACCCACGGAAATCAAGGACTTTTGCTGATCACGGGCGGAATGGACGCGAGGGTCTTGTACTCAGCCGACCGCGGTGAAACGTGGCGTTCATCAGACACACCTCTGATCAAAGGGGAGGGCGCGACCGGCATCTTCGGGATCGCAGTTCTCGGCAAACGCGGAGTTATTGTCGGCGGAGATTACACAAAACCCGCGATGAACAGTTCAAATATCGCCTACTCACTTGATGGCGGAAAAACGTGGTCTTCCAAGCGCGAGATAAACTCTTTCGGCTATCGATCGGGCGTGACGTTCGTCGATGAGGACACGCTTGTCATCGTGGGTTCGGGCGGATCGGACATCTCTACTGACTTCGGGAATACCTGGAACCGGATCGACGACGGGAATTGGAACGCCGTCGATTCAAAAGGCAGGAATGCAGTCTTTGCAGTCGGACCGGCCGGCGCGGTGGGAAAATACAGCTTTCCGGCAGCCAAATGAGCATCTTGGTACGGAGAGCGTTGCCTGAGGATAGAGATCGGATCGTTGAGATCGACTCGATCGCAGGACGAGAACCGGAAAGACTCGACTATGTCGCAGAATTTCTGGAGGAAAGGCATTGCTTCATTGCCGAGGAAGATGGCGTCGTCGAAGGATACGGGGTTATGGATCATTCGTTCTTCGGTCGAGGGTTCATTTCGCTGGTCTTTGTAAAAGAAGACCGCAGACGTTCGGGAATCGGCAGTGCCCTGTTCGAGCGTCTTGAGGCCGAATGCAGTTCGAAAGGGATCTTCACCTCGACAAATGCTTCCAATCTTGGAATGCAGGCGTTTCTCGGAAAACGCGGCTACAGACTGTCTGGGTTGGTCGACAATCTCGACAAAGACGATCCTGAGCTGTTCTTTTTCAAAGACCTCGGATGTTGAACGGAACAATACAGGAAGGGCCGGACTGATATTTCTCTTGGCGTTCACAGTTTTTGATCTTATTGGGGGGATCGGTGTGGCGATGATCATCGTCACCTATTTCCTGCTGCAAACCAACAGGATCGAATCGGCTGGGAGGCTGTATTCGATCCTTAACGCCGTCGGGGCCGGGCTGATTCTGATCTCGCTGTGGTTCGATTTTAACCTTGCGGCCTTTGTCGTAGAATTCTTCTGGCTAGCGATAAGTATTTACGGGATCGTAAAGAGCCTTTTTAGCCACTGATTACACGGATGACACGGATTGCATGATCTGATTGGAAGTTTGAGCGAAACCAGCGAACATAGCACTTACAAGGTTCTCGCTCTGTGTAATCCGTGAAATCCGTGGCCTACTCAAATGGAAGCACCAAAAAAACCACTCTCCTGCACAGGAAACACCGCACTGACGGATGAACAGCTTGTCGAGCTGTACCGATTCCTGAAGATCACCCGGATGTTCGACGAAAAGACCGTCCGCCTGAAGAAGCAATCGAAGCTGACCGGCGGCGTTTTCACGTCGCTTGGTCAGGAAGCCACTGCGGTCGGGACCGCATACGCATTGGAGCCGCAGGATTTTATCGCCCCGCTTATACGCGATATCGGCGCGTGCTTTGTAAAAAGGATCGAGCCGAGGGAGATCTTCCTTCAATACTTCGGGCGCGGAACGGCCGCTTCCAGAGCAACCGATGTCCAGTTTCATTTCGCGGACATTGAAAAAGGGTTTGTGGGGCCGATCTCGCATCTTGGAGACATGATTCCGGTAATGGCGGGCATCCTGCTCGCCTCCCGGATGCGGGGAGAGAACAGGGTGGCAGCGGCCTATCTTGGAGAAGGAGCGACCTCGACAGGCACCTTTCACGAAGGCGTAAATTTTGCCGCAGTCCGGAAGCTCCCGTTGATCACGATCGTTGAGAACAATGGTTACGCGTATTCGACTCCGACCAACATGCAGTGCGCGGCGGACTCATTTGTGGATAAGGCGCTGGGGTACGGCATAAAGGGGCTGAAGGTTGACGGCAACGACGTCGTAGCCTGCTATGAAGTTATGAAGGAGGCCGTCGAGCACGCAAGGGAAGGAAAGGGCAGCGTGCTGATCGAGGCTATGACCTACAGGCGGAAAGGCCACGCCGAGCACGACAACCAGGCGTACGTCCCGGAAGGAGAGATCGAATGGTGGGCGGAGCACAATGACCCTATCAAGCGATTCGAGCTCTTCCTTGAGAACAGGTCTGTCCTCAGCGGCAAAGAAATGGACGCGATCGCTGACGATATAAAAGATTTCCTTGACCGGGAGGCGGATGCAGCAGAATCGGAACCGCTCCCTGAGCCTCAGTCCGCCGGGCGTGAGGTTTTCGATAACTCGGTCGTGCCTCCCGCAGTAAGAAAAGACGTCCTCAAAAGGTAAGATAAAAGAAAGGTTTTGTTTTCGTGGCGGAGCCGGAAGTTTGAAAGCATCCGGCTTCGTCGATTTTTGCAGGCCGATGACGTGCGGCCGACACCAGGACTAATGCTCTTCCCGATACTGCTGCTGATCGCCGGATTCGTGATCCTGACACTGGGTGCCGAAGGACTGGTGCGTTCAGGATCGTCGATCGCTTTGCGGCTCGGGATCACGCCGTTCGTCGTCGGCCTGACGTTTGTCGCACTCGGCACCTCAAGCCCGGAACTGGTCGTGTCGGTTCAGGCGGCGTTCGCGGGAAGCAGCGCACTTGCTATCGGGAATATCGTAGGTTCGAATATCAGCAACACGGCTTTGATCCTTGGTGTGGCAGCGCTAATTTATCCGCTCAAGGCAAAGACAGTCGTCATAAGGCGCGAGATGCCTGTGATGGTCGCCATCACAGGCGTATTCTGGCTGATGATCCTCGATGGTTCTCTCGACCGGCTGGATGGTTTGCTGCTCGTCTTGAGCGCAGTTGCATACACGCTTTTCATATACTTCTCCGCAAAACGCGGAAAGGTAAAAGGCCTAAAGTCGCAGTTCTCGGAGGGGCTTGAAGGACCAGGAAGAAATGTCGGCTTCGACGCCCTGATGCTTGTCGGAGGAGTCGGATTCCTGGTGCTCGGCGCAAATCTGCTCGTCAACGGTGCCGTCCAGATCGCCAAGTTCTTCGAAATTCCGGAGGTAGTGATCGGCCTGACACTGGTCGCCGTCGGCACGAGCCTTCCCGAACTAGCGACCTCGGCTGTCGCCGCGTTTAGGAACAAGGCGGACATGGCCCTCGGCAATGCTATCGGATCGAATATCTCAAACATCGCCTTCGTTTTAGGCGTTACCGCGCTGGTGAACCCGATAGAAGTGGGCGATATACGAACGGTAGATCTGGCGGTGATGCTGGGAACAGCGGTTTTTTTATGGGCGCTTCTTGGTATCAGGTTCGTTCTCGACCGCCTCGAAGCGTTCATCCTGTTGGTTGTTTACGCGCTGTATATTTATACTCTTTTCCCATAGGCACAGATGATAAAGAAGATTCTCCTTACAGGTCAGTTCAAGGAGTTCGTCGAGAACGAGCGTTCGGCGGGCTTGATCCTCATGGCGTGCACGGTCCTTTCGCTGATCGTGGCCAATTCGTATCTTGGTCCGGAGTACCTTGCGTTCTGGAAGCTTTACCTTGGGCCGCTGACGGTCTCTTACTGGGTAAACGACGGCCTTATGGCCATTTTCTTCCTCTTGATCGGCCTCGAGCTGAAGCGTGAGCTTTACAAGGGCGAGCTATCGGATTTCAAGAACGCGCTTCTTCCGATCGTTGCCGCTCTTGGCGGCGTTATTCTTCCGGCCGGTTTCCACTTTGCCCTGAACGCGGGCACCCCTTACCAAGCCGGTATCGGGATTCCGATGGCGACCGACATAGCGTTCGCTTTGAGCATCCTCGCACTTGTCGGAAAGCACGCTCCGACCTCCCTGAAGGTATTTCTGACAGCGCTTGCAGTCATCGACGATCTGATAGCTATCATCGTCATCGCGGTGTTCTATACCTCGAAGTTCTCAGCGATGTATCTGCTGATTTCGCTTGCCGTTTGCGGAGTGCTTCTGATACTCAACCGGATGCGAGTCGCGAATCTTCTCCCTTACATTCTGCTCGGTATGGTGATGTGGACGTTTATGTTCCTGAGCGGTGTTCACGCGACGATCGCCGGCGTTCTTCTCGCGTTTACTATCCCCTTCGACAGGATCCGAAAGGACGACCGTTCACCTTCGTATCATCTTGAGCATCTGCTTCACAGGCCGGTCGCGTTCCTTGTCCTTCCGGTGTTCGCACTAGCCAATACAGGGATAACGATCGGCGCGGACGCGATCGCCAGCCTGACCAGTTCGAACAGCGTCGGCATATTTCTGGGCCTGTTCGTCGGAAAAGTGATAGGAATCGCGGCTTTCAGTTTCATCGCGGTCAAGACGAAGATCTGCAGACTTCCAAGGTTTCTGCAATGGAGCCACATAATCGGTGCGGGATTTCTTGCCGGGATCGGATTTACGATGTCGATCTTCATTACTAATCTTGCGTTCAAAGGTAATACCGCTCTGATAAACAATTCGAAGATGGCGATCCTTCTTACCTCTCTGATCTCAGGCATAGTCGGTTACTTGTGTCTGATAGCTGTCGCCAAGGTGAAAGGCGAGTCGGACGAGGGCGATTCATTCAGTTACGAAGATGATACGATCTCGCCGGACCGGGCTGAGGTATGAACCAGAGTTTCACAGCGGTACCATTCAAGACGGAATCGGGCCTTTCAGAGATCAACGGCCTGGCAAAGTTCTCGTCTGCCGGAGTGGTGCTCGAGTTTGAATCGAAACTGCTCGGGATGTTCAAAGGCCAGGTGAAAGAGATACGGGTCCCACTTGATGAGATCCTTGACGTGAAATTCAAGAAAGGCCTGTTCAAGATAGGTGCCGGTGTCGAATTGAGGCTTAGGAACTTTGCCAAAATGAGCGAGCTGCCGACCGAAAGCGGCCGCTTCAAGCTCAAGGTCAGACGGCAGGATTTTGAGCTTGCGAAAGATGCCGCCGAAAGACTGATCAAAGACCTTGAAGACTACAGGGCTGGCCTCCCGCCGGTGCAGACGCCGGTCTCGAGCCTGTTTGAGAACACGACCGATCTGGACACCAAGGAGCTTGAAGACTGAGAGTCTTTCATTCCAGATGACAAAGGAAACATCGAGCACCCTGCTTGAAGCTATAAAGCAAGGGATCCGCGAAGAAATGGAGAAAGACGACTCCGTGTTCGTCATAGGCGAGGATGTCGGGAGATATGGCGGTGCATTCAAAGTTACAGAGGGGTTTCTCGATGCATTCGGCCCGGATCGCGTCGTAGATACGCCTATCTCTGAGGCCGCGATCGTCGGTGCCGCCTGCGGGGCAGCGCTTTTAGGAATGAAGCCCGTGGCGGAGTTCCAGTTCATCGACTTCATCTCGAACGGCTTCGATATGCTGACGAACTATGCCGCAAAGTCGCGTTACAGGGGCTGCGGCAGTATAGGCGCGGTGTTTCGGGGTCCTTGCGGAAGCGGCGTCCGGGGCGGTCCGTTCCACTCTCTTAACGCAGAATCCTTCTTCCTAAACACAGCCGGACTAAAGATGGTCGAGCCTTCGACCGCTTACGACGCAAAAGGCCTTATTAAATCGGCCATTCACGACCCCGATCCCGTCCTTTTCTTTGAGCACAAGAAACTCTACAGACTTCCAAGATTAAAAGAGGAACTGCCGGAAGAAGACTACAGGGTTCCGATCGGAAAGGCGCGTGTCGCACGGGGAGGAAAAGATCTTTCGATCATCACTTTCGGCGCCCAGACGCTGAATGCTCTTGACGCCGCCGAAAAGCTTGAGCAGGAAGACGGGGTATCGGTGGAAGTGATGGATCTCCGGACGCTGGCGCCGCTCGACCGCGAAGCGATTCTCGTTACGGTGAAGAAGACGAACCGGGTTCTGATCCTTCACGAATCATCGATCACGGGCGGCATTGGAGGCGAGATCTCGGCGATCATTGCTGAAGAGGCATTTGAATGGCTGGACGCTCCGGTGATCAGACTTGCCTCGATCGACTCGCCAGTCCCGTTCGCACCCCAGCTCGAGGATTACTACCTGCCGAATCTCGACGACATCGTCGACGCCTGCCGAAAACTCGCGGCCTACTAGTTTTTACAGGGATAAAGCGGATGAAAGGGATTTTCGTGTTCTTTATCCCATTCATCCCCTTTATCCCTGTTTATTAAGACTACTGATTTCGAGGAACCGTCAATTCGTACTGCTCCGGCGGTTCGCCTCCCATAAGATGCTTAACGAAGTAGTCCCACCTTCGCCTCGTCATATACAACGTGTCGGCTCCGTAGCCGTGTCGTGCGTTCGGAAAAATGATCAGGTCAAAGTCCTTGTTTGCCTTGATCAGCGCGTCTACAACAAGGTAAGTGTTGTAAGGAGGCACGTTGTCATCAAGGCCTCCGTGCGCGAGCATTAGTTTGCCCTTCAGGTTCTTCGCATAGACCTGGTTCGCCTGAGGAGCATAATTGTCGCTGTCGCCTTCCTTTTTCAGAAGCCCGATGTAACGCTCGCCCCAATCATCCTCGTAATTCCTGTTGTCGTGATTTCCCGACTGCGATACGCCTACCTTGTAAAAATCGGGATACTTGAACATCGCCGAAGCGGTCGCGAATCCGCCGCCGGAATGGCCCCAGACGCCTACTCTGCTCGTGTCGATGTACGGATACTTCTGGGCGAGCTGCTTGATGCCCGCCATCTGGTCCTCAAGCGTGTTGTCCGCCATATCACCGTAACAGGCGTCGTGGAATGACTTTGAGCGGTCGGGATTGCAGGAACCATCGATTACGATCACGACAAAGCCAAGTTCTGCCACGGCATTATGATCATTCCTCGAAGGCGAAAAGGAGCGGCTTCCGACACCTCCCCCTTGAGGCCCCGGATAGATGTAATTGATCACCGGATACTTCTTGCTTTCATCGAGATCTGAAGGCGTGAACATCAGCCCGTAAAGATCCCACTTGTTGTTCCGGTCTTTCACGGTGATCGGCATCGGAGGTTTCCAGCCCGTTTTCTTCAACCGCTCGACAGACGTTTTCTCGACCGTTGAGATCAGTTTCCCGTCCATATCCCTCAGAACAGCGACGGGTGGCACATCGGGCTTCGAATACGAATCTGCAAAGTATTTCCTATCGGGTGAGATCGAGATCCGGTGGTTTCCGTCTTCCGGGGTGAGCAGTTTCAACCCGCTGCCGTCAAAGTTGATCTTGTAGAAGTGGCTGAAGTATGGGTCGCGCCCCGATTCCCTACCGTTTGCCTCGAAGTAGATCACGCGATTAGCTTCGTCTACGTGCATCATCCGGGTCACTACCCAGTCGCCCTTCGTGATCTGGTTCTTTACCTTTCCGGTGCCTAGATCGTATAGGTAAAGGTGGCCCCAATCGCTGCGCTCCGAGTACCAGATCGCCTCATTCGTCTTCGGGAAATAGCGCCAGTTGATCGCCCCCTGGCCGGATTCATACTGCGTACTGACCACTTCTTCGAACACCTCTCGCACGTCTCCAGTCGAAGTGTTTGCGATACGGAATTTGGCTTCCTTGTGATCACGGGAAGAAGAAACGAAGGCGAGCGTTGATCCGTCCTCGCTCCATTCGTTGTCGTCCCACGCTCCCGTGCAGGAAATGTCGTCGCAGAGAGTACCTCGTCTCGCATCTGCAGGGATCTTCAAAGGCGTGATCTTGCCGGACTCGACATCGATGATGATCCGCTCGATCTGTATGATCTTCTCGTCCTGCGGCAAAGGATACTTCCAAGCCTGCAGCTCCGGTTCACCAACGTTCGTAGAAACAAGATACATGTCGCTGACGTGGCGCTGATCCTGCCGGTAGGTCGCGATCTTCTTCGAGTCAGGCGACCAGATCAGGATCGGTCGGTCGCTCTTACGCCAACCGGCATTGTCTGTCGCATAGCCGTAATTCTCGATACCGTTCTTCGTCAGCTGTTTTTCATTCCCCGAACCTGTTTCTTTCACCCAAAGGTTCCAGTCCCGGATAAAGGCTTCGTACTTGCCGTCAGGCGAGGTCGCCGAAGCTGCCCGGCCAAAACTTCGCGCACCGTCGGATTCGACACCTAGTTCATCTAGCGATGCGGCCGCTTTTCTTGAACCGTCGGAAGGATCGATCAATACGAATTCGGCGCCGTCGACCGTCGAAACCCTGTACCAGAACCTGCCGTCATCGAGCCAAACCGGACTGCCGGGCAGCCGGTCGACGAGACGCGCAGTGTTGAATGACAGCCTGGAAGCGGCACGGTCGTAATCGGCTCTGGTAAGGACCGGACCAGTGGTCTGGGCGAAAGTTGCGAGCGAAAGCAGGACCATCATCGGGATGGCCAGAAGAACGGATCTTTTCATCATTTTTGGATTTTCCCTGAGATTTTGAATTCGGACAGTATGATATTCGCGGGAAGTGCAAAAAACAAACACCTTTCTATTGAAATTTCTGCGATAATGACTCGTTTTTCACGGGCTGACCTCTGTGTCACAGCCTATTCGATACGAGGTGAACAAATGCCGAAATTTGTGATCGAAAGAGAGATCCCCGGCGCGGGAGATCTTAGTGAAAGGGAATTGCGGGATATCTCCCAAACGTCGTGCGGCGTGCTCAGCGAAATGGGACCTTCGATCCAGTGGGTCGAGAGTTATGTGACTCAGGACAAGGTTTACTGCATTTACGTCGCGCCTGACGAAAAAACCATAAGAAAGCACGCCTCGCTCGGCGGCTTTCCCGCCAACAATGTTTCAGAAGTGCGAGCGATCATCGATCCGACCACGGCTGAGTAAAAGAGCCGCGCGATTTTTTTAAGGTACCCGAATCCCAAGTTGGAGGTTTTACCGCGAAGAACGCGGAGACTTTTGCAAAGCGTCGCGAAGTGGGCCGCGGTTTTGTCGAATCCATCTGTAAGCGTTAGAATTTCAGTTTGACCACCTATAACAGAATAGTTGTATTGAACGGTTTTCATACGGAGATTCTATGAGCGTAGAAGTAGTGATGCCGCAGATGGGCGAATCCATCGCCGAGGGCACCATTTCAAAGTGGCTTAAGCAGGTCGGAGAGACAGTAGAGCGAGACGAGCCTCTTCTTGAGATTTCAACCGACAAAGTCGACGCTGAAGTTCCAGCGCCAGCGGCGGGAGTTCTTCTCGAGATCCGTGCCCAAGAAGGCGACACGGTCGAAGTCGATTCGGTTGTGGCGGTTCTCGGTGAAGAAGGAGAAGTTTCTGCGGACGACTCATCTTCTGCGGAAGCCGCTGCACCTCCGGCCGAAGAGGTAGTCGAGGAGTCACCAGAACCGGAATCCGTAGCTGAACCCGAACCTGAACCCACTTCTGCACCCGCTCCCGCTCCGTCCGCGAGTTCCGACACCGCAACCGAGGTCGTAATGCCGCAGATGGGAGAATCGATAGCTGAAGGTACCATTTCGAAATGGCTTAAGTCGGTCGGCGACAAGGTTGAACGAGACGAGGCGCTCCTTGAGATCTCCACAGACAAGGTGGACGCAGAAGTTCCGTCGCCTGTCGAAGGAACGCTTCTGGAAATCAAATATCAGGAGGGCGACACGGTTGAGGTAGATACTGTGCTTGCGTTGATCGGCGCTGAAGGCGCTAAAGCACCGCCGGCCCCCTCTGCCGAAGCTCCTGCACCTGTGGCGACCGAAGAGCCTGAAGCGGAAAAACCTGCCACAGACTCTGCTCCGAAGGCAGTTTCGGCTGCGGCCGCCCCGTCCAACGGTCACGACAAGCCGCGGTCGGAGATGACTCTTGAAGAGCTTCGAAAGACGAAAAGCAGTCCGTTGGTTCGCAACATCGCGAAAGAGCACAACGTCGATATCTCGCAAATAGAAGGGACCGGGATGAGCGGCCGGGTCACGAAGAAAGACATCCTCGCGTTTATCGATTCAGGTGCCGCCGTGAAACCTGAGGACCTGATGGCGAAGCCCGCGACACAGCGTGCACCTCAGGTCGAACCGGCTTCCGTGCCTGCCCCGTCGAAGGCCGAACCGGTCTCTGCCCCTCCCGCTCCGCGTGTAGCGGCGTCCTCCGAGGACCGTATCGAATCAATGTCCGTGATGCGAAAGAAGATCGCGGAACATATGACGTTCTCGAAGCAGACCTCGGCACACGTCACGTCGGTGTACGAGTTCGATATGACAAATGTCGTGAAGTATCGCGACAGGCACAAACGGGAGTTCCAGGAGCGGTACGGTACAAAACTGACCTTCATGCCGTTCATTTTTGAAGCGACGACAGCCGCACTTCGCGAGTTCCCCGTTGTGAACTCACAGGTTGCAGGCGACCAGGTCGTTTACAAGGGAGATATAAACCTGGGAATGGCCGTGGCCCTTGATTGGGGACTGATCGTTCCCGTGATCAGACAGGCCGACCAGCTTTCGCTCGCCGGGCTTGCAAGAAGCGCAAACGACCTGGCTGATCGCGCCAGGGCAAAGAAGCTGAATCCCGATGAAGTGCAGGGCGGCACGTTCACGATCACGAATCCGGGCGTTTTCGGGGGCCTGTTCGGAACTCCGATCATCAACCAGCCTCAGGTGGCGATCCTCTGCGTTGGAACGATCGAGAAAAGGCCGAAGGTCATGACGACTCCTGACGGAGACGACTTCCTGGGCATCAGGAGCATGGCGTACTTTGCGCTAACTTATGACCACAGGATCGTCGATGGCGCAGACGCCGAGCAGTTCCTGTCCTTTATGAAGAACTACCTCGAGAACACCGACTTCCGTATTTGAACCCTTTTTCCGGTCGTTTGTCCGCCCGATGACAGTCGGGCGGCTAACATTTTGTTAAACCCTATTTATCGGATTGGCTCTTGTCGCACTGAGTGAAAGGGCGTATTCTTATAGGAACGCAGTCCACAACCCTGAACCGCCATCGCGATTCAGGCTCCCCCCGGCTGACCATTAATCGTTGACAACGCGCAATGCTGATTGTGACTCTTAGTTTTGCTCTCTCAGCATATTTCACAAGTACAATCAGCAGGAGTGGTCAAGGAGTTTAATTATGAAGACTAAACTTAAAGCTATTCGTTTTTCTGCGTCCCTAGTGGCGCTTTCAATGATCCTCGGGATCGGTGTCGTGCTTGCTCAGGACAATCCCGTTCGATCTCTCGTCAACGGTCAGAAGTATGAGATCGAAGGAACCGTCGTTGCTACCTCCGACGAAGGATTCCTGCTTCGCGATGAGACCGGAAATGACACGCGGGTGATAATCTCGCCAAACGCAAGTATCAAGTCAAACAGCTTCTGGGGAGGCGGTGACAGATATCCGGCGTCCAGTATCATCCGGGGCTTGAAGCTAGAGGTTGACGGCCGGGGCGAATCTTCGGGCGCACTCGCCGCCACCAAGATCCGGTTCGACAAGAGCGACCTTGAGACCGCTCAGTCGATCGATTCGCGTGTGACGCCTGCGGAAGAACGCATCACAGCTACAGAACAGAATGCTGAGAGAATGTCCGGCCAGATCGATGAGCTGATGGCTATATCGAACGCTGCCCGCGGCGGTGCGAAAGCTGCCCAGGACACAGCTGACGCTGCGATCGCAGGTGTGAACGCGACGAACCGCAGGATCTCTTCAATGGACGAGTATGTGGTTCAGTCGACTTCGACGGTGAACTTTAAGGTAAACAGCTACAAGCTGTCGCCCGAAGCGATGGCTGAGCTCGATACGGTTGCGGCGACCGCACTCACTCTTCGCGGTTATGTGCTCGAAGTTCAGGGATTTGCATCCTCCGACGGATCTGCCCAGAAGAACAAGGTCCTTAGCGACCGTCGTGCACAGGCAGTCATCGACTACCTCGTAATGACCCACAACATTCCGCTTCGCAGGATCGGACGCGGTTATGGCTACGGCGAAACCAATCCGGTCGCAGACAATTCGACTTTGGAAGGCCGCCAGCAGAACAGGCGCGTCGAAGTGAAGCTGCTCGTCAACCGTGGCATCAACCAGAACGTTGAGGTCCGCACGACTGCAGACAACGACGGAACGAAGTAATTCTTGGGAGCGAAATGCCATGGCCTGCCAAAAATGTGGCCTTCGCAATTCGCTCCTTGATTCTATTTTGAGCCGGACTCGGGCGCGGTTCCTTCCCGCCCGGATCCGGCTCTTCGAAACCTCTCTCTTGTCATTCCCGTAACTCATCAGGCCGTCATTCATCTGTATCCCGTTGGATCCGCTAACAAGAGGTATAAGAAAGTGATCCGAACAATTCCTGCCTTTTTAATTGTCCTATTGGCAACGACGTTCGTCGTGGCTCAGGACCCGGTTGGAACTCCGCCTCCGCTGATAGTTGAGGACGAGGAGGTCCTTGAGATCGAGTCGCGGCTCGTGGTCGTGCCGGTCTCAGTCACTAATTCAGCGGGCGATCCTGTTCGGGGCCTGGCGTTGAATGATTTCATCATCCGCGAGCGCAACCGCCTTCAGCAGATAACCGAAGTTTCTGCCGCCGAGAAGGTTCCCCTGGAGATAGCTATCTTGTTCGACGTTTCCGGAAGCACTGATCCGATGTTCAGGTTCGAACAGGAAACCGCGGCCAAGTTTCTACAGGAGGTTATGCGGCCGATAGACAGGGCAACAGTCTTTACGATCGGCGGCGAACCCAATCTAGTCCAGAATCGGAATGTTGCGTTTGAGGCGATCGAAACGATTCGGGGTCTTCAGCCGACCAAGCAGGACACAGCCTTCTTTGACACCGTATCTGCCGCTGCTGAATATCTTCGAAGAAACGCACCTGCGAAGAGCCGGAAGGTAATTCTCGCTATCTCGGACGGCGAGGATAATACGAGCAAAGGAGTCCAGAACGGAAACCGACAGGTATGGGCAGACATCAGCCGGCAGCTTAACTCCCTGACCAATGAGAAACGGGTCGCAATTCTCAGGGACGGCAGAAACAAGGTTAGGCTCTCAGAACAAAAGAAGACGCTGCAAAGATTACAAGATGCGGATACAGTCTTTTACTCGATCAATCCCGCAGGTAGTTCTTACAAGCTCAACAAGATCAGTGTTCAGGGCCAGGACAACATGCAGGCATTCGCCAATGATACGGGCGGGATGGCCTTTCTTCCGAAATTCCTTCCGATCGACCTGAAAAGCGAGTACGAATCGGCAGCAAACTTGAAAAAGAACACTGACACTCTTGAAGTGATCTTCCGCCAGCTTGCCAATGAACTTCAGGCCCAGTACCTGGTGCAGTACTATTCGGACGGAGAGTATGATCCGAATGAGTATGTCGAGCTGAATGTTAGACTGCAGGATCCGCAGAATCACCGCGTGCGCGCCCGGCAAGGGTATTTTGTGAAGGTTCAGTAGTCTGCTGCTAAGGGTGAGTCTAACAACGTGACCGTTTAGAGCAGCGCTCTGCGCTGCACCCACCCGTGAACGGGTGTGCTAAACGAATGGATCGGTCACAGCTCTCTATTTTCTGTCGAATTCGATCTCGCCCATCACGTGCGGTTCTTCGATCGCGATATCGCCCATAACTTCGACACTTCCCTGCATCGGATCGTTCAACGGCCTCTCGATCGCTACAACACCAACTTCGGCCGGGATTTCTTCGCTCTCGAACAATGACACGATGCCGATCCCTGCAAACAGAGCCATCACCATGCTCGCTGTCGCAGTCCAGATCTTTCTGATCTTCTTTCTCGCGGCTTTCAGACCAACGGGACAGTCCTTTGTGATGATCGTTCCATCTTCCCTGCGGTAGAAACGTGCGCAGACCCTTCCTTCCGAGGTGAATATCAGGTTCTCGGCTTCGGCTTTCGTCATTGCTGACAGGTTAAATACGTTCAGATCGCATTTGGCGCATAGCCTCTTGCGATCTGTTCCATACATCTCGTCCCAGCTCTCGGAGCAGGGTTTTGCGATCTTGATGTTGTTAAGGGGGCTTGAAAATCTTGCCATCGTTCGATCCTCCGTGGTTTCTTCGATACGCACAGGGCGCCAAATGTTCCGTACGAACGGCTCCCAGGAGGATGCTTGCAAGCCAATTGGAGACTAATCTTCTTGTGGTGTGCGGCGGAACTTATGGGTGACAGGCCGGCGGCGGCCGATACCGATCGCGTTTTTGGAAATGATAAGGGTCGGAGGAAGCTGTCTCCGCTTGAACTCGTTGGCCGGTGATTCGACCTTGTTAAGCAGAGAGTAGACCAGTTCCGGATCGTGTCCGCGCTCGATTATTTCTGTCAATGAAAGTTTGTTCTCGAAGTACAGCTTCAGAATAGGGTCCATCAGCTCATATGGCGGCAAGGAATCTGAATCGAATTGATCCGGAGCAAGTTCGGCGGAAGGCGCCTTGTCTATTATCTCCTGCGGAATGACCTCATTTCCTGCCGACTCATTGATCTGCCTTGCCAGGGCGTAGGCCTCGGTCTTGAGGACGTCTCCGATAACGGCTATCCCTCCATTCGTGTCGCCGTATAGTGTGCAATACCCGACAGCAAGTTCCGACTTGTTGCCCGTTGCAAGCACCAAGCGGCCTTCGGCATTCGAGATGGCCATAATGATGACACCCCGGATCCTCGACTGCATATTTTCAGCCGCGAGATTTTCGCCTCCTCTTTCCGGCTGCTCGAATTTCAGCTGATGAAGAAGAACATCGTAGGCATCGGAGATCGGCTCGATCCTCAATTCGCAGCCAAGGTTTTCAACCAATCTTTGCGAGTCCGAAATACTCCCTTCAGAAGAGAAAGGAGAGGGCATCATCACACAAAGAACGTTCTCGGGGCCGAGTGCTTCACAGGCCAAAGTCGCAACGAGAGCCGAATCGATGCCTCCCGAAAGTCCCAGTACTGCCTTTTTGAATCCGTTTTTGTGGGCATAATCCCTTACGCCCAATACGAGCGCCCGCCGAATCGCCTCTGTCTCGTTTCCGGTTATCCCACGAGAATCGGGCTTGCGGACATCGAGCTCGACCGTTTCCACAAATTCTTCAAAAGCCTTCGCCTGAAGAATGATGTCGCCTTCCTCATCGGCGACGAGGCTGGCGCCATCGAAGATGATGCCGTCGTTGCCGCCTACAAGATTGACAAAGACTATGGGTATCTTCTCTTCCCTCGCACGATGCGCAACCATGTCGCAACGCAGCTTGATCTTGCCCTTGTTAAAGGGTGAAGCGTTCACGGAAACGATCAGGTCCGCGCCAAGTTCGATCAGTTCATCGGTTGGATCTGATTCGTACAGCCGACCTTTCCAGAACGTCTTGTCGTTCCAGAAATCTTCGCAGACCGCGACCCCCAGCTTCAGGCCGCTTATTTCAAAGAGCTTTCTTGTGTTGGAAGGCTCAAAATACCTGGGATCGTCAAAAACATCGTACTCGGGAAGAAGCGTCTTGTCCGCGAATCCAAGCAATTTTCCGTCGTGGATAACAGCGGCCGAGTTGAATAGACGCCTGCCGTCCTTGTCAGGATTCGGTCTGATAGTTCCCAAGACCGCGGTCAGTCCCTGTGTGTTTGGAATTATCTGCTGAAGCGGATCTAGTGCAGATGAAACGATGTCCTCATCCTGGAACCAGTCTTGGGATGTATAGCCGTGGATCGAGAGTTCTGGAAGCACGACAATATCCGATCGGTCTTCGCGGGCTTTTTTGATCGCGCGCAAAATTTTAGCGACATTACCCTGAATGTCGCCGTTCGTCGTGTTGATCTGTCCTATCGTGACCTTCATATGAAAGGCCTTGTGCGGCAGCGGTTTCTTACTCGCCCGGCTCCGTTAGTTTGACCATCGTCAGCCGGTTTCCGCGGTCGTTGTATGAAACTTCGTCCATGATGTTGAAAATGAACATCACCCCACGGCCGGATGTCTTGAACAGATTCTCAGGATCTCGCGGATCCGGGATCTCATTGACGTTAAAGCCTTCGCCTTCGTCCTCGATCGTAAAACTCGCTTTCTTTGGCGAGATCTCGACCGAGATTCTGACCAGCTTTGAGGTATCGAACTTGTTCCCGTGCTTCACCGCATTGACGAATGCCTCGTCCAACGCAACAAAGAGGTTCGATTTCTCCGGTTTTACGACCCCCAGCTTCTCCACCCGCTTCATCAAGTACTCAAGGATGTCATCCATAAGGGCGATGACGCTCGGGACCTCAAAGTCGATCTTCTCGTATCGGTCCTTGATCTCCGGCCCGCGGTCGATGAACTTTGATTTGTAGTTGAGAGTTGTCCTGACGAGCCCTATCAGTTCTTCTTCTTTGAACTCGTCCCTTCGAAAATGCTTGAGGCAGATCTTGAACGCCTTGATGTTGCTTCTTATCTCGTCGCCGATCTCAGGAAGACATTCCAGCTCTCCTGATCCATTGTTTGAGCTATCATTGACGAGGTGCCTGCCGTCAAGATCCGTTATGACCATGTCGAAGGACTCGTCGTCTGCTATCTCAATGGCCTCTCTGCGAGTCTTCGACCTGACTACCTCGTGGCCTGATGCGGAGAACTCCTCCCCTAGGGCAGAAGCCAGATCGTCGTAGTCATCTATGATGAGAATTCTTCTGGGCATTGGCGGCAGTCGTCCGATACCGAAATTTGCTGGGAATTTGAGGGCCTTTGCAAAAAAGCCTACGTTCCAATAAATTCTTTGGTTGCAATAAACCTCTTATCAGATTCCCACCGACCAAGATGAAGCGGCAGGACACAAGAATACACGACCATTATGTCAGCTTCAAACCCCTTGATAAATATGATCTGAAGCAGAGGATCGCTATCCGTTCCGCTGATTTAGGGCTCTATTCACTCGTTTCCCTGGTCGGAACGACGATCAGATTCGAAGAGCCCGTCGGGTGGTCCGGGCTCGACGTCGAAGGATGGGAGGATTTCGAGACCTCGTACGCACGAATGCCGATGACTATCAATGCTTTCTGGCACAACAGGCTCTTCCTGATGATCAAGTATGCAAAGGGTGTCGATTCCGGGGTTGTCGTATCAGAGAGCTTCGATGGCGAATACATATCTCGCACCGCCCAGAGGTTCGGGTTTGCTGTCGTCAGGGGATCTTCCAGCAAAGGCGGCAGCAGCGTCTTAAAGCAAATGATCAGGCTGACAAATCAGGGCCTGCGGATGTCTTTCACCATCGACGGGCCTCGCGGTCCAAGGTACAAAGTGAAACCCGGCGCCCTGCTTCTGTCGGCAAAAACAGGGGTTCCAGTTGTGCCTATGGTCCCACAGGCAAAACGCTTTTGGGAGATAGGGAGCTGGGACCGCCTCCAGATACCCAGGCCGTTCACCCGGGCGAAGATGTTTTTCGGCGAACCTGTATTCGTTCCCCGAGACGCCGACCGGAGATCGATCAGCGAAAAGAAGGAAGAGCTGCAGGCGAAAATGGACTCGCTCACTGAGAAGGCCGCACGCTGGGGAAGTAAAGATTGATGAAAACAGGCGTTTCTTGAATGGTGAACTTGCGAATAGAATAGAATGCGGATCAGTATTCTGGAGGTAACATCGCTACTCACGGACATGCACGAAATTCCCGTCGTCGCGACAAGAAGAGCCTGAGAAATCTCAAGTTCGCCCTGGCGATAACCTTCGTGTACATGATCGCGGAGGCTGTCGGCGGGTGGATCACAAACTCGCTCGCGCTTCTTGCGGACGCGGGTCATATGCTGACGGATGTGGCGTCCCTTAGCCTCACACTGGCGGCCATCTGGTTCGCCGAGCGCCCTGCGACCCCGAACAAGACCTACGGATATTACAGGCTCGAGATACTTGCCGCCTTTATCAACGGAGTGGCGCTTGCAGCGATCTCGATATGGGTGATCTATGAAGCTTATTCCCGCTGGCTCGATCCTCCGGAGGTTCTCGGAGCCGGTCTTACCGCAGTCGCAATAGGCGGCCTGATCGTCAACCTTCTCGCTGCCTGGCTTCTTCACGGTGACCACAAGCATGACCTGAATCTCCGGGGTGCATGGCTACACGTAATCGGCGACGCGCTCGGTTCGGTCGCTGCTATCGTCGCTGGCGCGGCGATCCTGATATTCGGTTGGGTATGGGCTGACGCGGCGGCAAGTGTTCTGATCAGCGTGATCATCATCTATGGCGCCTGGAAGCTGATCAAAGATTCGGTGAACGTACTTCTCGAAGGAACTCCTTCGCACATCAACCTGACAGCGGTCGAAGATTCATTGCGTTCGGTATCGGGAATCACCGATGTTCACGACCTTCACGTGTGGACCATTACTTCGGGGATCGAAGCTCTGAGTGTCCACGTCGTCCACGACGGAAGCGGGGATCGCAACCAATGCCTGGTCACGGTTCGCGAACGAATGTTGAGCGACTTTGGGATCGAGCACTTGACCGTCCAGATCGAAAACGAGATCCAGGGTTCAACGGCCGAGCATCCTTGTTTCTCGGGAACGAATTGCTTTGGACCTATTCATGATGGAAAGCACCCTCGCACTTCAATCGGTGTTGAATAGGTTATCTCGCGCAAGAATATCTTACCTGCCTTCGCCTCGGTTGCCAGTCGACGAAATTGCTTCGCAAACCCGAAACTGATTGGGTGTGTTTCCGGTGCCTGCCGCTGAAGAGCGGCGAGACTCGATCGCTCGAGGACATCAATCACCTCTACGAAGCGATTCACAACGGTGCGACGATCCGGATTGCTCCAGGCAAACTCTAGACGCTTTACTTGGAGACGTGCTTTGAATAACGGACGATTCTGGCGTCGAAACCGTTCCACCCGCGGACTGTTCCCAAATTGCTTGCACCCCTCAAAGTCCCAATCTACTTCTGTTAACTACGCGGCGTTTTCCTCATCTCTTCCGTGTAATGAACCCCTGCTGCGTATTAGCCGAGAAGAATGGAAAGCACTACCTGTACGATTCCGTGGTAAACCTCCTCTCCAACGCCTACGACTGCCTTGATCTCCTTCAGCGCTGATTATGATTTGAATCATATAAGTCCGTTTACCCGCTCGTTAAAGTACCGAAAAAGACTTGAGGAAGAATTGGACGGAAGTTATAGAAAGGTCCGGGTCTCAGGTCTACCGTTCGGAGCGGGGAAATGACGCAGATCAAAGTCCGGGTCCCGGACGCTGACTATCACAGAGATCTCATATCCTGCCAGGTTGCGTGCCCGGTCCATACCGATGCGAGAGGCTACGTTAGGGCAATTGCAGAAGGCGACTTCGAAAAGGCCTACTTGATTGCACGGGGGCCTAATCCCTTTGCTTCCATATGCGGCCGTATCTGCGGAGCGCCGTGTGAGGCAGCTTGTCGCAGGGGCAAGATCCCGCAGGTAGACGATGACGGAAGATTTGTATCGAATGATCGGCCCATCGCAATCAGAGCGCTAAAACGCTTTGCTTGCGAACAAGCCGGACCGGAAGCCGTATCGCCCGACTCACTACTTGAACAGTTCGTAGATTTTGACCCGCCTGTCGCTGCCCGCTCAGAAGAGATGGCGGCGCTTCTTCATTCAGCCGTAGCAGGCAATTTCAAAAAAGCCGAAGGCGAGAAGATTGCGATCATCGGTGCAGGGCCTGCGGGGCTGTCCGCCGCACACGACCTCGCCCTGATGGGCTTCAGACCTTTCGTCTACGAAACAGAACCGGTCGCGGCCGGGATGCTCGCCGTCGGCGTGCCCGCCTACAGGCTTCCGCGCGACCTGATCGAGAAAGAGATCGACGTGATCCGGGCTCTCGGAGTCGAGATCAAGTGCGGCGTTACCGTCGGTTCCGACATTTCGTTCGCCGATCTTCGCGAAGACCATTCGGCCGTCATCCTGGGGGTCGGAGCAAAATCATCTCGCTCACTTGGCCTGCCCGGGGAGAACGGGCCGGACGTGTTCGGCGGCGTGGATATACTGCGCTCCGTTTCGCTCGGCGAACCCCTGGAACTTGGAGAAAGGATCGTTGTGGTCGGAGGCGGGAACGTCGCCTACGACGTCGCAAGAACTGTCGTGAGGCAGATCGCTTTCGATTCTGCGAGGACTGCCGCGAGGCTTACCAAGACCTCATCCGTAACACTTGTTTCCCTTGAAAGTGCTGAGGAAATGCCGGCCGATACCATCGAGATCGTCGAAGGTGACGAGGAAGGTGTCGATCGCCTGAACGGATGGGGACCGGTCTCGATAGACCGCGACGGCTTAGGAAAGCTTGTCTCCGTCACATTCCGAAGATGCCTCAGCGTTTACGACGAGGACCGCAAGTTCAGTCCGGTTTACGACGATAGCGATGTTGTGCGGCTCGACTGCGACACGGTACTGCTTGCCGTAGGACAGTCGCCAAAGATCGACTTTCTTTCCGAAGGCGGAGAGGACATTAAGACCGGGCGAGGCTGGCCCGAGGTCGATCCCGAAACACTTGGAACATCTGCTCCGGATGTGTTCGTAGCTGGCGACCTGGCTCACGGCACAAGGCTCCTGATCGACGCCGTTGCATCGGGCAAGAAGGCGGCGAGGTCTGTTTACCGATTTGTCACGGGCCGAGAAATAGAGGAACACGAGGTTACTGCTCACATAACTCTTGAAGGCTACAAACGCGAACGCGGATACGAATCGATAAGAAGGGTTCCCGTTCCGGTCGCTGATCCTGGGGCCCGGCTCGACGAGCCAGGTCTTGAGGTCGAGACAGGATTTACTCGCGATATGGCTGTGACAGAAGCCTCGCGTTGCCTCGACTGCGGGGTTACTCCTGTCTTTGACGGACTGCGATGCGTCCTCTGCGGCGGCTGCGTCGACGTCTGTCCGACAGAGTGCTTGAAGCTCGTCTCTCTTTCATCTCTCGCAGAAGCGCCGGACCTTACGGCCGCCATCACCAACTCAATAGGTGAGGATGAAGCACTGAATGAGAATTCCGCGATCTTGAAGGATGAAGATCGCTGTATCCGGTGTGCCTTGTGCGCAATGAGGTGTCCGGTGGACGCGATATCGATGGAAAGGGTCACCATCTCGACCCATTGGAGGTCCTTATGACGACAAAACCCGGTAAACAGGCCTCGCGGTTTGATCCGGAACCAATGCCAAGAAGAGACTTCCTAGGCCTCGCGGCACTTGGCTCAGCGGCCGCCGCTGTCATTTTTTCGCTGTTCGGCATGCTTCGCCTGCCGAAGGCCGCCGTACTAACGTCGCCCTCCAAGAAGTTCACCGTTACCCTGCCCGATTCTCTCGGCCCGGAAGAAGCATATGTCCCGGAGGGAAGAAGCGTTGCGGTGTACCGTGACGCAGAAGGCGTGTTCGCAATCTCAACCATCTGCACGCACCTAGGTTGCGTCGTCAACCCCAATTCCGAAGGGTTCGAATGCCCCTGTCACGGTTCCAGGTTCAAAAGCGACGGGACGGTCACTAAGGGGCCTGCACCGAAGGCCCTCCTCTGGTTAAAGGTAAGCGCGGACGGAACCCAGGTTCAGATCGATGAGAACGAGGAAGTTCCGGCGGGAACGAAGGTGTAGAAATGGACAAGTCCGGTAGATCAGCACTGAGAGAGATCTGGGGAAACCTGCTGGCGGCCCCGGGCCGGGTCTATAAGACGGCGTTTCGGAGCGGACGTCCGACAACCGACAGAACCAGGTCATCGTTCGTTTTCGGAAACCTCTTTCTGCACCTGCATTCTGTTAGAACACACATCTGGAGCCTGAAATGGAGCACGACGATGGGTTTGGGGCTAATCAGCACCGCAGCGTTCCTGATTACCTTGGTTACCGGGATCTTGTTGATGTTCTATTACAAGCCATATCCGGATGTTGCCTATCAGTCGATGAAGGATATTCATTTTGTTGTCCCGACCGGGCGTTTCATAAGGAACATCCACAGATGGGCGGCGAATGTGATGGTCGTCGCGGTGATCCTCCATATGGCTAGGACCTTCTTTACGGCTTCTTACAGAAAGCCGAGGGAGTTCAACTGGCTTATCGGTTGGGGACTGCTGGTAACGACCCTTGCGCTGTCATTCACAGGTTATTTGCTGCCTTGGGACCAGCTCGCATACTGGGCGATCACGATCGGGGCAAATATAGCCCAGTCGCCCAGAGAGATCACCGATGCTTTGGGGATCACCGCCTACTTCGACGTCGGCGGTCTGCAAAGGGTCATCCTCCTGGGATCAGACGAGGTCGGCGCGGAGGCGCTTATACGCTTCTACCTTCTTCACGTAATGATCCTGCCGCTTGTTCTGGTGTCGCTAATGGCCGTGCACTTCTGGAGGATTCGAAAGGACGGAGGAATAGCAAGACCCGAGAACGTCGATGAGCTCATCGGCGACAAAGAACGGACCAGTTATCCGGTGTTCACGGATCAGCCGGAGAAAACGTATCACCTCGCGGCGATCGTGAAAGGCAAGACTCCCGCCGTCGGCAACGGTCCGGAGAATTCTCTGCCCTCAATGCCGCATCTATTCTACGCCGAGCTTGGGGTCCTGATGTTCACCACCCTGATCTGCCTTGCCCTGGCGTTGATTTCTGACGCCCCTCTAAAGGAAATCGCGAACCCCCTTGTACCTGAGAATCCTGCTAAAGCGCCCTGGTACTTTCTTGGCTTACAGGAGATCGTTTCTTTCTCAGCGTTCACAGGGGGTATCGGGATTCCAGCCCTCGTTTGGCTGGGGCTGGGTTTGATCCCGTTCCTTGACCGGGAAAAAGAGGGTACCGGGAAATGGCTCGGAGGGCCCGGAGGATGGAGCCTGTTCGCATGGTCGCTACTTGTCGGATTTGGAGCGTCGATCGGGATCGAGGCCTTTGCGATCTACTTCGGCTGGCTGCGGGAGTGGTTTCCAGATGTGCCTCAACTCGCGATTACGTTCATCAATCCCGGAACTGTTCTAACTGCCATTTACGCAGCCTATTCGATCTATATAGTCCGTCGCTACGACTCTACACGGGCCGGAGCAGTCGGACTTTTTACGTGTTTCTTGTGCGGATTCATCGTCCTTACGGTGGTCGGTACATATTTCCGAGGTCCGAACTGGGAGTTCTATTGGACTCCGTCTGACTGGCCCGGCCATTGACTAGATGAAGAAGAACAAATACTTGCTGTTGTTGTCGAGCGTTGGCGTTTTCGCCCTGCTGGTCTATGCGGCTGTTTCGGAAAACTTCTTGAAAGAATGGCATACGATCCAGTCGCAAGCACGTACAACAGAAGGCCCAATCGACGTCCGACTGAGACAGATCGTCAATCCCTCCCTCGGAACCACTGATCGTTGTGTCACCTGTCATCTCGGAATGTCGCCCGGTGAGACAATTGTGTCGGATCTAAGGGCGGCCTCGGCGCATCCGCCGGTAGTTCACTCTCCCGCGGAAATGGGTTGCACGACGTGTCATGGCGGACAGGGTCTCGCAACTGAGAGGCTTGACGCTCACGGAGACGTCGAGTTCTGGCCAGAACCCATGCTTCCGGCACGGTTCGCGTACGCAAGCTGTGGAACCTGCCACGTGCCGCTTGAGGTACCAAATTCGGAGAGATTCGAGCTTGCTGGGAGGACATTTGAACGGCTCGACTGTTACTCGTGTCATAGGCTCGACGGGCGCGGAGGAACCCTCCGTACCAGTCCGTCGACAGGGATGGAAGGTCCGGATCTGTCGCAAACGGGGATAAGAGGTTTTGACTCAGGCTGGTATCAGGGACACATCGCCAAGAGTGAAGAATCCGGCTCTGAGCTTTGGGCCAAGTCGTTCAGAGAGATAAGTGAACCAGACCAGGAACTTCTCAATACTTTCCTTTCCCTTCAGATGGGAGCACCCCGGCTGATCGAAGCAAAGGCGACCTACAACTCGGTAGGCTGTGCGGGCTGCCACGTGACCGGTAATTTCGGCGGAGAGATCGGTGTCGACCTTTCGAGGGTGGGCGAAAAGGACCCCAACCGTTTGAACTACTCTGCCATTGAAGGGGACCATTCGCTCTCCAACTGGGTCGCCCAGCATTTCCGCCTGCCCCTCTCGACTGTAGAAGGATCCCAGATGCCCGACCTCGCGCTCTCTGACGACCAGATAGATCTGCTCACCTTTTACATGCTTTCACTCCGGCGCCGCAGTGTACCGGACATTTGGCTCCCCAAGGACAGGGTCCGATCAATGCGGTTCGGGGTCAGGGAGTTCTCGTCGGATCCGGAAACGATCTACAAGGCAGTCTGTTCTGCCTGCCATGGCGCGAACGGCGGAGGTATGAGATATCCGGGCCTCGCGCCTTATCCATCGATAACCAGCCGGGAATTCCTTGAGCTGGCTTCCGACGAATTCATTGCGGCGACGATCACCAAAGGAAGACCGGGGAGGGCGATGCTCGCCTGGGGAGAGCGCGAGAACGGACTTACCGCCGAAGAAGTTGGTGCGCTCGTCGCATACATAAGAGCGTTGGGGAACGGAGTCGACTTTATCCCGGACGCACGGCCAAGACATTGGGCCGCTCGAGATCCGCGTAATGGTGAGACCATATATCGCGCAAACTGCGCCGGCTGTCACGGCGCGCTTGGAGAGGGCGGTGAAGGGCCGGCCCTGAAAAACGCCGCGTTTATGGATGCGGCTACTGACACATTTCTTTTCGAAACGATTGCCCAGGGCAGAAGCGGAACGATCATGGAGGGTTTCAAAACCCCTTCTCCGGTCCGACAGGCCCTGACCGATAGTGAGATCGAATCGCTGGTCACCTATCTTCGGTCGCTCAGCGCAAGCGGTAAAGATTTCGGAAAGTAATCCGGTGACGGAGGTATCAATATGGACAAAGAGCTTTCGAGACGTGAATTTTTGACACGAATTTCAGTTGCCGGCTTTGGCGCCTTTGTTCTCTCGTCAACAAATACGTGGGGACTTGCCGGGATCGAGAACCCGCTCTCTGTCTATCCTGACCGCGGCTGGGAAGAGGCTTACAGAGACCTCTGGAAATACGATTCGAAGTACACCTTCACCTGCGCGCCGAACGATACCCACAACTGCCTACTTAACGCTTATGTACGGGATGGCGTGGTAACTCGGATCGGTCCTACGATGAGATACGGTGAAGCTACGGACCTGCTCGGAAACGGCGCTTCTCACCGCTGGGATCCGCGGGTTTGCCAGAAGGGACTGGCGCTTACACGTCGATTCTACGGTGACAGGCGCGTCAATCAATGTATGGTCCGAGCCGGGTTCAAGCGTTGGTACGAGGAGGGTTTCCCCCGCGCTGACAACGGTAAACCAGATCCGTCTTACTTCCAGCGGGCCCGCGATGAGTGGGTTCGGGTTCCTCACGACGAAGCCGCAACCATCGTTGCTTCTGCCCTTAAAAACATCTCCGAGACCTACTCAGGTGAGGACGGAATACGGCGCCTGAAAGAACAGGAATACGATCCTGAGACCATTGATGCGATGCAAGGCGTCGGCACGCAGGTAATGAAATTCAGGGGCGGGATGCCTTTGCTCGGTATGACGCGCGTATTCGGAATGTACCGTATGGCCAATTCCATAGCGTTGCTAGATGCCGCGGTCAGAAAGGTCGGCGCAGACAAAGCGCTTGGAGGAAGAGGCTTTGACAACTATTCCTGGCACACGGACCTTCCGCCAGGCCACCCGATGGTGACCGGTCAGCAGACCGTCGAATTCGATCTAAATTCGGTCGAGCACGCAAAGACGGTCGTCGTCTGGGGAATGAACTGGATCACGACGAAAATGCCGGATGCCCACTGGCTGACCGAAGCAAGAGTGAAAGGCACGAGGATCGTCGTCATCGCCTGCGAGTACTCGGCCACTGCGACCAAGGGTGACGATGTCGTGGTTGTCCGGCCCGGAACTACTCCTGCGCTCGCGCTCGGATTTGCAAATGTGATCCTCAACGAAAAGCTGTACGACGAGCAGTTTGTGAAGCAATGGACCGATCTACCGATCCTTGTGCGAATGGATGATCTGACATATCTCCGGGCCAGGGATGTGTTCGGCGGCGACCTCGCCGGAATGAAGACCACGACAGTCCTGCGCAAGGGCCAGAAGGCGCCTCCCCCGGGGCAGCAGGACGTCAACAACATCGTTCCAGAAGCGATGCGCAATGAATGGGGAGACTATGTTTGGTGGGACGAAGACACAGGCACGCCGGAGGTTCTAATTCGGGATGATGTCGGGAAGAACTCGACTATAGGGAATGCCCGCCTCGAAGGCGCTGTGAACGTAGAGCTCGCCGACGGGAGAACCGTTCGGTGCAGGCCGGTCTTTGATCTTGTAAAAGAGTACGCGGCGCACTTTGATCCGAAAACAACTGAAGAACTCACCTGGGCTCCCGCAAAAGCGGTCGAGAACCTCGCAAGGCACTTCGCCAAGGACCCGGGCACTACGCTCTTTGCGGTTGGAATGGGTCCGAATCAGTTCTTTAACAACGACAACAAGGACCGCGATGTCTTTCTGCTCGCGGCGCTAACCGGAAACATGGGGAAGATAGGCGGAAACGTCGGATCGTATGCCGGAAATTACCGTGTGTCGCTTTTCAATGGAGCCCCCCAGTACATTAACGAAAACCCCTTCGATATCGAGCTAGATCCTGAAAAACCGGCTCGCCCCAAACAGTTTTGGAAAGCGGAATCGGCTCATTACTACAACCACGAAGATCACCCGCTCAGGGTCGGCAAGAGACTTCTAACGGGCAAAACCCATATGCCGACACCGACCAAATCGCTATGGTTCGCCAACGCGAACTCGATCCTTGGAAACGTCAAGTGGCATTACAACACGGTGGTGAACGTCCTGCCCAAGATCGAGATGATCGCGGTTCAGGAGTGGTGGTGGTCCACCTCTTGCGAATGGGCGGATGTCGTCTTCGGAGTCGATTCCTGGGGTGAACTGAAGCACCCGGACATGACCGCTTCCGTTACGAACCCCTTCCTCTCGGTCTTTCCGAAGACTCCGATCGACAGAGTATTCAACACGCTGGGTGACATAGAAGTTTTCGCACTAGTCAGCTCGAAGCTCGCTGAACTCACGGGAGACAAACGGTTCCTGGACTACTGGAAGTTTGTGCGGGAAGGCCGGACAGACGTCTACCTACAGAGGATCCTGGATCACTCGACAAACACGAAAGGGTATACGTTCAAAGACCTCCACGAAAAAGCGCTGGCGGGAGTACCCGCCCTGATGAACAGTCGTACGACTCCAAAGTCCGTTGGCTATGATCAGATCACGGACTCGATCCCCTGGTACACGAAGAGCGGCCGACTTGAATTCTACAGGGAGGAGCCGGAGTTCATTGAGGCCGGAGAGAACCTTCCGGTCCACCGCGAACCCGTCGACTCCACTTTCCTGGAACCGAACATCATCATTTCGCCAAAACACGAGGCAATGAGACCTGCGGGGCCGGAACAATACGGTGTCGCAAGGGACGACCTTTCTTGCGAAACACGCTGCGGACGGAACGTCGTGATGTCGTGGCCTGAGGCAAAGAACTCGCAGCACCCGCGAATGAAGGAAGGCTACAAGTTCATTTTCCACACTCCGAAGTACAGACACGGCGCTCATACGACACCGATCGACACCGACATGGTCGCGGTACTCTTCGGTCCGTTCGGGGATATCTACCGGCGCGACAAACGAAGTCCGTTCGTTGCCGAAGGATATGTCGACATCAACCCCGATGACGCGAAAGAGCTTGAGGTCTCGGACGGCGACTACGTATGGATCGACCCGGATCCCGAAGACCGGCCTTTCAGGGGATGGGAATCGAACCCTCGCGACTATGAGTTCGCAAGGCTCCTTTGCCGGGCTCGCTACTATCCGGGAACGCCAAGGGGCGTCACGAGAATGTGGTTCAACATGTACGGAGCGACACCCGGATCACAGCAGGGCCAGCGGGAGCGAGAGGACGGACTGGCGCGAAACCCGCGGACAGGGTACCAGGCGATGTTCAGATCAGGATCGCATCAATCCGCAACGCGAGGGTGGCTCAAACCGACCTGGATGACCGATTCGCTGGTGCGCAAAGGGCTGTTCGGTCAAGAGATCGGAAAGGGATTCCTCCCCGACGTTCATTGCCCGACAGGCGCTCCCCGCGAAGCGATCGTCAAGATCTCGAGAGCTGAACCGGGAGGAATAGGCGGAGAAGGGCTCTGGAGACCGGTAGCGCTGGGCCTCAGGCCGCACACGGAATCCGACGCAATGAAGAAGTATCTCGAAGGAGGCTACTCCGGAAGAAAAGCATAGTTGCGGTTAGTCGACCGCGGGAGGAGATATGGCACGAGTAAACAACTGGCAATTGGGAAGAGAGATGTCCTACTGGTATCCGGAAGAACGTCCGAACAAACAGTTTGCGGCAGTCTTTGACATCAACAAGTGTATCGCCTGTCAAACCTGTACTCTTGCCTGCAAGACAACCTGGACTTCCGGAAAGGGACAGGAATACATGCTCTGGAACAATGTAGAAACAAAACCCTATGGCTTCTACCCGTTAAGTTGGGACCTGAAGCTGCTCGAGATGCTCGACGGACAGGAATGGAGCGAGGACGGCGGCCGCTACGAAGGCAGGACGATCTTCGAGTCCGCTCCGGCAGGCGAGAGGGTCCTGGGCTGGCGCCCGGAAGATGAGGATTACTCCTATCCGAATGTGGGTGAGGACGACTGCGCCGGCCAGGTTGACGGCGGCGCGAGCATTCAGATGCCTCACATGGCCTGGTTCTATTACCTCGCGAGGATCTGCAACCATTGCACCTATCCGGCCTGCCTTTCAGCTTGCCCAAGGGGCTCAATCTACAAGCGACCTGAGGACGGGATCGTTCTCGTCGACCAGGGCCGATGCCGTGGTTACCAGGAATGCGTGCGGGGTTGTCCATACAAGAAGGTGTTCTACAACGCGATGACAGGCACGTCCGAGAAATGTATCGGGTGCTTTCCGAAGATCGAACAGGGACTGCAGCCCCAATGCTTCGTCAACTGCATTGGAAAGATCAGGCTTGCCGGATGGATCTCCAAACCAGGCGAAGAAAGGCCCGACAACCCGATCGACTACCTTGTCCGGATCAAGAAGATCGCACTACCGCTGTTTCCGCAGTTCGGACTTGAGCCCAATGTCTACTACATTCCGCCGATACACGTTCCGACCTCGTTTACGAGACAGATGTTCGGTCCCGGTGTGGATGCTGCGATAGAGGCTTACAAGGCAGCCGGGGCGGAAGGCGACGACGATCTAACCGGCTTACTCGGACTGTTCGGTTCTACTGAAGAGGTGCTCGCAAGATGGAAGCGGAGCGGCGACACGATAACGGGCTACAACGATAAAGGTGAGGAAGCGGTAAGTGTGCCGCTTCGGGAGCCTGTGAGTATTCGGCCTTCGTACGACAAGCTCTACCAGATCACGCGTGTGAACTGCCCGTAGAGATGGAGAAAAAGGTATGAAAAAGACGATTCCAAAAATTGTGCTGCTGGCGTTCGCGATCCTCGTGGCATATGCCAGCTGCGGGGGGCGAACGGTTTCGCTTTCCGAAGTTGTTGTCGTGCCCGATCAGCAGATCACTCTGGATCCGACGGACGGTGCATGGTACGCGCATCCATACCATCCTGCGAAGTTGATCCTTCAGGATATGGTCGAGCCGCGACTCTTGGAGCCTTCGACAGTCGAGGTGGAGGTCACGGCGATGACGGACGGAAAGCAGATCGCATTTCGTCTCGAGTGGGTTGATGACTCGCAAAACGATCTTCCTGGCCCGCAGGCGTTCATAGATGGCTGTGCGATTCAGTTACCGACTGAGGAGTCCGTGAGCATTCCGGCACCCCAGATGGGAGAGGAGCACAAGGCGGTGGATATAGCGTTCTGGCGGGCGGACTGGCAGGCGATCGTTGACGGACGAGCTGACGAGATCACGAGCATTTATCCTAATGCGACGGTCGATCACTATCCGTTCGACGCCGAATCTCTCAAGAAGGACCCCGATGCAAAGCGAAGGATGGAGCAGCGATATGCTCCGGCCAGACGGCTCGGAAATAACCGAAGCGGCCCCAGAAAGGTGCCGGTTGAGGACCTCAGAGCCGAAGGACCGGGAACGCTTTCGCCGGCAAAGACCGTGTCTACCGGAAAAGGCGTCAGGACCGAAAAGGGCTGGTCTGTGGTGATCTCAAGACCAGTTCCCGGGTTCCTGTCGAAAGAGAAGAGTTCGAACATCGCATTCGCGATCTGGCAGGGAGCCAATAGAGAAACAGGTGCCCGAAAAATGCGTACCGGATGGATTCCTTTGGTGATCCGAGGAGCGGAAAATGAATAACGGGAAAGACCTTGAGAACAAGTTTATTGCCGAGGCCGCGGCCTGGCGTCTGCTCGGGCTTCTTTTCGAATGCCCGTCCGAGGATTGGAAGAACGAGATCTCAACGATCTCGAAAGAGGTCTCCGATGAAAAACTTGTAAAGGCAGCTGAGCTGGCGCTGACCGAAGGCAGCGAGGGGCTCTATCACAGCATTTTCGGTCCCGGCGGGCCCGCACCTTGTCGTGAGGTCAGCTACAGGTCCTGGGTCCAGCCGGGTCCGCTGCTTTCAGAGATCCGGGCGTTTTACAACGCATTCGGATTCGCTCCGGACACGCCGGAAACCCCGGACCACGTCTCGGTGGAAGCGGCATTCGTTGCTTACCTGAAACTAAAGCAGGCGTACGCACTTTCGCTTGCTGCAGACGAGCACGTACGTGTAACAGCCGAGGCCGTGGATAACTTTCTGAAGGGGCATCTCTCAAAGATCGCCGGTCCTTTAAGCGCATCTCTTTCAAGGTCTGGTGTAGAATATCTTTCGATCGCAGGAGAATGCCTTGGTGAGCTTGCGGGCGCCGACCCGGACTCGGCGTCTACGCGTAGATTCCTTCCGGTCATCCCTGATGAAGAAGCCAACTTCGAGTGCGGCCCTTCCTCGGGAGAGTTTGGAACGGGTACGACCTGAAGCTGTTCAGGAGTTGTCAGATGCCGACGAAGCGGCCTGCCACGACTGAAGTGAATAGCGTTACTCCGTAGATCGTCTCCCAGATTCCGATCTGCATTGCTTTTAGCTGCTTTCGCCGTGACGACAGTCCCGACACAGAACGAATCGAAAGGAAGACGAAGACAGGAAGAACCAGTAGAGTGATGAGCCCGTTGAAAGCGAAGAGGGCCACGACTCCCAGGCCCGCCAAGTGCAGCGCGATTGGAATGTTCCTGCTAAACGACTTCCCCTTCTCCAGCCGAAGCCTCTCTCGAACATAGATAACTGACGGCACCGATCGGCAAACAAAGACCGACCAGAGCGCCAATGCGGCCAGCGGAGTCCAGCCCGCTGCAAGCACGATCGTTGGGGCCGAGGCCGAGATTGCGGCGGAGCCTGCAAGTTCCGCGATCAAATCGCGGCTATTGCCGGACACATCTTTGTAAAGCTGAAAGACACCAAGAGGGAGTAGAAGCGTCAGGGGAAGGAGATAAAGAACATCAGTAAATAGAAGCGCTAGGCTCCCGGATGCCACTGCAATAACTGAGAATGCGGCCACGAACATTCCGGCGGACCGTGTCTGCGGCAACATCCGGGCACTTGTTAGATCCGTGATAAGGACCTTCGAAGGCTGTCGAAGAAGAAACGCACTTATAACGAAGAGCGCCGCAAACGCTCCGCCTAATGAAGGAGCGATCACGATGGCAGAAACGAGCGGCTCAAGGAGTATTCCCCACGAGCCGTGTTCTCTTGGCAGTGCGATTCGCCTGAGTTTTATTTTTAATCCTGACGATCCATCCATTTACCCAAGCACCACCTCGCCGGACTCTGCGACGTCAATCTTTCTAGCCGACAGCCAATGGGAATATCTGTTTTTCCAGCTCGATCGCTTTTGGGAAAAGGACGTTGTTCTCGAGATGTATGTGTTGATGAAGATCCTCTTCAAGTGCCTCAAGGCGGTTATACAAGGCGGTGTAACTTGGGCACGCACCTTCGGGCAGTTCATAGCCGTTCGTAACCTTGCGCATATTCCTGAGAAGGTCTCCTGCCCTATCGTGTTCAGCCATCATTATCCTAACCGGGTTATACACCGTACCGAAAGCGGGTGACGATGAAGAAACCTCTCCGTTCCGCCGCGCAAGATCGCGGACATATGGAAACAGGATCGCTTCTTCCTTTGCCATATGCGAAGCAAGATCGCCAAAGAGGGTAAGTACGTAGCTCTTCAGCATAAACAACTCGCCGTGTGTTTCACCGTGGCGGCTCGCGACCTTCTCCATTAATGGCCCAAGCAGGGTTATCTCGCTCTTTGTAAACACATGATGCGTTCCGAGGATATGGCTCACAAGATCGTCTAGAGGCATTTTCCAGTAGTCAATCTGTTGCTCGGTATTGTCGGCGGCAAACGCTTCTTCAAGCTTGTTCGCGACCAGTTCCGCAGAAACGCCGGCATCGCTGCAAGCCTCCCGAAACGGCTTCTTTCCGCCGCAGCAATAGTCTATTCGAAACTCTTCGAACACCCTTGTTGAAAGAGGCATTTCAAGTGCGATCTCGCGAACTGTCTTTAGCTCAATGTTCTGCATGTCGTTCTTTACTCCTTTTCGCCTGCGGTTCAGAAACTGTAAGAAGCCCCGAAGTTCAGATGTTCAGCCTTCTTTTGACCCGTCAGGAGATAACTTGTCTCGAATCTGCGGAATTCTCCGCCGACCGAGATATTGGGAATTGGTTTGAAAATTACGTTGAATGCGTAGGAGAGATTGCGGGAACGAAAATTTCTGGAGCTGGTGTTCACAAGGTCGTTGTCGTCGGGGTCGTCGATTCCGACCGAACCGTAGATGCTTAGTCTGTCTCTCAGGATCGGCGGTGTATAACCCAACTGTACCCAGCCGCCTCTCGATGCGATCGCCTTTGGAATGCCCTCAGATGATTCATGCGGATCAGCTACGTGATCCGGGTTGTAACCCTGGAACACACCTCCCTGAAAGCCGCCCAGGTTCTTTCCGTAGAACAGCTCTCCCGTTGTGCCAACACGATCTGTAATGGGGACGCTCCAGTCAGCTGCGACGCCGTAAGACGCCAAACCTCGGTCGCCTACTTTTGTGCGGCCAAAATGAACAGAAACCGCCACTGCGGCGGGCTTTCCGGTATTAAACCAGTCGGATTCCCTGAATTCTGCCCTAGTCTGTAATGAAGGCACGAGGGATCTAGATGCCGCGCCGGGCTGCAATACGAAGGAAGAATCCGGTCCCTGCGGAAAGTCCCCTGAGGTAGGAGCAAGGACGGCCGCCTCAACCAAAACCGAACCACCGGCAAGTCTCTGTGCTGCGCGAACCTGCGGGAGCCTGGACCAAAGGTTTCCAGATGCAGCGAACTGAGGTATCGCGGCAGCCGCGATCGACGTCGGGTTTCTTGGAGCAAAAACGACCCAGTCCTGCCCGAACGTCACTGAGGACCTCTCCCAGTCGATCCTAAGCTTCGCCACTCTCAGCCTGACGACTCCGAAATTTTCGCCCACCCCTACATCCGGTAGACCGCCGTAAAAATCTGCTTCGATCGTGCCCGTGGCGGTGCCGCCCCCCAACCGGCCGCCTTCGATTCTGACTCCGAACCTCGTTTGGCGTAGAGACATTCCCAGATTCGAACTTTCATCGCCGGTGGCCCAAAGGGGCACATCAGTATTGTTCGTCCCCGAACTGTTTCCAAAAGCGTTGAAGTAGACGGTTCCGTAAGGCACAAGCCGGATGCCCTTCCCAAGATCGACGCCCAGTTTCTCCTGGACAGGCTCCGGCCTGGAATCTGCCTTTACGTCTGCGGGAGGCCTTTCTTCTACTGCGGGACCGCCTTTTTCATCGGCGTCGAGCTCCGCGCGCATTGCCTCCAGTTCTTTCATCAGCTTGTTGAGCTCCGCTTCCATCACGCGGACTCGCTCACGGAGGCCTTCATTTCGATCTGCCTTTCCGTCTTGCCCATGAACCGTGATCGGACAAAGCAATACGAATGCAAAAAGTAGTGCTATGCAAGTAATAATTGATCGATTCATTGAGTTATCTCGAGATCGCCGGGAGAATACTTCTCGAACCGCAGAACTGCGACCTTTCCGTCCGAGTCTCTTAGCTCCAACTTGTCATCGATGCTGTCGAGTCCCAACCGAACATCCAGGGACGTCGCATCCTTTACCAGGTGAGTAAGCTGAGTTTCCCTTAGATCGGATTCCGAACCAAAAATGATCTCGACATCCCGGCGCCCCCGGACCGTTTCGGTGGTGATCGCCTTGAGGGGCAGACCGTCCTCGATCCAATAGTCGTGGAAGGTCCCTTTCTCCTCCACGAATACGCCAAGCCTTGTAGGTCGACCCTTATTTCGTTCAGTGAAGAGGTCGAAAAATCCTGTCCAATTCTCTTTAGCTGATCCTTTCATGATCCTGGTCCTCACTCGCGGCCTTTTAGTTTCGAGGACATGCGACCCAGATCTTTCTCAACGAGTATCCGAACTCTTGAATTGCCGGAATCCTGTTCAGACTCGATGCCTATGAGATCTGAACTTGTCCATCGGCGCGCCAGATCGACCGGTACTCCTAAGCACAAAGATGTACCGTCGAACTTTGCAAAGAGGCTCTCGTACTCCCCGGCCTCCAGCGAAAACCCGAATGCTCCTCCGGCCTGAACGCCAAGGTATACAACCTCATCGATCCGACCGAGCACGGCGAAATCGTTGATCTCAGCCGCACTCAGACGCAGGCGAATCTCGCGGTTTGTGAGTCTGAGTTTCATAGAGTGCCTCCAGCCAGCGCAAAGACTGCTTTATTGACATTCTAGAAACTATGGGGAAGGCGAACTATGATTTAAATCATCTTCAAAGGCGAGGAGAATCGCGCCGGGCGGCGCTCATGTAAGAAGGGATTCGAGTGATGCTCGATCATCGATAAAGATCTTCCCGCGATCGATCCTGAGCAAGCCATTCCTGTGCATCTTTCGGATCGCTCGTATGCAGGTCTCCGTCGTGATACCTGCGATCTCAGCTATGTCCTGACGCCTCAAAACGATCTTAACCGGCAGTTTCTGGCGGGATTCCTCTACAAGATTCAATAGGACCGTAGCGACCCTGGCTTCAGATGAAGGTGTGTTGTGGATCCTCACCGTTTCCGCGCGGTCTCGCAGAATACCGCACATCGCATTCATGATCAGTCCTGAGAATTCGTCTGATTCATCCAAAAGGCCTTTTAATTCTCCAACAGGCAGCTGGAGAAGATCTGTCTGTTCCATCGCAATGGCGGTCGCGGGAAACCGTTTTCCGTCCAGTGCGGGCGGGATCGCAAAAACCTCGCCGCGCGAGAACATCCCGATTATCATTTCTTTTCCGTCATCGGGCTGTCTTACAAGTTTGACCCTGCCGTCACGAACGATCGGAAGGAACTTCGGCTCGTCTCCCTCAAGGAAGATCACCTTTCCGGACGGATATCGCCTCTCCAGACAGCGGCCTTCCAGAACGGATCTTAGGTCTGAACTGATGGTCTCAAGAAATGGTGTCATCCGGCGCCTTGTCCATTTGCGGCAGCCTTCGAAATCGATTCTTTCAGTTTCGGGATAACGGCGTTACCGGGATCGGCCTCTTCAAGCCTCTGTACCGTTTCATTCGCCTTTTCAAAGTTCCGCGCCTCAGTGTATGCGACTACGAGATTCTGCAGCGTAAGCGCGTGTTTCGGGTCATACTCGAGTGATTTGTTGAACTCCGCTATCGCGCGATCGATGTCCTTCGGTTTCCGAAGTAGGAATGTAAGGCCCATATCGGTCCTGACAGTCACGTCGTCCGCTTTCTTCTCCAGGGCTGCCGCGTACCATTTCTCAGCTTCTTCAAGCCTTTCGGCATCGAAATTGACGTTTCCCAGGTTGACCATCACCTGGCGGTCATCGGGCCTAAGTTCACTTGCGCGAGTGTAGTACTTCACCGCTTCATCGAATCGCCTTATCCGAAAGAACATCTCGCCGGCTTTTACCTGGGCATCGAAGTTATCCGGCTCCTGATCAGCGAGCTCAAGCGTTGCCTGCACGTCAGCAATCATCGCGGTTTCGGTCTGTCCGTCGATCGAAGGATGATTCTCGGGAAGCGCTGTTTGATCGGTTGCGAGAGAACCGACGGCAGGAGCCGAGCTCCTGTTCATATAGTTGGAACCGACAAATCCCACGATCAGGCCGAGCAAAAGACCTATACAGCCAAACAATAAATTCTCTCTGTTCATAGCACTGAAGATTCTGCCAGGCTAAAGCCGGCGGAAATCGAAAACTAGCTTTTGCGAAAAACAAAATTATATCAAACGACCTCGGAGCTTTCCCGCTCGGAGATCAGCACTTTCCCGAACTAAACAGATCGCCGGACAGCCTTGAAAACGATCGAGAAAAGGAGTCGTAAGATCTGTTCGTGTCGCCTGCGATCCTTAACCTCGTACATTCTCCTTCCTTCTCGATCCGTATCCAGATCCTCTGGTGCGAGAACAGGAACACGCCCGACAAGGACAAGGCAAGCAAACCGAAACCACCGTATACGAATGGCTGCCCGGGATCCCTGCGTACGAAGAGGATGTGCTGGTCGGCGACCCTCTCGAAACCTTTTATCTCAAACCTATGTCCTCCGATCTGCTTGTCGCCGAACGGCATTTCCGCGATCACGCCCCCAAACACATAGCCCTTTTCAACCCGATCTTCTGCACCAACGACCTCGATCTCGGCGGCCGGGCTATGGAAGTCGGTCGTGTCTGACCCGGGGTTCTCGGTCCTCATGTCGAATCCAGCCCTGAACTCTCTAAGCCTTACCTTAGTTCCGTCCTCAAGATCCGCAGTCCCGTTCCTCTCAAGCACAACAGTTTCGCTTCTGCCTTCTTTTACCGCGGAAAGAGTAAGAGTTCTCGCGCGCCCGAGAGGGACGATATCTGAATGAAAAAAACGGTATCCCCTGTAGTCAGCGGGAGCATTCAGACCCACTTCGAGATCTGTTCGTCTACCTTCTTCCACGATCGAGATGCTCGTAACCCAATCAAGTGTGTTCGACGCCGTGATCGGCCCATCAGGATCGATCAACCTCTGCCGGATATCGGTGCAAACGATCTCGAACGGAAGCGAGTAAGTGACCCGCCTAGTCGTATCCGTGGAAACCTCCGTGGTCGTGATCTGGCGTGAAGTTACACCCGGGCGAAGCGCCACCTCGCCGCTCTTCGCGAACCAAGCGGTAAGTGAGCCCCCGAAAAGAACGACGAGAAGTGCAACGTGCACTGCGTAAGCGCCGAATCTGTTCCAACTGCCTTTCTGGCCAAAGACGTACGTTACGCTGCCAGCAGTCGCCTGTCTGATGTCGCGAAAACCCCGTCTGCGAAGAGACGCTTTGGCGCGTTCAGACACTATGTCCATCTCCACACCCTCTGAGATAAAGTCTCGAAACTCCTGACAAGCCTGCATTCTTGGCGGCGCGAGAGTGACGTTCGGATCTGCAGTCAGCCGCCATGTCACGGGAAACCGGTCCAGGGAGGCGAGAATGATGTTTAGCGCGAAAATCGCAAGCAGCGTACTGAAGTACCAGGAGTGGAATACATTGAAAAGACCGAGCCCTTCGAGCGCCGATCTTTGAAAAGAAGTCAAACCATCGTAGAACGCTGCAAAACCGGCTACGTTCTGCTGCGGGATCAAAATACCCGCCAGGCACAATACCCCGATCACTATCAGCAGGCAGATCCCGAACTTTACCGACCCCAGGAATTTCAGAAACCTAAAGACGGGGGAAACGGGCCTTGCTGTTAGAGAAAGGGTACCGGTACTTGTCATGGACTGAGGGACAATGAAAACACTTGCGCTGACCAAGATATTAGCAACCGGCGCGCGGTGTGCTTGTGATTGAGGTCACATCAGTTATTGCACAGCGAACATAATATAGAGTCGATTTTTTCTGCCGTTTTCCAATGGCTGTCGATGATGAGACGGGGTAGGAAAGTTAGGTTCGTTTCGCTGCTCGGTCCGCTTGTGACCGTTCTGTTTGGTATTTTATTCGTACCTTTCCTATTCTTCCCGGGCCCCTGGAACTCTCTCGCTGCTGAGGGCTTCGCGGAATCGAATGAAACACGGGAACAATCGCGATGGGCGAATTTCTCTCATAGCTCAAGAGCACATAAAGCGAAGAAGTGTTCGGATTGCCACAAGTTTCCTTCGGCAAACTGGGAAAACGTCCGGGATGAGTCAGAAGCCTTCCCGGACGTCACAGACTATCCGAAGCACGATTCGTGTATAAGCTGTCACCGGACCCAGTTCTTTAGCGGCTCGAAACCCGCTATCTGTTCCAACTGCCACGTGAATCCGTCGCCGAAGGACAGTCGCCGTCATCCGTTCGCGAATCCGCGCGAGGCCTATGACAGATCGCAAAAAGGAAAGAGCTCTTTCTCGGAGTTCGCTGTGAGATTTCCGCACGAAATGCACGTGGCGATGATGGGATCGAACATCGAGGGCGGACAGGGTGAGGTTACGTTCGCGAAGGCGAGCTTCAGGCCATTGGTTCAATCCGAGACCTGTTCGATGTGCCATCAGCTCACGGTGCCTCTAGGAGATGGAGACGAAGAGTACGTGACGCCGCCCCCGAAGGACCTCGGAGACGGCTTTTGGCTGAAGAAAGGAACGTTCATGTCGTCCCCGATCGGGCATCAGCAGTGCTTTACCTGCCATTCGGCAGATTCGGGGATCGAACCCGCTCCGGCAAACTGCGGAGCGTGCCATCAGTTGCGACCCGCGGAGCTTGAAACAGATTTTGATGCGGGTGCGCCGAAACGGATGTCGATCGAGGACAAAATGCTTGTCGCGTCGTGGAGGACTCGCGATTCATCAGCGACGTTCCGCCACGAGTTTTTCAGCCATATGGAGATGGACTGCACATCGTGCCACACCATATCCGGGATCAGGACTGCGGACTGGTCGGCAAACAGTGTGAATGTCGCATCTTGTAAAAACTGCCATATCACGGCGACCTCGGACGACGGGGGAATACTGAACTACGAGATCGACTCGAGAAAGGAGAATCCAAAGTTCCGGTGCACAAAATGTCATTTAGGATATTCCGACTTACCGGTGCCCGAGTCGCACACCAGGGCTATCGAGGACCTCGCAGGAAATTAGAATGGAAGGAGGCGGAACAGCCAGACGCCGTCAACGCGGCCGTTCGAATCGTCAGCGAACCGAAGTTCCGGCCAAACAGATAGCCGTTGTCCTGTTTCTCAGTATCGTATTCGGTTACGGCCTTTCAGCCTGTGGAGACTCGAACGAAAAGGACGCGGCGGACGAAATGAACACGGCGAACAATAACGCACTGCCTGCGAACCTTGATACCGCCTTGCAGGCGACAAGAGTGGACACCGGACAGTACGCAGAGTTCAGTCACGAGGGAGACTACCACTCAAGACTGCCGTGCCTCGCGTGTCACACGCGGGAGACAAACGCTTCAAAGATCGGTTTTCCGGGAAAGGTAGAACACTCACCCTGCGCGGGCTGTCATATCGAACAGTTCAGGAATCCACAGAGCTCGATCTGTTCCGTTTGCCATTCGGATGCCGGTTCGGGAGTGGTAAAAGCATCTTTCGCCCTGGAGAGCTTTGGAACGAGATTCAACCACAATCGCCATCTTAAAGTGAACTGCGGAACGTGTCACAAACCGGCCGGAAGATCGCGCTCGATCCCAAGAGGCGCGAGTGCCCACGCCAGCTGTTTTGAATGTCATTCGTCGGATTCAACTACGGAGATGGCAAACTGCGGGACGTGTCACAAGCAGGGAGCCGGAAGAATAAAGGCCCACGGAAGCTCAGACGCTTTTAAAAAGGGATTCAGCCACTCGGCTCATGCCCGCGTCGGCTGCAATGAATGCCACGTCGTGTTCGCACAGCCGGGAGGCAACAAGCAGGTGACTGCAACAGCGACGGCAATGCACTTCGCCCGGTCCGGCAGACAAACCTGTGCGTCGTGTCACAACGGAAAACGGGCTTTTGGGGGCGATGACTTTGCAAGCTGCAGCCGCTGTCATCAGGGGAACAACTTCAGTTTCTGATAAAATCAGGTCACCCAAGACACTACACGCAAAGCCGACAAGCAGTATCAGAGGAGCAACTAGCATTATGAATAAGAAACTACTGAAAGCATTTGTGACGACGGCTTTCGCTGTTCCGGTCTTTATGATCGTGTTTGCCACGACCAAGGCCCCGCCAGTGACCGCCACTCAGGACGAAGCCGCGGCTATGTACAAGAAGAACACGTGCTTTGCTTGTCACAAGGCGGATGCCACCAAAGCTTTTGATCCTGCAAAGTCCGACGACCATCACATCGAAGTCATCTTAAAAGGCTTCAAGGGCGAGAAACCTCCGTATATGCCTGCATACGAATCAAAAGGGATCGATGAGGCTAAGGCAGCAGCATTGGTAGCTCACATGCGCGACCTTCGCGCGGCTGCGGACGGAAACTAAAAGAAGAAGGACCGAGCATAGTGTTTCCCGCTTGATCTTCCGCCCGCTTTCTCCGGGCGGAATTCTGTGCGTTGAACCGAGAGTGCAATGACAGAAGAGAACAACGACAACCCGGACCCGGAAAATGAACTCGCGGCGAACGAAGAAGAGTCCTCCGCGCCCGTTGCCGAAGAAGTGACTCCTCTAAAGTACGGCTGGCGGAGCCTGGCTAGAAATTATGTAAGCTTCGTGGGCTTCGCGATCGCTATTGCAGCGCTGGTCTGCATCGCGCTCTTGTTCCTGCTAGAACTGACCGGCTCGACCGATCAGCCGTATCTCGGCCTCTTGATCTGGATTCTTTTCCCAGCGGTCATGCTGGTCGGAATCCTCGTCGTCGGGCTCGGAATGCTGGTCGAAAGGCGGAGACGGCGTAAGTTCGCCGCAGAAGAGATCGCCGAGTATCCCGTGCTGGATCTCAACGATCCGAAGCGTCGCCGATCGCTCATTGTGTTTCTCGTTTTCTCTATCGTCTTTCTCTTCGTCAGCGCCTTTGGCGCTTATCACGCATACGAATTTACTGAATCTGTTACGTTTTGCGGGCAGCTCTGTCACGAAGTAATGCAGCCTGAGTTCGTGTCGTATGGTGTCGCGCCGCACGCCGAGATCAAGTGCGTGGAATGCCACGTCGGGAGCGGCGCGGAATGGTACGCTCGCTCGAAACTGAACGGCGTCCGACAGCTGATCAAAGTCTCATTCAATACCTACGACAGGCCGATCAAGACACCGATCCATAATATGAGGCCGCCGAACGACACTTGTGCCAAATGCCACTGGGCTGACAAATACCACGGCGAAAAGCTGAAGGTGTTTACGGACTACGGCTACGACGAACAAAGCACGATGAGCGAGACCCGCCTTTTGATCAAGGTGGGAGGCGGAAGCCCGGAAACGGGCCGCCCCTCTGGAATCCACTGGCATATGAACCTCGCCAACGAAGTGACTTATGTATCGACCGATGAGAAACGTCAGGACATCAGATGGGTTCAGTTCAGGGATATCAATGGGAACTTGACGCAGTATTTCCGCGAGGGATCTACTTTTACTGAACAACAGATCGCGGAGGCGGATAAAAAACAGATGGACTGCATCGACTGCCACAGCAGGCCCGCACATATTTACCTTTCTCCGAACAACGCTGTGGACAATTCGATAACCGCAGGAAAACTCGATCGGTCGCTTCCTTTCCTAAAGAAGACCGCCGTTGAGGTACTCTCCAAGGACTATCAAACAACGGAACAGGCCCTTGCTACGATCTCGGACGATTTTCATAGGTATTACCGAGAGAACCATCCGGATGTTTACGCTACAGATCAGCCCCAGATCAATCTCGCTGTGGCAGAGATCAAGCGGATCTATCGAACGTATTTCTTCCCTGAGATGAAGACCGACTGGCGGTCACACATCGACAACATAGGTCACTTCAATGCACAGGGATGTTTTCGATGCCACGACGGGCGTATGAAGAGTCCTGAAGGAAAGGTGATCAGAAACGATTGCGCTATCTGCCACGTGACGTTGAGCCAAAGCTTCAGGGGAACCTCCATCGAGCCGGATAACGGGCGGTTCCGGCATCCTCTGGACCTGGGAACCGCCGGAAACTACAACTGCGCGTCCTGCCACAAAGGAGATAGGTCGTTCAGCCATCCTGTAAACCTGGGAGACATCTCTCGCTTTAGCTGTAACGAGTGCCACAAAGAAGAGGGATTCTGATTCTGTTCAAAGTTCAAGGTTCCAGTGCGCTTCGCAATCCCAGATTTCAGAGTTCAGACTCTAAAGAAGAGATTCCGAATTTGGACTCTGATCGCATCCGAGATTGTGGAACGTCGAGAGATTGCAACTAGTCCCGGAGGGACGGGTAGATTTTAGGCCCTTACAAGCCGAAGGCGCAGTGCGGGGTAAGGCGCCCCACCCCATCCTTGTTTAGCCGCGTCAGCGGCATCACGGTGGTATAGGACCAATGAGATCTGAACCCTTAGCGCCAGCGACAGGAATACAGGTTCCGGGTTTCTAGAAAGAAATAGTGGATACAAAAAAGGCAAGCCGCTTTTGGTCGGCTTGCCTTAGATCGGCAGGTACTTTCCCGGTCCGGTAGGCTGGAAGGGGTGCCGTTCCGGACCCGGATCTGTCTGCTCAAAAAACTAGTCCCTTCTTCCGAAGTAAATCGTCACGGACGTGTAGGGTAGGTGCGCCGAGTAGTCCTGGCTCACGAATCCGCCGTGGAAAGGAACATCGAACTTCTCGTCATACCTGTAATACTGGTAGCCGAAGTTCCAATCGATGTTGTCGGTCAGTCTGACAGCTCCTCGGACTTCGGGCGATTGAAAGCTGAGTGGATAACTGCCGATTATCGTCCTTGAAGGACCGATGAAGTCATCTCCGCTGCCAGTGTCTTTCGAGATCCTGTAAGCTCCAAAGATCGACACGCGCGGATGGGGCCTGAACCAAACATCGAAATAACCATAGTGGCTGCGAAGGTCGTAGATGCTCATCCCGATCCCGTTGCCGAAGTTCCTCGTCGGTATGATGATGTCAGTTTCCGCGTTCAGATAAGTGAAGTTGTACCCTCCGTTTACTGAAACGGTAGAATTTGGCATGTAGCTCATCGCTACTCCGAAGTGGGTGCTTTTCACATCTGCTACGAGTATGTCTGAAGGGTCCGAAACCGAAAGACCAGGATTCGAATTGTCTTTTGTCTCGAAACTGACCGAAACAGACAGTTCGTCTATCGGAGCAAAGTGATTCTTCACTGCGAACTGCCAGTACTCGTTGTTCGATAGGCGTGTGAACGGGTTGTCCGAATCGCCCGCTTCCATATCAAAATTGATCCTCCACTTTCTACCAAACGGCTTTGCCTGAAATCCAGCTAGAAATGTGTTCGTGGTGTTTTCGCCTTCTTCAAGAAAAGTGCTGGAGCTGGTGCTCTGAAGGTCTTCATCAAGTCCCCTCAGCTCAACCTTGCGGTCCGTGTACCTGTAACCAAGAAAGAAGTTTAAAAACTTGTTGACGTCCACGTTCCCCTCTAGTGTGTTCATATACCGCTCATAGTCGGTGAATCGCCAAACGAGATCCTCTGAGACCGAAGCGGGAGGCATGGTGATGATCGTGGGATTGTTGAGGATATTTCCTCCTGAGATCCTGTACGAGGTTACACTGAACGTGTTCGATATCTGGACCCGGTCACCGAGAAAGAACGTAACCCCGATATCGCCGTTTCCGTTAGGATGGCTCGAGTCGCCGTTCGCGAAGTACTCGTCTGAAATGATCGGGTTACCTTGCCGGTTTGTTCCCGTTAGGATCTCGTCCAGTTCGAATTCAGTTTCTGTCTCAGAATAAATGAACCTACCGGATACCTCGGCAACACCTTCCCAGTACTTGTGGCCGGTCAGCTTGTGATACCAGGTCTTGCCGTCGATCGGCATCATCCTGTTGAACGAGTCTAGGCTTGCGCCTCCGGGGTTTTCTCCTTGCTCAAAACCTTCGATGAACCAAGTCGTCTTGTCTTCAAACTTGCGGTATCCCTCGGTCAGAGAGAAATTGAAACCTCCAAAACTCAGATCGCCTCCGACCCGGAAATCGTAAGATTTGGTGTCGTAGTCGAAGTGGATCGGGAACTCGTCTCGGTCATAATCAAAGGTCGTCGTTCCGGGTCCCGAATTTCGGTCAAAAGAGAATCCCGTGCGGATCTTGAAGTTCCGGTTCTGCGGAAGAAGCGTCAGATTGAAGTCGCCCATGTTATGGACGGTGTTCTGCGTGTGTTCACCGAGCGCGAAATTGGCAAGACTGTTGAAATACTTGAACCGGCGGATCATCGAGTTGAACTCGTACCAGCCGATCTTCCCAATGTTGATCCGGGCATACCCGTTCGGATCACCTCCCCAGCCGCTGCTCTTCACGAGAAACGAGTCGAAGGGCTTGCCGTCCGTTTCTTCGGAAGTTGCATAGAACGAGGAGTCAAAAAGCCTCGGGCCCGCTTTATAATTCAGGTCCGACCTGTATTTATCCTCATTGCCGTCAAGTTCCCGGAATCTAACGCCGAACTCGATACTAGACTTGATCTTATATCCTCCAGCAATGTCCGGATCATCCTGTGCAGCAGCAGACGAACCTCCTGAAGCGGGCGACCCGTCCGTAGAACTCACGGTCACTTCCTGGGCCGTAAGTCCCGCGCAAAGGAACAATACGAGACTGAACGCAATTAGCGAAGCGACCGCGGTCTTTTGGAGTTTATGCACTGACATGTTTCCGTCCCCCTGTTTCTCCGTTCCTTTACCTGAAGAATGCCGGATGCGTATTGGATCCGTGGATCCGCACGTGGCAAACCGTGCAGTTCGCGGTTCTCGCTTCGTCCTGTCTGTGGAAGCCTGGCACTCCAGGTGCAAGTTCGGGTTGAAGGATCTCCGTGTGACACTCAAGGCAGAGCTGTCTTACCTGATTGCGCTTCAGCATCTTTGCGTTCGTCGAACCGTGTGTGTTGTGGCAGGTAGCACACCCTTCGACCGTTATCGGAAGGTGTTCATAAACAAACGGCCCCTGTTTGTCGGTATGACACTTTATGCACACCGCGTCAGCACCGACTGCCAGCCTCGCATTCTTGATCTCGAATCCGCCGTGGCTGTTGTGACAGTCGCTACAGTTCATCTGGCCTTCAAGAACCTTGTGATGGAACGGCTGGCTAAACTGCGCTTTGGCCTGCTGATGGCAGCTGAGACAAAGTTGAGGTTCACTTGCCTTTAACATCTTCGGCATCGCGAGTCCGGGATTGTCTTCGGTGTCTTTCGCCGGATACGTGATCGAACGAGCCTGGGTCGGATGCTGAGCGGTGCCGTGCGGAGAATGGCAGTCCGTACAGCCTATGTTGTTTCGGTAATGCTCGCTTCTTCGGTACTGATTGTGATCTTCTTTGCCGGCGTGGCAGGTCAGGCAGTTGTCGGATATTTGTTTGGGTGACTTGTCCTTGAACGAGATAATCTTTGTCGGGTCCGCCTCTTCAACGTGCACCCTTCCGGGTCCGTGGCACGATTCACATCCCTGGGCCTTGTCCTTCCAGTCATCAAGAAGCGCCAGTTTTGCATGCTTCGTTTCAGCAAAGCCTTTGAACTGATCTTCGTGACATGCCTTACAGGTCTCACTGCCAATGTAGTCGTCCTGGTTCGCAGGAGTAATTTCCGGTGGTCCTACCGCCTCCGCAACGGGAGTCCCGATAGTCGGCGACTGGAGTCCGTAGACAAGCCACGCAGCAAGGATCGTTGCAAATACTCCAAAGAACATTGCTTTGACCCGCTTCTTGGTGATCATTCCGATGCCTCCTTAGAACTCCCTTCCGATTCCGAACATAGATGTGGCGGGAGCAATTTCAACTGCCGACCCGACCTTAGATTAGATCCGGTTGAAAAATCTGTGAGCAATATCACCGTTCAATGTGACTTGCGTCACAATAAGTTGCTGGTCCTATGGCAGGAATGAATTGAAGAGTCTTTTTCCGGAGTGGAGATTTGAACCCAGAAGATCCACAAGCCGGTAGCACAGCGTGGAATGGGAACGGAGAAGACTGATCAAGTCCAGGCCCTCAACAACCCTGAACCTCGAGTCTGTATCCGTAACTGCCGAAACGCTCATTTCCGCCCCGGTCAGTGCTTCGGGTAGGCCCACGATCTCGTTCCGGAGAATATGCCGGGAGAAACTCACTCCCTTAGCGGGTGAGAGTCTGACGGTTCCGCTGCCCGTCTCTAGTATGAAGATCCTCGTCGCCCTTGTTCCCGATTCAATCAGTGTGAAGCCGGCCTGTACCCCGATCTCTCTGCACGAATTTGAGAACGCAGATCTTACATCTACCGGCTGGTCAATCAGCAGATCCTCAGCCAAAAGGGGCTTTCCGATAAAGCTTTCCGGTATGCGATCCATGTCTTCTCGCATGAACAACTGCCAAAACGTGCCACTCGCAGCGATGCTCGCACGCGATCAGAGCCGTTGGTAGGACTCGCGTCACATACCCGAGTGATCAACATCACAAATTGTCTGGGGGTTTATTCCGGTAGGTCGATATCTGCCGAGAGTCTCTCTGTATCGTGGATGATCAACTCTGATCCTTCAAAGGATATAAGGTCTCTCTCGCGGAAAACCTTCAAGAGCCTTGTCACCGTCTCGCGGGAAGTCCCGATCATTTCGGCAATTTCTTCGTGGGTGTATGACATCTTCAGGCGAACCGATTCTCCCTCTTCTGCGGCGGCCCGGCACCACCCGAGGAACAGTTTGGACAGCTTGTCAGCCACCGAATTCGAAAGGCCCAGAGAACAGATCTGGAGGTAGGCCGTCTTGTAATCGTTACTAAGTTGCCGCAATGCGCTGAAACAGGCCTCATTGTTTACCCTTAGAAACTCCAGGAAGTCGTCATTTCTGATGTAGTTAACCTGACAAGGCTCGATCGCTTCAGCAGTTGCGGTGTGGTTGTGACCGGACACTGCGGAATTGAGTCCGAGCACTTCGCCGGCTTCGGCGATATGAAGGATAATGATCTTGCCGTCCTTGGAAGACGTGGAAAGCTTGACCTTACCCTGGCATAGTATGAAGACGCCGTTGGACGATTGCCCTTCCATAAAGAGCGTCGCGCCTTTCGGATAGGCGTTCGTGATCTTTAGCGATTCGATCACCCGAAGGCTTGAGATCTGCATATCGCAGAAGAATCCCTCACTGCGGTGATCACACTCCTCGCACTTGTGCTGAACCTCGAATCCGTCTAGCTTCTTCATCTAAAAAGTTGGAGAAAATATAAGCCATTTGGTCCCGATACTCAATTACCACAGGGATTACACGATCTTCGGTCTGCGATGCGGACAGGTAGGAACTGCAGATCACATTTTGGTGATTTGTAATCACACGCTAGATTGAAGACATGGAGACTCTCGAGCTTGGTTACGGAGAGTCGTCGGTCCGGATCGAACCACGCGAATTCGAGATCGTCGGCAGCGACAAGGATCTTGCCGCGCTTTCTGACCAGGAGCTCGGCGAACGCCTAGAGAATCCGGTTGGCGGCGCACAGATCGAGGACATTGTCCGTGAAGGCGGTACTGTACTTCTAGTCGTTCCGGACGCGACCAGATCTTCTGCCGCCGGACAAGTGGTCAATCTGTTGATCCGAAGGCTTATTGCAGCTGGGATCCTTCCGCACGAGATCAACGCGATCTTCGCAACGGGTATTCACCGACCCGTCACCGAAGCTGAAAAGGAACTGATCCTGACCCCGTTTGTTGCCCAGCGCACACCGGTGCTCGAACACAGGCCCAGGGACCTGATGGGTCTCGTTGCTCTGGGCGAAACCTCGGGCGGAATTCGCGTAGAACTGAATAGGGCCGTGGTGAATTACGATCACGTGATCACAGTAGGCGCCGTCGGATATCATTATTTTGCCGGCTTCACCGGCGGCCGGAAGCTCATTTGTCCCGGCCTTGCGTCTACACGGACAATATCGAAAACCCACGAACTTGCGTTTGACCGTGAGAGGCTTGAAAGAGCAGAAGGCGTGGGGCCCGGAAAGCTCGAAGGAAATCCCGTCCACGAAGCATTTGTCGAGGCTGTGTCGTTCGCACCGCCCGCCTTCTCTGTTAACACGATCGTGGACAGGCAAGGTGCCGCCGCTGATCTTGTCTGCGGCGACTGGCGGAAGTCTCATGAGGCCGCTTGTGAACGGTTTTCCGAGGCGCACACGGTAGTTCTCAAAGGAAAGAAAGACCTTGTGATCGTAAGCTGCGGAGGCGCGCCCCACGATATCAATCTGATCCAGGCCCACAAGGCCCTTGAAGCCGCCTCAAACGCTTGCATTGAAGGCGGGACGATCGTGCTGGTTGCCAAATGCGCAGATGGAACGGGACGAGCAGATTTTCTGGACTGGTTTGAAGCAGGATCGAGTAGAGCTCTCGCGGAGCGACTCGCAGAGAACTACAAAGTGAATGGTCAAACCGCTTGGTCTCTCCTTTCAAAGACGGAGAGGTTCAACGTTCAGATCGTGACGGAACTGCCCGAAGAGACCATATCGAAGACTGGAATGCGAAAGATCGATCCGCAGGAAGTCGGCCGGATCGCCTCGACCAAGGGCGGTTATTTGATGCCATTCGGCGCTCGGTACCTACCCGTGATCAAAGAGTAGAAACCGATAGCCGATCTTGCTTTATCGTTCGGTCTGGCGGTCATTGATTTTGCTGTCAGTTTATTCAGACTGCATTCCTCGAGTCCCAGGAACAAAAAAGGCTGCCTTCCCGGCAGCCTTACAAGTGTCCGCTAGAACAAATATCAGTTTATCTTGAACGTCCGCGCTATCAGGTCCGTTTCATTTCTCAGTGTCCGGAGACTATCTCTCTCCCCCGTGAATCGGAGAATGTAAACGGTTGAAGGGTTTGATCTTAGGAAATAGTGGCGGCCGCTCATATTCCTCCCCGACCTGACAAATTCGTAATTGAACACCCTGCCTTCGAGGGCGCCTTTGAAATTCTCTTCTCTTCCTGCCACATAACCCGGTCTGAACTGTAGTTTCTGCTCCTCTTCACGAATGATCGATCCAAAAAGGGCGCTTGCCTTGACCGAAGTCTTCCGAACCTCAAGATGAGCTTCATTCTTGAAGCGATAGACATATTCGACATTGGGACTCATTGCAGAAGGCTTGACGGTCATCTTCCAGTCATCGCTGGGGAGCGAGAATGTGTAATCGGCGTTGGAATCGCTGAATTCGCTCTGTCCAAACGCGACTGCACTTAGAAGTGAGAACATCAGCGCGCAGACCATCGCAAAGAGAATCTTGTTCTTCATATCAGTCTTCCTGTGCTGGTGAATAAGAGGTTGCAATAACAATCGATTTCCAATTGTTTTCCGCGCCTCTCCGATGCGACACGTTCTTTCACCCGTTGCATCAGTGGAACCGGGGAATATGGTCTCATCTGCCTGATTTCTCGGCCATTTTACCACCCCAACCGTCTAAGCGAAAACAAATCGGCCGTCGTCCTCCGGCACGGGGCGACTTAATATCGAGAGGTTCCTACAGATGAAATCAACTAGTTTCGGTCACAGATTGTTGGCTCTTGTCCTCATTTCAGCGCTTTACGCTACAGCGATCCCCGCTTCTGGAAAAAACTACGATAACGGTACAGCTGAAGCGCTCTCGGAATCCCAAAAGATCCTCCACGTGCTGAACAGGCTTGGTTTTGGGCCAAAGCCCGGTGATCTTGAAAGAGTCCGGAGGATTGGCGTTGACCGATACATCGAGAGCCAGCTTGATCCGGAAAAGATAGAAGACCGAGAGGTTTTGGCGATGTTGTCAAGGATCGAGGTTTCAAAGATGAGTACCTCGGAGATCTTCGCAAAATACCCGAATCCAGGCGCATTGCTGCAAATGTTGGGTGCGAGGAACATGGTCCGGCCTGACAGCGAAAACGGCGAACAGTCCGAAATGCGGGCCCAGCGAAGGCAGACTCTCGCCAAGCTTTACCGTGAGTACGGTTTCCGGCCAGCAAATCAGATCATGTTCGAGGTCGAAACCGAAAGGATACTGCGCGCCGCATATAGCGAGAGACAACTTGAGGAAGTGATGGTCGACTTTTGGGCGAACCACTTCAACGTCTTTTCCGGAAAGGCCGCAACTCGCTGGTACATACCGAGTTACGAGCGAGATGTTCTTCGTAAACATGCTCTGGGAAATTTTAAAGACCTTGTTCTTGAGACAGCCCGGCATCCCGCGATGCTGTTTTATCTCGACAACTTCCAAAGCGTGGCTGAAGCTGAGCCAAGAAACCGGAACCGGCTGCAGAGAGCGATGCGTGGCGGCAGTCTAGATCCTCGGGTCCGCGAACGGCTGAAGCGAAGAGGTCTCACTGATGAACAAATTGACCGCCGGGTTCAGCAGGCGACCGCTTCGAGCAGACGTGGCATTAACGAGAACTACGCCCGCGAGCTTATGGAGCTTCACACTCTCGGTGTGGATGGTGGATATACACAAGAGGATATCCGCGAGGTCGCACGCGCTTTCACCGGTTGGACGATCTTCGACGCAAGAGGCTATCGGAAGGCGGCTCAGAAAGTCCGGGGAGGCGGCACTGACAGACGGATCGAACAACAGGCCAGGAGGCTTGGTATAGATCCGAACACCGAATCCGGGACCTTTGTGTTCGCTTCCCAACTTCACGACAAAGGGTCCAAGGCAGTTCTCGGCCAAAGGGTTGACGAAGGCGGTATCAAGGACGGTGAAAAGGTCATCGACATTTTGGTGTCACACCCTTCCACGTCGCGGTTCATAGCCCGCAAGCTTGCGGTCAAGTTCGTCAACGACAAACCGTCCGATGCGCTGGTAAACCGGGTCGCAGAGGCATTTCGCGATTCGAAAGGCGATATCAAGACCACGCTTCGGGCCTTGTTTAACGACAAGGAATTCTTTGCACCTCAAAACTATAAGGCAAAGATCAAGACGCCGTTCGAACTGGTCGTCAGCTCCTTGCGGGCCGTTGATGCGAAGACGGCCGGCAGCCGTCAGTTGAACGGGCTTCTCAGACGGATGGGCGAGCCGCTTTACGGATATCAGGCGCCGACTGGCTATCCGGATACAGCGGAAGACTGGGTCAATACGGGTGCATTGCTCGAGCGGATGAATTTCGCAATTGCACTGGCTTCGGGAAGGATCCCGGGGATTCGGATCGACCTCGACCGTTTTGCCGGCGATACGAAGGAATTCATTCTCGAGCGGTCTGTAGAAGCGATCCTCTCCGGCGAGATCGAGGATTCAACAAGAACCGTGTTGCTTAAACAGATGGACCAGTCTTTGCCCGAAGTCTCGCTTGCTTCCGGAAACGAATCGATGATGTCGGCCCCCGGTGCTTCGATGGACCGAGGTGGCGAAAGGCGGAGGCAGCGTGGGGGTCAGTTCAGAGTAGAGCCGAAGGGCGATCCTGACGTATTCAAGGCAGTGGGTCTTATTATCGGCTCACCGGAATTTCAAAGGCAGTAGGGGTTGAAATGGACAGAAGATACTTCATCAGGAATTCAGGTATAGCAGTCGCAGGATTCGGGATGGCACTGGCCGCGCCGGAATCTCTGCAAAACATCGTATCAGCCGTCTCCGCGAATCGCGGAAGCAGCAAGAAAACATTGGTGGTCGTGTTTCAGAGGGGCGCTGTGGACGGTTTGTCTATGATCCCTCCATATGGTGAAAAGAACTACGTTAGCCTTCGTCGAGGCCTCGCTGTTCCACGGCCCGGTTCGGAAGGTGGAGCGATCGACCTCGACGGATTTTTTGGCCTTCACCCCTCGATGTCCGCCATCTCCGGTCTTTGGCGGGACAAATCGCTTGCGGTGGTTCATTCCGCGGGTTCGCCCGACAACACACGCTCACATTTCGACGCTCAGGATTATATGGAATCCGGAACGCCGGGAGTGAAGTCGACTCGCGATGGATGGATGAACAGGCTTCTGCAATCCGATCCGAAGCAGAATGCGACGCCGTTTCGTGCGGTTGCAATGACACAGCAGGTCCCGCGAACGCTCGTCGGACGATATCCGACTGTCGCGATGACGAATCTACAGACCTTCGCGATCCGCGCGGGAAGCTATTCGAACAGCGTCAGCGGGGGCTTCGAGGACATATGGAAACTCGAAGCGGAGAACCGTTTGGGAGAAACAGGAAAAGAGACTTTCGAGGCGATCGAATTCCTGAAAAAGAGTAATCCGTCGCAGTATCGGCCCTCGAACGGAGCACGGTACCCGGCCGGGAGGTTTGGCGATTCCATGCGCCAGGTCGCACAACTAATAAAGGCGGGCGTTGGACTTGAGACGGCGTTTACCGACACCCCCGGCCTAAACTGGGACACACACGCGAATCAGGCGAACGGAGACGGATCCAGGGGCCAGCTTGCCAATCTATTTCGCAACTTCGGCCAAACGTTGGGTGCATTCGCTGCCGACCTGGGTCCGAAGATGGAAGATGTCCTTGTGGTCACGATGTCGGAATTCGGGCGAACGGTCCGGGAGAACGGCACACGCGGGACGGATCATGGCCACGGGAATGCGATGTTGCTGTTCGGAGGCGGTGTGAACGGCGGAAAGGTGTACGGCGAATGGAGGGGACTTTCTTCCTCAGAACTTCACGAAGGACGCGACCTGGCGGTAACTACCGACTACCGTGATGTCCTGATCGAGGTTGGAACCGGTTTCGCAGGGATTCAGGACTCTTCGAAGATCTTTCCGGGATACAAAATCTCCAGGAAACTCGGGATCTTCGGGTAGTGTTTCTTGCAACTCTGCCGCTCCGATGTGCGGTAAGCCTTTGGCTTACCCAGCCGGTCTTTTCCTGTGCAGGTGCAACGCGGGGCGATGCGAAGAGCGTTTCGAAATTCCCCGAACGATATTCCCACCCGTAAACGGGTGGGCTAAACGAAACGGGTTTAGCCGGCCTAACGTTTAACCGGCCCGTTCACGGGTCGGACCGTGCAGAAGCGCTGAAGGAGCTGTGAGAAGCTGCATTTCTTTTAGCCCGGACACAGGTGTTTGTCTCTGCAACGCACGAGAATATCAGTTGCCCCCCGTTTCAACGGGGGGAATAAGTACTCCTTAGATCATCTGCCGGCTTTAGCCGGCATCTTTTGGGGCTGAAGCCCCCATTTCGGTTGCAATCACAGCCCCCCGCTAAAGCGAGGGGCAACTGATACTCGGATTGCCGGGAGGCCAGATGACTTTGTGTCAGGACTGTGAGGCGCAAGAGTGCAATCGAATACACTCACTTCCCCGATATATAAAACATTGAGCGCAAACTGAAGTTCGCGCGACTTCACCGCAAAAGGAATGGGAGCGGCTAATCAGCCGCTCCCGGTAGGTCAAAAAAGGAGGGTTGTGCTTGTAGGGTGACCGTTTCTATCGATCCGTTTCCGGACTTGCCTGTAACGGTCATCTTTAGGACCGGAGGGTCGTATTTCTCCGGCTTCAAACGCTTCTCAATCGCCGTCCGGCGCAGCATTGTGGAGACGGTTCTAGTCGTCTGATCGGTTTTACGGCCATCAGCCGATTGCTTCCCGGGATCAATCCAAAAAAGCTGGTCTTATTCCCAAATACTGGATTTGATCTATAAAGACAGTTTCTGTGATCTATCCTCCGACTTCCCTCTTCGCAGATCGCTGCGACCGGAGCGGCTAAACCTGAACGGATTCGAATCTCTCGATCCCGTTCTGAAAAGGTCTGTGGGGGCTGTGATGTATCGACCTTGAAGCGGTTTGTCTTTGGTATTCGGCCGGAGACGAGTCAAACGGGACAACGGGTGTCGATCGGCACTTGCCCACGGTTGTCAATCGCATTACGCTAAACGGGTTCTTTGGGGGATAAGGATGAGATCGTGGTTAATTAAAGGCGCAGCGGCAACGTTGCTGGTCATAGCGGCTTTCGTTTCCATTCGCGCCTGGGACGATACGGGTCACAAGCTTTCAGCGAGGATCGCCTGGGAAGTAATGACGCCGGCTGCTCGGGAAAGGGCTTCTCAGCTCTTGAAAGCCGCGCCGGAGAACTCGGATCTGAGCGTCATCTATAACGCTTTTGACGGCCGATCAGAAGATGTGCGCCGGCTTGAGTTGTTTATGTATGCCAGCACTTGGCCCGACGTCGTCCGCAACAGGGATTTCAAGGTCAGGTACGAGACATATCACAAAAGCAACTGGCACTACGCAGATTTTTTCTTTGGAGAGGACGGCAAGATCATCAAGGACTTTCCGGAGCCTAGCGGCGTGGCGATTCCTAAGTTAAAAGATTTCGAGCACGTTTTTCGAAGTGAGACGACAACGGAAGGGGACAAAGCGGTCGCGATAGCTTGGTTCCTGCATGTTGCGGGTGACATTCATAATCCGCTCCACAACGCGTCGCGCGTGACTGATCTTGAGCCGAAGGGCGACCAGGGCGGTAATTTGTTTTATCTAGAGCCGGCTAGGGATGACGGATCGTGGCGTCTCAACCTGCATTCGTTTTGGGACTCTCAGATCACCCGGAACATCCCCCGCCGCAATGATGCCTGCGATGCGGACTACCTGGAACCGATCGCCGCGGTCCAATTCGCCTTGCACCCAGTTTCTTCCTTTGATCTTAAACTCGGTAGCTACAAAGAATGGAGCCGCGAAGGATTCGACCTGCTTCCCGGTACGGTTTACGGAAAGGGACTAAAACGCGATAGTCTTCCGGACGAAGAGTACCGGACGAAGGCGTTCAGGATCGCTATGGAACGTCTTGCCCTTGCCGGCTACAGAATAGGAAAGACCCTTAATTCGGCGTTTGACCCTTCAGCACAATGACCCAACCCTCAAAGCACTCGCAAATGAACCCCTCCGAAATTCGCAGCTACTTTCAAGAGAACATTGAGGCGATAACCGACTCGATCAGGGAAATCGTCGAGATCGAATCGCCTTCTTTCAGTCCCGAAGGAATCGGCTCAGTTGCAGACTGGATCGAAAAACGAACGACGGCCGCAATTCCCGGCGCTTCGATCGAACGGAAGTTTGCCGAAAGCCGCGGTGACCACCTGATAATCCGGGCATTCTCTGACAAGCCCGGAAAGCCCGTGTTGATCCTCGGACACACGGACACGGTCCATCCGTTCGGAAGCACATTGAAAAACCCTACAAGGATCGAGGACGGCAAGCTTTTCGGGTGCGGCACTTTTGATATGAAGGCGAACATCGCCCTCTTCATCGAGGTCCTGGGTGCGATGAGGAAGCTCGGCCTCGAGCCGGCACGCCCTCTCAGAATTGTCCTTTCCTGCGACGAAGAGGTCGGGAGCGCGACCGGGCGCCCGATACTTGAGGCTGAGGCCAGGAAGTCAGATTACTGTTTTATCTTCGAACCCTCTGCAAACGGGAAGATCAAGACCGGAAGAAAAGGTACAGGGATGTATAGGCTGAAAGCGAAGGGCGTCCCGGCACATGCAGGACTTGATCCCGAAAAAGGCGCATCTGCGATCCTTGAGCTTTCAAAACAGATAGCCGCTCTTGAGAACCTTAACGACCCTTCCGACGGTACAACCGTAACGGTCGGGACTATCAAGGGCGGAACGACGACGAACGTTGTCCCCGAATTCGCTGAGTGTTCTATCGACGTTCGATTCACCTCCGTCGAGGCGGGAAAACGGGTCGAATCGGCTTTGAGATCGCTTGAACCTTCGGACAAGCGGGTCGAGCTTGAGCTGGAGGGCGAGATAAATCGTCCGCCCCTGGAAAGGACAGAAGCCGTCGCTGCATTGTTTAGAAAGACGGTTGAGCTTGCGAGTTCGTTCGGTTATGAGATCGGAGAAACGCAGGTGGGCGGAGCTTCTGACGGAAACTTCGTCGGCGCACTTGGTATCCCTGTACTGGACGGACTTGGAATAAGAGGTGACGGAGCGCACAGGCTCGATGAGCACGTCGTCGTGGAAGACATTCCGGACCGCGCTGCACTGATCACGCTTCTTCTATCGAACGAAATGTCATCGAACGCTTGATACAGAGCAAAACCCTTGCCTCCTATGACGCCGACCAGAAAGAAGAAGCGTGCTCCACGAAACCGCACGCTCGAACTGTCGGCAGGAGACCGCCGCCGACTCGAGAACTCGATATTTACACCGCGTCAGAAAGCACCAGTCAAAGACGTCGTAGACCGGATCTTTCAGGGCGACTCCGTTGAGGTCCTGCAAAGGCTTCCGGAAGCTAGCTTCGACCTGCTCTTTGCTGACCCGCCTTACAACATCTCAAAGTCGTTCGGGAAACGAACCTTCAGGCCGAAGGATCAGGACGAATACGAACAAGAGCTCGACGAATGGCTCGCGATCGCGGCAAAACTGCTAAAACCCACTGCCTCAGTTTACATTTGCGGCGACTGGCGTTCTTCGGCAGCTATCCAGAGGGCCGGCTCGAGACACTTTACGCTTCGCAACCGCATCACCTGGGAAAGGGAGAAGGGTCGAGGTTCGAAAACCAACTGGAAGAGCTCATCCGAGGACATATGGTTCTTTACCGTCTCCGACGATTACATGTTCAACCCGGATGACGTTATGCTAAAACGCCGTGTTATCGCGCCTTACAAGGAGAACGGCGAGCCTAAGGACTGGGAAGAGTCTGAAAGGGGGCGATTCAGAATGACGCACCCGTCAAATCTGTGGACGGACATAACGGTTCCCTTCTGGTCGATGCCCGAGAATACGGATCACCCGACTCAAAAGCCCGAAAAACTTTTGGCGAAGTTGATCCTGGCTAGCACAGGTAAAGGAGACCTGATTCTCGATCCCTTCCTCGGCAGCGGAACGACAGCCGCAGCGGCGAGGAAACTCGGCCGCCATTTCACAGGTATCGAAATTGAGAAAGAATTCTGCTTGCTTGCGGCGCGAAGGCTCGAGCTTGCAGAGGAAGATTCAAGGATCCAGGGGCTTGAAGAAGGGGTTTTTTGGGAAAGGAATTCACGGACCTAGCTATGACGTTTCAAACCAAAACAATCGAACAAGAGGAAGAAAATATGCTTTCCGACCTTAAGATCGCCCAGGGCGCGACGCCTAAACCGATCAACGTGATCGCCGAACAGATGGGTCTCGGGGAAGACGATTTTGACCTATTCGGGACGCCATTCGTTGGCAAGATCAGGCTTGAGGCACTGGAAAAGCTGAAGGACCGGCCGGACGCAAAATACATTCTGGTTTCCGCTATAACGCCAACCCCGCTTGGGGAAGGCAAGACAACGACGCTCGTTGGACTCGGTCAGGCAATGAGGCATATCGGAAAAAGGTCCGTTATCGCTCTTCGCCAGCCTTCGCAGGGACCGACGTTCGGAATAAAGGGTGGGGCTGCCGGCGGCGGATACGCTCAGGTCGTTCCGATGGAGACGTTCAACCTTCACCTCACGGGTGACATTCACGCGGTGAGTGCCGCCAACAACCTTCTTGCGGCAATGATCGACAACAAGCTGATGCGTGGCAACCCGCTCGATATCGACCCGCACTCGATCACCTGGAAGCGCGTGGTTGATATGAATGACCGCGCGCTGAGGCGGATCGTAATTGGGCTTGGAGGCAAGTTTGAAGGCGGTGAGGTCCGCGAGACCGGATTCGATATTTCGGTCGCTTCTGAAGTTATGGCGATCCTTGCGCTAACAACATCTCTGCAGGATATGAGAAAGCGGTTCGGAAAGATCGTGATCGGAATGACAAACGATCGGAAACCTGTGACCGCAGAAGATATCGGCGCTGCAGGCGCGATGACAGTGCTGATGCGAGATGCTCTGCGTCCGAATCTGATGCAGACGCTTGAGAATACTCCTGCGCTTATTCATGCCGGGCCGTTCGCGAACATCGCACACGGGAACTCGAGCATTCTCGCCGACATGATCGGAATAAAGTGCGGCGATTACCTCATGACCGAGGCAGGATTTGGGGCGGACATAGGAGCTGAGAAGTTCTTTAACATCAAATGCCGGTACAGCGGATTGAAGCCTGCAGCTTGCGTGCTGGTCGCAACGGTCAGAGCGCTCAAGGCTCACAGCGGGAAGTACAAGGTCGTTGCTGGCCGGCCTCTTCCGCCCGAAATGCTCGACAAAAACGTCGCCGATGTTGAGGCGGGCGCCGACAATCTTCGCAAGCAGATCGAAAACATACTCCACCACGGCGTTACCCCCGTCGTGGCTGTAAATGCCTTCGAAACAGATCACGAAGAAGAGATCGAGGCAATTCGGCGAATCGCACTGGAGGCGGGAGCGGTAGGGGCCGCTGTCAGCCGGCATCATTCGGACGGAGGAAAAGGAGCGGTCGAACTCGCAGAAATGGTTGTTGAAGCCGCTGACTCGCCTCAGGAGTTCAAGCACCTTTACGAAGCTGACACGCCGATCACAGACAAGATCGAGACGATCGCGACAAAGATATATGGTGCGGAACGGGTGACATACGCTCCTTTGGCGTCGCGCCAGATCAAGAACTACGAGGCGAACGGGTTCGGAGATCTGCCGATCTGCATGGCCAAGACACATCTAAGCCTTAGCCACGATCCCGCGCGGCTTGGGGCGCCGAAGGGTTTTGTATTCCCGGTGCGGGAGGTCCGCGCAAGTGTCGGAGCCGGTTTCATTTATCCGATCTGTGGCGATATGAGAACCATGCCGGCGCTGCCGAAGGAGCCTGGAGCTGAGAAGGTCGATATCGACGAGAATGGGAATATTGTGGGACTCTCTTGAGAGTCAGAAGTAAGAAGTAAGAAGTCAGAAGTCAGAAGTCAGAAGTCAGAAGTCAGAAGTCAGAAGTCAGAAGAAGAGGTCGCACGTGTCGATATGCTTGTCAACGTGATCACTTGGACCGAGTCCCGGTAGGGACGGGCATAGAAAAGTGATGAGGACTGAGAAGATGGTCGCGCGAACTTCAGTTTGGCCAACTTGTTTCTCGAACTCGATGATGCGACAAGCCGAAGCTTGTCGAACAGCAATAGGTACCCGGAGCGCCAGCGCCGGGCATAACGAAATCGAATGTTAGGATTTTGAAATGAAGATTGCCACCTGGAACGTCAACTCGATCAATGTCCGCCTGGAACAGATGGGCGAATGGCTAGCCGACCGTGAGGCCGATGTGCTCTGCCTGCAGGAAACGAAGTGTGTCGATGAGAACTTTCCCGTCGACGAGATCAAGGAGATGGGTTACGAAGCCGTCTTCACGGGCGAGAAATCCTACAACGGTGTCGCGATCCTTTCCAAGCACAAGATCGAGGATGTTCAGAAGAACTTTCCCGGCGATCCGGATGACGCGCCAAAGCGTATGATCGCAGCGACCATAAACGGTGTTCGCGTCGTCAATACCTACATACCCAACGGAACCGAGCTTTGGACAGACAAATTCGACTTTAAGCTTGATTGGCTCCAGAACCTGCGGAAGTTCTTTGACGACACCTGCCCAAGCGAGAACGACGTCGTCCTGTGCGGCGACTTCAACGTAGCGCCGGATGAAGAAGACGTTTGGAGTGTAAAGAACTGGGAAGGAAAGCTGCACTTCACAATTCCTGAACGTGCCGCGCTATATCACGTAAAGCTGTGGGGATTCACCGACCTTTTCCGGCTGAAGCACGGCGACCTCAAAGAATTTTCCTGGTGGAACTACCGCATGGGTGCTTACCAGAAGAACCACGGACTCAGGATCGACCATGTCTGGGCTTCGTCATCACTGGCAGAAAAGTGTAGCGATTGCACGATCGATAAGGAACCCCGCGGATGGGAGAGGCCTTCAGACCACGCTCCCGTTGTGGCTGATTTTGCAGTTTGACGCTGCCAAGTTGTTATGAGCAAAGAACTTCCTAAGCCAGACCTGGTTCCGCTCAAATTCCGTTCTATAAAATCAGAAGAGGAACAGCTCCGGCGTGCAGACTCGTTCTATCGCGATCTCGATCTGCGCCGGACCGTCCGCGATTTTACTGATCGCGACGTACCGTTCGAACTGGTCGAGAAAGCAATACTTGCCGCGGGAACTGCTCCTTCGGGTGCGCATATGCAGCCGTGGCGTTTTGTTGTCGTGCGTGATCCGGAGATCAAGACGAAGATCCGGGAAGCAGCCGAGAAAGAAGAATACGAGAGCTATCACGGGCGGATGCCTGACCGCTGGTTGAAAAGGCTGGCCCCGCTCGGGACCGACGAGAACAAACCATTTCTAGAGATCGCTCCTTACCTGATTGTCGTCTTCCGGATCACTTCCGTTGACGAAGGCGAAGGACAGGAACCAACGTACTATTCGCAGGAATCTGTCGGGATCGCAGTCGGTATGCTTCTCGCCGCGCTCCACAATGCCGGTCTAGCGACCCTCACGCATACTCCAAGCCCGATGAAATTCCTACAGGAGATACTCGGAAGGCCGAAGAACGAAGTGCCGTACGTCCTGATTCCGGTCGGCTATCCCGCAGAGAACGCAAAGGTCCCGAATCTCAAGCGAAAACCGCTTGATGAGATAATGGAAATCCTGTGAATCGTGAATTGTGATGTGTGAATTTTGAATTGGGACCTGAGGAGAGGATTCTCAGGGGTATTGAGATCGTACTGCAATTGATCGATGTCCATTGAAAGTTGATCCCTGCCCGTATGACGACTGCGTCGGAAAAAAACGAAGACCAACTGCATTCGCGTTCGCTCGAGCGCGACGACGCGGCGCTCGTCAAGGCCTGCCGGCGGGGTGATCAGTCTGCCTGGGAAGAACTCGTCGACCGCTACCAGCGTCTTGTTTTCGCGATCCCCCGGCGCGCGGGCCTGCCGGAATCTGAGGCCGCCGACATACTACAAGAGACGTTTCTTACTCTTTTTCAGAAGCTTGATGAACTCGAGAAGCCTGGAAAAATACGCTCCTGGCTCGTGACCACCGCAAAGTTCAAGACTTGGGGGGTCGTGCGGTCCGAAAAAGGTCATCACGCTCCAGCGACTGAACAAGAGATGGAACTCGAGATGGCGTCTCTTGAAGACGGTTCGCCCCTCGTCGAAGAAGCGCTGGTGACTCTTGAAGAACAGCACCTTGTACGGACCGCTTTGAAAAAGCTCGAGGAGAGGTGCAAGACCATCCTCTCAATGATCTATCTTACGGAACCGTCGAAGACGTACGCCGAGGTGGCAGAAGCGATAGGTGTCGGAGCGACAAGCATCAGTCCGCTTCGGGCCCGATGCCTGAAGAAGCTTGAGAAGATACTTAGCACCTGAGAAATAATCCGGAGATAGTGTCTCAGACTGTCAGAAATTGACACTGTTTGTTTGAGAGACATCGCCTGGAGGATGGCAACTTGGAAATGGTTGAATCAAGCGATAAAAGAATTGAGAGGATCTTGCGGCTGATGCAGACAGATGATTCCGTCGACGCCCCGGCGGATTCGATCAAGTGGTCCAAAGACCTGTTCAGAACAAGGCAGAAACAGCCTTCAGCTGTGGAAAGGATCAAAGCGGCGCTGAAGATCGATATCGCCCCCGGCACGGCGGTCTTCGGCGAGCGGTCAGGGACCGCGGAAGCGCGTCAGATGCTTTTCGAAGCCGGAGACAGAGCGGTCGACCTCAGGATCAAGCCAGAAGCGGAAGGCTACACCGTCCAAGGACAGGCGCTTGGCGAAGGCTTTGAAAACTTCACCGCAACTATGGCAGCGATCGTCGTAAGCTCAAATGAGCAGGGAGAATTTGCTTTCGAGGGAATAAAATCTGGGACTTACGACCTTTCGTTAAATAACGGTGACGAAGAGATCGTCATTGAGGGGATAGAGATCTCCTAGGTTCATTTCCATAGCAGGTGACAGGCCGTCAGAAATGGCGGCCTCTTTTCTTGTCGTGAGAGTGTACTATCGATTTTCTATCGGTTTTTATTCACCAGTTGCCCCCTGCTCTAGCGGGAGATAGCATTCATCACAAACCGGAATTGGGGCTTTAGCGCGAAAAACGCCGGCTAATGCCGGCAGGTGTCAATGGAAACCCTTCTCTTCCCGGTGCTGTCTCAAAAGGCGCCTTTGTACCGACTTATTTTCGTGCCGGATTTCTGACCTGCTGTTAAAGGAATATCAGTTGCCCCTCGCTTTAGCGGGGGGTTCTCAGGGACCCCAACCCTGAAAGGGGCTTCAGCCCCGAAAACAGCCGGCTAAAGCCGGCGATAGATCTCAGGAGGCCTCTCATTATCCCCCCGTTGAAACGGGGGGCAACTGATATAGTGCGTCCGCTGAAATTTTCTCATCCGGGTCCGCGCAAAAACACATTGCTTTGAGACAAGCTCCAACTGATGGTCCCGGCCTCCTACCGATCCGGTTTAGGAACCCTTCTTAAACGATTCAGACTGCTTTGATTCCGGATAGCTTGCTATAATCTCGCATCTCCTATGGACCATAAAGAGCTCGCGTCCCTGCTTGTTTCTCAAGAGAAGGCCGAATCGATCCCGGCGATACTCGAACAGTATTCCAGGCTGGCAGACAGGGAGCTCGCGGAAGAACTTAAGAACGTCTGCTACGCGACGTGGAATTCCGAGCCCGCAAAGGCACGGCGCGCTTCGATCGCTGCTGACCAACTTGCGGAAGTCGTTGATGCGCCCGAAATCACCGCCATCGCCGCATGGATACGGGGAATCTCTGCTCTTACCAAAGGCGAACTCGAATTAGCAGTTAAATACATTTCGGACTCGAGAGAATCTTTTCGGTCAGCCGGAAATGATTTCGACGCGGCTCAGGCCACCGTTGCGATGCTGATCCCTCTCGCCTTGCTTGGCCGGTACGAAGAAGCTTCCGGGGCCGGGATATCCGCACTGGAAGTGTTTGAGAAAGAAGGCGACGATGTTGCGGCGGGAAAGATTGAAATGAACCTCAGCAACATCGCGTCGCGAAAAGGCGACCACAGGCTTGCTGAATCGTTCGGGAGGTCCGCTCTTGGCAGATTCACTCGAATCGGCGAAGCACAGTGGCGAACACTTGCCGAGAACGACCTGGCAAACACGCTTGTCGAACTTAATCGTTTCAGGGAAGCTGAATCACAGTATTTGAAGGCGCTCGATTCCGCTCTGTCGGAAGGTATGTCGGTCACCGAAGCCGAGATCGAGGCGTGCCTCGGCAACCTTGCGACGTTCCGCGGACGCTATGACGAGGCGCTTAAATACCTTGAGCGTTCGCGAAGAAAATTCGAAAAGTCGGAGATGCCTCACCAGACCGCGATCGCGGAACTGGAAATGGCGGAGATATATCTGACGCTCAATCTTCTAGAAGAGGCGCTGACGATGCTGAACTCGGCGGCGAAAACCCTCTCTGATCTAAAGCTTCAGGGCGAAGAGGCCCGGGCAAGAACCAATCTTGGAAGGCTGTACCTTCTCCTTGGACTACCGGAGAAAAGTGCTCTGGAACTGGACCGGGCCGAAACACTGTACACAAATGAGGGAAATTCGACCGGTCGCGCTACCGTCTTGATTGTAGAGGCAAAGGCCAAGCTCAAATCAGGCGCGCCGGAAGAGTCCTTGTCTCTACTTGATAGATTCCTTGACCTTCTGAACGAATCGGATTCGAGGCTTAACCTTGAACAAGCAATATTGAGAGGTGAGGCTCTTCGCGCGATCGGGCAACTTGAGAAGTCGGAAAGCATTCTGCTTGAAGCGAGAAAAGGAGCCCGTGAAACACAGATCGCCAATGTAGAACTTCAAACCACGAATCTTCTTGGGCTGATACGACTTGACCGGGGAAATCCAGCGTCAGCGGAAGCCCTGTTTCGTGAGGCTGTTCAAATGACCGAAGCGATGCGCGACCCGATCGCCGCCGAGGAATTCAGAATGGCCTACCTATCGGACAAGCTCGCGCCATACGACAATCTTCTCGGCATTTGTCTCCAGGAAGGCCGAATTGAGGAGGCGTTCGCAGTAAATGAAAGTGCCAGATCAAAGACACTTGCCGAAGCGGTCCGGCGAAGGGCTTCAGGCTCTTCGAATGAGATCGATAGCGAGCTTGAGAGATCGAAACAGGAACTTCGGGAAAAGCTTAACTGGTTTTACAGCCGTCTGATCCGCGCTGAAGGTGAGGACGCCGTTAAGCTTCAGGATCAGGTTCTCGAAACAGAACGAGATCTCGCCGAGGTCTCTCGGAGGATAGAGATCACACGGGCCTTGATCACTGATCCGGCATCGACGGACATTTCGGTCGAGTCCATTTCAGAAACGCTTGAGGACGGATCCGGTCTCGTAGAGTTTATCGTCCGAAACGGCGCTTTTTCCGCTTTTGTGGTCTCAAGCGAAGGGCTGACATTTGTGCCTGAGATTGCGACGGTTGAAGAGGTCTCTTCGGCTCTTAAAGGTCTTCGGTTCCAGTTTGGATCGATGCGTTTTGGCGCAAACCTTCCGTTAGCTTTCGAGGCCCAGATCCGAAAGCGCACGGATTCACACCTGCAACAGCTGCGGTCTTTACTCCTTGACCCTCTTGAAGATCACATCCTGGATCGAGATCTGGTGATCGTTCCGTCCGGGATACTGAACTATGTCCCCTTCTCGGCGCTAAAAGATGGAGACGCTTATGAGGCCGAGAAGCGCGTGATTGCGTACTGTCCGGGAGCATCTGTCTGGACAGAACTGGCTAGAAAAAAAAGGGGAAAATTTGAGAATGCGTTGTTGGTCGGTTTCGAAGACGAGCACATACCTAACGTAAATGACGAGATAGAATCGCTCTCAGGCATGTTCTCCCGCTCCTGGACGTTCACCGGATTCGAAGCTGCATACTCTGCATACGAAGAGCACGCAGGAAAATGCGAAGTCGTTCATTTGGCTTGCCACGGAAAATTCAGACCGGACAATCCGATGTTCTCAAGCCTGCATCTTGCCGACGGCCACGCGACGGTTCGCGACATTTGTGCGGTCGATCTGAACTCGGCACTTGTAACCCTCAGCGCCTGTGAGACGGGACTAAGCAGCATCTACCCGGGGAACGAGATCCTTGGACTCGCGAGAGGCTTTCTGACCGCAGGCGCGACAGATCTTGTAATGAGCCTCTGGACGGTGAGCGACGCTGCCACTCGTGAGCTGATGGTGAGCTTTTACGGAGGCTTGCCGCGGCACAGTTGTCCGGCGAAGGCGCTCAATGAAGCCCAGAGAGGAATGATCGGTGACGGAAAACAGCCCTATCACTGGGCTCCATTTGTTACAATCGGGACACTCAACTAAATTTTTCTCTATTGTCTTTTTCCCTTCTCTGACTGCACTGTGCGGCAGGAAGACCACGAAAAAGAAGAAGGGGATCAGATGTACCGATCAGGAATAAAGAGCTTAATAAGATTTACGGCGGTCGTCGCTTTGGCGTCGCTGCCGGTGTTTTCGCAGACAAAGGCTGAGACAGGTGCGCAATGTACAGACTGCGTGCCAAACGAGGTGATTTTTCAGCTCGGCGTTCCGGCAGACCTGCCGGCGGTGGCGTCTACGTACGACCTGATCCCTGAGCCGCTGGGGCAGGTAGGCACGCCACCAACCTACCGGATGGCGGTCGACACCTCCAGGACCTCGCAAACTGCTGAACAGATAGTTTCTGCGATGGGGTCTGACAACAGGATCTCAAAAGCAGAAGTCAATCGAAATCTCTCCGCAGTTGAGCGGCAGGGACTTTCTTGGACGCTCGGGCGTTCCTGGGCTATCGGGCGCTCCTGGGCTATCGGCAGCAGTGCAAAGGCCTACAAGAGAAACTGGTTCGAGAATAAGATCCGCTTACCTCAGGCGCACCAGATATCAACAGGAAGGGGCGTGACCGTCGCCGTTCTCGACACGGGAATAGACCTGAACCACAGGGCATTCGAAGGCAGACTCGTCGCGGGGTATGACTTTGTCGATGACGATAGCGACCCTTCGGAGGTCGGCACATACTACACAAATCCGGTATACGGCCACGGTACCCATGTTGCAGGAATAGTCGCGCTGACAGCTCCCGATGCGAAGATAATGCCGATCCGGATTCTCGATGAGGACGGTGTCGGCAATCTCTGGCGAGTTACTGCAGCGATAATCTGGGCGGCCCAGAATGGCGCTGACATCGTCAACGTCAGCTTCGGATATCCGGACAATCCGTTCCTGCTCGAAGATCTGATCGACGCCTGTGACGACGGTCAGACGATCGACGGAAAGCTCTTTACAGAGCTGGGTAACAACCGGCTGATGGTTGTTTCAGCAGCCGGGAACGGCGGAAATGCGGTCCCTATTTATCCCGCAGGCAACAGGATCAGTCCTCAGATCGGGGTAGGATCAAGCAACCGATACGACAAGCTTTCGGTCTTTTCCACGATGAATCGCGGGGATGTCAGTGGGGGCGACAGATTCATACGGCTTGTTGCGCCGGGCGAGGGGATCGTGAGTGCTATCCCGGGAAACCGGTATGCGACCTGGAGCGGGACCTCGATGGCGGCACCGGTCGCCGCCGGAGTTGCTGCTCTCGTCAAGGCCAATGAACCTGGCATCGGTCCCGAAGCGCTAGTAGACCGACTCGATGATACCGGGGTCGAGTGGGAGTGCTTTTTGACCTCCAGGGGTTACGAGATTGATACGTCGCGCGTCGATGCCTTTTGTGCGCTGAATAACAATCAAGCCTGCGGCTCCAATCCGGGTGCTTGTCAGCAGAATCTCAGCAATGAGCGGTGAGCGGCGGGCTTGCCCGCCATTCATAGAGCGTGACTCCCGACTCCTGTCTTCAGTCTTCTGTCTTCTGTCTTCTGTTTGCTCGTCACTGGAATTCCAGATTCCGAGTTATGTACGACAACCTTCAGCTTGTCGCGTCACCGAGTTTGAGAATCAGGTTGGCGCAAACTGAAGTTCGCGCAACTCTCTTGAGGACAGATTCCCTATAAAGTTGTTGTGTGACAACCCTTGGCTTGCGGTGCAAGCCGGCACTCTCCCTAACGGTCGCGTTTCCGCCATTTGCCTGCCCCTCAGTCCTCAGCACCCATCACTCATCACTCCTTCACGCCCGTCGCCGGCGCTCCGGGTTCCGATTGTGTCTCCTGTCTCCTGCCTCCTGTCTCCTATTTCCCAAATACTTATTCTCTACCTGTCTCAATGCCTCGACTGGACGCACTGTAGATGTAACAGGCCCGGATAAGTTCGCGGCCCGAGAGAAGGAATCCAAGGCTAAGGAAGGAATAAGATGAAGAAAACATCACGCAGGAAGATCAAAGTCCGGTACCTTTTGAACGGAATTGTTATCGCAGCGGCGCTCGCGATCTTATCGGTCTTGCCGATATCGATGGTCGCCGAAGCATTTTTTGAAGAATCTTTTTTCACAGACCCGATTCTGGTACGCACAGCGGTGCTTACTGCTCCGTCTGGCGCTTCAAACCCCAGAGGAGATGCGGAATATGAGGTCTATCCGAGTCGGCGCGAGATCGAATTCGATGTCGACAATATCTCGATGAGCGACGGAACCGTCTTTTCCTTCTTCGTTGACGGATCTTTTATCGGTCAGGCCGCGCTCGAAGATCAGAGAGTTCGCCTGAGACTCAGAACCGACGATGGACAAACCGTGCCGCAGGTCAACGACGGTTCGACCGCCCAAGTACGTCTCGGCGGAACTGTAATCGTTTCCGGAAGTTTTGGCGCAGGCGGTCCGAGCCCTTCTCCAAGCGCTTCGCCTTCGGCGAGCCCTACCTCGTCCCCTACGGCATCCCCTTCGCCTAGTGCATCGCCGACGGCTTCTCCGTCGCCAACTGCGTCACCCTCACCGACGGCATCTCCGTCTCCGACCGCATCACCCTCACCGACGGCATCCCCGTCTCCGACCGCATCACCCTCGCCAACGGCATCTCCGTCGCCGACCGCATCTCCGTCGCCGACCGCGTCACCTTCGCCATCTCCTACTTCGTCACCCGGCGAGAATGAGATCTACGCGGCTTTGAGCGGACCTACCATCAACGGGATTCTGCCCAGAGGCTATGCAGCGTATGAGATCCACAGCAGCAGGACCGAGATCGAGGTCCGGCTGCGCCAGATCAGCCTGCCAGCTGGCTCGCAGTTCAGCGTTTCTATCGAAGGTATGTCGATCAGTTCGATGTTCCTCGAAGGCGACGGCGAGAGTCGTCTGAGGCTCAGATCCGATGACGGTGATTTCGTACCCGTGGTTGTACCCGGAGATCTGATCGAGATCAGCCATAACGGCGACGTGATCCTCTCAGGTTCGTTCTCGGGAACCACTGGAACTCCGAGCCCAAGTCCGAGCCCAAGTCCCGGACAATCTCCTTCGCCAAGCCCGAGCCCCAGTGCTACCCCCGGATTCGCAAGGTCTTTCGAAGCCCACCTGAGCGGCAACGGTTTCAATCCACCGGTTGCGACCAGCGGGAGAGCCGAGGTCAAGGTCCTACTCAACGAAGCCGGCACACATGCCACTTTTTCGGGCGAGTTCCACGATCTGACAAGTTCTCAAAGCTCTGCGATCGTATATGCGGAACTTGGAAATGCGGTATCTGTGTTCACCTTTGCACCGCTCGGCGGCACAAACGGAAATCTGACATCGGAGACCGTACCGCTGACGCAGTCGCAGGTTGACCAGCTTCGGGCGGGGTTGTGGTTTGTAACGATCACTACTGTGAACAATCCCGGAGGTGAACTCCGGGGACGGATCACTCAGCACTCGAACAGCGCGGACTTCGACGGTGACGGCAGCAACGATTTTTCGGTCTTCAGGCCGGACAGCGCTACCTGGTACTCGATGAATAGCCAGGGATTTAGCGCCCAGGTATTCGGCAGCCCGACCGATACACCGGTCTCAGCCGACTACGACGGTGACGGAAGAACCGACAAGGCTGTGGTCAGGGATTACGGCGGAAGTGCGGTCTGGATAATCAAACGCAGCTCTGACGGCGGCGAAACTGCAGTCTCATTCGGCTACTCCACCGACATACCCGTGAGGGGAGACTTCGACGGTGACGGGCTTAATGACATCGCGGTGTTCAGGCCTTCCAGCGGAGTCTGGTATGTCAAAAAGAGCAACAACTCGGGGCTGATAGTCGTGCAGTTCGGAACCAACGGCGACCGTCCGATCGCTTCGGACTTCGACGGAGACGGCAAGGCCGACATCTCGGTCTACAGACCTTCGAACGGGGTTTGGTACAGGCTCAACAGTTCGACCGGAGCGTTCGCTGCTCTTCAATGGGGAGTTGCGGAAGATAAAGCGGTAACCGGAGACTTCGACGGAGACGGCAAAGACGACCACGCGGTATTCAGGCCATCCAACGGCGTCTGGTACGTATACCAGAGCAGCAATGGAGAGTATCTGATACGGCAGTTCGGCATATCCGAAGACATTCCGGTCGCAGGACACTACGACGGCGACGACAAGACAGACATCGCGGTGTTCCGCCCGTCGAACGGCCTCTGGTACATCTGGAGAAGCTCCGACGGAACCCTTGATGTCAGGCAATTCGGGTCCCGCGGAGACATTCCGACTATCCGGTAGCCTCGTGTGAGAAAGGCCGTTCCCGCGCGGGAACGGCCATCACCCTCCGGCGCGGCAGCTTCTTCGATTGCGCCAGCAACCATAGAGCTTGGCTCCGGAGCATGTCCCGGCCGCTATTACCCTTCTCGGCGGCCGGGACTCTTTTATGTCATTGGTCTCAAGTACCTGGAGCGGCTTCGAAGGTGCCAGTGCGATAAGCAATGAGGACCTCCGCCGGTCTGGAACATCTACTGATTTAAAGCCCCAGTTCTCCAGGAGTAGGCGGTTCGATTGGGAGATCATCGTCTTTGAGAGTGTTCACGTGACGAAGGATAAGAAGTGAAGAAACTACCGCCGGGAGCATCATGACGATGGAAGTCAGAAACATGTAGTACTCAAGGAATTCATCAGCACCGCTTTCTCCCAACAAGATGTAAAGCACGACGACAAACGCGACTCCTGCAAAGATCGGAAGTGAAAAGAAGAGGACAACGGAAAGAGCGGTCCAGCCGACTGCGTTGTAGCCGTTGTCTCTTGCGGTCTTGAAGGTAAAGATCGCAGTGATGATCACGAAGGCGAATGAGAGAAGTGTCAATACCATGACGATTCTTGTCTGACTGAAGAAAAAGAGAGAGATTGTCGAGCGATTCGGAACATATTGCAACATTCGATCGCGAAATAAAAGCGGTGCAAGACTGCACACTCCCTCACGGTCGCGTGTCCGCCATCGACAGAGACTTGCCTGCTTTGGAATTTGGAATCTGGAATTTCTTCTCTGAGATCTGAAATTTAAGATCTGAGATCTCGACGTGTAACGGGACGATTCGGCTTGCGCCTCAGGCACGCTCCCTTACGTTTGCGAGTCCGCCATCGAAAGAGACTTGCCTGCTTTGGAATTTGGAATCTGGAATTTCTTCTCTGAGATCTGAAATTTAAGATCTGAGATCTCGACGTGTAACGGGACGATTCGGCTTGCGCCTCAGGCACGCTCCCTCACGGTCGCGTTTCCGCCATTCGTCTGCGGAACAGGATCAGTAAGACGAGCTTCAGCTTGTCGCGATCGTAAGTGATAGAAAGGAGTTGGCGCAAACTGAAGTTCGCGCCACGGTAATCGAACGCATCGCCGCTCCGCGGCTAAATGAGTTGGGAGCCCATTCTCACCCGGAGCTGCGCCTTCGGCTTGCACCGGGCTAACCTCCGTTGCCCCTTCAGGGCAAATCCGATTCCTCATCTCCTGTCTCCTGTCTTCTCCTTCCACAAAATCAAGCAATCTGCTATATTCTGCCGTGATCTCCTCCAATTTCAGGATTCAATTCGACAACCTATGAGCGCTACTCATGATTCGGCGGCAGGCGTGGAACTGAAAGGCTTTTTCGGGCATCCGCGTGGACTCTCTACGCTGTTTTTCACGGAAATGTGGGAACGGTTCAGCTTTTACGGGATGAGGGCGATCCTCTTCCTGTACATGACCGCGGCTATTGCCAATGGCGGTCTTGGCTGGGATCCGGCCTACGCTGGCCCGATCTACGGCCTTTATGCGTCGTCGGTCTACTTCCTGCCGCTGATCGGCGGCTGGATCGCCGACCGGTTTATAGGAGCCTACCGGGCGACCTTTATAGGTGGCGTGATCATAATGCTCGGCCATTTCTCTCTGGCAGTGCCGACGATCACGTTCTTTTACCTCGGCCTTGTCCTTGTCGCCGTAGGAACCGGTTTTTTGAAGTCGAACATCAGTGCGATGGTCGGCGACCTGTATACGAAAGAGGACGAACGGCGTGACGCGGGATTTTCGATCTTCTATATGGGGATCAATATAGGTGCGATGATCGCCCCGCTTGTCTGCGGTTATCTTGCGCAGGATCAGTATTTCAGGACCGTGATCGCCGGCTGGGGGATCGATCCGAACAGTAGCTGGCACTTCGGGTTTGCCGCCGCGGGAGTTGGGATGGCGCTTGGGCTCGTGCAGTACATAGTCGGAAAACGACACCTGAAAGGGGTCGGAGAGCCTCCAAAAACAACCCCTAACGAAGAAGGCGGCGAGATGATGGCCGAGATGAGCACCGGCTATCTCATCCAGATCGTGGCATTGATCGTGATCTCTGTAGCTCTGATCGCGGGAGCCGCATACTTCTACGGCTTTGACTTCTCGCTAAGCTATGTCTTGATGCCGGTTGTCCTGGTCGCCGGACTGCTTGGTGTCCTTCTGACGGGAATGCAGGATAAACTTTCGGTCGACGACTGGAAGCGGCTCGGCGTTATCACAGTGCTTTTCACGTTCTCGATGCTGTTCTGGATGGGATTCGAACAGGCCGCGACCAGCCTCAATCTCTTCGCCGAAAAACTGACCGAGACAACGCTCTTCGGATACAACTTCCCGGCAAGCTGGCTGCAGACCGTCAACCCGGCATTCATTGTGATCCTCGCTCCTGTTTTTGCTTGGATCTGGGTGGCGATGGGCAAACGCCAGCCGACGGACGCCGTGAAGTTTGCGTTCGGGCTGTTCTTCGCCGGCCTTGGTTTTGTGGTCGTGGGTTATGCGGCTTCGTTCACCGATGCCGGTAAGGTCACGTTCTGGTGGCTGATTCTGGTCTATCTTCTTCATACGATCGGCGAACTCTGCCTCAGCCCTGTCGGGCTCAGCTCGATGACCAAACTGGCACCCGGGAACATGGTTTCATTGATGCTCGGCGTTTGGTTTCTCTCGATCTCGATGGGTAACTATGTTGCAGGGCGCATTGCAGGCGAATTCCAGGAAAGCGCTACGGTTCTCACCGGGATCTTTTCGAATGTCGCGATCATCCTGATCGTCGGCGCGGTTGTACTGTTGCTGATCTCTCCGCTCGTCAAGAAGCTGTACATTCGCGACGAGGAGGAGGCTGCGTAACGGTCGGGGGGAGTTCGTCGGGTCTATTGGGTCTGTTGAGTCGGTTAAATCTGCTCGGTCTGTTTGGTCTGTCGAGTCGGTTGGGTCTGTTGAGTCGGTTGGGTCTATTGAGTCTGTCCAGTCTGTTGAGTCGGTTGGGTCTGTTGAGTCTGTTCAGTTTGTGAAGTTGAATATTTTGAGACTCTCCTGTGTAATGCTTTTTTCCTGACTCCTGACTCCTGACTTCTGACTCCTGACTTATGACTCCTGACTTCTGTCTTCTGTCTTCTAATCAATGTCGCCTGAACTCTCCACATTCTCGGTACTTGGCTTTGGCTTCCTTCTCGGCCTTTGGCACGCCAAGGATCCGGACCATCTGGCAGCGGTCTCAACGATCGTCGCTGAAAAGAAGAGCCTACTCAACTCTATGATCGTCGGCGGCTTTTGGGGAGTAGGGCATACGCTCGCGATACTTGTTGTGGGTATGCTCGTGATCTTCCTGAAGCTCCAGATATCGGAAGCGATGGAAGCGCGTCTGGAAGCGGTCGTGGGAGCGATGCTCGTCCTGCTGGGCCTAAATGCATTGGTGAAACTATTCCGAAAGTCGACTATTCACATACACACCCACGAGCACGATGGGCTCGAACATACACACGTACACACCCACAAAGACGAGAAGAAAGAAGAAGCCCACCACTTCAGGCACTTTAGTCCAAGGTCCGTGGCGATCGGAATGGTACACGGCCTGGCAGGAAGCGCAGGCGTTATGTTGCTGGTATTGCCGACAATTGATACACCTGCGGTCGCCATTCTTTACATGGTGCTGTTCGGCGTCGGCTCGATCGCGGGGATGATGCTGATGAGTCTCCTGATCGGACTACCGATCCATCTCACGGCGGGCCGGTTTAGTGCCCTGAACAAGTCCATCCTCGGAGCGGCAGGCCTTCTCAGCCTAGGGCTCGGCGTTTTCATCATCTACGAGAAGTTGTTGGTTTAGTCTTGTACCGGCGGGGCTTCTGCCCGCCTTGCGACTAGTGCTTCCGAAACGCCGGGGACAACCCCCGCCCCTACTGTTTTCTCGCCTCAAGTTCAGCGATCCGGGCACGGAGCCGCTCGATCTCGTCGTCGATCTTTGCTTCGTCTGTTTGCGTGTCGCTCAGTTTGTGAAGTACGGGAACGGAGATCGTCAGCGCCGCGACGAGTATCGACAGCACCCCAAGGGCTCTAAACGTGACGTCCGATTCGAAAGTGTCAGTGAACCAGATCAGGCTCAGAAGCAGGCCGGTAAGCGCCGCCACACAAACATAGAGCAGATACTGCGCCCACAAGAACCGCTTCTCCAGCTTTGCCAGGACCACAAGCGACAGGTGAGCAAACACGATCGCAAGCAGCGTAGCAGTCATTATCCCTTTTGGAATGAGCTGGCTCTCCGGCATGCTGTTGACCCAGATCAGGAACATCCACGCTGCGCCCGCCGTGACCGCAAGCACGATTCCCGGAGTCGCAACGATCCGCCCTCTTTCGGTTTCGTAGGCGGGACCGCAGGCGAGGCCCAGGATGCTCATACAGGTAACTGTAAACGTCGTGAGCAGAATCTTCTGTTCCAGTTCACCGAAGTTTCCGAGGATGATCACGGCGATCCCTATGACAGCACAGAGTGCCACTGATGCTATCAGCGAGAACAGGAATAGCCTTTTCATTTCGCCTCCTTTAGAAACTTATCCGCGGCGCTGAATCGATCTCCTTGTCCCCTTCCTGGATCGAATGGACCCTTAATTCGTCAGACCTCTCGGGATAGTCCGATCTGAAATGTCCACCACGGGATTCCTTCCTCCAAAGCGCAGCGCGGGCGACAAGCAGAGCATTCGTTACGAAGTTTCGCGACGCGTTCGAAAGCTTCGCCCGTGATATCTGACGGAATTCGGCGTAGGCACGGGACAAAGACTCCTCGTCGCGCATTATTCCGACCCACTCCCACATTCCACGCTTCACACGTTTTCTCACGGCCGTCGAGACTTTCGCGCTCAGGCTTCCGTAAGAGCTGGTTTCATCGCTTGATTCCTCAACCTGAATGTTCAATGAGTCGCTTGCGGCAGCTTCACCGGCTCGGGCACCGAACACCAATCCTTCAAGCAGAGAATTTGACGCCAGCCGATTTGCTCCGTGAACCCCGGTACAGGTAACTTCTCCAGCGGCGTACAGACCCGGGATCGTGGTCCTACCCCACAGATCTGTCCTGACCCCGCCCATGCAATAGTGCGAGGCCGGAGACACAGGCAGCATATCTTTCGAGATATCTAGTCCGTAGTAGGCGCAGGTCTTCGAGATAGCGGGAAACCTCGATACAAGAAACTCTTCAGTTTTCGAGGTCATATCGAGATAGACATTGCGGGTTCCTGTTCTTCTCATTTCGCGGACGATCGAGCGGGAAACGATGTCGCGCGGTGCCATCTCAAGCCGATCGTCGTATTTGCTCATGAACCGCTCGCCGTGGGCATTCCTCAGCACTCCTCCTTCGCCGCGCATCGCTTCTGACAAGAGAAAACGCGGAGCATTTTTTACGCTCAACGCCGTGGGATGGAATTGAACGAACTCCATATCCGCGATCTCAGCGCCCGCGAAATAGGCCATTGCGATACCGTCTCCGGTAGCGCCGGGAGGGTTCGTAGAATGAAGATATAGCTGTCCGGCGCCCCCGGTGCACAATACCACCGCTTTAGCGAATATATCTCGCGGAGACTTGAGGATCGGATCTGCGTACCGCACACCTACGCATCTCCGGTCATTGATCAGCAGTTTTTCAGTGTCGGCGAACGGAAGCAGGTTGATGGTGGTTTCCTGCCGCGCCCTCGCGATCAAAGCACGTACAATTTCCTTTCCCGTCGAGTCGCCGCCCGCGTGAAGGATTCGGCGCCGTGAATGAGCTGCTTCCTGGGTAAAGACCAGCTTTCCGCCCTCGCGGTCGAACTCCGTGCCCCAATCGATCAGTTCAAGGATGTACTTTGTCCCCTCTGTAACAAGCGTCTCAACGGCTTGCTCGTCACAGAGCCCGGCGCCGGCCTCCAGTGTGTCGTCTTCGTGCAGTTCCGCGTTATCATCGTCCGAAAGCACTACCGCGACCCCGCCCTGTGCCCATTCCGTATTTGAATCGCTGGCCTTGGCTTTCGTCAGCACGGTGACCTGCGAGCCCGCAGAAGCAAGCGCGATCGAAGCCCGAAGCCCTGCGATCCCGCTTCCGATGACTATAAAGTCGGTCTGCTGCGCCATTGTGGGAAATTTAGCAGATAAAGAAGTATGGAGCTATTGAAGACACTTCGACCATATTGTCTCGTTAAGAATAGCGATCTGCACTGCATCAGCGGCTTGTGAACTCCAGAATGCGGTGATTATCAGTTGCCCCTTGCTCTAGCGGGGGGTTATGAGGCTACAACCCGGAAAGGGGCTTTAGCCCCGAGAATCGGCGGCTAAAGCCGGCGAAAGATCTAGGAGGTTCTTCTTTATCCCCCCGTTGAAACGGGGGGCAACTGATGATCTTAATCCCCGGAAATACCGATCACCCGGGGGCCGCGCCAAGAAGAACATTTGTTTTCTGAAACAGGACGGGAAAGATTGCCACAGCCCCGGAGGGGCTGAATGTGATGGCGGAGAGTTGTGCTCCTAACGGAGCACGGGTCTGCTTGAGTATCGCCATTCTACAGACATTGAGCTCCTAGCGGAGCCGGAGGAGAACAACTTGGGGACAGGCAACGAGGACTAGTTGATCACATTGAATATTCTGATAATCGTCAAGGAAAAGGCCGCCCTGTTCGGACGGCCTTTCGATCGATCATTCAAATCGTGCTCACGCTCCCGGGATCTTTAGCTCCTGTCCCGGTTTGATAAGGTCCGGGTTGTCGAGGATATCCCTGTTCGCTTCAAAAATGTCGCGCCAGGCGACACCGTACTTCTGTCCGATCGCGCTGAGCGTGTCTCCCGACTGGACCGTATAGGTCGTGCCGGATCCGCCGCCCGCGCTGGCAATGTTCAGAACGAGGTCGCCAGACCGGAAGTCCGGATCAAGCCGCCCATACTCATCCCACAATGCCTTCTTGTCGTCGTCGCTTTTGGCCGTGCCGTCAATGTGCAGTACTCCGTCGCCTTCGTTAACGGTAAGGTCATCGACGCCCATTGAGTTGGCCATATCGATAAGTGAACTGTATTTGTCTGTCAGCATTTGCTTTACCTCCTTGATCAATCGCGAATGTTCAGGTCATTGGCAGGGCTCTTATTTGTCGATTCCTGCACGACCCTGATGCACTCTGCCAGGTCGCTCCGATCGACAGAACCTCGCAGGGTGACTTTTCCGTCCGAAACATCAACTGCCACGTCTTTACAGTTCTTGGTCTTCAATGCTTCCTCGGCCCTATTCTTCAATGTCGCGTCGTCCATTTCAGGTTTCGGCGGTGCAGCTGCGACTGTGATGTTGTTCACGACACTCGAAACGCCTTCGACATTCGCAAGCTCCGCAGCCTTCGCTTTTGCAGCTTCATCCTGGACCTGACCTGAGATCGTCGCTACGCCTTCACTAACTTCCACTGTTACTGTCGAAGTTGCCGGATCGCCTTTAAGTGCGGTTTCCGCTTTCGTCTTGAGATCTGCATCACTGACGCCGCCACAGGCGACAGCCAACAAGGCCGCCGCTGCGACCACCAGTACCCGAATCCTTGTCTTCATTGGACCCTCCGATTTCATAAGTAAAATTGAAATTTGATTCCGAAACCCGCAGATACACCGGGGGAGAGACGGACTACAAACGCTTTCGACGGCGACCGGACCGCCGGGCGTCGATCGAGAACACATCTGCGGCTATTCTTTGTGCGATGTCGAACGAATTATAGCCCCGGTCAATAACGAAATGCCAATCTGCGAGACAATAGACCTTCTCTCTTTCCTCGAACAGACGCTTTGCCTGCCTTTTGTTCTTAACCAGGGGCCTTTCTTTTCGCGAGAACCGAATGTTTCGCCAGCAATGATCGAAAGTGGTCTCGAGCCACACGGCGACGACTCCGTTCGATTTGATCATTGATCTGTTCTTTTCCGTTATCCAGGCCCCTCCCCCGAGCGATATGATCGATGTCCGGCCATCTTTAAGCAGATCTGCAAGGACTTCTGTTTCGAGTGCCCGGAACTGATCGATCCCATCTTCTTCGACGATCCGTTTGATCGTCGAGCCGGAAATACGTTCGATCTCATCATCGAGGTCCGCATATCTTTTAGCCGTTAGTCGTGAAAGATGGCGCGCGACCGTGGATTTCCCAACCCCCATGAAACCGGTCAGGACAATCCGCTTGTTCTTCTGTTCCATTTGGGGGTCTAGCTTACAATATCCGAGAGAACGCGGAAAAAGCCCGGAAACGACACATCGACACATTCGTGTCCCGAGATGGCGGTCTCTCCATCCGCAAACAATCCGGCGATCGCGAAAGCCATCGCGATCCGGTGGTCGCCAAACGAATCGACCCTTGCTCCGATCAGCTGAGAATTTCCGACGCCAAATCCGTCGTTGTATTCCTCGACTTCAGCACCCATCTTTCTCAGATTCGAAACAACGGCGTCTATCCGGTCCGACTCCTTGAGACGCAGTTCTTCAGCGTTGCGGACCTCCAGTCCTCCTGCCAGCCTTGTGCCGAGAACAGCGAGGACGGGAAGCTCGTCAATCAGGTTTGCAACAACACTGCCGGCGATCCGGTAGGGGCCAGACAAGGGTTCAAGCCCGCCTCTTACGACAATGTCCGCTATCGGTTCTCCACCGGCAGCCTCCTTTTCCGCGACGTCAAGATCCGCACCCATTTCTATGACCGCGTCTACTATCGCCCTTCTTGTCGGATTAATGCCTACGTCGCGGATTATCAGTTCAGAACCTTCAAGACCGGCGGCCGCGGCTATCAGAAATGCCGCCGAGGAAATGTCGCCGGGCACGGACACCGGTCTTCCTTTCAGCTCTGAAGCACCGGAGATCGAGATCGAGTGCTTGTAGCCTCCATCTTCTTTTCTGTCTTTCAATTCTATATCAGCGCCAAAAGCCTCGAGCATCCGCTCGGTATGATCACGGGAAACCGGACCTCTCTTCGTTGAAACAGGTTCAGTGACCGTAGTGATATCGTCCGCATTCAGTCCTGCAAACAAAAGGCACGATTTTATCTGCGCAGAAGCAACCGGCAGATCGTAGGCTATACCCTTTAGCGGCGTAGCCCCTTCGATCTCTATCGGAAGTTTTCCGTCCAAAGATCTGACTCGGGCTCCCATCTTGCTCAGTGGTCGTATGATCCTTTGCATCGGCCGCGAACTTAAAGATCGGTCCCCGGTCATGCGCGTTCGGAATCGGTGACCGGCGAGGATCCCGGCCAGAAGGCGCGTGGTCGTTCCGCTGTTTCCGCAATCAAGCTCGGACGACGGTGCGGCAAAGCCGGTCTTCCCGACTCCGCGAACAGTGACCAGATCTACCCCTGTCTTGATCTTCACACCCAGCCGGTCTAGACATCTGAGCGTAGTGACACAGTCTGCGCTTGGACCAAAGTTGGATATTTCCGTGGTCCCTTCAGCAATAGCGCCGATCATCGCCGCCCTGTGTGAGATCGATTTGTCTCCGGGCAGAGATATCTCGCCCCGGACTTGTTCTCCTCTTCTGATCCTCATCTGTACTCTGCTCGCAAGGACTTGAAAACAGTCACATTAGCAAACGATTCTTTCCGGGTGAAGCACGCCGATCACAGGACCTTCGACAAAGTCCCGAACGGCGATAAAGGTTCTTGACATAAGCCCTTTCAAAAGTTAAGTTGTGGGGAATCCAAACAAGTATTCAGGGGTAATTTCCAAGAGGACAGGTGTGGGCGAGAACAAGGAGCAGATCACCATTGCCAGCACGATCGAATCGATCGACGAGGCGGTGACCAAGACGGTCGATTACGCGAAGGGACTCGGGTTTGAGGATGACGCGATCTTCGGGATCGACATGGCCGTACGGGAGGCTGTCGCCAATGCGGTTAAGCACGGCAATGGCCTGGACGAGTCGAAGAGAGTTGATGTAACGCTTTGCGATGTACCAGGCGGACTTGAGATCACTGTCAGAGACTATGGCGAGGGATTCAAGGTCGAGGATGTTCCTGATCCTACGAACCCGGAGAACCTCCTAAAAGAAGACGGCCGCGGGATACTGTTCATGCAGAACTTTGTAAACACTGTCGAATGGCACAACCACCCGGAGGGCGGGATGCTCGTAAGAATGGTCAAAGAGCTCTGAGTTTTGGCCTGCTTGGATTTTTCCGCGGATTTCGAATAGAATCTGCGCTTACATTTTCAAAAAACTTTCCAGGAGATAAAAATGGCTGAACTTAATATTTCGGAACGTCAGGCTGGCGATGTCACTGTTCTGGACATGAGCGGAAAAGTGACGATCGGCGAGGGAAGCGTGGCGCTTCGTAACACTATTCGCCGACTGCTCGGCGAAGGCAAGAAAAAGATCCTTTTGAATCTTTCGGACGTCGGTTACATCGATTCAAGCGGCATCGGGGAACTTGTTTCGAGCTACACCGCAGTCAATAAGGAATCGGGCAGCCTCAAACTTTTAAACCTCACACAAAAGATCCAGGATCTCCTGGCCATTACCAAACTGCTGACGGTTTTTGATACTTACGAAGACGAGAGCGAAGCTCTGGCGAGCTACGAATAGTCAAGGGATTGAGGCCTTTGGCCGCGAGGATCAGTATCAGACGAAGGACAGGGGATGCTCTTGGATCCGCTGTCCTTCGTTTTGCCTTTGGCAAAGCATCTATTGAAGAAGGCACGGCATCCTGATGACAGCAAAGACACAGACAGACATCGGTTGCTTTTACCCCCCTTGTATCCCTTGCTCAGTTTGTGTTCTTTGCCTTTTTCCTTTCAAGAGTTGTTGATGATGAAGAAAGTACTTTTGATCTTGCTTCTGCTTTCATTGGCCACGTTCGTTTGTGCACAGAGCGCGCCGGTGTTTGATCTCACAAGTTACGGCGTAAGGATCGAGCCTGATAAACGGCTGATAGCGGTTCTCGCGACTCTCGAGGTCGCGGGTATGGAGTATGAGCTTTCCGACAAGGGAGAAGAGCTTCGAATCCGTCTCCGAGAGACTGCCAAGAAGGCGGGCCCGGACCTCAAACAGAAGATCGACATCTTTGTAAACCAGTACAAGAAAAGGCATTCGGACCAGCGGCCCTCTGAGATCGCAGCGCCTTTTATATCAATGGCCTACTCCCTTTCACCCGCGCCTCAGTTGGATGAGCCATTTCGATCGATAGATCTTCCGGACGACCTGCTCGAAGTCTTGGATTTTTCAGTACTCGTGCGCGAGTTCTATAAGGCCGAAGGTGTTTCGCAGGAGATCGACCGGATATTTGAAGAGTACAAGGCGATGAGCGATGAGCTGAGGCCATCCGCCCGTGAGATGGTAACCGACGTCCTGGACTACATGAACACGAGGCCGGAGCTGACCTATATTGAAAGGGTAAAGGTCGAAACTCAGAAAGGAAAGAAAACGATCACGACTTACGAACCAAGGGCCAGGGAAAGGTCTTTTACGATCGTCCCGGAACTTCTGACTGCTGAAGGAACGGTTAATTTCCTGAACATCACCGACGATTACTACGCGATCATTCCACCCGATACCGATCTCAGCCGCTCCGAGGTACGCCGCGGGTATCTTCAGTTCGTCCTCGATCCGCTTGTGCTAAACAGCGCGTCGGAGGTCCGGGAGAAGAGTGAGGCGATCCGCAAATTGATCAACGATCGAAGAGAAGCTGGCGGTCAGGTCTCGGCGGATCCGTACCTGACGATCACCCGTTCTTTGGTCGCGGCGGTGGACGCCCGGGAAGAACAGTATCGAAAAGAACAGGTAGCGACCGCACAGGCGCGTTCCAAGCTTCCGCTTCTTAAGACTGAAGCCGAGAAACAGGCTGTCGTGGCAGAACTGAATCGCGTCAAAGGACTCCTGGCTGACGAAGCCGCTCTTCAGCTTTCCGAGAGTTATGAAGAGGGCGCGATACTGAATTTCTATTTTGCGGAGAAACTGCAAGGCATCGAGGAATCGGGATTCGATATTGCGAGTTCGCTCAAGGACTGGATAATCTCGCTCGATGCTACAGCAGAGTCCGGCAGGCTCACCGCTGTGGCCGACGCCCGCAAGAGGGCTGAAGAGGAACGCGCCCGTCAGGGTACGACCTTTGTGATCGAGACGACGCTTGTAGAAAATCCCCTTACAAACAAGCTGCTCGAGATCGACAAGATCGCAGATGCAGGGAAATACCCGGAAGCTGAACAGGCTTTGAAGAATCTTTTGGAGGAAGCTCCGACCGAATCGCCCAGGATCTACTATGCCCTTGGTCGCCTTTCGAGCAGGTCGGCTGAAGGTGTGAAGGATTCGGAAGAACTTAATCTGAAACTGGTCAAGGCGAAGGTCTATTACGAGAATGTCCTGCGATCAGCGAACGAAACGACCGATCCGGGACTGCTTTCCTCGACGTATTTTGCGCTGGGAAGGATCTACGAGTTCTACAAGCAGCCGGAATATGCCGAGAAGATCTATGACGCCGCATTGAGAATCGGAAAGGTCGAAGGCGGCGCGTTCGACCAGGCGTTTGAAGCTAAGAAGTTACTGCTTGAGAAGAAGAACCCGGAGCGCTAGCGACGGGCATAATAATCAGAACCCGGAGCGCCAGCGACGGGCATAATAATCAGAACCCGGAGCGCTAGCAACGGGCATAATAATCAGAACCCGGAGCGCCAGCGACGGGCATAACAATTAGAACCCGTCACGCCCCAGCGACGGGCACCAATCAGAACCCGGAGCGCCAGCGACGGGCATAACAATTAGAACCCGTCACGCCCCAGCAACGGGCATAATAATCAGAACCTGGAGCGCCAGCGACGGGCATAATAATCAGAACCCGTCAAGCGCCAGCGACGGGCATAATGATCAGAACCCGTCACGCCCCAGCGACGGGCATAATCGAATCGTGCTAGAATCAGGGCCGCCACCTATAGCGTCAATTGAGACGTAAGGCTTCCCGTAGCTCCCTGGAAGCGAAAACGAATAGTTCGTCACCTCACCTGACGATGCATAAACCTGAGTTCAACACGACAGGCTACCCCCTCGGCTACCTGATAACGTTCCGGTGTTACGGCACTTGGCTCCCCGGCAACGTTCGTGGCACTGTAACCAAGTACCAGAATGGGTTTGGCCAACTTTACTTGCCCCCTGACGACGATTGGCAGGATGAGAGTAGGTCTCTTCTTAAATCCGATCCAGTTATGTTAGACCGCGCAATGCGGAAGGAAGTGAGTAAATCCATTAGGCGCACTTGCGATTGCCTTGGATGGGCTCTTTACGCACTGAATGTAAGAACTAATCACGTCCACATTGTCGTCGATGTCGGAACAGCCCCGTCTTCCTCAATAGTCACGAAGTTCAAAGCCTACGCCACTCGAGACCTTCGAGAGAAGAATCTTTGGTCAGGCGAGCATTCTCCATGGGCCTCTAGAGGAAGTTGTAGGTATTTATGGCATGAAGAGGCGCTATGGAAAGCGATTGACTATGTGATCTATAGCCAAGGAAGGGATCTGCCAGGGGGAATCTGAACGATTCGTACTGGCCCTCGCCTTTGGCTATGCCCGTTGCTGGTGCTCCGGGTTCCTATCGCTTTTGGTTATGGCCGTCGCTAGTGCTCTGGGTTCTGATTATTATGCCCGTCCGTCGCTAGTGCTCCGGGTTCTGATTATTGTGCCCGTCCGTCGCTGGCGCTTCGGGTTCTGATTATTATGCCCGTCGCTGGCGCTTCGGGTTCTGATTATTATAGCCGTCGCTAGTGCTCCGGGTTCTGATTATTATGCCCGTCGCTGGCGCTTCGGGTTCTGATTATTATGCCCGTCGCTGGCGCTCCGGGTTCCCATTGTTCCGATTGCCTATAGCGATCGCGGCGAGTAAAAGAAAAAAGAACATATTCGCGTTCGTGCGCAGGGGGAAATCCACGACGCTGTGGACCAGTACGCCGAAGCATCCCGCGAGCGCTCCCAGCGAAGCTGCTGCTGTAAACTTCTCGCGGGAAGACCTGATCGATCTTTGGGCCCCCCGGAACAGGAAAAAGATAAAGAACAGGACCAGTGCGAGCCCTATCAACCCGCCGTCCGACAACATCTGCAAATACTCATTGTGTGCGTGTTCGACACGGTATAGGCCGTTCATCGTATCGAACCGGGTAAACGCCACTCCAAAGCTCTCCAGCCCGGAGCCAAACACCGGGTTGGCGACAAATATAGTGAGGGCGACGGTCCAGAAGTGGATCCGGCCTGTCGAAAAGTCCTCTCCCTCAGTCTGCATAGCCGCACCGCGAATAAGCTCCTGCTCACCACCGGCCCAAATGGCGACAAAAGCCAACAGCAGAAGAAAGCCGATCGTCGATATGCCAAGGACCGCCGCGTTTCTTAGCAAGGACCTTCCGCCCTCAGAACGATTACCGCTCTTACTGCGTTTGACGATGAGCACCCCGACACCGAGAAAAGCAAGGACTGCGATCAGACTCAAAAAAGCTCCCCTTGATCCCGCGAAGATCACCCCTGTGCCTAAAAGAAGAATAGCAATGAGATAAAAAACAAGTCGGTCCTTCTTTGCACCGCCCATCAGCAGCTGAGCGAAGGCAACTGCAAAGATCATCACCAGTAGCGAGGCGAAATGATGGCGATTGACGTAGGTGCCGTACGGCCGGGCTGCCGCTGCGGGAGTGAAACCCAGTATCGTCTCCGGGCTCGAAAGGAATTGAAGCACGGCGAAGAACGCCATAAGCGAACCGAAAGCGATAAGAACGACTACCGCCGTGCGAATCCTGTCACGGTGATTCAGGAAAGTTAGGGCGGCTGCGTAGAAAACGCCAAATACAAAGAGGCGCACGATCGCCAAACGGGTTGCGTTGGGATCCACCGACAAAGCACTTGATGGCTCCGATGACAATATGCCTTCGGGGATAGCAACTCCGCCGACTGGTAACAGCTGGATCAACCCGAGAATTATCAGGCCGAGGATCGCCAGCTGAGTCATATCCAGCCGCAGCCTGAACTCTCCGGAGCTGAACGAGTGTCCGAGCCAAAGGGCAGGGATCACGGAAACAGCTATCGCGATAAAGAAGAAAGCGCCGCTGGTTACCGATCCGAATGAAAGGTTCGCAATTATCGGCAAAGCGAGCAGGAGTACAAAGATCGCCGTACGAGAGAACCTGGAGATCATCGAGGGCCTGTGTATCGCCGATGTGGATTCTGAATGGGACATTTTTATGCCGTTTCGCCTATTCTTGTGCGGCAAGTGCGGCCAACCTCGTTCGACAAACCTCAGCCTGGCGAAGCAACAATGCTATAAAAGCCTCGTACTGGATGAAGCTCACGCGACAGGCATACCCGGCAAACTCAACTGACTCAATAGTCTCAACAGACTCTTTCAACTCAACCGTCTATTCTTTTTCGATCGATACGTCGTCTAGCCAGACACGGCCCGAGATCTGGCACCCGCGGCCCGTGCATTTTTCCCTCAAAAGTTTTATGACGATTCCTTCAGAGCCGCTCGCGGTGCGAAATGAAGCCGACAGAGGAACCCAGTCTGATTCGGATTCGAACGGAGGGGACTCGGCAAGCACCTTCCCCGAGTTCGCATCCGATATCTGCCAGTACATTGTCTTTTCAGCCTTGAGATCCGATCGATAGAAAGCCTTGAACCGGTACTCGGTTTCCGGACGAACGGCCACTGCCTGAGAAACCTGTCTGAAGTTATCTGTCGAACTGCCCCCAAAGATCACGGCAAGGCTCTTTCCGCCGGATCTCTTCTGTTCAACGCTGATGCCGATCGTCGGTCTTTTTCCCTCAGCTATGTTCCATTCGAACGCACCCGATCCCTTCGAAGCGACCTCAGCTTCGAATCCGCCGTTCGATACCTTCTCGAGCCGCGGCCCGACATCTGAAAGATCGGCCTGGACCTCGGCCGCCAGTGCGTATCTCTTCTGCTTCAACATCGCGTTCAGGATCTGTTTGCCGGAATCTGAATGGGCGTCTCGCCGTTCAGCCTCAGGGATCGACCGCCAGACACGAAGCGACTCGTCGAACTTGCCCTGGTTCGATAAGAACGCTGCTACCGAGGCCTTTACAGCATTCGAGTCACCAACCGTTCTTTCAACGGCAGAGACGTCACCCTCAAAAATATCCCAGGCGAGGGACGCCGCGGGCTTGGCGAACTTCTTGTTCCCTTCAACTGCCTTCCTGAGGTGAGCGAAGCCGTCGTCAGCCTTTCCGTTTCGGATCAAGACGTTTCCGAGCGCCCACTGGACCTCGGAATAGTTCGGAGCAACCGACTCGGCGTGCTTCAGCGCCTTTTCCGCGTCTTCCGGTCTGCCATTTCGTTCAAGGGCCTTGCCGTATTCGAGCCACAGCAGGTAGTCGAAAGGTTCGAGAGCAGCAGCCTTGTCATACATTTCGAGAGATCGCGGCAGGTCGTCGGAACGCATCGATCGCTCAAGATAGAATCCCGAGATGTAATATGCGTACGGTTCGTCAGGAGATATCCAGGCCGCGAATTCAGCAGACGCCGGCTCATCCGCCCCCTGCGCGACCGCATTTGCGAGAAGCTTGAGCGTTGAAAATGCGAACAGGATCAGGACCACAAGGAACCCTGCGGCTACAATCACGCGCTTTCCAAGGCTGTCGAGTTTCAATTCGATCTTCACAGAAGCTGGAGAAAAAACAGGATAGAAAGGATAAACAAAATAGGGCAATGGCACTTGGCAAATAACAGTTTCAAGCTCGCTCGGACTTAGCCATCCTATCTATCCTGTTCATCTTGTTAGGTCTTATTAATCACTCAAACTCAACCGGCTCGATCTTGATCTGCGCGCGCTTGAGCGAAACGTCGGCATTCTGACATGTGATCCGGATCTCTTTGAGCTTGTCGGGAGCAAGTTCGCGGAACGATATCAGGACCTCCTGAACGTTGTACTGCCGACATATGTCCGCAAGTGACCCGTTACCTCCCAGCACTTTGAGCCCGTGCATTACTTTTCCTTCCTTCAGGGGATCATCGTCCACAAATCCAACGGCGGTGTATTCCCAGTCGGGATTGTTTTCTAGTTCCCTAAGTACCATTTCGCCGCCGTCTCCAGCACCGTAGATAAGGACCCGCCTACCATAACTTGCGACCGGATTCGGAAGAAGCTGCCGAATCAGGCGGAACGCCATACGGCTTCCGGCAAGCGCGGCAAGAAGCAGAATCGCATCAACAACAAAGACAGCCCGAGAGAAGTTGCGGAATCTGTACAACAGGAGAATCGCGAGGATGCTTCCGGCCGAGCCCAGCACTACGCCTTTTGTGAAGGTCAGAAGGTCACTGACGCCCGTATACCTCCAGATCCCCCTGTAAACGCCTACCAGAAGGAATGCCGCGAGCTTGATCACTATCAGAAGCGGAAGCGTTTCAATGAAGAGCTCCCAGTTGCCTGTATCTTCAAATGCGCCAAACAGAAGTACGTACGAAAAGTAGTAGGCGAGAGTGATCAGTACTGAATCAAGCAGGACTTCGAAGATGCGCCGTTTGTGCGAGAAATCGTAGATAAATCCGAAGACAGCGTTGTCCTTCAATGCCAGGTCTTCGTCCTGCTCTGCATAGACCTTTACCCTTGCCAGATAAACGCCGACGATGGTCAGGATAACGGTGAACAGACCTATGATCGCGAGGCTCTGAATTATCTTCAGCTGTTTGAGGTAGAGAGAAAGCGCCGCTGCTGCGATCGCAAATCCGTATAGCATCAGCACCGCGGAACGTTCGGAAAGTCCAAGCGCAACAAGCCTGTGAGAAGTGTGATCGCGGCCGCCTTCGGAAGCTTTCCTGCCCCACATCTTCCGCAGGATCGTGACGAGCGTCGTATCGAAGATGGGAACGAACAGGATGAGCGCTGGTACAGCAAGAACAGATACGATTCCTCTTGAGCGGCCTCCCGACTGATTGAGCATTACCGCACCCGAAAGCAGGAATCCGACGAACATCGATCCGGCGTCTCCCATAAAGATCGTCGCCGGATTGAAATTGAAGACCAGAAAACCGAGCAATGCGCCTATAAATCCGCAGATAAGAAGCATCTCGCCCGAGGCACCCGAATTATAGAATCCGATCGCAAGGGTCAATGCCGCGATGCCCGCCACTCCTGCGGCGAGGCCGTCCATATTGTCCAGCAGATTAACTGCGTTGGTGATCCCTATCAGCCAAAGCGCTGTAATCCAGATGTCTATCATCTGGTAGCCGGTTATCGGCATTGTCAGGCCGGCGCCAATGATGATCGCGGTGCCGATCACCTGGCCGATGATCTTCTGATAGGGCTTTATATACAGGATGTCGTCGACAAATCCTACGAGAAAAAGGAAGGTAGCACCGGCCATCACTATCAGTGATTCTCCGGATTTAGGGACGAGGATCAGGTAAACGAGCAGTGTAGTGGCAAAGATCGCCACGCCGCCCATCAGCGCGGTCGGCTTCTTGTGCCAACGGTCAGCTTTCGGCTTGGCCACAAAGCCGTATTTCCGGGCCATTCCCCTGACGATCCACGTCAGGCCGGCGGACACTACGGCTGCGGTAATTGTTATGAAAACAGGATTACTCAACAGCCACGACATACTTTAGTGTTGAGGGAGAATTGCTTGTGAAAAACCGTACTTATTACAAAGGAAAGGCCCTGTAAAAGCAAGGTGAGAAATCAAACAATTTGAGCAGGATCGGTAAGATATTCGGTTGGTTCCAGCGTGCCCTTTTCTTCTTATCGGAACTTCGTTGCTTTGCGGCTTTGCGGGAAATCTCGCTTCACGGACAGCGCGCAACACCGATGAGTGTATGAATGCTCGCAAATGCGCGAAGCCGCCGAGGATCGCAAAGAAGAGAACCTTAGCCTCCGATTCTCGATTCTCAATCTTCAACTATCAACTCTCTGTACAGTTTCTTGATATCGCTTACGAGCCGCGACTTGTCGTACTTTGCTTTAACGAACTGAAATCCCGCATCTGCGATTCGCTCACGGAGGCCGATGTCATTCACCAGGAGCGAGATCGCGGCTGCAAAGTCTTCTGGCTCGCGGGAGTGAACGGAGACGCCGCGTTCGCAGACCGCGATCGAGGACTGGGCCCTCTCTTCTCCCTGACTTACGATTTCTGACTTCTGACTTCCGACTTCTGACTTCTGACTTCTGTCCTGCCCGTCGCTGGCGCTCCGGGTTCCGATTATGTCTCCTGTCTCCTGCCTCCTGTCTCCTACCAGATCAACCACGCCTCCCACTGCCGTAGAAACTACCGGAATCCGGTTCGCCATCGCCTCGATCAGCGATAGCGGAGTGCCTTCGTTCCTGGAGGTCAGTGCGACGATGTCCAATCCTGCGTAGAAAACGTCCGGATCTTCCCGGTTACCGATGAAATCCACTCTTTCATCTAGTCCAAGTTTCTCCGCAAGCTCCTCGAGTTCTACCCGCAGATGCCCGTCGCCGATCACGACAAACTTTATTTGACGATCCCGGGCTCTACTTCCTGGTTCATTACTTCCGTGTACTTCGTGACCTTCGTGGCTTAATTCTCTTGCAGCCCGGAGAAAGAGCTCGTGATCCTTGATCTCCGTCAGGCGCCCAACGATACCAACAACGATGTCGCCATCCGCAGCTCCGATCTCGTCCCTCAAAAGCTTCCGGCGCGAACCAGGATCCTCAAAAACACTCAGGTCGATCCCAAGCGGAACGACTTCGAACTGACCCCCGGCTCCGACCCCGTAATCTTCGTGGATCTCTTTTCTCTGCTGTTCCGTTATTGTCAGGATCTTGTCGGTCGCGAGCCTAGCGAGGGTCCGCTCTATGAAAAGGAATAAACGGGTCTTGGCCTTACCGTAGTAGCTGTGAAAAATATGACCGTGATATGTGTGGATGAGCTTTACTCGCCTGGGCCTGCCAATCAGAACCGAAGGCGTGATCCACTTGTACAGGAATCCGGCTACCCGCCCTATGGTCCCCGCTTTCGCGGTATGTGTGTGGATTATGTCCGGCTTTTCTGCCAGGACCCTCCGCCAGACCTTCCACAAAGAAACCGCGTCCTTTGGCGAAAGCTCACGCGACATTTCTTCTATGAATACCGGCTTTACTCCGTGCTGGTCGGCGAAATAGCCCATGTCTTCTTCAGTCGGCGGAACCGTGCCAGCAAGCAGTAGCGACTCGAACTCCCCGTCGTTCAGCGCTTCAGTTAGCCAGACGACGTGCCTTGCGGGGCCCCCGACATTCAGTCTCGCGATGATGCGTAAGATCTTCACTCTGATTAGTTTACTGAGTTTCCCGGGTTTGGCGAGTTGTCAAAGCACACGCGTCTTTCTGCATCGAGGAATTCGGAGCGATTGGTACAAACTGCGGATCCGCAAAGGTGCAAACCAGGTGCGGGGTCTGCTCCGCGGTTTGGAGACGCTCTGGATGGGTTTACAATCGAGCTTTCGCCTGTTCCCGTTGAACTCTCAATACTGAAGCATGAAAAAGATCGACTTGATGATCGTCGGCGCTCAGAAAGCCGCTACAACTTCCCTGAAGAACTACCTCGGCGAACATCCGGAGATAACAACTCACCCACAGATAGAATTCGACTACTTCGTCCGCACCAAAGCGTTCGAAGCCGGGTATGAGGAAGCGTTTCACAAACATTTTGGCGATCCTGCCTTGATCAGCCCTGAAGGGAGACTTATAGCCAAGAACGCAAACATGTGCACGCACCGACGGGCCTTCGAGCGACTGAAGGAACACAATCCCGAGTGCCTAGTGGTCTATCTGTTAAGAAACCCTGTAGACAGAGCCTATTCTTCTTACTCTATGCAGAAGCTCTATAAGGAAAGACCTCCCTTCCCGACGGTGATCGACGCGATAAGGTCTGATGATAGAGACAGTTACATGTACAGGCAGTTCGTCAGACTGGGGCTTTACTCAGAGTTTCTCAAGAGAATGTATGAGTATTTTCCAAAGGACTCGGTGATAGTCCACTTGTTCGAAGACTTCAAGAATGATCCTTCAAAGCTGTGCAATAAGATCTTTGAAAAGCTTGATGTCGACCCTAATTTTCGTCCCGATCTCGAAAAACGGCACAATCAGACAAGGAAGGCGAGATCCAGGGTCTTTTCTACGATGTTGAGAAGTCTTCGCAGACAGGACAACCCGCTCAAGAATGCGGCAAAGGCGGTACTCCCGCCGAGGCTGTTCGGGAAGATCGCGGTCGGCCTGACAGAAATGAACAAATCTTCAAAGAAGGTCGAGCCGCTCGACCCTGAAACAAGGAAAGCGCTGGCTGAATTCTTCGTTCCGTTTAACGAAGAACTGGAACAGCTAACAGGGATTGATACGGGGATCTGGAGAAAAACCCGAAAAAACTAGTAAATGTTGTAGAGAAGTTCGCCGTAGTTAACGTCGGGGATAGCGTTGTAGGGCGGGTAGAATTCGCCATGCCTTGAGTACAGCCCGTAAACGAAAGTGTAGGGGTGCAGCTTTGTGTAGATCTCCGGCGGCTCTTCTTTCCAGGACACCTCTCGACCTTTGAACAGAGAGTCAGCCAAGTCTTCCATACCTCTAGGATCCCCATTCGAATCCAGCGAGATCCATCGGTCGTTCGAGTCAACCACCAACCATCCCTTTGCGGTCCTTACTTCGGAAACCGCGTGAGAACCGACACCTGGAGTAATGAAAGATCTCAACGAACTGCCGGTCGCCTTGGTCGTGTAGATGAAAATGTGCCGCGTCTCAAAGCCGTATATTCTCAGGATCTTTTCGATCACCCTGCTTCGGTCAAAACACAGTCCCTTCTTCGCTTCCAGCAGGTCCTTTGGCTCCCTGGGCTGACCGAACGGAATGCCCTTGTTCTCAGGAGCGACAGTCAGAACGGAATCCTGGACCATCCGTATGAATTCAACATCGGATTCAAATGAAATACCGGGCTGAGGCGGCTCCACATCCGTCAAGTATTCACGCACGGAACTTCTGTCCTCATCAGTAACTTCGTTGGAAACGCTGTGCGCATAAAGCAGCGCTACGACGAGGAAAGTGGCAAGTACTGCGACTCCGCCAAGCGTCCATTTTGCTGCCTTTCCAAATTTCATCTTGTGATAGTTACCTTCAGATAAGTTCAAATTCCCAGGCAATTGTCTGAGCGATAAAAGACGGTTGTTTCATCTTGACCGAACTTTCTCGCCGAGACGCCGGTAAATTTCAGATTTCTGAATCCCCTTGCCTCAGCCAACTCGAAAGCCTCGCGATATTCCGTCCGGTACGAATCGTCGAGCAGGACGACGCCACCTAATGTGAGATGTTCGATGCTGTTGCGGAAACACTTCATCCGCCTTCTGCCATCAACCACCACGACATCCCAGACCCTGCCCGTTCGTACGATCGAATTCTCGTAGTCCTCGCTGTCATCCAGCGCGATAGCCCGCAAGTCGACGTTGTCGGGAAGCTTCTCGCGGAGGATCTCAACCCATTTCTCGTTGTGTTCGACCGCTACGACGCTCTTTGCCCTCTGGCCATAGAAGATCGTCGAATAGCCGCTCCCGAACTCGAAAATATCCAGATCATCGGTCAATCGTTCCTCAAGAAAGCCGACCATCGCGTAGTTCAACCACGGTATGGGTGATCCGTCGGGCCTGCATGGATGCCCGCGCCGCATCGTTTCAAACCAGCCGTTCACGCGCAGATACGAATTGCGGTCGAAGAACACCCCCCAGTACCTCCAGGTCTTTGGGAACGTTTCTATTAGTTTCTTTTTTATGGAGCTGATCAAACCGTTGCTATCGGTCAACAAATTTCTGGAACCAAAGCTCAAGCATTAGCAGTGACCAGATCTGAAAAGTATGGTCCTTTTTTGCGGATACGTGTTCTTCGGTCATTCGATCTACTTCTTCTTGTTTGAATAGTCCACGGGAGCGCGCCTCATTCGATTGAAGTATGTCACGGATAAATCCCTTCAACTCGCCACGGAACCAGTTTCCGATCGGTACACCGAAACCCATCTTCGGCCGATAGATCACCTCTCGCGGAACAAGCTGTGAAGCGACTTTCTTTAGCAAGGACTTTGTCGCAATTCTCCTCATCTTCAGCTCTTCCGGAAGCGAGGCCGCAAATTCGATCACTTTGTGATCAAGGAACGGTGAGCGGGCTTCGAGCGAGTTGGCCATCGAAGCGATATCCACCTTTACAAGAAGATCGTTGGGCAGATAGGTCATCATGTCGGTAAGCAGGCACCTGTCAACGATCCCTTCGGCCTCGTCAGACTCGAGCCAATCCGCAAAAACCGACCTGCTGCCGTTGCCGTTCAACTGCGACCGGAACTGGCTGGAATAAAGCGCTGATTTTCGTTCGTCATCGAATGTGGTCATCCACCGGCTGTACCTTGGTCCCGCGGCCAGTCTAGCCGCGGACAGAAATCTCTTTACGTCCCTTATCCTCGAACGCTTGATCTCTGAAGTGGGAAGCACCGATATCGGGGCCTCAAAGAGTGCTGTTCTCAATGCAGAAGGCACACGCTGATAGAACTCCGCCAGCCTCATCGCGGCGTGCCTCTCGTAGCCGGCAAACGATTCATCCCCTCCGTCCCCGTTCAGGGCGACGGTCACGTGCTTCCGGGTTTCTTGTGAGACGTAGTAGGTCGGGATCGCCGAAGAGTCTGAGTATGGCTCGCCATAGTGCTCTACGAGCTTTGGGATCACTTCGAGAGCATTCGGTTTAACGATGAACTCGTTGTACTCCGCTCCAACGTGCTCGGCTACCTTCCTCGCATACTTGAGCTCACTGTAGTCCTGTTCTTCAAATCCGATAGAAAATGTCTTGACCGGCCGATCGCTTACTCTAGCCATCAGGGCGACAATGGTTGAAGAATCCACGCCGCCCGAGAGGAACGCACCCAAGGGCACTTCCGAGATCATCCGAAGCTTCACAGACTCCTGAAGCACGCGGGACGTCTCTTCTACAGCTTCTTCCTCACTGATCCTGATCTTCTTCGAGAAGTCGGGCTTCCAGTACCTTTCTGTCCTGATCTGGCCGTTCTTCCAGATCAGCCAGTGACCGGGCTCGAGTTTCCTCATCTCCCGAAATGCGGTCGAAGGGGCAGGAACGCACTGGTACGACATATAGTCGTCAATCGCTTGAGGATCGACCTCCCGTGATATGTCCGGATGCTCCAATATCGCCTGGAACTCAGAACCGAAGACAATATGTCCGTCAGGACGCCGCGAATACAGTAGCGGCTTCTGTCCTGTGCGGTCGCGCGCGAGGAACAGACTTCTTTCCTTTTCATCCCACACTGCGAAGGCGAACATTCCCCGCAGGTACTCGACGCACCGCGAACCGTATTTGTCGTAAAGGTGCAGGATCACCTCGGTGTCGGAATTTGTGTAGAATTCGTGCCCGTCTTCTTCAAGCTTTCTACGGAGCTCGCGATAGTTGTAGAACTCACCGTTATAGACGATCCACTTTGATCTGTCGCTGGTGTGAATGGGCTGCTGCCCGCCCGAAAGATCGATGATCGAAAGGCGCCGCATCGCCATGCCAAAGCCTTCACCGAGGTAAAAGCCGTCTTCATCGGGACCGCGGTGAATGATCTTCCCGTTCATCCGCTCCAGGATGCCCCGTTCCTCATCCCCGAAGTATTTGGCTGTAAATCCGACGATACCGCACATAGCTGCTAAGAATTCAGAATTCTGAAGTCAGAGGTGAAAATTGAGAATTGAAGATTGGCAAGTATCAATTTGAAGCCCAGCAACTCAACCAAAGGTGCTGAAAGGCGAAACCGTTGAACTTGCTCGAAGCTGATAAAATTCGGGACTCATCGCTATCACCATTGTTCCAGTCTTAGCAAACTGGATTCCCACTCTCAATCTTCAATTCTCAATTTTCAATCAGCTTCCAACCCCCTCCACCCGCAGTCTTTCCCTCTCCCGGAAATTCCGGTCCATCTCACGGCGCCTCGCTTCCCTCAGGGCCTTCTTGTTCTCCCGCCTCTCGAGGAAAACAGTTATCCCGACCGCAATAAAGATGAACAGAAAGACCTGGATCTGGGTCCGCTGCCTGTACGCCGTTCCGACGTTCCCCTGGAATATCGAGTAGGCGAACGACAGCATTCCCGTAAACAGGAAGATAGGCACTGTCTCCTTGAATTTGTGGCGGATCGAGTAGATCACGCCCACCACAAGGAAGAACAGCGATGACCACCATATGAGCACGTCCGGAAGAACCACGGTCTGGCGGAGTGTCGCGACCTGCCAGGGAAAAGGAGCCAACAAGAGATATGTGAGTCCTATCGGTATTGCAGAAATAGCGCCTTCCGTCGTGGATACGTCGATGTCTTCACCAAACCCCGCTTCGTCTCTTGCCAAGCCGGCACGACTCGTTTGAACAGTCTGGAGACTGTCTATCCGTTCAAGCCCCCGTCCGGCGCTCCTAAGGACCCCGAGATATGTAAGTCCAAGTCCGATCATCAGCAACGCGGCAAGTCGCACCGTCAGGGACTGTTTCGTTCCACCGCTTCCAACGATGAATGCACCGACGACCGCAGCTGCGAGCATGTAGAAGATGTAGAACCTGAAGGTGACAACTCCAAGCATTGCAACGCATAGCAAGAGGATGTCAACGGTACTGAACTTCTTCTGCAGGCGGATTATCATCAGCATCGAGAACGCGAGCAGAAAGACGATGAGTCCGTCTTTGAGAAGCTGGCTCGACCAGACGATCATTGCCGGGAAAAGCGCTACAAAATATGCCGCAATGATAGCAACCCGCCTGTTCGAATAGAGAAGCTTTGCACATCGATACACGACCGGCGCAGTGGCGGCTCCGACCGTTCCGCAAAAGGCTTGCGCGGCGAGTATGTTCTTTCCAAAGAACAGATACAGCGTCGCGGTCAGGTAGTACATTCCTCTCGAACCGCCCGCCATTCTGTTGAGGTCCCGGCTTTCCAGGATCTCCGACCCCGACACCCCGGTCCAGACGTCGACGATCTTGCTTGCGATCCTGTTGTAAGTGTTCGCGTCACCGCCGAAGAAGCCTCGCAGGTCAAATACGTCAACAAGAAGTCCAAGCGTCAGTCTTGCGGCAAGTGCAATGAGGAACACCTGGATCAAAATATTCGACTCTTCTCTCTCGAACCTGTTGGCAAAAAAGATTACGACCCCCGACACGATGATGATCGGAAGCAGCGCCACCACGCCATCCGGAAAAGCGATGACCGCATAAGCGATCATTATCAGGATATTCAGGAAAATGAGAGGTTTGAGGTACATCAATCAAACGGACGGGTCAGCGCTTCGATGGAGAAAAGGTGCGGTAGCCTATCGCAAGTGCTGACGCGACAAAAACTCCCGCAAACAAGAGGATTCCCACCCGCAAGAGGTTCTGGGCAAGCGAAAACCTGAAAAAGCCTTGGCCGAAGCCTACGAAGGCGCCGCGAAAGAAAGGAGCTTCCTTTGATCCCACACGCGTGTAAAGCCAGGGTTCTGGATAAACCAGAGTTGTTCTGAGTCGGTTTTCCTTTTCAAAGTAATCGGGGAGATGACCTCTTCGCATTCCGGGTTCGGACGCATCAACCCGGGTCACCGATTCTTCAAAATGCGCCTCCGTTGCGGAGAGCCTCCCGCCGTTCTTTTCGATCAGCCCATTATTGAACGGGTCAAAAAGCACCCAACCTTCGTTCTCGTCCCATACTTCGGTTATGTTGTGGCCGCCGTAACCATCCTCCGTACGGATCTGGACGAATCTCGCAGGGACCCCGACCGACAATAGCATCGCGGTCGTCATTCCGGCGTAATTCGTGCAAAACCCCTGTTCGCCTCCCAGGTGCTTCTCAAACGCTTTGGCAGGTGAATAGTCGACGTCAAAGATCTCACGTTTGGGGGTTCCCTTCGGAATGATCTCGATCAATTCCAGGGAAATGCAGCTGGCGGCCTCAATCCCTCTCTTGTCGCCGCAATTTTCACGGAAGAACTCTCGCAGCGGCTTTAACTTGGGCGACTTGGCATACTTGTCGACGTGCCAGTCTATCGTTGCTATCGAGAAATTGGGCGAAGGCCGGCCCAGTTCTTCACCGGGCGACACATCAATCCACTCAACGTAAGCACTTGAATAATCAAGATAACGCAGCAGCGCCAGCTGACTGAAAACCAGCAAGAGCGAAACAGCGCCGATGATGATGTACTTCAGCATTCCCGTTCCTTACTCGTTCTCCGAACGAATCACAAGGTTGTCTTCAAGCACCAGGGCGTCGAATCGGGCGTTATTAAAGGTGTTCACCGCGTCAAGCGGAGTGCAAACGATCGGCTCTTGACAATTGAACGAAGTGTTCAGAAGCATCGGAATACCGGTGAGCTTTCTGAATTCCTCGATCAGGTTCCAGTAACGCGGGTTCGTTTTCTTGCTTACCATCTGAGGTCTCGCTGTTCCATCGACATGAACCACCGCCGGGATTTTCTCCTTGTATTCCTCCGCGACCTCTATGACGGTGATCATGAACGGATCGTGATGCTCAACCCCGAATACCTCGTTGCCGTGCTCCTCCTGCATTGAAGGCGCCAGCGGCCTGAACCATTCGCGCAGTTTCACTTTGTGGTTAAGGATCTCCCGCATATCCGCCCGACGAGGGTCGGCGAGAAAGCTCCTGGACCCGAGAGCCCTCGGCCCCCATTCCATACGGCCCTGAAACCATCCGACGATCGCACCTTCGGAAATCAGCTTCGCCAATTTTGGCAGGAGGTCCTTGTCGTCGAGCGTTTCGTACTTGAGCCGCGCTTCGTCCAATGCCGCCCGGCATTCGTCACCGTTGAATTCCGGACCGTAGTAGGCGTGATCCATCACGAATCCGCGCGGATTGCCCAGCTTCTGGTGCCAGACCATCAAAGCCGCTCCCAGGGAACATCCGGCATCGCCCGCCGCTGGCTGAACATAGAAGTCCTTGAAAGGGGTCTCGTGAAAGATCCGACCGTTCATGACAGAGTTGAACGCTACGCCGCCTGCCATGCACAGGTTCTCTTCGCCGGTCATCCTCTTTATCTCTTTGGTCAAATGGATCGCTGTGTCTTCGAGGACCCTCTGGGCGGACGACGCGATGTTCCAGTGATGTTCGGTCAGCTCTTCGCTTTTCGTCCTGGCGGGACCGATCTCTTCAACGATCTCGTCAGGAAACTGGTAGTGCTTTGCGAGATGGTGATCAAGGACCTTGATGTTGAAATGAAAATCGCCGTGTCCGTTCCGCGTCAGCACCTTGTTCGCAAAGAAATCGTAGTACTCCGGCTTTCCATAGGCCGCGAGTCCCATCACCTTCCATTCATCGCCCTTGAACATGTCGAACCCAAGGTAGTTCGTGACCGCAGAATAAAACTGTCCGAGAGAGTGTGGCAGCTTGATCCGTTTCAGGACCTCGATCTTGTTCCCTTCGCCGCGGCAGAAAAGCGTCGTCGTGTCCTCGCCGGTGCCGTCCCACGTCAGGATGGCGGCGGACTCGAACGGCGACACGAAGAACGCACTCGCAGCGTGGGTCTGATGATGCTCGAGAAAGTGGAACTTGAAATCGCTTGGACCGAAGTGTTCGCGCAGTCGCTTCGCGTGCTTGAACATCCCAAGGTAACTGTCGCTTACCTGGGCCACGCCGCGGTCTGCGCGAGCCTTGAACATATCGCGCGAAACAAACGCGGCTTTTACCGCCTGCATCGCCTTGTGACGAAGGATCCAGGGCTTCCAGTAGTGACCGACGTGCTCGACGTCCTTCAGCGTGATTCCGGCGTGATCGAGACAATACTCGATCGCTTTGAACGGAAACCCGCTGTGATGTTTCCTGCGTGAGAACCTTTCTTCTTCGGCGCAGGCAATCGGCACTCCGTCCTTAATAAGGCTGGCTGCGGAATCGCCAAGCGTCGTTAATCCCAGTATGTACATCTATCGACCTTTTTTCGGGCGGGAGAGCGGCAAATTTTGTGTCAGTGCTTTCGAACTGAATTCCTGATGGTGTCTGCCAGCACCTCAACGTGTCTCGGTAATGAAAAGTGCTGCTGCGAATAGCTCCGGGCTGACTCACCCATTTGTCGCCTTCTGTTTTCGTCAGATAGCAAGCTTTTCAACGAATTATACCAATCCTCGTCGGTTACCGCATTGAAGTGGGTCTCGCCCGGGATGCCCAGCTCGGCGCATATCCCGACCGGGCTCATCACGAATGGCGTCCCAGTCGCCATATACTGGATAGCCTTAAAGCCGGATTTCCCCTTGAGCCACTCTTCATTCGCCGAACTGCTTATCTTTACAGGGTAGAGGCCGATATCAAGCGAACGGAAATCCTCAACCTCACGATCGAGGTCCCACCCCAAGTTCTCGATCTGAGCGCCGGGAATAGACACTTCGTTGCTGCCGGCGCCAACGATCTTTACTTTGAAATCGAATTCGGCTGACAAACGCTCAAGAACGGGAAAAACCGAACGAACCGAAGGGAAGGTGGAATGTGTACCGATCCAGCCGATGACGGGCGGCCCCTCGCGCCTCTCGAGAGGTTTGAAAACGTCAAGATCGACGATCGTGGGGACCTCGACCGTTCTTGCCCCTCTGGACTCCGCATATTCCGCAATAAACCTGTTGCCGCAAACGACCGTTTCTGCCCTGTCGATAAGCCTGTCCGTTTTTCCAAAGAACTTCAAAAGGCTACCGATCTTTCCGAATCTGGGGCTTGTGTACCGGACGTAGGTTGCATCGTCCAGATCAAGGACCATCGGAATCCTTTTGACTGCATCGACAAGGAACTCGAAGATCTCGGGTCCAAAGAACATCGCCTCGCGCTGTACGAACAGCACATCGTACTTACCGGAAGTTACGACATCGCCCGCCCTTTCTGCGATCCCTGCAATGGCTTTGAGGACCTTCTCAAAGCCGTCGCCGTCGCGGTAGAAGCTCTTGAAGCCGTCGGAATCGAGAAATGGTCGAAGCTCAACTTCTATTCCATATTCTCTCAGCGGTTCGATGAATTGGGCTATCCGGAACCTCGTAGCTGCGGCTTCGTTCGGGTAAGAAGAAACGGCGAGGACTTTGATGGGGCTGAATTCCATTGAAGATATTTAACCGGGTTCGCCGAGCTAACGGGGTTTGGCGAGTCAGCATCTCGAAATCAATGCTGGCTACGAAACAAAGTCATTCAATAAACCTTACTCCGGGGATTTGATTCGCTGCACCTGGGGCTAGAATCGGTCGCCCTTCAGGGCGAACAACCGCTTAAATCAAAAGCAGAAAACTCGGCCAGCTCCGTGAACTCGCTTAACTCAACGAACTCTCGAGGAACCACTCCACAAACTTGGGAATCCCGTCCTGGATCTTAGTCTGCGGGTCATATCTCAGAAGTTCTCTCGCCTTTGAAATGTCGGCATACGTCTGCGGAACATCACCCGGCTGCATAGGCTTCCGGTCTATGATCGCCTTTTTCTCGAGACTCTTTTCCAGCAGCGAGATCAGTTCGTGCAGTTCGACCGTGTCCGATTCGCCAAGATTGAATACCTCGTAATCCGTATCCTCGTAATCTATCGCGGCCCTCACTCCCTGAATAATGTCATCGACGTAAGTGTAGTCCCGTCTAGTGGTTCCGTCTCCGAAAACGGGGATCGGCTTCCCTTCACTGATCAGCCTGGCGAATTTGTGTATCGCGAGGTCAGGCCTCTGACAGGCACCGTATACCGTAAAGAACCTTAGCGCGGTGATCTTTAACCCGTACAGATGTGCATAGGTGCTGCAGATCGCTTCGCCGGCCACTTTTGTCGCCGCATAAGGAGAGATCGGCTTTGAGATGTCATCATCTTCGCGAAACGGAACCTCACATCGCGAACCGTAGACACTTGAAGAAGAGCCGAAAACGAATCTGGGTACCTCGAAATCTTTTGACATCTCGAGCAGGTTCACGGTACCCGACACGTTGGTCTCGGCATACTCCAGAGGCTGTTCCAGCGAGGGCCGTACACCGGCTCGGGCCGCAAGGTGGACGACCGAGTCAAACCTGCCATTCTCAAATGCCGATCTTAGCGAGCGGGGGTCGCGGATATCTGCTTCGTATAGCCTGAACCGCTCATCATCCAGAAAGCTCTCGACGTTCTGCCGCTTGCAAGCGGGAGAGTAGAAGTCATTAAAATTGTCGACGACGGATACATCCCAGGAACCTTCTTCAAGAAGGTATCGGACAAGATGTGACCCAATGAATCCGGCACCGCCGGTTACAAGTATGCTTTTCCTCAAGCCAATTCTCCCGAATTCGCGGACAGTTTTTCGTAGACCCTTTCGTAAGCGGGGCCTCCTACGGTCTCAAGCGAATAGTTTCTTTTCACGGCCTCCCTGCAACGTCTCGCGGCGCTCTCGTCGGCAACCAGCTCCAGCGAAAGTTGAACCGCAGCCTGCAGCGTTTGCTGTTCGAAATTACCGACGACGACGCCAGTTCTGGTGTCCTCCACGAATTGGTCAGTGTCGCCGATCCCGGCATTTGTGACTACGGGAACACCTGCTGAAAGGTATTCCGGGATCTTTGTCGGCGAGGCCGCGATCTGTGCAAATGTCGGTTTTCTGAATGAGATCGCGAGGTGCGCCCTGCTTATCTCACTCAGAACTTCATCGGGCGGTACCGCCTCGACAGAATAGTCGGTTTCTTCAATCCCCTTCAAACTGAAGACTTCAGATACGGACGATCTGTCACCCAACGTAAGGATCCGGAAGAAAGCGTTTTTCCGCTCGTTTTTCAGTTTAAGGAAGAAGTCCGCCATCTCGGGCAAAAGATATAGTCCGGTTACCGAACCAGCATAGACCAGTTCAAATCTTTCCCTGTTCTTCAGTTCGGCCGGGCCGGCTCGGTTCTCGAGATCAACACAACAAGGAACTACATCGATCTTCTCTTCATTTACGCCCTTATGTTCTACCAGATAATTCCTGGCGCGTTGGGTCAGGACCACGATATGGTCAGCCGCCCTAATGCCCGCGTCTTCAAGACGCTTTATGATCCTGTACGTTAGTGACTCTTTCGCCCAGATCCCGGCGTCGGCATATTCATCAGCCATAAAACCGCGGATGTCGAAGATCAAGCGTGCTCCGGTCAGCTTCCTTACCAGCAGGCCCATCGCGACCGGGATATGAGCTCTGCAATGAATGACCTGTATCTTCTTGTTCCTGACGATGCCGGCCGCTGACAGCGCTCCCGAAAAGATGTCATATAGGGTCGCGGGTGCACTTGGCCGCTTGTGGTATGTCTTAAATCGCCAATCGATCCCAAGATCCTTCAATTTCTGCTTCTCACTCCCGATCGCTTCCTCGCTCCAGTGGTTTGAAGGCTCCGGTTCAAAGGTCAGGAGACTGATAACGACGCCTTTCTTGGCCAGATGGATAAGGTAAGGAAGGACCTGGGTCTGAACAAGCGGCTCTCGCAGCCCGAAATAGCAGATGTACAAAGACTTTACGCCGCCTTTCATAAGGACCTGGAACAACGAAGGGAGATAATACCAAGTGAAAAGGGCGAGTCCAACCGCCCGCGAACAGGATCGGTATGGCTATTTGCGGTCTATCGAAGTGACACTCAGATGCCCGGCCAGAAGATAGAGCCTTTCAAGTTCGGGAAGATTCTCCATTAGCCGCGAAACGGCAGCGACCGGATCAAACCAGGTGTCGTAATACTCGATCGCGGCTTGCCGCATTTCGGCAACCTCGTCTGAGCTCATTTCCAGCACTTCGCAGATACGCTTCCTAAGGTCTGCAACTCCATCGAAAGCTATACAATTGACCCTGTCTTCCAGCGGAGGGTCCCACATCTCCGGGTATTCGGTGATGGGGACCGTCCCTACAGCCATAGATTCGATAAGGTTGTGGCAGTAGGGCATCAGGACGCCCGGAGCGGCGACGAAGAAATCCGCTCCGGCAAGTGTCGGAAGCCAGTCTTCGAACGGTATACGGAGGTTATCCACCGCTACCAAACGGGGGGATCCGGATCGGGACATTGCAAGCTCCGAACGGCGGCGAATCACGTTCAAGGGAATGGAATCCGGATAGGAAAGGATCTCCTCGCCGATCTGCCTGCGGTTGAGCTTCCCAAAAACGGCATTCATTTCGACTCCGGCGTAATTCTGCAGATTAGCGAAGTAGGAAAATATCCTCATCTTCCGTTCACGCGTTCTTAGGTCGCTTATCGTCTTGTAGATCCCTCGGTCGTAGATAAGGGGATGCATCGAGTATGGAAAGACAAAGCCCGCCGAGTGCTTTTCTTTCTCAAAATACCTGACATCAATAAAGAGCCGGTCTCCCTTTAGCGCCAGCTCACCCTTGTCCGTGATCGTGACAGCTGTCTCGGCGGGCTGGGAGTAAGTGATCTGCATTCCCCCGATGTTGTACAAGAGATCGTTGTAGTTGCGGAGATTCAGAAGCAGACGGGGCCGGAACCGCAGGCTGACCCTGAAACCGGCGATGTCGAAGAACTTCACAAGGCAATAGAAGTACCTTTCAAGTCTCGGGTCCGAGACATCGAAGTGCGCTACTGGTCTCCTGTCATCCTCAGTTTTCCCGCCTGCGATGTGGGTAAGAAACCGCCCGGCATTTGCAGCACCTGTCGTGATCCTGTTTGCGAGGTTGCCGATCATTGTTTCCGTTCGATCACGCCCAGGATCTCACGTGCGAGGATCGCCGTCTGGTTCTCGCGGGTGTAGAAGTTGATCGCTTCTTCATCTCCGATATATGGAATCGCCCCCTTTTCCTTCCACTCCCTGTACCATCCTTCAAGGATAGAAACGAAATCTTCGACCGAATCTGCCGTCCTTCCCGCTTTTGTCTCTTTTACTATCCTCTCAATCGTGTCGTGGTCACTTGGCGCGATCAGGATGTTCCTCCGGGCTCCCAGATAATCAAAGATCTTTCCGGGCGTCATTCCTTTGTAGCCTTTCCAGCCAACGTAAAAAAGTACGTGCGAGCTCTTCAGCTCGCGGATCGCTTCATTGTGAAGAATTCTGCCGGACAGATTGAGAAACCGCTGCGGCAGTCGTTCGCGAAGTATCTTTGTAGTTTCCTCGATCGCGGCCGCTCCGACAAAGTTCAATAAGATCTCTTTTTCGCTCTTGTTCTCGAGGAACCGATTCAGGCCGTCCAGCATTATCGAAAGGTCGTGCCCGGCATAAAGCGTGCCGATCACAGAGAAAGTGAACTTTTCTTTCCCTACGGCCTCCACGCTCTCAAAAAGATCGGCCTCGAATCCGTTTGTAACGACGACGGAATTTTCGACCGCGGACGGGCAGAAGGTCGCGATCCGGTCGATTATCGGCTGATTCACCGCCGAGACGAGAGCCGCGTTCGAAAGCCACTTGGCAAAGTAACGCTCCTGGAACTTGTTAAGAAAAGCCTGCCTTTCGTTGTTGGCGGATTCCGACGCACCAAAAGCGGCAGGATTCCAAACGTCTCGAAAGTCGGCAACGTACGGAATGCCGGCCTCTTTCGAAAGCTCATGACCCAACCGCAGGACGCTCGCCGGTTGAAAGGTAGAGACGATGGCATCGACCGGATTCCTTTCAAGGTAATTCTTGAGGTGCGGAAAGAAGTCGCGGAAGATCTCGATCTCGGGTTGAGGGTCGCCGAGCGCGGTTCTCGTAAGGATGTAGGCCTGATGCGCCGTGCGCCCAAGCCTTTTTGCCCTTGCATAACCGTCGGAGCCCCGGAACGGAAGTCTCAGGACCGGCCCTCGGTCGGTTTTCTCGATATCCGGCCCCGATCTGTTGCCAGCGAAGTAATCCTCCCAGGACTTGTCCTCACTGCTCCAGTGCCGCGTAGCAATGACGGGATTGATGCCGTACTTTGGAAAATACCTCTGAAAGGCATCAGCCCTTTGCGCGGCGATATGATTCACTGGCGGAAAGTAGTAGGAAATGACCAATGCCTTCATGCGTGGTTGTGGAGTAGTGATTTCGGATTCGCGTTTCAGACGAAAGACGGACCTTTGCCTGGTCAACTATCTATCGCACAGAACCGGTCAACGCGATGGACCGGAATAACGCCCGCGCCTTTGCGAGAAGCATTGGGCCGAACCGGCTGTTATCGATGTGGATGCGAATTTCTTTGTGATCTTTAACTGCTGCGCATCCTTCCGGAATCAGGCGTCAAGGCCGCTGCTTCCGGCAGTTTCCCGGCTACGTGCGGCTGGCCGGCGCCCCGATATCATCTGAATGGACTGCGGCAGCCTTTTCAGCTTGCCGAGCGAACGGACACTCCTGAAAGGATTCTTGAACAGCACCCTCAGACCACCGGCCGCAAACCTAAAGAACTGCCGGTCACTAAGGCGGTTCAGCAACGTGTAGATCTTGATGTTGAAGATCGTGTCCTCAACAGCGGATCGAAACCTCGGATCGATGCTGGACTTCAGGTTCTCAAAGGTATTCTCCCTGTGACGAAGATTGACGTATTTGTCATTGGCGGTCCAAAGTCCTCCTTTGTGAATCCGCCTCCTCGAAGGATCTATATCCTTGCAGTACTTTCCCGATCCATGCGCGCTCATCAGACCGATAAGGAATGTATCTGCATTTATCACGTTGAATATGCTTTCAGGAACATCGGAAAAAACGTTTCTGAAAAGGATCGTACTCGGATGCATATGTGCACCGCGGGCGAGATCTTCAGGCAGAAAGTCCCGCGTGTTTCGAAGATGAGTGGTTTCGAGGTCCTCGCCTTTCTCATCGATCGTCTTGAACGCATGGTAGCAAAGTGCCGTACCCTTCTGTTCTTCCAGCACCGCGACTTGTTTCTCGAGTTTTTTCGGATCCGTCCAGGCATCATCCCCGTCGCAGATCGCAAGATATTTACCTTTTGACGATAAAAGATTGTAAGTGTGAGGAAAACGGCCGGTCGGCCGGCCGGAGATCCTTATGTTGTTATCCCGGTGATGAAGAAACAGCCTTATCTTGTCCGGATATCGTCTTGCGTACTCGATGCAGATCTCACGGGTGCCATCCGTCGACTGGTCTTCTCCTATCAGCACCTCGAAGGAATGGTCCGTATCCTGCATCAAGATCCCGTCGAGACATTCTCGTATGAAGGGCGCGTGCTGATAGGTCTGCACACATATCGAAACGAGGGGATCGACGGGAACCGAATTGGGGTGTTCTTCGACTTCGACCCTTTGGTATCTTTCCAGGAATTCATCGAACTTCATAGAATACCTCGGGCGCACTATCCGATCGTCTCGGTAGGATAATCGAACTTCTGCAATGTCTTTCCGGCGATGAGCTCAAACTGTCGCACCTCGGCTTCGCTCAAAAGGCTTCTGAACTTGCCGATCGACGAAGGGTCCGGTTTCCTCAGTGTTTTCTTTTTCCAAGCAAGGAACTCGCCCGGCTCGTCATTGGTCCCGTTCTCGCTCTCGGCATATCGCAGCATTCTCGACTCAAGATCGATCTCCAGCCAATCGCAGACCTCAGTAAGGGTCTTTGAGGTGTCCGTGACAAGGTCCTCGAATCTGATCACTTTGGAACTCACCGCCGCTTCCTGTCGGATCTTCTCAACAATGTTCTCATTGTTCCTAGTCCATTGGCGGGCGATCGCCGAGGTATCGCTCGGCAGCTCCGGCCTGTATTTCGAAGAAGAACGCACGTTCTTTAAAGCTTTATAGGAACAAGCGACGTCGCGTCCGTCCCTGATCAGACACAGGAATCTCGCATCGGGAAAAATGCGGACCAGCAGATCAAGGTGCCGAACGTAGTAATTGTTCTTGTCGCCGACTAATGCTACCTGTCTTCCGTGGCTCTCTGCGTAGTGCCCGATAACGATTTTGCAGAGTGAGGGGTATTGTTCGGGACGTTCCTGTTCTATCCGCTCGTATAGCGATGCAAAATCGAGTTGCCAGGTCTCGATCTTTCGTGAGGTCCTCAGATCGTCAATGTAATCTTTGATTCTCGCGGGATTACGTGAGTCCTTGGCCGACCAATCTCCATATTTACCGTGCCACCATTGGATAAATCCACATTCCGGCGGTATGCAAACGAGCGAATGATTCGTCAGCATAATGCGAAGCAGTGAGGTCCCGGATCGTGGATTGCCGATGATAAACAGCATTTTCTTGTCGGTCATAGGGCTCTTTCGACCTTCGCAGCCTGTGTTGTCGCCCAGTTTGTCCACTGCGGTCCGGTTTCTTCGTCACATCAACTCTACTTATGCGTCGAACGATCAGCAAGCCGCGCAGAGTCGCGGCCGGGGATCATAGTAGCCGGCGGCCTGCTCCCCTGATAACGGCCCCGCCGCACCAGTTTCAGATCCCTCGACGCCGCAGATTGAATCACAATCTTTTTCGTGGTAAATCCACTCAGTACGAATACTTGCACAAAGTCATAGCCAGCTGCCGGCGGCGGCCGGTTTTGCGGCTAAGGCAGATCCGAAATAACCTAGTAAAGCGTGGAAACAGATCCGAATGCTCCCAAACCAGTTTTCATTTATGGTGCTGGAGCGCTTGCCAGGCTCTTGACTGCCTCATTCAAGGCGACCGGGACATTTGAGACGGCCGGGTTCATTGTCGATGAGGGGTACAAACAAGGTGACGTACTTCTTGGTCTGCCTGTTCTGGGATTCGATACGTTTCTTGATCGGTACGGAGGGAAGGGTGAAAGAGTGCTTGTCTCCGTGGGTTATCGCAGAATGCGAGCCAGAAAGAGCATTTTTGAGAAGTTGAAGCGCGCGGGGTGCAGTCTCCCGAACTATTTTTTTGCTGGAGCCCGTGTGAATCCTGAAACCGAGATCGGTGAAGGAAACGTTTTCTGCGACGGTGTGATCGTCGATTCGTTTACCAGGATCGGGAACAACAATTTCCTGAGGTCAAACACTTACATTAGCCACGACACGGTTGTCGGAGACCACAATTATTTTGCGCCGGGGTGCACTTTCTCGGGAAACTGTACGATAAAGGACCTATGTTTTTTTGGAGTAGGAAGTAAAGTTATAGATGACCTGACAATCGAAGATGAGACGTTTTTAAGCGCTGGCAGCACCCTTTTACAGAATTCCGAGCCTTGTTCGCAATACATAGGGTACCCGGCAAAGAAGATCAGGGAGCACAGGGAGTCGGGAATAATCGTCAAGAGGTAGTTTATGAAGTACGACAAACACGATGTAGCTATAAATCTGGCACCCACGGGGATGATTCCTACGAAGGAAATGACACCGCACGTGCCCGTCTCACCTGAAGAGGTGATCGAGGACGTTCATGAGTGTTACGAGCTCGGGATCACGATGGCGCATATTCACGCCCGCGACGAGGACGGCGTTCCTACTTACAAACCCGAGATCTATGCCAGGATGATCGAAGGCATCCGGAAATACGCCCCTGACCTGATCATCTGTGTTTCATTGAGCGGAAGGAATTTTAAGGAATTCGAGAAGAGGTCTGCCCCGCTGGAGCTTGACGGCTCTCTGAAACCTGACATGGGAAGCCTCACGTTAAGCTCGCTGAACTTCAACAAAGAAGCGAGCATGAACTCGCCGGAAATGATCCAGCAGCTTGCAGCCCATATGAAAGCCCGCGGTATCAAGCCGGAACTTGAAGCGTTCGATGCAGGAATGGCCAATTACGCAAAGTACCTGATCCAGAAGGGTATCGTGACCCCGCCGTATTACTGCAACGTGCTCCTGGGAAACATCGCTTGTGCACAGGCGGATATGATGCACGCCGGTATCATAATCAACGACCTGCCAGAGGAAACTTACTGGAGCCTCGCTGGAATCGGGAACGCCCAGCTGCCGATGAACTCGATGTCCATAGCGACCGGCGGAGGAGTGAGGGTCGGCATTGAAGACAACATCTGGTACGACTCGGAAAGGACGAAACTCGCCCGGAACGCGGACCTTGTTAAGCGAATTCACGTAATAGCTTCGGCGAATGGCCGTGAGATAATGAAGCCCTCGAAGATGAGGGAGATTCTCTGTCTGAATGCCGGAAACGGCGAGTATGGCTTTGCAACTGAAAAGACACTTGAGACCGTCGCCTAGAGGGCTTTTATTCTCAACGCAGAGAGTGGCGTGAATTCGCCCCTTCAAAGTTGCTAATCGGACAAATCCGCAGACATCCTCGTTGATCCGTGTGGCCTTTGCTTGCGGTATGGGGCCCGGCTTTCCCTCTAACTTTCAGCCAGGAACTCGAAAAGCCCGCTGACCGTTTCTTCGAGACTGATCCGTGGGCGCCAGCCCAGAAGCCTGGCGATCTCATCGACTGAGAGATGTTGCTTTACATCAGAGCCTTCCGGCTCCAGCTTGAAGTGCTCGTTCCTGCAAAACCCGCGCCGGCTGCCTTCTTTCAATACGATCGCCGCGATCTCCGAAAGCTTTTTTGGAGAACCAGTACCGACATTCAACACGGACGGAAGGCCGGAGCCGTACTGTTGCACCACCGCGCAGACTGCCAGCGCAGCGTCCCTTACATCGATCCTCTCGATCAACTGCTCGCCTCCAAGGACAGTTAACTTATCACCCGCGATGACCTGCTTCACAAGACTTGCGGTTACTTCGTCTGTGAAAAGCCGTTCGGCTCCTCCGGTGATCGTCGCGATCCTGATGGAGATCGCTTTCGTAGTTTTTCTGGCTTTCGTCAGGCTTTCAAGATGAAGTTCAGCAGCCAGTTTCCCCTGGCCATACGGAGTCTGGGGGGCAGGTCGATCTGTCTCACTCCACGGAACCGGAGCGGATCCGTAGACGCTTTGCGAAGAGATGTTGACGATATTCGGAACTCCAGCCGAAACGGCCAGATCGAAAAGATCGAACGTGAACCGAAGGCTTTCGGCGATCGCAGCTTCGCCCCTGAATGGTCTTGCAAATCCAGCGTGCAGCAAAGTGCGGACGCTCCCCAAGGGCAACTTTCCGGCACGAAGATCTTCCATATCGAAGATCGTGCACCCGTCTGGAAATCCAGCCAGATCCGCATTCTGCTTTTCGCGTGTCAAGACCCAGATCCCGGCTGTCTTTGCGGAGTCGAGTTCCCGGACGATCTGGCGGCCAAGGTAACCTGTCCCACCTGTTATAAGGATTGGATCAGCACGGGCATTTTCGGCAAGGGAGGGTAGTCCAGTTTCGGCTCGGGTAACAGGAAACACCCGGTCCGCGATCTGTCTAACCCCCACTTTTGATCGAGAATTGCTGAGAGTGCTGGCGCGGCCCTCGATCGCCAGCCAATCCGCGATGCAGAATTCCACTTCGTTGAAGCCCATCTGAGCACGAATCCCTGAAATCCCGGTGAACCTTGCGTTCAGCTCGAACAGCTTCAGTCCGTCGTCAGTAAGCCTGCCCTGTAAATTTACCGGACCTCGACATCCGAAAGTTGAGAGATGGTCGGCGACTTCTTCTGCGGGACCCCAGATATCTTCGGAATCCAGAGGGATGACCTCGACCGGAACCCCATAGGATAGCCGATTCACCGTCGCCATTCTGCCGGCCGGCTTTCCTTGCGAATCAAAAACGAACTGGATGGAAACCTCCGACACCTGTGGATTTCTGCCCAGCGTCAGCTGGCGGTCGAACTCGGCGCGATTAGGGTCTTTGGAGTGCGGGAAGGCCACTTCCTGAATGATCGATCCGAAAGGCGTTCTGCGAAAATCATCGTCGTCTAGAAGGATCCTTACACCCCGCGATGCAAAACCCTTTCGAGGTTTCGAAACAGCCGGAAAGGTCGCTTCTCCCGATCTCAGGGCACTTTCGAACTCGCCAATCGTCCGGCTGTTTACGAAATGCCTCGATACGGAATCTGGAAACCCCTCGAACAGTTTGTCTCTGCAAAGCTCAAGCAGACGAAGCTCGGAGGTCAGCAGACGCGTACCTTCACGCTCAAGGATATCGGAAACATTGGTGAGCAGTACTGTCTCGTCGTCGTGGGTCGGAATCAGTATGTCGAGCGCCAGATCCTTACAGATCTCGGCGACGCGGTGAGCATAATCGGGGGCATAGATGTCGGGCACACTTGCGGTTTCGTCACAGTCCGCATTCCCGAAGGCTATGGGATTGTTGCCGATGCCAGCTATCCACAACGGCAAGGCCGAGATTCGGCAGGAGTTCACCACTGCCTGGCCGACTCCGGTGCCGATGCAAGTTATGCCGATGCGGAAATTGGCCTTGTTTAGCATCTTCTCTTGCCGGCCCGACAGCCATTCGGCGCCGCAACGGGCCGCTGACGAAGGATGAAATGAACTCCGGCGCTATCTAGCCGTTCAGTGTGTTGCAGATCGTTTCCTGAGCGTCTTCGCCAAGGTCGGTAAAGAGCGGGAGACAGAGAATATTCTCAGCAATGCGCCTTGAGACCGCCAGGTCAACGGTAGTTGAGACGTAAGGCAGCGAGTCGAGTGACGGATAAAAATAGCGCCTGGGAAAAATGTCCTGTTCGTTCAGCCGCCCAATGCATTGCTCGAGATCAGCCGGGCGTTCGAAGATCACTGGATAGTATGCGTAGTTCCAACCTGTGTCGTCGCGGATCGAGGGCTTAGCAAAGGCCTCAAAGTTCAGAAGCTCATCGTATGATTCGGTCACCCTGCGCCGGTCATCCAGTATCCTGTCCATGTGAGGCAATATGGCGAGCCCCATCGCCGCCTGAAGCTCGGACATTTTCGCGTTGATTCCAAGCCCCCGGAATTTTTCGGGTCCGTCGTGGCCAAAGTTGTGTGCAAAGTAGACCTTCTCGGAAAGCTCGGGATCGTTGCATACCACTGCCCCGCCCTCTCCTGTGTGAAACAGCTTTGTTGCGTGAAAACTCAGAGTGGAGGCGTCGCCCCATCGGAGAAGTGATTCGCCTCTGTAGGTCACGCCAAAACAATGCGCCGCGTCGTAGATCAGCTTAAGGCCCCGGCTTTTCGCAATATCCTGCAAAGCGTCGACGTCGCAAGGGTTCCCAAAGACGTGAGTGGCGAGGATGGCGGACGTTCTGTCAGTCACTGCGGCCTCGACGGCTGAGGGATCGATAGTAAGATTGTCAGCTTCAATATCTGCAAAAACAGGCGTGCAATGCTCCCAGACAATGCTGCTGGTCGTCGCCACGTAAGAGAAAGGGGTCGTGACGATCTCGCCCGAGAGATCCATTGCGCGTATCGGCAGCTGCAAGGCGATCGTACCGTTGTTCACACACAGCAGGTCCTCGACTGCCAGATACTCCTTTAGGTCTCTTTCGAGCCGCTTGACGAGCTCGCCGCGATTCGTGAGCCAGCTGGACTTCCAGATCCGGTCGAGAAGGTCTTCGTATTCTTCCTTTGGGGGAAGAAATGTCTTCGTGACGTTGATCATTTTGAGGCGTTCAGATGCGGAAAGTCGTCGTACTTCGGCTCCTTACCGAGGAACTCGCACAATCGCCGATAATCGGATGAGACTGACAGGTCGATCTCAATGAAGTTCGGCTTGTCCTGGAAAAAATGCCGCACGGAATAGTTGTGCGCTTCGTACCCTCGCAAAAGCTCTTCCTTGTTGTACAGGTCATCTTCCGGTGTCTTGAACACGGCCCGGTTGAATTCCCACATCAGCCCCGTATACCGATATTCGGCCTTTTGGAGCTGTTCCCTTGTCGGTGGATTGCCGTCAGTACCGAACTTCTTCGCGTGAAAACGGATGAGTGATCTGAACCAATCCTCGGGATCCCGGTAAGTAAGTATGAACCTGGCGTCCGGAAAATGCTCGTGCAGGATCAGCCACGTGTAAGGCCAGGAAAAGGGTGCGTCCTGAAATGCGTCCGCGGTCCGGCAGAACTTGATGATCGGCGCCCAGTCACCACGCGCGTAGTTTTGGACAAGGCGCTCTGCGCGGAACTGATTGCCGATCCTGAACCCCAGATCGGATAGTGCCCGCTTCAGGCTTGTCGTTCCCGTCTTGTTTCTTCCAATGCAGAAGATCTTCTGTTTTGACCTAAACATCCCGAGCATCCAGACAAACTAGCGCCTGATTGTAATCCACCTCATCGTTTCCCTCTACCGCCGAACACTGCGTAAGGAATCCGCACATTTAGGTTCCTTGCCCGCAGGCTTCGCTTTTCGTCGCGGTCGGCGGTATCGACAAAGCGCCCGCAACTTGCTATTCAGCTAGGCGGCCTTTGTCGTAAATGTCTGTGCTATCAACTCCCGTGTACGGGGAATTATTATCTCGCTGAAGAGTTCGCGAATGGTAGTGAACCGAAACGCAAAGAACAGAAGAACGAATGCCGAGGCGTAAGCCAAGCCCTGCAACACAAGTTCTGAGTATGGTCCCGTTGCAAGATACCCGGCGAAGTGACCTCCCGCGGCCGCCGCGAGAGCAAGGACAAGATACCTGAACACGATGCTGAACTGACTCAGCAGCGGTGTCCCGATCTCCTTTCTTACAAACGTTGCATTGATCCCAAGCGAGAACACAGACGCGAATATCAGTGATACCAGGAACGGATACACGCTTCCCGAAAAAAGAGCAATAAAGCACAGAGAGGTAACCGACTTCTTCAACAGGCTCATCTTGAGTATCATCCCCGACCTTCCCCGGGCGCTGACAACGCTTGTCATCAAAGAATTGATCGGGTAAACGAAGCTGGACGCAACGATGTACTGGAACAACGATCCCGCAAGTGCCCACTTCTCGGTGTAGAGCACGAGTATCAAGTCGTCTCCGACAATCAGCAACGCCCCGCATACAGCGGTCGAAAAGAATGCGACGTAATGAAGATAGCGCAGATAGAAGGTCCGTACGCGCTCATTATCATCCTGGATCTTTGAAAAGAAGGGGAAGGCAAGCGCGCTGATGGTACTCGTAAAGAACGTTCTCGACTGGGCATCAAGACTGTGAGCCCTGTTGTAGTGGCCAAGAAGCGTGATGGGAAATATCTTGCCGATTACAAAAACATCCAGCCTGTTCGAAACATTTCCGACAAGATTCGCTAGCAGCAACTTGTAGCTATAGTTCCAAAGCGAACTTATCGAGCGGAAATTTATTGAAAACGAGGGCCGCCATCTTGTCACAACGTATACGAGGCTCATCGTCGTCACCGCAGAGACGATATGCTGAAAGATCAATGCCCAGATCCTCCAGCCCGAGAGAGCAAGCGCGATAGCCGCGGCTCCGGAGATTGCGGCCGAAGCAAAGCTGATCACTGAGATCGCCCTTAACCTCATATCCCTCTGCAAAAGGCCCATCGGAACGAGTGTGAGCGAATTGAAAATGAACAACAAGGCGGTGACCCTTACGTAGAAGGACAGAGAGTCGATCCCGTAAAATGCCTCGATCTGCGGAGCAAGGGCAGAGAACAGACCGAGAAGAACGATCCCTAGAAACAAATTGATGAAGAAGATCGTCGTGAGCTGGATCTGAGAGATCTCTCTGGCCTGAATGATCGACGACTTGAATCCGATGTCGACGAACATCATTGAGAGGGATACGACCGCCAGTACAATGGCGAAGGCCCCGAACTCGACGGGTGTCAGGATGCGCGTGAGAACAACGGCGATAAAGAAGACAACGACGTAATTCGCTATCTTCCCTGACAAATCCCAGATTGCGAGATCAAGATTTCTCACCCGGATCGATCGTAGAGTTGCGTCTCAAGTTGTAAGCGGGATCCGGGAGAAGCTTTTTCAAAGCATTCCCCGTCACTTGTAGAAATCACCGGTCAGGCTGGCATAGCCCGCAGCACTCCGGGCGCCGGATCCGACGGATCGACATCTTCTGAACTGCGGGACCGGTACTACGATCCCTGCTGAGCAGAGCGTTCTTCGGCATTCAATGCCACAATTGGCGAACCAGAATCAGACGCGGCATTCGAATCGCCTTTCTCGGAAATCTCTACCACGAACCCCGAACTGATCAGATACGAAAGTATCTTCTTGGCGTTGAGAGAAGCAGTATCGTTTACGGTGTCGATCGTCACCTCCGGATTGACCGGCTCTTCGTAAGGATCGTCGATCCCTGTAAAGTTCTTGATCTTGCCCTTTCGCGCAAGTTCGTACATTCCCTTGACGTCCCTTTCTTCACAGATCTCCAGCGGAGTGTCGACAAAGACCTCGATGAACTTGTCATCCCCGACCATCGCGCGGCATTCGTTTCTGGTCGAGCGGTACGGACTTACGGCGGCGCAAATGACGGCTCCGCCGTGGCGAACGATCTCGGAGGCAACAAAGCCGATCCTGCGAATGTTGGTATCGCGGTCTTCCTTACTAAAGCCCAGGCCTTTCGAGAGGTGTGTCCTGACTACATCCCCGTCGAGGAGGGTCGCAGGCCTCCCGTATTCGAACATGCGTGTGATCAGATTCTGAGCCGTCGTCGATTTACCTGAGCCGCTGAGGCCTGTGAACCAGATGCAGAAACCCTGCTTGTTTCTGGGCGGATGCGCCTGCTGAAGGATCTCCGCAACCTCCGGGCGTGTGAACCACGAAGGAAGGGGCCTGCCCTTGTAAAGATAGTCCTCACGGACCTGCGTGCCTGAAAGAGACAGCACTTTCTTGCCGACGGTCTTGGACCTCTCTTCATACCGGTCTTCTTCTGCAAGAAAGACCATCTCCTCAAAAAAGACGGGTGTCACCCCCAGCTCCTCACTGTGTTTCTCAAGGAGATCGTGAGCGTCAAACTCGCCGTAAAATGGCTTGCCGTTCGAGTCCTTGCCGGGACTGGCATGATCCCGGCCCACTATAAAATGATTTGCTCCGTAGTTTCTGCGGATTATCGCGTGCAGGAGCGCCTCTTTCGGACCCGCCATACGCATAGCGAGCGGAAGAAGCGAGAGTACGGTCCGTTGCGGATCGTAGTGATGATCGATCAACGCCTTATAGCTTCTTACCCGCGTGAAGTGGTCAATATCGCCGGGCTTGGTCATTCCGACTACCGGGTGCAGAAGCAAAGAACCTTTGATCTCATCCATCGCCCGCTTTGTCATCTCTTCGTGGACGCGATGGATCGGATTTCTGGTCTGGAACGCCACGACATTAGAGTTGCCCTTTTGCACAAGCTGCTCACGCGTTTCGGTCGGGGTCATTCTAAGCGCAAGAAAATCGTGATGATTCGGGAGCGAAAGCACTTTTAGAGGACCCGAGATATTTCTTGTGCCCCAGGTGTGCATCTCGGCCACGATCGGATGACGCGCGTTTGTGGTCCCGTAAGCTAGCAAGGCCTGCCGATCCCGGTCTGGTTCGTAGATCTCTTCCACGGTCATCACTGCGAGAAGGTTGTTGTTCTGGTCCGCGAGAGCGATGTCCTCACCCGGCCTTACCTCGAAATCGGTACCAATGGAAAGCGTAACGGGAAGCGGGAAAAGCGTTCCATTTGCCAGCCTCATATTCTCGAGCGTGGATTCAAAATCCGCCTCGCCCATAAACCTGTCAAGAGGTGAAAACCCGCCCACCGAGATCATTTCCAGATCACAGATGTTTCTGAGTGACAGCTGGAGTCGTGGAAGACCAGCAGCGTAGTGCTTCAATTCTTCGCGGTCTAGATCAATGTCAATAAGTGACCTTAGTTCACCGCCGTATGGCTCAATCAAAAGACTCATAGATCAGTTCAAATAAACTCTATTCCTAAAATTATCCAATGCTGATGCTCCCTGTTCGAGCATTTCTTGTGAACCTTGATATTAAAATGCAAAGGAACCGGTGAACTGACGCCGTTCTCGATCGCTCGGTTCTGCGACGAGGTTCGATCGCCGCAAGACCTGTCATCCGATCAACGTCGTGTCGAGAGGGTTCTGATACGGCGTGCGAGCTTTCGCAGAGGCCGCGGCAGGTTCTCCGTGCGAGCCTTTCCAGATGCGTTGTGTTTCACATCAAACTCGGAAAGGGCGGCGTCGAGGTCACCCTCTGCATCGATCGCCTCCCAAAACGCCACAAAATCATTCTTCGCGTTCTCGATCCTGAAACGCATTTTGTCGGGCTTGTCCTTTAGAAACATCTCGATGTTCGCGCTTACGGTCCGGTGGTAATCTTCCGCGACTTTCAGGGGCGGAATTTCTCGCGAGATCCTGAGAATTCCGTTCTTGTACGCGGGAATGATTCCCTTCGAAAAACGCTTCGCGTGACTCTTTGCAGTGGAATCCTTATCCCTTGTCAGATGAACGTAGAAAGCGTCTTTGCCAAATCGCGAATCGAGCCTCCCCAACATCCAAGACAGCCGGTTGTCGGCTTCGATGTGATTGTCCGGATACTCCATCCGAGCTCGCCCGATCCGGCCCGTGTTGATCTCGTGACCGCTGGAATAATTCGAAATGTGCGAACAGGCCTTTGCAAACGTCGTCGATCCGCATCGGCCTGTGTTCAGTACAAATACGTTCATCTCGCTGTTCCTTTCCTATATTAGAAGGGGGTCAGCTCTCGTTACCCTTTACCTCCACTGACTCGTTGTTAGCTCCGGTCTCGGCTACCAGATTCGTGGCGCGAAGAAGGCTTTCAAAGGTACCTGCGTCGGTCCACCAGCCTTCAAGCTCGTTCCAGGTCATCGTCCCTTCGCGGATATAATGGTTGTTAACATCGGTTATCTCAAGTTCACCTCGCTGAGACGGCTCAAGAGTACGTATCACATCGAATACCGAACTATCGTAAAAATACACACCGATCACGGCAAAATCTGACTTCGGAAACTCCGGCTTCTCCTCGATCCTCAAGACCTTTTCGCCCTCAAGCTCGGGAACCCCGAACCGCTGAGGGTCGTGGACCTTCTTTAAAAGAATCTTTGCCCCGCGACCCTGACGTCGGTAATCTTCCGCAGCGCGATGGATGTTCCCCTCGATGATGTTGTCGCCAAGTACCACGCAGACGGGGCCGTCATCCGCAAAATGCTCGACAAGGCTGAGGGCATCTGCGATCCCGCCTTCGCCCTCCTGATAGGTGTAATCAAGATGCTTGAGCCCGAAGTCCTTTCCGTTTCCAAGCAGCTTTAGGAAGTCGCCTGCCGAATTACCTCCGGTGACGATCATGATGTCATCGATCCCCGCGTTGATAAGCGTGCGGATCGGATAGTGGATCATCGGCCGGTTGTAGACCGGCAAAAGGTGCTTGTTTGTGACCTTTGTGAGAGGGTGAAGCCGCGAGCCAAGCCCGCCCGCAAGTACTACTCCTTTCATAAGCTACTAATAATTGCTTGTGAATCCTTTCACGTCAATGCCTCAGCGAGAGATGTTAGCCACAGATTCAGGGGATGAACACAGAGAAGGGAAGCGCGGGAAGAACATTCTTTCTTCCTTTTATTCTTTCTTTGGCGCGAAATCAGAAGTGCGGAAAAGTGGGTCCCCTTTTTTCCATAAAATCCGTGTTCATCTCCTTCATCCGTGGCTAACCTTCCAGGTCCTTCAAATACGGCAACGAGCGGTCGCGGTCAGAGAGTACCGGAGAGTCGGTCGGCCATTCGATCGCAAGGTCCGGGTCGTTCCAGCGGATCCCGCCCTCACGTTCGGGAGCATAGGGAGCGTCTACCTTGTACTGGACCACGGCCGTTTCGCTTAGCGTGAGGTAGGCGTGGGCAAATCCTTTCGGGACATAGATCGAGTTGCATTGATCCGAGTCAAGAATAAGAGAGTCCCAATGGCCGAACGTATCGGATCCCTTTCGTATGTCCACGATCACATCCAGAACCCGTCCCTGGGCGGCCGAGACCAGCTTGGTCTGGGCAGTTTCGCCTGATTGAAAATGAAATCCCCGAAGCGTGTGAGGTCTTGATGACATCGCCCGGTTATCCTGTGTCCAGTCTGTCACAAGGCCGGTCTCCTCAAATCTTTTCCCCAGATATGTTTCCGCAAAATATCCGCGTCCGTCTCCGTGCAAAACCGGAACGATCTCGTAGGTTCCTTCAATTTTAAGCGGATTGATCTGCATTCTGTTCGATATTCGGCCGGCTCAAACCTTCCAACCGCGGAACTCCATTCCCGTCAGGTTCCGAAGGCTTTCGATGTCGGGCGAGATCTCCTGCTTGAGAAAGGCCATGTCGTCTTCCGTCACGACAGGTTTCTCGTATTCCGTCCGCAAAGGAGCCATCACAGCCTTAAAGATCGGATATACGTACCGGAGCCTAAAATACGGCCGCAGTCGGAATTCTAGCCTTGAAGACTTCTTCTTGGTCTTTGAGACATGAAACTTCTGCCGCAGAATATCTTCATCGAAGTGTGGCTCGATCCCGATGAACTCAGCCACTTTATCAAGCGTCTCTTCCTGCTCATCCCTCAACCGTTCCGACTGCAGAAGCAGCAGGTTGGATCGCGGAAATTGCTCAAGATAAGGCTGAAGCTGATAGAAATACTTGCTGATCGAAATGTAGGCCTCGTGTTCGCGGATCGCCCGGGAAAAGGGTCTGATCTCTCGCCCGTTGATGAAGTTGTGCCCATAGTGCGAGATGGTCCGCGAGATCGGATCGCGAAGAAGATATATCAGCTTCACTTCCGGAACCATTTCCTTGATCCTCTCGGGAGCTTCCGGATACTGATCGCAGACGGTGTACTTCGGCGACGCTTCGAATGCTATCGAGCCGCTTCCCTGGAACAGCGATTCATACCAGCCTTTTCCTTTCGCGTAGACGTCGTCTTCGGCGAAGAAGTCGGTCTCCTTGTTCCTTGAGCCGACCATTTCAGGATGGCTGTACAAGTACTTGAAAAGGCTGGATGTACCGCCCTTCATCGTGCCTATTATGATTACCTGTGGAAGCATTTCTTGTGCGGGGCACCTGCATACCTGTGGCCCCAATTCCCTTGTCAGCTGAAGCAGTATAAGTTGAAGATCGCAGCGTCCTTTGGCTTCGCAGCCGGCGGCTGTACTGTTCCCGGCCTACCTATGATTGCTTGTGAATCCTTTCACGTCAATCGAGGCCTCTTCTGCCAATTTGCGCATCAGGCGGACAAAGAAAGAAGCAGACACGACAACCTCTTGTTTTCGGAGAAAAGTCAGACCTGCCACCCCTTAAACTCCTTTCCGGTAAGCCCTCGGAGCTTTTCAATATCAGGCGAAAGTTTTTCCCGAAGCATGTCTCGGTCTTCTTCAGAGAGCTTCGGGGGCTCGAACGGCGTTCTCAAAGGCACGAATATCGATTTGAAGACTTTGTTAATGTACCTGTGGTTGAAGTAAGGCCACAGGTGATATTCGATCCTCGTGGTCTTTCGCCTTTCCTTTGTAACGTGATAGTCCTGATCGACTACGTTCGGGTCAAAATCGGGCTCGATCCCTATGAACCGGGATATTTCGTTCATCGCGGCATCGCGATCGTTTCTTAGCCGCTCAGACTGCAGAAGAAGTATCTGGGCAGGATCGAATCTCTCGAGGTAAGCTTCGATCTGGTAAAAATAGCTGCTCGTTTTCACGTAATTGTCATCCAGTCTGAGAGCCTCCGACAGATCTTTTGTCACCTTTCCTTTCAAAACATCGTGTGAGTAGTGTGAAACAGCACGTGAGACCGGATCCCGGAGCAAGTAGATCAACTTCGCATCCGGCAAAGCGGTATGCAGCCTTTCAGCGGTGCCCGGGTACAGGTGCCGCTTTGTATATGCCGGGGAGGCCTCAAACGCGATATTCCCTTCGCCCCAGAATAGAGATTCGTACCACTCGATTCCCTTTGAGAAGAATTCCTTCTTGCAGAAATAGTTAGTTTCCTTTACCTGAGACCCGACCATCTCGTTGTGGGATGACAAATATCTGAAGAGAGCCGAGGTCCCGCCCTTCATCGTTCCGATAATTATTACTTTTGGGAGCATACTCTGATGTTGCGAGTTCCGGCCTCTGTTCTTTTCTGAGGCAGTGCTCAAAATGAATGCCGGCGAACTTCTCGGTTCGCCAGCGTTCTGTATTCTCTCAAACGTCTCCTGTATTCTGACTCCTGACTTCTGACTTCTGACTTCTGAATTCTAGTATGAAATCTTTCTTCGTCACAGGAGGGGCCGGGTTCATCGGCTCTGAATTTGTTCGCGTAGCACTGAAGAGCTACGAGAACCTGAAAATTGTCGACTTCGACGCACTCACCTACGCGGGAAACCTGGAGAACCTCCGGGGCCTCGATGACGCAAGGCACATTTTCGTCAAGGGTGACATTTGTGACAAGCAGGCGGTTCTCGATGCAATGCCGGAAGGAGTTGACGCTGTCTTTAATTTCGCGGCCGAATCGCACGTGGACCGGAGTATAGAGTCAGCGAACGAGTTCGTTGAAACGAACGTTTTGGGGACTCAGATACTGCTCGATTGCGCTCGCGAAAGGGGAGCCGGCAGGTTTGTTCAGATCTCGACAGATGAGGTGATGGGTACTCTTCCGGAGCGCGATGACGCGTTCTTTACGGAAGATTCGCCGATCGCCCCAAATTCTCCTTACGCCGCGTCCAAGGCCGCCGCCGAGCAGTTCGTAAGGGCGGCCCGTGAGACCTTCGGGATCGACACCGTGGTCACAAGATGCGGAAACAACTACGGCTTCCGCCAGTTTCCGGAAAAGCTGATCCCCCTGATGATCTCCAATGCCCTGAACGACGAGCCTCTTCCGCTCTATGGAGACGGCCGGAACGTTAGGGACTGGATATTCGTCACCGACCACTGCGAAGCGATCCTGGAGGTCTATGAGAAGGGCTCCTCCGGCGAAACCTACAACATCGGTGCACGTAATCCGTTGAGGAACATAGAGGTCGTTTCAGGTATCCTCGATCATCTCGGCAAGCCGCACAGCCTGATCAAGCCGGTAGAAGACCGCCTCGGACACGACCGCCGCTATGCCATCGATCCGACAAGGATCGAAACGGAACTGGGCTGGAAGGCGAGGATCGGATGGGAAGAAGGGCTTGCGAAGACCATCGAATGGTATGTTTCGAATGAAGACTGGATCGCTTCGGTCAAGAGCGGCGAGTATCAAGAATTCTACGAACGGTATTACTCACACCGGATAGCGCAATAACCTGAGATCCGGCGATGCCTTTTGCCTGGAGAATCAGAACAGCTTCCTGGTCTTTGCGATCAGCCACGCCTTTTCCTCATCCAGCACTAGAAGCCTCCAGGCGGCAAAGGCATAGATCGAGAGCGAAAGCAGCAGAGAAGGGAGAATGAGCAAATAGCTGGCATCGGCGAAGGAGGTGAGTAAGGCCGGAAGAACCAGTGGCAGCGCACAAACAACGAGCCGCCCGAGCCATTTTCGAAACGGGAAAGAAAGCCCGGTTGAACTCCTTGCGGCGAATGTAAATGCCAGTCCGCTGACAGCCATTCTTACGCTCCAGGCCAGCGCTGCACCGACTATCCCCAGGTTCGAGATCAGGATCACCAGCAGGACTACATAAGGTCCAAGTAACGCCCAGTTGATCTTTGCGGGAAGATCGGTCCGTCCCTTGGCGAGGATCGAGCTCATAGGAACGTAAGAATAGACATCGACCAATAGCCCGCAAACAAGAATGTAAAAAGGAAGCGGGCTGTTCGCGCCAAATTCCGGTCCTGCCCAGATCGAAAAGAATGGTTCTGCGAGGACCGACATCGCAACAGCCGCCGGGACCGCCCAAATGAGGTTTGCGCGAACAAGGCGTTCGAATAGATCCTCCAGCTCATTTCGCTTTTCAGGCTTTTGAAGAAGAACGAATGCCGGTGTGATCGCACGGGTCACCGAGAATGAAAGCGTTCGGACCATTCGTGCGAGCATTGCCGCAACGGAGTAGTATGCGATCATTTCGATCGAGACATACTGCGTGAGAACCAAACGGTCCAGATTCGTCAAAACGATCAGTGCCGCCCCCGCAAGCGTGAGCGGAAGCCCGTAGCGCAACAATCGTCTTGCGAGATCCTTGTTGAAAGAAGGCCATCCAAAGCCGCGGACGAGTTTCCCGGACACCAATAATTCTGCGATCAGAGTCAGTGAACTCGCCACTGCCCCCACTGCCGCGGCCGCAATGACCTTGCCGCCCATCCACAGAGCCAGCGGAACTGAAACCGCCCCAAGGACCTTTCCCGACGAATTAATCAGCGTGTTCAGATCGAGCCGCAGACGGACGATTTGAGGAGTGTTAGCGACAAAAGAAAGACTCGTCAGGACCATTCCTACCGAAGCGATCTTGATCGCAACACTTGCTTCGAACAGCCACTCGTCTGGGATCTTCAGGGCCAGCGCGATCTGATGAGAGAAGATGATTATCGGAAGCACACAGATCGAGAGTGATGTGATGCATATGATTCCCGCGGTCCAAAAGACCTTCCTTTCGCCATTTAGGTCTTCTTCGGCCCGCGCGTCTCCCCCGAACTTGGTTGACGCCATTCCCATCCCCAATAGCGCAAAGGAAGCGTAGTTCGGGATCATGCCGATGAGGACCAGAACTCCGTATCCGTCGGGGCCGAGCAGCCGAATCACGAAAGGTGAAGAAAAGAAGGTCGCAACGAACGGCACCGCCGTTCCGACGATCGCCCAGGTACTGCCGCCCAGAACTCTGCCGGTCAGGCCCTCGAGCGCCGCGTTTTCCTTTGTCGATCTCTCTGTGTCTTGGTTACTGTTCAAGATCTACTGGCCGTCGCCATTTTTGACGGGGTGGGCCATCCCTAAAGGCGATACGATCGGGACCCGGCAGTGCTTACAGGCTGTTGAGACAACGAGTTTTGAGTTCGGCGAAAGCCTTGGAATGAGCGCTCCAAGCCTTCTCCAGCACATCCGAAGGGATCTCGATATCGTGATCAGGGGTACGCGTGATGGTGCCGCGTTTGATGTTCTCAAACGGATCACCAAACCCGGCTTGTCCTGTTCTGTCGAATACCTTGTAAGACTTGCCGAGCGGTTCATCCAGTCCCAGCCACTCTGAAAGTGCCCCAAGCGTCTCATCCGGGTCATCCACCAGCTGTTCAGACGCGAGGAAATATGAAGGAAAGTTCAGCACTTCAGTGCTATCTGCGAGTCCGCCAAGCCTTTCGGCATAGTGCTCAAGGGCTTCAGCCGGCGTGGTGAACCGGTCCATCCGCAACCTTTGAGACATGTTTACGATACTTTTCAGTGTGCTTGCGGGCTCGCGAACGAGATAGATTATCCGCGTTCGGTCTGCTGGAAACAATCGGGGATCGATCCCGTGATGATTGTGAAGTATTTTGTCGAGCAGGAACTTTCCCTTAAAGTGGCTCCCTGTATCGCGGAAAAGATCCGTCCTTAGCCGGAAGAAATCGATCCTTGACTCGTAAGAGCGCAACAGTTCTCTGTATCCGCAGATGGCATCGTTACTTCCCAGAATATGCGACAAAAGGGTCGAACGGCTGCGCATATGGCTCAGTATGAGAATATAACTGACGCGCGATAATACGACTTGAGGATTCCTGGCGATCAATAGAAGTGTGTCGAGCTTTGATCTTACCGACATTGATCATTCAGTCAGCGAACAACTGACGCCTTCCTGCTGGTTGGGCTCCAACCAAAGTTAATCCATCAAAGGGCAATTCACGAGAAAAATCTCCCTACTGCCTGAGCTACATCCTTGACCGAACGTTCTTCCATCTCGGTATGGATCGGCAACGACAGAACTTCCTTGCAAAGCTGCTCGGTTACGGGAAGTTCTAGATCAGGATCAACAAACGGCTTGAACGCTTTCTGCTTGTTAAGTGGCACTGGATAAAAAATGCTTGAGGGGATCCCCTCCTCAGCCAGGAGATCTTTCAGGTCATCACGGCGGCCGTCGCGGACCCGTATCGTGTACTGGTGAAAAACGTGCGTCGAGTTGGGCTGGCGCACTGGCGCCTGAACCGCCTCGACCCCCTCAAAAGCCTCGTCATAAGAGCCCGCGACCTTTTTGCGTGCTTCCGCGTATTCGTCCAGGTACTTGAGCTTTACATCGAGCACCGCCGCCTGGATCGAATCAAGCCGAGAATTCACGCCGATTACATCATGATAATAGGTGCGGGATTGTCCGTGGTTGGCGATCATCCTCAGCTTTCCGGCCAGTTCGTCGTCGTTTGTGAACATCGCGCCGCCATCGCCGTAACAGCCGAGATTCTTTGCCGGATAAAAGGAGGTCGTGCCGATCTCCCCTATCGTGCCTGCCCGTTTCCTGCTTCCGTCCTGAAACGTGTAAACGGCTCCTATCGCCTGTGCATTGTCCTCGACAACAGGAATTCCCTTATCTCTTGCCAATTCGACGATAGGCTCGATATCGCACGACTGGCCAAACAGATGAACCGGAACGATCGCCTTCGTATCTTTGGTAAGCGCGGCTTCGACGATCTCGGCAGTTACGTTGAACGTGTCGGGGTCAACGTCGACCATAACAGGCTTGAGTCTGAGCAGGGCGATCACCTCGGCAGTCGCAACGTACGTGAAGGAGGGGACGATCACCTTATCACCGGGCTCAAGGCCGAGCGCCATAAGCGCGATCTGAAGAGCGTCCGTGCCGTTCGCGCAAGCAATGACGTGCTTTACGCCTAGATAGTCCTCAAGATCGGCCTGGAACTGTTTGACCGCTGGGCCATTGATAAACGCCGCTGAACCGATCACCTCGAGCACCGCGGCGTCTATCTCGTCCTTTATCTTTTCGTACTGGCCGACAAGGTCGACCATCTGGATATTTTTCATATGAAGACCGAAAACCGGAGACCGAAGACCGCATATATGGTCAACGGCCTAAATCTCTTCGAATCGCACGTGTGTAGCCGTAGAGCATTCTTCCCACGTCGTCGATCTTGGTTTCAAGTTCCGTTGTTTGTCCGTACTGCAAATCTTGCGCGAGTATCAGATAGTACCGCGTTTCCTCAAGGGAACCCTGAGCAATGTTCAAAAACCTCGCCTTGTCTGCTCTGCCGGATTTCTTGTGTCCTTCCGCAATATTCGCTGGAATCGAAACCGCTGATCTGCGAAGCTGGGACGTCAAAGAATACATCTCGTGTTTAGGAAATGAGTCAGTCAATTTGTAGATCTCCAGGACTAATTCATGGGCCTTTTTCCAGACTCTAAGGTCTTTGAATGTTTGTGAGGTCATTATCGTATCTCCTTCAGGCAGTGGGGCCTGAGCTAAGAATGTGAGGGGTGGGCACAGAACGGTTGAGGCCATCTCCGCACCAAACACAAGGGAGCATCAATTCTATTTCTGTCTTCGGTCTTCGGTCTTCGGTCTTCAGTCTTCAGTCTTCTTCTTGTAAAGTTCTCCGCCCGAAGCCTTAAACTCCTCGGCTTTCTCGCTCATCCCCACCGCGAGCGCTTTCTCATCCTCAAGGCCTTTCTCCTTCGCGAACTCTCGGACGTCCTGCGTGATCTTCATCGAGCAGAAGTGCGGGCCGCACATCGAACAGAAGTGAGCCAGTTTGGCTCCTTCGGCGGGAAGAGTTTCATCGTGGAACTCCTTCGCCTTCTCCGGATCGAGGCCGAGATTGAACTGGTCTTCCCAGCGGAATTCGAACCTCGCCTTTGAGAGCGCATTGTCTCGGTATTGCGCTCCCGGATGCCCTTTCGCAAGGTCCGCTGCGTGAGCGGCGAGTTTGTATGTGATGACGCCTTCCTTTACGTCTTGCTTGTTCGGCAGTCCGAGATGCTCTTTCGGGGTCACGTAACACAGCATTGCGGTCCCGAACCAGCCGATCATCGCCGCGCCTATTCCCGAGGTGATGTGATCGTAGCCCGGCGCAATGTCCGTCGTCAGAGGCCCAAGCGTGTAGAAAGGCGCCTCGCCACAAACTTCCAGCTGCTTGTCCATGTTCTCCTTGATCAGGTGCATCGGGACGTGTCCCGGGCCTTCGATCATCGTCTGGCAATCCATTTCCCACGCGATCTCGGTCAGCTCGCCAAGCGTGTACAGTTCGGCGAATTGAGCTTCATCGTTCGCATCCGCGATCGAGCCGGGTCTTAACCCGTCACCGAGACTGAACGAGATGTCGTATGCCCGCATGATCTCGCAGATCTCCCGGAATCGCGTGTAGAGGAAACTCTCTTCGTGATGCGCGAGGCACCATTTAGCCATTATCGAGCCGCCGCGCGAGACGATCCCGGTCGTTCTCTTCGCGGTCATCGGGATATAGGGAAGCCGTACCCCGGCGTGGATCGTGAAGTAATCGACTCCCTGTTCGGCCTGTTCGATCAAGGTGTCTCGATAGATCTCCCAAGTAAGTTCTTCGGCCTTTCCATTGACCTTTTCCAGCGCCTGATAGATCGGGACCGTTCCGATCGGGACCGGCGAGTTTCGAAGGATCCATTCCCGCGTGGCGTGGATATTCTTTCCCGTCGAAAGGTCCATCACTGTGTCGGCGCCCCACAGCGTCGCCCACCTCATCTTTTCGACCTCTTCGTCTATCGATGAAGCGATCGCGGAGTTTCCTATATTGGCGTTGATCTTGACGAGGAAATTGCGGCCGATGATCATCGGCTCGGTTTCAGGATGATTGATGTTCGAGGGAATGATCGCGCGTCCGCGTGCTACCTCATCGCGGACGAATTCGGGCGTCACATAGTCGGGAAGCGAAGCTCCGAAGCTTTCGCCCTTGTGCTGGTGATAGAGCGAATCACGCTCGTCACCGTTTGCTTTCTGCATCGCCTCAAACGCTATTTGGCGGCCAAGATTCTCGCGGATCGCGATGTACTCCATTTCGGGCGTCACAATGCCCTGCTTTGCGTAGTACATCTGTGTGACGGCCCGACCCGATTTTGCGCGAAGAGGCGGACGCCTGAGGGCGGGAAACTCTTCAAGCGCCCCCCGATCTTTGATCTTCGCGATCTCTTCAGCGCCGGCGGTCAGATAGCCGTTGTCCTGCGGAAGCACCTCGCGGCCTTCGTATTCCTCAACGTCTTCCCGTTCCAGGATCCAGTTCCGCCGTAGCTGAGGCAGGCCCTCTCGAACGTCACATTTCTGATCGGGATCTGTCCAGGGTCCGCTTGTATCGTAAACCCGAACGGGATGGTTTTCCTCGATCGAGCCGTCCAAGTCCTTGGAAGGTGTGAGAGCGATCTCTCTGAAAGGCACACGAAGGGTGTGTTCGCCATTGTTCACCGCGCTTCCGTTTGTCTCGACGTATATTTTTCGCGAGCTCGGGAGTCTGACTTCGCTGCTGTGCTGTTGTTTTGTTTCACTCATAGATTCTTCCTCCGTCGGCATTAACCGATTCAGGTTCGAAGGGTCTCCCGCCGGATCGCGGGACTCTCAGCCTTTCGGCTCCCCTGAAAAAGGTGTGTCCCGGTATTGTATCGGTCGGATGGAGAATTCAGAAGTCTGAAGTAAGAAATCGGAACCCGGAGCGCAAGAGAGGAGCACTAAACAGGATGGACAGGATGGATACGATAATGGGAGGTTTGAGAGTTTGATGTTGAGCAATCCTGATTTGGAATCGCACGGTGCGAGTAATGCGTACAAGCAATCCTTTTCATCCTGTCCATCCTGTTTAGTATTCTTCTGACTCCTGACTTCTGACTCCTGAATTCTATTCTTTGCTATAATGCCCAACATCTCTCGGACAATCGCAATGAAGATCGTTCTCGCTTTGTTACTGATCGCAGTGGCTTGCGCATCGCCGGCTCCCACGGGTGTGCCTGATGCGGCAGTGACCGTCGAACCGCTCGCAAACGAAAGCCAGTCGAGGTTCCTGATCGAGACCGTCGCAAAAGGACTTGAAGTGCCGTGGGGCATCGCTTTCCTGCCCAATGGCGACCTGATGTTCACCGAGCGGCCGGGCCGCGTAAGGATCGTAAAAAACGACAAGCTTCAATCCGAGGCGGTTTTCAGGGTGCCTGATGTCGAACCCTCAAGCGAGAGTGGTTTGATGGACATCTCGCTTCACCCCGATTTCGAGTCGAACAACTTTGTCTATCTCGCTTACGCATACAGCAAGGACGGGAAGTTCGTGAAGGTCGTTCGGTACAAGTATGACGGCACAACACTGATTGAGGACAAGGTCATCATTGACCAGATCCCCGCCGCGCCCAATCACGCCGGGACCCGGGCCCGGTTCGGACCCGACGGAATGCTGTATGTAACAACCGGCGACGCGACTGACTGGGAACTCGCTCAAAGGACCGATTCTCTCGCGGGGAAGACTCTACGCCTCGAACCGGACGGAGCTGTTCCTTCCGACAATCCGTTTGTAAAGAACGGGGCTTACCGTGCCGAGATCTATTCCCTGGGGCACAGAAACGCGCAAGGGCTTGCGTGGCACCCCACGTCGGGACTGATGTTCCAGACAGAACACGGGCCCTCAGGATTTGAGGGACGCGGCGGAGGTGCTGACGAACTTAATATCGTCGAAGCCGGAAAGAATTACGGCTGGCCGGAGATCTGGGGCCAGACGAAGAAGGCGGGGATGGAAGCACCTTTGCTTGAGTACACTCCAGCCTGTGCACCGGCAAGCCTGATGATCTACCGGGGAGACAAGTTCCCTTCATTCAAAGGGGATCTTTTCTTCGGCTGCCTGCGTGGAACCCGAATGATGAGGGTGAAGGTCGACGGCCGCAGGGTCGTGGGACAGCAGCCGCTATTGAACAACAATCTCGGAAGGATCAGGGAAGTTGCAGAAGGACCGAACGGCGAGATCTATGTGTCGACGTCAAACCGCGACGGCCGCGGCTCTCCCGACGACACTGACGACCGTATCCTTCGGATCGTCCCGATCGAGTGAATAGTTTGTTGAGTCTATTGAGTCTGTTCAATCTGTTGAGACCTTTGAGTCGAACCGGCGAATCGAATCAATAGGTTCTTAGATGTAGAGTCCGCTCTTTCTTCAATTTTCTTTCGAGAATTGCCCGCTGCTTCAGCTTCGGGTCCCAGCGAAGCTGACGTCATATTTCTAGCTAGGTGCAAGCCTCAGGCGCTCCAGTATCCGATTCCTTGCCTCTGACTTCTGACTTCTGACTTCTGACTTCTCTTCCCTTATGCCCGTCGCTGGCGCTCAGGGTTCCGATTCCTCGCCTCTGACTTCTGACTCCTGACTTCTGACTCCTGACTTCTGACTCCTGACTTCGGACTTCTGACATCTGACTTCTGACTCCTGACTTCTCTTCCCTTATGCCCGTCGCTGGCGCTCCGGGTTCCGATTACCCGCCTCTGACTTCTGACTCCTGACTTCTGACTTCTGACTTCTGACTCCTGACTTCTGACTTCTGACTTCTGACTTCTGACTCCTGACTTCTGACTTCTGACTCCTGACTTCTGACTTCTCTTCCGTTTTGCCTCTCGGTCTTTAAAGAAGCATCCGGGAAATGAAGAGAACCGGCAGTCCTCGAAAACCAACCTGCGATATCATACGTAACATCGGTTCACTGTCCTTCGAAAGCAATCTATCTGAAATCAGAGGTAAGTTTCTAATGAATTCGAACTATTTCCGAACCGGGAAACAAGCAGCGGCACTGCTGTTCGTTTTCTGTCTGTTGAACCTTCAGGTTCCGGCGCAGATGGCGGCAAAGCCGGCAACCAGCTCGCTGACCACCGAAGAGAGATCGCTCACAGAGAAGATCTCACTCGATTCACTCAAGCGATTCACAAACGCTCTATCTGCCGACGAAATGGAGGGTCGCGGAACTATGCAGGCCGGCGGCGACAAAGCCGCCGAATGGCTTGCCGCCCGATACGAGGAAATCGGTCTAAAACCCTTGGGTGACAAAGGCAGTTACCTGCAGTCGATCAAGTTCAGGGAGACCGTCCTTACGGACAAGACCTTTTTCAAGATCGATGATACTGAGCTGGTCCACGGAAAGGACTGGGGAATTATCCCGTTTACGGCACGGGAGAACACTATCAAGGGCGAGATGGTGTTTGTGGCGTACGGGATCGTTGCGGACTCGATAAATCGTAACGACCTTGAAGGGATCAACTTGAGGAACAAGATCGTGGTTATCATCGACGGCCCTCCCGCCAGTATCTCCAAAGAAGCGTGGGAAAAGTCGAATGCCACTCAGGCAATTTTCGGGCTGATCATGCAGGCCGGAGCCAAGGGCATCGTGTTCATCGGCCATGGCCGCGAGAAAGATCCTCCTGAAGTGTTGATCGATTACTTCAGCAGGCGCCAGATCTCGTTAAGCAGTGAAGACGGGCCTTCTTCGTTCATGCCTCCGCTCATCTATGCCAGCGCCGAAGCGGCGGCGAAGTTCTTTGAGAAGTCAGGTGTCAGCTACAAGGACGCGCTAGCCCGGGCTGAGAACAATGATTTCAAGCCCTTTGAACTGAAGCGCGACGCTGAGATATCGATAAAACCAAGATCCTCGACCGGGACCTCAAGCAACGTTGTCGGATATCTCGAGGGTTCAGATCCGAAGCTTAAAGAAGAAGCGATCGTTTACTCAGCTCACTATGACGCTTACGGCATTCTGGACGGAAAGATCTACAACGGAGCCGCCGACAATGCTTTGGGGACCTCTGAGATGCTTGCCGTCGCAGAGGCCTTTTCAAAAATGGATCCGAAACCGAAACGGTCTCTGATATTTCTAGCTGTCACGGGTGAGGAGTACGGTTTGTACGGATCAAAATTCTGGGCAAAAGACCCGACATGGGACATTAAGAAAGTGGCAGCAAATCTCAATCTCGACACGATCGGATCGGAGGTCTACGGACCGATCAAGATCGTCGTGGGATACGGGGCGGAGCACTCATCCTTGGGACCTATGCTCGACGATGTAGCTGAGGCTTACAAAATCAACGTTATTCCCGATCCTGCCCCGGAAGAGAAAGTGTTCCTGCGATCCGACCACTATTCCTTTGTTGAGAGAGGGGTGCCCGCGCTTATGCTGATGGCCGGCCCGGAAGGGACAGGCGAATCGCTCATGGCGCGGATCAAAGCCTGGGAGAAACTCCATTACCACCAGCCGTCCGACGACGTGATGGATGACTGGCACTGGGAAGGAGCCAAGACCGTATCCGACCTTATGGCGATTCTAGGTCTTCGACTCGCACAGCAGAGCGAGATGCCTTCCTGGAACAAGACCTCGCGATTCGGAGAACTGAAGCGGGGAAACACGAAGGAACTACCAGAAGAGAACTGATCCAGCGCCCTGCCGTCTGCGATGTCCGAGAAGCTTCAGCTTGTCGCCCGCCGAAAGTCGGGAGGGTTCAATCGTCATTCGCGACTGTGGCGCAATGAAATGCGGCAAGCTTTCGGCTTACCGCAAGCTGAACTTTTGAGCACTGCGCGGAGGCTCACCCTTCGCGCAGTAAGGGATCTTTAGGTGCGGCTCGCCCGGAAAGCAAGCCATTCCGAACATTACTCCGGCAAAGCCGAGAACCGACGTTCTCGCCGCGCAAGAATTCGTCGAAACTTGATCCTTGATACCCGAAGCCTGATCAATACGCCGCCCAACCGAGACCGTCTGGATTGTCTCCGGGCTTGAGATCCTTAATGAACTCCATTGTTTCCATATCAAAGACCTTTACCGTGTCGAGCTGTGTCAGCGCGACATAGGCTCGTTTCGTGTCGGGTTGGACAAGGATTCCCACCGGCACTCCACCGACCGAGGCTCGTTTTACTTCTTTTCTGGTAGCGGCATCGACGACCACAAGCTCGCCTGAGCTGGCGTCGGAAACCAGGACATATTTTCCATCGGGCGTGAACTTGACCCGAATAGGCACTTTACCTACCTCGATCGATTCCTTGACCTGATCTGTAGCCGGGTCGATTATCGAGATCTTGCCGTCTCCGTTCTGACCGACCCACACTTCCTTTCCGTTAGGGGACACATCGATCGCTTCAGGCTGCCTGCCGACTGCAATCTGCTTGATGTTCGCAGGGCTCGGCGGGCCTTTCAGATTGATCGATGTGACGGTATCCGAAGCGATGTTCGCTGTGTAGAGCCGTCCGCCGTCAGGAGTTATCGCAAGCATATGAGTCGCCGTCTGACCGGTTCCCATCACCCAATCGATCTTTTCCGTCTGAGGATCTAGACGCGCCACGGTCCTGCTTGACTCTGAAGTGAAGAAAACCTTTCCGTCCACGACTGCGATCCCGTGAGGCCTGTAGAAACCTCCCAGATCGATCCGCTTGATCTCCTTCCTGCCGGGGATGTCGATCACCGAGATCGAATTATTCGGCTGCTGCGCGCCATAATTGGCGACATATGCGGTCTTACCGTCGGCAGACACAGCGACCTCGTGAGGAAAGTCGCCTGTCGGAACCTCGCCGACTTTCTCAAGCGTCGCAGCGTCGACAATGACCATCTTCGCCTCGTTCTTGTTAAGGATAAGAAGCTCGGTCCTGCCAGTTCCCTGCGCACAGGCGAGCAGCGGAAAGGCGAGCAGCGAAAAGAATATCGAAGGCAATAAGGCCTTTTGAAATTTCATTGATTTGTCTCCGGTTTCAGATCTCTATGCAGGTCCGGTAATTACGGAGAGAAACCAGAAATGGTTTCCGGTTTAGTCCCGTGAATCTTTTGAGTCAGCGTGGTTTGCGGCTTAGCCGCGTTGATGTGCGGTAATCGTCTGGCTTACCGGCGCGTCCCTTTTCATCTCCTCCCCAAGGGGGCTTTGCCCCCGTGGACAATCTTTTTCAATTCCCACGGAAAGGCAAGCCTTTCCGCACATCGGGGCGGCGGAGCCGCAATAGAAAACCGCGACAGCCTGAACAAACTCAACAAGCCGAATAGACTTCTCAAATTGTTTACTGACCAAACCTGGTCGTATCCAGTATCAGCGCCTCTTGATCAGTAGTAAGTACGAGCAGCTTCTTGCCGTACTTTCCGAAAACGGCATAGGCAATCGGCGAAGTAAATGACATCTGCTCAAGGACCCTTCCAGATCTAATATCATAGATGTTCAGCTTTCCCGACAGATTCCCGATGGCAAGCGTCCCGTCTTCTTTGTTGATCGCAAAGTTCCTTCCAAAGAACCGACCAAGCAAGTCACCGGTTGAAAGTGAGAACACCTGAACTCTATTTTCAGAATCCGCAACGCCAAGATAGTCGCCGACCGCTTCCGCCTCGAGTATCCTGAACGATCCCTCTCCGGTCTCGATGAAAGTCTGCCCAAGTACCTTTCCCGTTCCGGCCTCGACTACGTGCACGAAGTAATCGCCATCCTTGTCGCCAAGCTCCTTCGCCTTTTGCTTCAGCGGCTCGCTATCCTTGTAGATCTCTTTGGCTGAATCTCCCGAGGCGGGAAGCACGAAAGATATGTTCTCGTTGAACGAGTCAAAAAAACTGCGGGGAAACACTTTTTTGAACTCGTGCTCCCATATCACCTCATTGCTCTCGAGAGCTCGAAGCTGAAACGTTGTGTCGATATCGTTGCGCATCGAAATGATCCTGACACCAGACCTTATATCGGTTGGAACATCTATTCTCGTGGTTCCTGCCCCTTTGTAGTCATACGTTACGAGATACTTCCCAAATTGTGTCGCTCTCGAACCCGGAAGTTCCCGTCCGTTCTGAAGCTGCTGATCTGCGAGGTTCATTATGCCCAGACGGCGAGTCTTGTCCTTTGCGCTGCCAAAATCCGCAAAGATCTTTCCGGTCTTGTCAAAATAAGCGGCAGAAAAGGGCTCTACGTAAAACAGCCGTTTCCCGGAGTAAAGACTCCAGACCGCACCTCTCTCGTCGTTTGAAACGGCTAGCCAATTGAGATCCGGTGAAACATCCAAAGCACGCAGTCCACCTAGCCGGCTGTCGGGAAGTTCGAGCGTCGCGATGGTTTCATCTTTATCCAGCCTGTAGAGACCCAGCACCCCGTCCTTGTTCTCGGATACAAAAACGTTTCCGTGGACGGCCAGCGCGGGATTGTTGTTCGCAAGCAGAAATTTCTTTGTTGATAGATCAAAGACTCCTACGGCGGCGGTCTTGATCGGCCGGACAAGGACATAATTACCTTGGTGAGGCCGTTCAAGAGAATCTGCAAAAAGATCGAACTTCTCGAGCCTCCGTCCGGATGGAAACTGGAACACGCCGGAGTCTTCCATCTTCTTATCGTCCTGACCGATGATCAGATCGTTCGAGATGAACGCAAATGGAAATGCCATGATCTCATCGAGGTTTCCGCCAAGCTTAACCTCTTCGCCAGTTGAAAGATCCAGGACATTAGCCTCTCCTGCGCCCAGTACGATATAGCGGCCGCTGGGAGTGAACTCGATCTCCAGCAAGCGCCGATTGAGACGCCCAAAGGAACTGAATAACTGATTGAAGCTCATGAACCTGCGGCGAGTTGAGAAGATGTCTTTTCGTTCAAGGAGCAACTTGTTCGTGGCTACATCGAACACCTTCACGTTAAACTTACGAGAAGCGGAGCTGTCCGAGGTATCTACGCAAACCAATTTTGATCCGTCCGGAGAAAGCGCTGTCTGAATGCATTCCCTGTTTAGATAGACCTCCCGAATCAGTTCCGCCTCACCGGATGCCACATCCCACTTTTCTACTCTGAGGCCCGGAGTCGAGAAAACAACGGACCTGGAATCGGGGGTGAAGTTTGCATCCTCTGCCTCTGGTGCATCGATCCTGAACCTTATTTCGAAGGGCGAGGTCTTAAGCACAAAGATCGTCGAGTCATCCTGGGCTATCAAGCTCTTGCCGTCCGGGCTGAACTCCAGATGCCGGATCTGGTCCCGCAAACGTGGATTAAGCAGGTTGCGGCGGATTACCGCGCTGACGCTCTCCGTTCTTGGAACCGAAGAGATCAGAATTGCCTCCGCCTGCCAGTCCTCGAACTCCGTTTGGGTTCCGACGCTTTCCCTCTCCACACATTCTTTGGGAACTTCCTTGACGGCGTCGAGAATCTCCCTCAGCCTCTTCTGTTCAGGTTTCGTTGCACCAAACAGATCGGAAAACCAGCTTCCCGTTTTTCCTTCCGTCTCGAAAAGACGGTCGAACGCGCTGGTGAATGCTGCCGGGTCATAGCCGGCGGCCGTCATTGCAAAAACACCTATTCGGTCAGCCTCCATCTGCTGGTCGCCCTCGTGTCCGCTGCTTCTCCGAACACGCTTGGTGTTCTGTCTGTCGAGTAACTCGTTGTACTTTGCAAAAACGTCCGCCCGATCGGTAAAGGAATCGATCTTCAGGACTTCTCTGAACACCTTGCTTAGGTCCTGGGCTCCGTGTCGCACGATGCCGTGTCCGAGTTCGTGGGCAAGGATCCCTGCCAATTCATCCTCGGACCTGACAAAAGCGATCAGTTTCCTCGTGACGAAGATCCTGCCGCCGGGCATAGCAAAAGCGTTGACTTCCGGAATATCGACGATGAAAAACCTGAATTTGAGAGATGTGGGGGGAAGGTGACGGATCAGTCGATCACCAACTCTATCGAGAAAGGCATTGACCTCGGGATCTTCCAGAATCCGGAAGTCCCTTTGTATCTGTTCGGCTATCGCATCGCCGAGGTACATCTCCTGTTCTTCAGTAAAGATGTTTCCCGAGTCCTTGTTAAAGACGATCTCGGGGGGCTTGCATTCCTGAGAATGGACGGTAGCGGACGTCAGGCCGACCGCGAAGACCAACGCTGTCAGCCGCAAGATCAAACGGAACATAACGCTTCTCCTGTTTGGCGGAAATCGGATCAAATACGAACTTCCGGATTTATATCACTTCTTAAGTCGGTCAAAAAAGACCTTTCGGAATTTCGCGACCTTGGGAGCGACGACCGCCGTGCAGTAAGGCTGGTTCGGATTTTTTTCGAAGTAGTTCTGGTGATAGTCCTCAGCCGGATAGAACTTTGAGAACTCAACGACCTCGGTCAATATCGGGTCGTCGAAGATCGCCTGCTTCTCAATTTCGGCGATCAGCTTCTCCGCAATGTCTCTTTGTTCAGGGGAATGATAGAAGACGACCGATCTGTATTGAGTGCCTACATCGTTGCCCTGGCGGTTCAACGTTGTCGGATCGTGAGTTGCAAAAAAGATCTGAAGAACTTCCTTGAACGAGATCTCGTCGGAGTCGAACTTCACCTGCACAACTTCTGCATGCCCTGTGGCACCCGTACAGACTTCCTGATACGTGGGATTCTCTGTTTGCCCACCTGAGTAGCCGGACACGACTTCCTCGATTCCCTTCAAGGCTAGGTACACGGCTTCGGTACACCAGAAACAACCGCCGCCGACGGTTGCCGTTTCAATACTTCCGTTTGTCATAGAATTCGTTCCGGTGCGATCCGGAGCTTAGTGTCTCAGACGATCTCTTCCAATGAACGGACCGTTTGATGCCCTCCGGCGTTTTCTTGATCCGGATTCCCTTCACGGATCGAAAGATATGTTCTCATTCCGGCCGCCGTCGCCGCATCGAGCTCCGCATCTACGTCGGACACGAATACGATTCCCGAAGGGTCCACGTCCAGTCTTGAGGCTATCTCAGCGTATGAATTTCTTTCCTTCTTATGCCCTATGTTCGTATCGAAATAGTTGTCGATGAAACCGGTCAGGTCGCCGTGGTCAGTGTGTCTGAAAAGCAGTACCTGAGCCAATGCGCTCCCGGATGAATAGATGTTGATGGAGTCTCCTTCCTCGCGCCACGCCCGGAAGGCGGCCGGAACGTCAGCATAAACCTGAGAAACAAGGTCTCCGGATTCGTACCCCTTCTTCCATATCATCCCCTGGATCGATTTCAGCGGCGTCGACTTACGGTCGTTGTCGATCAGAAACTTCAGGTAGTCCGAGACGGAGCCAGGCGAATTCATACGGAACTCCTCCCGGTAAACACCTCCGGAGTTGTCTTTAGCGGCCTCGCTTTCGAGGGCTAAGATCTCCGGTCCAATTTCCTCAAAATGTTCCTCCACATACCCCGCCATACGGTTTCGCGCGTACGGGAAAAGCACCTTGTGCACAAAATCGATCGGCGTCGTCGTACCTTCGATGTCGAGAAGGAATGCCATGTCTTTTTAGTAAGCAGTGAGCGGTGAGCAGATTGATTCGTTCACCCAAAAGCCTGATATTCTTGACCCATAGATTCGAGGCCGCCACCGCTTTTCGTTTACCGGTAACTGCTCGCTGCTCACCGCTAACCGCTCACTGCCGAGAAGCAGAGCGGCTGATACCCGTCTTCGTTCCTGCTGTCAGTGTAATGCGGCGTCCAGCCGGAAGGGTCCTGGAAGAGGCGAATGGCACGGACCGTGCGGTCGGCGCATAGGTCGAACCAATGAAGGGTGCCTTTCGGGACGCGAATCAGGTCACCGGCCTCCATCTCGATCCCGACGACAGGGCCTTTCTCGGGCGAGATATGGAACAGACCGTGGCCCTTAACGATGTACCTGACCTCGTCTTCATCGTGCCAGTGTTCTTTATTGAACTTGGCAAGCATATCGTCGAGGCCGGGTGTCTCGGGAGAAACGTCGATCACGTCCGCCGTAACATATCCGCCTGACCTCTTGAGCTCATCGATCTCCGTCGAATAGGCCTCAAGGATCTTTTCCTCGCTTGCGTCCTCGCCAACGCGCAGCCCTTCGGTGTCCCACCTTTCATATTCGATCCCGATTCCTGAGAGATACTTAGTGATCTCACGGGCATCGGTGATCTTTCTGCTTTCTTCCGTAATTGAAAGAACCGCCATATCTAAAACCTCTTTCTACTCTTCTACTTAACCTACGATTCCAGCGCTTTCTGTTTGCCGGCCCTCGCGGCTTTCCGAGTGTTCTTCCGATGCAAATTGTCGCCGATGACGGGATGTCACAAAGAAGACGACCTCTCGCAAAGTAGCAAAGCGGCCAAGGAGCGCAAAGAGGCAACGCCGATGCATACGTGATACCTGATCTTGATCCTTGATCCTAGATACCTGAAAGCGCGGGCAAGCCCGCCGCTAAACCAAGTCTTCATACGGTTCACCGCTCACTGCTTACTGCTTGCCGCTCTCCCTGTAACTTCAAACAAGAACTCGAATATCTCGATATGCCGTTTAGCATCGGCGATCGTGTTTCCCCACGTGTAAAGCCCGTGGCGGTGCAGATAGATCCCGTGTATCTTGTTCTTCTCTGAAACTACTGACCTCACGGTTTCCGAAAGCTCGCCGTAATCCTGCGAATTTGCGATCACAGGAACTTCTTCCCTGTGCTCGTGGGTAACAACGCCGGCAAGGCCCTTCAGCATTTCCTGGCCCTCGATCGCGATCGCGCCCGCCGCAAGGTCTCGGTCCGAGAGCAGGTTACCCCAGACAGAATGGGTATGGAACACCGCGCCGCAGTTTTTGAGTTCGTTGTAGATCGCGATATGGATCGATGTCTCGGCTGACGGCCTGCCGTTTCCGGCACTTACATTTCCTTTCGAATCGACTTCGAGGAAATCGCCTTCACCCAGGCTTCCCTTTTCCTTTCCGCTCGAGGTAATGCAGACCCGCAAAGGCTCTCTGCCGAGTACGGCCGAGAAGTTACCGCTCGTGCCGAGCACCCAGCCTCGCCTGTAGAACTCGGACGCCGCCTCTGCGATCAAGGCGCCAGCCTGTTTAAGGTCCATTAGCGAAGTCTAACCAAGCCCTCAGGGAGTTGGCAACCCTGGATCAGGTCTTAGCAGGTCCCCTATCTCGCCTGTTTCTCTTTGATCAACCTGAGTGTCTTGTCCAGAGTGCGGTCGAACGCCTCACCGGCGTCGCTGGCAGTGGAAATTGCGTTCACGTCAGGCTCGATGCCGGAATCCTTTGCCTGTGAAGAATCGGCGGGATGGTATGCGAATACGGGTATGTCGAACTCGAACCCGGAGTTCGGGAGATTGAAGAAAAGGTAGGATCCGCCATTGAAACCGTTCAGATTCCCACCCGTGCTTCTTCCCACAAGAGTAGCCAGTGACGCTTCCTTTACACGTTTCGCGAGCGTGAATGCGGCGGAGGCGTTGTCGGGTCCGGTCAACAGGTAGACGTCACCGTCAAACCGGTCGGCGTAGGGCTCGGTCTCCGGACAAGCCACAGCCCCGTTCAGGAACTCGAGGAGGCCATTTTTCGCAGGCTTGTACCGGTCCTTCGGCACTCCGTTCAAGAGCGCGGCTTTGAGATCCTGGTCGTAGACGCTTGCGTATTTCAGAAGCTCGGGATCCGCCTTGGCTGTGCGAATAAAGGTCCGGATCCCGGTTTCGCAGGAAAACGGGTCCTTGTGAAGATAGCGAAGCAGCTCTGTGACAACTCCGGCATCGCCCCCGTCCGAATTTCGTATGTCGATGATCAGATCTGTGGCGCCTGCCTCTTTCAGCCTCGAAAAGCTGTCGGCTAGAAACCTCTTGTAATCGATACTTAGCTTCCAGGTGATGAAATTGTCGATCTTTAGATAGCCGGTACCGTCTTTAAGGAACTTAAAGCTCCATCCTTCATCGTATCCCGGTGTCTTGCCATACTTCTTTTCCATCGCTGCCGTGCGCTCCTGCTTGGTCATCGCTGGAACCTTTAAACGGACCTTTTCCTTTGACCTGTAGCTGATCGCCTCGATCTCGAACTCGGGTCTATCAAGAGGGAAAAAGATCGGAAAGTAGAGGTCGAAGTGCGCGTACGAGGCGCCGTTCTCACGGCTGAGATCGACGGACCTTAACCGGGTTAGTGTCGTTCCGTCGCCATCCGCGGTCGAAACACTCACAAGACCCTGTACGATCTCATCGACGGTGCGGCCATTGATAGATGTGATCGCGCTTCCTTTCGGGAGATCGAACTCTGAAGCGTTCTCGGTGATCACAAAGAAACCGTCGATGAATCTGAAATGGAAAGGTATGTAGGTTTGCCGGCCGATAAGACGCTCGAAAATCTCTTTCTTCTGATTGTAGGGATTCAGGTACGTGTGCCCGCATTTGATCCCGGAAAGCAGCTGAGCCGTCAACAGAAAAAAGCGGTCTTCCCGCAGGGGCTCATTCAGCTTTGCCTCGAAGTCAGCTATCTTCCGTGCAAATTCTTCTTTTGTGTTGTATCGATAGAGCCCGGGATGCAGCTCGGTCAGGGCACGCTCCATCAAGGCCAGATCCTCTTTCATCTCCCTTGGCTGGAGCGTCTTTAGTTCGATCGCGTGGGTTAAGAAGGTAGCGAAGCAGACGATGGCGAGCGCTGCGACGAGTTTCCTGATAACTTGAGTTCCCCCTTGTGTTTTCTGCCGGTCTCCTGTTGTCTTCGCAGCACAGGCAATCCCGGATGCGCGATCAGCCCCCGATAAAGCTCATCGTCCGCTCAGGCTGGACAAAATCCGTCTCGTTGATGTGATGGCTGGCCTCTTTTTGAAGTGTGACTGCGCGAATGTACTCAGCTACCCCTTCGTCATCGGCTCCGCTTCGGACCACTTCGCGCAGATCGTGTTCGACGGTCGAAAAAAGGCATGTGCGTATCTGTCCGTCAGCGGTAAGTCGTATCCTCGAGCATTGGCCGCAGAACATTTCGGTGACTGGCGCAATGATGCCTATCTCGCCGGGCGCTCCGTCCTTGAATCCGTATCTCCAGGCAGTCTCCGTCCCGCGTGAGTCCCGCTTCAGCTCGAGAGGATACTGTTCTTCAATGGCCGTCCGAATCTCGCGCCCCGAAACTACCTGCTCCCTGTTCCAACCGTGTCCGGAATCGAGCGGCATGAACTCGATAAACCTCATCGACACGCCTGTTTCGCGGGCAAATCTTGCAAAGGCCGGAAGCTCGTGATCGTTCCTGCCCCGTACGACAACGGCATTTATCTTGACCGGATCAAGACCCGCCGTCTGTGCCGCCTCGATTGCCTTGAGAACATCATCCAGCTTGTCGACCCCGGTAATGTCCTTGAAGTTATCCGGATCCAGAGAGTCCAGAGAGATCGTTATTCTGTCGAGGCCGGAATCCTTTAGCAACGCCGCTTTCTCGGGAATTGAGAAACCGTTCGTTGTAAGAGCGATATCGCGAAGTCCCTTCGGCTTCAGCCGGGCGATCGCGGTGACAAGCTTCTCGATGTCCCTTCGTAGCATCGGCTCGCCGCCGGTCAGGCGGACCTTCTCGATCCCAAGTGAGACGAACACCGAGCTTATTCGCTCTATCTCTTCGAACGAAAGTATGGTGTCTTTCCGCGCCAGAGGCGGTTCGCCGTCGGGAAGGCAATAGAAACATCGGAACTGGCAACGGTCGGTCACACTGATCCTCAGATCGCGGATCTGCCTTCCGTACGCATCTGTTAGAACTTCGCTCAAAATTTCACCTTCAGCCCGATTATCCACTAATCTGACCCGCTTGCAAAAATAAAAGGCGCGGCTTTTTAGGCCGCGCCTTGAATAAGAGTTAGATTTGAGATCAGCCGTTCACCCGCTGGAAGCCTGTGAACGAGATCGAATAAATGAACGGCGTACCAGGCGGCAGCCTTGTGGGATCGAGGAAGGACGTGTCGAAGGTCCAATCGCGGATCGGAGGCCTGTATACGGTCGTACAGCAGGTCCAGAACCCGTTATTGTTCCTCGAGTTCGTCAGATTGATGAGCGAACCCGCATAATTCAGCCGTCGATCGGTCCAGTATTCAAGAAAGCGCTTGAAGTTGTGAAGACCGCCGTTTAGGTGGCCAAAACCGCTTGGGCTGTACGGTATGTCCTCGTTTCCGGTGATCGCATCCCCGGAGATCATCGCAAACCTCACCACCGTGTTGGTGGCGGGCCGATCTGCATTGCTGAACGGATGCTGGAACACTCTACCATCCGTCCAGTTGTTCGAAAGGATGGTAACCGCGTCGCCGATGATGGCGGCCGGGATGTGATTGGCAGTGTTCTGCGGGTAATACGACTCCGGAGGCGTGACTGCCGTGCCTGTCCCGAATCCGGCTCCGGTAGCATTGTAATTGCCGAGTACATATACGCCGTTCTCGGAACTCACGGTGAAACCGCGAGTATTTCCCAATCCGGAGGTGTCGAACACTCCCGGCAGGACGGAACCGTTGATCAATCGCACGCCTCTCCGGAAATACCAGTGATCTGCCGTGGCAGCCTGTCCTCTCGGGATCGAGTTCGTGTACGAAGTAGCTTCGTTCAGATAGTCCGTGTCCAGCAGGCCGTTCCTGTTTACGTCTTCGCTGTACTCGAGCACGCCGTTCGGGAAGACGTCCTCCATATCGTATTCACCGTCAAAGTCGTAGTCTCCACGTCTGTCGGACACGTACAAGACCCATCCGGCTTTCTCAGGTATGTCGACGCTGCGCAGCCCGACTCCGCCGTTCGCGACGGCGTAGGGCGTCGTGACCGGAAAGTCGCCGTCCCAATCGCCGGCAAAGAACTTCCTGAGGTTCGCTACATCGATATCGATCATGCTCATCACACCGGCGGCGGGAACGTATCCAGTTCCGAAGTTGCTGTCGGCGCTCGATTCAGAGTCGTTCGGAAGTCCTTCCCGGGTATCGAACATCATGATCGGGAAAGGAGCGATCGCATAGGTACTGCCGTTGATGTTCGCTGCCCAAAGGTGGGCATCGTTCTCGCGGCTGGAAACCGCTTGTACGGAAGCCTTCGAGGTCGGGAACGGCCTCGCGAAGGAATCGTTGCTGGAACACGTAATGCTCACTGGCGGATTGAAGCAGCCGCCTGAAATGTTGTACCGCGCTGCAAATGTGTACGGTGTGCCGCTGAGCGTAAAGTTGGTCGTGTACGAGGTCGAACCGGTGTCCGGAACGGCCGGACCGCGCATAGCAAATCGCTGAAGCTTGACGACCGAACGCGAGTCCTGGGTCGAGGTATATCCAGCTATCGAGAGCGAGGATCCAACCGGAGCCCTCTCCGTAACACCGAGGCTCAAGATGTCTTCGGTAATGTCCTTCGAGACCGGTACTCCTAGATTGACGTCAAAGTCCATCGTCTCGATCTTGATCCAGATCTCACGACCGGTGAAGGCCATGCGCGTAGCGTTCAGGGCGGTCGACACGTAGCCGTCGGTCATCGGTTTCGGACGATATCCGATCGACGTTCCGAGCGGTCCGTCAAGACGGACGCCGCAAGGATTTGTCGGTCCTGCCGCTGCACAGCCCGGAAGCTTTTGTTTCGAGTCTGCCAGGGAGATCCGGATCCCGGTCTTGTTTGCGAACCTTTCTTTTGAAACAGTGTCCGAATCAGCCGTTCCAGGAACTACAGGAACGGTCGCACCGCCGACATTGGCAAGATCGCCAACGTTCTTTCCTCGCTTCACAAGCTCGATCAGGTCAACGTTCAGCTTGGTCAACGGAAGATTAAGCGGCTTTACGTTGCTTTCCAGATTGCCCTGGAATTTCGCCTTCTGCGTAACCCAGTTTGCATTCTTGCTGCAATAGGGCAGCTCCGGCCTCGAAGCAAATACGTTCGGTCCGCTCGGATTCCTGCAGATCACACTGGATTGGCCCGTAAGCAGTTCTCTGGGAACACCGGAATCGTCATTTACGAAGACCTGACTTTGATCGTCGAATCCGCCGGTCAATGACTTCTTTGTCTTCCATATGTCGTTGACGATCTCCTTTGCCGCGGTAACTTTGGAACTCAGGTATATTCCGTAGCCGTCTGCGGCCGAAACGAAGAAATTGCCGTTGGAATGAACCCGCCCGCCGAGTGTGAAAAGCGGAGGCCGGTTCAGTTCGAGGTCATCTTCATAGAAGACACCGAACTGGAAGATCGGAATTCGGTCACTAAAGAAACGCCTTCTTGTCCCGACCTTTACGTCGGAGTACGTATTCGTTGCTACTGCTTCGATCTCCCACGAGTCGCGAAGTGCGTACAAGCCGCCAAAGCTTCCTCCCGTCAGGACAACGGCCTGCGATTTCTGTGTGTTGCCGATCGTCTTTGAAAATGTGTAGTCGGGGAATCCAGGAACAGCCTGAGACTGGACGTTGATGATATCGGCCGAATTCGGCGCAAGCTTGACCTCAAAAATATCGGCGAAATCGCGTGTCGTCGTGTCGAGTGCGGCCTCGCTCGCAGCGTACGCGCGCGCCTCTTCAACGTCGTTGTTTGTAACGATGGCCTCGGTGTTGGTTCGCGAGATCGCCATCGCAACGAAACCCATCAGAAGCAGGAGAACAAGCAGGACGAGGACGAGGGCGGCGCCGGACTCGTCTGAGCCGGCGGTAACGCGTCTGACTTCAAGATTGACATTTCCATTCTTCATAAACTGCTCCTTGGTCCTATTCGATGTCGTACTTAATGTTCCTCGTGGAGAATGTCGAACTCAGAGTAACGACCTGATTTCGCGTCAGGTTTGATAGTCCGTCTTTGGGCTTGACCGTGATCGTCATCTCCAGCTGTACAATTTCGTTCATGAAACCCTGATCCACATTCGCGTTGGAAGGATCGTCAGTGTAGGTTCCATCCTGCAGTAAGTACCTGACCTGAAAACTTTGGACTCCGTTCGAGAGAGGAAGCTCTCTAATCTGCTCGCTCGCAGGCGCTCCGGCATTGTTTCCGTAGAGCGTGCGTACAAGTACACCCTGGGAGTTGACTCCGTAACTCACGAGAAATACGCGTTTGGCAGTGCCCTGGGGACTGTACGTGAGACAGTTCGAAGTGATGCCTCCGCCGCAGGGCGTGAGAATCGAACGCTGGCTGGGTGAAGAATCGGTCGGGCGGTTGAGCGACAACGGATCTCCGGTCTCAACCCGTATCGTCGAATTCGTGTCGACGATTGCCGTGGCCATCGCAAGTGCGTGATTACCGTTTCCGGACTCGACCAGGAAAAGGTCGAACGGACGGCAGTCTACGCAAGAGCCCGGGGCTCCTCGAAGGTCGATGATTGACGGGCTGTAGTTGACGCTGTTTATGATCATCGGAGCCCCGCTGTTGAATGCAAGGTCCCGGTACATAAAAGCGACGACGTCGTTCTTTTCTCCGGGCAATGAAAGCACGCTGGAGTTAACGTCGTTTCCGGCCATGATCGCCGTAAACACGTCCCTGTCGGAGTTCGGATCCATCGGGATCCCTATAAGAGTTGAAGCGAGATCATCCGGGACCACGCCGCCCACCCTTGAGTATCCGAGTCCGGCGTTTACCGCATCCCTTCCCGCAGAGTTTATCGATACACGGGCGGCATTCATGATCTCGGAACTGTTGTCCAGCGAGTCGCGCATCGTCACGGCCATCTGAAGTATGCCGAATACAGCCGCCATCACGATCAGGAAAAGCACCGTCACGATCAGCAGCTCAACTATCGAAAAACCTTCTTGTCTCTTTGTGATCCGGTTCATCGTCCTCTGCCTCCTTATTTGTAAAACGGCAGGTCAGCAATGATCGTCGCGAGCTCCTCTTCGGTCTGGAGCTGGCCGATAAAGTACCGGACCTTTATTACAACTCTTCGTTTCTTGATCCTTATATTCGGGCCTTCGACTATGTCAGTGATCTCGATCTTTCGTTCGATCCCGCGACGGATCGGGCTGTTGTTGGTATAGCTGCCAACGGTGCATCCGCCCGTTCCAGTGCAGGCGTCGTCAGCAGTGCCATGAATGCCGTCAAGTCCGGGATTCTCTCTGACCGGCCGCCAGCCGTCTTCGAATATGCCGTTGACCGCGTCCACATCCTTTGTGTTGATAGCGTCCCAGTTGCTGATACCGGTCGAACTGCCCAGGTCCCTTGCCGCGAACATCGACTCGATCGTCGAACTGGCCACCTGCCTCGCAACATTCCTCTCGGCCGTCGACTTGTTTCTGATCACGCTCAGACTGATCGCCGAAAGCTGAGCAGTTATGCCGATCGTCAGAATGACAATCGCGATAACTACTTCAAGATAAGTGAATCCGTCTTCCTTCTTGTTAATCGTTTGCATTCGGATCTCCCGTCCGTTGCCTATTTCCAGTTGGCACAGCTGCTTCCCGCCAGCGGGCATTTGAGATAGTTCGTGTTTCCGGAACTGCCCAGCACGGTGATCGCACGGATGATGTCACCGTTCGTCGGAGTCGAGCTTCCATCATCAAGAGCGGTCCAGAAGTAAATAGTGGCACCGGTGATATTGGCATTGTCGCCAACTGCATTAGTGCCGGCATCGGTTACCGTTCCGTCGGAGTGGAATCGCAGCGTGGCCACGTTGTCCGGTGCGCTGAGTGGATGCACGCTAAGGGCGAAGTTGATCTCGGGGACTGGGGCGGCCTCAACCGGCGGCGCGTTGATGTTCTGAGGAGCCTTGTCAAAAACAACGCCGTCAGATCCGACAAGATTCATCGTTCGAAGAACTTCGTCGTCCGTAACGTCACCGGCCGTGTTCTCATTGATAAGGCTGACTGTTCCCGTAGTCCTATTGATCTCGACCCTCATCACTTCGCGCTGCGTTATCGACCTCTGACGCGCTTCCTTCAGGTAGTCCAGCACGTCCATCGCGCGTCGATCCGAGGCGTACGCCTGTTCATAGCCGAGCGACATGACCGTGAAAATTGCGAGAATTGCAATCACGGCGATCACCATTAATAGCTCGACAAGTGAAAATCCTGCTTCGCGACGACTTTTTGACATCTTGATGTCCTTGGAACTGTCAGCTCCGGATATGTGCCAAGGTGCTGGCACCAATTAGGGTATGTGGAACGCGGTAGGTTCACGTTCAACAGTGTTAGTATACAGCTAATGACGTTTTGGTTCCAACTTTTTACAGAACTAGAATCTAGAGAGAAGCCCCGAAGTTGGAGTTGAGGAAGGAAAGGCTATACGAGTCGACGGTTCCCTTGAAAGGGTTTTGAGGATTCGTCATTCCTGAAGCGTAAAGGCAACGGTTCCGAAGATACTCAACCTTCAGGCGTTTTTGGCGGAAAGGATCTGGCTATGGGGTCTAAGGTGCAGTTCTCACTTTTTCTTATGTTCCAGAATTGCTTCTGCATTTCTTTTTAGGCCATCGAGCTTTGTCCGCTTTATGGCGCTTCCTTTGAACATTGACTGGTAGGATTCGCGGTCCAATCCAAGGATGGCTTCGGCAGACGGCTCGACAAGTCCTTTTCTAGGTTCAAACCGCGGTTCGTCAGTTTGTTGTTCAAACCGGTTCCAGGGGCATACGTCCTGACATATGTCACAGCCGTAGAGCCAGCCTTCGAGGTTCTCGGATATCTCGGCAGGTAACTTCTCAGATCGAAGTTCGATGGTCGCGTAAGAGATGCACTTCTTCGAGTCAACGACATAAGGTTCTACAATCGCGGCAGTCGGACAGGCGTCAAGGCATGCGGTACACGAGCCGCAATGGTCGGCGACAACTCCTGTGTCGAATTCAAGCTCGACGTCAAGTAGTAGTTCCCCCAGGAAAACCCACGAACCGATGTCTTTTGTAATTACGTTCGAGTGCTTCCCTAGCCATCCAAGACCCGCTTTTACCGCCCACGCTTTGTCCATTATCGGAGACGTATCGACGCAAACCTTTCCCTTCACTCCGGGAATCAGTTGTTCTACGCCCTCTAGGATCTTGTATAGGCGCTCCTTGAGAACATCGTGATAGTCGTCGCCCCACGCATAGCGCGATACTTTTCCAGTGCCCGCCTCTCCAAGGTGTTCGTGCTGCGTGTAGTAATTCATAGCGACAGCGACTACTGACCTCGCGCCTTCAAAAAGCTTTCGCGGATCCGATCTCATCGCCGGATCCCTTTCCATCCACCGCATCTCGCCTTGAAAGCCTCGTCCGAGCCACTCGCCAAGGTGAATGGCTTCATGTGTCAACGCTTCTGCCCGCACGATCCCTACCTTGTCGAAGCCGCATTCCAACGCCAGCGACTTGATCTTTGCCGTCATCTTTGATTTGTCCGGGTTTCGGCTGGTCATACAAGTTTGAAAGTCACGCCCCTTGACGGTCGCATTGCAAAGGAATCTAGAAGTTCTCTTTCGAGCTTCTTCTCTGAAATCTGAAATCTCAAATCTGAGATCGCACAGCGCTCAGGGACGGTTCGGCTTGCACCTCAGGCACGCTTCCTGACGGTCGTACTTCCGCCAAAGTCGAGCGTCTTCCCAGACCTGATTTGGAATCTGGAATTGCTGCTCTGAATTCTGAAATCTCAAATCTGAGATCGCAAAGCGCTCAGGCACGCTTCCTGACGGTCGCGTTCCGCTAACGAAGTGACCCACCACTCCTGTCTCCTGTCTCCTGTCTCCTGTCTCCTGTCTCCTGTCTCCTGTCTCCTGTCTCCTGTCTCCTGTCTCCTGTCTCCTGTCTCCTGACTCCTGTCTCCTGACTCCTGTCTCCTGACTCCTGTCTCCTGTCTCCTGTCTCCTGTCTCCTGTCTCCTGACTCCTGTCTCCTGTCTCCTGTCTCCTGTCTCCTGTCTCCTGTCTCCTGTCTCCTGTCTCCTGTCTCCTGTCTCCAAAAAGAAACCCGCCCAAAATTGGGCGGGCTGATCGTTAACCACGCTCTTTGAACTCTGAACTCTGAGAACTGCGGGCAAGCCCGCCGCCAAAGAGCTCGCTGCTCACTATCAGAACGTGAACTTCGCCCCCAACTGGAATTCCCTCGGGTTGAATGAAGCAGTCGGGCGGCTGTAATACTTGCCTCCGCCAGGGCTCTGGCCAAACTCGTTCACGTCATTGAAGAACGGCGAAGCAGAAGCCTCATTGAACCTGTTGAACAGGTTGAAGCCTTCCGCGATGATGTCGATCCTGAACCTCTCGCCAAACCGGAAGGCCCTTGAAATACGTAGATCGATCGATGCAAACGGATGCGTAAGACCCCTGTTTCTACCGAGATTGCCGGTCGAGAATGCAGGAGGTGTGACGAGAACTCCGTTCGGACCTACGTTTGGCCTGTCCGTCTGCGACGACTGGTCGTTGTTTGTATCAGTGTTCGTGATGATGTTGAACGGACGCCCCGATGAGATCTCAATGATCGGCGCAACAGTGAAGTCAGAAAATATCCTGCGCCACGCGTTGTCACTGCTTCTCCAATCTACCGGTGAAGAAAGCAGGCCGCTGAACACGAATCGGTGACGCTGGTCAAACAATGAATCCGCCCTTTCAAGATCGAACCGGTTCACATCCTGCGGAAGCAGAAGGGTCTGAAGATCTGACGAATCATCGATCGAATGTGCCCAGGTGTAGGTCGCAAGGAACGTGAAGTTGTCAGCGAAGCGACGCTTCAACTCGACGTTCATAGCGTTATAGCTGGAATTGCCGTCCGATACCTGAGCGTTTACAGCGCCAAACGGCGATATCACGCCGGGCGTTCTGAGCGAATTTGTCGCCTGCAAGGCTCCGTCCAATACCGCGGGTGTGACCAGGCCGCCCGAAAGTGCCTGCGCCAGGAAGTAGTTCGGTGCATTTGGCCTGAAGAAATTCGCTACCGCCGGAGCGATAAATGAAAGGCCCGTAGCGTTGTTGATCGCGAGGATCCCCGGAATTACTACGGTAAAATTCGCGTTGCTTGCAGTCGGAACCGAGAAGGCGACCGCTTCTGTAGTGTTGACCGGATCACGTCCAGCGAACCTTCGGAAGTTCTCGATCTGAAGCGCAGTGTTTGGCGTGTTCAGGTCTGTAGGATGCGGAAGGTTACGCGCACCGACATGGATGTACTGCACCGTCAGCGCCATATCCTCTGTCAGGCGCCGCTCGAATGCGAGGTTCGCCTGAAATGCAGACGCATACTTGAAATCCTTGCCGATCGGCAAGGAGAACGGAAGGACCGCACCGAATCCGGTATAGAACTGGTCATCAAAGCGCTGCCTGCCGAACTGGTAAATGGCCGAAGGCGCCACGCCCGGAGTAAAGGTCCCCGCGGGGAGTGCTCCGCAAACCGGAGTCGGCGCTGCTCCCGGAACGCAAACCGTTCCCTGGAACACCTGCGCGGCATTAAGTAGTGCTGTCGGAGACGGGCTTCCAGCCGTTAGAACCGACTGTTGCTGCTGCGCCGCATCCGCGATGTCAGAGTTGAATGCAACCGCAAGAAGCGGATGATCGAAGAAGATTCCCGCTGCGCCGCGGATGACGTTCTCACCGTCGCCCCAGATGTCCCACGCGAATCCGAGCCTTGGTGCCCAGTTGTTTGTGTCCCGCGGAATCCCCTGTTGAACATTTACCGCATCCTGCGCCGCAAGGATGTCCGCCGCAGAAAGGCTGATGCCGGAGAGCGGATCTGTAATACCGACCGGAGCGATAGTCTCGGTCAGCTCGACGTCATAGCGTATGCCGTAATTAAAAGTCAGGTTCGGCCTGATCTTCCAGGTATCCTGCGCAAAGAAAGCGATCGGAGTGTTCTTGATCTCCGACACAGGATCTCCGAAACCCTGGATGTAGGTCGAAGGGAATCCAAGACCGTATGCCTGAACGGGAGTAAAGTTCGGTACCGGTGCACAGGTCTGAGAACTGCCCGGAATACATCCTGCTCCCGTCATCAGTTCAATTCCTTCCGGGAACGTAAGCCGCGTGGGGCCAAAGTTGAAGAGTCCGGCGAAGTTAAGTTCAAACACCGCGGACGGGATTCGTACAAAGTTAATGTCACCGCCGAACTTGAAGATGTGGTCCCCAAAAACCCAGTTCAAATTGTCTGCGAACTGATATCGGGTCTCTGTTCTGTCAACAGGCGAGAAGAGCTCGCGGCCGATAAATGCTGCACCCGAAATATTGAACGCAACTGCATCGCCTACCTGAGACCTGAACTCGGTGTCGCGCCTTCCGTATGAGAACCTGAACTCATTGGCCCAGTTCGCGCTCAGGACCGAATTAAGTCCTGCCGAGAACGAGTAGTCGGTCAGGTCCTGAATCCCCGTTCGGGAAAAGTCGTTCTGTCCCAGTGACTGGTTCTGCGATTCAACCTGAATTCCGGTCACATCATTGGTGTTGTAACCGAACCGAACCGTCATCTGGTGATTGGCATTGAAAATGTGGTCTCCCCGGATAGAGAAGAAGTTCGTCTCCTCAGTTACCGGAAAGATCCTCTGCAGATCGTTGAGCGGCCTGAAAGCGATGAAATCTCCATTCGTGCCGGTCGTTCCAGCAGGAACCGGAGCTCCCGAAAGGAAGAAACGCGGTCCGATCACCTGACCCGCAGGAATTGCTCCACCCGCACTTATGAGAGGATTGGTGCCGGTCAAAGCAGTGCTAGTGCCACTTGATCCAAGATATAGATATTGGACCGCCGTATTGATGAAACCGGGGACGCCAGTGCCGATCAGAGTCTGCGCGAACGCCACCTGTTCCGCCGTTAGCCCGCTGAAGGTCTGTGTGAACGGCAGGATGGGAGCCCCAAGCGTTATCGATTCGGTTAGGCCCCGGTCCACATCGCTCGTAAAGAATCCTGACTCGTCCCTGTCGCGCCTTTCATAAGAAGCAAAAAAGAACGTCTTGTCTTTGACCACAGGTCCGCCGAGCGTGGCGCCCCACTGAGTTCTGCGAAAATCCGGGTCATCCACTGGTGCGAAAGGATTTCTCGCCTGGATGCTCTTGTCGCGGATAAAGCCGAAGACGTTTCCGGTGAACGTGTTGGTGCCTTGCTTTGTGACAACATTTACGATTCCGCCGGTCGCGCGTCCAAATTCGGGAGCATAAGAATTTGTCGCTACCTGATACTCCTGAACCGCTTCCTGCGAAACAGTCGTTCTTGCCGCATTGACCGAGTTGTCGGTAAAATCCGCTCCGTCCACTTGTACAAGTGTTGAACGACCACGCTGTCCGCCAACGTTAAGACCCGAAGTTGGTGCCGGGCCGATGGGCCTTCCGTTATCTCGGCCAATGGTCGAGAGCGTAAGTGCAAATCCTGTCGCGCTGCGCTCGTTGATCGGGAGATTTTCAATCCTCTGCTGCTCAATCGTGTTAGCAACTGTGGAGCTGGTCGTCTCTATAAGCTGAACATCGTCAATACCTACGTTAACGACTACCTCCTGGTCACCCAATTCAAGAGGGATCCGCAGTTCCGCGCGCTGACCAACGGTCAGTCTTACGTCAGCGATAACAGCAGTCTTGAAAGTGGCTGCTTCCGCCGAAACCTCGTAAACGGTAGGTCGCAATCCAATGAACTGGTATGCACCTTCATCGTTGGTCGTGGTGCTTCGTGTGAAGCCGGTTGCCGGGTCTCGGACCGTTACCGTCGCACCGGGCACTACGGCGCCCGTCGGATCGACTACCGTTCCAACGAGATCGGCGGCGCTCGACTGTGATTGAGCAAACGCACCAACTGTCAAAAAAGCGGCGACAGCCAGAACCGAAAGCGACCTGCTCAGGAAAGCAGATAATTCCATAAAGATTGAGTTCATCCTGATATTCTCCTCAAGTGCTCAGTGATGTTCCGCAGAATTCTGGCGCTGACTGGCGTACTTTGACGGGACGCCGCCTTAGGATAGCGCTGGTGTTGGATTTGCAAGACCGTTGTAAATGCTTCTAGCGGAATAGAGTTTTCCGAATTGGTTTCGAAAAATTCTAATTGTTGCAGGGCCTAAAGGCAAGGAAATTGTAACTTTTTTGTCACAAAATCCGGCTCAATAGTTTTTGGGTTTTGTAGCTTTGGATAGAGGCTAGTCGGCCGGCGATGATTCTGACAGTCCGCTTCGGGTGAACGAAGCAATGAGCCGCCTTGCTCCCGAACTCAGACTTGCGGCATTCACGGCTACCCCTGCGAACGCCGGATTGAATGCCACCCTCCTGATGAGAGAGCATATCCTGAGGCGTCTTCCAAACCTCTTCGAGTGTAGCCGCCTGTAGAGTGCCTGCCGATTCTCGTTCGATCCAATTACTACCGAAGAAAGCACTTCCGACCCTTCGAGTGCCATCAGCATCCCGCTACCCGTGAACGGATCGATGAACGCTGAGGAATCGCCCAGTGTGAAAAGATTCTCAGACGGTGCCGGATCCGTCGATCCGAAACCTTCGACTGCGACGGCAAGCCATTTGCACCTTCTCTCCGCAGACCCGAGCGTTTCATTCGCTCTTCTGTTCCTGAAGATCAGCTCCTTGAGGATGGAATCGGCGTTGCCGCCGAACGACCTCGCAGTTCCGGCATCAATAAGGAAACAGTGATTCGCGATTCCGTTCTCGACGTAATTCACGCCACCATAGCCGCCTGGAAAAAAATAGATCTCACACACGCCTCGGGGAACTCTTGCGCCTTCAAAATGAGCTTTGAATCCGACAAGAGTCGAAGTGCGGCTCTCTTGGCTTCCCGTTTCCCTTGAAAGAATCCCGGCGAGGACCCTCTGTCGGCCGGTTGCGTCAACGAATACCTCCGCTTCGACCTCGGTCTTGTCGCGGTCCCTGCTTTGGCAAATTGCTGACACAACTCTTCCGTTCTCGATATTCAGGTCCTTGACCGCCGTTCCTTCAAGCACTTCCGCACCAAGGGCTCTCGCTCGCGACAAAAGGCGAAGATCCATTTCTGCCCGGCTCAGTCCAAGTGCCGCTTCGCGCCCGTCTCCGAACCATTTGCTCGGCACCTCGGCCCGCCGGCCGTTCATTGCATAAAAGACCGTTTTCTCGATACGGTCTCCGCCGGCTGATTCCATGTCGGTCAGAACTCCGAGCGCCCGGAATTGATCGAGGCATTCCGGAGAGATGAACTCGCCGCACAGCTTGTGCCTTGGAAACCGAGCCCTTTCAACCAACGTCACTTGCGCTCCCGAGCCGGCAAGTCGGATCGCAAGGCTTGCACCGGCAGGGCCGCCTCCAGCGATCAGAATTCGTTCCGATCTGTTCCGGTCTGTTCTCATCAGACCTTCAATCTACCAATGGCGGCAGAAATTTGCACACTTTGTAATGCCCGGCAATCGTGTTATTCGTTTATTTCTCTACCTTCGAAATGAACATTATTCCGTTATCGATCCCCACGCCGTTCTATGTAGGTGACGTCAACGTCTACCTGATCAAAGAAGACCCTCTGACGCTGATCGACGTTGGTCCGAAGACAGAAGAAGCGACGCTTGCACTGAGGCAAGGCCTCGCTCAGAACGGCATCAGTTTCAGAGACATAAGGCGGATCGTACTCACCCACGCTCACGAAGATCATTGCGGGCTAGCAAAAAGAGTACGCGATGAAGCGCTGAACGCGGAGATCTTTGTACATAAGTGGGAGACCGGGCACTTGTTTGGCCGGCTAGCGAAGGATGCCCACAGGGATCTGATGGAAAGGGCGGGCGTTCCGGCACGAGTCTTTAAGGAAATGAGGGAAGTTTACGAGGGGATCAGCCTGCTTACCGATTCTCTTTCGGAGACTGAGATGACCGAGCTGGCAGACGGCCAGGAACTGGTGTTCAAGAACGGCGTGATAAAAGTGCTTCACACGCCCGGGCACACTCCCGGCTCCTGTTCTTTCGTTCGCGAGGCCGACAGGACTTTGATCTGCGGCGACTGCGTGCTAAAGCGCATTACCCCGAATCCGATAGTCAGCCCCGATCCGAGCGATCCTTCCTCGCGTTTCCGTTCTTTGGCTGAGTACCTAGTTAGCCTGGCGCGGATACGTTCCTATTCGCCGACTCTTGTTTACGGCGGCCACGGTGAGCCGATCTGGGATTTTGAAGAGATTTTCAACAGGTATGTGAATGCGATCGAAAACCGCCAGAAAAAGGTGCTTGGCTTCGTTACAGGTTCAGGCGTCACGGCTTGGGAAGTTGCGCGAAGGCTGTTCCCTGAAGCCATAGGCGAAGACGTGCACAGATTCCTGGCAGTCTCGGAAGCGATCGCACATCTGGACTATGCGGTTTCGGAAGGGAGGATCGGAATGGAGTTCGGCGACGGAGTCGAATTCTACAGAAAGTAATAAAAGGCGGTGTTTCGATAGCTCTTGCCTTGTGTCGGTTGTTAGATCCTTAGCGTTCTTTGTAGTTTGATCTTCGGTCGATCAAAATAACGATCAATAGGAACTCCTCTCGCAAAGGCGCCAAGGCGCAATGTGCCGCAAAGACATTGGCAAGCCCTCAGCGGTCTTCGCGATAATCTCCGCGACCTTAGCGGTTAAAATCCTCTTCCTGATCTTGGACTCTCGGAAAAGATCCCGCCTCGATTCATCGGTAGCCTCTCCTTTATGTCCTTTGTGAGATCCTTTGTTTGCTTTGTGGTTGAATCTTTCTGCTTACAAACGATCGGTCAGCAAAAGAATGATTGTGGGAAAGCCCCAACCTGAACAACTCAGCTGAGTGCCGCTACGACCGCGTTCGAAAGTTCTTCAAGATCCGATTCATCGACGGTCCTTAGGTCAAGAACGACCTTGTCATCTTCGATCCGCGCGATAACAGGAGGCTCATTATTCCTGAGCCGTCGCTCGATCTCATTCGCTCCTACAGAGGCGTGAGACAGGGAAATCAGCTTGCCGGGCTGATGAGCGTTCGGAGCTGAACCGCCGCCGACGACCGAGCTCCCGTCCACGACCGCCACTTTAGCACCGACGATATTCGACGTGCGATCCCCTAGCCCGCCCGCAAATGAGACCGTTGACTCTTCGATCTCGTCCAAACTCCTGGCGAGCATCTTCAGCACCGGGATCTCCTCAAACATCTTTCCCCTCCTGAACGCGCCAAGCGTCGCTTCAAGAGCTGCGTAGATTATCTTGGAAGGCCTCAGGGCCCTGTACAGAGGATTGGACCTGATACTTTGAATAACTTCCGCCTTTCCGACGACGAAACCGGACTGTATCGATCCGAGTAGCTTGTCGCCGCTGAACGTAACGACGTCCGCCCCTTCGGAAACAGAAGTACGGATGACAGGTTCGTCGTCCATTCCAAAACCGCTGAGATCCACAAGCGCGCCCGAACCTGCGTCTTCATAGAAGAGGATTCCCTTCGAATGGGCGAGCTCCGCGAGTTCCCTAACCGAAGGGGCAGAGGTGAATCCCACGATCCTGTAGTTCGAAGGATGGACTTTTACGAGAAGACGTGTATCTTCGGAGACAGCTTTTTCATAGTCAGCGATCTTCGTCCTGTTCGTTGTCCCGACCTCGACGAGCCTTGCTCCTGATCGCTCCATCACGTCAGGCACTCTGAAATCGCCTCCGATCTCGACGAGTTCTCCCCTCGAAACGATCGCCTCGCCTCCATCACAGAGGCTTGAAAGCACGAGCACCGCGGCCGCCGCACAATTGTTAACTATCAAAGCGTCTTCGGCACCTGTAAGCTCTGCCGCCAACGATTCCGCGCGGCTTCCTCTCCGGCCGCGGTTTCCGGTCTCAAGATCATATTCAAGGGCACAGTATCCCGCCGCGTCCCGTATCGCATCCAACGCCCTTTCGGACAAAGGCGAGCGGCCCAGATTCGTGTGGATGATCACACCGGTCGCGTTGATGACTCTTGAAAGCCCGCTCCGAACTTCTTTACGGAGCGCTTCTTCGATCCTTGCTTCAGCGGCTCTCAACAGATCATCCCGATCATCGGCCCGGTTATCATTTCTCTGCAGCTCTTCCCTGAGATCTGCAATCGCAGAGCGGGCTGCCTCTGCCGCAGACTCTCTGCCAAACCTTGCAGCAAATTCTTCAGCGGCTTCCGACTTGAGCAATTGATCCACCGAGGGAAGGTCTCTAAAGCTCGATGAGTCGGTCTTCTGTTCTGCGCTTTCCATAATTTCATCCACCTGACTTATCCAAGTTTCGGGAAACGATCGTCATTGAAAGTTTATTACAAGACGGGCCTTCTTTGCCCGATCCCTCCTCTCAAAAAAGGCAATATCCTATGGCAATTTTAAGAAACTCTCTTGATCGCAAGAAAGCACAGCTTGCGGAAGGGATAGTCTCGATAGACGATCAGCTTGAACGTCTGGAAGAAGACATCAGACGCCTGAAGATCGACTTCGACATATATTTCAACGGGGGGACAAAGACGCCTCCGCATGCCGCCAGAGCCAGCCTTGAGGCGAGGATGTCCCGCATACACGGCAATAGGGGCCTGTCCTATGGCAGCCGGTACAAACTTAATGCCCTGATGTCCAGATACAACTCGTACCGACATTTATGGCGTCGCCGGCTGAAGGAAAAGGGCGAAGATGTCCAGTAAATGAAAAAGGCGCTTCCCGATCGGGCGGCGCCTTTTTGCTTCTCAAAGCTTCTCTGGTTTCCTTGCGGTCAGACCTTGATCACATTCTCAGCCTGCGGGCCCTTCGGACCATTCGTGACCTCGAACTCTACTTCCTGGCCCTGTATTAGGGTCTTGTATCCTTCGCCGGATATTGCACTGTAGTGCACGAAGATATCCTGCTCGCCTGGCTGTTCTATAAATCCGTAGCCTTTGGCATTGTTAAACCACTTTACAGTGCCTACGGTCTTGGTCATATCCATCAAATTCCTCCTACCAACTTCAAGTAAAGACTGGGGCATTCACTGAACACCCTGCGAACGTCGCCCTGCGGAGAGAACACCGGACGACTTAGTTCTTAAACCGCACAAAAGTACTCTCGCACTTTCTCCCGGTGCAGATTAAAGAACAAGCGTTTAACCTCATTACCAAACTAGTAACAAATCTTAAACTGCAAGATTTTGTGGGGGGTTATGGTTTGCTGCGTTGTTTTAGTGACAGAATGTCGGGAATTTACAAAATCGAAAAGCGGCTTGTCAAGAACAAATGTTAACCCGGTGTTAAATTACACGTCTGATTGACAGCGTATTGAGGATGGATGAAGATGTTCGCGGCCCCGCCCGGATGCGTTCGTGGATTCCCGTGGCCGCGAGAATTTCAAAATGGAAGAATACGGTCAGAATCCCAAGCTGTCATACAACGAATATTTGAAGGTCCCCGAACTCATTTCCCTGCAGGAAACCCTTTCGGATCCGGTCAGCCACGACGAGCTCTTGTTCATAGTCATCCATCAGGCCTACGAGCTTTGGTTCAAGCAGATCCTTCACGAGGTAGACGCGACCGTGGGATGGATGAACGAAGGCAGGATGTTCCGCGCGAACCATTCCCTGAAGGCGGTCAACAAGATCGAGAAGCTTCTGGTCAGCCAGATCACCGTGCTCGAATCTATGGCACAGATCGGCTTTCTTGAGTTCCGAGACAAGCTGAATCCGGCAAGCGGTTTTCAATCAATGCAGTTCCGTGAGCTGGAATTCGCATCTGGCCTGAAGGACGAAAAGATCCTGAAGTTTTTCGAGTTCGATGAGTTTGCTCACAAGCGCCTGACCGAAAGGTTCGGACAGCCTACTCTTGCCGACGCATTCTGGAAACTGCTTGAGAGGGAGGGCTTAAAGGCGGGCACAAAAGAAGAGAAGCTGGACTCGATCGTCAGCATTCTCTCGAAACCGGAGAGCCGACCCAACCTGTTCATAATGCAGGACCTCCTTATTGACCACGATGAGAATATTGCGGCGTGGCGGTACCATCACGTATTGATGGTTGAACGAATGCTGGGGATGAAACGCGGCACCGGAGGTTCGGAAGGCGTCGGGTATCTCAAGACCACGCTCAGCAAACGCTTCTTTCCGGAGATCTGGGAGGCGCGGACGTATCTGGAACTCGAGTCCCAATGATCATTGACCATCGACCATTGACCAATGAGCGGGGAGCTCCATAGGAGCGAAAGTTCTGTGGAGCGCGGCCTTTCACACAGACCAGCTGCCGAGTAGCGGCGGCACTTCTGGACCCGGCACTCGGAGTTGGCACGCTCCCTCACGGTCGCGTTTCCGCCACGACAGTCGCGCGAGCTTCAGCTTGCGCCAACCTCTTTCAAACGATTGTTCCGCAACAAGCTAAAGCTTGTTGTACCAGAATTTAACATTATGATTTCCGCAACGAGATTACTCTTCACCACATTTTGCCTCACCGTTCTCGCCTTTTCCTCATTCGCTCAGACCGATCCGGAAGCACCGATCAGGGTCACGTTCCTGCACGTCAACGATGTCTACCAGTTCATGCCAGTCGAAGGCGGGAAGCGCGGCGGCCACGCAAGGCTGTTGACGATCAGAAAGCAGGCAGAGGCAGAGAATGCACACGTCCTTTTCACTCTCGGCGGTGACACACTTTCGCCCTCGGTAGAGACCCGCACATACAAAGGCGCGCAGATGATCGACGCCTGGAACGCGATCGGACTCGACTATTCCGTGTTGGGAAATCACGAATTCGACATTTCAACCGAGGAGCTTCTAAAGCGGATCGAGGAATCGGAATTCACCTGGCTCGGTGCGAATGTCATAGAAGCTGAATCCGGCAAGCCCTTCGCCGATCTCCCCGAGTTTGTGATCAGGGAATTCGAAGGCGTGAAGATCGGGATAATCGGCTTGCTTCTTCCAGAAACGAAAGAAACGTCTTCGATGGACGACTCGCTGAAGGTCACTGACTACTGCCTGGCGGCAAATCTGATCGTCAGCCGTCTTCGCAAGGTGGAAAAGGTCGATGCCGTCGTCGGGCTGACGCACCTGTTCATGGAGCAGGACAAGAAGGCGGCCGGCTGCGCGGATTTCGATTTGATCCTGGGCGGGCACGAACACAGCCTTCTGCAGTCAAGCGCCAACGGAACGCCGATCTTCAAGATGACGGCCGACGCACGAGAGGTCGGAAAGTTCAACCTGAACTTCGACAGGCAGACCAAGCGACTTACAGGAATAGATTGGGAAATCATTCCTGTTACCGACGAGATCCCGGACGATCCTGAATTCGCCCCGATAGTTGCGAAGTACAAAGATCTTTTGGACCGACTCTCCGTCCCCGTTGGCGCTACCTCGGTCACGCTCAACGCTCTTTCTGTTGCAAACAGGACCAATGAAACGAACATTGGCAATTTCATCGCCGATGCCTACCGGGAAGCCGTGGACGCCGACATCGGATTCGTAAACGGTGGCTCAATAAGAGCAGACCTGACCTATAATCCGGGACCTCTGACGAAGCGCGATGTGCTTTCGATGCTGCCGTTCAATAACCCGATCGTAAAGGTCGAGGTAACGGGAGCGGTGCTGAAGGAGATCGTCGAACACGGGGTCGCGAGGTCGGCAGAAGACAGTGAGCCGGGCAGATTCCCGCAGATCTCGGGCATGACGTTTCGGTTTGACGCATCTCGCCCCGCGAGGAATCGCGTGATCGAGCTGAAGGTCGCGGGACAGGATGTCGTCGCGAATAAGACTTACACGATCGCAACCTCGGACTTTCTTGTCTCTCGCGGCGGCGATGGGTATACGATGTTTGCCAGAGGGAATGTGGTATCGGGAGCTGAAGGTGCGCCGAGGGATTCCGAAGTGTTTGAAGATGCGATCAAGTCAGCCCCGAACGCGACGATCTCACCGAAACTTGAGAATCGAATCGTAAGAGAGAATTGAGAATTGAAGATGGAGAATTGAAGATGGAGAATTGAAGATGGAGAATTGAAGAATGGCCGATTAACGGGGGACAGAGACACTTGAGTCAAAGGCCGAACTGAAAGAACAGCCACTTTGACCACATCGCTTTAAATGATCGTCAGACCCCGAATCCGAGATATCAATTTTCAATTCTCCATTTTCCATCCGTGATCTTTCTTTGAATTCTCGCCCGTTTTCAGATTAAGGTGCCTTCGAAAACTTAATCAGCGAGGAAATACAAGTATGCCGGCTTTGGACATTGGAACAACGAAAGGAGTTTGCGAGATCGCATACAATGGCGTACGGGGAGAGCGCTACAGGTTTCCGGACGGCTCGACCTGGAGCATCTCCGAGCACAGGGGAGACTGGACCACCGGATTCAAGGGAATCATTACTTCCCGGGAAGGCGGCGGAAAGAAGGTGCTTGCATTCGCGGGCACCGATTCGCTGCTGGACGTGATGGTCGACGCAGCCCAGGTAGCAGGACAGCTTCCGCCACAGTATGTTCAGGCGATCGCCTGGGCACAGCAGTTTTCCGCACAGGAATCCGGCCAGGTAGTGTTTGCCGGACACTCTCTTGGCGGCGGTCTTGCAGCGTATTGTTCGGTAAGAACGAGGGATCCTGCGTGCACTGTCAATCCGGCCCCCTTGATCGGGGGAATGACACTGCGTTCACTCGGATCAAATGCTCAGATCACCAACTATATTGCGAGGAACGAATTCGTAAGTAGCTCGCCGGGAAGAAACCCCGGAACGGATGTGGTCGTACCCTCCGCCGGCGGGACCTTCAGCTTCTTTACAGATCATTCGCTGTCGGCGGTCGCCCCGAATATTCCTTTGCCGAGAAAGATCAACTGATCCGTACGTACTCACACTGTCCCGAGAAAGGAGATCTCAGATCTCAGGTCTAAGATTTCAGAAAAGAAATTCCAGTTTCCAAATTCCAAAGAGAAAGTACAGTGTCTCGATGGCGGAAACGCGACCGTAAGGGAGCGTGCCGACCCGGCATGCCGGGTTCCAACGGTTTGTGTCTCAGATCTTAGAAAAGAATTGCCGGACGAGTAGCCGAAACCCGCAGTGGCGAAAGTGCGCCCGTAAATAGGCTTGGGCTCATTCATACGATCGGCGCATAGGCTGCAGTCCCATCGCAGAACGCCAGACCCCTATCTGGCCGCTGTGGTAAGCCGTGTGCCCGATCAGTACCTGTGTTATCGCGTGACGGATCGTTGGAAAGACCTTTATATAGGACTCTTCCGGGAACGGCTGGTCAAGCATTTTCGAATCCAGATAACGAACCGCATTTGAAATCCGTGTCTCAGCCTCTTTAAGCATCGTAAGAGCCTCTGCCTTCGGCGCGTTCATCGAAGGGTCCGTCGACGGAACACTTCCGAATCCGAATCTGCCGCCCCAACAGGGCGGAAGCCACTCTTCTACACCGATCACCGAGCCCAGCATCTCACACGCGAATGCGATGTGCCCGATGGTCCAAAGCGGATGATTCCGCACGCCTTCGGGCTGAGCGATCATTTGCTGTTCAGGTACATCAGCTACCTGTTCGCGGATAAATTCCAGGGTGTAAGAAAAGCTGTGAAGAACTGTTTCCATATTTCGCGATCTCCTTTGCTATTGAAGTCGCGTAATAAGGTGTTGAATCGTGTCAGAGGTTTTAGCTGAAGCTCGGGCGACGGAGTGTCAGAAGCCCAAGCGTCAGCGCGGGCTACGATCGGAGGGTGAGTCGTTCGGATTGAGTTACGAACTAGTGGCGGAAACGCGACCGTTAGGGAGCGTGCCAATCGGAACCCGGAGCGCCAGCGACGGGCATAAAAAAAGAAGAAATTCCAGATTCCACATTCCAGATAGTCACTTCGAAATGCCGAATGCCAGATCGTCGTGGTCAGATGGCGGAAACGCGACCGTTAGGGAGCGTGCCAATCGAAACCCGGAGCGCCAGCGACGGGCATAAAAAGAAGAAGAAATTCCAGATTCCAAATTCCATAGAAGTTCCTGGAGATTCCGAAGCGGTACGAGAGTGGTTTGGCGGCAGAAACGCGACCGTTAGGGAGCGTGCCAATCGGAACCCGGAGCGCCAGCGACGGGCATAAAAAGAAGAAGAAATTCCAGATTCCAAATTCCATAGAAGTTCCTGGAGATTCCGAAGCGGTACGAGAGTGGTTTGGCGGCAGAAACGTGATCGTCAGGAAGCATGCCAATCGGAACCCGGAGCGCCAGCGACGGGCATAAAAAGAAGAAGAAATTTCCAAGTTCCAGATTGCGTAGGTCAAATGGCAGAAACGCGACCGTTAGGGAGCGTGCCTGAGGCGCAAGCTGAAGCTCGCGCGACAATTGTCGCCGCTACGCTGCCCAGGGAATTTGCTCGACGTAGCCCGCACTGACGCTTGGGCTTCTGACACGAGCCGCGTGCTGCAGATCTCTCGCTTCTACGGGGCTCCTTTTCATTGGTCAATGGTCAATGGCCATTGGTCAATGACTTCTATTCGCTCACCTTCAGCACCGCGAGGAATGCTTCCTGGGGGATCTCGACGCGGCCGACCTTCTTCATCCGCTTCTTGCCTTCTTTCTGCTTCTCAAGCAGCTTGCGTTTGCGTGTGATGTCGCCACCATAGCACTTGGCCGTCACGTTCTTGCCCATCGCCTTGACGTTCACGCGTGAGATGACCTTGTTACCGATCGCGGCCTGGATCGGAACCACGAACATCTGCCTCGGGATCAGCTCTTTCATCTTGCTCACGAGCTCGCGTCCCGTCCTTTCGGCCGAGTCCCTGTGGAGGATCAGGCTGAGCGCATCGACCGGTTCGCCGAGTACGAGCACGTCCAGCTTGACGAGGTTCCCCTGCTTGTAGCCGGAAAGGTGGTAGTCGAGCGACGCGTATCCTCGTGAAGCGGACTTAAGACGGTCGTAGAAATCGAGCACGATCTCGTTCAAAGGAAGCTCATAAACCAGCATCACCCGGTTCTTTGACACGTACTCGAACTTCTTTTGAATGCCGCGCTTCTCCTCGAGCAGGGGAAGGATTCCGCCGAGATATTCGTCCGAGGTAAGGATGGTAGCTTCAATGTATGGCTCCTCGATCCTCTCGATCCGGACCGTTTCGGGCATTTGCGCCGGAGAGTCGACCTCAACCATCTCGCCGTCCGTCGTGTGGACTTTGTACCGTACGCCGGGAGCGGTCGTTATCAGGTCCAGATCGAACTCGCGCTCGAGCCTTTCCTGGATGATCTCCATATGAAGAAGCCCAAGGAACCCGCACCTGAAGCCGAAGCCGAGCGCTGAAGAAGACTCCGGTTCGTAGAAGAACGAAGCGTCATTCAAACGAAGCTTGTCCATCGCATCGCGAAGCTCTTCGTATTGAGCGGAGTCGGTCGGATACAAGCCCGAGAAGACCATCGGCTTGACCTCGCGAAATCCCGGAAAAGGCTTGTCTGTCGGCTTTGCCGCATCGGTGATGGTGTCGCCGACCTGAACATCGGCCACTGTTTTGATCGAGGCGGTGAGAAATCCGACCTCTCCGACACCCAGTTCGTCGATCGAGCTCGGCACCGGCCGGTTTACGCCCAGCGTCTCGATCTGGTATTCGCGCCCCGTGTTGAAAAGCCTTATTTTCTGCTTTTTTCTTATGGAGCCGTCAATCACCCGGAAAAGGACAACGACGCCGCGGTAGGAGTCGTACCAGCTGTCGAAGATCAGCGCCTTCAGAGGTGCATCGGGATCGCCCTTTGGAGAAGGCACGTCGCGAACGACAGCCTCGAGTATGTCCACGACGCCTTCGCCGGTCTTTGCCGAAGCAAGTACTGCGTTGTCGGTCTCAAGACCGATGATCGTTTCGATCTGTTCAAGAATGCGGTCCGGTTCGGCCGAAGGAAGGTCGATCTTGTTGAGGACCGGGATCAGCTCCAGATCGTTGTCTATCGCGAGGTAAGTGTTTGCAAGTGTCTGCGCCTCCACCCCCTGCGAAGCATCGACTACGAGCAAGGCGCCCTCGCAGGCGGATAGGCTTCGGGACACCTCGTATGAAAAGTCGACGTGGCCCGGCGTGTCTATAAGGTTCAGCACATACTGCTTTCCGTCTTTTGCCTTGTAATCGAGCCGCACTGCGTGAGACTTGATCGTGATCCCGCGCTCTCGCTCCAGGTCCATGCTGTCGAGCAGCTGATCTTCCATCTCACGGTCCGTCACGGCGCCTGTCTGCTGAAGGATCCTGTCCGCGAGGGTGGATTTCCCGTGGTCAATGTGGGCAATGATGGAAAAGTTTCTGATCTGTTCGGGTGTCATCTATAAAAGCCGGACCATAGCGAAGCAAGTGCCCTACAGGGGCAAATCTTGACGATGTTCGAAATGTTTAAATCTAACAAATGATTGACGAAATATCACGCCTCAACTAGGCTTTGGGAGTGAGTCGCGGACAATTCGCCAGAGATAGAAATGATCGAACTCCCCACCAGGATCTGTACAGACACGGACCTTGCCTCAAGCCGTGAATGGCTTGAAACTAATGGCATTGGCGGATACGCATCGTCGACTGTCTCGGGGATCAACACACGCCGCTATCACTCCCTACTTACCGCCGCTTCAAAACCGCCGCTCGGCAGAGTACGGCTACTGTCAAAGTACGAGGAGATACTTCGCATAGGCGATGTTGAGTATCCGCTTTCTGCAAACCGTTTTCCGGGGAGCATCCATCCCGAAGGCTTCAAGCTGCTGGAGTCTTTCGCACTCGATCCGTTCCCTGTCTGGACATACAAGATCAATGATTCGGGTATCTCCGTAAAGCGTTCGGTCTTTGCGGTCCACGGAGAGAACACGGTAGTTTGCAGATGGGAGGTCGTTCCGGGGCTACGCACGCTGGATGAGGCGGTGGAACTCGAACTGCGGCCGCTTCTCGCGTGCATCGACTATCATTCTCTCAGAAAGGAGACCGAGCAGTTCGATACCTCATACATCGCGACAGACAATTGCGTCTGGATGCAGGCGGCGGCTGACCAACCCGCGGTCTACTTCAACCACAATGCCGAAGCTGTCAGGGAAACGGGCGATTGGTACCTGGATTTCGAGTACGCGATCGAAGAAGAGCGTGGGTTCGATTTTCGTGAAGATCTCTACCAGCCCTTCTCAATGCACTTTGACATATACAGGAATCCCGCTGTGACCGTGGTCTCGACCCGGCAGATAAACTACAGCGACGCAGAGGGATTTGAAACCGTAGAAAAGTCGAGGCGCTCAGGTTTGTGCGAGATCGCAGGGGCAGACACTGAGCTCGAAAAACGCCTTGTCGTTGCGGCCGATCAGTTTATCGTGGCTCGCGGAGATGGACATACCGTCATTGCCGGATACCCCTGGTTCTCGGACTGGGGCCGCGACACGATGATCGCGCTTCCGGGTCTGACCCTTTCGACCAAGCGCGAGGGAATCGCGCAGGGAATTCTGAAGGAATACGCCAGCTACGCCTCTGAAGGAATGATCCCGAACAGATTTCCGGATGAAGGCGAAACGCCGGACTACAACACGGTCGACGCTACGCTTTGGTTCTTTGAGGCCGCAAGGGCTTACGCTGAGCACACGGGCGATTTTGAATTTGTAAAGAAGGAGCTCTTCAAGCAATTCAAGAAGATCATCAAGAGGCATATCGAGGGAACACGCTATGGGATCAAAGTCGATGAAGATGGACTTCTGAAAGCCGGCGAGGAAGGCACGCAGCTGACCTGGATGGACGCCAAGTATATTGACGAAGTGTTTACACCGCGTATCGGGAAGCCCGTCGAGATCCAGGCTTTGTGGTACAACGCACTGCGCACAATGGAAGACTTTGCTTCGCGTTTCAAAGCAAACAAGAAGGGACGGAAGTACGGGAAACTAGCTGAGAAGGTAAAGAACAACTTCAACCGCAAATTCTGGAATGCCGATGCACGGTGTCTCTTCGACGTCGTCGGCGAGGGATTTGAAGATTCCTCGATCCGCCCGAATCAGATCTTTGCCGTCAGCCTACATCATTCGATGCTGAGCGCCTCAAGGGCCAAAAAAGTCGTGCGTGCGGTTGAAAAGGAGCTGTTTACGCCCTTTGGCCTGCGAACGCTTGCGCCCTCAGATCCAGCCTTCCGTCCGATCTACATAGGAGGTCCTCGCGAGCGCGACTCGGCATACCACGAAGGCACGGTCTGGGCGTGGCTGATGGGAGCTTTTCTGGATGCCCTCGGAAGAACCTACCCCAAAGGGCGAAAGCTGAACCAGTATCGGGAAATGATCTTTGCCTCGTTCCTCGGCCACACGGAAGAGGCCGGTCTGGGACAGATATCGGAGATCTTTGACGGCGCAGAACCGCATCATCCGCGCGGAACCTCCGCCCAGGCGTGGAGTGTCGCCGAGATCCTGCGGGCATTGGGCGATAGAGAATCCGATGGATGAGTTTCCATGCCGGAGTTCGCTCAGCTTTCGTTGGTGAATGTAGTGGGCTCCATTACCTGAGTCTGAAAAGTCGTGATCATTGCCGGTCCGGAAGGAGCTTCTGCTGCTGAAGTTACAAGGCCAATGCTTGTGTGAACAAGAGCCGGGACTCCCCTCACATACAACAGGGTAGAAGGACTTACCCAAATCACACTCATGCAGGGACGGTAGAGCATCACGCATCCCGCAACGTTGTAAGTATCGTTAACCAGCATTACGGGTTCTCCGAGCACCTTGTATACCCGGTGCATAACAGGGACGTGGATTATCACCCCACCGTGAGGACACAAAACTGTAGCGCTTCTCGAAAGGACGTAAGCTCCCATATTCGCTCCTTAGGTTATCTGCGGAAATGATGCGCCAAATAATAGTCCACATCCGAGCAGACAACAACAGTTTCCGACTACCTGCAGGTGCTCGACGGCACCGGATTGCATTCGAAGGCGACTCGGGGGAAAATGTCAGTGAACTCAGGAGATAACAAGATGACCGACGGCTTCAAGATCCTAATCGGATACGACGGTTCTGAGTCTGCAGACGCAGCCATCGACGACCTTTTACGAGCGGGGCTCCCTGAAAAAGGGGTCGAGGCACTCGTTGTTTCCGTTGCGGAAGTATGGCTGCCCCCGCTGGATGAGGACGGTGACGAACACAGGCATTTTGCGACTCCCGCTCTAAAGCGAAGGTTCGAAGAGAATCTGGAGATATTGGAGAACGCGAAAGCGAGCGCGGCTGAGGCTGCTCGGCGCGTTGAAGGACACTTTCCGGATTGGAGCGTTTTGTCCGAAGGAACCTACGGATCGCCGGCGTGGGAATTGCTGGCGTTTGCGAACAAGTTCGAGTGCGATCTTATCGCTGTCGGCGCGAAAGGCGTTTCGGCAGTTGAGCGCGTGCTGCTCGGAAGCGTGTCGCAGAAGATAGTTACTGAAGCCAACTGCCCCGTAAGGGTCTCCCGTGGAAAGGTCATTGTAGAGGACTCGCCAGTACGCCTGGTCGTCGGATATGACGGCACGGAAGGTTCCCGGGAAGCGGTCCGCACGATCGCCTACCGCGATTGGCCAGAGAACACCGAGGTCAAGGTAGTAATCGTCGAGGATTCGATGTTTGTTCGCAGTTCTCTGGAGTTCGATGTCGATGAGATCAAATCGGTCGGAAACGAGCTGGTCGAAAACCTAAGCAAGATTCCGCTAAATGCGGAACTGACGATCCTCGAAGGCAATCCAAAGACTCAACTTGTAAACGTCTCGGCAGAATGGGACGCGGACTGCATATTCATCGGCGCTACACGCTACAACGACATCCTTACCAAATACCTTCTCGGCAGCGTTTCAACTGCAGTCGTGTCACGAGCCCACTGTTCTGTCGAGGTAGTACGGCCGGCCGGATATGATAGCAAAAAGCACTGAGCCAAAACTCGAACACGGCCACACAGCTGCTGACATACAGGAACGTCTGGCAACGGTCAAGCATTCGTATGTCCGCGACTGGATCTACGGCGGCATAGACGGAGCGGTAACGACCTTTGCAGTTGTGTCGGGAGTCGCCGGTGCCCAGCTTTCGCCGATGATCGTGCTTATCCTGGGATTTGCGAATCTGGTCGCCGACGGATTCTCGATGGCGGCGAGCAATTATCTCGCTACGCAATCCGAACACGAAGATTACAGGCGGCTTCGTGAGATCGAGCTCAGGCACATCGACAGGGTGCCGGAAGGGGAGCGCGAAGAAGTTCGCATGATCTACGCGGCAAAGGGATTCGAAGGCGAGGAACTCGAAAAGGCGGTCGAACTTATTACTTCTGACAAGGAACGGTGGGTGCAAACGATGCTGACCGAAGAATACGGCCTGCCTTCAGAGATCAGGTCCCCTGTGAAAGCGGCGGCCAGCACATTCTCGGCATTTATCGTGTGCGGCCTGGTCCCTCTGGTACCCTACTTCTTCGATATCAGTTACTCGTTCGAGCTTGCCTGTGCAATGACGGGAACCACCTTCTTTTTGATCGGGGCATTCAAGAGTTTCTGGTCGACCTCCAGCTGGCTAAGATCGGCGACGGAAACCCTTGTCGTGGGGGCAGTTGCGGCGGCACTTGCGTATGGCGCAGGAGTGCTTCTAAAAGATCTTGCTACTTAAGAATCACTTGCGCCTGCCGGTCTTTGCGAAATAGCCCTCGCGATGCGTCAACTGCACTTTTTCCCTAACAAGCTGCTGATTGATCAGCTGCACATCGATCTTCCGGTAGGTTCCGTCGAGCGCCTGGTTGGTGGGTTCGTAGGCGATCAGGTATTGGGAGCGCATTTCTTCCTGGATCTGATCAAACGCCTCCCGCAGCTCGCGCTCATCGCGGGGAAAGAAAGCGTTTCCGCCGGTGCTTTGCGAGATCTTCTTTAACGCACCTTTGTCGACGCCGTCATAATAATTGTCCCCGATCCCGATGGAGTAGATCACTACCTCGGCCTTCAGTGCCGATTCGATCGCTTCTCTCATCTTCTTTACACCATAGGTGTTGACGCCGTCGGTCAGAAGGATCATCGCCCTTCGAGTGCCGTCCGGTGCTGGTCCAAGAACCTCTTCTGAAGTAACCCATACCGCATCCCAGATAGCAGTCGACCCGAGCGTCATCTGGTTCCTTCCGGAGATCGGCGGCGTTCCTACGACCACTCCCCCGCCTACGTAACCTGACGGAGGGCTGAACCGGACGTTATCCACCGCTCTTCTAAGCCGCGATACGTTGTTGGTCATTCCCTGTTCGAGAGTGGCTTCGCCGGTAAAGGAAACTATCGCGACCTCGTCTTTCGAGGGACGAACGACAGATTCCAGAAAGGACTTCGCGGCTTCTTTTTCCTCCGGGAGAGTGCGTTCCTGGGAAGCGGAGGTGTCGATCAATATGGTAAGCGAGAGCGGAAGATCGATCCGGCGGACGAATTCGATGATCTCCTGCGGTTCGCCATTCTCGTAAAGTTTGATATCGGTATCACGAAGATCAGTGATCAGCTTCCGCTGCCGGTCCTGCGCAGTAAAGAGCACATTGACGAGCTCGGTATCGATCTCGATTATCCCCTCATCTTCTTCAGGGAGCGGGGGCGGAGTGGGAAGATCGGCGGGCGCCGGAGGAGGCGCCGATTGCTGAGCGCTCGTTCCGACGGTAAACAGCACACCCGCTGAAACGAATGCCGCCAGAAGAAACGCGGCCGTCAAACCCTGTCTGTTGATACTTCTCACTTTTGTCTGAGGGCTATCTGAGAGAGTCTTTGATCGCCCTGTACTCCTTCTTGGTTCTGATCTCGTATTTATCGGACATCGAGGGGTCCCGGAACTTGACCTCTATCTGCCGTTTTCTCGACTGCCCGTCGTAGGTCTGGTTTCTCGGCTGATAGGTCACGATGTACTGTGATTTGAGCTCTTTCGAGATTCGTGTGAACGCCCTCTCAAGCTCGAGCATGTCGCCCGTAAAGAATGCCCGTCCGCCCGTTTCTTCACAGAGCCTTTCAAGCAGCTTGTCGCCCTTGTCTTTGACCGTTCCGGCTTCAACGCCGGGAACAGTACCGAGGAATCCGGCTTTAGTCGAGATGCCGAAGATCGTCGTCTCTGTTCGCTGGGCGATGTCAACCGCATCTTCCAGCTCTGCACGGCTGAAAGTGTCGTCTCCATCTGTGATTATTACGATAACGCGCCTGCCGGGAACGCTTCTCAACTTTTCGTCGGCAAACTGCCAGATGGCGTCGTACATAGCCGTCTGCGATCCTGTGTCCTTGACGGTATCCACAGCCCGATCAAGCCTGTCGAGTTTATCGGTGAAGTCCTGGATCAGATTCACACGATGATCAAATGTCATGAATGCGGCCTGATCTTTGCGAAGCTGGACCACTGTGTAAATGAAGTTCTTCGCCGCTTCTTTGGAGAAGTTCAGCTTTCCCGAGGTGGAGGGCGAGGTGTCCATCAAGACTCCCACATAAACCGGCGGATTGGACTTCTCGTCAGTGAAGAATGTTACGTCCTGAAGAACTCCGTCCTCATAGATCAGGAAATCGCTAGCCTTCAGGTTTGTAACCAGCCTTTCTTCCCTTTTCTTCACTTTCTTTTTCTCAACAGTTATCGGAAGCCGCACCTCGAAGACGGATACAGGGTCGTCGCGGTCATCAGGAGGCGTTGGAGTCGTTTCCTGTGCAACCGCAGCCGCCGCGATTGTGAAGACGAGTGCCGCGGAAAAGATGATGTAACTAACTTTTCTCATAACGAAGATCGAATGTTCGGCTGCTTTTGCAACCGTCTGTGATGCCCCTTAAGGGGGCGCTTGTTGCACCGCGCGTCAAACGGTTGAGTATATCAAAAGACAACGACCAAGGGTCAGGGATCAAGTATCAATGGTCATGTGACAGTGATCAGGTGTCAATGATCAAGTATCAGTGATCAGGGGTCAATGCTCGTGGATCAATGGGCAGAGAAAAGGTGACTATAATGATTGATACATGCTAATTGATCGTTGAGGCTTGACCATTGATCCCTGACAATTGATACCTGAAAGTTGACAATTGATACCTGATACCTGATACCTGAAGCATGAGCCTCAATCCCCATATTTTCCGCGAGTACGACATAAGGGGAATCGTGGGCGAGGACCTGACCGAACGGTCCGTAGCAGACCTTGCCCTCGCTATCGGGCACTTCTTCCGGTCCAGCGATGCCCGCACGATCGCCATCGGCTACGACGCGAGAGAGAGTTCACCTGTGTTTGAAAGTGTCCTTGCCGATGGCCTCCGTGAATCGGGGATCGACGTGCTTTCGGTCGGACAGGTCCCCACGCCGGTACTCTACTTTGCTGTAAATACTCTCGATGTCGATGGCGGCATCATGATCACGGGCTCCCACAACCCGCCTGAATACAACGGTTTCAAGATCTGCCTTGGAAAGGAAGCTCTTTTTGGGGACCAGATCCGCGAGATTGGACAGATCGCGAAGGAAGGGAAACGGTCGGACGGCTCGGGCAGTTATGAAGAGGCGGAGATCATTGATCAATATCTCGACGAGCTTGCTTCAAGGACCAGCCTCGGTTCCCGCAAGCTTAAAGTTGTAGTGGACTCAGGGAACGGAATGGGAGGCGTAACTGCCGTACCTCTCTACAGGAGGCTTGGAATCGACATCATCGAACTCTTTTCCGATCCCGATCCCGCGTTCCCGAATCACCATCCCGATCCCACCGTTGAGGAAAATCTCGTAGATCTCGTCAAAGCCGTCGATGATCACGAAGCGGATGCCGGCATCGCGTTTGACGGGGACGGAGACCGAATCGGCGTAATTGACGAGAACGGTAGCGTGATCTGGGGCGACGAGCTGATGATCTTATACGCCCGCGCGGTGCTTCAGGAGCATCCGGGCGCGACGATCATAGGAGAAGTAAAGTGTTCGCAAAATCTGTATAACGAGATCGAGCGCGTTGGCGGAAAGCCGTTGATGTGGAAAGCGGGCCATTCCCTGATCAAGGCAAAAATGAAAGAGACCGGATCGGTCCTCGCCGGCGAAATGAGCGGACACATATTTTTTGCCGACCGCTTTTACGGATTTGACGACGCGGCATACGCCGGAGCAAGGCTCCTTGAGATCCTCTCAAAAACTGATCGAACCTTGAGCGAACTCCTTGTCGATGTTCCCGAGACTTTCTCCACGCCGGAAATTCGCATCCCCTGCCCGGAAGACAGAAAGAAGGAAGTGGTCGACTCGATCGCCGAGATCTTTTCGGAAGCCCACGAGGTAGATTCAACTGACGGCGCACGCATAAAATTCGACAACGGCTGGGGGCTGGTAAGGGCTTCCAACACTCAGGCGATACTTGTTCTGAGATTCGAGGCTGAAAGTGAGGAAGCGCTTGAGCGGATCAGCGGGGAAATCACCGAGAAGGTCGAAGCGTTGTTAAGTTAATCTACATAAAAGAGCAGTTTTTCCAAGTCGCCTGTCTATTGAAAGATAGTCTTAACCACGAAGAACACGAAGGAGTTACAAAGACCTCGAAGAAGTAGTCGGTACTCTTTGCGGCGCTTGGCTGCGTAGCGAGCGGAGTTCCTTTTCGGCGGCCGTATGTTGGTAGGGAGATTTAGCCGCGGAGGGCGCAAAGGTACTAGCAAAGACCGCAAATTTGAAGCCTTGGTGTCCTTCGCGAAATCCTTCGCATTCTCTGCGGTAAGAAATCCTCTTATACCTCCTGACCGGTAAAGCGCAACGCCTCCGGTTCACTGAAAGGCATCTGTGATGTATAGTTTGTTACTGGACATGAACCGACATCTCATAATTATCAGCCCCAGAAGGGACGAATCGCCTTAGCAAACAAGCACAGGCGGAATGCTGATATATGTCCCAGGTCAGAAACGGCTTGGGGCTTTTTTGATTTAGACATCAGGTCGCAATCCTTTATGATTTAGCATTCGACCGCTACCGAAACTGACTATGGACGAGCCTTTGAAACTCAAAGACACGATCAACCTGCCGAGGACCGCGTTTTCGCAGAAGGCGAATCTTGCGCAGTCGGAGCCGCAGCGCCTGCAAAAATGGGGCGAAATGGGGCTGTACGAGAAGATCCGCGAATCACGGAAGGGAGAACAGCAGTTCATTCTCCACGACGGTCCACCGTACGCAAACGACAACATTCACATCGGAACGGCGCTGAACAAGATCTTGAAGGATTTCATCGTCAAGACCGCCACTATGTGCGGCTTCGATTCGCCGTACGTGCCGGGATACGACTGTCACGGCTTGCCGATCGAGAAGTATGTCGAGAAGGCTCTCGCGAAGAAAGGCAAGAACAAGAACGATCTGCCTGTGGGTACATTTCGGAGAATCTGCCGAGAACACGCAGCGAAGGCTTTGAAAGATCAAACGGCTGACTTCCAAAGACTTGGAGTACTTGGCGAATGGGACGATCCGTATCTCACGATGTCGCACGAGTACGAATCAGAGACGGCCAGGCTGTTCGGAAAGTACCTTGAGCGCGGATACGTTTACAAAGGTGCGAGGCCGGTTTACTGGTGCGTCCACGATCAGACAGCGTTGGCGGAAGCTGAAGTCGAATACCGCGAGCACACCTCGCCTTCGATCTATGTAAAGTTCCCGCTTGTTTCTGATCCAGCAAGAATCGATCCGGCGATAAAGGGAAAGAATGTTTTCGTCGTTATCTGGACTACGACACCGTGGACACTACCCGCGAATCTGGGCATCACCGTCCACCCCGCATTCGACTACTCGGCGATCGAGGTAAATGACGAAGTACTGATCGTCGCTACCGAACTGGTAAAGAACTTCGTCGAGATCGCGGGACTCAGCGACTACAAACAAGTCGCGGTGTTTAAGGGCGAAAAACTGGACAATCTTGAGGCTCGTCACGCGTGGCTCGACCGTGCTTCGGTGCTGATGAACGGCGACCACGTCACGCTCGGCGGAGAGTCTGACGCAGAAACAGAACTGGATGTCAGCGACGCGCGCGAAAGGTCACAGACCGGCGGCGCGGGAACTGGATGTGTTCATACTGCTCCCGGTCACGGTCACGACGACTTTGTGATCGGACGCGAATACGGTCTCGAGATCTACTGTCCGGTAGATAACGGAGGCAGATTTACCGACGAGGTTGAGCATTTCAACGGACTCCAGGTTTTCGAGGCTAATGAGAAGATCGTCGAATTCCTCGATGAGAAGGGCGCCCTCATTTTCACGGAGGATTACGCACACCGTTATCCGCACTGTTGGCGGTGCAAGAATCCCGTTATCTTTCGCGCCACCCCCCAGTGGTTCATCTCGATGGATGCGGTGGCAGCAACAGGTGAGAAAGTCTCGCTCCGCGAGAATGCACTGAAAGAGATCAACCAGGTCCATTGGCATCCTTCCTGGGGCCACGGCCGTATGGAAAACATGCTCAAAGGTCGCCCTGACTGGTGTGTCTCGCGACAACGGTCGTGGGGGGTCCCGATCCCTGTTTTCTACTGCGCCGGATGCGAAGAGGAGGTTGCCGACCCCGAGATCGTGAACCGCGTGGCTGATATCTTTCTCGAGGAAACATCGGACGCCTGGTACAACAAGGAAGCTTCCGAACTTTTGCCCGGCGACTTCAAGTGCGGCGAATGCGGCGGCACTGAGTTTACGAAAGAGACCGACATCCTCGACGTATGGTTCGATTCCGGTTCATCGTGCATTGCGGTTCTTGGAACACGCGACAATCTGCGGTTTCCAGCCGAGGTTTATATCGAAGGAGGTGACCAGTATCGCGGATGGTTCAATTCTTCTTTGATGTGCGGTCTGGCCGCACACGATACGGCGCCTTACAGAGCGGTGCTGACCCACGGTTGGGTTGTCGACGGCGAAGGAAAGAAACAGAGCAAGTCGCTCGGGAATGTTACATCTCCGAAAGAAGTGATCGAGAAATCGGGCGCGGAGATCCTTAGGCTTTGGGCGGCCGCAGTCGACTACACCGAGGATGTGCGTTGCTCGGACGAGATCCTGCTTCGCGTCGTGGATGCTTACAGGAAATTCAGGAATACGATCAGATTCGCGCTCGGAAATCTCGACGAGTTCGATCCCGAGCGTGATCTCCTGGAACCGGATGAATTGCAGGAGGTCGACCGGTGGGCGCTTGCGAGCCTTGATGTCGTGATCGGCAAGGTCCTAAAGGGGTACGAGGATTACAACTTCCAAGCTGTTTACAGAACTCTCTACGATTTTGTTACTGTGACACTCTCAGCCAGGTACTTCGACATTATCAAGGACCGCCTTTATATCTACGCGCCGCGTTCAGCCGAAAGGCGATCGGCGCAGACGGCTGTTTACAGGATCGCGGAAAGCCTGACGACGATGATGGCTCCGATCCTCGCCTTCACATCCGACGAGGCTTACGAGAACCTGCCTGGGAAGAGATCGGAATCCGTTCATCTGGCGAAGTTTCCGGTCACTGCAGGAATGATCGACGAAAAGTTGCTTGACCGTTGGGAGAGGCTCTATTCGATCCGCGATGAAGTGCTGAAGAAACTCGAAGAAGCACGTAACGAGAAGGCCATCGGCTCGTCGCTTCAGGCGAAAGTGCTGTTAACCGTCGATCCGGACACATTCGAGTTTCTAAAGGACTACTCGAGCGAACTCAGGTATATCTTCATCGTTTCACAAGTTGAAGTGTCAGAAGGAAACGCGATCAGTGCCAGGATCGCGAAAGCGGACGGCGAAAAGTGCGAGAGGTGCTGGAATTTCTCGACACAGGTCGGTGACGATTCAAGATATCCGACCGTTTGCGAGCGATGTGTCGAGGCCCTGGACGTGATCCTTGCCGCCGAGGATGCCGTACGGCAATAGAAGTAAATTGAAAAAACGAGACATATTCTGGAAGTTCGGATATCTCGCCGCAGGGGCGGCGGTCTTTATGCTGGATCAGGCGACCAAAGCCTGGGCGGTGAGTCGGCTTCGTTTCAAGTCGGACATTTCAGTGATCGACGGGTTTCTGAACTTCTCATATGCGCAGAACACGGGTGTCGCATTCTCATTGTTTGACGGCTACGGCGACGGCGGAAGGTGGGCTCTTTCGGGCCTCGCTTTCATTGCGGCCGCGCTCGTTGTCTACTTTTTCTGGAAAACGCCGCGCTCCGACGACCGCATACTTGGCGCGCTTGTACTCCTTCTAGCGGGCATCGTCGGAAATGTGACCGACCGGGTCCGGCTCGGCTTTGTTGTCGATTTTATAGACGTGCAGTTCGGAAACTGGCACTATCCCACGTTCAATATTGCGGACATCGCGATCTGCACGGGGGCCGGATTGCTGATCCTTGATATGTTCCTTAGAAAGGAAAAGAAACAGAAAGAAACAGGGATGGAACAGGGCGATGACGGTGGAGCTTAGGGAAGTAAACGAAAAGAATTTTGACGAGTGTATCGGATTGAAGGTGGCAGAATCGCAAAACGGGTTCGTTGCCACGAACCTTATGTCGATCGCCCACTCGGCGATATATCCCGGCCTGAAACCGCGTGCCGTTTACGACGGCGACGAGATGGTAGGCTTTGTCCTTTTCGGGCTTGACCCGGATGAGGGTAAGCACTTTCTCGTAAGGCTGATGGTGGACGAATCGCGACAGGGCAAAGGGTACGGAAGGCTAGCAACCGAAAAAGTAATTGAAGAGCTCAGGAATACCGAAGGCTGCGACGCGATTTATCTTTATTGTGTGCCCGATAACGAAAACGCTTTCCGTCTATACGAGTCTTTGGGATTTGAAAGGACCGGGAAGATAGATGAGGAAGACGGCGAAGTAGAAATGCGTCTGGGGCTCTAGAACCAGAAATCAATGTATCCGGAATTATTCAGGATCGGAGACTTTCCGATAAACACTTACGGCGTTCTTTTGGCTGCGGGGCTTATCCTTGCCCTGTTCACTGCGGCGAAGCTTGCGCAAAGAGACGGTCTGCCAAAGGAAAGGATCTATGACCTTGGGCTCTGGACTATACTCGGTGGCCTCCTCGGATCAAAGATCCTGATGCTTTTCGTCGATCCGAACGTCGAAATATTTTCGCTTGATTTCCTTCGTTCCGGCGGAGTTTACTTCGGCGGTTTCATCGGCGGGTTCATGACGCTCGCAATCCTGCTCAGGTTCTACAAGCTGCCGTTCTGGAAAGTCGGTGACGCATTCGCTCCGGGTGTCGCACTCGGACAGGTCCTGGGAAGACAGGGATGTTTTTCGGCGGGATGCTGCTGGGGAAGACCGACAGATCTTCCGTGGGGCGTGCACTTTGGCGAAGCCGGCCACGCAAACACCGGTGTCCCGATATATGGGCCTGACGGCGCTGACCTTTTCCTTCATCCGACCCAGCTCTACGAGTCGTTCGCGATGCTTGCGGTCTTTGGATTTCTGCTTTATCTGCACAGGAATAAGAAGTTCGACGGCCAGGTCCTGATCGCGTATGCGATCATCTACAGCATTTTCCGGTTCCTTATCGAGTTCGTGCGTGACGATCCGCGCGGTGACATTCTCGGAATCACCTCGCTTTCCGGCCTTTCGACATCTCAGGTCATTTCGCTTCTCGTGGCTGCCGGCGCGACCGCTTTGCTTGTGAAAATGTGGAAGGGGTCTGGCAGCAAAAGCGAGCCGGAAGAGGCTTCGACGGAATAGATCTTGTCCGAAACCGCTGAATCATTTGAGTTTACGGTCGACGACGCTGATGAAGGCAAGCGCTTCGACGTCTTCGTTTCGGAGCAGTTTGAAGACCGCTCCCGATCGCAGTTAAAGAAACTGATAGATGAAGGATCGGCGACGGTGAACGGCGGGCAGGCAAAGTCCTCCTACAAACTTCGAGCCGGTGAACGGATCCAGATCGAGTTTACTACTGAAGACGACGACCGTTTCACACCCGAAGACATTCCCCTTAACATCGTGTTCGAGGATGAGTACCTTGCGGTCATAAATAAACCGGCGGGAATGGTCGTTCATCCGGGGGCCGGGGTATCGAACGGAACGCTGGCGAACGCGGTCGCGTTTCATTTCGGAATTGCAGCTGAATCAACGGACGAGTCTAAGAAGAACCGAGTCGGGATCGTCCACCGGCTCGATAAGGAAACCTCCGGGCTGATCGTCGTCGCAAAGAACGAGATCACGCAGGACCGCCTTTCCGAACAGTTTGCTTCTCGCAAAGTATCGAAATCATACGTCGCTCTTGTGCACGGATTTGTTAGGCGCCTTAACGGGAAGATCGATGTTCCGATCGCAAGGGACAGAAAGAACAGGGTTAAAATGGCGGTCGACAAAAACGGAAGGAACGCGCTGACCTTTTATAAAGTCCGCCAGAGGTTTGAGCGGTTTACTCTTCTCGACCTTGATATACGCACGGGACGCACTCACCAGATCCGCGTTCACACGGCTCACATCAAGCATCCGGTCGTCGGCGACACTGTCTACAATGAGGGCCGCGACAACACTATTCCCGACGCACAATTGAAAAAAGCGGTCCGCGAGCTGGACCGCTTCTTCCTGCATTCTGAAAAGCTCGAGATCACTCACCCTGTCTCGAAGGAGCGTATGAGCTTCGAGGCGCCACTGCCTGACGAACTGATCTCGATCATCACGATGATCCGCGAACGCGAACATTGATCATTGCTCGCAAAACCCTCCCGTCTTCTTCAAACACTCGAACTGCTCAAAGAATTGCGATTCCGCATCGATCGGCTTGTCTCCGTTCCCTGTAAAATTTAGGTATGCATCCGGAGCGATAGCGCCAAAGCGTGGTTCCTCGATCACGTTCGCGATCACGTACGGAGCCCCGTTCTGGATAGCGATATCCCTTGCCGTCAGTGTGACTAGCTCGTAGCGAACAAGCTCGTTCAATTGTGAAATCGTCTTGATCACCGGCAGGCCGTCCAGCGACTTTCCGTTTCGACCAAGAATGTCGTTCATAATCACCCGACCTTCCTTTGTCAGCACCTTTCGGGTGTATGCCACTTCTACAGCGGCACCGATCCCGAGCGGGTTTTTCTCAGGATTGTTCTCACGCCTGTCAATTAGTGCCGACTGTCGCTGAGCGCCCGCAATTTTCGTGCTCGGGAAAAAATACACGGATGTGCTCCGGGCAGCTTCCATTGCCTGCTCCCCGGCCTTGTCGAAAGTGAACGAGCTCCTTTCGAGATCGCCGTAGAACGCCCAGTACAAAGGCTTACCTTCGTGATCGTACGCGGTTCGTGTTTCAAGGATCCTGACTCCCCGAAAGCGAAGATCAGAGTTCGAGTCAAAGACGGAAAACGTATCCACACCGGTCCTTCGGCCGATCACTTCGTGGCCAAAGACCCCGTTGTCTTCATAGTACTTGTCGGAATAGTCAAAAGGCCTGTGGTCTTCGAGAAGGCCCTCGCCGGACTGGCCATGTGCCGTGACTGTAAGCGCCAGGATTGCTGTAAGGGCAGCTGTAAATATGCTCTTATAAATTCTCATTACTTCCTCTCCTCTTGTCTGTGTGCCCTTCTCTGTTGATACAGTGCGTAGAGGAAACGGATTGAGACATACGCCGCTACGCGGCTGAGAATTCACTTCGTCTGATACGGGTTCATTCGCGCGCATCCCGTGCGCTGAAGCGCACGGCTAAGATACGGCGTCCCTACGGGACGGAGCCCGATTCATCACGGCTCAAATTATTCTCACAACCCCGAAGACATTGTGATTTGCGCTCTCATCGCGTCCGGACTATTTCCCCTTCTATCGAATATGCGATGCGCCTATCCATCGCGTAGCGATGGTGAATCTTAGCCGTGGCCTTCAGGTCACGGTCCGCTCACGATCCGTCCGTTTAGTCGCGTAGCGACGTTTTGAATCGAAGCGTTCCCTCGGGGTCTTGAGATGTCGTGTCTTCATCGCGTAGCGATGGTGTATCCTAGCCGTGGCCTTCAGGCCACGGTACGTTCGCAAAAACCCGACCTAGCCGCGTAGCGGCGTCTCGAAATCATTGAAATCCCGAGGCATTTTTGTTTCAATCGTTCCACTCTCACAGGAAGCATTGACAACTTATGCCAAACACTTACTCCTCACACTTCTTTCACATTGTCTTCAGTACGAAAAACAGACGACGACTAATTACCCAAGAGATCGAAAAGAAGATCTGGACCTTCATCAGCGGAAGCGTAAAACGCGCAGGAGCAACGCCACTTCGAGTCGGCGGATACGACGACCACATTCATGTGCTGATGATGGCAAAGCCTTCATCAAACACAAGCAAGATCGTTCAGCAGATCAAGGGCGAATCATCCAGATGGATAAGCCAGACGTTCGAGAACCGGCGGACCTTCAAGTGGCAGGACGGCTATGCGAGCTTTACTGTCAGTAGGTCGGCACTCAGTTCCGTCGAGGCGTATATCAAGAACCAACGGTCCCATCATTCGCGAATGGGATTCGAGGACGAGTACCGCAAGCTCCTGGACCTTCACGACGTTGATATCGTGGATGAGAAGTATCTGTTCGGTTGATCGCTACGCCGCGACGCGGCTGGCCGAATATTATCGCTCGTTACCGTGCGCTGAAGCGCACGGCTAAGATACGGCGTCACTACGGGACGAAGCCCGGATGATCACGTCTCGGATCATTCCCACGCCCTCGGTCGTTTACGTTTCGCGTCATCATCGCGTCCGGATCATTTCCGCGCCTGTCGACTATGCGATGCGTGCTCTCATCGCGTAGCGATGGTGTACCTTAGCCGTGGCATTCATGCCACGGTGGACTGACGCACATTTGTTTTAGTCGCGTAGCGACGTCGTTTTCGACGCGGTCCGATTTTGCCGGCGTGATCTCATCGCGTAGCGATGGTGTATCTTAGCCTTGGCCTTCAGGCCACGGTATCGTCGCCCACCGTCCGTTTAGTCGCATTACGACGTCGCCCAATCGAAGGACGCCGCTACGCGGCTGGGGTATAATTTCCGCCTGTTTCCGTGGCCTGACGGCCACGGCTAAGATACAGCGTCCCTACGGGACGGTCGTGTGTCTCATTTACGAATTCTTTTTACGTTGGTACGCCGCTACGCGGCTGACCTCTACTTCGTCGCTGGGAAATCGTGATCGACGCATTTCCGTGCGCTGAAGCGCACGGCTAAGATACGGCGTCCCTACGGGACGGACATCAAACATATTTCCCGTAACCAAGAAATATGAAAAGGCTGCCACTCCTGACTATTTGTTTTGTCCTCACATTCGTTTCCGTTTTACTCGCCAACGAAGATCCGTCGCGGTGGGTGAATCCGTTCATCGGCACAGGGGGCCACGGACACACATTTCCCGGCGCGACGATGCCGTTCGGTATGGTCCAATTGTCGCCCGATACGCGGATCGATAACTGGGACGGGAGCTCCGGATACCACTACTCGGACGACATCATCTACGGGTTCTCGCACACCCACCTCAGCGGCACAGGCATTCCGGATTATTGCGATGTCCTTTTCGCTCCCTACATAAACGATGATTACTTCTGGGAAGCGAGTCCCGAAGACACCAAAAGGGGATTCGCCTCAAAGTTTTCACACGACCACGAGAAGGCGGAGCCGGGTTATTACTCGGTGAAGCTCCACGACGAGAACATCCTCGCCGAGATGGCCGCGACCGAGAGGGTCGGATTTCACAGGTACACGTTTCCTAAAGGAACGAGGGAAGCAAAGATCGCGCTTGATCTTAAATGGCGGGACGAGGTTCTTGATTCTGAATTGAGGATCGTTGGTGACAGCCGTGTCGAGGGCTTCAGACGCTCGCGGTCGTGGGCCAAGGACCAGATCGTCTTCTTTTCGGCCGAGTTTTCAGTGCCCATCCTCGCGACGGCCGTAAGAGGCGAGGGCGGCAAACTCGAAAATACGAATTCGAAGGACCCGCTACAATCCAACTACAAAGGCAAAGACCTAAAGGCCAACTTCCGCTTCAGGACTTCCGAAAACAAACCCATCCTCCTCAAAGTAGGCATCTCTGCCGTCAGTATTGAAGGCGCACGTAGGAACCTCGAAGCCGAAGTTCCGCACTGGGATTTCGACAAGGTGAGAAAGGACGCGCGGGCGGCCTGGAACAAGGAGCTTTCGAAGATCGAGGTCTCCGGCGGGACCGATGCCGAGATGACCAACTTCTACACCGCGCTTTATCACACGATGATCGCCCCGAACGTATACAACGACGTCGACGGCAACTATCGCGGACTTGATCGCCAGGTTCACAATATAACTTCGGATAGTGTCAGTAGCCCGACCGTGAGGGAGGGCGAAAAAGATCCCTTTAAGAACTATACGATCTTTTCATTGTGGGACACTTACCGCGCGACTCACCCTCTTTACACGATCATCGACGAAAAGCGCACGGTCGAGTTCATTAACACCTTCATACGGATGTACGAGCAGGGCGGGAAACTTCCGGTCTGGGAGCTCGCCGGAAACGAGACCGACACGATGATCGGCTACCACGCGGTGTCGGTCATCGCCGACGCGATGGCGAAGGGCATCGAGGGATTCGACTACGAGAAGGCGTACGAGGCGGCGAAGCATTCGTCGGAGCTCGACATCGAAGGCCTCGACGCGTTCCGCAAGCGCGGTTACATCTCGATGGAGGACGAACAGGAATCTGTCTCGAGGACGCTCGAGTATGCGTATAACAGTTATTGCCTGCATGTCATTGCAGAAAGACTGCTCGATAAGAGGTACCCTGGCTCCGGGATGGGTCGTCACCCCCGTTACGACGATCCGGTCCACGTTGAGGGAGAAAGCCACCTTAAGCGTGCCCAGTTCTACAAAAACCTCTTCGACAAACGGACTGGCTTTATGCGGCCAAAGCAAAACGGCAACTGGATCACACCGTTCTCGCCGAACGAGGTAACGTTCCATTTCACCGAGGCGAACTCCTGGCAATACACCTTTCACGTTACTCAGGACGTCCCAGGCCTGATCCGTCTGTTTGGCGGCAAACCGAAGTTCGCCGAGAAGCTCGACGAACTATTCACGACCGATTCGACCCTCGAAGGTCGCGTCCAGCCGGATATCACGGGACTGATCGGGCAGTACGCGCACGGAAACGAACCGTCGCACCACATTGCATACCTCTACAACTTCGCCGGACAGCCCTGGAAGACGCAGTACTACGTCCGGAAGATAATGGACGAGTTCTACAAACCGACCCCAGACGGACTTATCGGAAACGAGGACTGCGGCCAGATGTCGGCTTGGTTTGTCCTGAGCGCGCTCGGGTTCTATCAGGTGAATCCCGGCGATGCGACGTACGCGATTGGAACTCCGGTATTCAGGGAAGCGAAGATCAATCTCGAGAACGGAAAGACATTCACGATTGTGAAGTACGGCGAGGGACCTTACCTCGCTTCGGTCAGGCTCAACGGCAAACCCCTCCGCGATTCGTCTTTCACTCACAAGGCTCTGCAGCAAGGCGGAGCGATTGAATTCACGATGTCGCGGGAGCCTGTGAGGGACTGGTTCTTCGCACCTAAGGTTTCTTCGATAAGTGAAGCCTTTCCGCCCGTACCGACGATCTCCGGCGACCGCGTCTTTGAAGATTCCACGACGGTGACGATCTCCTCTCCCGAAGAGGGTTTCAGGATCCTCTATTCCGTAAGCAGTGAAGAGGCCGGGCCTTACGCGACGACAAGAACCTATGAAGGTCCCTTCAAGGTTTCTAGGACAAGTACCGTCAAGGCCATAACAGTGGGAGCCGATGGAATTCAAAGCCTCACCGCCGAATCGAAGCTGAACAAAATGCCGCACGACTGGGACGTCGAGATCAGATCGAAGTACTCGAACCAGTACACCGCCGGAGGACCGAAGGGGTTGATCGATGGCCTTCGCGGAACGACCAATTTCGCTTCGGGAGAATGGCAGGGATACCAGGGACAGGACTTTGAGGCGGTGATCGATCTGAAACGCCCGACGAAGATATCGAAACTCGGCGGAGGCTTTCTGCAGGTCGCGAGGAGCTGGATCTGGATGCCGCGTTCCGTTGAGTTCGAAGTGTCGGACGACAGGAACGCCTGGCGAAAGGTTGCGGAGATCGAGACGAACTTCCCCGAGCGTGAGATGGAGCACACGATCCGCGACTATATGAAGACGATCGATCCCGTAACTGCTAGATATGTCCGTGTGAAGGCATTGAACTACGGCAAGCTCCCGGCCTGGCACCCCGGCGCGGGCTACGATGCATATATCTTCGTCGACGAGATCATCATTGAATAGCACCTGAACCTTCTAACCACGAAGGGACACAGATCGGCACAAAGAAAGAGCGCTTCTTTTCTTCGTGTACCCTTCGTGTTACTTCGTGGTTGAGACCATTCTTCAGCATCACGGCTAAGATACGGCGTCCCTACGGGACGAAGCCCGGTTCATATGAACTTCTTTGTCACCGCCGCGACTTTCGATTATCCTTGGTCCGACCTCCGATGAATCTCTTCACCTTCAAACTCGTCATAGCGGCGGTTGGGTTAGGTCTTGCAACCGGCATAGCCGCTTACACTTTCTGGTACGCAAAAGGGTACAGCTACCTAAGCAACGACCCTTCCTCGTGCGCGAACTGCCACGTGATGGAAGAGCAATACAGCGGATGGATAAAAGGCAGCCATCGCGCCGTCGCGACCTGCAACGACTGCCACACACCGAGTGGATTTATCGCGAAGTACGCAACCAAGGCCTCGAACGGGTTCTGGCACTCGTACTACTTCACCACAGACGGCTTTCACGAACCGATCCAGATAGGAAAGACGAACTTGGAAATAACGGAACAGACCTGCCGGACCTGCCACGCCTCGATGGTCGAATCGATCACCGTCTCGTCCGGCCAGGAGCATTCCGAAGAGGTCTCGTGCGTCCGGTGCCACCGTGGAGTCGGTCACGCCAAGTAAGAGAGGTTTCTTGATCAGAGGAAATGAGATGACAGAAGAAAATCTGGAACAAGAAGAAAAGACAATAGCACCCGAACCAGAGAAGGGCTCCGCAAGGCCGCGCCTGTTCGGCCTTAAGATCGTGGTGCTTGTCGCGGTCCTTTCGTTCTTCGCCGCGATCTTCGGCGTATATATGCTTACGAACATCATCGAGCGAAAGAACGAGGCGAGAAATCCCTTCTTCAGGGTCGTCGAGCTTACCGACGATACGGTCGATCCCGAGATCTGGGGCAAGAACTTCCCTCTTCAGTACGACGGCTACAAAAAGACGGTTGACCAGGAACGAACCCGTTATGGCGGCAGCGAGGCCGTGCCCCGCACGCCTACGAATGCCGATCCCCGTTCGGTCGTGTCGCAATCGAGGCTTGAGGAAGATCCGAGGCTGAAGACGATGTGGGACGGTTATGCGTTCGCGGTCGATTTCCGGGAGGAGCGCGGCCACGCTTTTATGCTTGAGGATCAGACGTTCACCGAACGCCAGGTCGTCGCGCGTCAGCCGGGAACCTGCATCAACTGCCACGCATCGGTCTACGTCGCTTACAAGAAGCTCGGAAACGGCGACATTTTCAAGGGTTTCGAGGCGATCAACAAGATGCCGTACCCCGAAGCCCGCAAGCAGACGAACCATCCCGTTGCCTGTATCGACTGCCACAACTCACAAACGATGGCGCTTCGTGTCACACGTCCGGCTTTCATGGAAGGGATGAAGGCCCTGAAGGCTTCGCAGGGTATCGAGAATTACGATGTGAACCAGTCCGCGACCAGACAGGAAATGAGGACATACGTTTGCGCGCAGTGCCACGTTGAGTATTACTTCAAGGGAGAAGAAAAGAGGCTTACGTACCCCTGGAACAACGGCCTAAAGGTCGAGAACATAGCCGAGTACTATTACGATGTCGCGCACACGGACTGGACCCACAAACAGACCGGAGCCGAGGTGCTCAAGGCACAGCATCCTGAATTCGAAATGTTCAGCCAGGGGATTCACTCAAGGGCGGGCGTTTCCTGTTCTGACTGCCACATGCCGTATCGCCGCGAGGGTGCGATGAAGATCAGCGAGCACCACGTGAAAAGCCCGCTTTTGAGCATCAACCAGTCGTGCCAAACCTGCCACAAGGCTAGCGAAGATGAGCTGAAGAACCGTGTCGAACGGATCCAGACCACGACATACAATCTCAGAAGCCTCGCGATGGACGCACTTGTCGGTCTGATCGAGTCGATCAAGGCTGCAAAAGATTCCGGCGTGGCGGACGATCAGCTTGCAGTGGCAAAGGACTTCCAGCGGAAGGCGCAATTCTATCTTGATTTTGTAGAGGCGGAAAATTCTATGGGATTCCACGCCCCGCAGGAAGCCACCAGGATCCTTGGGGAATCGATCAATTTCAGCCTGCAGGGCCAGCTCGAGCTTAAAAAAGTCGCCAAGTCTCCGGCTGAGGTCGCGCTACTGGCTCCGGGTCATTGAAGACTGAGGACGGATCTCGTTTCATCGCACAGCGAAGGTGTATCTTAGCCGTGGCCTGCAGGCCACGGTGAACTGGTGAATACATCAACTCAGTCGCGTAGCGACGTCTCAGACGTAAACAAACTCGACATACGTGCCCCTCTGTGGCAGAATCCTCATTTGCAAAAGATCAAGGAAACACCGCAAGTACCAAGGAGTGAACCAGTTTTAATGTCCGAGAACGAAACGCAGAACGCTGCAGAAGAAAAAGCGGAAGAAACAACCGCCGCAGCTACCGATGAAAGTACAGCAGCCGTAGAGGCCAAGACCGAGGAAACGGAAGTAAAGGCAGAGACAGCAGAGGCGAAGGAAGAAACTGCTGAGTCCAAGCCTGAAGCTGAAGAAGCGAAGCCTGAGGCGGAAGAAGAAGAGATCTCTTATCACGCCGTCGAGAAAGAGGGCGAGATCTCCGCGATCTGGGAGATGCAGGGCAAGAAGCACATCCGCACGATCAGCGCGCGGTCGGCCGAGGGACAGAAGATCCTCAGCCTCTTCACCAGCGAGATCCACGAGACTGACAGTCCCGCAATGGCGGAAGACGCTTCGGCTTAGAATTTCTCAGTTTGGAAAAGAATTTGGCGGAGTGCCGGAAAAATTCCCGGCGCCTCCGCCTTCCCTGTTATAGCGGTACTATCTGGCGTCTTCCCTTTTGACACCTTCTATCTCGAGCACCATATCAGCGCCGTAGCAACCAGCAGGTGTCTGGAAACCCACGCAATGCTCCCCGCTCATAATTCTTTCAGCGATCATTAAGGCAGTCAGCATTGTGAATTTGTAACCCTCAGGCCCAAACAACCGGGCTTCTTTCGCCTCGCCTTCATTGTTTGTCACACGTCCCCAAAGATAGGTCTTACCCTTTTCCCTCTCCTCAAGCGAAGGTCCGCCTTCAGGGATCTGACTCTGCAGGATCGCCTGAACCGGCGAAGTTGCCAAAAGCCAGCCAATATAATTGCTCAGCCTCAACATGCGCATCTGTGCATCGGGCATCACAGTGAACACTTTTATGTTCGGAATACCTGTCGTGTAGAAAGCGGTCGAGACATCCCCCCAGGGAATCGTAACCCCTTCCTTCTTAACTTCTCCAAAATCTATTTCCCGCGTTTTCCAGGCGGCAGGTACAGGAGTGATCTCACCGTCACTGCGAATCGCGCCTCCTCTACCGACATTCATCGTCATCGTTCTCTGCGTTCCGTGGGAGATCCGTCCGAGTCCGTAAAAGGCTAGCGTAAGGTCCTCCGCGTCAGGCATTTCGTTACTAAGGTGCCTCGCAAGAGAATCAGTGGGAACGACGTCAAATCCGACACCGGGCATCACCATTATCCCGGCCTGTTTGGCCTTTTCATCCAGTGCCGCCATCGCTTCAAAGACCGCTATCTCACCAGTGATGTCCAGATAGTGAGTGCCCGTCCTCAGACATGCCTCGACCATCGGTGTGGCAGTAATCGAGAATGGACCTGCACAATGGATCACAAACCCGACTTCGTCCAGAACTTCGTCAAGCTGCTCCGTGTCGTCAAGGGAAAATGCCCTGTAATCGAGCCCAAGCTCTTCCGCGATGCTTCTTGTCTTTTCCGCATCGCGGCCGGCCAGAATCGGCGTTATTCCTCTCGCGGCGGCCTCGCGCGCGATCAGATCTCCCGTGTATCCATATGCTCCGTAGATAAGAAAGTTCATTCTTCTGTCCCCGATAGTATTCGTTTGACGCGCCCAACACTACCGTCGTCAAGACGGACCTTTATACCGTGCGGATGGAAACGCGAACGGGTGAGGATATCACGCACCGTTCCCTCGACCTCTTTTCCGGTGCGCTGGTCCTGCTTCCTCACGATCGACACGGTCGAATCAGGCTTGATCTCATCTCGGCCGGGATACTTCATCACTTGTCCGACAACAGTACGTGTCTAACGATGTACGTCCTGATCTTGTCGCGATTGGCGGCACGGTACAGCATGTAATCATCGCCGTAATGGTCGTATGGCCTCACTAGCAAGAGGTAAGGCTCCAAAAGGCCCTGATCGACTAGTCGAAGCAGGTTTACAAGGCTCGCGTCAGGGTACTTTATCTTTCCGGCCTTAAGGTCCTTGCGAAACGCTTCGGCTACGCTCTTCCAGGCGGATATATCGTGAGAGAACAGAGGCCCTCCCGCAGAACTGGCTGGCGCAAGCTTCTTTCGCATCTTCGTGTATTCGCGCCAGTGGACCGTACCGTCATCCGAACTCAAAAGCTCTTCTTTAATCTCGATCGGATCTCCGAGATCGTTACCCGGCGGCACAACCTCATAGATACCAATATCCTGTTCGGCTGCTTCCGCCCATCTGCTGAGCGCAGACCAACCCATCCGTGCATAAGGCTGTGCGACGATCGCATCGATGAATTTCTCACGCGCATCGTCATACTTTTCCTGGTAAAGAAGCGCGTCACCCCAGAATCTATATGCCATTTCACGGTCCGGATCGAGTGCAACGGCTTTAGCGAACCAAGGTTCCGCTTCCTGGTACTTCTTCTGTGCGTAATAACAATCGCCCATAAACAGGACCGCTTCGTAGTTTTTCGGATCAAGCTTGTGCGCACGTTCATACGACTTGAACGCGTTCTCGTAATCGCCTCGGCCGAAGAATGCCTCGCCCTCACGAAGAGCTTTCTCGACCTCCGGATTATCGGAGACGAAGTTGTCATTTCCATCCGCACCTTCGAACTGGTCAAGCAGGTCGAGAGCCCTTTCGTTCTCTGTGCCGAGTTGTTTCGCACGCATCAGCGCCTTGATACCGCGCTCCTGCTCTTCCCTGCGCTCGTCGGGCGTGGAAAGCACGACCGAGTTCGAAATGATCGCGATCCCGAAATGCGCCCAGAGTTCTGCATCTCTCGGGTATTCGAGAACGATGCGCTCAAGGATGGGAAGTGCGTCAAGATACTTGTTCTCGTCTATCAGGCGGATAGCTTCCGCGCGGTCCGGATCCTGGTCTTCGTCCTGAGCAAGTACCGAAACCGGTTGCAAAACGAAAAGCGAGCAAGCCAGAGACAGGGCAACAAATGCAGCCCATCGACCTTTTAGAGCCTGGTTCATTTTGTGGTCCTCCTGCCTGGGCAGGAATCGTAACTCCTAATTCTTAATCTTATCTTCGGCCGCTGCCGAACCGGGAAAGACTTTAAGTCCCCTCGACCGTACATCAGCCAGTTCTTTCAAAAAGACTTCCCTGGGTATTTCTGTCGCACCTAGCTTTTCAAAATGCGGCGTCATTACCTGGATGTCTATCCATTCCGACCCTTGCTCTTTCAGATGCTCGACCAGCGTCAGAAGGGCGATCTTCGAGGCATTGGACCGGACAAAGAACATGCTCTCACCGCAGAACACGCCTCCGGCATCCACACCGTAAAGGCCGCCGACCAGCTCGTCGCCGTCCCAAACTTCCACGCTATGCGCGTGCCCCTTCTTGTGAACTTCGGTGTATACGTCGATGAACTGGTCCGTTATCCAGGTCCCCGCCTCGTGCGTGCGCGGGACCTTTGCACACGAAACTATTACTTCCCGAAACGCCTTATCTATCGTGCAAACCAGGTCGGTGTTCCGAAAAAACTTCGCAAGACTTCTAGGGACAGTCAGGTCCTCAAATCTCAGGATCGCCCTCGATGCGGGGCAGAACCAGGGAAGCGGAAGGCCCGGAATATGCCACGGAAAAATACCTTTCGCGTACGCCTCAAGGACGTTCTCTACAGTCAGCTCGTCACCGAAGGAGATGATGTCCGCCGCATTGAAATAGTATTTCCCGATCTTGACCCACTCGGGAAATCCGTACTGCTTCGGATCGGGAAACGTGCTTGAGGACATATCCATTCGACGCCGAATATTCTATCAAATCAATGTCAACTTTCACTGGATGGAATCACCACAGAGCGCACAGAGTACACGGAATCTGCGGATTATGTCTTTGAATCTACAAAGATTTAGAATCATTAAAGACAATTAATCAACAAGCAGATACCATAGCCCCAATGTCGTTTAGAGCAGCGCTTGCGCTGCCCAAAGCGGGTCACACCCGCTTCGTAATTCAACCTGCTGCTGATGGATCGAATATTCCTCACCAACGATCCGAACACGTGCCATTATGTGACTATGGTCTGTAACCAGCGTTCGCGTTTGTTCGCGGACGAGGGAAATTGCAGGATCCTCGCCCGCGTATTCGATGAGATCCGAGAGAAACATCCGTTCAAGCTCTGCAGCTACGTCTTTATGCCCGATCACGTTCATATGATCGTGAACCCCCTTCGACCCGAATTGAGCACGATCCTGAACAAGATCAAGGGTAAGTCAGCGCGGCTAATCTTAGACAGATTAATGAGGAACGGTTCGGAGAGAATGCTCGAAAGACTTTATTTGAATGTAGCTAACAGAAACTATGCAGTTTGGATGACACGATCGGCTGTGATCGACTTAGTGTCTTCGGAGTTCATGATCCAGAAGACCGGATACATACACAACAATCCGGTCAGGGCGGGGTTGTGCAAACACCCGAGGGACTGGAAATGGTCAAGCTATCGGGCACTTCATCCGGCGAACGAGGACCCGGTTCCGTTGCGAGTAGACCGGCCGATGCATTGGAAGGCGGATGAGGTCGCATGCGGCCGGTTAGAAGTGCAATAGTCACAGAAATGAAGCGGGTGTGACCCGCTCAGGGCAGCGCAAGCGCTGCTCTAAACGGTTCGATTCTCCGTCTCTGAGATCTGGAATCTGAGATTCGAGCTTCGGCCAATGGCCGACGATGCTGAGATTCAGCCACCCATCGGTTCCATCTGTGTTTATCTGTGTCCTTTTTTTCTCTTCGGAACTGAAAGCGATCAAGCGGGTCTTTGCGGGTAACCAGAGGAGGCCGCAATGAACATCAACCCGCCCGAACACTTCGTCGAATTCTTCCGCTCCAGGTTTGTTTTCGTTGTTTTAATTGCCAGCGTGATAGCTAGTTGTGCCGTTCTTTCTACAAGACCGGTCAAGAAGATCGAGCAATATAAGATCGAAGCTGAAATTCGCCAGACAGCAGGACAAGAATCAGATTCGGTACAAGGAGAGCAGTTCGTTTTCCATTCAGGGATTCGGTCTTCCGGGCCAAACTTGCTCGAACTGGCCGACAGTTTTGGCGATATAGTTCTGTCTATACTTTTCCTTCCGTCATTTCTTGCGGTGCTAATACTTGTCTCGGTATCGACCGTCGTCGTCCCGAATGCAAACCCTTTGTTCCTGGAAGCAGCCGCCTCGATCGCTTTCGTTTTCTACACCGCCTATTACTGGCTCTCGATCAGCTATCTGATCTATAACCCGCCCGGCGACTGGGGCCCGTTCCATGAGGAATTTAAGCTTCCTTCGATCCTCGATGCCGGAAAGAAATAAACCGCAAAGAAACGTAGGCGCAAAGTTGAGAGGAATTCGTAAATCGTGAAGTGAAAATTGAGAATGGGGAGTTGCAGATCGTGAATCGTGAATAGTGAATAGTGAATAGTGAATAGTGAATTGAAAAATGAGAATGGGGAGTTGTGAATTGTTGATAGGCGTCCGACTACTTTTTGGCGCGGTGGTCTTAACTTCCCGGAGCGTGTCATACCAGACTCTCTATTTACGATTCACGATCTACTAGAACAAGTAATTCACAACTCACAATTCTCAATTTTCGATTCACCATTTTCAGTTCACTATTCACGATTTACGATTTACGATTTACGATTCACGATTCACTATTCACGATTCACGACCTGCAAATCACACCTCCATCAGCTTCCACTTCCCACGGCGGAACAGAATTACCGAAACAACGGCAAGCATCGAGAAGGCAATCGTTATCGCCCAGAACACGCCGTACGGCCCGTAGCCGAAGTAGTGTGCAAGGACGATCGCCAGAGGAATCTCGAACAGCCAGAAGACGAACAGGTTGAGATACGTCGGAGTCCACGTGTCGCCTGCGCCGTTGAAAGCCGTTTCGACGACCATTCCGATCGCGTAGAAGAAGAAGCCGTACGAAATGATCCTCAGCGAATCAACCGCGTATCGGCTGACCTCGGGTTCGGTCGTGAATATCCATACGATCGGTTCGGCAAAGATCGCGAACGCGATACCGATCGAGGTCTGAAAGATCGCGTTGTACTTAGCGGCGGTCCAGACGCTTCTTTCAGCACGATCCGATTTCTGAGCCCCAAGATTCTGGCCTACCAGCGTCGCCGCCGCATTGGCCAGTCCGACTGAAGGCAGAAGCGCGAAGATAACGATCCTTATCGAGATCGTGTATCCCGCTACAGCCTGGCTTCCGAAACCGGCAACGACACGCATCAACCCCAGCCAGCTGGCGGTCCCGATCAGGAACTGAAGAACCGCAACCCAAGAAACGCTGAACAATCGCTTGAACCGGTCGACGTCGAGTTTCCAGTGTTCGGCCCGGATCTGAAATCGCTTCTCGCCGTAAAAGAGCACGTAAGAAGCGTAGATCACGCCGATACCGCGGCCGATCACAGTCGCAACTGCCGCGCCCGTCACTCCAAGCTCCGGAAATATCCAGATACCGAAGATCAGCATAGGGTCGAGCACGATGTTCAAAGCGTTCGAGAGCCAAAGCACCCTCATCGCGATGGCCGCGTCACCGGCGCCGCGAAAGATCGCGTTCAAAAGGAAAAGAAAGACCACGACGCAGTTTGCGCCCAGCATGATCCTCGTGAAGGTAACGCCCTGAGCGACGACCTCCGGCTCGGCGCCGATGAGTCCAAGGAATTCCGGAGCCCATATCACGCCGACGACGCCCATTACGACCGAAACGACGATGCCCATATATATGGCGTGCGTCGCCGAGCGCGCCGCGCCGTCGAAGTCCTTCTCACCGATCCTTCGCGAAACCGTCGCGGTGGCGCCGATCGACAGCCCGATCGCGACTGCGTAGATCAGCACCATCATCGATTCGGTGATCCCCACGACAGCAACCGCCTCGGCGCCGAGCCGTGCGACAAAGAACACGTCGACGACCGCGAAGATCGATTCCATGATCATCTCAAGGATCATCGGGACCGCGAGCAAAAACACGGATAGCCCTATCGAGCCCTTTGTAAAATCGCGGTTCGATCCCCTGATTGCTTCGACCAGCACCGACCAAAGGGTGTAGTCACGCGCAGGACTGCGCACAGAATTGCTGCTTGTAGACATTTTTATGAATCCCCTAACTAAAAAGAAGAACGCTGGAAGGGTCCAGAGCAGGACATCCGAACGTCAAGAAACTAGCTTTGACGAACAGACGCTATGGGCGTGTTTTGTCGATTGCGAGGGTCTTCATAACAGCCGAGACCTTAGCACAAAGTGCCCGCGCGGGCAAAGCCGTTTGGCGGCTCCATTGAAAAAGTGGTAACTTCCTTCGGTAAATTCCCCACTTGAAGAACCTGTTATGAAAAGAATTCTACTGCTCAGCGTGTGCCTTCTGGCACTGGTCTCACCGACCATCGGACAGGACGACAAGCGTTCGCCGAAGACCCCGGACGAATTGACGAAAGGCCTTCAGAAGATAGAAGGCTTCGTTCCGCTCTTCTACGACGAAAGCTCCGGGAAGATGATGATGGAGGTCTCAAGGCTTGGCGAGGAGTTCCTCTACCAGATCTCTCTCGCCACCGGCGTCGGCTCAAACCCGATCGGGCTCGACCGCGGACAGCTGGGGGACACTTACGTTGTCTATTTTGAAAAGGCGGGCAACAAACTTTTTCTGGTCCAGCCCAACTATCGTTTCCGCGCGATGAGCAGTAATCCGGCGGAGCGCAGGGCGGTCGAGGAATCGTTCGCCAAATCGGTAATCTGGGGATTCAAGATCGCCGGCTCGTCTGACGGAAAGTATGTGGTTGACGTTACGGATTTCTTCGTTCGCGATGCACACGGCGTGGGCGAACGTTTGAGGCAGGCGGACCAGGGAACCTACTCGATGGACGAAAGCCGAAGCGCTTTCTATATACCCCGGACTAAAGGGTTTCCAAAAAATACCGAGGTCGAGGTGACGGTTACGCTGACTACGAGGGGAAATCCCGGAAGGCTCGTGCGGCAGACTGCGCCCACAGGAGAAGCCGTCACCGTCCGCCAGAGGCATTCGCTGGTCGAGTTGCCGGACGGCGATTTTATTCCGCGCGAATTCGATCCGCGGGTCAGCGCGATACCGATCAGCTTCTACGACTACGCAACTGATATCAGTGAGAATCTAGAAAAACGGTGGATCATCAAACACCGCCTGTTTCCAAAGGACATTTCTGCCGACACTTCGGAGCCGATCGAGCCGATCATCTATTACGTCGATAACGGCGCTCCGAAGGTGATCCGCGATGCTCTGATCGAAGGTGCCGCATGGTGGAACCAGGCATTCGAGGCGGCGGGATACAGGAACGCATTTCAGGTGAGAGTACTTCCGGAAGGCGCCGATCCTCAGGACATACGCTACAACGTGATCAACTGGGTCCACCGATCGACGAGGGGCTGGGCTTACGGCAGCAGCGTCGTCGATCCGCGTACAGGCGAGATCATAAAGGGCGACGTGACGCTTGATTCGCAGAGGGCGCGTCAGGATTTCCTGATCGCTTCGGGACTCGCGCCTCAGTATTCTTCCGATCCGAACTCGGCGTGTGATTTCGCATTTCTTCCCGATATCGATTACCTGCTTAGTACCCAATCATCAACAGACGCAGCCGAGCTTGCGGCCGCGAGGATCCGCCAACTATCGGCACACGAGGTAGGCCACACTCTCGGCTTTGCGCACAATTTTGCGGCGAGCACATACGGTCGCGCTTCGGTAATGGACTATCCCGCGCCGTTGATCAAGATCGTCAACGGCGAGCTCGATTTCTCGGAAGCGTATGACACGGGTATCGGCGAGTTCGACAAGTTCTCGGTCAAGTTCGCGTACTCGCAATTTGACGAAGGGACGGACGAGCCGGCGGAATTGGAAGGAATCGTTAGCGACGGTATCGCCGACGGAATGCTCTTCATATCGGACGCAGACACGAGGCCCGCGAGTGCGGCTCATCCTTTGGCAAATCTATGGGATAACGGACCGGACCCGATAGCAAACCTTACGCACGAGATGAAAGTCCGCCGGATCGGCCTTTCCAGGTTCGGGCTTTCCAATGTGGAGAAAGATGAGCCGGTTGCGAACCTCGAACTCAAACTGCTTCCCCTGTATCTTCACCACAGATACCAGTTGACCGCTGCGACCAAGTCGCTCGGCGGCGTTTTTTACTCTTATGCGGTCAGGAAAGGCGCAGCCGCAGAGCCTTCTAAGGTCTATGAGATCGTTTCCCCAGACAGACAGCGCGCGGCGCTGGCAGAAGCGATCAAGACCCTTTCCCCCGAAGAACTTGCCGTTCCCGAGAACATTCTGAACCTGGTTCCACCTACACCGTACGGATATGGCTCCGGACGCTCGGAGGAGTTCGCGAAAAGGACCTCGCCGATGTTCGACCCTCTGGGCGCTGCAGAGATCGCAGCTGACCTTACGCTGAGCGGTCTTTTTCAGCCGAACCGCGCTGCGAGACTGGTCGAGTTCAACGCTCGTGATTCAAAGTACCCGGGGTTCAAAGAAGTGATCGACTCGGTGATGTCTGCTACCTGGAAGAAGCCGTACGCGACGAGCCGTTACCACGCGGCAGTCGAAAAAGCTGTTCAGACCGTGGTCGTGATGAAACTGATGGATCTCGCTTCGAACTCGTATGCAAGGTACGAAGTCCGGGCGCTTGCGACGGACGCTCTTCGTGATCTTCTTGCAAATTTGAAAGGAAGAAACGGCAACAACGAGAACGGGCCGCATTACCGAATGACGATCGACGACATCACGCGCTTTCTTGAACGGCCGGATGCGGTGAGAAAAGGCACGACGCCTCTTCCCGAACCTCCGGGCGACCCAATTGGTAATTGAACCATATGGAAAATTGATAATTGAGAATTGGGATGCGATTTCGAGAATTGGCACTTCATTTCTTCTGGTTGTTGAAGGAAAAGCTTCAAACTCTGTCGGCATTCAGGTAATTTGAACTGCTAGTCTCGAGCAATTGCCCATTCTCAATTATCAATTCTTAATTTTCCATCCTGTCCATCCTGTCTCCTTCTTCTCCCAAATTTTCTTTCAGAATTCCGGCTTCTGAGGTACCCTTGGCCTGTCGCCATGAGAGTCAAGAAATATAGATTGTCGCTTCTCGCTCTGTCAGCGATTCTCCTTATCTCCTCTTCCGCCGCATATTCCCAAGACAAACCCTCGGCCGCGAAGAAAGATTCGAAACAAAAAGCCGCCGAGGTATACGAGAACCGCCAGCGGGCGCTTTCTCTGATCCTTTTCGATTCCAAGATCAAATCGCTCGATGACGCGCCGATGAGGTGTCTCGCGCTTCACCAGGTGGTTCGCTTTCTTGCCGAGTCAGGACCAAAGGACCTTTATCCTTATGCCCGCGACGCTGCGGAGGGGTGTCTTGACGAGACACTCCGAAAGGCGGACGAATTCACTGATAGCGCGATCGGCTGGCACCGGGGACAATCGATTAACCTGATCAGGAAGATCGATAAGGAAGGGGCGGACGCGCTCGAGGAGAAGTATCCGATCAGAGGATGGGCGAAATCAATGGCACGAAGCATGGAGCTCCGTGCGTCGGACGATCCGACGGCGGTCGCTGCAAAGGTCATTACCGAGATTCGCACGGGTTCGGTACCAAGTGGATTGAGTACGTTCATTTCATCTCTGAGACGGAAGAATGCGGATCTCGCAAATGCCGTGTTAGAAGCAGTGATCGTCCATTATGAAGGACGGCTGAACTCACTCGGTGCGGAACCAGATCTAATGTATATCTCCTTCGAGTTCCTTCGCGCTACAGCTTCGCCCGGGCTACGTGAGAGGTTCCTCCTGCTGGCTTTGAATATCGGGAGGAGGGCAATCGCAGATCGTTCCAGCGAAGGATTTACGCGTTTTGCCGTGCAAATGCTCGGTCTTTCCATACCGCTCTTAGAGAAACATTTGCCGGCAGTTCTGGAAGAAGCAAAGTCGATCGAATTGACGCTTAGAACCACCCAGTCTGAGTATGACAGGCTGGCACAGGCAGCGTTCGATCGAATCAAGGAGAGCGACGACAAGTTAGCCGCGATAATTGCGGAAGCAGAAGCCGCAGAAGACGAGAAGCTCCGAAACCTCCTTTGGAGACAGGCGGCACAAGTTGCTAACGGTGAAGGCAAGTTGCGGATCGCGGTGGACGCTACCCTCAAACTGGACGGGTTTTCGGCAAGGGTGTTTGGTCGATTGATGCTAGTCAATACGATTCCGCGGAAGGCCTTCCGTGCCGACGACATTGAAACCATAGATTACATCCTGGAAGTTGTCGAAGACGCAGGTTACCGGGCTGAGGTGTGTTTCTTTGTCGCCGGGCAGAAGACGAAGGAAGGCCCAAACCCTTATGCGGTGACTTATTTCAAGAGGGGCCTGGAATTGCTGGAGAGAATGAGCAACGAGTCGGACTCTCTAAGGTCATATTCTAGAGCAGTCGATCTTGCGATCAAACTTGACGAAGGCGATGTCTTTGCAATCGCACGCGATGCAGTGGCTTCGATCAACAGGCTTCCCGGGCCAACCGCGGAAGAACTGGAAAAAGAGGACGGCAAGGCTACGTACGTATTCGGCACGCTTTCAGGATCAGCAAACAACGTGATGCGGATTTTTGACGTGATCTCAAAAGAAGATCCCGACCAAGCGTACACCATCTCGCAGGGGATCCAGCGAAGGGACCTGCGACTGATGGCGGAGATAAGCGTCGAGAAGTTTAAGAAGTATCCCCTTCCGAAGGAAGAAAAGAATTGACAGGGATGAAAGGGATTATTCTGTTGAAAATGGAGAATTGAAAATTGAGAGTCCCATACTTTTGCGTGATGCGGTAGGAACAGTGTTTCCAGATATTTAGTCGGATTTCGTAACTAAACTCTTAATTCTCAATTATTCATTCTCCATCCCTTTCATCCCCTTCATCCCTGTGAATCACTGATCTCTGCTGTAGTCCGGGAACGCGCCGTTCTTCGGTTTCGTCTGCGGGTTCTTCCTTACCGCCTCGAGCGTCACTTCGACTGCTTTCTCTAGCTGAATGTCCCTTCCCTGGCGCCACATCTTCGGATCAAGGTCCACCACGATGTCCGGAGCTACTCCCTTGTTTTCGACATCAAGCTCGCCCTGCCGATTCCTGAACGCGACTCGCGGAGCCGTCACACTGCCGCCGTCAATCAAAACGGGATACGAATAGATCCCGACGAGGCCGCCCCATGTCCTTGTGCCGACCAAAGGACCGATCTTCGCCTCGCGGAACAGCCACGGAAGCAGGTCGCCGCCGCTTCCAGCGTACTCGTTTATGATCATCGTCTTCGGACCGTAGATCGATCCGACGGGCGTCGTGAAGTCCTCGCCTTCGCGCGTCGACCAGTAGTTCCAGAGCGGCCTGCGCATGTAGTCGATCATGTAGTCCGCCGCCGAGCCTCCGCCGTTGAAGCGTTCGTCAATGACCGCGCCGTCCTTGTCGATCTGGGCGAAATAGTAGCGGTTGAAATTCGTGTATCCGGCGCCGCCTGTGTTCGGGAGGTAAACGTAACCGAGAGTGCCTTTTGAAAGCCTGTCGACCGTTCTTCGATTCCCCTCGATCCAGTCCAGCCTTCGCAGCCCAGCCTCGTTTCCGACCGGGACCACCGTCACATCGCGAGCCCCGCTTCCGTCCGCGTTCGGTCCCACTCGCACTATCGTCTGTCTGCCGGCGGTCTGCTCAAAGAACGCGAAGATGTTGTCGCTGCCCAAAACATTTCGTCCGTTGACCGCGAAGATGTACTCGCCTTCCTGAACATTCAGGCCGGGACGGGTCAGGGGAGCGTTGAGGCCAGGATTCCAGTTCTCGCCGTTGTAGATCTTCTTGATCCGGTAACGGCCGTTCTCGATCGAGTAGTCGGCTCCGAGAAGTCCGACGTTGTAGGTCCTCGGATTCGGCTGGTCGCCGCCGCCGGAATTGTGATGGCCGACGGTCATGTTACCGAGCATCTCCTGGAACAGGTAATTGAGGTCCGCGCGCGTCATGATCCCCGCCAGGAATGGCCTGTAGCGCGCCTTTGTCGCCTCATAGTTAATGCCGTGCAGTCCCGGATCGTAGAAGAAGTCACGCTGGATGCGCCACGCTTCCTCGTACATCTGCTTCCATTCTTCGCGCGGATCGACATAGACCTCTAGTTCGTTGAGCTTCAGCATTCCCTCGCCAGGCTTCAGAGGAGCCGCGGCATTGGCGATCATCACGCGCCCTGGACCCATTCCGACCAGCATTTTCTGGCCGTTCGGGGTTATATCGAACAGGTTGACGTTATCCGCGACTTTTGTCGCCTCACGCTTGTCCATATCGAAGCGGTGGAGCGTCACACCCTGTTGTGATCCGTTCGAAGTGCCGCTCGGCGGAACCGCCTCGAACAGGAAGAACGTGCCTGCCTTTCCTGCGACCAGTCCTCGATAGTCCCTGTTCGCAACAGGAAGATCAATGATCCTTTGGTCGATCCTTTCCAGGTCGATCTCGACCTTCGGGCCCTCGGGTTTCTTCTCGTCTTTCTTTTCTTCAGGCTTCTTGTCACCTTCTTCGGCCGCCTTGACCGTTTCCTCGTCACTTTCGGGCTTTAGGGGCGATTCCTCGTCAGCCTTCAGGACGATCGCGTAGACGCTGCGAGTCGTGCTGAACGGGAAGCTCGACATGTCCAGCCAGCCTGTCGTCGGCCCGCTGTTCGTCGAGGCAGTGAAGTAGATGTACTTGCCGCTACCGTCAAAAGACGCATAGCGGGCGTCGCTCATTCCGTCGCTCAAACGATAAGGTTTGCCGATATCGAGCGAGTACGCGTGAACAGCGCCCATACGGTTCCTGAGCTGTTTGGTGTAGACGATCCATTGGCTGTCGGGAGACCACGACGGATCGAGGACCGTAAAGGGATTCTCGAACGTGTTGGTGTCGACCCTCGTCAGCTTTTCGCTTTCGATCTCCAGGTACCATATGTTCAGACGCTTGTCGGTGAACATTAACTTCTTGCTGTCCGGCGAAAACCGTGGGCTGTAGAAGTATGAAGACGGATTTCCGAGCGAGACCTTCTTCGCTTCGCCCATTCCGCTTTGGTCGCGAAGATGAAGCGCGTACTCGCCTGATTCGTCAGAAAAATATGCGATCCATTTACCGTCCGGCGACCAGGCCGGGTCGCGGTCTGCGACGCCAGACGTATTCGTAAGATTTCTCGCATTCCCTTTCTCAGCCGGAAGAGAAATGATCTCTCCTCTTGCCTCAAACACAGCGCGGGCTCCATTTGGCGAAATAGCCGCCGCTCGGATCGCATTTGCGACCCTTTCGTATCGCGGCCTTACCTCGGGGAAGTCCCCGCGGACGGTGATATTCACTTTCTGCGAACGCCCCGAGGAAGGATCGAAAGTGTAGATCCCCCCGAATTGCTCGTAAACCAGGCCGTCCTGACCACCTGAAAGGGATTTGAGATCGAGCCCGTTGTTGCGGACCTCCTCGTTCACGCGTTTGGAGCCCGTGTCGTACGAATAGAGCGTTACATTCCGCCCGTTCCGGTCCGAAAGGAAGTAGATCTTGTTGCCGACCCAAACCGGAGAAAAGTCGTTCGAATTCTGGCGCGGAATCTCAACAACGGCGGAATCGGACATGTTACCGATCCATACTTTGGTAGTTCGGCCGCCGCGGTACATCTTCCACTGGTTGAATGCGGGGAAGAGCGGCATATAAGCGATCTGTGAACCGTCCGGCGAGTAAGAGACCTGGCCGCCTGTCATCGGGAACGGAAGCTCTTCCGGCATTCCCTCGCCTAAGACGGAGATCGTGTACATCATCGGAACCGGAAGCGACGAAGTGCGCCCGGACGCGAACACGATCGAACGGCTGTCGTTAGTCCAGCCAAGAACTGTCTCTGAATTCGGGTGATACGTGACCCTTCTGGGCGATCCGCCGTCAGCCGGCATCACGAAAATGTCCTGGTTTCCGTCGTATCCCGCGCGGAACGCGATCCACTTTCCATCGGGCGAATAGTAAGGCGAAACCTCTGGGCCAACCGCGGTAGTGAGCCTTTCGGCCGTACCCCCCGAACGCGGAACCCTCCATAGATCGCCGGCGAACACGAACGTGATGTGCGTCTTGTTCATCGTCGGCGAACGGAACAGCATCGGCGCATCCGATTGCGGAAACATTGCGACTGAAAGAAATAAAACGAGGAGAGCAGTAAGTATTGTGTTCTTGGTCATTTTTATCGTGTTCGGTCGTGTTCAACGGTCATTGCACATTGACCATTGGTAAATGCCTGATGTTTTCTGGCCTAGCGGATCTTTGCGTCTTGGCGCCTACGCGAGAGGTCGTTTGAAGCCCGATCATTCTATTCGCAATTGGAACTGAATACGTTGGTGATGCTCGCTAAGGCGCGAAGTTCCGCAAAGAAACCCGATCGTTGTCTGAAGCGCGTTTGAGATCTGAAATCCGAAATTTGAAATTTCAAAGCTGAAATCTGCCATCTGAAATTTGAAATTCGGCCGCAGGCCGATTAGCTGCTCTAAACGGAGAATGCTTTTCTACGCTTCGAGCCGTGCTTCGCACGTCTATTGCAGCGCAAGCGCTGCTCTAAACGGTGAATCTTGTTTTACGCTTCGAGCCGTGCTTCGCACGTTAACGCAGCGCAAGCGCTGCTCGCCGCTCACCGCTCACTGACTAGGGTCTTTCCCCTCATACCAGGTCGGCCTGAAATCTGAATTCAAAAGCCATACGACGGGGCTGATCATCGAATTGACCGCCTTGGTCATATGCCCGAAGTCTATGTTCGAGATGTCATCGCTTGGCTGATGATAATCCGTATGCAGGCCGTAGCTTGAGACCGTGTGTGCGACTATGCCTTGTCGTGCAAGAGTATAGTTGTCAGATCTTCTGAAGAAATTCTGTTCGGGATGCGGATCGTTCACGATCTTCGCACCGCGTTTCGCAAGCTCTGATCCAAGGTTCGAGAGAGTATAACCTGTAAGCCACAGTTCGTCAGAAGCAACCGCCGGATCCGCCCTCCCGATCATCTCGAACTGCAGGTTTGCAATGAACTTCTCTTTCGGAAATCGCAGATTGCTTACGAAATGCCTCGAACCCAGACCGCCTCGCTCTTCGCTGCCGAAGAACGCAAAATAAACCGTCCGTTTTGGTTTCGGGCCTTCTGCTACAACCCTTGCCAATTCAAGAACCGCCACGCAGCCCGACGCATCGTCATCGGCGCCGTTATAGATCTTGTCTTCTCCCGGCGCATTCGGACGCTCTCCAAGATGGTCCATATGTGCGCTCAAAAGAATCACCTCGGAGCCAAGTAAAGGGTCCGAACCCTCGATCATCCCCACAGCGTTCCAGGTCTTCCGGACCTCAGGTTCGCCAAGTGTCCCGGCGATCGTTATCTCGGTGCCCTCGGGAAGTTTGGAAAGAGCTTCTGCAGCTTCTTTCGAAATCACGATCCGCGCTGTGCTGCTGCTGTCAGCCGATTCCGTGAACGAGACCCCACGGCTACCGAACCGGTCCCAGGCGGCCCGCGACTGCTCATTCTCTTCAATTATCAAGGCCGCCGCGCCGCTATCTCCGAAACCGCTGATCTGCTGATTGAATGCCTGCGGATCGGACCCGTCGTATCTAACGAGCAAGGCTTCACCTGCTCCAGGGGTTGTGCCCGGCTTGATCACCTTTAGTTTTCCTTTCACATTCGCCGAATTGATCGCGAACAGGATCATTTCCTTTCCGTGGGTCAGAATCACTGTCTTTCCCTGCGACTGGTAACTCAACGTCGGGGCTGACGCAAAGGAAAATCGTTTCTGTTCAATCGTCTGAATATACGACCTTTTCCCGGAGCTGTCGGTATCGCCCGCTGGCCGGATACCAAACTGCATCATCATCGATGCAAAATACTCGCCCGCTATCCATTCGTCGCGGGTCCCGCTGCCGCGGCCGTTCAAAGCGTCACCGGCAAGGAAGTTCATATGTGCACGAATATTGCTTTCGGAGATCGACGAACGTCTTGATTCGGCCTGACCGAGGATCATCCCGACGCAAGCCAGAACGAAGAAAAGAACCGAAACCCTGCGGAAAAAGCTGGAGTTCATATCGTTGGTAACAGGTTTGGAGACTGTATTAGGAGCCTAAAAGATAATATCTATCAGTATTTCTGGCAAACGCTCTATTGGCCGTGCTTTTCGTCTACTGGTCACGGCGGATCAGCAATATGTCGGCGTTGTCGAGCGGAATGCTGAAACTGTCCGGGCCGCGATACGTAACTCCGGAACCGCGGGCGGATTCGACGGTTCCACGTTTTATGCCGAATCCCATTGAGACAGTGATCTCAGGTACGGGACGGCCCGAGGCATTGTTCAGGAAAATGATCGTGTTGCCTCCGGATTCCATCAAGGTCGCATACACTCCGTTTACCGATAGACGAAAAAATCTGCCGCCGAGCGCCTCCGCGGGCACCACTGCTGCGTTCGCAGTTTCAGAACCGAGCCCTGATCTCCAGTTCTCTCCCAGCTCGTCATTCCCGTCCGGGTTCCCGGGATAATTTGCGTTTAGGTAAGCATTTCCGACAAGGGCCCCGATCAGTATTCCCTTGCCTTTTCCGAAATCGTTTTCGAAAGCGCCCGGCGTTCCGTCGGTGTACCTCCCGATCACCTTCGCCCGGCTCCTGGAGGAGACAAGTTTCACGCCTCTGACGTCCAGAAGAACGGGATGTTCAAAGATGCCGCCCTCGAGTTGGAGCTTGTCGACCTCTTTAAGATCGAAACGGTTCACTTTGGCCGTCCACGGTGGGGCTGCGGGCTTGATCCCCTCAGGTTGTTCCACAACTTTCAGATTGCTGACGCCAAACACTTCCTCCATACGTTTGGAGGGCCGGCCGAATTCGTCATACATCAGTGCGCCAGCCGACGCCCAAAGCCATCCGCCAGCTCGCACCCATTTGGCGATCTCCTCCTGAACTTCATCGGGAGATTGCGGATCGACCACATACAAAATCGAGTAATCTCGTAGAATATTCTCTTCGAGTATCTCCTGCTCGGAGATCAGGTCGACGGGTATCTGCGAATGCGCGAGGGCGACGAACAGGTCCTGGCGTTCGGGGATCAGGTGCGTGCCCCCGGTCTGCATAATGTCGTACGCCGTCGATACAAGCATCGCAGCGCGCGGCTTCTTTAGTCTCCCGGCAGCGATCTCTTTGTCGAACTTTCCGATGATCGCTATCGCGTCTGCTGTCTGGCGCAGCGATTCCGGCCGATCCGCCCACGCCGGGCCTTTGTTTGTGATCGGCCCGTACTGATACATGTTGATCTCTTTGATCCCCTGAGAAACGTAACCGATCATCTCGGCCCGGATCGCCTCGCCTCCCACCAGATAACCCGCGAGGGGCAGATCGTGTTTCCGCGCCGAGGCCCTGATAACACCCGCACCGAACATCTCGCGTCCGATACCGAGGTCCCAGCCTTTTACCCAGTCCTCGGTCATCGCGCCTTTGAAAGCGCGGTTCCTGCCGAGCTCGAAAATATCGAGCTGGCCCCTGTCGAGATTGTTGTCCGAGCCAATGAAACCGAACTGCATCGGCCCGGCCTGATAGTTCACTGCGATTAGGTCGGCCTGCGGGAAGTGTCTTTCCACGGCTTTGGTGGCGCTGCGATAGTAGGCTTCGGTGTAGTGGTTGATGAATCTCCGCGTGTAATAGAAGTTCTTCGAGTACCTGAGATCACCCTCAGCGAGCTTCTCGCGTTCGTGTGCCGGCATAACCTGGTCCCAGCGGGAATAACCTAATTCGGAAGCAGTGATCCCGTTCCGCTCAAGCCACCTTCTGTAGAGACCGAGTATGTCCGGATCATTCGCCAGCCGGTCAGGACGGACCGCGCCAGTGATCTCGTCACCCAGTATCACGTGGTCGGTCAGGCGGTAGAGATTCGGCTCATCCTTCCTCATCTTCTCCGCGCGGCGGGAATAATAATCCTCAAACACCCTTTCCCAGCGATCCTCGGCGGTCTCCCCGGGCCTGTAGTCATACTTGCCCCTTCCGCGACGTATGAAGCCGCCCATTCCCGTCGCCCAGGCTTTCAGCATCGTTCCGCGCATTCCGTACTTCTCCGCCAGTAAGCCGAACAGATCGTCGCTCAATACTGTGGGTCCGATGCCGTTCAGCCCAAGGTCGTGAAGGTTGCGGAAATCAAGTTCGGCGATCTCGGGGCGCGCCGCCCCGCCGCCTTTCCGATAATTCTTAAAGCTGACCCAGGTCCTGATCTTTATGCCTTCCGGTTGACGGGTCGGGTCTTTTACAAGCCGTTCAACGAGTGTCCTTCTTTCCTTTGCCCATTCGCTGAAGGTCTTCAAAGAGACAAGGCCTTCGACGCCGCCTTTGACGGGCATCCTGAAAGAGACAGTCCCTCGATCGTCGGGGAATTCTGAAACCCTTTTGAAGATGGCGTCTGGTCTTGGTGCAGAGGCGAACTCGATCGTTGTCGCAGCTTCTACAAAATTTCTCCTGCCCGGCGCCCTAAGGCTCACGGCGCAATGCCACTGGTTTCGCTTCGACACTGGCAATTCGGCCCAGACGGTAAATCGGCCTTCGGTCAGCCAGCCGCCATCCGCGGGTTCGATCCATGCAACAGGCTTTGGCCAGTGGTTGTCGAGTTCTTTCTGCCAGGGAAGTGTGAAAAGGCCGTCCGCGGAGAGCGTGCCGACCGCCCAACGGGCAGGCTTGAAAGGATTCGTTTCACAATCGACAACTGCGGCATATCTCAAAGGCTCGGACGAGTCGACCTTGATCCTGATCCAGACCTTCCCGGCAAAGTCATCGGGCTGAGATCGGGAAAGCCATTTTTGAATTTCCGCCGGATACTGCGTCTGAGCAAAGATAGCCGTAGATAAAAGAAGACCCGCAGCTGCCAATAAGCAGACGCGGGTCAGGAGATCGAAGAAAGAAAAAAGAAACTGCATCTTCAAAGCTTTGTTTTTGCGAGCTTTAAAGATTATAGACCAACTGCTACAGATTCTCGCGGACCGATTCGCTTTCGATCTTGAGAGAGATGCGTTTTAGCTTCCCCTTTTTGAATTCGTACTCTGCCCTGTAAGCAGCAGTGGAGCCAAGGTCCTTGAACGTCATTTCAGGATCGTGATAGACAAATGTGGCTCTTTCGCCATCTTCCACGGTCTCGTCGGGTTCGCCGAACAACTTCTGAACTCGGCTCTTTCGCACGCGGTTCTTGCCTCCCGGGTCGTTGATGCCAATGGCAAACCCGCTCAAGAGGCCTACCGCCGATTGTTTGTATCCCAGAAATAGACCGCTTGGGGTCTTGAAATAACCGATCTCTTTCAACTGGAAATGCGGCCGTCTGTATTTGTCCGTCACGGCAAACACTTCCATCTCAGTGATCAGGAACTTGTCCTGCCACGAAGCTGCCTTGAACCGCACTACCTGGTCGGCATACTTGTTATAGAAGTAGTATTCCGGTCTGCCGTCATCCCCGAAAGTCGGGCCGTAGTCCGCAAGCAGAGCTTTCGCAGACTCACGGTTCCCCAGCTCCACATCGGCGATCGCGTTGTCCGGTTTTGCGTCCTGGGCAATTGCGAAAGTGAAAGAAAACAATGCCAAGGCTAGTATCGGAAAAGGGTTCCGGAAGTTGGACATAACTGGTTCTTCGTGTCTGTTCCGGGAGTGGTTGAGAAAAAGCGCGGGAAGGAGCTGTGAGCGGCGCGTTAAACGAAGTTTAACATTTCGATGCCCGTGAGTTCAACGTTTTGAGTCGGGTCATTGTGCGAGATTGGGCATGAGGAAATATCTGCTCTTTCGGACGGGTCTTTTTATCCAAGAGAGTTCTTACCGTGAAGGACACGAAGGTTCACACGAAGTGCACAAGGGTAAGAAAATGGCGCTGCTTTGCGGGACTTTGCACCATGGCGAGAGATTCGTCGTCGCAGACTATCGACGCGGAGCACTTCTTCAAGGTGGGAAGCCTCTTGCGAAGACGCCAAGCCGCGACGGATCGCCAAGAAGAGGCGATCCTCACCAATCTGTACTCATCGCTCTTCTCTTATCTCTTATCTCTTATCTCTTATCTCTCAGTAATCAAGCTCGATTCCGTCGTCCATAGCTTTCGCCGTGACGCTTCCGCCGTCCTTGAGCTTCCCGAACAGGATCTGCTGTGCCAGCGGCCGTTTGATCTTCTCGTGTATAAGCCGCTGCATCGGGCGTGCGCCGTATTTCGAATCGAATCCGTTCTTTGCAAGCCACTCGCGCGCCGAGTCGTCCAGACTCACGATCACTCGCTGTTCCATCATCTGCGCGTTCAGTTCGCGAATGAATTTGTCTACAATAAGCTTGATCACGTCAAGACCGAGCGCCTTGAATGCCACCCGCGCGTCCAACCGGTTCAGAAATTCGGGGCTGAATGTCCGTTCGATCGCGCCCTTTGCACTTCCCTTGGTATTTGCCTCGTTCTGGAACCCGATTCCTCCTGATGAAAGCTCCCGTGCTCCTGCATTGGTCGTCATTATCAGGACAACGTTGCGGAAATCCGCCTTCTTGCCGTTATTGTCGGTCAGCGTCGCGGAATCCATTACCTGAAGAAGCAGGTTGAAAAGGTTCGGATGCGCCTTCTCGATCTCGTCAAGAACAAGTACCGAATATGGGTGACGCATTATCGCGTCGGTCAGAAGTCCGCCCTGGTCGAACCCTACATACCCCGGAGGTGCGCCGATAAGCCGAGACACCGTATGTGCTTCAGCGTACTCGCTCATGTCGTAGCGAAGAAACTCTACTCCGAGTATCTCAGCCAATTGTTTCGAGAGCTCGGTCTTGCCGACCCCCGTCGGTCCGGAAAAAAGAAATGATCCGACGGGTTTCGTTTCATGGCCAAGTCCTGCGCGCGAGATCTGGATCGCCTCCACGACCTTTTCGACTGCTTCATCCTGGCCAAAGATCACATCGCGTAAATCGCTTCCGAGTGTCTTGAGCCTGTGCTTCTCGTCTGCAACAACGGTTTTCGGCGGGATCTTCGCCATTCTAGCCACGGTGTTCTCGACCATCGAGACGGTGATCTTCTTTGGCCGCTTGTCTTCGGGCATCAGCCTTGTCATCGCGCCCACTTCATCGACGACGTCGATCGCCTTGTCCGGAAGATGCTTGTCGTTGATGTACTTCCCGGCTAGCTCGGCCGCGGTCCTAAGGGAATCATCCGAGTACTTAACGCCGTGATGCTCTTCGTAATAGTTCTGCAGGCCCTTTAGGATCTCGTATGTCTCATCGACGGTCGGCTCGTGAATCTCGATTTTTTCAAACCGTCTCGCAAGGGCCCGGTCGCGGTCGAACGCCGCCTTGTATTCCGAATAGGTAGTAGACCCTATGCAGCGAAGCTCGCCCGATTGAAGAGCCGGTTTCAGGATGTTCGACGCGTCCATCGCCCCGCCCGAAACGGCGCCCGCACCGACGATGGTATGGATCTCGTCGATGAACAGGATCGAATTCTCCTTCTTTTTAAGGTCCTTGATGATCGCCTTGAATCGCTGTTCGAAATCGCCTCGATACCGGGTTCCCGCGAGTACCGCACCCATATCAAGTGCATAGACCTTTGCATCTGCGATCACATCCGGAACCGCGCCTTCCGAAATACGAAGCGCGAGTCCTTCCGCAAGAGCCGTCTTTCCGACACCCGGCTCACCGACATACAACGGATTGTTCTTCTTTCTCCGGCAAAGGACCTGAATCGTCCGTTCGATCTCGGCATCCCGGCCGATAAGGGGATCGATCCCGCCTTCTTCAGCAAGCGCTACAAGCTCGACGCAAAATGATTCGAGGGGCTTCTTCCTCGGCTGCTGGAGCGGATTCTGCCCGTCGGCGAGGCCTTCGCCATCTTCCAGCTCGTCAGGATCGAGACCATCTACCTTTGAGATTCCGTGCGCAATGTAGTTGAGCACATCAAGCCGGGAAACGTTCTGTTTCTGAAGAAGGTAGACCGCCTGAGAATTTTCGGACTGGAAGAGTGCCGCCAGAATGTTTCCGCCGTCGACCCGCTTCTGACCGCTCCCTTCCGCCTGGAGAATCGCGTACTGGATCGTCGCCTGAAAAGTCGAAGTGAGTTCCGGCATCTGGGAAACGCCTTCCGGCATTTTCTCAAGTGACGATTCGAAATACTCTTCGAGGTCCTTCGCAAGTTCCTCAACCTGAGCACCGCAGTTGAAAAGGATCTCCCTAGCGGACCTGTCCTCAAGCAATGCGAACAATAGGTGCTCAAGCGTGACGTACTCGTGCCGCCTCCGGACCGCCTCATCGACGGCAAAGCTCAGGGTTTCTTCCAATTCCTTAGTCAGCATAAACCGCAGTTACCTCGGGCGCCGCTTGCGCGGCGAAAACTCCTACTCTTCCTCAACCGTGCATAAGAAAGGAAATTCCCGTGCCCGTGCCATGTTCATAGCCTTGTCGGCCTTCATCTTCGCTATCTCAAGGGGATAAGTACCCGCAACCCCGACACCTTCGTTGTGAACCTTCAGCATTATCGTGACGGCCTCGGCGGGCGTCCGCAGAAATACGTGGTTAAGGACGAAGACGACAAACTCCATGGTCGTGAAGTCGTCATTGTGCAAGAGCACTTTGTACATCCCGGGCTTGTCGAGCTTCGCATCTTCTTCAGCGACGGCTTGTTCGTCGATATCAATGTCCGGGATATCTGACATAAGAAGATTTTGCCACATCTCGGCACTCGCCGAAAGAGGCGCTTTCGCACGACTTAACTGCCGTATTTTTCAAGGATGCACGCCACAAGCGCCGTCCAGCCCGTCTGGTGGCTTGCTCCAAGGCCTTTTCCATTGTCGCCGTGAAAGTATTCGTAGAACAGCGGATAGCCAAATTCAGGGTCTTCAAGAAACTTTTCTTCGTTGCCGAAAACAGGCCGGTTCCCTTCCTTGTCTTTCAGGAAAAGAGAGGAAAGCCGTTTGCCTATCTCCTCGGCAGCTTCGTTCAGGGTGACCATTCGTCCCGTGCCGGTCGGGAGCTCGATCTTTAGACCGTCTCCGTAATAGCTGTGATACTTCTCGAGCGCCTCTATGACTAGAAAATTTATCGGGAACCAGACCGGTCCCCGCCAGTTTGAGTTTCCTCCGAAAGACCCCGTTCTCGACTCACCCGGCTCGTAATCCACCCGGTACTCCCTTCCGTCAAACAAAAGGAAATAAGGGTTTGTCTTGTGATCCCTTGAAAGGGACCTGATCCCGTAGTCCGAAAGGAATTCCTGCTCGGAGAACATGATCCGAAGCAGACGCTCAAGCCTGGAGCGGTTCACAAGCGACAAAAGACGGCTGTCATCGACTCCTTCTGCGTGCAGACAGGCAATCTCCTCGATAAGGTCCTTCCTGTTCTCGATAAACCACTCGGTCCTGCGCCGGAAAGCGGGAAGCCGCTCGAGCCACTGCTCCTCGATAACCTCGACTGCAAACAGAGGGATCAGTCCGACCAAAGAACGTATACGCATCGGCAGGTTGTATCCGTCAGGAAGATGCAGAACGTCGTAATAGAATCCATCGCGCTCGCTCCAAAGCTCCGTCTCCTCGTGTCCGACATTGTTCATCGCGTCGGAGATGAAAATGAAGTGTTCAAAGAACTTGCTTGCAACATCCTCATAGGCGCTGTCTTCGAGGGCGAGTTCGAGGGCGATCGCGAGCATGTTCAGGCTGAACATCGCCATCCAGGATGTCCCGTCGGACTGCTCCAAATGTCCTCCGGTCGGAAGGTCCCTGCTGCGGTCAAAAACGCCTATGTTGTCAAGACCGAGGAAGCCGCCCTCGAAAACGTTGTCGCCTTCCGAGTCCTTCCGGTTGACCCACCACGTGAAATTCAGCAGCAGCTTGTGAAAGACCTTCTCAAGGAACTCCCGGTCCTCGCGGCCTGTGATCCTCTTCTCGATCCGGTAGACCTGAAGTGCTGCGAACGCGTGAACGGGTGGATTCACGTCGTCAAATGACCATTCGTAGGCGGGAATCTGGCCATTGGGATGCATGTACCATTCTCGCAGCAGAAGAAGCAGCTGCCGCTTTGAAAAATCCGGGTCGATCATCGCTGCCGGGATGCAGTGAAATGCAAGATCCCACGACGCGAACCACGGATACTCCCATTTGTCCGGCATCAGAAGTACTTCTTCCGTGTGCAGGTGTCTCCAGTGAGCGTTCCTTCCGCGCCGCCTGGAGGCCGGCGGTTTGGGATAGACTGGATCGCCATCGATCCAGTCCTCGACCGCGTAGTGATAAAATTGCTTCGACCACATCAGACCGGAAAACGCCTTCCGCATTACGTCCTTGGCGTCGTCTTCAAGTCCTCCGGGGATCACAACCTGATAGAATTCGTCAGCTTCCGAGATCCGCTTTTTGAAGACCTTGCTATTTTCCCGAATGAGCTCTTTGTATGACGAGACCGAGCCCCTGTCGACAGCCCGCTGGGCGGACAGTCGGAGATGAAAGGCCTCGCTTTTCCCGGGCTTGATCGGTCTGCGGATTCGAACCGCGCATTTGGTCCCCTTCTGGCTTGGATCGATCGCGTCAAGATCGCCTTCGACCACGAACTTGTGAAAAGCGTCCTTTGTGTACGGCGAATCGTTCTCCGAGCCGTATAGGTCCTGAAAGTTGGTCTCGTTTCCTGTGAATAGCACCTCGTTGGCACCGTCAAACAAAAGCCAGTAGATGCCCCGTTCCGGCTCGTTTGCCTGGACGGCCCCTAAAGACTCGTCGCTGGAGTCCGCTATCTGTAGAACTGGCTTGACCGAATCCCCGGACCACGACCATGTGTTTCGAAACCATAGAGTAGGAAGCAGATCGATCTGCGCTTCTTCAGGTCCCCGGTTCGTGACCGTGATGCGGATGCATATGTCGTGCGTGCCAGCCTTGGCGTACTCGACAAGGACGTCAAAGTATCGGTTGTCGTCAAATAATCCGGTATCTATCAGCTCGTATTCCTCGTCGTCTCTTCCGCGCTGTCGGTTCCGTTCAAGAAGGTCCTTGTATGGAAACTCGGCTTGCGGATACTTATAGAGAAACTTCAGATATGAATGCGTAGGGGTGGAATCGAGGTGATAGTAGTACTCCTTTACGTCCTCGCCGTGATTGCCCTCTGGTCCTGAGACGCCGAAAAGCCGTTCCTTCAGGACCGGATCTTTTCCATTCCACATAGCGACAGAAAAACACAGCTTTTGCCTACGGTCGCTAATGCCGGCTATCCCGTCTTCATTCCAGCGGTAGGTTTTCTTGTGAGAGATGGAGAAGGGGAAATAGTGCCAGGCCGATCCGTCCGCGCTGTAATCCTCACGTACGGTCCCCCACGCACGCTCGCTGACATACGGGCCCCAAAGCTTCCAGTCTTCCCTATGTTCCACGGCGGCATCCAGCCTTCCTTGTTCTTTGGTTTTTCTCGGCGCCATCGTCAATCAGGATAAGCTAGTTCACAAATAAATGTTCAAGTTTCGAGTTCCGGGTTCAAAGTTCGATATTCACTGTTCAAAGTTCAATGTTCAATGTTCAGTGTTCAAGGATCAAAGCAGGAGGGTAGATCCGATTGACCCAAAAGACTCTATAGACTCAATAGACTCGACAGACTCAACAGCCTCACATCTTGACGCCGCTACGCGGACTGAAGAAAAACACTAGACTCAACAGACCCACCCGGCTCAATCGACCAAACAGACTCAACAGACGCGATCCACTCACATCTAAACGCCGCTCCGCGGCTAAGCGGTATTGCGGGACTCCTTCCCCACACTGCGCCTTCGGCTTGTGAGGGGCTAAATTATGGCGTCCGCTTCGCGGACTGAAGAAAAACTCTAGACTCAACAGACCCACCGGACTCAATAGACTCAACAGACTCAATCGACCCAACAGACTCAATAGACCCGATAGACTGAACAGACCCACCCGACTCGACAGACTCAATAGATTGTCTCCTGTCTCCCGTCTCCTTTTTCCTGACTTCTAACCTCTTTTGCTGTATAGTAGCTAACCATTACAGGATCCTCCCACAATTTGGCCGTTGGGCGATACTGAAATCAGAGCTCGATTAGGCCTTTTTAGCTGTATTCAAAGAGTTTAAGACCGATGCCGACTTCCGGTAATAAAAACGGATCGGATGGTGCAGCGTCCGGCAGAAACCCGCGCAAAAAGCGTCAAATGCCCGATCAGCGCCTGACGGAGATCTTTACCGATGTCCGGGAAAGCCTGGACAAGGGCCTCTCTGCGCGCGCTGAACAGATCCTGACGGACGCCCTTGAAAACTACTCCCATTCGGCCAATGACGAGGCCCGTTTGACTCGCTACCTTTCATACACTCTTGAGACTCTTGGCCGCTACAAAGAAGCGCTGGAAGTCATTGAAAGGTACGACAACGAAGAATTGCTGGAAGCGCTCGATCCAGAGATACAGATCTCGGTCATCAACCAGCTTGCCATATCGCTAAACAATACCAACGAACATCCGAAAGCGGTCACACTGCTGAACTACTCGATCGACAAAGTTGAGGAACACGGCCTCACTGACCTGCTGGGAGAGATCTATGTCGCGCTGGCTAGGGTCTACAGGAAGCTCGACGAGTTGCCGATCGCGATCGACAACGCAAAAAAGGCATTAAAACATTACCGCGAACAAGGTAACTGGCGCGGTATGGCCGAGAGCTACCAGACGATCGCGACGAATTACTCCGCAGAAGGAAACAGCAAAGAGGCACTCGAGAATTTTCAGCTTGCTATCAAGATCATCGGCGAGCACTCGGCACCCTTCCTGCTTGGAAAGCTCTATTCCGATATGTCCGGGGCATACTGGTTCCTAAGGCGGCCCAAGAAAGGCATCGAGTGTCTCGAAAAGTCGATCGAGTTCTTTTCGCAAACCGAGCACAAGGTCCAGACTATCGCAGCCTATAACAACCTGGGCATCAACCTGATGCTGGTCGGCGACTGGCTCCGGGCCGAAGAAATGATACAGATCTCGCTTGAGATCGCAATCGAGGTCGACCATCCGCATATTTCGGGGATCCTGGACTCGCTTGGCGAACTAAAGCTTCTCAGGAATGAACTGGATGAAGCCGAAGAACTGCTGAAGCAAGGCATTAAGATCGCCGACGAGAGGAACAAACGCTGGTATTCCATCCAGGCGATGAGAACGCTGGCAAGATGCTACCTGGCTAAGAAGGACTACAAGCGGGCTATCAGGACCGCGGAAGAGACGATCGAGATCTGTTCCGAGATGGGTGAGACACAGTTTGCTGCTATGGCGCGTCTCGTGCTCGCCGAAGCTCATCTCGAACGGGACAACCATAAGAAATGCGGCCGAGAACTGGACACCATCGAAGAGGACGAGCCCGAATCGGACCTCTTCGTACTTGGTAACGCTCAGCGCATACGTGGACTTCTGGCGGAGAAGAAAGGCGACTCGAAAATGGCGGCGCACCACTATAACCGCTCCCTGACGATGTTCGAAACCGCCGAGGACATCTACCACATTGCGCTCGCACACTACCATCTCGGGATCGTGCTCTCAGACGGTCAGCCAAAGAAGGCGGCAAAACACCTTATCTCGGCAAGTGAAACGTTTCGAAAGCTCCAGGTCGAGCACCTGTATCACGCGGCGGAAGAGATGATCGAGGGCCTCGATACCTCGGACGAGGATGAGGATACTTCAGCAAGTTCACAGCTTCTTATGCAAAGGCTGGCCGAGGCGACCGCTTCGCGCGAACTGCTGTTCCGCGAACTCGCATCGGTTCTTCAGCAGGAAAGCAAGGCGAACAGGATCATCATCGCCGAACAGAACGAGCAGAAGAGGTATATTCCGTTTATCACGCACGGCTACACGCCGGCTGAGAGTTCTGACCTGATACAAAGCCTTAATGCGTCAGGGACTGACCGCGAGACATTTGCAAAGACGAAAAACGTTGCGCTGTTCCCGCTAAGGGCATCGAGCGCCGCGCCGTCGATGCTGATCGTTTATCCGCGATCAGGAGCTGCTTTATTGAACGGCGGTGACCTGAAACCGCTGTTGCGGGTTGTAGAGCTCGGAATGGACGTCTGTGCCTTGCGCGACCGCGAATCGGTTTCGGGTTCCGAACAGGAATCCAGTCCATTCACATCGCAAAGCCTCATGCCGGGCTTCATCCATTCTTCCCCGGCAATGACGGACCTTGTAGAAGAGGTCTACAAGATCCGTTCTTCAGACGTGACCGTGCTCGTCACGGGCGAAAGCGGTACCGGTAAGGAGCTCGTATCCCGTGCCATACATTTGCTATCGACGAGGAAGGACCGTGCATTTGTACCATTCAACTGTACTGCCGTGCCGAAAGAACTCGCCGAAGGCCACCTTTTCGGATACAAAAAAGGAGCGTTCACCGGAGCCGCTCAGGATTCACCGGGAATGATCCGGACCGCTGACGGTGGCACGCTGTTCCTGGATGAGATCGGCGACCTCCCTTTGGATGTCCAGCCAAAGCTGCTCCGGTTTCTTCAGGAAGGCGAGGTCCAGCCCTTGGGCGAAAAGCGGCCGATCAAGGTGGATGTGAGGATCATCGCCGCGACGAACATGGACCTTGAGCATCAGGTAGAGAAAGGCCTCTTTCGCGAGGACCTGTTTTACAGGCTAAACGTGATACGCCTGCGCGTGCCGCCTTTGCGTGAGCGCCGGTCGGAGATCGAGCCGATCGTGCGCTACTACTTGAATCATTATTCGGCGCGGTTTACCAAACAGAATCTCAAGATCACGCCGCAGACGATCGACCTGCTGATGGTATGCGAATGGGAAGGAAACGTCCGTCAGCTTTGCAACGAGATCCAGAGGATCGTAGCAAGGGCCGAGGACAACGATGTCATTACTCCCGACCACCTTTCTCCCGAGCTGAAGCGGAGCGCAGCGCCGCTTTCGCCTGCTGAAGGAAGCAACGTCTCGCCGATCACTACCCGTTCGGGTTCTTCAGGGGTCTACAGTGTCGGTTCAAAAGGGGCCACGCTCGAAGAAGCAGTTTCCGAGCTCGAAACCCAGATGATCCAGGACGCCCTCAGACGTCACGATGGAAATATCTCGAGAGTGTCGAGGGAGCTTGGACTGACCCGCCGCGGGCTTTATCTGAAGATCGAAAGGTACGGAATTGAGCGGGCTGCCTGAGAATCAATGAACATCAGACGGCGATCACTGACCAATGATCGTAGTCTTCCATCCTGGAGGACCCTCCGCTAAGACTAAGGATCTTCTGTCATTGACCATTGATCTCCGTGCAATGACAATTGACCGAAGTGATCAAAGAAGACCTATCAATCCGGGCACAGATAAATCTCTATTACGACCTCTTTATCCCAAGGGAAGCCGAAGGGCCCTTTCCGCTTCTGATCACCGTTCATGGATACGCGGCTCATAAGCGCTATATGATGCGCGAAGCGAAACTAGTCGCGCCGGAAGGGTTCGCGATCGCATCCCTTGAAGCACCGAATCGATTCTACAGAGATGCCGGCGAGGGCGTTTACAAACCCGTGGCCGGATGGCTGACCGCCCACCGCGCTGAAGAATCAGTCAAGCTTCACCAGGAATTCATTCTCGATCTGATCGAAAAGCACTCAGAAGAAGGGCTTGTCGATCCCAACCGCGTCTACCTTCACGGCTTCTCGCAGGCCTGTGCTCTGAATTTCAGATTCGCGCTTACTTATCCCGAAGTGCTGAAGGGATTCATAGGCATCTGCGGCGGCATCCCGTCCGACCTTGACGAGAATCCTGCTTACCGCACAACGAGCGCCGACGTTCTTTATCTTTTCTCGACCGACGACGAGTTCTATCCGCTCGAGAAGTTCAGGGAATTCGATGACAAGCTGTCGGGTCTTCTTCCGTCCTACGATTCGAAGGCGTATGAGGCCGCGCACGAGATCACGGACGAGATGCGCACGGATGTAAGGAAATGGCTTGAGGAGAGGGAGGACTAAGGACGAAAGAAGTACTGAGAGAAAAGTACTGAGTACTGAGTACTGAGTACTGAGTACTGAGTACTGAGTACTGAGTACTGAGTACTGAGGTTGATACACGGGACCTCGAAAGAGAGTCAAACTCTTCTCTCAGTCCTCAGTCCTAGATCATGCCCGTCGCTCGCGCTCCGGGTTCCGATTGCCTCAGTACTCAGTACTTTTCTCTCATTCCTTCCTAGGTCTTCAGTCCTTTCTCCAGTCAACGAATTTCGCCCGTCCGGAACCAAAAGAATTGATCAGGCGTCCAGAAGGCAGGCAATTCTCCAAACAATGCTTTCCCAAGTTTTCCCAACCGATATGAATAAATTTATTCTCGTGAAGCCGGTGCTAATAGTCTTTGCGATCCTGGCCGCCTCTTGTTCCGTTCAAACACAGTCCGTTCTTCCAGCCGAAACGTCAATTGAGTCACTTCCGAAAAACATCAGGTTGATCATCGAAAGCGCGAAACAGCAGACAAAGATCACCACAGGGTATACGCAAAAGTATTTTGCGATCGATTATCCCGGAGGAGACGTTCCGAAAGAGACCGGAGCCTGCACCGACGTCGTGATCCGCGCCTTTCGAAACGCCGGTGTCGACCTGCAGAAAGCAGTCCACGAAGATATGAAGGTCAATTTTCGAAGCTACCCTCAAAAATGGGGTCTCAGTTCGACAGACACCAATATCGACCACCGCCGTGTCCCAAATCTACGCAGGTTTTTCGAGAGAAAAGGAAAGTCTTTGGGGGTCAGCGGACAAGCATCGGATTACGAGCCCGGCGACGTGGTCACGTGGGACCTAAACGGCAAAGGTCTGACACACATCGGGATCGTTTCCGAGCGCCGGGATCCCGAAACGGGACGGCCCTTCATTTACCACAACATCGGTTCAGGCACCCGCCTTGAGGACAGATTATTCGAATGGGAGATCACCGGGAGATATAGGTACTTCGAGGACTGAGGACTGAGGACTGAGGACTGAGCAAGAAGAACGGATCATTGGACCAGGGTCAACTTCTTCTCTCAGTCCTCAGTACTTTTCTCTCAGTCCTTGTGAATCTGCTCTATCCTTATATCCTCGCTGTCGCTTTCAGCGAGGCGTCCTTTCGGATCGCGCATAAATTCGGTCACTAGCTTCACAAAGATCTCAGGCTTTTCTTCCATAGGAATATGCCCGCAGTCCCTCAGCACAACAAATCTCGAGTTTAGGATACGGTCATAGAGAAACTCGCCGTTCTCGATCGGTATTACCTTGTCGTTCTCGCCCCACACCAGAAGCGTGGGCGGTTCTATCAATTCAGCGTCTGCAACAAGCCGGTCCGCATCCCAGTTCCTGGAAGTAAGTAGCACGGACCGATGCCCGTCCGCGGCGCGGATCGGCCTCTGAACGGACTCGATCCTGTCGGCGGTGATCAGATCGTGATTCGTCTTGTCGATGGTCTGCTGCATTCGGAATTTAAGGAACATCTTCGAATCCACCAGAAACGGTGTTATCACCTCGCCGATCCCCGGAACTTCCGCCAGGCGCAAGACCGGGTGGTTCTTCGGATCGTTGTTGCAAACAGCGTCGACCAGTACCAGCTTTGTCACTCTCTCCGGATTGTCCAGGGCAAACCACATCGAAACAGCCCCGCCGTACGAACTGCCCACGAGGGTCGCTTTTCCGACTCCCAATCTGTTCATCAGCCTCTGTATCACTCGAGACTGCGACCCGATCGAATAGTCGTACCACGCCGGTTTTTCGGAGTATCCGAACCCGGGAAGGTCAGGCGCGATTACGTGAAAGCCTTGTGCTGCCAACGCGGGAGCTACAGTCTTCCAGACGTAAGTAGAAGCCGTGAAGCCGTGAATCAGTACCAGCGTAGGGTCCGACTTGTCGCCGAATTCCTGGTAATGGACAGATATCCCGTCCACCTCGGTGAAGTTTGAGTGGTCCGGATGATGCAGCTTTTCAGTGTGGTCTTCAAAGCGGACGGTTTCCGGTCGGGTGATGAGTTTCCAGGCGATCGTGGCTCCGACGGCGCCGCCGATCCCCAAAGCAATGTGTTTCTTCTTCATAGAGCAAACCTAGCGAGATCAGATACTTATATCACAACGATCTTGGGTCGTACCTTGCCTTCTTCCGGATATGCCTCGCCCACTGCTGCAAGCCCGCTTGCGGATGAGAGGATCGCGACGAACCCAGCGTGACGCCCCTCGTAGTCGAGCGCTTTTCCGTTCCTGATGTCCGATTCAAATTCCTCACCGATCTCGATACCCGGAAGATGGGCTACGGCCTCGCGCTTGTCCAAAAGGTCTATGTCAGAAGGATCGCAGGCGGCGAGTTCATCCAGAGTCGAAGCATCATCTATGGAAAACCGACCCGCCCGGATCCTGCGCAAGCTGGCGAGATGACAGCCGATACCGATCTTCCGTCCGATATCTTCGGCAAGTGTCCGGATATACGTTCCGGCCGAACAACTTACGCGCAGGCCAAAATCAGCGGTTGCCTCACCGCGGCCGGCTTCGCCGGTACACACGATCTTGAGTATCGTGATCTTGACGGGCTCTCTCTCCACTTCTTTTCCTTCTCTCGCCAGCTTGTAGAGCCGTTCGCCTTTTATCTTCTTCGCCGAGTACATTGGAGGGATCTGTTCCAGCTCGCCCTTGAAATGCGGAAGCACATTTCTGACGTCCTCATCCGTCAATTTCTTGACGAGTTGACGCTTGTCGGGCGTTTCTTTCGGCTCGCCGGTCAGGTCGCCGGTGTCGGTCTCGAACCCGAAACGGAGAACCGCCTCGTATTCTTTCTCGTCGGCATGCAGGAATCGGGCAAGCCTTGTGGCCTTTCCTACAACAAGAACAAGGACACCCGTCGCAAACGGATCGAGCGTTCCGGTGTGACCTATCTTTTTTGTTCTTAGTATTTTACGGCTCCGCGCGACGACGTCGTGTGAGGTCATTCCGGCGGGCTTGTCGATGATCAGAAGGCCGTCTTTCACTACCCGGATTCTCTGAGAGCGGCTTCTGATTTGCAAGCGCCGGATGTTAGACTCCGCTTCGGAAACTCTTCAGCTATGCCAAGATACAGACCACCGATCAAAGACGAAGAAAGAGTGATCAGGGACCCCGAAAAGTCTGCGAAGATGACGTTTGACCGGGCGGTCAACCTGCTTACGTACAGGCCGCGGTCGGAAGAAGAGCTCAGGACGCGTTTACTTGAGAAGCCCTGGACAAATCAGGAGATCGTCGGGGAAGTGATCGGAAAGTTGAAGAAGTACGGTTACATCGATGACGAGGATTTTGCACGCGGACTCGCCAAATCGAAACTCAAACAAAAACCTCTCGGCCGATTCCGCCTGAAACATGACCTGAGGCGAAAGAAATTGGACGAGGCGACTATCGAAGCGGCTCTTGATGACGCATTTGAAGAGATCCCTGAAGAGGACCTTATCGAACGCGCAATCGAAAAGCGCATTCGAGTCAGAGGCGAACCAAAAGACAGATCCGACAAGAAGAAGTTGTTCGACCATCTTGTCCGCCAAGGCTTCGGCTACGATCTTATCCGCGACAGGCTGGAGCAGATCAAGCTGGAAAGTGAAGAATATTCTTGACCAATGAGCGTTGACTACAACCGGAAAGTGTTCAGGTCCGTCTCGAATTCTCCCTCCGGAGAAGTCTCGGGGGATACTGAATTCAGGTACTTTCAGGACGGAATCGTCGTCTGGTCTGAATACGAAGGCGGAGACATCGTGAAGGGATTCCTGATCGGTGTTGTGGCGGAAGACGGCTCTCTGAATGCGAGATACCAGCACGTGAACTCCTCGGGATTATTGATGACAGGTATTTGCGATACAAAACCGGAACTTCTACATGACGGCCGCTTACGGCTTCACGAGACGTGGCAGTGGACTTCGGGCGACCGCTCGTCCGGCGTATCGGTTCTTGAAGAGGTCCTCTGATCCATCATGAGATCAATCGAGGGCTGAGGCGGATGAACACTGATCCGATCGGACCTAGTTGCCGGTGAATTGCGCACCAGAACGTATCGCACGTTCCGACAAGGGATTTGTGGTTCACAGTCATCTGTGTTCATCCCCTCTATTTGCGGCCAACCCTCTCCGGCCTCCGCTTCTGCCCGCCAATCAAAGTTGATAAACTTATCTTTTCCGTTTACGGGGACTGAACCAGCTATGAAAGGCAGCGAGATAAGACAAAGGTTTCTCGATTATTTCGAAGAACGCGGACACAGGGTCGTGCATTCGTCACCGCTCTTGCCCGCGAACGATCCGACTCTGCTGTTCGTCAACGCGGGAATGAACCAGTTCAAGGACGTCTTTCTTGGTAATGACAAGCGTGATTATTCGCGTGCGGCGTCTTCGCAGAAATGTATTCGCGCGGGCGGCAAACACAACGACCTTGATGAGGTAGGAAAGACCGCACGGCACCATACCTTCTTCGAGATGCTCGGCAACTTCTCCTTTGGAGACTATTTTAAGGAAGATGCGATCGAGTTTGCCTGGGACTTTCTCGTCAACAAACTTGGCCTCGAGGAGTCGCGCCTTTGGTTCACGGTCTTCGAAGGCGATGGCGAGGTACCCGCCGACGAAGAGGCCGAGAAGCTCTGGATCAAAGCAGGTGCCAAGCCCGAACGCGTCCTGCGGTTTGGGAAGAAGGATAATTTCTGGCAGATGGGCGATACGGGACCGTGCGGACCGTGCTCTGAGATCCATTACTTCATGGGTGATGACCCGGAAGATTCGGAGCAGAATCGTGCTGAACTAGTTAATGCCGAGTACGGCGACGAGAACATAGAGATCTGGAACCTTGTCTTTATGCAGTTCGACCGATCGGAAGACGGAGAAGGCGGGTTCACTCTTGCGGAGCTTCCTGCTCCTTCAGTCGATACGGGAATGGGCCTGGAACGGATCGCCGCCGTAATGCAGGGCGTTTCGACAAATTACGAAACGGACCTGATCCGACCGATCATCGATTTCGTCGCTTCGATCAGTGAACAGGGAGCGGTGAGCGGTGAGCAGCAAGAAAGCGGGCAAGAAGATAAAGAGGGTTTAGCCCACCCGTTCACGGGTGGGACCGAAGAAGGCGGAAACGCGAACACTAAGGAACGTCCTGTTCAGAAGTTCTTCGATTCCTTCGACGACCAGAAGAAGTTCGCCTGCCGTGTGATCGCCGATCACGCACGCGCGACAGCTTTCGCGATCGCCGATGGCATCCTGCCGGGGAATGAGGGACGGCACAACGTCCTGCGCAAGATTATGCGCCGCGCGATCTACCATGGCCGCGATCATCTTGGCTTCAACAGACCATTCTTCAACGAGGTATGCCACTTCGTTGTTGGAGAAATGAGAGATGCCTACCCGGAACTCGAGGCGCAACGTGGTTTTATTCGAAGAATGGTCCTTTCAGAAGAGAAGCGTTTCGGTAACACTCTTTCCGCAGGATCGAAAAAGTATGATGAGATACTCGGACAGCTCGACGGGAGTTCAATAGATCCCACCTCTGAAGAGTTGTTTACTGAGGCGGCAAGACTCTTGGATACTTTCGGCTACCCGCGTGACCTGATCCGTGTGAGGCTTGAAGAACAGGGGCTTGAGTTTTCGGAACGCGAGTTTGATAACAGATTCGACAAGGCTCTTGCAGACCTGCAAGCTTCAAGCGCCGTCGGAAAGACCCAGCAGGCTGAGAAAATCAGTCCGATTTACGCTGAGATTGTGGAGAAGACCGGACGAACTGAGTTTCTCGGTTACGAGACCACTCGCGTTGAAAATTCGAAAGTTACTGCTCTTGTGAAGGACGACAAACTTGTCAACGAGTTAAACGAAGGCGATGAGGGGCTGATCGTGCTTGACCGTACGCCTTTTTACGCCGAAGCGGGAGGGCAGGTCGGCGACCGCGGAAATTTGAACGCTTCAGGATTGCAGATTAAAGTTCGCGACACATTCGCACCGATTCATGGAGTTACCCTTCACAAATCAAATGTTGAGCGGGGGACTTTGCGAGTCGGCGATGAGTTAACTGCCTCTGTTTTCGAGGAGAAACGTGACGCCACGCGCCGAAATCATACTGCGACCCATCTCGTCCACGCTGCCCTGAAGGAAGTTCTTGGTTCGCACGTAAAGCAGGCGGGCTCGGTCGTCGCCCCTAACTACCTTCGGTTCGACTTCACTCATTACCAGCCGATGAGCGAGGACGAGATCCGGGAGATCGAGGACCTCGTAAATCATTACATCCTGGAAAACGAGACTGTGAATACCGATCTTATGCCGATCGAAGAGGCGATGAAAAGCGGTGCGGTAGCCATGTTCGGTGAGAAGTATGGATCGGAAGTGCGCGTTCTTTCGGTCGGCGATGGAAAGTTCTCGAAAGAGCTCTGCGGCGGAACGCACGTCCGCGCGACGGGCGATATCGGCACTTTCAAGATAACCTCGGACGAGGCGATCGCTTCAGGTGTCCGCAGGATCAGGGCTATCACAGGATTCGACTCGTTCAAGCGGTTCCGTGAGGACGAGAGACTGATAGACCGTTCGCTCGATGTTCTGAAGACCCAGCGTGACCAACTCCCGAATGCGATCGAGAAGCTCGTGGAGGATTACAAGAAAGCGCGTAAGCAAGTCGAAGACCTGAAGCTCAAGATCGCCTCAGGCGCTGTTTCCTCAGGCTCTTCAAACGGCGACGACACACGTGATGTCGCCGGCGTGAAAGTGCTCGCGAAAATGGTTGACGATCTTGATCCAAGCGGAATGCGCCATCTTTCAGACACGCTGATGGCGAAGGTCAGGTCCGGAGTCGTGATCATCGGAAGAAAAGGCGACGGAAAGGTATCTTTCATCGTCCGCGTTTCCGATGACCTTACTGAAAAGGTTAAGGCGGGGAACATCATCCGCGAGATCGCGCCGATCGTAGGCGGCCGCGGCGGCGGGAAACCCGACATGGCGGAAGGCGGCGGCTGTGAACCGGACAAGCTTTCAGAGGCGATCGACGCCAGCTATGGCGTAATTGAGAGAATGCTTTCTTCATAGGAGACAGGAGACAGGAGACAGGAGACAGGAGACAGGAAGAATCTCATACAGTCTAGTACTCGTAAGCAAGGGAGAAGTGAACGCGTTCACACTTCTCTCTTTTGCATTCGAATGAACGCCCTGATCAAGCACCCACAGCTTGAAGGAGATTAGCATTATGTCCTCACAAACGTTTCACGAACTTACTGTATGGCAACGAGCCCACGATATGGTTCTAGATGTTTACGAACTCACAAGTGAGTTTCCGAAACAGGAGATCTACTCACTTACTTCACAGCTTCGAAGGTCCGCTGTTTCAGTTCCCGCAAACATAGCAGAAGGTTATAAGAAATCCGGCCGACAGGATAAGGTGCGGTTTTTCAATATCGCGCAAGGTTCGCTCGAAGAGACTCGATATTACTTACTTCTCGCGAGGGACCTACGGTATGCGAATACGGATGCTATTCAGCGCCGCGTTGATGAGGTCGGGCGCTTGCTCTATTCATACGCCAAGGCTATTCGAAACGGCTGATTTACAAGTCGATTCGAATCATTGCTATCTGTATTCTCTTCGCTGTCTCCTGTATTCTGTCTTCTGTCTCCATTGAAATGACTAAACCGATAGAAAAACCACTCCCCGCTGACGAGATAATCTCGTTCGATCCGGCTACCGGTGAAGAGGTGGGCCGGGTCCGAAAGTTCACCTCGGAAGAAGTTGCGGAAGCGGTCGAGCACGCTCGTGATGCATTCGAGATCTGGAAGCGGACCCCTTTCGATGAGCGCGCAAGGATCGTGATGCGCGCGCGTCAGGCCATCCTTTCGCAGATGGACTCGATCGCGAATCTCATCTCCCGCGAGATGGGCAAACCGGTCGCCGAAGCGTTCTCGACCGACATAGTTCCGGTGCTGGACTTGATGCAGTATTTCGCGCGGAACACTGAAGACCTGCTCGCACCGAGGAAGCGAGGGATCGGGTATCTTGGCCTTATGGGCCGTAGCTCGGTCATCACTTACAAGCCGCTCGGCGTCGTCGGCATCATCTCGCCCTGGAATTTCCCGTTAACTATTCCGCTTGGAGAGGCGGTGATGGCCCTTATGGCGGGCAACACAGTGGTGTTGAAACCGTCGGAACTGACTCCTTTAACGGGCGAAAAGATCAGCGAGGTGTTTGAGGCCGCGGGTTTGCCAAAGCATGTTCTCCAGGTTGTTTCCGGAGATGGAGAGACCGGTGCCGCTCTCGTATCTGCGGGAGTCGATAAGATGATGTTCACGGGCAGCGTGAAGACCGGAAAGGCGATTGCGAAAAGCGCCGCAGAAACGCTTACGCCGGTTGTGCTTGAACTCGGCGGAAAAGATCCGATGGTGGTATTTGCAGACGCCGATCTTGAAAAAGCCGCAGATGCAGCTGTTTGGGGAGCTTTTACGAACGCCGGCCAGGCCTGCTCTTCGGTCGAACGGCTATACGTCGAACACAAAGCCGCTGAGAGATTTACCCGGCTGGTCGTCGAGCGCGCTCAGAAACTGAGGGTCGGAAAAGGTACAGAGCCTGACTCCGATATTGGCGCGATCAGCAGTGAAACCCAGCGAAAAATAGTCGAGGAACACGTCTCGGCTTTTGAGCGCGAGGGTGCTGAGATTCTGACGGGCGGGAACGACTCAGATGTGAAGTCGCCGTTTTATCCGCCGACGGTGATCTCAAAAGCAAAGAACAAAATGCGTGCGATGCGCGACGAAACCTTTGGTCCGACGCTGCCGATCGCTACTTTCAAGACCGAATCAGAAGCAGCTGAACTTGCCAACGATACAGAATTCGGCCTGGCGGCAAGCGTATGGACGAGTGATCTTGCGAAAGGAAAACGTGTTGCCGGAAAAATCCTTGCCGGAACGGTCTGCGTCAACGAGGTGCTCTACACTCACGGGATCGCTCAAACTCCGTGGGGCGGCTTCAAGAACAGCGGCTACGGCCGAACCCACGGCCTGGAAGGGCTAAAGGAGCTTGTCGGCGTCCAGCATATCCACGTAAACCGCTTCACGTTCCTACCCGATGTCTGGTGGTTCCGATATTCGAAGAACGCCGTCGACACTTTCCGGGAAATGGCCCGAAAGTACGCCAGCGGCTCGTTGTTCGACCTTGTTCGATTCCTTCCTTCAATGTGGAGCCGGATCAGAGATATAAGAAGGCAGGGCTCCGAAGACAACTAACCGATCCTCGTCACGACGTCTGAAATATGGATGTCGTCTTCCGGTGGCCTACGCTTTGGCGCCAGAAGCTTGATGAAGGGCGGTGCGATAAGAGTAGTTGCGACCGCCATGAAAAGCACAGCGGCGAACTCTCTGTCGTTGATCGCCGCGAGCCCCAGACCGATCTGGGCGACGACGATCCCTACCTCTCCCCGCGGCACCATACCAATTCCAACACGTGCCGCGTTCTTGAAACCCATATTGATCGCTCCGATCCCGCACCCTAGCATCTTCGAAACGATTGCGACTCCGGTAATGACCAGGGCGTAGGTGATAACTTCCAGGTCAGCGAAGAGCGTAATATCGAGCTGCATTCCGATATAGACGAGGAAGAACGGCACCGTGAACTCCATTACTCCGTGGGAAAGCTGACGCATCTTGGGATTGTCTTCGGTAGCCTCAGAAAGCGCCATTCCTGCAAGGAAAGCTCCAATGATCGCCGCCACCTCGATGTAGAGGGCGACAAACGATAGGCCAAGGCAGAGAATAAGCCCAAACTTGAAGAAGGGACTGGAAATCTTCAGGTTTCTTATCGCTGGTGCTAGCCAGTTGAATATTTTGGCACCTACCGCGCCGACCACGATCACAAATATGACCGCAGTTATGACGGTACCGATGATCGCGTAGTAGTTGATCGAACCCTGGCTCACGCTGGAAACGACGGACAGGATCATAAGTCCCAAGATATCGTCGATGACGGCAGCGCCAAGGATCACCCGTGAGGTGGATTCGTTAAGGAGCCCCAACGATCCAAGCACCCGCGCCGTTATTCCTACCGAGGTCGCTACGAGTGCTGCTCCGATGAACATCGCCTCGATGCTGCTTCCACCCCAAAGCCATGCCACCCAGTAGCCGGCGACGAAAGGGACGAATATACCCAGAACGCCAACCATTACGGCTTTGCTCCCTACACTCAGGATCGATTTCGGCTTGACGTCAAGGCCGACATTGAAAAGGAGGAATATGACGCCTATCTCGGCAAAGACGTCGATGATCTCGGATGGCTGGACGATCCCGAGAACGCTGGGACCGATTATCACTCCGGCGAGTATTTCACCGACCACGGCGGGCTGGTTCATACGCTCGAACACTTCCGCCATGATCTTGGCGGTCACGAGTATCGCGAACAGTGCGAACAGCAGTCCCGCATGCTCGTGGTTCGTCGCGAAAAACAGGAGCATGCATAGATTCTACTACCTAATGCAAATCGCCCAGTTTTTCAGGTGTTTGTTGACTTGACTGGATGTCGGCGAGACCTGTAATCTGACCGTTGCGGCAGGGTAGCTCAACCGGTTAGAGCGCGGGATTCATAACCCCGAGGTTGGGAGTTCAAGTCTCCCCCCCGCCACCAGGATTTCGAGGAAACGGCACGTTTTAGGGCGTGCCGTTTTTCAGTTTTCATTGACCATTGATCATTGACCATCGACCAGTGGTCATTGACCAATTGAGATTGGATGAGATCGAATTTTAGTATGCCTTCCCCGGCTCTGAAGGAGCCAAATGTCTGTAGCAACGCAGTACCAGAACCGACCTAGGCTCCGTTAGGAGCCCAACAGGGGCGTGGGTGATTCGGCCTCTGACGAAGTCGCGACAATTTGGGGATGACCAGTGCTGCAGAAGGCATATAGAATTACAGTCGATGGCAATCGTGATCGAAGGAAGAACTAAGTGCCCGCTCTGTTCACGGACGGTTTCTGATCGGGATGAGATCCGAGCGTTCACGGCTTTCCTGCCAAAGCAGCACAAGCTTTGGAGATACTCGGACGCGGCGTTTCACGAAGACTGTTTTAGTTCGTGGGAACACCGTAGGTTCTTTGAAGAAGTGTGGGACGCACGAAATGACCTTTGGTCTGAGAGGCCCGATGTTCCTCACGATTCGTCCGAAGCGCGCGACTGGTATTCGGAATTCACATCAAGCTTCAACGATCTTGTCGAACAATTGTCAAAGAAACATGGCATCTCTTAATGGCGTTTTTTTTTTAATCGTAGAAGCCAGGAGTCTGTTTATTGAAACGCATTTGCCGGCTCCGTAGGAGCCAAATGTCTGTAGTAAAACAATTCCAAAACGGACTTTGGTCCGTTAGGAGCCCAATTCACGCGACGATTATTCGGCTCCTGACGGAGCCGCGATATTGTGGGGGTCCGATTCTACAGACATTGTGCTCCTAACGGAGCCAGGAGAACTGGTAATTCACAACTGCGCGTCTATTTAGAGGGGGTCTTGTTACAACCACTCAAAAAGGAACCTCTCTTCGAATTTGATTCCATTTTCATCGAGGATATCCTTGTACTCGTCCTCGAATGACTGTCGCTTGTGGTGTCTCTCTTGATTCTCGATGTAGTGAGCGACCACCGGAATGTCTTCTCTGGAAATCGTGAACGCTCCATACCCTTCCTGCCACTGAAAGCCAAGCATAACGAATCGCTTCTTGTTTACGAAGAGGGTCGAACTCACCTTAACATCGCGCACAAGGTCCGATATTACCTGTGATGGATTCAGTCCGATTAGCATGTGTACATGGTCCTCGATCCCTCCGATCGCTATCATCTTGTTTCGCTTATTCTGAACAGTTCCCGTGATGTACTTGTACAATTCTTCACGCCAGTTGCGGTCAATTAAATTCTTCCTTCCTTTGACGGCAAAGACGATGTGGATATAGATCTGGGAGTAGGTGTTGGGCATTATGTGAGGTTCTCCTTGGCAGCGCTCAGTGGGTGTGAGGAAGGCGCAAGCCGAGTCTATTGTAGCTTTAGTGTCAAGAAATTGGGGCAGTTAGAGGAGAATGCATTTCAATCAGATCGCATTTCCCGGCTCCGTCGGAGCCAAATGTCTGTAGAAACGCAATACCAAAACCGACCTGGGCTCCGTTAGGAGCCCAACAGGGGCGCGGGTGATTCGGCTCCTAGCGGAGCCGCGTAATCGTTAGAATGGCTGCTTCTACAGACATTGTGCTCCTAACGGAGCGGGAGAATTGCCTTCCATTTATAGACATTGTGCTCCTAACGGAGCAGAAGAAGCTCTCCGTTCTCTGTGACCTCCGTGGTTAAATCTATCGTGTTGAGAGCGCAACGTGTAAGAGATAACCACAAAGGGCACAGAGAAGCACAAAGAAATCCCCAAGGCTCAGTCCGCCATTCCCCAGTATTCGTAAGAAGCGAATCGCGGGCCGTCCATGTAATCAGATTCCAACTCCCGAATCTTGAATCCGCCCGCTTCTATGCAGCTTGGGATCTTGCGATTCAGATTGCAGCCCCCTGCGACCCTTTTCCACAAGGGATTGATCCGTTCCTGCCACTCCCGCACATCGGCATCGGGAGCCTCGCCATGTTCGCAGAATAAGAGCCTGCCGCCGGGTTTGAGCACACGGCGCATCTGCTGAAGAGCCTGAAGCCAGTCAAAAACCGAGCACAACGTGAAAGTAAGGACAACCGTGTCGGCGTCATTGTCCTCAAGCGGAACTTCCTCGCCGGGCAGGTCCAGCCATCTGACCTCAACCCGCGATTGCTCAACGTTCTTTCGTGCCTTTCGGCGCATGCCCTCGGACGGCTCAAGCCCCCATACGAACTCCACCTTTGAGCTGTCGTAATGCTTCAGGTTGTGGCCCGACCCCATTCCGATCTCCAGCACCCTTCCCTCAGCTGCCGGCACAACTTTGGCTCGCTGCTTTTCCATCGACTCGAAGCCGCAAGCACAATTGATCAAATGCGGTAAAATTCGGTTCTCGTAAAATCCCATCGTTATTAGGGTATATCATAGACGTTTTCTATTCGTGGGAATCCCCTTGATCAGAAAGGGCCAATTCGACAAGGTCGAGGTACAACAAATGATGAGATCAACAGGACAGCAAGGCAGAACACTGAAATTCATAAGCCGATCCACACTCTTCCTCACCGTCGTCACGTCGATGATCCTGGCAACGATCCCCTGGACCGTATCTGGCCAGATGGGGGCTATTGTCGCTATCGACGAGGAAGAGACCGTCGGCGGCAAAGGCGGTCTCGGTAGCGGCGATTCGAAGGCTGCGTCTCCAAAGGCCGGCTCAGGATCAAAGAATTCGGCAAGCGACAAGGATTCAAAAGCAAAGTCATCATCTGCCAGAAAACGAACGACCAAGGGTGTCGCTCCACGGCCCAGAGCGACACCGAAACCGGAACCTGAGGCATACGACGGATTCGTGATCGGCGACAAATATACGTTTCTGAACGCGGAAATAGACGAGCTTGTAAAACCGGTGCATACGATCGAGGCGAAGTCGAAAGGCGCCAAAGGTCTGGTCCAGGTCGAGGTCCTTATCGATGAGGACGGGACCGTTCTCAATGCGAAAGCGAGATCGGGAAATGAGCTGCTCTATGAAGAAGCGGAGCGCGCGGCCCTTGCGACGGTCTTTAACAAGCCCTCGGTTCACGGCAGGCCGGCTCGGGCAACGGGATTTGTCGTTTACAGGTTCGGCCCCCCTGAAGACTAGGCGTTTTGCTGAACCGGGCTATCTGACGTAAGGCATTCAAAATACTGCGGTTTTGGCTGATCCTGAATTGAAAATCGGAACCATTCCAACTATCTTAATTCCATGCGGTCAGCTCTTATTTCATTCCTCCTCCTTGTGACAGCTGTGTCTAATACGATGACCTTTGCCCAGACTCCCGAAGAGTTCGCCCAGGCATGGGACGACAACCACGTTTCCGACAAGCCCGCGTCGGACGTCCGCCACGCCGACCTGAAGGGTTACCTTGAGAAATTGAATGGAATGGGCCTCAAGGTTGGGCTGGCCGGGCTTTCTTACGGGGGCCGGGAGATATATCAGGTTGAGTGGGGAAAAGGACCGTTCAAGGTGTTCATGTGGTCGCAAATGCACGGTGACGAGCCAACGGCGACACCCGCGCTGATCGATATGTTCGCGTTTCTCGAAAAGAACAAGGACAAGATCGCTTGGGTAGGCGAGATGCACAACCGACTGACCATCCGTGCGGTGCCGATGCTGAATCCCGATGGCGCGGAGGTCTTTCAGCGGCGGAACCTGCAGTGGATCGATATCAACCGCGACGCTAGAGATCTGAAGACGCCGGAGGGCCAGATCCTGAAGAAACTTGTTGATGATTTCTACCCCGATGTCGGATTCAACCTTCACAACCAGCAGGAACTTACGACTGTGGGAAGCTCGCATAATCAGGCGACGATCTCGCTCCTCGCGGTAAACGGCAGGGCGGACGGCTCTACATATCCCGGATTCGAGCGGAACAAACGGATCTGTTCGGTGATGGCGGAGGCGCTTGCGAGGTTCATTCCCGGAAACATAGGCCGCTACAGCGACGCATACAATGGCCTCGCCTTTGGGGACAACATCTCGGCCTGGGGATCCCCTGTCATTCTAATAGAGACCGGCGGTCTACACGGGAAGGACGAGTCATTTCTGATAAAACTGAACTTTATTGCTTTCCTGTCTGCGCTTCAGGCGATTGTCGACGGTTCCGCAGAAAAAGCCGGGATGGAACTGTATGAATCCCTTCCGTCAAACAGCTCGGGAATGATCTACAACCTGATAATCCGCAACGCAGAGATAGTGATTCCCGGAAAGTCGGAACAAGCTTCTGTATTGTCAGATATCGGCATCAACCGCGAGAGGCGTAGGGCCCAGTTTATTCCTCCGGTATATGTCCGGAGCATCGGCGACCTTTCCCGGCAAAAGGGTCTCGAGGAGTTCGATGCAAGCCCTTATTACGTCGTCCCTAAAGAAGGTGTGATGCGCCGCGGCGTCCTTGCATCTTTCTTGTTCTACAAGAAGTCGCGGGTGATCGATTTCGACTCGGAAGAATTCGAGAAGGAAGCCGAACCTGACGGCATTTACCTGTTCGGTAAATGGGTCAAACCGCTAGAATAGCCAGCGCAGTTTTACTTTTCCCGCTCTCGCCTTACAATCGAATTTCCTATGCTCACCTTGCTGAAGATCAGGAACTTCGCGCTGATCGACGACCTTTCTGTCGAGTTCGGCAGTGGACTGAATCTCCTCACAGGTGAAACGGGATCCGGCAAATCCATCATAGTCGACTCGCTTTCAGCTCTTACCGGTGAACGGGTCTATTCAGAACTCATAAAAGAGGGCGAAGCGCGCGCGCGGATCGAAGGCATTTTCGAGATCGGGCGATCGCAGGCGCTCGCAGACCAGCTTGAAGAAGGCGGGATCGAGTTTGTTGACGGCGAAAGCATCGAGCTTCTTGTACGAAGAGAACTTTCGGCGTCGGGCCGAAACCGCGTCTTTGTAAACGATCAGCTCGTCACCCAGGGATTCCTAAAGAAGCTTGGAGTCTACCTCGCGGACATTCACGGGCAGGGCGAACAGACAACGCTTTTCTCCCCTGGAAACCATCTGGAGATCCTCGATTCAGCGGCCGGGCTGGAATCGGAACGCAATGAGACGGCTGAAAGATACGCATCGCTTGCAGAAGTCCTTTCGGAGCTCAGCGAACTGAAAAGCGATGAAGCCGAAAAACTTCAGCTTCTCGACATTCTTCGATTCCAGGCGGACGAGATCAATCGCGCAAAGCCCGCTGAGGGCGAGGACGACGAGCTTGAAGAAGAAAAGAAACGTTTGAACAATGTAGGCAAGCTTTCGGAATTGTCTGACGAGGCGCACAGTCTGCTTTACGAGAGCGAAGGATCAGTCGTTGGTAATGTCGAGCGCGTACGCGACCGCATCCGGAAACTCGCAGAATTCGATTTGCGATTTGCAGAATATGAAGAAAGCCTCGAATCAGCACACGCCGTTCTCGAGGATCTGGCTTACACTGTCCGGGACTTCGCGGGTTCGCTGGAGTTCTCGCCTGACAGGCTGGAAGAGATCGAAGACAGGCTTGCGGAACTTGGCAACCTGAAGCGCAAGTACGGCGGCTCGATCGAGACCGTTTTGGCGCATCTGGAGGAGGCCGAAAAACGGCTTGCGAATATCGAGACTGCTGAAGAACGTGAGCAGGAACTTCGCCGGAAGGCCTCGGTACTTCGCGATCTGTATCTCGATTCCGCACGCGACCTGCACGAGAAACGTGAGGCGTTCGCGCGAGAATTTGAAGCGACCGTCGAGAAAGATCTGGCAGGCGTCGCGCTCGAAAAGGCCCGGTTCGTCGTGTCGATCGAATGCCCGGACAAAGGTGAGCTGGAGAACCACGTTGATGATCGATCGATCTCCAGGACCGGTTTTGACCGGATCGAGTTCCTGTTCTCCGCGAACCCCGGTGAGTCTCCAAAGCCGCTTGCGAAAGTCGCTTCCGGCGGCGAGGCATCACGGCTGATGCTGATACTGAAGACCGCGGCCAGGCTTCAGGAAAGCTCAAAGGCAGCTGTCTTTGACGAGATCGATGCGGGTATAGGCGGCAGGGTCGCCGAGGCGGTCGGTTTGAAACTGAAGGAGCTCTCATCGCGGCAGCAGGTTCTATGCGTAACACATCAGCCGCAGGTCGCATCGCTTGCAGATCTGCACTTCATCGTCGAAAAAAGCACGGACGGCAAGCAAACCAGGGTTTCCATCACAAAGCTGGATGAAGCCGAACAAGTAGCTGAGATCGCGCGCATGCTGGCGGGAGAGAAGGTATCGAACACGGCCCGGGAACACGCAAAGGAAATGCTCAAAGCCGCGCGATGATCTGCGTGCGGCCGCCTAACGATGAACATCAGCCCGATCATTGCGCGCGCGATCCGAGGGGAAACGACAGAGTCGGTCCATCGAGGCCATATCGTCGTTTTGAGAAACGGCGATCCGATCGCGGCACTCGGAGATCCTTCGACGGTCACTTTCTCACGTTCATCCATCAAGGCATTTCAGGCGATCCCTTTTTTGGCGAGCGGTGCTGCGGATGATCTTGGATTCACCGATGAAGAGATCGCGCTTGCCTGCGCCTCTCATTCGGGAGAACCGTTTCACGTCGAAGCCGCTGGCTCGATGCTGCGTAAAGCGGGACTGCGCGAGGAAGATCTCGGCTGCGGGCCGCATCCGCCTTTTCACGAAGAAAGCGCCGCAGATCTGATCAGGGCGGGTAAGAAGCCCCGCAGAATTCACAACAACTGCTCCGGCAAGCACGCGGCGATGCTTGCTCACGCAAGTCATATCGGCGCCGACACTTCTAAATATCTCGATCCTTCAAGTCCCGTACAGAAAGAGATCAAGAAGACCATTTCGCTCTTCTCCGGAGTACCCGAGAGTGAGATTGCGATGGGCATTGACGGATGTTCGGCGCCCAACTTCGCGCTTCCCCTCTCGTCGCTCGCCTATGCCTACGCAAACCTCATCGATCCCCCCGATTCGTTTGGAGAAGCAGTCGCGACAGCCGCTAACAAAATAGTGGGAGCGGCGATGAAACATCCTGAGTACGTTGGTGGTAGCTATCGTCTTGATACGAAGGTGATGAGAGCGCTTCCCGGCAGGATCGTGTGCAAAGTGGGAGCGGAGGGCGTCTGGCTTGCCGGAATCCCGGAGACCCAAGGCGGATCGATCGCGATCGCTTTGAAGATCGAGGACGGAAATGACGACCGGGCCCGACCCGCGGTTGCTGTCGAACTTCTACGGAAACTTGGGTTAATGACAGAAGAAGCCGAGGAAGCGATCGGTGAGTTCTCGCCGATGGCGCTCAAGGACAGGAACGATTCGGTGGTTGGAAAGGTAGAGCCCGTGCTAGAAGGGCTTAAGCTGTGAAACAATAGAAGAAATGCCCGAAACTAAGTCAGAATTTGAACCTCCCGAATTGAAGACAGATTCCGAGGGTGCGATCGATCCGGTCTCGCTGGCCGATCTGCTTGAATGGTTCCTGAATTACGATCAGAAGGTCGCAATCGTGCGCCATCCTCACGTCGAAGAGCTCTTTCAGTGGAAGCAGAAAGCGGATGAAGAACGCGGTGTGCAGTCTTACCCTTTTGATAATGCCGAATCCAGGTTTGCGGTCGGCGTCTCACAGGCAATCACGGCAAATGATTCTGAAGAGAAGCTCCGGCAATGGATGACGGACGTCCTTCAGGCACTGGGGGAAGCAAAACAGCTGAACGAGGATATTGCGAAGGACTTCAAGCTTGCGCAGGACCGCTCGCACGTTGAAGAAGCAGAGAAACTGCCTTCGCACGACCAGAAGCAGTTCTATCTCTCAAGCTGCTGGATAGAATCGCTGTGTACTGCGGAAGTTCGTTTTCTCGGCTGGATCTATCAGGAACTGTACGGGAAGCCGTTTGAGCCAGCGGAAGTGACGAGGCCTGAGGACTGAGGAGAGTTCAACAAGCTTCAGCTTGTTTCACAAACCTTCATTAACCGGATTCTCCCTATCGCAACCCCGACTGCTTTTGCCGGCTCCGCTAGGAGTCAAATGTCTGTAAATTAAAGTGCATTCTTCCGCTCCGCTAGGAGCCAAATGTTTGTAGATCAAAGCGTTTTTCCCGGCTCCGTTAGGAGCCAAATGTCTGTAGCACCGCGATCCCAAAAATGACATCGGGCTCCGCTAGGAGCCCAATTAACGCGATCGTGATTCGGCCCCTATTGGGGCCGCCGTAATTTCAGGCGGCCGATTCTACAGACATCGTGCTCCTACGGAGCGGAAAGAATAGGCCCCCATAAATGTGCGTCTCTTAAAAGGGATCTTGTTACAACCACTCAAAGAGAAACCTCTCTTCGTATTCTATTCCGTTTTCATCGAGGATGTCTTTGTACTCGTCTTCGAATGACTGTCGCTTGTGGTGTCTCTCCTGATTCTCGATGTAATGAGCGACTGCTGGAATGTCCTCTCTGGAGATCGTGAAAGCTCCATACCCTTCCTGCCACTGAAATCCGCGCATTACGAATCGGTTCTTATTTATGAAAAGAGTCGAACTAACTTTAACGTCTCTGACAAGATCCGATAATACCTGAGAGGGGTTTAGACCTATCAGCATGTGAATGTGGTCTTCAATCCCGCCAATAGAGATCATCTTGTTTCGTTTGTTTTGAACGGTTCCGGTGATGTACTTGTAGAGTTCTTCACGCCAGCTCTTGTCGACTAGGTTTCTTCTTCCTTTCACTGCAAAGACAACGTGGATATAGATCTGGGAGTAAGTGTTTGGCATTTTGTGAGGTCTCCTTGTCAGCGCAATGTGGGTGTGAGGTAGGCGCTGACCAAATCATTGTAGCTTTGCTGTCAAGGAACGGGTCTGGGGAGATCAACAGATTGTTGATAATGGACCGTTGTAACGCAGCGTTGAAAACAAGATGTTTGCAGCGGATTTCCCGGCTCCAGTAGGAGCCAAATGTCTGTAGCAACGAATTCCCCAAAAAAAACACCGGGCTCCGTCAGGAGCCCAATTTGCGCGACTACGATTCGCCTCCTAACGGAGACGCTATGTTGTTAGGCGACCGATTCTACAGACATTGTGCTCCTACGGAGCGGAAGAACCGTTTCCGTCTCCTGTCTTCCCATCATCCCGATAAGGCCGAAGGTACCTTGACTTTACGAAAGCATCGATCGCCACCGTTCGCTTTTCGTCCGGTTTCCAGTTGGTAAAGAAGTCCTTGCTAGGTCCGACGATGTGTCCAACTACGGGCCACCATCCGTCTTTGGTTCTTGGGCCATAAACGTCCCAGTATGGATAGATCAAAATCGCACTACCCTTAATTTCAATCTCTTTATCGACTCTGAACCCGTCCTTCGTGACGAACTGTTCGTCACTGGTTTGAATGTACCAGATCTCTTTGGTCTCTTTGTCAAAAGCGATAGCGTAAACCACGCCGTCTATCTTCGTTTCAAAAAACGGACTATAGTGCGAAGGATGGATCGCCAATAGGTGGTTCTTTTTCTGTTTCTTCAGGTAACTCTCCGGGAGTTTCTCGCCTATCTCCAGTCTAAGCTTCTGGGCGTTCGCCGATTGGATTGACAGAAGGACGAGCAGGATTGCGGTTGCGAAGATCGCGACGCGTTTCCCCCTTCGTGCAGCTTCGTGTCCCTTCGTGGTTCGTTTCATCGCCGTGTTTTATTCGCTCCGCTCATTTTACGCGGGACGGGTGCGCTCCGTTGCCAAACTCATCACCCATCACTCTCTCCTACCGAAACGTCTCGCACCGCGCGACATCGCCCGTCCGGAAACCAGTCGTAAACCATCGGACCCGTTCTTCTGACGATCCGTGGGTGAATGAGTCGGGCACAACGTATCCCTGGGTACGCTTCTGGATCGAATCGTCGCCGACCGCGGCGGCGGCGCGGATCGCCTCTTGCGGATCACCCGCCTCGACCAATCCTTTCTCGTTCGCTTTCGCAGCCCAGATCCCCGCAAAGCAGTCTGCCTGAAGTTCGAGCCTGACCGACAGTTCGTTCGTGTTCCCCGCCCGTTGGACCTTCTCCATCACCCCAAGAAGGTTCTGAACGTGATGACCCACCTCGTGAGCGATGACGTACGCCTGAGCAAAATCCCCTGGGGAGCGGAATTCGTTCTTCAGCTCGCGAAAAAAGTCCGTATCAAGATAAAGCTTCTGATCAGCGGGACAATAAAAAGGGCCCGTGGCGGAACTCGAGAATCCACAAGCGGATCGAACCTGGCCCGAAAATAGAACGAGCGTAGGCTCTCGATAGTTACGCCCGTTCTCTCGGAAAATCTCGTTCCAGACGTCTTCCGTGCTGCCAAGCACCGCAGAAGTAAATTGCTTGCTCTCGTCGTCCTGAACGGGCGCTGTAGCTGTATTCGAAGCGATATCGCCTTGTCCCTGTTGAGGCAGTGCTTCGAGTAACGCCCGCGGATCGCCGCCGCAAAGGACCACGGCGATGATCAAAACCAAGACTCCTATTCCACCGCCTCCGATCGCGATTCCCCGGCCGCCCATTCCCCGGCGGTCCTCGACGTTCGTACTTCGCCTCTGCTGTCTCCAACGCATAATCTTCCCGTCTCCTTCTGCAAACCCGAGTTCAGAGTTATATTCGTTTTCACCGAATTTACCATTCACAAGGTACCTAGAAAAGTAAGATATGAACGCAGCCGAATGGAAGGAGCAAGGCGCCGTCGCGGAGATCGGCGGAAGAAAGATCTTCACGATAGCCGATGAAAACGATGGAGAAGCGCTTCTGTGTCTGCATGGATTCCCTACTTCATCATTCGACTACCACAAGGTCTGGAAAGGCCTTTCGAACCATTCATCGCTGTATGCCTTCGATATGATCGGTTACGGATTCTCAGACAAACCGGCCGATCTTGCCTATACGACCAACGACCAGGCGGACCTTCTGGAAGCGGTTGTCGAACATTTCGGCATTGCGAATACGCACATCATTTCCCACGACTACGGAAACACGATAGTTCAGGAACTGCTCGCAAGGCGGAAAGACCGTGGGATCGGTTTTCAGATCGACAGCCTCTGTTTTCTGAACGGAGCTCTTTTTCCGGAAACCCACAGGCCGATTCTCGCCCAGAAGATCCTGATCGGCCCTGTCGGCCCTTTGTTCGGAAGGCTGATCCCGGAAAGCGCCTTTGCACGGAGCCTCTCTTCGGTGTTCGGTAAGAAGACGAGGCCTTCCAAGAAGGAGCTAAAGGAATTCGTTTCGATCTTCAGAACGAACGGAGGAAAGAAGATCGCCCACAAACTCATCCGGTACATGTCTGAGCGAGAGACGAACCGCGAACGGTGGCTCGACGCGCTGAGTACGATCGATTTCCCTTTCCGATTCATCAACGGCCTCGACGATCCCGTTTCGGGCCGTCATTTGGTGACTCGATTCCGTGAACTGCTGCCGGAACTCGACGATATAGTCGAGCTCGAACGGATCGGGCATTATCCACATTTTGAGGCGCCGGAGTCGTTTTTGAGCCTCTACGGCGACTTTCGGGAAAAAATCCGGCAAAAATCTTGACACAACTGAAGTTATGTACATATTATCGGTTGATCCCGTTAAAGGTATTGGTTTCAACAATTTTCACGCCAAGGACACTTATAATGATCAAGATCGATATCGTGAATCGAGTGGCCGACAAAACGGGAGTGCCAAAGCAGAAAGCGGAACAGGTTGTTGACGCGCTTTTCGATGCGATGAAGTCGGCACTCGCCGAGGGAAAAAGGATCGAGCTTCGCGGTTTCGGCGTATTCGTAGTGAAACCAAGAAAGCGAGGCATCGGCAGAAATCCCCGGACCGGAGAAGAAGTGCCTATCCCTGCTGGCAAGACCATAAGGTTCAAGCCGGGGAAAGATCTTCAGGCTAAAGCAATAAACCAGTAAAGAGTAATTCAGCGGAGAATCGCAAAGCTCAGATCGAAGCGGTAGAATGATCTGCGGCCTGCGATTTTCTTATTTAACGCCCTCCGGATGTCAAAACAGATTCCCCTTCCTCAGCCCCTATTCCCCGACCGACCAACGCTTCGTCCGACGAAACGCACTTGGCTGAAACACTCACTGCTCCTCTTGATCACGTTTTTCACCGCAACCCTTGCCGGAGCCATTTTCCCATTCGGGCGCCTGGACATCTTTCCCGAACTTCTCGCAGCGGACGCCCCGGACTCGTGGGCGGTGTTGCTGAATCTTCCGCAGTATTACCTGAATCTGGTCGTCCGTGCACTGACCTCCCCAGCCGAGCTTTTCAGGGCGTTGAGTTTTTCGGTCCCCTTGATGATCATCCTCACGGCTCACGAAGCGGGTCACTATGTGGCGTGCAGGATCTACCGGGTCCATTCGACGCTACCTTACTTCATTCCAACGCCGCCTTTGATAGGCCCGGCCGGGACCTTTGGAGCTTTCATAAAGATCCTCGCCCCTATGCCGTCGCGAAAAGCCGTCTTTGATATCGGTGTGGCGGGTCCTATCGCCGGATTCGTGGCGCTCATCCCGGTCGCCGTCATCGCTTTTCTCACAATGGACCAGGTGTCGCCAGAGTTCGCGGCGGCATACAGAGGGGAGATTTATTTTGCTGATCCGTTGTTCATGCAAGCGATGGCCGCCTTGTTTTCAATGGATCTCGGACTCACCATCCCTAACGGATTTTATTTCGCGACCTGGATGGGTTTGCTCGTTACTGCGTTGAATCTGATCCCTTCGGGCCAGCTTGATGGAGGACATGCAAACTTCGCTGTCTTCGGGCCCAGGGTCCATCGCTGGACTGGCATTGTGGCATTCGCCGTGATGGCCTTGCTTGCGTTCGGAGGTTATTGGTTATACGGAAGCCCTTCCGGGTTTCTGATCGCGGTCCTTCTCGGCGTGATGCTGAGGGTCGGACATCCATCTCCTTTAGATTCAAGCCCGCTGGACGCAAAAAGGAAGGCCGTGGCCCTCCTTACGCTGATCATATTCGTAATCTGTTTCGTACCGTTTCCGATCAGGTTGGTGGAGTAGATCGTGAACTAGCGTAGATGGGCCAGATCAGTTGCCCCTCGCTTCAGCGGTGGGATTCAAGGGGCCGAAAGAAGACTACCCGGCTTTAGCCGGCAATTTTTGGGGGCTGAAGCCCCAAAGTCGTTTGTTAAACAAGCTAACCCCCGGCTAAAGCCCGGGGGAAACTCATACGTGACCCTCTTCTGAAATTCGGCTAACTTGTAACTGCTTCAGGCAAGAGCCCTTTGATCTCTTTCACCACTCTCTGAACATCCGCATCATCGCCCAGCGAGATCATGAACAGGTCGTAGCTGGTCTTGAAGCAGACCATTCCGTTTCCAAAGAACCAAACGCCTTCAAGCAACGGATTGCCTCCGATTATCCAATCGATCGGCGCGCCGGTGATCGTCTTCGGATTGATCACGTTGGTCATCATCACGGCGCCGGATGCGAACGAGAAAGCGCCAAGCAAAGGCGCACCCACGTACTTCGATATATCCCTTTCAAATTTCAGCTTCTCGGCATCGGCTTTTGACAACTTGCCTTCCGCGATCAGCGATTCCTGATTCTTGAGATGATCGTTGAAAAGGCCTGCGAGTTTCTTGACCGACCAGGCCGGAACTGCGGAATTGAAGAACCAGTGTGAGCTCAATCCTGTGAAGACAACGCCCAGGCCTGCTCCGACCACCACCGAAGCTCCCGTCGCGGCCGCCTGTCCGGGACTCTCGAGCACCCAGTTGCTTGTACGGCGCATTGCCCTGGCGGCTGAATCAAAGGTCCTCGTCCAGCTGATGCCGATTCCGAGAGCGCTTGTGACGCGAGACGCGGTGGTTTCAACCGTCCTCCTTGTCTCGCCGAAAAACTCCCCCGCGCGTTTACTTGCCTCCTTGTAAACGTCACCCGCATTCTTTGAAGCAGTTTCGTAAACGTCCCCAGCGGTTTCTTCGGCAGCTTCACGAACCGGCTCGCTGGCATCCCACGCCTTCTTCGCAGTGTCGCGAGCGGTTCTTTCCGCAGACTTGAATGTTTTCTCGGCCGCTTCGTAAGTATCTTCGGCCGCGCGAACCGCACTTTTGCCGGTTTCGGACTTCTCTGCCTCTTTCTTCAGCCGGTCGACGCCTTCTTTTACCGTATCCGCGCCTTTCTTTGCGGTTTCCCGGGCGCTCTTGACGCCTTCGCCTACTCGGTCAGAGATCCCGAACTGGTCGTCGAGCTTCCCGACTCTTTTTTTCGCTTCCTGCTGAAGATCTTCAAGCTTCTTCTTGTAATCTGACATCTTTAGTTACCTCAACGGTTTCCGTTGCAATGACTACGGATATGCGTCTTTCGATGTTCACACAACGATGAAGATTATATCAGAAGGCGTGTGGTGAACCGTTTAGCCCACCCATTCATGGGTGGGTATCAAATAGAAGAAGGCCGGAATCGGGTGTTGATGGCGAGGCTTGGTGTTCAACGGGTGCTCGTATCGCATTTCCCTACTTCAAAAGGTGAAGATCGGATCTCCTTAGTTTCTGGTGATTTTCGTTCTCGGATCTGCACAGTCGCCCTGAAAACTACGCCGCAATCCGAAACACTTGAAAAGTACGATTCAAAGTCGATATGGTCGTCCGGTTTCAAAACCAGCTCATTCTTGTAAGTTGCGGATACGTCGATCCAGGGAACCGGTTTCTTATCCCGGGTAGGGTATTCCCACTTATCCTTGATCGTGTTAAAGGAAAGTATGTATCGCACGGGCATTAACTTCCCCTCGCTCAGGCTACCGAAAAGGACGAAGTCTCCCGAAGAATTATTCGAAATTCGAAACGACACTTTCGTGTCTGCCTTCTTGGACATGTGAGTAATCGGGAATGGACTGACATCCGAAACGCTCGTCACTGTGAATTCAATTGAATCCTGGGAATTGAATGAACTCGCTAGAAACAGAAGACAGACTAGTCCAACGACAAATCTTCTTGGATTTAGCATATCAACTCTCCTCTTCGTATCCAGCAACATATTTTACTCGAAGCAAGATGCGTTTGTCGTGATATAAAGAGCTCCCTTTTATCTACCTACTGAATTTCACTAGATTTTAGATCTCTCTTGGAAGGTACATCTCGAACATGCACTTCCTCAGCCCTCACGGATGGTATTGTGGTGAAGTGCCGCCGCTAAAGCGGCTAGAGCGTCGTGGGTGACCTTGTACCCCGCACTGCGCCTGCGGCTTGTACGGGGCTAACATCTACCCGTCCCTTCCGGGACTCGTCCCGCTCGGCTACGTAGCCGAGATTCCTGCAACGGCAAAAAGGGGTCCAACCTTTACACGGAACTCGGAGTTTGATTGTGCCTGTCGCTGGCACTCCGCGGTTCCCTTTGGGATCGGAACTTGGAAACTGGAACTCGGAGCAAGCTCCGGGCACGCTCCCTTACGGTCGCGTTTCCGCCGCCGATGCACCAGGCTTATTTGGAATCTGGAATTTCCTCTCTGGCTTTTGCTATGCCCGTCGCTGGCGCTCCGGGTTCCGATTCTGTCTCCTGTCTGCTGTCTCCTTTTGCTATACTGTCCCGGCAATGCCTCTGGTTAAATGTCCCGGTTGCGGAAAACGCACGGAGTATCTCGACAACGAGTTTCGGCCGTTCTGCAGTGAACGGTGCAAGCTACTCGATTTTGGCGACTGGGCCGATGGAAAATTTGCACTTCCTGCCGAACCCTCATCTTTGACCGATGAGGACATCGAAGCAATTGAGCGTGCGCGCTCAAGCGGGCGGGCTAGCTGATATGGAAATTGCTGCCGTAATTTTTGTCCTGATAGTGCTCGGGATCGCATTCATCGCTTTTCGTGTTTTGAAGAAGACGGTCAAGCTCGCGTTTCGGCTGATGCTTGTTTTTGTTCTCCTGCTTGCGGCTGCGACCGGAGCGGTAGCACTTCTATTTTTCGGCGGTAACCTGCCCGGCCAGTGAGTTCTCCCCTCGCTCCTATTAACCCCACCCAATGCTCGGTAAAGCCCGACCGTTCTTTTTGCGCTTCAAAGGACTCTCCAGAAATGTCCTGGCGCTGAGTGCGGTCAGCCTCCTGAATGACACATCCAGCGAGATGATCTATCCCCTCCTGCCTGCTTTCCTGGCAGTGACGCTTGGGGCGACTCCATTCGCGATCGGTTTGATCGAAGGTTTTGCCGAATCCCTTGCAAGTCTTCTGAAACTCTTTTCCGGATATCTGAGCGACCGTCTCGATAAGAGAAAGCTCCCGGTTTTTGCAGGATATGCTCTTGCAAGCGTGGTCCGTCCGCTTCTTGCATTTGTGGTCAATTGGCAGCAGGTGCTTGCCGTCAGGGTAGTCGACCGTGTTGGAAAAGGGATCCGCGTGGCTCCGAGAGACGCGCTTCTCGCCGGAAGTGTAGAACCAGGAAAGCGCGGCCTCGCTTTCGGTTTCAATCGTGCGGCGGACCATCTGGGAGCCGTAATCGGGCCGGCGATCGCGTTCGTCATCCTCTACCTTTTTGCCGCAGATGCTTCAGCCCCGACCGCCGATGATTACCGTGAGGTGTTTCTTTTCGCTGCAGTCCCCGTAGCGCTGGGCCTCTTCGTGATCATCTTCTTCGTGCGTGACGAGGACGCATCATTCAACAACGCACCGGTCAAAGCAGAACCCCTGCACCTCACGCTGAAAGGATTCGATTCCAATTTTGTAAGGTTTCTGATAATCATCGCGCTTTTCACGCTTTCAAATTCCACAGACGCATTTCTGCTTTTAAGGGCCGGGCAGGCGGGAATCTCACTTCAGCTTCTACCGCTGCTCTGGATGGCGCTCCACATTTCAAAAGTCGTTAGCTCGCTGGTCTTCGGCGATCTTTCGGACCGGATCGGCCGCCGAAAGCTGATCTTTGCCGGCTGGATCGTCTACGCCGCCGTCTATTGCGGTTTTGCGTTCGTGTCCGGGCCGTGGCAGGCACTGGTGCTGTTTATCCTTTACGGCTTCTATTTCGGCCTCACAGAAGGCGTCGAGAAGGCCCTGGTCGCTGATCTTGTCCCCGAAGAAAAGCGAGGAACCGCTTACGGCCTATATAACCTGGCTTTCGGGATCACGGTGTTCCCCGCGTCATTGCTCTTCGGATATTTGTGGACGACGTTCGATTCATCGACCGCCTTTCTCGTCAGCGCATCGGTTTCGGTTGCGGCAGCGCTCCTCTTGCTGACCATCAAAAATCCGCGCTTCGGGAAATGACATTGGCACTGAATTGACTTAACCTCGATACCTCGGAGAACTGACGCAGAAGGAGTTGAAATGATAGAGGACAGGAACGACCTTCAACCTACGAATCTTCAGGAGCTGGACATAAGATCGACGCCCAGGGACGAGATGAATCTTGTTCAGCTGGACACGTTCGAGTACGAGTACGCTGGATCGGAGATATGGATAGACTTTGAGATCCCTGAATTTACGGCTATCTGCCCGTTCTCGGACTTCCCCGACTTTGCTACTATCCGGCTCAGCTACGTCCCGAACGAAAGATGCATCGAGCTAAAGAGCCTTAAGCTCTATATAAACTCTTTCCGCAATGTGAAGATCTTTCACGAGCATGTCGTGAACGTGATACGGGACGACTTCGTTTCCGCGTGTGATCCTTTGAAGCTGGAGATAACTGGTGACTTCAACGTTCGGGGTAATATCAAGACCGTCGTACGTACCAGCTATCAAAAGAAAACGCCCTGACACTTCGTGTGCCAGGGCGTGTTCAAAAATTTCCTCAGTGATCAGTGTCCTTTTGCCGACTTCGCCTTCTCTTCTTTCTCTTCCTCTTTCTCCAACTCGGCACTGTGATGGCCGCAGGCAGATTCGATCAGCCCATTAACTTTCTGCTCGATCTTCTTTTCGTTCCCGTCTCCGGCGCTCCGAAGCTCGGATACGATGAGGAATTTGGCCTTCTCAAGCAGGCTCTGCTCACGGAATGACAGTTTCTTCTCAGTGCTGAGGTAGGTCAGTTTCTTTAGTACATCGGCTGCTTCAAAAATGTCTCCGGACTGAAGCTTGTCATTGAACTCCCTCGAACGGACTTTCCAGTCACTCGAGACCTTGTCAAAGTCCTCACCCAGGTAGTCGAGAAGATTCTTGCACTGTCTTGTGCCGATGATCGGCCTGAGGCCCACTGCCTCTGCGTTGGCTGTCGGAACAAAGATCGTTGAGTTATCGCTCAATACCCGAAGGGAATAGAATTTCATCTGATTGCCTGCGATCTTCTTCTTTTCAATATCTTCGACCATGCAGACACCCTGATTCGGGTAGGAGACTTTCTGACCAACGCTGAGTTCCATATACTTTCCTCCAATCCAGTACGTTTTGCGGCAAAACCGAGGGAGTGCGGACCTAAAATTTGCTATCCGCGAATTTGGCTAAGTGTTTGAATAAAGTAATTATAGCACAAAAATGCGGGCTTTCGAAGGACTTTTTTCGGGGGGCAAACGGAGGAGATCAATCAAATGTCTTCGGGAGCTCTACACGGAACGATGATCCCTCGCCGAGAACGGATGAGACGGTCACTTCTCCGTTGTGGAGGCGGGCGAGGTGCTTTACGATCGCCAGCCCAAGTCCGGTGCCGCCGACCTCGCGGGTCCTCGCGCGATCTATCCGGTAGAACCTCTCGAAGATCCTCTGCACGTGTTCGCGCATAATCCCTTCTCCCGTATCGCTTACCTCGATCACGTGACTCTCGGGTTTGTCCAGACAACGGACAGTAACGGTCCCTTCTGCGCTGTTGAACTTGATGCCGTTGTCGATCAGGTTGGTCAGCATCTGTTCGAGGCGCAGAATATCGGCAAACACCTTCGTTCCGGGTTCGATCGCATTCTCAAGGAAGATGTCCCTTTCTTCGGCTTTCGCCGAGAGGCTTGCGAACACCTCACGGACAAGTCCGGCAAGATCTATCAGTTTTGGTTCGATCTTGACGTTGCCCGCCTCGATCGACGACAGCTCGGAGATGTCGTCTATCAGATGCCTCATTCGTTCAGCGTTCTTTCTTATCACGGAGAGGAATCTGCGTTTGTTGGCCTCGTCGTCGATGGCTCCATCCTCAAGCGTCTCGACGAAAGCGAGGATCGAGGTGAGCGGAGTGCGGAGTTCATGTGAGATGTTGGACAGGAACACTTGCCGGACGCGCTCAAGATGTTCGATCTGGGTAATGTCGTAAAAGACCCCGATAGCGCGTCGCGCGTCGCCCATGTCGAATGGCGCGACCCTGACCTCGTAAACCTTGCGGTCCTGATCGATCAGCTCAACACGCACTACGGACGTCTTCCCCGTATTGAAAGCGCGGTCGAATGCTTCGTGAAGCGCAAAGTCACGGATCACTTCGGTGATCCGCTTGTTGATCAGGCTTTCTTCCCTTCGTGTAAAGGCGATTCTGGCGGGTTCGTTGACGGCGTATATTCGCAGGTTCTCGGAAACGATGATTATGCTCTCGCGAAGCGAATCGAGGACGTCTACAGGTTCCGGACGGTCAGGTTCCGGTGCCGCATCTGGCTTTGTAAAAATCGTCCCCAGCAAGCTCATATCTCGATTCTTCAGCCCCGAGGACCGGGCTCAGGACTTGTATCCGACGAAGCGGTATCCGACTCCTACCACCGTTTCAATGCAGTCGCCGCAGTCATCCAGTTTTTGCCGCAGCCGCCTTATATGGACATCCAGTGTCCGCGTGTCGCCGAAATAGCTGTAGCCCCAAACGTTGTCGAGAAGATTCTGCCTCGTCGCGACACGTCCCGTGTTCTTGGTCAGATAACTAAGGAGAGAAAATTCCTTTCGCGTCAGTCTTACTTCTTCGCCATCGCAGAAAACACGCATGTCGACAAAATCCACCGCGAGGCGGTCGTCCGTGTACTTTTGAACCGCGTCTGAATCAACCCTGCGGAGCACCGCACGGACCCGCGCGATGACCTCTTTAACCGAGAACGGCTTGGTGATGTAGTCGTCTGCTCCGGTGTCAAGACCCTCGATCTTTTCGCCTTCGGCCGCCTTGGCCGTAAGCATTATAACCGGCATCTTCTTCGTCAGCGGTTCACGCCGCAGTCGCCTGCAGAGTTCGACTCCGGTCATTCCGGGAAGCATCAGGTCGAGAAGGATCAATGAGGGTGGCCTGTTCTCGTCCAGGGCCATCCTCAGACCTTTCTCACCTGATTCCGCGATCTTGACCTTGAAGCCCTCGCGCTCGAAATTGTACCGAAGACTCTCAGCGATATCTGCCTCATCTTCGACTATTAGTATGTAGTGCTTCATAAACCACCGTATCGGTGTCGGCCAAACCTCGGACGTACACGATCTCTGTCTCTCGGAACAAAGAAAAAGATTATGTCCAGGGGCTTAATTGCACATTACATAAATGTGAACAAAGTGTTAATTGATAGAAGAATACCCTACCGGCGGTTCATTTCTTTCTTCGGAATGAACAGCTCTCGCAAACTGCCCGTCCCGCGTGTCACTTCGGACCAATTCGGAACGTCGAGATCGATCACGGCGAGCGCGGCGGTCGGAAACCGATGGGATTCACCGGTGAGCGCCGCAACGAGGTCTTCGAAGCCGGGATTGTGTCCGACGATCATTGCCGAGCTATACGAGTCATCAATTTCAGCAACAATGTAAACAAGAGTGTTTGAGCCCGCGCCATAGATCCTTTCGTCAAAACGGATCTCCGCCCCGAAGTCTCCAGCCTCCGAAGCCAGCCTCGCCGTAGTCTTGGCACGAACGGCAGGCGAAGAAACGATCACTTCAGGAACCAGGTCCCTTTCGGCCATAAGACGCCCCATAAACGGCGCCGCTTTCCTGCCTCGATCGTTCAAAGGGCGTTCGAAATCGGAGAGCTCGGGGTGGTCCCAACTGGATTTGGCATGCCTTAAGACGTACAGGGTTTTCATAATTCAAGGTTCATGGATCACGGATCAGGTTTCAAAGTTCAAAGTTCAAAGTTCAAAGTTCAAAAGGGATGATACCTGATCCCTGGCTATCCGACTTCGCTCAACACAATCGGCTGTGGTTCCGATACGGCGCGCAACGTGGACAGCACCTTCTTTCTGAGCTTTTTCTTGTTCCTTGAAGCGAAAAGGACATCGGCTATCGAAACGACGCCTTCTAGCGCCCCGTCACGGTCGACGACAGCAAGCCGCCGGATCCGGTGCTTCTTCATTTTTTTCAAAGCCTTTTCCACTTCGTCGCTCGCCAGACACGTAACCGCTTCCCGTGTGGAGACTTCGGATACACGGATCTGACTTGCAGGAAGATGGCGACCGCCTGCAGCAATCGCGATATCCCTGTCCGTTATAACCCCCGCGACCATTTCATCTTCTACGACAGGCACAAACCCGCAGTCATACCGCCACATAATTGATACCGCAGCGGCAAGCGAGTCGCCCGGTCCGCAATAGCCCGCAGATCGAGTCATTATCTTTGAAACTTTCATATAAATGCGCCCGGCCGAGGGATTCTTCAAGGTTCTCTTGCTCCCTTTTCTTCGGCTTTTTACGATTCTAGCTTTACGGTCTAGAATAGCAAGAGATGAAGACCACCAGACTGGCTGCCATCGATATCGGCTCGAACTCGCTAAAACTCGCAGTTGTCGAAGCAGCCTCATCGGACTCTTTTACGATGATCGCCGAGGACCGCGAACGCGTGCGGCTCGGACACGGCACCCTCCAGAATCACATTCTTTCGGAAGAGGCGTTTGAGCTTTCCAGAGAGGCGGTTTCGCGTTTTCGCTCGATAGCCGAAAACAGAGAGACGGACGCACTGCTTGCAGTCGCCACCGCTTCGGTTCGTGAGGCCAGAAATGCTTCCCGGTTTGTGGACGAGCTTGAGCGGCTTACGGGCGTCAAGGTTGAAGTTCTTTCTTCGATCGAAGAGGCCCGGTTGATAGGGATTGCCGTCGCAGAATATTTCGGCAGCGAGTATTCCTCACTGCTGAACATCGACATCGGCGGAGGATCGACCGAGATCTCGCTCATGAAGGACAGCGAGCCGGAAAAACTGTTCTCGATGAAACTTGGGGCGGTCGGACTCTCAGAGCGGTTCCTGATCTCTGACCCTCCGAAGCCAAAGGAACTCCGACGGCTACGAAAAGAGATCAAGTTCGCTCTCGCCCAGCCCCAACGCAAGATCAAGGGTGAGACCTGGGATATCGCGACGGGTACGTCCGGAACCATCAAGGCGGTCTCAATGCTGATCGCCGGCAAGCCGGGGGCAGATGAGGCGTTTACACCGCCCATACATATCAATGATCTGATAGATCTGAACGACCGGCTCAAGCATATGACCATCGCGGAACGAACCGAGACAGGGGTCATCAATGAGAGACGTGCGGAAGTGATAGTAGCGGGCGCTCAGATCCTGGAAGGCGTGATGCGGACGCTTCGGATCGAAACTGTAGTGCCGTGCCCTTATGCGCTCCGCGAGGGCGTAATAATTGACCATCTTCGCGAGATCGCCACAGAAGACATGCCTCCGGTGCCGGATGTCGAGGATCTGAAGCTGCGGGACGTGTTTGCGGTCGGAAGGCGGTTCGGTTACGAAGAACAGCACGCTCTCCAGGTGGCGTCGATCGCAGAAAGGATATTCGACGGGCTTTCAGCGCACTTCAAACTCGCCCGCCGCGAACGCACATTGCTCTCGGCCGCTGCGCTTTTGCACGACGTTGGATACCATATCTCGCACGAATCGCACCACAAACATTCGCTTTACCTGATCAAGAATTCCGAGATGACGGGTTTCTCGGAATCCGAAAAGCTGCTTATCGCAAACATCGCTCGTTACCACCGGAAGTCTCTGCCCAGCCGTTCACATCCCGACTATGCGGTGCTTCGCAAGCCCGAGAAGGCCCTGGTACGGCGCCTAAGCTCGATATTGCGTCTTGCCGACGGTCTGGACCGTAGCTATAAGCGGAAGGTAAGAGAGATCAGGATCGAGGCAGACAGGGACGTGGTAACGCTGACGCTTGTGGGCGAGCGCGATCTTTCAAACGAAGTGTACGCTACTAAGTTAAAGAAAGAGGCATTTGAACGTGAATTCAAATGCCATCTGAATGTCGTTCAGGAACGCAGCGCCCCGAAGAAGGTGACCGCTTAGGACCTATTCCTCCGCCGCCCCATTTGCAACTTTGATTTGAGGGAATTGTCGCGCAAGCTCATCTTTCGGAAGCGAATCGACCGCGGCCCGAACAGGCTTTGAACCGACGTTCGGTTTGAATGCACCGTTCAGGTCATACAGCCTACGGTATTGCGCGGTGTTGCGGATCACTCCTTTTACATACCCTTTGGTTTCGCGAAAAGGAATCTCCTCTACAAACTCATCCATCTCCTCAGGAAGCGATTTCCGCCACCTGACGACCCTTCCGGGACCAGCGTTGTAAGCGACGGACATGTACTCGATCCGTCCGTACTTCGACAGCTGTTCGCGCATATACGCCGTGCCAAGCTCGATGTTAAGCGAAGGCTGGTAAAGAGCTTCTGCGCTGATCCGTGTCGTGCTCGCGTTGTACTTCCTCGCCATCATTCTCGCAGTCGGGATCAGAAGCTGCATCAGCCCGTACGCATTCGCCGAGGACCTGGCTCGCGGGGAAAAGATCGTCTCCTGGCGAATAAGGCCCGCCACGTTGTACGGGTCGAGATCGCGTTTAGAGGCCCAGTACTTGATCTCTCCCCAGTTTGTCAGCGGATAAAAGATGTCCCATTCATCCCTCGTCATCTCTTCCGGAAACATCTGGGCATAATCAGGATAGCTCTTCGCAAGAGTCAGGAGCGCGTTTACGTTGTCGCCCTTGAGCCTGTAATGCTGTGCAAGCGCGAGATTAACGCTCGGACTATTGTCCGCCGTTTCTTTCGCGGCCTTCAATTCCTCAATGGACCAGTCGAAAAGGCCAACCTCGGTAAGATCAGCGCTCTTGCGAAGCCTTGGCGCTTCTTTTTCGCCTGCGGTTTCCGGCGCAACGGTTATCACTTTAAGGTTTGCTACCGCGTCTCCGACCAGAGTCCCCTCCGGAAACTCCTTTGTTCCCTGACATTTTCCCTGGCGGCGGAGCTTTATCAACCGATCGAGTGCAAGGTAGCCGTACCAGTTCGCACCGTACCGGTACGCTGTGCCGTCAAAAAGTGCACACGCCTCTTCGATCTTCCCGGCCTTTTCAGAATCGCGCGCTGCCCAATACCCCGTCTGGCCCCGAAAGGTGTTGTCCTTGTCCACGTATCTCGCAAGATGCTCAGTCAGCATACGAGATGAAATCTCAAAGTTCTTCGATTCGTGCTGAAGCCACGCCAGCTCGAACTGGGCTCGCGCCACGTCGATCGCTTCGGGATACACGGTAACCGCTGTCTGAAGCAGTTCCGATTCGTCAGCCCTGCGTTTCTGGTCGCGGGCTTCCATTCCCGCATCGATCATCGCTTTAGGTGTCCACTCACTGTTCGGAAATGCCGCACGCAGCTTCGTGATCTCTTCCTTGGCTTCGTTCCAGAGCCTCGAGGAGGCATACCCCGTGGCAACCAGATAATGGCCTTCTGCCTTCCCTGGCGCGTCCGGAGGAAGTGTCGCGAGAACGGATGCCGCTTCCGGAGATTTGCCGGACCTGGAAAGTGCCGATATGAATCTGAGTCTTACGGAACCATCGGCCTCGGATGGAAATGAGGCCAGCAGTTTTCGATAAGCTTCTGCGGAATCTCCGTACTTCTTACTTTCGAGCAGATCGTTCGCTCTTGCCAGCAGATCTTCCGCGGATCGGGGCTCAGGGTCTTCACCCATTTCCGTCAATCGGGCAAGTGCTTCCTTGCTCGCCGCAGTCCCGGCGGCGTAAAAATAAGCCCGCCTCAGGTAGCGAACAGCTTCCTCGTTCCTGTCTGTGTTCTGAAGCGCGGTAGCCGTGAGTATGACCGCCTCGCCGTCGTTTTTCGTCACAAGGTCCTGAAGCAGGCCAGGCACTTTCGAAGCTCCGCCATTTGCGATAAGGCTCTTCGCCCATAGTATCTTCGCATCCCTTGCGCGGATGGAATCCGGATACAGCTCGATCAGATCCGAGAACGCGGCCTGCGCTTCAGACTGCCGTTGAAGCGCAAGAAGAGAGCTTCCGCGCATCCAGAGCGCGTAATCGCCTAACGAAGATTGTTCGGAAAAGATATCGGATTCAAGCAGCGCCACGGCACCGGCGTGATCTCCTCCGTCGATCTTGATATACGCCCGCAGAAGCCGGGCAAGTGCGGCCGTTCTTGTCCCTGTGTTGCGGCCTTCTATGTCCGCGAGCACGGATTCGGGAGGCAGTTTGCCCGTCGCCATAAGATCACGGGCCGCGGAAAGATCGGATCGTGCTGCGGGCTGGGCCGAACAGGCAACCGCGAACGCCACCGTTATCAGGACCGGCACCAAGAGCGAGAGTGCTGATTCGGACAACACGCGGCGGACGTATAAACTGAACTGCATCATAAAACTCCTTGCTGATCTACGATTCGAATTTCTTGGCAGGATCCTCCGGGGGAAAGAAAAAGACCGTTCGACATTATATCAAACGGTCTTCGAAACTAATTTGCGTCTGCGTCAGACTTTCGAACCCGGATAACTGCCACCAAGTTTCGATTCATCTCCCTGTGCAAGGTTGTTAACCAGTTCGAAATTGAAGTAATCGAACTTCTCGGCAACAGGGCCGTGAACACGCTTTTCGTACATTTCCCGTGAACGGTCGATCGCTTCCCTAAGCCGTTCGTAAAGGTCGTTAGCCTCGCACCCTTCCTTCACCTTCTGTTCGTTGTAAAGCTTGATCTCCGAGACAAGCAGTCTGGCAAATCGCCGGGCCGCGTTGTGGTACTGCCTTTCGTCCTCCGCAACTTCGATAGGAAGATCGATGTTGCGGTCTCCGAATCTCGATCTCGCTGGCGAGCCGGATTCGGCGACTGCGGCGGACTCGGTGACTACCGTTGCGGGCTCCGGTTCTTCAGCAGGTTCTTCGTCGTCTGAATCATCCGTATCATATGCCGCTTCGGCCCTTTCAGCTTCGTCTTCAAGGCTCGAATACTCAAAGGAAGACCGTTCTTCATCATCCCGGGCCTCGTCAGCCATTAAGTCTTCTTCTTCTTCGGCTTGAACCGGGGCAAAAGCCTCTTCCGGTTCCGCTTCGACTTCGACCGCGTCTTCGAACGCATCCGCCGTGACTTCTTCGACATCCTGCGGCTCGACGTATTCAACGGAGTCCGAAACGTCGTACAACTCGTCAACCTCGGCGTCAAATCTCTGCTCGGCCTTCAATTCATCATCCGAAGGTTCAAACGTATCGGCGAACTCATCAGCAGAATAATGTGCCGGTTCGGCTTCTTCCGCAGGCTCGGCATTCTCTGACCCGAGATCGTCCGAATACCCTTCCTCTGAGCTCTCGGCAGCAAAGGGTTCGGAGGGACTGAAGCTGAAACCGGTTGCGTGTTCTTCCTGATCTTCATCTTCAAAAGATTCATCCGCAGATTCTTCCGGCGAGAACGATTCCTCTGCCACCGCGGGTTCTTCCTCAGCTACGGCAGGAAAGGGCCCGTCGGCCTCCCCAAGATCGTGAACGGCTTCTGCTTCGAATTCGGTCTTTTCGATGGTTTCAACGGCTTCTACAGGCTCAACGACCTCTTCGTCCGGCGATCCGTCTTCCTCGTCGTACGCCGGCGGAGCAAAGTCAGAAGTCCTGTATGAAGACTCCGGGTAATCTTCCTCGGAAGGAGCGTCAACGTGATATTCGTCGTGCGACTCGTGTGCATCGCTTGCCGCCGATGCAAGCAGTTCAACCGTCAATCCTGCGACGTGAACAAGTGTTTCCAATGCCTCAGTGTTTACAAACCCGCCGTTCTCTCCGGAATCCGCGTAAAGGACCGCTACACCGCGGCCTCGCGCAACCAGTGGAATCGCAACTACGTTCGGCGACCTGCCAAAACCGAGCCTGTTGAGATATACGTCCTCGTCGGCGCCGCCTTCTCCCAGGCCATTCACTGTCCCGAGCGATTCGACTGCTTCGCTAAGCGCCGTCCTCGAAGCAAGCGGGAAGAAAAGCTCGCGTACAACATCCGGTCCGTCGTGATCTTCCCGTCCGAACACCCTCCATCCCACTAGATGCTCACTCTTGACGATGAAGAACGCTCCGCGAGGCGTATATTCCGCTGCGTGGTGAACCAGGGATTTCAGTATTTCGGCCTGAGATTCCTTTCTTGTGATATCGCTTATCGCATCGCGCAGATTCAAAAATCCTTCCTGAAGATCCTCAGCAGTTGTTGCGCTGCCGTGAAGCTCTTCAGCCTCAGCGATAGCCATCGCCGTGATTCGCGCCCCCTCGTCTTTCGCAAGACGGAGATGTTCCGTAACTGAATCCCGGAAACTCTCTCCGATCTCGTGACTGTCGGAGAACCTCCCGGACAGCTCGGCCAGCGCAGCATTGACGCGCTCTCTGTGTTCCTTGAACTCTGAATCGAGCTTTTCCTGGAAACCAGAGATTTCCTGTTTGATATCGCTAAAGACATCTTTCAGGTAGCCGTCGAATTCGGCGCGCAAACTTTGCTCCAGTTCTTCACTGTTCACGATAAAAATCCTCCGTAACGTCAGACAAGTTAACTAAATATAGCAGGGAAATGCTTTTGATGGCAGGTAGAAGCGGCTTCGAGCTTTGACGGGAAGGCATGTCGGGGAAGACAACGCCTTTTGAATTATGACCAAAAGCAGAGACCTATGTCAAGAAGACCTTTCAACGATGTTTAATCGCTGAAAGGTCTGAATCCTGTTGAATCGAAAGGTCTTCCGAGAATCGCCGGGGATCGGCTATACAGCGACCACTTCTATACTGTCGTCGATCTCGTCCCGGATCATATTCTCAATGGCCATCAGTGTACCGGTCAGCGAGCTTGGACAGCTCCCACAGGCTCCCTGGTAACGTATCTTGAGGACGTTCTCTTCGAGGCTGAGGATCTCCAGCCAGCCACCGTCACTAGCTAGATACGGGCGGATCCTTTCATCGAGCAGTTCATTGATGTCCCTTATGACAGGGTCGTCACTTGCAGCCGCCGCGATCGCTCCACCGGCGGCAGACGCGGCGCTTCCGTTTCCGTTCGCAACCGACTCGGCAGCCCTGATCGGCACTGCCAACGCCGGAAGAACTTCATCCCAGTCGGATTCATCGGTCTTCTCGACCGTGATCATCTTGTCCATGTAGAACACGGACACGACATCACCGACGTCAAAGATCGACTTTGCCAATACGTCGCTGTCCGCATCCTCGGCCTTCTTAAATGAATGCGAAGTGCCGTGGCTCACCGGCTCGCGAAGAATGAACTTCACGGCGTTCGGGTTAGGCGTTTCTTGTATGTCGGCTATCTTGGGCATCGGTACGGCTTATTTCTTATGTTGCTCGAAACTTCTAGTCTATAAATCTTTACCTTTTTGTCAACATTATAACCCCTGAGGACCCGGATCGCACACTCCGGGCCATTCTTCGGATTAAAATGACCAGAAATAGGGGATGAGAATCGTCGCAGTGATCCAGAAAAGTATGTTAAGAGGTGTACCTACCCGAAGGAAGTCCGCGAATCTGTACTGGCCCGGCCCGTAGATAAGTGTATTGGTCTGATAGCCGACCGGTGTCATGAAACTCGCGGATGCTGCAAACATGACCGCAACCAGGAAGGGCCGGGGACTAACGTTCATAGTGTTCGCGGTCGCGATCGCCACCGGCGTCAGAAGTGCCGCGGTCGCTGTATTCGACATCATTTCGGTGAGTATGAAGGTCATCAGGTAGAAAGCTGACACCATCGCGATCGGTCCCCAGACACCGACCGTCGCGATGATCTGTTCAGAAACAAGTTCTCCTGCGTGTGAGTTCTCCATCGCAGCCTCCAGTGCCAGAACGCCCGCAAGCAGGAATATGATCCGCCACTCAATGGCCTTGTAGGCCTCTTCCATAGTTATACAGCGGATCAGTACGAGAAGGATGGAACCGATCACCGCACTAGCTGCGATATCCATGAAACCGAGGCTTGCTGTAAGGATGACCCCTGTAATTATCGCCAGCGCCGGGATGATCTTGCTCTTGCGGAACGTCTCCTGTTCGACTTCCGATATGATGACGAACGCCGGGCTTTGCCGGATCTGGTTGTAGCGTCTCTTTCTTACCTCCAGGAGCAATGCATCGCCCGCGTCAAGCTTGGTTTCGGATAGCTTGTCCCTCAACAGCACGCCTCTGTGCCTGAGCGCCATCACGGTCGCACCAAACTCCTCCCGGAAATTGAGGTCCTGTAGTGTTTTTCCGATGAACTCGGAATGCGGTGCGATCACGCCTTCAACGAGCTTAGTGCCCTCCGTTAGAATGTCCTCGTCCTTCCACTGGTACTGAGGCTTGAAGACGATTCCCTCGCGCTCCCGGATCTTCTTCAGCTTCTCAAGATCGCATCGGACCCTCAGTATGTCGCCTGCCCGCAGCAGTTCGGTGGCCGCAGGTAACGGGATCGTCTCCTCTCCGCGCTGGATCTCGATGATGTTGATGTCGATCTCCTTTACAAGAGGAGCGTCCTTGATCTGCTTGCCCACTGACGTCGAGTCGTCAAGCAAGACGACCTCGGTGATGTACTCGTGCAGATCGAAGCTTTCGAGAAGGTCGCCCTCGGAGCGGCGGTCGGGAATGAGGCGGATGCCGATCAGCAGCATGTAGGTGGTGCCGACCAGAAACATCGCGAGTCCCAGGGGAGCGATCTCGAACATTGAGAACGCAGGCTGGCCCTGACCTTCGGCAATTGAGTTAACAAGGATGTTCGTCGATGTCCCGATCAGCGTACAGACGCCGCCGAACATTGATGCGAACGACATAGGCATAAGCAGTTTTGATGTGCTTGCCTTTATATCTTTCGCCACACCCAGAAGTATCGGGATGAAGATCGCAACGACAGGAGTGTTGTTGATAAAAGCGGAAAAGAACGCAACAGCGAACATTACCGAAATCAGTCCGACCCAGAAGTTGTTCCGGAAAAGCTTCGTCGTGATGTCGCCGAGATAGTTGACCGCACCGGTCTTGAACAAACCCGCACTGAGGATGAACATCGCCGCAACTGTGACCGTTGCTTTGTTACTGAAGCCGGAGATCCCCTCTTCGGCGCTGATGATTCCTGAGGCGATAAGCGTCGCCATAATGACGATGGCGACGACATCGACCGAGAGTTTCTCGGTCGCAAAGAGAATGACGGCACACACCGCCACCGCGAGAACGAACAGGATCTCAAACGTCATCGTTGCTATGCGCGGGTCCAGCGACGCCGCGGGCTAAAGGATCAGAATTCCCAAAAGTACGGTATCAGAAGGGTTGCCGCTATCCATATTAATATATTCAGAGGCGTTCCGACCTTTATAAAATCATTGAACCTGTATTGCCCGGGTCCATAGATAAGGGTGTTCGTCTGGTAACCGACAGGAGTCATGAAACTCGCCGATGCAGCGATCGTAACGGCGATAAGAAAAGGCCTCGGACTGACGTCCATCGAGTTAGCGGCTGCGATAGCGATCGGGGCCAGAAGTGCCGCTGTCGCATTGTTCGACATTGCGCCGGTAAGTAGCGAAGTTACGAGAAAGAATGCTGAGACCACGGCCACGGGACCGCCCCAGGGACCGACATACTCCACCAAGGAACGGGACAGAAGCTCCGCCGCTTTGCTTTTTTCGAGTGCCACGCCAAGCGTTAGGACCCCTGCAAGCAGAAAGATGATCCGCCACTCGATTGCCTTGTACGCTTCTTCCATCGTCAGGCAGCCTACAAGCACCAGCAGCAAAGAGCCGACGATCGCGCTGACAACGATAGGAAGAAATCCGAATGTCGCCGTGAGGATAACCGCGAGAACGATCGCGATCGCAGGAATTATCTTCCGCTTTCTGAACCTCTCGTACTCGACTTCTGAAACGATCACGAAGGAAGGATCCTGCCTCAGCTGATTGTATCTGTCCTTCTTGATCTCAAGCAGAAGCGCATCGCCCGCATCCAGCTCGGTTTCGGATAGCTTCTCGCGCATCAGGCGTCCACGGTGCCTCAGGGCAAGCACCGTCGAGCCGAATGACTCGCGGAACGTAAGGTCCTTCAGCGTCTTTCCGATCAGGTTCGAGTTCAGGGCAACGACCGCCTCTACAAGCCGCGTATCCTCGGACTGCACATCCTCATCGCGCCATTTGAATTGGGACTTGAACAAAATCCCTTCCCAAGCCTGAAGCTTTTTAACCTTTTCGAGGTCGCAGCGTACACGAAGTACGTCTCCTGCACGAAGAACGAGATCGGGCGAGGGTACAGAGAAGATCTGTTTGCCCCTGTGAACCTCGAGTATGGTCAGGTCGATCTCGCGGGTTATCGGCGCATCCTTGATCGCCATTCCAGCGGAAGAAGCGTTGTCGAGCAGAACGATCTCTGTGATGTACTCCTGAAGGCTGAAGCTCTCGATCAGGTCGCCCTCGCTTCTGCGGTCCGGGATCAGCCGTATCCCGAAAAGAAGCATGTACGCGATTCCGATACCGAACAGGATCAGTCCGAACGGCGCGAACTCGAACATCGAGAACTCCCTGAGTCCGTTGTCTTCGGCGATCGAGCTCACAAGGATATTGGTCGATGTACCGATCAATGTGCATATCCCCCCAAGCATCGAGGCGAATGACATCGGCATAAGGAGCTTTGAAGTGCTTACCTTCAGGTCTTTCGCAACACCCAGGAGAATAGGGATGAAGATTGCGACGACGGGAGTATTGTTGATGAAAGCAGAGAAGAAGCCTACCGCGATGAGGACTGCAACGAGGCCGATCCAGTAACTTTTCTCGAACATCTGGGAGACAACTGATCCCAGATAGCGAACGGCGCCGGTCTTGAAAAGCCCTGCGCTGAGAATGAACATCGCCGCGACAGTTACGGTCGCTTTGTTGCTAAAGCCGGCGATTCCCTCGTCGGGCGTAATGATCCCTGAAAGAAGCAGGATCGCCATCACCACGATCGCCACCACATCGACCGAGAGCTTTTCCGTTGCGAAAAGCACGACGGCGCAGAATGCGACGGCAAGGACGATTGCGATCTCAAAGGTCATAGATCAGTCCGCATTAAGAGACAACTGTGCTCTGTCTGGTTCCGGCTGATTATAGCCGGAATCGACCATCCGGTTCTGGAACTGTGTGCTTTGGGAGGACCTGGCCAAGTTCTCCCGGCGTGCGCGGGCTTTCTGTAAAACGGGATGTGGGGCGACAGATTTAGATAGAAGTATCCCCGCGCGAGGATAGCTTCTTATTAGAAATGCGGGAGGGTCCCGCGGAGGTGTTGAACTGGCGAGTCAGCGGCTGAGAACTTCTGACGAGACGCCGGTTCCTTGCTCTACGATCCGAACCTACTCGGTAACGTGAATATCTTCGGTCTTGTTAACGCGTCCCGAAAGGAACAATCCGCCAAACACGATCGTCAGGATTGCGAACACGATTCCAACGATGAGAAGCAGAGTGTTCTGGTCCGACGAACCTCGCATCCAAACAAAGCAAACCACCGCGATGATAAGGCTTAACAATGCTCCAAGTGCATACAACATCTGCTGTCGTTCCTCCTAAAGTGTTGAAAGGCATGGTCTTCCGGGATCTGTGGATCGAACCCCGATGGATGCCGTTCGCATGAAAGCGATCAGGGTGTTTAGAGCCCGACGCCTAGCTTTTCCTGCTTTGAATTTCGTCTAATGTTACTCCGATTACTCTTGAAAAGGCAAGATTTATTTGAAAATGCACGCACGGTGAAAGACTTGCGGGACGCTTCGGGGCCGGAGTTCACTTCCTGAATTCAAGGCTTCAGCTGCATCTCGTCGAGAAGTTCGTCTAATGTTTTCGCGACCTTTGAAACAGAAAGCCTGTTGATACACGGGGCATCACCGAATTCCCTGCATTCGTAGCCAGAACAGGGCTGGCAGTCGTACTCGTCGAAGACTATACGGTAGGGTGCTCGTGTCCAGGGCCGCCAGTGGTCTCTATTGGAGGACCCGAATATCACCAATGGAGGTGTGCCCACAGCGGCCGCGATATGTGCGATCCCGGAATCCGTTCCAACAAAAACCGAAGCACGTCGGGCCAATTCAGTGATCTCAGGAAGAGTAAGGTCCGAAAAAGTTTTAACGGTGGACCTGGTCAATTCGCGAAGCGCGTCAAGCACCCCTGCTTCTGATTCGGTCGCCACCGCAACCGGCTTCAGTCCCTCCATCTCAAGCTTCTCGGCTATTTTCGCAAAACTTCGTGTCGGCCATTGTTTAGTAAACAACGCCGCAACCGGATGGATCAGCGCAATTGAACTCCCTGAAAGCCCTATTGCACCAAGCCTGGCATCGATCATTCGCGAAGCCGGTTCGTTGATAGGAAGCTCTGAGTCCGGCCTCCTTTCGACCTCGATGCCCGCATGGCCCGCAACCGCCAGCTGTACTTCCGCGGAATGTACCTCGTCGCGTCCCCAGAATTCCTGCGGGGAAGGGAGCCGCACGTTGTATAGGAAAGGGAACTGGTAGGAAGAAGATCCGATCCGGTACCGCGCGCCGGATGCCCGCGTCAGAAATGTTGACGTAGTCCCGCCGTGTAGATTGACGACAACGTCGTACCGCGTGTTTCTCAGTTCCAGCGCCGTCCGGAGACGCGCTCTTGCATCATTCCCAACGGTGATCACCGAATCGACAGACTCGTGCCCGGCAAGGAGGGGCGCGACCCATTCTTCCAGCAGTACGTCGATCCTCGAATCCGGAAGTTGTTCGCGCAAGACCCTGAGAGTCGGCGTGCACAGGACGGTATCTCCGATCGAACGCAACCGGATAACCAAGACCCTGCCGACCCGTTCCCAGTCTACGAGAGCCGCGCCTCTTTGCAGCGCCTTATATGCTTCCGGCATCGTCAGCCTAGTCTTCTTTTCCTGCAACCGCTCTTTCTGCTTCTTCGACGATCATCACCGGGATGTCGTCGCGTACGGGATAAACCAATCCGCAGTCGGAATTTTGACAAGTGAGACCCGTGCCGTCTTCTTTCAGCTTCACCTCCGATTTGCATTTCGGGCACCGGAGAATCTTGAGAAGTTCTGGACTTATCGCCATGGTTCGAGCTCCATGTTGAAGATTAAGGTTTTGAAAAAGAAAGGGCAGGAGAACCTGCTCCCGCCCTCGATCCTGCAAGCTATTCGCACTCTATTCGCCTTCCGGCGCTTCGTCCGCAACCGGAGTTCCGCAATCTGCACAGAACTTCGCTCCAGGCGCGAGTTCAGCTTCGCAATTCGAGCATTTCTGTTTCTCCTGGCTCGAACCGCACTCAGAACAGAACTTCGCACCTTCTCTGAGTTCAGCACCGCACTTCACGCAAGGTACTTTGACGACCTCCATCTTACCGCCGCATTCGGCGCAAAATTTCGCTTCGGGCGCATTTGCCTTCCCGCAGTTCGGACAGGAAATGGTCGCTGCAGCCTGCTGACCTCCCCCCTGGCCCTGCTGCTGTCCGCCGAATGCGTTCGCCATCTGGTTGCCGACCGCAAAGCCGGCTCCGAGTCCCGCTCCAAGCCCCGCGCCGCCTCCTTCATTCTGTGCGGCATCGCGCATTGCGTCGGCCGCCTGGAATTGAGCGTAGCGGTTTGCGTCTCCGAGGGCCCCCATCGAAGCGCGCTTGTCCATCGCTTCCTCGACCTCTTTCGGAAGGCTGACGTTCTCAACGTAGAATTTCGTTACCTCGAGGCCGTAGTCTTTGAAGTCGGTATTGATCTTTCCGCGGATCGCATCTCCGATCTCTTTGTACTGAGCCGCAAGATCGAGAGCCGGGATCTTCATCTCGCCGATCGCATCCGAGAACTCGGTGACGATAGCACGCTTTAGCTGTACGTCGATATCTTCGGTATCGAATGTCGCATTTGTCCCCGCCACCTCCTTTATAAACGTAGAAGGATCAGCGACGCGCATCGAGTAAGCGCCGAAGGCTCGCAAGCGGACGATACCGAAATCATTGTCACGGAGCATGATCGGGTTCGAGGTGCCCCACTTCATGTCGGTGAACTGCTTCGTGTTTACGAAATAGACCTCAGACTTAAAGGGTGAGTTGAAACCGTACTTCCAAGCGCCGAGTTTGGAAAGAATGGGCGTGTTCCCGCCGTCGATCGTGTATTTGCCTGGACCAAAGACATCAGCGACCTGGCCTTCATAGACAAAAACGGCAGCCTGCGATTCACGAACGATCAGCTGAGCGCCGTTCTTGATCTCCTGTCCGTGGACCGGAAACCTGTAAAGGATGGTGTCCTTCGATTCATCGAGCCACTCGATTACCTCGATAAACTGATTGAGGGCCTCTTCCTTAACTTTGTCCCAAATTCCCATTATTAACTCTCCTTATTATGTGCTGTCGTCCGGGGTCGGTAATTCTGCGCGCTTTCCATCCGCGGAAAGCGCCTTTAAATAAAACGTTATCCTACCCTTATCGGTTCAAATTATACGGGAACAACGCCCGGTATATCAATTTTTGGCCATTCTCTTCGCAAGAGAAATGATAAGCAGAGCGACGACCGCTCCGGACATATCAATCGCGACGTCGTACAAAGAGCCCGTGCGGGAAGGGTCGAAGGACTGATACAGCTCGTCCGAGGAAGCTATCACGAGCGCGAATGCGAACGCTGCGAGCATCGGGCGAACCGACAGGAACAACTTTGAGGAGCCTTTGAATGCAAGCCACGCGAGGGTGGCAAGAATGGCGTACTCGATAAAATGGGCCGCTTTCCGAATGACCATATGAACGAGGACAAATGTTTGTTCGGAGGCATCCGGGAACAAGAATTTAAGCAGCGGCCTGATGATCCTCGACGTACGGTTCATCGAAGCGCCGCCGGTCGAGAATGCGAGAACGATCGCGGTCCACAAAACAAAAGGCGTGTAGCGAATCACTCGCCCACGCCAGATGGATTTATTTTTCAATGCCAAGCTAGAGATTCATCTCCTGCATAACAGTATTCGAGATTCCGAGTCCCATTCCCAAACTCGCCAGAATGCCTCCGAGGACCATCAGTATCCAGGGCACCCATCCGGTCTTGTGCATTATGCAAAAGATCAGGCCCGCGAGAAAACTGAAGAAGAATATAAGGATTCCCCAAAGTGCACCGCCCTGCTTGAAACCTACGACGATGAGCCAGATGTAGCCTATGAGCGCGATCAGGCCTCCGATCCCGCCGATCCCGGCACCGATGATTTCCATAGGATCCTCCGTTTATTTGTCTGATTGTCAGGTAGTTAGCGAAAAATCAAGGCGAATATACTTTAATCGTATATCGATTTCAAACAGAATATCTCAGAGCGTTAATCACGAGGGAACACGAAGCGACGCAAAAAAGGCCGCCTTTGCAGACAGCCTGTTGAATTCGGCATAGCGGTCGCCGGTTCTCCGGGCAACAAAGGCGTCGCCCCTCCGGGGCTGAGGATTCCAAATGCACGAAAACCCCGGGTTGCGCCTTCGGCGCGACCCGGGGCTAAGATCCGTCGCCACTCCGTGGCGGAGAATTCTAGATCCCGATATCTAACTAGCAAACTCTGACTACCGTATTCTGACTCCTGACTTCTGACTTCTGACTTCTTAACTCAGTACTCAGTACTCAGTACTCATCACTCCTTTGTGCCTGTCGCTTGCTCCGGGTTCTGATTACTGCGCCGCAGCACCCGAGACCACCTCGATGATCTCCCGCGTGATGTCCGCCTGGCGAATGCGGTTCATGTTAAGCGTCAGGGTTTCGATCAGCTCGCCGGCGTTCTTGGACGCTGAATCCATCGCCGTCATTCTTGCTCCTTGCTCGGAAGCGACCGATTCAAGCATCGACCTGTATATCTGTGTTTCGACCTGCTTCGGAAGAAGCTTGCCAAAAATCTCCGCAGGAGGGAGCTCGTAAATGTACTCGGCTTCCGGGCCGGACTCTCCTTCTTCCTCACCCTCGATCCTTGGAATGGGAAGAAGCTGTTCGACCTTCACCTGCTGCGAGATGACCGTCTTGAACTCTGTAAATACAAGGAATACCTTGTCGAGAGTCTCGTCCTCAACGAACTTCTCGGTAATATCGGCCGAGATCCTGCGTGCGTCCGCGATCTCAGCACGGCCGCTCCCGGTAAGCCCTATGTACTCTTCGACAAACTCAATGTTTCGGCGCCTGAAGAAGTCCCTTCCCTTCCTGCCAACAGGCATCATCGAGATGTCGCGGCCTTCGTGGCCGGCGATGAAAGCCTGTGCCGCCTTCATAAGGTTGGCGTTAAAACCGCCGCAAAGACCCTTGTCTGCCGTAACAAGAACGATCAGGTATTTCTCGTCCCCACGCTCGTTCAAAAGCGGATGGGAGAAGTCGTTCGAGACCTTCGCGCTCAGACCTCCGAGCACCTCGTTCATCTTCACCGCATACGGCCTGGCCGCTGTCACGCGGTCCTGAGCTCGTTTGAGCTTTGCCGCTGCGACCATCTTCATCGCCTTTGTTATCTGCTGCGTGTTCTTGACGGATTTGATCCGCCTTCGCATGTCCAGTAAGCTTGCCATCTTGCGTTTCGGGGCCGGACGTCGGCCCCGTTCTAATTATGCTCCGGCCGATGCGGACTCGCCGCCGTCGTCATCGCCTTCGTCCGATTCATCGTCAGCAGAAGCCTCAGCTTCAGAATCGGTTTCCGCCGTTTCAGCCTCAGCCGCCCCATCGGAAACAGCCGGCGTCTCTTCAGTTTCGACCTCAGCTTCAGCTTCTTCTTCCTTGTTCCAGCGTGTCGCCTTGAAATCCTCAAGCGCTTCTTTCAGCTTGTCCTTCAGATCGTCGTCCAGTTTCTTCTGATCGCGAAGCTGCTGAATGACCGCCGGATTCGAGTTCTCCATAAAATCGAAGAGCTCGACTTCAAAGCGTCCGAGCTGGTCCACAGCGACGTCATCTACAAAACCGTTCGTCGCCGCCCAGATGATAAGTACCTGGTTTTCGACCTGCATCGGCCTGTATTGACCCTGCTTAAGGATCTCTGTAAGCCGCTTACCACGCTCGAGCTGTGCCTGCGTAGCCTTGTCAAGATCCGAGCCGAACTGCGCGAACGCCGCCAGCTCTCGATACTGAGCAAGGTCGATCCTGAGCGTACCGGCGACCTGCTTCATCGCCTTCACCTGAGCCGCACCACCTACACGAGACACAGAGTTACCCACGTTGATCGCGGGCCGGATTCCCGAGTTGAACAGGTCGGCCTCGAGGAAGATCTGTCCGTCGGTGATCGAGATGACGTTTGTCGGAATGTACGCCGAAATGTCGCCCGCCTGCGTCTCGATGATCGGAAGCGATGTGAGCGAACCGCCGCCCCTGGCATCAGCCATCTTCGCTGCACGCTCAAGAAGCCGTGAGTGGAGATAGAAAACGTCTCCCGGATATGCCTCGCGGCCCGGAGGCCTTCTGAGCAAAAGCGAGATCTCGCGGTATGCCGCGGCCTGCTTAGAAAGATCGTCGTAGATCGTCAAAGCGTGGCGTCCGTTGTCGCGGAAATACTCTCCCATCGCGACGCCGGTGTAGGGCGCGAGATACTGCATTGCCGCCGGATCCGATGCCGTCGCGGAAACGACGATGGTGTAGTCCATAGCGCCGTATTCCTTCAGCTTCTCTACAACCTGTGCAACGGTCGAGCGTTTTTGGCCGATCGCTACGTAGACACAGATCACGTCCTTGCCTTTCTGATTGATGATCGTGTCGACGGCAACCGCGGTCTTACCGGTCTGCCTGTCGCCGATGATCAACTCACGCTGTCCGCGGCCGATCGGCACCATCGAATCGATCGCCTTAAGACCCGTCTGAAGCGGTTCCTTAACCGGCTGCCGGTCGATGATACCCGGAGCGATCCTTTCGATCGGGTTGTAGTCATCGGTGATGATCTCGCCCTTTCCGTCGATCGGGTTGCCGAGCGCGTCAACTACGCGGCCGACAAGCGCGTCGCCTACCGGCACGCTCATGATCTTTCGCGTACGCTTTGCTTCGTCGCCTTCTTTGATCTTCTGGAAATCGCCGAACAGAACGGCACCGACCTTGTCTTCTTCAAGGTTCAGTGCCAGTCCGCGAACACCGTGGTCGAACTCGAGGAGCTCGCCGGCCATGACCTTTTCCAGGCCGTAGATCTCGGCGATCCCGTCGCCGACTTTGATAACCGTTCCGACTTCGGCAACGGTCATGCTCGCGTCGAAATTCTCGATCTGGGCCCGGATAATCTCGTTTATCTCGTTGGCCTTAATTGATTCCATATGCTTTTCACCCGTCAACCGGAGGCCTCGGCGAGGCCGCGCCGGTTACGAATCGATCATCTGTTGTTTCAATAATTCCAGCTGGGTCTTTACCGAACCGTCATAGACGGTGGACCCGAGACGCGTAACGGCGCCGCCGATTACATTCTCGTCAATATAGAACTGAAGATTGACTTCTTTTCCGGACATTTTCTGAAGATTCGCCTTAAGCTCAGCCTTCTCGCTTTCCGTTAGCTCGCGTGAAGACGTAACGCTTGCCGAAGTGACTCCGCGGCGCTCATCTATAACCTCTTCAAATCTGTCGTTGATCTCCTGAAGGCCGGTCAGCCTGGAGTTACGTAGAAGCACGCGCAAAAAGTTTGCCGTCGTGCCCGAAGGATTCGACCTCGAGATCAGATCCTCAAGAAGCCTCTCTTTGCTGTTGTGCGCGATCGCAGGATTATTGAATGCGTTGAACAGCTCGCGATTCGAGAACAGAAGAGTTTCCCACTGTTTCAACTCGTTCTGTACCGGGAATGCTTCCCCGGTCTGCATCACGACATCGGCGAGTGCGCTTGCGTATCGTCTTGCAATGGTCTCGACGCCCATCCTAACGCATACCTCCGATCGATTTAATGTTGGCTTTCACAAGGCGGGAATCGGTTTCGGCCGACATCGCGTTCCGGATCTTCTCTTCTGCCAGCCTTATGCTTTCCTCGGCAGAGAATCGCTTGAGTTTGGCACGAACCTGCTGTGACTTTCTGAGAACCTCGCCTTCCGCCTGGCTACGAAGCCGCCGTCCTTCGCTTATAACTTCCTGGGCGATCCTCTCTCTTTCCGCCGCAGCTTCTTCACGGGCCTCACTGACCAGAGCAGCCTTTTCGTTCTCGAGGCCCGCGAGCTTCGATTCGGCTTCCGTTAGCTGAGCGATCGCGGCTTTCTTCTCTTCCTCAGCCCTGATCAGCTCTGCCCGGATCTTCTCCCTCTTCGCCTTGAAAGCTTCGCTGAGCGGCTTTCTGACGAGGTAGACAATTACCGCGATGAAGATGGCGAGATTTATGAACCTCCAGGCCTCAAAGCCGGGGTAGTTCATATACGGGTCAACGTTCTTATTCCAGGAATCCAGCCAGCCCCCCGGTTCGGCAGCCGGAGCGGCATTCTCGGCAAGGAAGTGGAGAAAGCTGATGGCGAAAGCTAACATACTATAAGCTGGCGGTTGACTACTTTCAGACCGTCACCGCTGTACCGTTTCGATAAGTTCTTTAGATCCTCTGCGAGGGTCAGGCAGCCCTCAAAATATTTGCGCTGATCTTGTCGGCCATTTTCTCGGCCTCTACTTTGATCTCTTCCTCTGCGTCCGCGGTCTGCTTTTCAAGATCGGCCATTTCCTTCTCAAGGTAGTCGGCGACCTCGCTCTTGATCGCCGCGACATCCGAGTTCTTCTTTTCGACCGCCTCAGCCCTTTCCTTTTCTATAAGCTCGTAACCTTCGTTCCGGGCCTCGAGCAGGGCAGCGTTATATGCTGATTCCTTCATTGCAACATCCTTCAGGATCTTTTCCGCCTCACCGCCGCGGCCGCCTTTGTTGCGTTCGCGTGCGTCGAGCACCTGATTGATGGGTTTGAAGAATGTGCGGTTAAGCAGCCAGATCATGCCAAGGATCAACGCGATGTGAATGAACATCGTCAGATCCGGCACCAACTGGATTGTTTCTGCAAATGCGAGCAAGACCATATTCGCGCTTTTCCCGGTTCCTTAAACAGATTTCCCGTACACAGGAACAGCCCGGAACCGTCACTACAAAAGGTAAGAGAATATCACGCGTATTTTGGGTGGTCAAGCGACCTCTAGCCGCCGAAAAAAGGCGGTCAAAGCGGTCTCGGAGGTCACCTGATCGAGTCTCAAAACTTGACACGAATTCAGACCTCGGCGTAGTTTAATTGGCAGAGATTTTCCTTTCGACCATCAGCCATCCGGCAACACCGCCCATTCCGGCCGAAATACCTTACAATTTGAACCGGATCTGAATATCCGGAGGCGAATCCGTTCTGGTGAACGGCGCGGTCTTCAAAACCGTCTGTGAGATTGCGAGAGCAGGCTCAGGTGGGTTCGATTCCCACACGCCTCCGCCAACTCCTTTCCGGAATTGCGGTCACGCTTCGACAAACTTCCACTCAAAAGGCGAAGCGATGAATGAAAGAATGGATCTCCCTGAACATGACGCCGGGAATTGGGCCCCGGAAAGCTACACAACTGCTCGAACGATTTGGCTCTCCGGAGCGTGTGTTCAACGCGCTGAGGAGCGAGCTTGAGGAACTGCGCCTTCCTCCTGAAACCGTACAGAGCATCCTCCGCAAGCAGTTCCACAAGAAAGCTGAGACCGAGGTAGAAACGGTTCGCAGGATCGGCGGCGACGTACTGATCCTGGATGACGGGATCTATCCTCAATACCTCCGCGAGATTCACGATCCCCCGATCACGCTCTACGTCACAGGCGACTGGCGGACGTGCCTCGAGGCGCCGTCAGTCGCCGTCATAGGGTCCAGGCGCTGTACGACCTATGGCAGGAACTCGGCGGCGATGCTCGCTCAGGATTTGGCCGAGCGAGGCGTCTGCATCGTTTCGGGATTCGCCCGCGGCATCGACACCTCCGCCCACAAAGGTGCGATCAGGGGCGGCGGAAAGACGATAGCCGTTATGGGGACCGGCATCGACGATGTATACCCTGCAGAGAATAGGAAGCTTGCAGATTCAATACTTGAAAGCGGCGGTGCGATCGTTTCACAGTTCCCACTCGGAACACCTCCGCTGCGGGATAACTTTCCGTATCGCAACCGGATCATTTCCGGTCTGAGCCTCGGAGTCCTTGTCGTCGAGGCCTCCGAGAGAAGCGGTTCACTGATCACTGCGCGTCTCGCGATGGAACAGGACCGCGAGCTGATGGCCGTTCCCGGAAACATCACATCCAGGAACTCGTTCGGCACGAACTATCTTTTGAAATCAGGTGCGAAACTTGTCCAGCACTGGCAGGATGTCGTCACGGAACTGCCCGAGGAGATAGCAGGTACGATCCTTCCGGAAGGTGACGAGAGCACATCGGAAGGAAGCCGGTCCAGGGTGCCAGCGGGATTGACCGACAACGAGCGCAAAGTGTACAAGTTGCTGAAACCGGACGAGCACCTGCATAAAGACGAGCTTCTTGAAAGGTCCGGCCTCAGCTTCGGGGAACTAAATGCATCGATCGTAGGACTGGATCTCAAGGATCACATACTGCTTTTGCCCGGAGACAACTATGCGAAGCGCCGCTGACGCGTCCCTTTGGGACGTTGGGGCAACTGACCCGGTCCGAATCCACATCTTGGGAAACCGGGCTTGGCAAATCTCCATTTATTGGGTTAGGTTGAAAAAAGGCTAGACAAGTGACGGTCTTTTCCCGAATGTCAGACTTGTACCGTCTGGCATTTTTGTTTCGAATCACGAATAGGATTTTTTATAGATGAGCAAGAACCTCGTAATCGTCGAGTCGCCGGCAAAGGCAAAGACGATCAACAAGTATTTAGGACCGGACTACAAGGTAATGGCCTCGATCGGCCATATAAAGGATCTCCCTTCGAAGGAGCTCGGCGTGGATGTCGACAACGACTTTGAGCCGACCTATGTAGTGATTCCGGACGCACGGAAGAGGAACAACAAGAAGACCGTCTCCGAGTTGAAGAAAGCAGCCAAGTTGTCCGAAGCCGTATATCTCGCGGCCGACCCCGACAGAGAGGGAGAGGCGATCTGCCAGCATCTTGCAGAAGAGCTCGTCCCCAAGAAATCCAAGAAGTCCGTCTACCGCGTGATGTTCAACGAGATCACCAAGAAGGCGGTCGAAGAAGCATTCAAATCACCGAAACAGGTAAACCACAATCTTGTCGACGCCCAACAAGCTAGACGTGTGCTCGACCGGCTTGTCGGTTACAAGGTTTCGCCGATCCTCTGGAAGACGATCGGCGGGCGCTTGTCGGCAGGCCGTGTTCAGACGGTTGCGGTCCGTCTGGTCGTAGAGCGCGAACGCGAGATCGAAGCGTTCAACAAAACGGAGTATTGGTCGGTTATTGCAAATCTGGCCGCTGGCGAACCGCCTAGGTTCGAGTCAAAGCTTAGAACGATCGACGACAAGAAGGTAAAGCTTGGGAAGTTCGATCAGGACCTTAAGAAAAACGAGGTCCACGTCAAGAACGAAGAAGAAGCCAAGGCGATCGTAGAAGAGGCGGGCAAAGAACAGTTCGTTGTCGAAGAGGTCGCCAGAAAAGAGAGAAAGCGAAATCCGACGCCTCCTTTCATTACGTCGAAATTACAGCAGGACGCCTCCCGAAGGCTTGGGTTCTCGGTCAAGAAAACAATGACCGTCGCGCAAAAGCTTTATGAAGGCAAGGAGATCGGTGGAGACGGCGCGACGGGACTCATTACATATATGAGGACCGATTCGACGAGGATCTCGAACGATGCGATGGACGGCGCGCGTTCGTTTATCGGGAACGAGTACGGAGACAGTTACCTCCCGGAGAAGCCCCGTTACTTCAAATCAAAGAAAGACGCCCAGGACGCTCACGAGGCGATAAGGCCGACGGACGTCAAGCTCACGCCGGACGCGATCAAGAAATATCTTTCCTCTGACGAACTCAAACTATATACGCTCATCTGGCAAAGATTCGTTGCGTCCCAGATGAAGCCGGCGCTCTTCGACCAAACGACGATCGACATCAAGGCAGGCCGGTACGGCTTTCGTTCGACCGGATCCGTACTTAAATTCGACGGTTTCCTCAAGGTATATGAAGAAGCCAAGGGCTCTTCAGACAGGACCGGAAAAGAGGACGATGAGGGGCGGACGCTGCCCAAGGTCGAGAAAGGGGACGAGCTGAAGAACGAGGGCATCGTGCCGAATCAGCACTTCACGGAGCCGCCGCCTAGATACTCTGAGGCGACCCTTGTGAAGGCTTTGGAAGAGCTCGGAATCGGACGACCTTCCACTTACGCCGCGATCATGACGACGATACAGAATCGTGAATATGTTGAGAAGATCGAAGGCAGATTCCATCCGACAGCTCTAGGCACCACGGTCAACGACCTCCTTGTCGAAAGCTTTGACGATCTGTTCAATACGGACTACACGGCGCGGATGGAAGATCGTCTGGATGAGATCGAAGAAGGGAAGCTCGACTGGCGCGAGGCGATAAAGGGATTCTACGAGCGGTTCTCGGTCGATCTGAAAGAGGCCGAGGAGAACATCAAAGGCAAGAAGAGGCAGGCTATCCCGACCGACGAAGTTTGCGAGAAATGCGGTGCGGGCATGGTGATCAAGTTTGGTCGTTACGGCCAGTTCCTCGCCTGTGAGAATTATCCTGAGTGCAAGAACACCCGCGAGGTGGCCAGCAAGCGAGACAAGGAGTCCGACAGCGAAGAGGAAGGCGAAGTCGAGATAGAGCCGTGCGAACTTTGCGGCAAGGAAATGAGCCTCAAGCGCGGCCGGTTCGGGGCTTTCTACGGCTGCACCGGATACCCTGAATGCAAAAACATAAGGAAGATCCCGAAGGGGAACCAGAAACCCGCTCCGCCGCCCGTCGAGCTCGACGAGGAATGCCCTAAAGACGGTGCAAAACTTGTCCGCCGAACGGGCCGATTCGGAGAGTTCGTCGCGTGTTCCAACTACCCGAAATGCCGGTACGTCAAGCAGGAAAAGATCGGGATGGATTGCACTCGGGAAGGCTGCGGAGGCGATATCGTGATCAAGAAATCGCGGAGGGGCAAACAATTCTACGGGTGCAGTGAGTACCCCGATTGCGACGTAGTGTTCTGGAACAAACCGGTATTCGAGAAGTGTCCCGACTGCGGCGCAGCCTTCGTGCTCGAGAAGACGACGAAGCGCGACGGCACGACAAGGTATTGTAATAACGAAGAATGCGACTTCAAGCGCTCAGTGGAAGAGCAGCCCGCGGACTCGCCCTCCGGAACGAGCGAAGTGACTCCGGCCAGCTGAGTTTTTAGCGACCTTGGAAAATGAAAGAGAACCTTGAGTTCCTGTCGGCCTTCTTTAAGGACCCTCTCGCGGTGGGAGCCGTCGCACCAAGCGGTCCGGCGCTTTCAAGAAAGATGGTCGAGGGCGTCGAACCTTCGCCAGACTCAATGATTCTCGAGCTCGGACCCGGCACCGGACCCGTAACAAAGGCTGTCTCCCGCATACTTCCCGACCCGGACTGCTATCTGGCGATCGAACTGAACGAGAAATTCGTAGATCGTCTGCGGAAAGATCATCCGGATCTTCGGATCGTTCAGGGCAGCGCTGATGATGCGGTGGCGATCCATAAAGAATCAGGCCTTGGAAAGGTCGGATACATCATTTCATCTCTTCCGTTCGTATCGCTGCCTTCCGAAGTCACCTCCTCGATCCTCAATGAATTAGACAAGTTTATGGAAAAGGGCTGCGTGTTCAGGACGTTTCAGTATGCGCACGGCTACAGATTGCCGCCGGCGGTCAAACTGCGCGAGCGTCTTGAAGAACGATACGGTCCCACCGAAAGAAGTCCGCTGGTGGTACGGAATGTCCCTCCCGCGTATACGCTGACCTGGCGTTCGTCCTCCTGAACGAAGTTAGCGGCTCCGTCCATCTCGCCCTCACGTACGCGATACCTCCGGTTGTGGTATAAAGAATCGGAAAAAATCCATTTGCTCAAACTCATAACGTAGGAGAAATCGAAATGCTAAGACGCAAGTTTCTGGCTGCGGCAGCGCTTTACGCACTGCTCCTGCCGATGACCGCCTTTGCGCGGACGACGGATTCGGAGATCTACGCGGCACCGAAAGAGGACATAGAGAAGATCAAGGCCGAAGGAATGGGCGACAATTCGCAGGTGATGCAGACGCTCAGCTACATGGTCGATGTAATAGGAGGACGCCTCACGAACTCCCCCAGTATGAAGCGCGCGAACGAATGGACGCGCGATCAGATGGCGAAGTGGGGAATGAAGAACGCCAAGCTCGAAGCGTGGGGCCCCTGGGGCCGGGGCTGGTCTCTTCAGGAGTTCTCTGCACAGGTCGTTGAACCTCACACCTTTCCCGTGATCGCCCACCCAAAAGCGTGGTCGCCTTCGACAAAAGGCGAAGTTACGGGACCAGTTGTTCACTTGAAATTCGACAGCGAAGAAGACCTCGCAAAGTATGAAGGCAAACTTAAAGGCGCGATAGTGCTTGTCGGTGACGCCCGCGATATGCAACCGGATTTCGATGGAATGGGACGGCGTTTTACGGATTCCCAGCTATTGAGTATGGCAAACGCACCGGATCCGAACTTGGGCCGCGGCGGCGGACCGAATTTCAACCAGGAACAGATCCAGCGGTTTCTTGCCAATGCCAGGCTTCGTGCAAAGGCGATGAAGATGCTCATCGACGAAGGCGCTGCGGTAATGGCGGACAATAGCAGCAAGGGAAGCGGCGGAACCGTGTTCGTGTCTGGCGCTTCAGTAGCCGGCGATCCTCCGGAGACCCTGCAGGACCTGTTCCAGGGAAGCGTCAGCGCGTGGGACAAGGGAGCCGAATCGAAGATGGTGCCGCAGATGACGATGTCGACCGAGCACTTCAACCGGCTCGTCAGGATGATCGAACACAGGAAGCAGGTCAAAATGTCGGTGAACATCAAGGCGATGTACCACGAGGAAGACCTGATGGGCTATAACACCGTCGCAGAGATCCCGGGTACGGATCCGGAACTGAAAGACGAGGTCGTAATGCTCGGCGGCCATCTTGATTCCTGGCACGCGGCAGGAGGGGCGACCGACAATGCTTCTGGTTGCGCCGTCGCGATGGAAGCCGCGAGGATCATAATGGCGACCGGTCTGAAACCGCGCCGAACTATCCGCGTCGCTCTTTGGAGCGGTGAGGAACAGGGTCTTAACGGATCCCAGGAATACGTTAAACAACACTTTGGCGAAATGCAGGGCGGTGGTGGCCGGTTTGCGATGTTGATGGGCCAGGGCAGCGGCAAGCTCGTGACCAAGCCTGCGTACGACAAATTTTCTGCTTACTACAACATGGACAATGGAACCGGGAAGTTCCGCGGAGTCTATCTGCAGGGCAATTCGGCCGTCGCGCCGATATTCCGGGTTTGGCTAGAGCCGTTCAAAGAGATGGGAGCAGGTACGCTGACGCTTAACAACACGGGCGGTACGGACCACCTGTCGTTCGATGCGATCGGCCTGCCGGGATTCCAGTTCATTCAGGACCCGATCGAGTACTCGCCTTTGACGCACCACTCGAATCAGGACAACTACGATCGCCTGCTCGCGGATGACCTGAAGCACAACTCGACGATCATGGCCGCGTTCGTCTACCAGACAGCGATGATGGATGGCAAGATCCCGAGAAAGGCACCTCCGGGCGGCGCACAGTGATCATCGATCATTGACCATTGACCATTGACCATTGACCATGGTCAATGGTCAATGGCTTCACCTACCAGCCGTTCGACATACTTCGCGATCACATCCGCCTCGAGGTTGACACGATCGCCTTCCTTCAGGGTTGAGAGATTCGTCAGTTCCCAGGTCTTTGGTATCACTGCGATCTCGAAATGATCTTTCTCGAGCCTTGCGATCGTCAGTGAGATCCCTTCCACTGCAACCGAACCCTTGTAAACAAAATATCGAGACATCTCTTTGGGGAACCCGATCCGCACGGTCCAGAAATCCCCTTCTGCCTCGGCACCCGCAAACGTTCCCGTTCCATCAACGTGGCCCTGTACGATGTGGCCGCCAAGCCGTGTCGAAGGCGTGACCGAACGTTCGAGATTTACCCTGGAGTCTTTCGTTAGACTACCAAGCGTCGAACGCCGGAGCGTCTCTTCCGAGACATCGGAAGAGAACCCGCCACCTCCGATCTCGAGTGCGGTCAGACACACGCCGTTGACGGCTATCGAATCTCCTTCTGCTGCGTCCGAAGAAACCAGAGGTGCAGCGATAGTTATGCGCGCTCCGGATTCGGATCTCTTCAGCGAAGACACCTTTCCAAGCTCTTCAATTATGCCGGTGAACATTTCTGGATGCGGCCGCCCCTAGAACCAGGGCTTGCGGCCGATGACATAAGTTTGGGAAAACTCTTCGTCGGATTTGGTGAGATACATAATTCCTTCGATCAGGCCGATCACGGACACTACGATCGAAGGAATGCCGCACAAGAACCACCCCACGATCTGAATGACGAGCATTATCACGCCTTCGTTCGTGTACCCGAGGATGAACTTGTGAATTCCCAATCCCCCGAGCAGTATGCCGCAGATACCCGCGGCAACTCTTTTGTCCGCACCCGGATGATTCTCGCCTCCCGACGACTGTCTCTGCATCTGCTGATTCTCGTACGCGTTGGTCAGCAGGTTTCCGCAGTTTCGGCAATAGTTCTCAAGGCCTGTGTTCTCCGCCGAACAGCTCGGGCATTTCACAACTTTTGTCGCCATAGAATTCTGGACCCCCTCGGAATTCGTGAACGATATTTATTCAAATGACCTTCATTGTCAACATATACGGCTTCACCCAGCCTGGTTCGCGACGGGATGACACATTCCCGACGGACTCTCCGCGTTAAAGCTTGGGTGGCATTCTGCGGCCCGAACTTGTTGCTAAGGAGAAATCATTGAAGATGAGGCTGTTGAACAAAGGAATTATATGGTTGCTGCTCGCTGTCGCTGTGGCTCCGGCTTTCGGCAATGTGAAGCTGAGCACTGAGCGCACCACGGCGGGTCAGACATTTGCGGACACTATCTATATAAAGGGAAAACGCCAGCGCTCCGAGACGATGAACGGCGCTATGGTAAACATCACCCAGTGCGACGCAGGTAGACAGATCTCCCTGAACCCAGCGCTGAAAACTTATTCGGTGTCGTACTTTGAGGAAACGTCGAAGCCGGACCGCACTGCAAATGCCGAGATCGCCGCGAACCTCGCCACAACCAGAGGCGGCACTGTAACAATTACTTCTACCCTGAAAGACACGGGAGAGAGAAAACAGGTGTTTGGTTACACCGCGCGAAGGATCAAGGGCGTCGTCGTTTACGAATCGTCCGCCGACGCCTGCACCGTCAGCAACAGCAAGTTCGAGACTGACGGCTGGTACATCGATGAGACCTTCGGGTTCGACTGCGGGGACCGCCAGGTCAGGTATGAAGCCCCGCAAGTGAAGTCCGGCGGGTGTAAAGACAGGTTTGTGACCAAATCGAACGGAACGGCAAAGAAAGGCTTTGCGATCTACGAGAAGACGCTTATTTACAGCGGCAACAGCGAGCCTTTTGAGATCGTAACGGAAGTAAAGGAGCTCTCGAAAGAAACTCTCGACGATTCGCTGTTCGAGATACCGGCCGATTACCGGGAAGTAAACGACGTATCAGACCTTTACGCCGCCGGCCCGCCATCAGAGATGCCGGTCGGATCGAGATCCGAAGCGTCATCGTTACCGATCCCCTCAGGTGTCTCGAATGAGCCGATCGCAGCCAACGCTCAAACTGCGGCAAAGAAAGCAGGAATTAAGCGGATCGGGATCGCGAACGTAAAGGTGGCGTCGGCGGGCGAGAGTATGCCGGCCCAAGAGCTTGCAGCAGCATTCCGCAACACGCTAGCCGAGTATTTGAAAACGCCTGACATCGAGGTTGTGATGCTTGAGAGCAAACTACCCTCTGCTGTCCAGGCTGAAGCTGCGAAGCTCGAATGCGACGCGGTTGTCTACGGGATAGTCAGTCACAAACAAGGCGGAGGCGGATTCGGTGGGATGTTTGGGAAGGTGATCGCACCCGCGGTCGGAAGTGTCGGGATAGGGCACACTGGCAGCATCGCGGGCAATATCGCCGGACAAGCCGCGACTTACGCCATCATTAATGCGGGCAGCCTGGCAGCCAATACGAAAGCGAAGGACGAGATGTCATTCGGGCTCGAGCTGGTCCGCTCGACTGGCGACGGTCTGAAAAAGCAATACAAGCGAAAAGCGAAATCTGCTGGTGAAGACCTGATCACCGGCATTGTTGAGGAGGCGGCTACGGAGATCGTCTCACTATTGTCCAAATGACCTGATGTCTGAACAAACGGCGTCTTAGGCTACACAGCCCGGGACGCCGTCTGTGTCTCCGGGCTCTCGATGTATGATGGTCGCTGTCACGATCACTTTCAGGAGGCTCCGATGCGCTATAGCTATATCCTATCCTTCATTCTGTTGACGCTTTTTGCTGCGGGAATACACGCCCAGGAGTCGGACGTCTTGCAGAACCAGGACCCGTCAAGGGCAAAGATCGTAACTTCGGACATTGATCTGTTCTGGAAAGCCTACGACAAAGCGACGCCCGAGAACGACCTGATCGTTTACCGGGACGAATACCTGAAGAAGGGCAGTGTTGGCCTTAAGGAATTTACGCGTACGAGGATCGGGAGCGTTTGTGATCTCGTCGCCACGATCGAAGCGCATCCGCAGTACTATCGCCAGATGAGGGAAGGCTCGCTCACAGTCAAGAAATACGAGCCGAAGATCCGGGCAAGTTTTGTCCGACTGAAAGAGATCTACCCGGAAGCTGTTTTTCCGCCTGTCTATTTTGTGGTCGGCCGAATGAATTCCGCAGGCACGTTGACCGACAAAGGCCTCCTGATCGGCGTGGATATGTTCGGCAAGTCCGAGTCCACGCCTCTGGACGAGCTCGGCAGCTGGCACCGCGCTGTCTTGTCCTCGGTCGACCGGCTTCCCTACATCGTCGCTCACGAACTGATCCATTACCAGCAAGCTCGGGTCAATGACAACACGCTTCTTGCCGCAGCATTCCGCGAAGGCAGCGCGGACTTTATAGGAGAGCTGATCTCCGGCGGTCAGATAAACCCGCACCTTCGGGAATACGGGAACGCGAATGAACGCGAGCTTTGGGTTGAGTTCGTGAAGGAAATGAACGGAACAGACCGTAGCAGATGGCTCTATCAGGGTGACAAGGCAAAGGACAGGCCGGCGGATCTGGGATACTACATCGGTTACAAGATCGCGGAAGCCTTCTACAAGAACTCGCCCGACAAGAAAGAGGCTGTGATGGAGATACTACTCGGCGATGATTTCACGTCATTGTTGGAAAGAAGCAGGTACGCTGAAAAGTTCAGGAGTGTCAGAGAATGAAGTTTGCGAGATACACTTTCCTGATCGCGGGTATCTACGGTTTGCTCGTGCTGATTCCCCAGTACTTCCTCGAGTCGAAGAACGCGGTGGATTTCCCACCGCCTCTTACGCATCCGGAATACTTCTACGGCTTTGTCGGGGTCGCGGTCGCGTTTCAGTTCGTTTTCCTGATCATCTCGCGCGATCCCGCCAGATACAGACCGCTGATGATAGCTTCAGTGATCGAGAAATTCTCGTTCGCGATCTCTACCATCGTGCTGTATTCGTTCGGCAGGATCTATGCAGCGGTTCTGGGTTTCGGACTTATCGATCTTCTTTTAGGTGTGCTGTTCGTGATCGCCTATGTGTTAACAAAAGATTCATATCGATCGGAAACGAATTGAATGATCGAAGATCTTCCCATCCTCTGGCCGCTCCTGATCTCAGCATCGACGATCTTCTGTGCCGTGATGCTCTTGTGGGCGGCAATCAGGGCAAACGCGACGATAAAGGCGATCGGTTTCCTCACGGCGCTTTCATTTGTGGTTCTTGCAGTTCAGGGCTTTCTAGGCTCTTCAGGGTTTTATCTTGAAGTCGGGGCCGTCCCGGCACGCCTTTTGGGCGCTGCGCCCCCCTCGATCCTTCTTCTTCTGTTTGTCGTATTCGTGATGATGCCGAGAGGCGCCGATGCCTTGCGGACGCTCACTTTGCTCCACACCGTCCGCATTCCGGTCGAGATCGTTCTCTGGGGATTGTTCATCTACGGTCAGGTCCCGCAGTTGATGACATTCGAAGGAGTGAATCCCGATATCCTCTCCGGACTTACGGCGCCGCTCGCCGCTTGGCTTGGGTTCAAGGATGGAGAACCGAGAAAGGTGTTTCTTATCGTCTGGAATCTCGCCGCTCTTTTGCTTTTGTTCAACATCGTGACGAGAGCGATCCTGTCTGTGCCGACGCCCTTCCAGCAGTTCGGTTTCGAACAGCCGAACGTAGGGGTGCTCTACTTTCCTTTCATTTGGCTTCCGGCGTTCATCGTCCCGGCCGTCTTTGCAGCCCACCTGTGGAGCTTGCGGGAGCTGCTATTGCCTACCGATTAAAAGGAAGCTTAGGATTAGTCGTAATTCTCTTCTTCCGGACGGGATTCGAAGAAGAGTGTTTACCACAGAGGTCACGGAGGTCTTCACAGAGGACACTAAGAAGATTATGTCTTCTGTCTTCTGTCTTCTGTCTTCTGTCTTCTGTCTTCTGTCTTCTGTCTCCTGTCTCCTGTCTCCTGTCTCCTGTCTCCTTTGCGGCACTTCGCGGCTTGGCGCCTTTGCGAGAGCAATCTACTTCGGAAGTTCGTTTGGTCGGATGAAATTAACCGCAAAGGTCACGGAGGAATTCTCAGAGGACACTAAGGAGATTCTGTCTCTTGTCTCTTGTCTCCTGTCTCCTGTTATGCCCGTCGCTGGCGCTCCGGGTTCCCATTGGCCCGTCTTCTGACTCCCGACTTCTGACTTCTGACTTCTGTCTCCTGTTATACCCGTCGCTGGCGCTCCGGGTTCCCATTTGCCTGTCTTCTGTCTCCCGTCTTCTGACTTCTGACTTCTGACTTCTGACTTCTGTCTCCTGTTGTGCCCGTCGCTGGCGCTCCGGGTTCCCATTGGCCCGACTTCTGACTTCTGACTTCTGACTTCTGTCTCCTGTTGTGCCCGTCGCTGGCGCTCCGGGTTCCCATTGGCCCGACTTCTGACTCCCGACTTCTGACTTCTGACTTCTGTCTCCTGTTATGCCCGTCGCTGGCGCTCCGGGTTCCCATTGGCCAGTCTCCTGTCTCCTGTCTCCTGTCTCCCGTCTTCTTTGCGGTTCAATGCGGCTTGGCGCCTTTGCGCGAGGAATGGACTCGAAATAGGTTCCGCGCCAGTGAAATTGTTTTGCGTAGGAATCTCCCGCAAAGGCGCCAAGCCGCGAAGATACGCAAAGACTTTTTACCAAGTTAGCTAATTCCGAGGTCCTTCCCTTCTCAACATGACGGCGTCGGTGAGAATGTTTCGTGTGATCGCAAGCTTTCGTTGTCCATCGGGAGAGATCGCAACGCGGTACAGCTTTTCGGTCCGTGAAGAAACGTAAGGCACGGGCTCGCCTCCGTCGACCGGGCTGTACCAGATGGTCAGCTCCGCGTTCTCACCCATTCCAAGATCACGGTAGACAAGACCTTCACCGTCCGGCGTCCAGATAAGAACGCCGATCGGAGAGATATCAAGGACCTTCTCGGGTTCCCGCTTTTCGATCTCCCGAATTCCTACGACGAATCGGTTCTTTGAGGGATCGAAGAACGGGTATGCGACCTTCTTTCCATCAGGTGAGATCGCGTACACGCGGTCACTGTATCTTTCCAGAACGTCGAGCTTTCTGGTCGAAAGATCGAGCCTGCACAACACAAGCTGAAGGCCTTCGGGACAATCAAAAAGGAGATATTTTCCGTCCGGTGTAGCGACGGGGTTTTCCATTATCCCGGGCCGCTCCACTACAATTGACGGCGATGTGCCGTCGGCGCCCATCTGCCAGACCTTGAACTCACCAGACCTGTCGGACATAAAGAAGATAAGCGAACCGTCCTTGGAAACGGTAGGTTTTTGATCCCGAGAGTCGTCAGAGGTCAGCTGCTGTTTGTTCGTGCCGTCTGCATTCATCGTCCAGATGTGCGGCCGGTTGTTGTCCACTGCGTCATAGACGATCCGACCGTCCGGCATCCACTCGATCCACCTGTAGAAGGTCGGTTCGTTTGTCAGCCTCGTAAACTCCGCGAGGTCGGTGCCGGTCCCGAGCCAGATGTACTTCTCGTCGATCCTCTGCGCAGCTACGATCGTGTTCCCATCGTCGCTGACGCTGATCCCGAAATACTCGTTGAGATCGTTCGTTATCCTTGTCTGCGTTCCGTCGTCCGGATCTACGAAATACAGTTGTGCAAGATTCGACACCGGGTCCAAGGCGTTCACAAGAAGGCCCGTTCCGTCCTTGAGAGCCACAACTTCATTAATGCGTTCCTTGCGGCCTTCGATGATAACCCGCTCTTCCCCGCCTTCTGCTGGCAGTTCCACAAGCGTCCAGATGCCCTCGTCATTTACCTCGCTCACTTTGATCAGGTAGATCTTCAGGCCGTCCGAGGAGTACTGCGGATCCCTGAAAATAGTGCTCGCATCTCCGGTAGAAATGACCTTCTCGGCGCTGCCATCGATGGCGTTTGCGGAGATTAGCTGCATCGTGTCCCTGTAACGAACAAATAGGAGTTTCGATCCGTCAGGGCTGAGGGACCCTACATCGTTGACATTGTCATCAAGCTCCCGCGGACTCCCGCCGAGAGCAGAGATCCTGTACAAGGTGCCGCTGCGGGCATCCTTCTGGGCGGTTATGTAATAGATCTGGCTGCCGTCATTCGAGAAGGTCAGGCCTCCCCAATAGTGGACGGTCTCCGGACCTACAAGCCTTAGGGCATTTCTGTCTTCGACCAGCCTTATCCAAAGTGAGCGGTCGCCGTTCGGTTCGATCGTGTTGAATGCGACCGACGTACCGCTTGGGTTGACCGCGGCAAACACTACGTCGTTGGTCTGCGACAGCTTGCGGAAACTGAAGTTCTCGACCCTGAACTTCTCGGTGGCGCCGAGGTCGCCAAACAACGAGAATCCGGCGATGATGGCGAATGCGGCAAGAAATCCTAGCGGGACGATAACCAACGGCCAGCTTATCTTTCTCCTTCCAGTCACCATGCGGTCTGCTGAAGAGGGATCCATCGAAATTCCGGCATCGACAACGGCGCGGACCTCTTCGAGAATGACCCGCACTTCGTCCATCGATTGGAATCTCTTTCGCGGTGACTTCTCGAGACATCGCTTGATCAGCCTCGAAAGCAGGAACGGGATGTCGGGCTTCAGGTCCGTAACCGAGATCGGTTCGCTTCGAAGTAGCTTGCTAACGACAGAAGCATAGTTGTCGCCTCCGAACGGCTTTTCACCGGTTATCGCCTGATACATCACGATCCCGAGGCTGAAGATGTCGCTCCGTTGGTCGACCGGTTTTCCTTCGGCCTGTTCGGGTGACATATACGCGGGAGTTCCCAGGATCTGGCCCGGCAGGGTCAGGCTCGAGCCGGTTACCGATCGTTCGTGCTCGTCCCGGTCGAGATATGCGAGACCAAAATCCAGTACCTTCGGGTTCCCGTCAGGCTGGATGATGATGTTTCCGGGCTTGATGTCGCGGTGTACGACGCCTTTTCGGTGAGCGTGTGAAAACGCCTCAGCGAGTTTTATGAAGATGTCGAGAAAGTACTCGACGCTGATTGGTCCGCGACTGAATATCGAGTTGAGCGGTTCGCCCTCGACATACTCCATCGTGAAGAATGGCAGGCCGTCGATCTCTTCTACCGAATAGACCGTGGCTACGTTCGGATGATTGAGTGACGCCGCAGCTTTGACTTCGGTCTGAAAACGCTGCAGGTAATCGTTATTGAATGCGAAGTAAAGAGGAAGGGTCTTAACTGCTACTTGCCGGTTCAGTTTCGTGTCGCGGGCGAGATAAACCTCACCCATTCCTCCGACACCGATCTTCGTTACTATCTCGTAGTGGCCAACCTTTTTTCCGGGTGAGAGCGTGACCTCCTTGTCTCCAAGAAGCTCGCCAACCCGCCTGTAGGCGTTTTCGGAAATGAAATCCCCGGCCCCTGCATCCGCATCAAGAAGAGACTCGACCTCCCGCCTCAAGGTAGTGTCCTCACCGCATTCGCGCGCAAGATAGTCCCCTCGATCGCCGGGTTCAATCTCCAGCGCCGACTGGTAAACCTCCGTGATCTTCTTCCAGCGTTCGGGGGTCATCGGTCACTTTTCCGGAAATCGCGGTCCGATCCGGGAGTCGTTGCGACTGACCGCTTATGGGCTATGTATTCCGGCGCATAGTCTAACACAAGGCCAACCTTCGACCGCCTGGTTTCAAACCCGATGTCCTCAATTGCCATCGATTGTCGTCTATCACTCCGAGCGACACTAGGACGCTCCGTTTCATAAGTAAATACGGAGGAATAATTATGCTAGACACAGTAGAAAAAGGATCGGGAAAGCGACGCGGGAACCGGACCTACAGGGACACGCTCGTGATATCGGAGCGCGTCAACTGGAGGCTCGAGGATTTGGTCGGTAAGAACAAGACTATGAACTTCAACCTGAGGTTCATGCCTGAAAGCCTTGCCCGGGTTGAAAAGCTTCCCTTCCTGACGTCCGAGGAAAAAAAGGTACTTAACCAGATACGAGGACACGCCTATCTCAGGCTGTTCGGCCTTGTTGAAGAATTCATTTTGCCGTTTGTGATCGATCACGTAAGGCCGTGCCTCGACACTGACGACTACAGGGTGCGAGCCTTTCTTCAGTTCGCTGCCGAGGAAGCGAAACACATCCAGCTGTTCAAGATCTTTGGCGAAGACTTCCGGAAGGGGTTCAAAAGCGAGTGCGGCGTGATCGGACCGCCGTCGGCGATCGCCGAAAAGGTCCTCTCGCATCATCCGCTGGCGGTAGCCCTCCTGATCCTTCACATCGAATGGATGACGCAGAGGCACTACCTCGACAGCATCAAGGACGACAAGGACCTTGACCCTCAGTTCAAGAGCCTTTTGAAGCACCATTGGCTCGAAGAAGCGCAACACGCAAAGCTTGACGGGCTGATGGTCGAAGCTATCGCGGACGGCATGACAGAGGAAGAGATCCGGAAGGCGATCGACGACTATCTTGCGATCGGCGGATTTCTGGACGAAGGGATGAAGGCTCAGACAGAGCTTGATCTTGAGGCTTTTGAACAGGCGACGGGAAGAGAGCTGAATGAGGCAGAGAAGACTGTATTTCTGCAGGTTCAGCACCAGGCAAACCGCTGGACCTACATCGGAACCGGAATGACCCATCCGAAGTTTCTCGAGATGCTCAGCTATCTCAGTCCTGCAGAACGCGAAAGGGTAGAAGGCATTTCCGAGGTGTTCTGCTAAGGCGAAAAAAGGGCGTCATTCTGCGGGGTTAAAAAAGCGGCTCTTTTGTCCATTTTTGGATGGATAAAAGAGCCCTTCTTGCATTAAAATATGCCATTTTCCGATTCTGCCGAAAACGCTTTGAAAACCGGCATTTCGACATCTTGGGAGCTGACTGATCTTTATGGAAGAACCGCAGGATGTGACCCGGCTCCTGATCAAGTGGAGCAAAGGCGACAAGTTAGTTCTGGAGGAGCTTTTTCCGCTTGTGTACGGTGAGCTCCAGAAGATCGCCCGCAGATATCTTCGCGGCGAAAACCGCGCCATCACACTTCAGACGACAGCTCTTGTCCACGAGGCCTATCTGAAGCTGATCGACCAGAACAGGGTTGAATGGCAGAACCGCGCGCATTTCTTCGGAATTGCAGCACAAGCGATGCGCAGGATCCTGCTCGACAACGCCCGACGAAGGCTCGCCGGCAAGCGCGGTCAGGGCGCCCCTCATATTTCCATCGACAGTGGCAACATAGACGTTTCCGATGAGAAAGCGGCAGAGCTCGTCGATCTGAACGATGCTCTTGAACGGCTTGAGGCTCTCGACCCTCAGAAGGCAAGTATCGTCGAGCTGCGTTATTTCGGTGGTCTCTCAATAGAGGAAGCTGCCGAAGTTCTTGGTGTCAGCGTCGCCTCGGTGAACCGCGGATGGCGCGCAGCGAGGGCCTGGCTTTACAGCGAGATCGCAAAGGAAGGGGCTGGCGTTTGAAAGATGGACAAGGAGCGCTGGCTAAAACTCGAGAGCATCTTCAGCAAGGCCGTGGGCCTGCCGGCGGAAGAACGTGAACGTTGGCTTGAAGAGGCCTGTTCCGGCGACGAACTTCTGAGGAAAGAGATCTCCGGAATGTTGAATGCCGATGCGCTTTCGGCCGGCGTTATGGATGTACCTGCATTTGCAATGTCCGGCGCTTTGTCACTCGATGCCTCCCTGGAAGACTCCCTTAGTCCGGATCTCATCGGTTCGCGAGTTGGACCTTACGAGCTCGTGCGCGAGCTTGGACGCGGCGGTATGGGAGCCGTTTATCTCGCAAAACGGGCAGACCGCGAGTTCGAACAGTTTGCCGCCGTAAAACTTGTCAAGCGCGGGATGGACACCGATTTCATCCTGAAGAGGTTCAGAAACGAGCGTCAAATACTCGCGACCCTGAACCACCCACATATCGCCCGGCTTCTGGACGGAGGAACCACACCGGACGGACTGCCATATTTCGTTATGGAGTACGTCCGGGGCGAACCGATCCACAACTTCTGCGACCGCAACAGATACACGCTTCAGGAACGGCTGAGGCTATTCCTGAAAGTCTGCTCTGCCGTCGGTTACGCACACGAAAAGCTGATCATCCACCGAGATCTTAAACCCGGGAACGTACTTGTGACAGACGAACAGGATGTAAAGCTTCTCGACTTCGGTATCGCAAAGATCCTTGATCCGGAGTTCAAAGGCGACTCGCTAGCGGTAACCGCGACCGGAATGAGGCTGATGACCCCGGAATATGCTTCACCGGAACAGATCCGGGGAGAACAGCTTACTCCGTCAAGTGACATCTACGCGCTAGGCGTTCTGCTGTTCGAGATCCTCGTCGGCCGAAGGCCGTACCGATTTCCAAGCCGGGCCCCTCACGACATCGCCCGGGTCGTATGCGAAGAACCCCCGATCGATCCGGCGCTGGCATTCGAATCGCCAACAGCGGATGAAGAGGAATCTGAGGACGAGCTGGCTCGCTGGCGAGGCGCTTCCGCTGAAGCAGTAAGGTACGAACTGGAAGGCACTCTGAAAGCAATCCTGATGCGGTCGATGCACAAATCTCCCCGGAACCGTTATTCGACCGCGGGCGAGTTGGCAAAGGATATTTCGGATTACCTCGACGGAGTCCCGATTCACAACCCGGAATCCGATGATGCGGTCTTTCCGATGTTCGAGAATTCAATCCGGGGAGGCATTTCTCTTGCAGTGCTGCCGTTCAGGATCATCGGAAATTCGACCCGAACCGGCGAATCGGATTCCGGAGAGTTTCTTTCACTTGGCCTGGCAGATGCGGTGATCACGAGGCTGAGCCGGATGCGTACGATGGCCGTGAGGCCGACCAGTTCGGTACTCAAATATGCTGAGAATCCTGACACCGACCCCGGCCGAGCGGGACGCGAACTGAACGCTGCCTACATTCTGGACGGAAGACTGCAGCTTGCGGGCGAAAAGGTCCGGGCTACCGTTCAGCTGGTTCGAAGCCGGGACAACAGCACCGTCTGGGCAGGGCACTTCGAAGAAAGCTCGGATGACATACTGACACTGCAGGATTCGATCTCTGCACAAGTATCTGAATCCCTGGCCGAGACCCTGGCGGGTGACTCGGTAGAGGCCGTACGGAACAGGGGCACGGAAGACCCGCAAGCCTACGAGGCGTATCTCAAAGGAAGATTTCACTGGCACAGCTACACCGTCGACGGCCTGGCAAAGGCACTTGTCCACTTTTACGAAGCCATCGCTTTGGATCCTGGCTTTGCAAGGGCCTACTCCGGTGTTGCTGACTACTACAACTTTCTAAGCATTTTCGGGATCATGCCGCCGAAGGAATGTTTTCCTGCGGCGAAAGAGGCGGCGCTGAAGGCGGTCGATCTGGATCCCGATCTCGCCGAAGCGCACGTTTCGCTTGGGATTATAGCTTTCGGCTACGACTGGGATCTGGACCTGGCCGAAAGTTACCTCACAAAAGCAGTTAGCCTTGATCCGAATCTTGGCGACGCACACCTGTGGTACGCGCAGCTATTGAGCCTGAAGGGGCGCCACGATGACGCCATCCGCGAGGCTACAAAAGCTGAACGCCTCAATCCGCAATCGCCTTCTGTCCTCGTGACCTGTGCGTTCGTTTACAGGAACGCACGGAAGTTTGAGAGAGCCCTCGACAAACTCCGACAGGCTCTTCGGATACAGCCGAACTACTACATCGCGGAACAGTCATTTGCGTGGGTGGTGAACCAGATCCGCAACTATGACGAGGCGATCCGGATGTGCGAATCCGCGACGGCAAATACAAAGCGGCTCGCCCTCCCATTGAACTCGTTAGGCTACTGCCTCGCCTCGGCCGGCAGAGAGGAGGAAGCCCGCGAGGTTCTGGCCGAGATCAAGGAGCTCTCGGACACCCGATATTTCCCTCCTGTGTTTCTGGCTCTCATTCACGTTGCGCTGGGAGAAATGAGCGATGCTCTCCGGCTTCTGGAAAAAGGAATCGAGGAAAAGGACTTTTGGGCGGTCTTTGTTCCTCTGGATTCAAGGTTCGACGCTCTGAGAGCAGAGCCGGAATACGCGAAGATCGTTGAGAGGATCAGGCCGGAAGAAGAGGATCCGATCCACCAATCGCGCGTTCCCACCCGATTGATGGAGGACTCCTGGGAAGCTGCTCCAAGAGCCGCTGAGAAAGTTTCCAGGTTCAGGAAGACCTCTGTTGCGGGCATTGCCGTTGCGGCTTTACTCCTGATCGTCGCGGCAGGCTACTTAACGGGCGCAATACGCACTTTTGTATCAACATCTTACGACACTGACAGCGCTTCCGCCGCGACGGGTTCCGCGTCCGGCAGGAAATCGCTGGCCATCCTTCCGTTCGCGACCGACTCCCATCTGCCTGAGGAAAAATCACTGGCCGTCGGACTGGCGGAATCTCTCTATCGGCGCCTGGGCGTCGCAAAGGGACTCTCCGTCAGGCCCGCGCTGATAAATCTCGAAGCCAATGAAGCCCCGGAGGTGATAGGCAAGAACTTTGGCGCCGCATTCATCTTGAGAGGCACCCTTGAAATGCGATCGAAGGCGTTTTCCGTAGGAGCAGAGCTGGTCGATTCGGAGACCGGAAAGATCATCTGGGCCGAGACCTTTGACGAACCCTCCGACGCCTTCCCCACGCTTCAGGGAAGAATTGCAGATCGTGTCCTTAAGGCCCTGATGGTCGAGATTTCGACCGGGGAGCGCGAGCGTCTGAACCGCAAGTTCACCGACGACACGGAGGCTTACCAGTTGTATCTTGCCGGACGCTTTCTGATGCGCGACAGGTCGGCAGAGAACCTGAACAAGGCGATCGCTTCGTTCGACAGTGCCCTTAAGCGCGATCCTCGTTTCTCCCTTGCATACGTTGGTCTCGCCGACAGCTATGCGCTCCTGAACCTATACCAGGTGCCTCCGCCGAACGACGCCTATCGTCTTGCGAAAGAGAATGCCGAGAAGGCTTTGGAGATCGACGATACTCTCGCTGAAGCCCACGCCTCGCTCGGCTACGTTCTCTTCTACGGCGAGTGGAACCGAACAGAGGCAGTTCAGCATTTTGAGAAGGCAGTCGAATTGAATCCTTCGTATTCAACGGCCCATCACTGGTATGCGCTTGCTCTGGCCGCAATGGGAAGGAAGCAGGAGTCCATTGAGCACATAGAAACGGCCCTCGAGCTTGAGCCGCAGTCACCGATCGTGCCCTCGGCGGCCGGACTTGTGCATCTTTACGCGCGCCAATATGACGAAGGGCTGAAGATGTGCAAAAGGTCAATCTCTCTAAACGAGCTGATGGTCCCTGCATACAAGACGATGAGGATCATAAATGAAGCGAAGGGCGAGGCGGGTGCTGCGGCAGATGCGCTTTTGAAGGAGAGGACATACATAGGGAACACTGACGAGTCGGTTCCAGGCTGGGCGATGATCACTGCACAGGTAAAAGCCGTTGCGGGTGATAAAGCGGCGGCAAGAGACCTGCTTCGTCGCGCACTGTCTTCGGAACATGTAACTTCGAATCCGAGAGGCTACGCATACGAGATCGCCGTCGCTTTTGCGTTGCTCGACGATCGTCAGGGAACGATCGAATGGCTTCGCAAGGCAAGGGAGGCAAAAGACCACAGCTTTAACTTCGTTCTTGTCGATCCCAGGCTTGACGGCCTGCGCGATGATCCTCGCTTCAATCAGGTAATCTCAGGATCCTTCAAATAAATAGGCCACATATAAACGGGATGAACACGGATCAATCGAGAGGAGTCTAACCCCTACGTACTTTTTTTGCTGTTCATCCGCACAATTACCTGCGATCATCCCGCGTCTGTCCGATCCGTGTTCATCCCCTTTATCTGTGGCTGATTTCCGTGTGATACAAATTCAGAACGTCACGCGCGTTTACCTTTGAGACCAATTCCGTTTCAGAGGCAAGCGCAGTGGCAAACTTCTTGAATACCTTCGGCAGGATACTGATCCTCGCCGTACTCATATCTCAGCTATCCGGGCTTCCTTCCATCAGCGCGCAAACACGAAGCGCTTCGATGAAAGGTCCGTCGTGCTCGGGAGCGTGGACCGGCGTCGTCCGATACTCGCGAACACAATCCCAGAGCGACAACAAGACCGTCGAGCGCGTTTCGGGCCGCGGTCAGGACACACGAACCTGGGAAATGAAGTACGACTACAAAGCGAACATTGCGGTTCGCGAAGCGCCGGAAAAAGACGGTTCGAGTCTCGGAACTGCAAGCATCTCCCACAGCTTTTCTTCGATCGAGGAAGTACTGGGCGTTGAGCGCAACTCGTGCGACAACGGCAAGACCTGGCGCGAGATGTCCTGCAGGACAAACTCGAAAACCGCGGCTTCGGCGAGTGCCACGGTCGATGCAAATGTAGGGATCGGCGTGAACGACGACGGAACTTACACGGTCAGCGTCGGGATCCCCCCGATAAAGGGCACGCTGTCGGGATCGCAGTCAGGTTCGTGCTCCGGCCAGTGCAGCCCCAGGGAATCAAAGAACATGACGATGTCGCCCGTTGAGACCTCGATCGACGGGAACTCGATGGTCTCGGAACTTCAACGGATGGACCCGGGCGATCCGACAAAACTGGCCGGAAGTTCGACTCTCTCAAACTTCGGAGTTACGGAGACGCTTTCCTGGAACCTCACGAAATGCGGCGGTGAACTGCAGCTAACAGATCTCAGGTTCGAACACCCTAAATTCCCCGACTTTGGAAACTGGCAGGAGATCTCGGAGAACTCAAGCACGATCGACGGGAACATGATCAAGATCACCGCGACCGTCCTGAATGCTTCAGGTGACAACCGCACGGCAGAGGTCAAACTCGTTGAGACATACAAGGGCGACAAATGGAACGGCGCGACTCCAGACAAGCAGATGCTGTCCGAGCCCATTTCGGTAAGCCTCGATCCCGGTGAACAACAGGAGATCGAGTTTATCTGGGACTCATCCGGGTATGCGTGGTTCGACGACGGCCGTCCACGGCTTGTTCAGCGGATACGGGCAGAGCTTCTGGAGAATGGGAAGAAGGTAGATGAAAAGACTAAGAATATAAGGGTCGCTCCGAAACCCGTAGTTCTTGTACACGGGTTATGGAGCAACTGGAAGGCGTGGGAATCATGGCAGAACATCCTGACAACTTCTCACAGCTATGACTGGAAAGCATTCCCTGTCGGCGAAAAGCCCGAGAAGGGAAAAATGAACACGGGAACAGAATTCCTGTCCTCAGGGCCGACAAACTCGATCTTCGAAAATTCTCAGGAGCTCGGAAAGTACATTCGGTACGCACAACAGGACCGGAATGCGTGGCACGTGGTCATCGTCGCTCATTCGATGGGCGGTCTGATCTCCAGGCACTATATTCACTCGTTCATGCCCGCAGATTCGCCAGACGGCCGGCCGCAGGTCTCGCGCCTTGTAATGCTAGGCACTCCTAACGAAGGCTCACCGTGCGCAGACGTGATGGACATCGCGTTCGGCCTTACCGGGAGGAGTGTAGAAGCGATCCGCCAGCTAAGACCCTCGGTAGTTGCCGAATTCAACCGGGTACACACGAATCGGAAAGGCGTCAAGTTCTCGGTACTTGCAGGCAATCCCCTTCCGGTAATGTGCAAGACACTGGTGTGGAACGACGGCGTGGTGCCGGTCCGATCAGCGATCTGGCAGATCAAAGACAGCGCTCTATCGCCGCGGCTGCATACGGAGCTGACCGGAACACACGACTTTTCCGGATTTGTGAAGCCCAGACTGGCTATTGGCCCCGGCGGAGATCATAATCCTGCGGCTCCGGAGATTGCTGCCTCGAACGGCTACGCGCCCTTCCGGATCTCAAACGCAGCCGTCAGCTCCTTCGGAATTACGCGCGGGCCTTCGGCGTCCGAATGGAACGACGGCTCGGCTCCGTTCGCGAAGGCACTGAAGATACCTGCGAACGGAACTGTCGAGATCGATGTACCTGTGAGTTCCGGTCCGAACCTGGGTCTGACCTTCGTTGCTGACCGCGCTGTCGGGGCCGTACTTTTGAACGCTTCGGGGGCGAGTGTAGGCAAGAACGATCCCGATACTCCGGAGTCGGGCGGGATTTTTCGCTCGATCTTCTATGACAAGCCCGTCGCGGAAGGTGTCTGGAAACTCAGGCTGAAGAACACGTCGGGAGTGGAAAGAGAAATCGTGCTGGCGACCTGGAAAGTTGAGTGAGTTTCGGGTTCCGGGTTCAAAGTTCAAAGAATGGTGCTGAAAAGTTGGCGGAAACGCGACCGTCAGGGAGCGTGCCTGAGGCGGCAGCTGAATCACGCGTAGTCTTGCGAAAACGCGACCGAAGCAAGTTTCGCGTTTCGGGGCGTATCATCTAAAGCCGCCGCATAAAGCCAAGGCCGTCGTTTAGTCCACCCGTTTACGGGTGGGTCCGACCCGTGAACGGGTCGGCTAAACGTTTGCGGTCGGCTAAACTTCGTGTTCGGCCTGCGGCCGAATTACGAATTTCAAATTCCAGATCTCAGACGCACACTAAAAATCAGGGCGCGAATCTCCTGTCGTTTCTCCTCTTTGCCGCCCTTGGCGGCTTTGCGCCTTTGCGAGAGCAACTGATCGCGGGAATCTAACTCCATTAGAGAAAATCGACGCGAAGAGAATTCTGACTCCTGACTCCTGTATGCTGTCTCCTGTAATGCCCGTCACTGGCACTCCGGGTTCCGATCGATCGCTGAAACCTGTTCATTGAGCATTGACCAGAGCACGATCCAGCCACTTGTTGGAAAGCTTTTCCTGGATCGAGTTCGCGCGCAGTCGATCGTTCAGGTTTTTGAAATCCACAAAGTCCAGGTTCTGGTCTTGATTGAAACAGGAGAAGACGAACACCTCCTCCCCGGTGTGCGGGTTGACGTGCTTTTGCAGACACTGGGCGCACACCTCTTTCATCATGCATTGCATGGGCGAATTTATTGATCCGATGGCCAGATGCTGTTCTTTCAGGAAGGGCTTTAGCGTCGTGTAACGCGCTTCCTTGACCCCGTTCATCATCCGGTCCGAACCGATCGCTATGATACGGTCGACGTCCGAAAGCTTCACTGTCTGTTCGCCAAGCTCACCCTTGGCGTAAGCTATCATCGCTTCGACGATGTTTCCCCGTAAATGAGCGTCCTGCGAACGATGGGGGTCGATCTCCTCGCCCCAATCGGTAGCCCAGACGACCTGGTCGGTGTTCCCTTCTATCTCTTCGCGCTTGAAAAGGTCGGCACCATCTTTATAACCCGCAAAATAGATGACTTTGTTGTTTGCCTCGCGAAGGGCTTTTGCGATCGAGAAAAGAACGGCGTTTCCGAGGCCCCCGCCGGCAAGCATGATCGTCTCGTTCTCGGGTATCTCGGTAGGCGTTCCCGTGGGGCCCATTACTACCACCTCTTCGCCTTCCTTCAGGAATCGGCAAAGTCTGGACGACGTTCCCATTTCGAGCACGATCATCGACAATAGCCCCTGCTCCTCGTCTACCCACGCCCCGGTCAGCGCGAGACCTTCCATCATCAGGCGTTTACCGTCGACGACCGGAGAATTGGTCTCAAAGTTCTGCAGACGATAGAACTGTCCCGGTTCAAACTTTCTCGCCTGCAAGGGAGCTTTTACAACAACATCCACGATCGTCGGCGTAAGCCGCTCGACCTTCACGACATAGGCTCGAAGCTGATCATCGAGTACCTCGATTAGATCTGCGAAGATCTTGTCCCTTTCTTCCTGGGGCAGAGCGCCTCGCTCTCTTAACTCGTCCTCAAAGATCTCTGCAACACGGCTGTATCCGTTCTTGGCCGATGCCATCGCTTTCACGACATTCCCGGCAAATGCGGGATGATTGTCCCCATAGTAAGAAATGAACTTCCCGTCCTTTTCATATGAGGTAAAGAAACCGTCCTTCGACTCTTGAACGTGAAGCCCGCCATCGCCATTCCTGGTCACTGAGTGCGGTTCAAAGAACTGTCTCCACTCGTCAAGCTTGAAAGTTCCCGGGAATTCCTTCTCGTAGATCACGTTCGGGGCCGTTCCGGCTGCGACGCAGACCGTCCGTGCAGGGAATCTGACGCGCTGACCGGTCGAGTCGAATTTCCCGGTTTCCGCGTTGTGTTTCAGCCTTTCGAAAACGATCGCGCGAACGGCGTTGTGTTCGTCGGGTTCCGCCTCTACAGGGTTCATCAGTTCGACAAACTCGATCCCCTCTTCGAGCGCCTTCTGAACCTCTTCGTGATTCAGCCTGTAAGCCGGCGAATCCTGAAGTCGCTTTCGGTAAACGAGAGACACTCCTCCCCACTTTCTAACCAGGGGGATGAAGTTCGGCTGCTCACCGGCATTTTCCGCCCGCTCCCTTTCGGCCCGGATCTCTTTGCCATGCACGAGGAACTCGCCGAGGACCTTCTTTTCTTCCTCGTCGAACATCGCCCAGATCTCTTCATCGCCGAAGGCTTCGGATACTTCTTTGAACTTCTCCAGCATTTTCTCGACCTGAACGGGATAGTAGGCAAAGAGCTCGGTAGCGGTATCGATCCCCGTCAATCCCCCTCCGATCACCACGGCGGGGAGCCTTACCTGGAGATTGGAAAGCGTGTCCTTCTTGAACGCACCCGTCAGCTGGAGCGCCATCAGGAAGTCCGACGCTTGCCTGATCCCCCGGATCAGGTTGTTCTTCATCTTCACGATCGTCGGCCGTCCGGCACCGGTCGCGATCGCGATGTGGTCAAAACCGTAGTCCCAGGCATCATCTATGGTGAGCGTTCCGCCGAAACGGATTCCTCCGTAAGCCCTGAAGCGCCTGCGTCTGGACAGGATGAGCTGGATCATCGTCAGGAAGTTCTTATCCCATCGGACAGTGATCCCGTACTCCGACACGCCACCGAACCCTGAAAGGATCCGTTCATCGAGCTCCGCTTTGATCTTGTCTACGTCCTTAACGGGTTTCGGGCATTCTGTGCCGTTCTTGCCGGTCCATATGTCATTTAGCGGCTCGATCTTGAGTCCGTCGAACCCGACCACTCCGAAACCCTCGTTCAAGAGGTAGTGAGCGAGGGTATACCCTGCCGGGCCCAGGCCGACGACAAGTACGTTCTTTCCGTTGTAGGGGAGAGGATAAGGCCTTTTCGCATTTAGCGGATTCCAGCGTGTGAGTAGCGCATATATCTCGAAGCCGTAAGGCATTTCGAGCACGTCGGTCAGTGACGCGGTCTCCGCAAGCGGGATGTTCACAGGCTCCTGCTTCTGGAAAATGCAGCCCTTCATGCAGTCATTGCAGATCCTGTGGCCGGTGCCCGCGCACATCGGATTGTCGATCGTCACGAGCGCCAGAGAAGCGATCGGATCACCCTGTTTCTTCATCAGGTGCATCTCCGATATTTTCTCGTCGAGAGGGCATCCGGCGGTCTTTATACCAAGCGGATTAGTCTTGACCGAACCGTCGCGATCGTGCAGACCGGTTGAGCACGAGTCCTTTTCGCGTTCGTGGCAGATCAGGCAGTAGTCGATCTCGGCAAGGGTATCGCGCATCGATCCGCGATCATCCGTCAGCTTGAATCCGTCCCGGCGCCTCAGTTCTTTTTCAAGGCCTTCAAGAGACTCGGGGACCTTTTCGTTGGCGCGTCGGATCCTGACCAGCTTTTCGTAATCAAGCGGATGCGGTGTCTTGAAGGCGTACCAGTCAAAGGAACTTCTATAGAAGTGGGTTGCTGACCAGATCTCGTACATCTGAAGCACCGATCTGACTTGAAGCAGTTCTCCGGAAGCGTCTATCTCACCCGCGAACCGCGAGAAGAGCTGGCCAAAGATCGAATCCCGCTTCTGGTCGTAAGCCTTTTTTACTTTGCCGAGCGTTTCCTCGGCATCGTTGGAGAGCGGCTCGCCCTTCTGCAGTTCCTCCTCCAGGCCGACGAGGTCAGCGACGACAGTCGCGACTGCAAGTTCGTCGTCAAGTATGTAAGATTCAGGGTAGACGGCATTCTTGAATTCCCTGATCGCATCGACGATCTCCACTTCCCTGAATTCTTTCAGCTGATCTTCTTTGAATTTCCTGACTGCCCGCCTTTGAACGAAGAACTTGTACTTCCAGATCGGATCCTGGGCAACTATGTCCTTCCTCAGTTCCTCTCTTTCTTTTTCCGCGAAGAAGAGTTCTGCCAGGAAGCCGGAAAGTATGGGTGCAGAATCGGTGAGGATCTTGGAGGCAGTTTTCGCATCGAAGCCCTCGCCCCTGCGTGCAATATATTCGTCAAGGTCCGCGCCCAGCTGCTCATTGGTCTCGCGGACACGTTTGTAGAACAGTTCGGCGAGATCTTTGAGACGCAGGGCATCGTAAAGGTCAGAATACCGGAACCCCCTGATACCTAGTTCAATGTCGTGAATATTTGTCATCTATAAAACAGCTATCGCACCAAAGTCGGCGGAATCTGAATAAAAATCGTTATTAAAGCCAAAGAAAAAATATATCATTCGGTGCTGAGGGCTAACAAAGATGGAGGTCGTCGCGGACCTTTACGTTTTTGCCTCGAATCTCAAAAACGTGTATATTTTTCAAGTATTTCTGTGTATTGCGCCTTTGTTTTTTGCATAGGAACTCCAATTAGAAATTTTACGGGCAAAGGGGACAGCTAAGCTTCGACAGGCTGTCCTCTATTCGCCTGTAACGTCCGAAATAAAAACGGACAGATGTAGTATGGAATCGAACGACCGTTTGCTTCAGATCCCTGAGATCCAGGAAAGAAGATCGAAGAAGAGCCTCCAGACCGCTCCGCAGGATTACCCGCCTGCCTATTCGCCGTTTTATGACGACGAAGCGCTGGGTGACAGCCGTTCGATCCGCGAGTACTTCAATATTGTTTACAAGCGTCTTCCGCTGATCCTCGCCGCTACCATAATCGTGACCGCTGCCGTTGCGTTCTATATGTTTCGGCTGAGCGATCAGTATGCCGCTGCGGCGACGATGATCGTCGAACCTCCCAAACCCAAGGCCACAGATTCACAAAGCGTCATTCTGAATTTTGGATACGACCAGAATTACTACAACACCCAGCTCCAGCTGATGAGGAGCGAGGACGTCATGCGTGACGTTGTGGTCAAGATGAAGTTGTACGAGAAAGACAGCCTTTACGGTGGAAAAAGCCGCGGCATCTTCGAAACTTTAGGCGCGATGTTCACCGGCGGCCCGAAAAACTCGGAAGAAGCGGGTGCCCTTCCGGTGGTCGATTCGGTCGACGGAGAAACCGTCGATCAGATCAATCTTACGCCGGAACAGAGCCAGCGGGCCGACAAATACACTGCTGCACTTGTAAACAGCCTCGTCGTTGAAAAGGTGGAAGGCACGAACCTGGTCAAGCTTACAATGAACGGCTCGGACCCCGAGCTGATAAGGCGGGTCGCGGATACTCTGACCGAGGTCTACAAGGACCGGAGCATCATGCTGGCCACCAAAACACAGGTTGAGGCTCACAAGGAACTGCAGAACTCGATCGAAAAATTAAAGAAGACGATCGAGGACGGCGAACAAAATTACATAGGTGCGCTCAGGGAAAGCAACCTGCCGGTTGGCGACGGCAAAGGCGCCGAGCTTTCGGCGAGCCGCCTTTCGACCGTAAGCAGCCAGTATCTGACCGCGATCGACGAAAGAAGAAAGCTCGAAGCGGAGTACTCCGCTGCTGTTCAGGCAAAGAACCCGTACGCACTTTCGGATGCCTCCGGAGGGGTCCTGGCGTCGCAGCTGAGACAAACGAAAACGGAACGAAAAGCGAAGTTCGACGAACAGGTACGGGCACTCGACGAGAAGGTCAAGACAGCCGAATCCGAGCTTGCGAAGCTGCGTGTCAAGTACACGGAACAGCACTGGAAGGTGAAAGAAGCGATAAGCCTGATCGCGAGCCTGAAAGAGCAGAAGAACCAGCTTGAGGACGAAAGCAAGCAGATCATCGAGGATGAGTCGAAGACGCTAGAGAAGGCTGTGCAGAAGGAGATCACCTCCGCATTGGCGGCAAAGCTGAACACGGCGCGCAGACGCGAAGCTCAACTGGCCGCAGCGTACGAACAGGAGTCGGCGAAAGCGAACCAGCAGGGTCAGAAAGAGACAATGCTGACCACGGCCCGCCGGGAGATCGAGAACAACCGGGGAATACTCGACCGCCTTCTCCAGAGAGAAAGGGAGATGGAACTGTCCATCAATACGAGCGCTCCCGACAATATAAAGGTTTCGGGTAAGGCCCAGGTCAACAGGACCGGACCGCAACGGACAAGGAACATTCTTATCGCGCTCTTTATCTCGCTGGCCGGCGGCATAGGGCTTACATTCCTACTCGACTACCTTGACGATTCGATCAAAAGCTCGGACGACATCGGGCGAAGTCTGGGTCTACCGACTCTGGGTCTTATTCCGCATCAGAAGATGATGGACCGGGGCAAGAAGCAGAAGCTCCTGACCGGCGGTTCAAACGGAAGAGGGCCCTCGACGGAGTTCGTGGCTCTTGAGGACAACCGTTCAGGAATGGCCGAGGCGTATCGTCACTTGAGGACCTCGCTCCTGTTCTCCTCTGCGGGTAAACCACCGGAGACGATCCTTGTAACATCGTCTCAACCTTCTGAAGGTAAGACGACGACGGCGATCAATACCGCCATCACGCTTGCGCAGTCGGGCGCCGAGATCGTGATCATAGATTGCGACTTGAGGAGGCCGAGGCTTCACAGCCTGTTCGATCTCGAAAACACGCACGGACTGACGAATTACCTTTCGGGCGAGCGCAACACAGACAATCTTTTGAAGCCGTATCCAAAACTTCCGAACCTGAAGGTGATCACCAGCGGCCCGATACCTCCGAACCCTGCAGAGCTTCTAAGTTCGAACGAGATGAAGAATCTGCTTCAGTTTTTGAAGGGGAAGTTCGCGCACGTGGTTATTGATTCGCCGCCAGCGATCTCTTTCACGGACGCGGCGATCATTGCAACACTGGTCGACGGCGTGGTCCTCGTTGCGATGGCAGGAAAGAGTTCGGTCCACCTGATGAGGCGCTTCAAGCACAGGCTCTTGAACATGGGAGCCCGGATCTACGGCGTCGTGTTGAACGGGCTGAAACCAAATTCCGTCGAGTACGGTTACTACGGCTATGGCTACGGTTACGATTACAGCAACTATTATCAGAAGGATGATTCAACCCCTCTGATGGAAGAGGTGGCCGCCGAAGAGCTGGGTGAAGGCTGGATCGAGGAGATAGACGACGAAGATCAGAACGGGTCAGGCAAGTGAGTTTGATCCTGCTTAGTTGATTTTTGGGAGGCGATCTGAAGAGGAAGCCTCCTTTTTCAATTGATCTCGGAATTCCTTGAACGAAAGCATGGCTGATCGTCAATCAGTTGGAGGCCGCCTTTTGGGGCAGCCGGCAAGATCACGAAACCAGACGATCTCCTAACGCTGTTCCGACTCGACAAACCGATCCACCGCGTCGCGCCAATCCGGAAGAGGTTCGAACAGACCGCCACGAACCGTTGCCAACCTGGAATTCGCAGGTCTCGGGGCCGGGCGTTCAAGTTCAGCGCTCGACACGCGCGCGACTTTTGATGGATCGAATCCGCCCGAACTACAGACATGGGCGGCAAAGCCGGAATAGCTTTCACCCTCGCCTGAATTGACAACGTGCACAACGCCCTTTGATCCGGAAGCAGCAAGCTCTCGCAATGCAACGGCCAGGTCATCGCCGAAGGTCGGAGTGCCAAAGCTGTCCGAGATCGCCTTGATGTCCCTCCCTTCACCCAGCAATCTCGGCAGAACGCTTAAAAAATTGGTGCCGCCGCGACCGAAGATCCAGCCTGAGCGGACAATGATGCATTCCGGATGTCCTTCTCTTGCAAGGAGTTCTCCCTCGTATTTTGCCTGTGCGTAGACGCCCCTCGGCGAAGGCGCGTCCTCCTCTGTGTAAAAACCGTCTTTCGTACCGTCAAAAACAAAATCGGTCGAGATGGTCACGAATGACGCCGAGCTCTCGCGGCAGGCCTCGGCCAGATGGCCAACGCCTCGCGCGTTGACCTCATAGCAGAGTTCTGATTCCGACTCTGCTCCGTCGACGTCCGTATAGGCTGCGCAATTTATAAGGGCTTCGAAGCCACCGTCCGATACAAAATGGAAGACTGCATCGCGGTTGGTGATGTCGAGATCGCTTCTTCCCGCGGCGGTGACCTCATCTTCCAGGCGGGTCAGATGTCTTACTACGGCGCGTCCGACCATTCCTTCAGCGCCAGTTACGAGGATCTTCATTTAGTTACTTTGTTAACCGGCTTGTTTACTTGTGTAGCAGCCGCATCTGCTTCAGGATCTCTTCGGCGTGTTGTTTGGGAGAATTGATATTCCTCAAGACGATCAACCGATCGGCCTCGTTGGCGTTTTCGATCTCAATGTTGCCAAAACCCAGCAATCTCTGGAATGCACTTGCAGATACCGTCACGTCCTGAATTATCTTCAGCGGAACGTTGCGGGTCCTCTTGTTGATCAGACCTTCGTCAATTACCACTTTCGAATCGGTAAGCGAATAGCGGAGCATCTTCTGCCGTACGTGGTAGTAGCCCGGTATTAGCAGAAGCGAAAGGCACAGGACCACAACGACCCCTGAAGACAACAGAGGGTAGGTGAGAAAAGCACCGAGGAAAGCCAGCAATACTGCAAGAAGAACTCCAGCTATTACTGCCATGACGTAACCCGAGGCGACAAATATAAGGGTTGGCCTTATCGAAAAGATCGTCTGTTCGTTGTCGTCTTCGGGAGACATAATCCCTCTCTTTTCGACGACAACGGTCTCCTCTTCGGCAGGCCCCTCAAACTGTCTGCCGCACTTCTTGCAGAATGCCGCGTCATCAGCATTCTTAGTTCCACATTTGTCACAAAACATAGATCAGCTTTGCCCGGTTTCTATATAGTTTTCAGAGCAGGGTGAATTCTACAGGAATTCGCAGCCGCCAACAAAAAAAGCGGCCGGAACCGTCCGGCCGCGACTCAATTAAGAGCAAGAGGAGAAGAAAGTAGGGGCAGATGCCCCTGTTCTATTGCGACACAAGCCGCATCGTGCCGTTAGGCAGCCTGACGGCGATAATGTCCCGCTCGTAAAGTGCGAGTGGGACAGCCTCCTTTTTATCGATCTCTTTGGCGGCTTCTGCGTCCACTTTCGCAGCGCTCCGCACGAACCTCGAGTCCGTGATCGAGTTGTATCTGCTTGTGATCCTTCTAACGTATTCCTGCGTTTCGCGATACGGCGGAATCCGCCAGCCGTATTTCATCACTGCGCCTTCGCCGGCGTTGTAACCAGCTAGAGCAAGTACGACATCCCCGTCGAATTTATCTATTAGCCAGCGCATGTACCTGACTCCGGCCTCGATGTTCTGTTTCGGGTCCCAGATGTTCTTCACACCGAAACGGCGGGCGGTGGCCGGCATAAGCTGCATCAGTCCGCTAGCTCCCTTGTGGGAACGCGCCCGACGCTTGAAAGCCGATTCCTGATGCATCTGGGCGTAGATAAGAAGCGGATCGATCGAATACTTTTTCGATGATGTCAGAATGTAAGAATCGACGGTTGCGTCCCCGGTTGAGAATCCGCGCATGCTTCTCGATGAACTCATCACGATCTGACGAACGAGCGGATTCCGACTGGACTTTCGTTTTGCAGATTCGGTGGATGTCTTCGCGGGAACGGCCTCGACCGCCTCAGGTTCGGGCCTTATAACCTGAACTCCCTTGGCTGTATCGAAATTATCGAAGACCCTCCGTGACTGGGCTGCAGAAGGGACTGCCGCGACGATCGTCAGCGCCAGTATAAATATCGAATGTCTCATCGCGTTTCTCGTCATTTGGGTTGACCGAAAGGCAGGAAATTCAATTTGGATAGTTCGCGGTAGTTTCTTTTCGATCTGAAAAACGATAGTTTGAGGGAGCCGGCGCGCGGCAGGCGGTCAAAATGACAGCCTATTGAAAAAAACGACCAATCGAACACCTGTTCCAAAAAGCCAAACTCAGTTTATCATTGTTTATCAACAAGTTCCAGCTAATCATTCCGCCTTCAACGATCCGGAAAAATCTACTAATCTCTAAGGCGTGATCTATCTTTCCCAGATTCTCGGCAAGCCGATCCACAGCGTGGAAGGCGAATCTATAGCGACTATCAAGGATCTCGTCGTGAGGTACGGCAATGAGGACCATCCACCGGTGGTGGGCCTCGTCGGCCGATATCGACGGAGGCTCTTCTTCATTCCCAGATCTCAGCTAAAAGTGTTCGGTTCGACCGGCACACAGCTTCGCACTGATGTTCTTGACTTGCGGCCATTCTCGAGGCGTGATGGCGAGATACTTCTGGCGAAAGACGTACTGGACAAACAGTTGATAGATATCGATGGCAAGCGCGTGGTCCGTGTGAACGATGTACAGCTTCTCGATTTCAAAGGCGAGTGGCGGATCAGCGGGGCGGATATCAGCCTTCAGGGATTCCTGCGGCGGCTGATGCCCTCCGGCTTCTACGGCACCAAGAAACCGGTTGAGGTGATCGATTGGGCAGACGTCGGATACCTTGCCACTGATTCGAAGACCGTAACGGTCCAGCTCAAGTCTTCAAAGGACAAACTTTCGCGGCTCCATCCGGTGGAGATCGCGCAGCTGGCCGAGGCATTGTCTCCCGTCCACAGGACAGACATCGTAGAGTCGCTCGACGACGAGATCGCCGCGGACACGCTTGAGGAAATGTCGACGGAGAACCAGGCGCGGGTGCTGGAAGATCTTGACCGCGAGCGCGCGGCTGACCTGCTTGAGGAAATGTCCCCGGACGACGCGGTCGACGTGCTTGAAGAACTGGATGATGACAAGGCCCGCGAGCTGTTCGCTCTGATGGAAGAAGAAGAGAAGGCCGATGTTGCCGAGCTGATGGACTACGAGCCGGACTCGGCCGGCGGCCTGATGACTACAGAACTGGTCCTCTTTCCGCAGACGATGTCAGTCGGCGATGCGATCGCGGAACTGCGCGAAATGGCGCGCACTCCGCACATGATCTACTACATCTACATCACCGAATCGGCGGAGTCGAAAAAGCTTGCGGGCATAATCACGCTTCGGGTCTTGATCCTCTCGGAAAGCGAAAAACAGATCGGGGAATTGATGCGTACGGACTTCCAGTCGGTCCGCCCCGGCGAACCCTCGGAAGAGGTCGCGTTGAAGATCGCAGAATACAACCTGCTCGCAATTCCGGTCGTTGATGATGAAGGAGCCATCCTCGGTATAGTCACGGTCGATGACGCGATGGAGATTCTCCTTCCGAAGCGCTTTGAATGAAACCGCCCACCGCCAGGATCGGATCAAGGCGATATGTAGCCGAACTACGCGACGCATTCGCTGAGCACGCGGATCCGGAGAGCGCATTTCGGATGAAGTTTTACTTAAAGGGACACTTCGAATTTTTCGGGATTAAAACGCCGCTTCGAAGGGTCATATCTAAAGAGTTCATAGGGAAGCGCGGGATTCCTCACATTGATTACACTGAAGAGCTGGCACATAAGCTGTTCGATGAGGAAGAACGTGAGCTTCATCATTTCTCGATCGAACTCATGCCGTACTACCGAGACTCCTGGACAGAGAGTTATTGCGATCTGTTCGAGTCGATGGCCGTCCGAAAGTCCTGGTGGGACTCGGTGGATTCGATACGAAGCTTATGTCTTCATGAATTCTTTCTGAGGTTCCCGGAGCAGAGCGAAACCGTCACCGCAGGCTGGCTCGATTCGGGCAATTTGTGGCTGCAGCGGCTTGCTGTCACATTTCAGATCGGCTTCAGGAAGAGGACCGATACGAAGTTGCTGGCGAAGAACATCGACGCCGTCAGTGACTCCGACGAGTTCTTTATTCAGAAAGCCATCGGATGGGCTCTGAGGGACTACGGCAAGACCGACCCTGGGTTTGTTGAGCGGTTCGTTCTGGAACGAAATCTGAAACCGCTGAGCGAAAAGGAAGCTCTCAGGAGATTGAAGATTTAATGACCGTCGGGGAATTTTTTCCCCTGCATTAAGAATGAATCTTGCGTAACGGCATACTCAAATTAACGATTGTAACGGGTGGCCGAGACCTGTTAGATTCTAAGTTCAAGCTAAACACCAAGGAGACTTACAACGCTATGAAGTTGAAGCGAATTATACTCGCCGCCACTGCCACCGCCATTCTCGCCGTCGCGGCGATCCCTGTTCTTGCATCGGGCGAAGTTATGGCTATCGGAGCCAAGCTCGACGGATTCGAGATGCCGGACCCGGCGGGTACAACTCATTCCTACGATACCGTGAAGGGGGAGAAAGGGACGATCGTGATCTTTCTTTCTGCTCAGTGCCCTGTAGTTGCCGCGTACAACGACCGGATCAATGCGATCGCAGAGGCTTACAAAGCCAAAGGCATCAACATGGTCGGGATCTATTCGAACTACACAGAGGATCTGGCGTGGGTAACCAAGCACTCGAACGAGAACTACGAATTCCAGGTGCTGATCGACAAGAACAACGTTTTTGCTGACCGTCTCGGCGCCTCGTTCACTCCCGAGATCTTCTTCTTCAATGATAAAGATGTGCTCGATTACCATGGTGCGATCGACAACGACCGCTCCGGCTCGAACATTACACGGCCTTTTCTCAAGACGGCTCTTAACGAGAAACTTTCGGGCAAGGCCATCTCCGAGCAGAGCACCAAGGCTTTCGGATGCTCCATAAAGCGCGTCAAGACTGAAGGATAGAGAACGGCAGTACAATGATCCTCAATACAATCGACATTGGGCGAAGAGTTTCGAAAATCCTGCTCTTCGCCGTTGTTTTCTTGCTTGGGACCTCACTCGCCTACGCACAGGGCGGAGCCGACGGCGTTGGGAACGGGACAGACGCTGGCGGGAAGAAGGTCGATCTTAATGTGGTCCAGGTCGATGAAGAGTCGATAAAGCCTCTCCTGAAACCCAACGGCAAGCCTCTGCTGATCAATTTCTGGGCCACCTGGTGTGAGCCTTGCCGGGAGGAATTCCCGGAACTGATCGGCATCGACAAGGACTATGAAGGCAAGATCGATTTCCTGATCATCTCTCTGGACGATCCGGTCGAGATCAACAGGGACGTAACAAAATTCCTTGGCGAGATGGGGTCGACGATGAAACCCTATCTGCTTCGCACCCTTGATGAGACGGCAGTGATCGGCTCGATCTCGAAAGATTGGCAGGGCGGGCTTCCGTTCACGGTCCTTTACGACTCGGACGGCGGCATCAAGTACGCCAGGCAGGGGAAGATAAAAGAACCCGTCATCCGCGGTCTGCTTGAGCAGATGATCTCGAAGCCCTCTAACGTTACGGTCACCGAATTGGTGAAGGTGATCAACGGGCGCTATCAAGAGGCAGAGTTTTACTACCGCAATAACTGGATGAAACTACGGGATGAAGCGATCAAGAGAGGTTACATCGAATCCTACGAATTGATGATCGGCAAGCCGGGAGAATCCCAAGAGTTCGACATCATCCTCATTACCCGGTTTTCCGACCGTCGAGAGTACGACCTCGCGGAGAGCCGTTTCAGGGACCTGATCAAGGAGATGTTCCCGGTCGGACCGACCCGCTTTAACGATCTTAACCCGGACGATTTCCGAAAATCGTTTGCTGTAAAGATCGCTAGTTCGATGGGATCAAACTGAGGATCGCCATAAGTTGCCCCCGCCTTCAGCCGGGGGTTAACGAGTTCCAACCCACCTGCCAGGGGCTTCAGCCCCACCTTGCTGGCTGAGCATCTAAAGCGCTTTTCATTTCCCCCCCCCAAAAGCGAGGGGCAATCGATTCTACGATCGCCGGGAACCATATTCCCTTACGGAAACAACCGGAAGATCGATTTTTACCAATACCCAACCAACACCCAAGTACCAGCCGTTCAAGCGGTTTGAATATTCGCTTTTCAGCTAATAAACTCTCTCTTTTCTTTGGACAGGTATTTTCGATACAGGTGAGAGTTATTGGCGATGACGACCCCCGCGATCACACACGAACTAGTTGAACAACACGTAACGCTTGAAGAATACGAGAAGATTAAGGAGATCCTCGGACGCGAGCCCAACTTCACGGAGCTCGGGATCTTCAGTGTGATGTGGTCCGAACATTGTTCGTACAAGTCGTCCCGGATTCACCTGAAACGTCTGCCGACAACCGGCGAAAGAGTGATAGTCCCCCCGGGCGAGAATGCCGGCGTGGTCGACATAGGCGACGACTGGTGCGTCGCGTTCAAGGTCGAGTCTCACAACCATCCAAGCTTTATCGAACCCTTCCAGGGCGCCGCTACGGGAGTTGGCGGCATCCTGCGAGATGTCTTCACGATGGGCGCTAGGCCGATCGCGGCAATGAACTCGCTTCGCTTTGGGCCGTTGGAACCGAACGAAAGAGGATCGACAACACGAAAGGTCGCAAACCGCAACAAGTCGATCCTGAAAGGCGTCGTCGAAGGGATCGGATTCTACGGCAACTGCTTTGGCGTTCCGACTGTCGGCGGCGAGGTGATCTTTGACGAAGCCTACAATCTGAACCCGCTTGTGAACGCGTTCGCGCTTGGCCTGGTGAGAAAAGATCAGATCTTCTTCGGAAAGGCATCGGGAATCGGAAACCCCGTGCTTTATGTCGGAGCGAAGACAGGTCGCGACGGTATTCACGGCGCGACAATGGCCTCCGCCGAATTTGACGACGAAGCTCTTGAGAAGCGGCCCACTGTTCAGGTGGGAGACCCGTTTCTCGAAAAACTTCTGCTCGAAGCATGTCTCGAAGCAATGAGGTCGGGCGCGATCGAGGGCATCCAGGATATGGGCGCCGCGGGCCTTACGAGCTCTTCCGTCGAAATGGCCGACCGCGCTGGAACCGGACTCGAGCTGGACCTCACGCTGGTTCCGCAGCGCGAGACTGGGATGACCGCGTACGAGATGCTCTTAAGTGAGTCGCAGGAGCGTATGCTGATCGTCGCCAAATCCGGCCGTGAGCGCGAGCTTGTAGAGATCTTCAACAAGTGGGACCTCGACGCAGTAGTTATCGGCAAGGTCGTCGAAGGAAACCGCCTGAAGGTGTTTCACAACGGCGATCTGATGGCGGACCTTCCGGTCGACAAGCTTACCGACGAAGCGCCCCGCTACGACCGGCCGCAAGAAGCGCCGCAGTATTCGAAGGTCAGCCGGGAAGATAAAAAAGAGAAGTGGCTGGCGCGTGCTGCCGAAGCCGGTCACGGTTCGAACGACGTCGCTGAAGTCTTGAAGACGCTTCTTTCGTCACCTGACATCTGTTCCAAACACTGGGTTTACGAACAGTACGACCACATGGTCAGGACTAACACGGCCATCCTTCCGGGTGCTGATGCGGCCGTTGTTCGGGTTAAGGAGACCAGGCGGGCGATCTCGATGTGCCTCGACGGAAACGGTCTCTATTGCGCGGTGAATCCGCTTGAGGGAGCGAAGCTGACCGTTGCGGAAGCGGCGAGAAACAATGTATGTGTCGGCGCTGAGCCGATCGCCGTCACGAACTGCCTTAACTTCGCATCTCCGGAAAGGCCAAAGATAATGTGGGCGTTCTCACAGACGATTGACGGAATGAGGGCCGCGTGCGAGACGTTCGAGACGCCGGTCATTTCCGGGAACGTTTCTTTCTACAATGAGACCGACGGAGACGGAGTGCTTCCGACGCCGACGATCGGAATGGTCGGGCTTGTAAAAGACGTCCGGAAGATCGTGACCCAGGGCTTCAAAAATGAAGGCGATGTCATCGCTCTTCTCGGAACTACGAACGACGATCTTTCGGTCAGCGAGTATTCACAGGCTGTCCTGGGTTTCTCGACCAACGAACTCATTGAAATCGGCTCAGTTCCATTGTTGGATCTTTCTTTGGAGAAGAAGGTTCAGGACACGTGCCTCAAACTCGCCGACGAATTGCTGATCAACTCCGCTCACGACTGTTCAGAAGGCGGTCTCGCCGTAGCGGTCACGGAATCCTGCTTCTCCTCTCTCAACAATGCTCCCGACGGAGCCTCTCTTGAGCTTTCTTCGAACGGCCTGTCGCCGGAAGCGGTTCTTTTTTCAGAGTCGCCCTCGAGGATCGTCATCAGCTTTGCTCCTGAGCATCTCGACCGTGCTCGTTCGATCGCGGAAGGGCTCGGATGCCCCTTCGAGGTCATCGGAAAGGTCGAAGGCTCGGACCTTGCGATCAAGATCGACGGCACGGAATCGATCCGGATGCCTGTTTCGGAGTTCGAGAGCGCCTGGAAAAACTCGCTGGAATCTCACCTGGACGCTTAGTCAAATTTCAACACTGAGAGCACTGAGGGCACAGAGACTTTCTGGGCGCGCCCAGCTCGAAGGGTGCATTTGTCTATTCAATCCTGCTTAACTCTGTGGACTGAGTGCACTCTGTGGTGAACTAACGGATTCACGCGGGAGTATACTTAAGCGATGCCGGCTGGAGTTTACATCCACGTTCCCTTCTGCAAGTCCCGTTGTTCCTATTGCGACTTCGCGACTGATGTCTATCGGAACGACGAGGCGGTGGAAAGGTATTTGCGGGCAGTTCTGACCGAGCTTGAAGACCGAAAACCGAAGACCGGAGATCGGCTTTCATTACCAGACCCAAACTCAGTCCTCAGTCCTCAGTCCTCAGTACTGCCCGCGGGACGCGGGCGCTCCGACTCAGTCCACAGTCCTCAGCCCTCAGTACTTCCCGCCAGAGGCGGGCTCGTCGACACTATCTACTTCGGCGGCGGGACTCCTTCGCTTCTGAATCCCGGTCAGCTTGAAAGAATCCTCAAGGCCGTACACGAGCGGTTCGAGATTTCGGAAGATCGCGAGATCACCGTCGAGATGAATCCCGCGACTGTAACCCTTGGACAGCTGGAGCAATTCAGAGCGATGGGAGTGAACCGCGCGAGCTTTGGAGTTCAGACCTTCAACGACCGATCGTTAAAACTGCTCGCTCGTGGACACGATGCGGACGACGCGCGAAGTACTTATAAGACGCTCCGTAAAGCGGGGTTCGAAAATATAAGCTTTGACCTGATCGCGGGTCTTCCTCACCAGACCATCGATGACTGGAAGGCAAATCTCGAAGAGGCGGTTTCGATGTCTCCCGAACACATATCGCTTTACCTTCTCGAGATCCACGAAGCGACACCGCTTGCCGAACAGGTAAGAAGCGGAAGACAGCCGCTTCCGGACGAAGAGCTCGCCGCCGAAATGTACGAGCTGATGCTTGAGCGGCTTGAGAAAGCCGGATATAGGCAATACGAGATCTCGAACTTCTGCAAAGAAGGTTTCGAATCAAGGCACAATCTCAAGTACTGGGACCTCGATCCGGTGATAGGTTTCGGGGTTTCATCGCATTCATTCGACGGCGGCCGTAGGTGGGTCAACGTACGCGACACGATGGCGTATGTTCGAACGGTCGAATGCGGAGATTCGCCAGTTGTGGAGATCGAGGAGCTTCCGGAAAAGCAACTGAAGGCGGAGTTTACGTTTCTCAAGCTTCGTTTGACCAAGGGCCTCGACCTTAAAGAATACCGGTCGAGATTCGGTTCCGATCTGACCGAAGAATTCGGTCCAGAGATCGCAGAATTCCGTGAGCTTGGTCTAGTTGAACTGACAGAATCCGATGTAATGCGGCTCACCCAGAAAGGGCGGCTCTATTCGAATGAAGTTTTCGGAGTGTTTGTCTAGTTTAGGTCCGATAGATGAATCGATTTCCCAAGATCCTGGCCGCTGCCCTCGCCGCCGCTTTTCTACTTTCTGCGGCAACATACACGTTTCCGCAAGCCGCTCGGGAAAGAGTTCCATTCAAAAGGCTATATAACGAAAACAGCATCTTTTGTTCTCCTTCCAAAAACGCTCTTGTTACCAAGGTCCAGCTAGAAGTCCTGTTCTCCAGCGAACGTTGCGAAAACGAGTCCTCGCCCGAAGTCGAATTCGATAAGCAGTCATTGTTGTCTTACAGGGTCGGCGGCGACTGTATGATGAAGGTCGCCATAGATATTCAGGCGGTGCGAAGCGAGCGCAAGTACCTTGTTTTCATAGAGAACACCTGGGGAGGATGCCGGGCAGGAGGGGTCAGACGAGGATGGATAGTAACCGAAAAGATTCCGGACGGTTATTCAGTTGAATTCAGGGAGTTGAAGATCGACGATCCGGAGAACACTCTCGATGCCCTCAGGCCAAGGCTCCGAAAGACCGAACCTGACCGGCGCTACTTCACGCGAGAGATACAGGCGAAACAGATAGAACTTCACAACTGCGTTAGTGCGGCAGAAGGAGATCCGGTGGTCATTCGGGACAGGGAGTCTCTCGACGACGCGATAAGAAAGGACGCCAGCCGGCAATGATGCCTTGAACTTCTCAAAGACGTCACCCTGGAACAGAATACGCTGATCGGGACCTCCTTCAATTCCGGATACTGCGGCGTCCCGAGGGGAATGAATTTCGATATCACCAAGAGCCACGGAAGCGAAACGGGAACCGTTTACCGCCTGGATGTGACTTTCACGGACCCGAAAGGCCTTGTCTGCCGGGCACTTATGTACTACGACCTCTGGCTGCTGGTACCGAAAATAGAGGCCGAGGCAGAGATTTCCGCTTCTGTCCGCCCGGTCCGAAGACAGAATTGATCTACATTTGATTTATCTTTTACCCACGTACCGGAAGCCTCTGATATACTTCCGCCGGCTCAACCCATCACCTGCATAACAATTTGGGCCCCGGATAGCTGACCGTCCGTGACTCCTAGTCTGTACCGTAGATCAGCTGTCGCAGTTGTGTCTCTAGATCTGCTCCGGGGCTGTCGCAACTTTCCCCTTTTCAGGATAGGAGGCAGTGCGCGACTTTCCGTCCGAGCCGCGGCGCGCCTTGATTGTTATGAAAGCACTCTACAAACAGAATTTCGTTGCGGCCTTTTGGTCGCTGATCATCGTCGTTTTCTCTTCAGTAGTGATTTCGGCCCAGAACCAGAATGTTACAACTCCGAGATCCGTCAGCCCGGCAGCCGAGGTCAAACAGAAGATCGGCCTTTCCAGTGTCGTGGTCAACTACTCCCGCCCGCGGGTTACTCTAAACGGAAATGACCGTTCGGGCCAGATCTGGGGCAATCTCGTGCCCTACGGATTCACGGTCCTTCAAGGAGGTAACGGAGGCGAGAATCCCTGGCGCGCCGGTGCGAACGAGAACACAACGATCTATTTTTCCGATGACGTGATGATCGAGGGCAAGCCTTTGCCCGCAGGCAAATATGGATTGCATATGGCGGTCTTTGAGGACGGCCGAGTCACAGTCATATTCTCAAAGAACCACACGTCCTGGGGCAGTTTCTTCTATCAGCCAGAAGAGGACGCCCTGAGGGTCGATGTAAGATCGAAAGAGATTCCTCACACCGAGGTACTGACGTACGACTTCGTTGATATGGGGAGCAATTACGGCGTCCTGGCGCTTTCGTGGGAGAAGAAGCAGATACCCATAAAGATCGAGGTCGACCTTCAGAAAACGGTTCTTGCCAATTTTCGGAAGGAACTGAGGGGACTGCCCGCATTCTTCTGGCAGGGTTTCCAGACCGCCGCTCAGTGGTGTCTGAACAACAACACGAACCACGAAGAGGCTCTCCGATGGTCTGAAATTGCAATCTCCAGAAATCGATCTTACCCGACTTTGGCTACGAAGGGCGGCCTTCTCTTTCAGACGGGCAAACAGGCCGAGGGAGACAAGATCCTTGACGAGGCGGTCGAGCTCGCAAACAAGAACCAGCTCAACGCTCTCGGATATCAGATGATGGCGCAAAAGAGGTTCGACCGGGCGATCGAGTTCCTGAAGCTGAACATCGAGCGTTTCCCTGACGATCCGAACGGGTACGACAGCCTTGGAGAAGCCTACACGCAGGCAGGCGACCGCGAGAACGCGATAAAGAACCTTCGCAAGTCGTTGTCGATGAACCCTCCACCGCTTGTGAAGGCCAACTCCGAGAAGCTTTTGAAAGAGCTTGGGGAAAAGCTTTAATCCAGACTTGTTACCGTCTCCTTTTCGAGGGGGCGGTAACAAATAGCTCTTCTTCTTTATTAACTCGCCGGCTCCGCTAGGAGCCGGATGTCTGTAGCGTTGGTTGTAAGTAAGGACCACAGCCCCATCGGGGCTGAATGTCTGTTGCAGAGATTGCGCTCCTGACGGAACGCGATTCGTCTCGGGGGAATCTGCGCAGGGGCGGAAGAAATCCATCAACGTTCCGAGGGTTCAGCGCAGTAGTAGCCGGCTGAAGCCGGCGAAAGTAAGTAAACGCTCTTGAGTCCCCCCGGCTGAAGCCGGGGGCAACTGATTGTGTCCTTGTCATTTTCGCGCCACTTTGTTTACTTCCCTTTGATCATTTCTGTAATATTCAGCCAATGCGGGTTGCCCGCCCAGATAAGAACACAACGGCAGTTCGCGGGATTCGCATCCTACACGCACTTAATTATTTACAAGGGGACCACGTAATTATGAGACAGAAAGCTACTTATCAGCTTACGGGACGACAGCTCGTATTGCTGGCGGTCTTCTCCGCGCTTATCGCCGTCGGAGCGGTGGCGGCGATCTCCAGTTTCGGGATCGGATGGAATTACTTTACTTCAAACGATTCCGCGACGTTCGCGCTTGCCGAGAGCGACTCAACCGGCATAACGGATCCGGCGAGCGTTACCGACGAGGCGAACAACATCGAGGTTTACAAAAAGATGTCACCGGGCGTCGCCTTCATCACTACCTCGTCGAGATTTGCTACTTGGTACGGAGAAGAGTTTGAACGAGAAAGCGGGATCGGATCCGGTTCCGTGATCGACAACCAGGGGCACATACTCACCAACTACCACGTGATCGAAGGCGCCTCGAAACTGACGGTCAGCTTTGGAAGCGAAAAGGTGTTTCCCGCTGAACTCGTCGGCGGTGATCCCGACACTGATCTCGCGGTCATTAAGATCCAGCCGCCCGCGGAAGGCCTGACGGTCATCCCACTGGGCGATTCAAGCGCGTTGGAAGTAGGCCAGAAGGTTCTCGCGATCGGAAACCCGTTCGGGCAGGACAGAACTCTGACAACCGGGGTCATTTCCGGACTGGAAAGATCAATACGTGCAAGGAACAACCGCCCGATCGATGCGGCAATACAGACCGACGCTTCGATCAACAAAGGCAATTCGGGAGGCCCGCTTTTGGATAAGTACGGGCGAATGATCGGGATCAACTCGCAGATCCTTTCACCTTCCGGCACGTCGGCCGGCATTGGCTTTGCCGTGCCGGTAAATACCGCAAAACGAGTCGTTCCTCAGCTGATCCAGTTCGGCGAGGTCAAGAGGCCGAAGCTTGGCGCCGAGCTTCTCAGCGTTGGCTTTTTGAAAGACAGAGGGATCGATCTTCCGGTCCGTCAGGGCCTGGTCGTCAGGGCGATCCTGCCGGGTGGAACCGCTGACAGAGCGGGGATCAGGGGCCTTCGTTCCGACGGCGAATCCGCGATCATCGGCGATATAATCACCTCGATCGATGGTCAGGAGGTATCGAATATCGACGATCTGTACAGGTTCCTTGATAAGAAGGAGATCGGTGACACGGTTAGCGTCCAGATCTATCGCCGGGGCGAGAACTTGAGCGTTCCGGTTAAACTGCTTCCGATGCCGGAACGAAGTACAGGAACCCGGCGATTTTAGGACTTTCTCGTCGCCGTTGGAGGATGACTGCTAAGGAATTCATGTACAGCCTGAGGTTTTACCCGAATGGCGTAGTGACCTCCGTCAGATGCGGTATCAGTTGCCCCCTGCTTTAGCTGGGGGGTTAGTAGGAATCACAATCCCGAAAAGGGGCTTCAGCCCCTTGAATGGCCGGCTAAAGCCGGCCAACGACAATGAAATACCCTATTCGTCCCCCCGTTGAAACGGGGGGCAACTGATTCCGTAACTCCGTGACAATATCGATGCGCGAGTTAAGATCAAGACGAAGGTCAGACTATTCAGACATCCTCTTTTCTTTTTTTCTGAACTATTTTTGACCGGTGCATTCGAAAACGAAGGCTTTGGCTGGGTGTGTGTCAGATGCAGTGCTCTCGGCGACTCCGCACGCGCTGAAAAGTCACGCCTGCTGAGCGAGGGTGAGTCCGAAGAGAAGACTTCGAGACTCTCAACCTGCGGCCTTGCCCAATGGGTTGACCGCACGAACGGAATCCTCAAGTGCCCCGATTGTGGGATGGAGGGACCTGCAGATGTAGGCATAGATAGTTCCCGAAATGCTTAGCCAACTGATGTTTGCTGATGTATCATCTCGTAAAGTGTCCCTCACCCGGTAACTGAGCATCTTTGGAGTAATAAATGAGAAGTAAGTATTTAGCGTTTTTCGCCGCGGCGATCCTCGTAGGAACGGCATTGGTCTTTTCGACAATCGGCGAAGCGAAATCCGACGAGTTGGCGGTCCTGCTTCCTGAGTCAGATGGAGTCGTGGTCCTCAATTCACGTCAGCTCTTTGATCAGGCGCTTCCCCAGATACTCGGGGCGAACGAGACTATGCTGGCCAAAGTTGACAGCGAGGTCGACAAGATCAAGGCCAAGACCGGCCTTGATCTAAGGCAGTTCGACCGCGTAGCCATCGGAATGAAAACCCGCGAGATCGAAGGCGGGAATGTTGACCTTCAGCCTGTTTTGCTCGCCAGGGGCGCGTACGACGCGGCAACCTTGGCCGAGGCAGCGAAACTAGCCTCGGAAGGCGAGATGAGAACCGAGATGATCGGCGGCCGAAAGGTTTTCGTTTTCTCAGCCAGATCAATCGTAGAACGGAACGCGCCGAAGGCTGCCAAAAGCAGTGGTTTCTTTGATCAGATGATTGCGAAGGTGCTTGGAGGGCTTTCAGACGAAGTGGCTCTCGCGGCTTACGATTCGAACACCGTCGCACTTGGCTCTCTTGAAAGGGTTAGAGAGATGCTCGGTAACACGAGGCGCATCGACGGAAAACTTCTTTCCATGCTCGGTCGAAAGGGCGACACGATGGCGAGATTCGCTGTGGTTGTGCCGGATGGCCTTTCCCAGTTCCTGGAGCTGGAAAAGGACGACCTTGGAAAAAGCCTGAACTCGGTACGTGAAGTAAATGGTTCGTTTGATGTCGTGCCGGGCAAAGCGAGCCTTTGGGTAGCTGCCCGAACCGCGGATCCTGAACAGGCAGAGTCACTTCAAACGGTCCTGAAAGGCTTTCAGGGTTTTCTTCCGAGCATTCTATTAAGGCAAAAGGGAGAGGACAAGAAAGTGTATGGACGTATGCTGGAGAATCTCTCGATCGACAGAAATGACTCCGAGTTGACAGTCAGCCTCGATGTTCCGCAGTCCGACCTGGATGTGATCGTGGGAAAAAAATGAACGACTTGCAGGTCTACGAGTTACAGGGTCGCCGGAGTGTTTCGGCGGCCTTTTCTACCGCAGATTCTCTTTTCCCGCCGTACCATTTGGAATAACATAAGAAAATGATGAAACCGTTCTTGAGGTCATCCTCGTTCATTGCTTTACTGGCACTGGTATATTCCGCTTTTCTTTCCTCGAATGCTTACGCCCAGACTGAACCTCGATCGCGGGTCGTAGTTACCGACAACCTCTCACAACCCGAGTCGACGCCGGATCGGGTTCCTGCAAAGAATGCGCTTCCTGAACTCCGGACGAAGATCTCGATGGCGGTCTCCAGACCATCGTTGAGAAAGGGAAGCATTGGGGTAAAGGTGATCTCGCTCGATTCGGGCGAGACCGTTTATGAAAGGGACGCCGACAAGTACTTCATGCCGGCTTCAAACATGAAGAGCTTCACGGTAGCGGCGGCACTCGACAAACTCGGACCTGACCATCGTTTCGTCACCAGTTTTTACGCTTCGGAACCTCCTTCGAACGGAGTATTGAAAAGCGATCTGATCATATTCGGAAGGGGAGATCCTTCATTCTCGTGGCGATTCAATGACGGAAACTGGCTTAAGGCCTTCGACGATCTAGCCGATAGATTGATCGCGCTTGGGATCAAGCGCATCGAGGGTGACATCGTCGGAGACGGCAGCTACTACAGCTCAGAACCGATCCCGTACGGCTGGGAATGGGACGATCTTCAATGGTATTACGGGGCTGAGGTTTCGGCGCTATCGGTTAACGACAATGTTGTGGTGATGCGGGTTTCGCCGTCCACCGAGGGACTTGCGCCTTCTGTGCGATTCGAACCGACAAGCGGTCTTTTCCGAGTGTTCAACACTGCAAAGACTGTTGCCCGCGGCGAGAAAAAGACGCTGAAGATCACGAAAAGGATTCGTGACAATGCATTCGAGATATCAGGCAATCTCCCGCAGAACGATCCCGGATTCTCAGGTCCGATCACGGTCTCGAACCCTCCTCAGGTCTTCGCCGATCTTCTCAAACAAAGACTGGGTCTGAAAGGAATCGTGGTGTCCGGTACCGCGCGCGGCGTCGATAGATTCGACCGGGGCGAGGTACTCAACACAGAAGAGCTTGCGGAGATTCTGGCCTATCCTTCTCCTCCGTTGAGCATAATCGCCGAGAACACGATGAAGCCGAGCCAGAACCTGTACACGGAAATGATCCTCAGATCGCTTGGTGAGGCAGCAGGACCGGAGAACTCGTCAAAGGCAAGTGACGAGAAAGGAATGGCGATCGTTAGCGAACTGCTCGCTAAGGCAGGCGTGGATCCGCGTGACGTCGTGCAATACGACGGAAGCGGACTCTCGAGACACAACCTGATCACTCCGAGTTCTTCGGCGATGCTTTACAAGTATCTGGACACCGCTAGGTTCTCAGCTTTCTGGAAGAACTCACTGACGATCGGAGGAGTAGACGGGACGCTTCGCCGGCGGTTCAAGTCTTCGGAAGCTTTGGGAAATGTACGCGGTAAGACAGGAACCCTGGACCAGGTATCTGCTCTCTCCGGATACGTTACGTCGAAAGCAGGCGAGCGTTTCGCTTTCTCGATAATCACGAACGGAATACCTGACGCCGACTCGCGGGTATCGGCGATCGACAACATCGTCCTTCAGATCGCAAACCTCGAGGGGAAAACGTATTTGGAAACGGTCCAAGCGATCAAGTAAGTTCGTAGTTCCAAGTTCCAAGTTCCAAGAAAAGAGGGTTCGTAACTTTGGCGGAAACGCGACCGTTAGGGAGCGTGCCTGAGGCGTGAGCCGAAGCACGATGTGATTTCAGATTTCAGATTTCAGAGAGGCAATTCCAGATTCCATATTTCATATCCAATTCCGACTCAACAGACCCGACAGACTCAACAGACTCAATCGACTCAACAGACCCGACAGACTCAACAGACTCAATCGATTCACCAAGAAAAACGGCCGCCCGTTTTCACGGACAGCCGTCTTACCAGATTCTTCCGGTGAGATTACCAGCCGGAGTTGTATCCGCCACCGCCGCCGTATCCACCACCGCGGCTCCTTCCGCGGTTACCACCACCGCGGTCTTCACGCGGACGGGCCTCGTTCACGACGATGTTCCTTCCTTCGAAGTCCTCGCCGTTAAACTGCTCGATCGCGCTTTGCGCTTCTTCTTCCGTGGACATTTCGACAAAACCAAAACCTCTGGAGCGGCCGGTGTCCCTATCCTCGATGACCTTTGCGGATTCGACCGTTCCTGCCTTCGAGAAATAGTCGTGCAGATCATCACTTGTCAGATGGAAAGACAAGTTTCCAACGTACAATTTGTTATTCATCCTTTATATCTATCTTTTGCGGAAGCTAAGGAGGCAGGCTGAACTAGCGGAAGGAAGCGTTTTGAACTATCTCCTCTCTAAGATGCGGCGCGCCGTGCTTTTAAGAATCCTACTGCTTCGTAACCTTTCTTGCCAAACTCTCGAACCGAACCAAAGTCGCCGCTATCTTTTCTGAAACGGAAGTGTCTATCGAGACACTACTGAGAGCAAAAACTTTGGTAAGTATGCCGATATTCGGGAGGTTTGGCAAGCAAATAGGCAGGCTGATGCCATTCGCGGAGAGACCGAATTTGGGCTTCGCATCCGTTCGACTGCAGGCGGCGAATAAAATTGTGTTCAAACGGAATCATCGAGCAGAGGGAAGTACATGATTAAAGACACCACGAAAGTAACCACGTTTACCGTCAAACATATTGAACCTGAGGAAGCGACCGTTGCAAAAGCTGCGGAGGCCCGGCTGCCGACAGAATTCGGCGAATTCAGGATAGCCGGATACCGCTCTCTGACAAGCGACGAAGAATTCGTATGTGTATTCAAAGGAAATCTCAAAGACACGGACGGGGTGCCTATTAGGATCCACTCCCAATGCCTGACCGGCGACGTGTTTCACTCTACGAAATGCGACTGCGGGCCGCAGCTTGAGAAGGCGATGGAGACTATCGAGGAAGCCGGGCGCGGTGTGATCGTCTATCAACAGCAGGAAGGTCGTGGAATCGGCATAGTTAACAAGATCCGAGCCTACGCTTTGCAGGACGAGGGAGCCGACACGATCGAAGCGAATACGCGGCTGGGTTTGGATGTGGACCTACGTGAATACAGCCAATGCGTTGAGATACTTAAAGACCTCGGCGTAAGGAAGGTGAAGCTGATGTCGAACAATCCCGACAAGATCCAGTCGATTCGTGACGGCGGGCTTGAATTGATCGAAAGGCTTCCGATCGAATTCGAGCCTTCCAAAGACACGTTCAAGTACCTGAGTGTGAAAAAGCTCCAGATGGGTCACCTCTTGAGCCTCGTTTGATCGACAGGGGGAAACATCCACAGAAAGCACGGAGAATACGGAGTAAAAATGGCTGAAACAAACAGCCCTTTCAACCTCAGTAGTCTCCGTGCACTTGGTGGCTCAATCTTTTTGTTTAAGTGCGTCCAGGAGCTTTTCGTGGATGTTTCCAAATCCTCCGTTCGACATAACCGCGACAATATCTCCTTCTCTCATTTCCGGCGTCAAATGGTCCACTATTTCGTCAGCGTCCGCCAGTGATAAGGCCTTCACGCCCCTCAAGTTGATATCTTCGACAAGATGTCCCGTATCGAGGATCTTTCCGACCTTGCTGGCAGCTGAACTGTCATATACCCCGGCGACGATAGCGTAATCAGACTTGGCAAATGCATCAACGTAGGGCTCCTGAAAGACAGCAAGTCGTGATGACCAGCTTCTGGGCTCAAACACCGCGATGATGCGCTTTCCCCTGTATCGCTGACGGAGCGCCTCAAGGGTCGCACCTACGGCGGTAGGATGATGGGCAAAATCGTCGATCACTGTAACCCCGCTTTCGATTCCGCGCACTTCGGCCCTTCGTTTGACGGACTTGAATGTATCAAAGGCTTTTTGAATCGTTTCAGCGTCAACTCCCCATTGATCGGCGGCCGCGATCACGGCAAGACAATTCCTGACATTGAATTCACCGATCAGGTCGGTTTCAAATTCTCCCCACGGATCCCCGTCAAAAGAAACAGAAAACCTGGTTCGTTCACCGGAAAAATCCAGGTTTTGGGCCTGCCATAGCGCATCCGCTGAGGTGCCGAAAGTGTGGATCTCGGTATGAAGATTCTTTTGGTGTTCTTCCAGGACTTCGCGGACATGCGGCGAATCGATCCCGGCGACGACCCTGCCGTTGCCCGGGACCAGATTCATCAGTCGCGAGAACTGGAATTTGATATCTGTCAGATCGCGATATATATCGGCGTGGTCGAACTCAATGTTACCGACGATCGCCACCTCAGGAAGGTAGTGCATGAATTTCGGCTTCTTGTCGAAATAGGCACTGTCGTACTCATCCCCTTCGATTACAAAGAAGTCGCTGTCGGAGACGCGGAAGCTCGAACCGAAATTCTGGACGACTCCTCCTACAAGGAACGAAGGATCAAGACCTGCAGTTTCGAGCACCCAGGTCGCAATGCTGGTCGTTGTGGTTTTTCCGTGGGTGCCTCCTACAACCAGAGATCGCTTTCCCCGTATGAATTCCCTTTTTACTGTCTCGGCCTGAGAATAGTAGGGAAGGCGCCGGTTCAGTAGCGCCTCAAGCTCCGGATTTCCCCTCTTGATCGTATTGCCAACGATTATCAAGTCGGCGTTTACGTCCAGGTTTGCGGGATTGTAGCCTTGCATCAGCTCGATCCCCAGGCTCTCAAGCTGAGTGGACATCGGCGGGTAGACGTTTTGGTCGGAACCTGTGATCTTGTGGCCTCGTGACTGGAGCATTCCCGCAAGGCTGCCCATAGCGGTCCCGCAGATTCCGATCAGGTGATAGTGCATAAGTTGTTGTATTTGAGGTTGTTGGGTACGACAAGCTTCAGCCTATCGACTCTTCCTCCCGTAGTTGCAGGAGGCCCAGCCTGGAGTGACATCCTATCCGATCTTCGCCCTCCATCACGATCGGGCTTCTGACACGATGCGCGTTCCTCCCGCTTACCGCTCACCTCCCACCCGTGAACGGGTGGGCTAAACGATTTCTATTGAGGACAGGGACAAGAGGCGCCACTACCGATCACCGCTTACTGCTTACCGCTCACTTTCAACAGATCAAAGAACGGCAAGTCCGACGCGCGGATGTATACGTCGACATCCACGTCCTGGAAGTTGTCGGTAGCCTTTACCGGCTTTTGGGTGTTCAGGTCGAAATACTCTTTCGTGCTCTTCAACTCTTTCGCGTACGAGTCAAAAAGAACATTTCGGACCACGATCATGTCGCCGTTAAACGTCCTTAGCTCCTTTCTGATCTGTACAGCGTATCCTGACGGGTGAAATATATGGTCGACGTAATGCGCCCAGTCTCCGGATGGAGAGGTATACGTAAAGTTCACGGCCAACACCCTTTCGTCTTTTGTCCAGATCAGCGCGATCGTGTAGATGTCTTCTCCCTCGGTGTTTTCAAAGGCTTCCTGCGTTTCAAACCTTGTCCAGACGGGCTTCGACGACTCCTTGTGATCCGCTAGATCCGCAATTACCAGGTGAGGCTCGCCTTGCTTCTCGATATACTCCCGCGCTTCCTTAACAAACGATTCGGCGTCGGCGAGGGCTTTCTTGTCCCCGGGCTCCTGCGCAGGCAGAAACCCTGCAAATGCCGTCAAACATAAGATGAGCAACAGGATCTTGAATGTCTTCACGACGAATCCTCCGATTGAAAAGAGTCTAGCTCAGCGCGATTCGGATCTTCTCCACCGCACCCTCGAGGACCGAATCTTCCCGCGCGATGCATATCCGCATATGCGAATCCCAGCGATCCGAGTCCGCAAACGCGCTGCCCGGTACCGCACCAACGCCCGCTTTCTCCATCAGCATTTCATTAAATGTAAGCGCGTCACTGTAGCCTTCCGGGATCTTGGCCCAAAGGTAAAATGACGATCCGGACGGATAGATCTCGAAACCGAGTTCCGCGAGTGCATCGCTTACCATCAGGCGTTTTCGCTCAAACTTCTGCAGCAGTTCTCCATAGTAGCCCGGATCTGCCATCAAGACCTTCGAGAGCGCGGATTGAAGCGGCGTCGCCGGACAAACGTAGATGACGTTTGCGGCATTATTGACCTTGGCGAGAAGTTCGCCCTTGCCGTAGGCGTACCCGAGCCTCCAGCCTGATATGTTCCACGACTTCGAAAACGAATTGACCGTGATCGTACGGTCCCACATTCCGGGCAGCGAAGCGATGGGCACGTGCGGATTGTCGCCCGATACGTAATGCTCGTAGACCTCGTCGGAAATGCAGAGCAGATCGAGTTCTTTGCACACTTCACTTATGGCGCTCAGTTCGTCGCGGGTCATCACCTTTCCGCTCGGATTTGCAGGAGTGCAAACGATGATCGCTTTGAGTGGATAGTCGTTTCGCGATCTCAGCTCGCGGCATTTCGCAAGCAAGCCATCCTTTGAGAACGTCAATTTCTCGTCGAGCTCGAAAGTCTCGGTCCTTCCTCCGAATTCCTCCAGGATCCGTCTGTGATACGGATAGTAAGGTTCAAAGACCAGCGCCGACGCTCCCTGCAGATACGCTTGGGCGATCCCGATCAACGCTCCTGTTCCTCCGGTCGTGACCATCAGTTGAAACGGAGTTGCGTCAGGGTCGATGCCTATCCCGTTGTATCTAGCGATCTTCTCGGCGACGGCGCGGCGCAGATCTGCATCGCCTTCACTTCCGCCGTAATGGTTCTGGCTGGCAGCAATAACGTCATAAGCCTCTTTTGCCAAAGTCGGATCGATCGGCAATTCAGATTGTCCCTGTACCAGATTTCCTGAAGGCGGGACCAGCCTTGTGATCGCCCGAATATCGGGCTTCACTTTTTTCTTCTTTACATCTTGCATGCGTACAAAATAGCAGTTTTCGGCTTCAATTCCCACACAACGGCACTGCAGGAAGAGCAACAGATCGAGCCGAACCTGGCTTGTTGTAGAATCAGGCTGATGGCACAAACAGCGGATCAGCGTCCCCCCGGACTGAAGGCAGGCGTCTTCGGTGGACACTTCTTCAAATACCGCGGAAGACCGACAGAATTCCTCACCAAAATGGCATCGCTGGGCGACGTGAGCTATATGCGCCTGTTCGGGATGCCGGCATACTTTCTAAATCATCCCGACCTCGCAAGAGACCTTTTGATCACAAACAACTCGAAGTTCATCAAGGGTCCTGCACTGAGACGTTCTCACAGACTGCTGGGGACCGGCCTGCTTACAAGCGAAGGCGATTTTCATCTACGCCAAAGAAGGATGATCCAGCCCGCATTCCATCGAGACAGGATCGCAGCCTATGCCGAAACGATGGTCGAGGAATCGTGCCGCATACGACAGGAATGGAGGGACGGATACGTCTTGGATCTCGATCGCGAGATGATGCGCCTGACACTTCGGATCGTCGGAAAGACACTTTTCAGCGTAGATGTTGATGAAGAGGCGGAAGAGGTCGGCCGTGCAATGACGGACCTTCTCGAAGCCTTCAATTTTATGCTGCTTCCTTTCTCGGAATATCTGGAGATGCTTCCTCTTCCTCCTGCGACCCGCTGCAAAAGGGCCATAGATACGCTCGACAAGATAATCTACGGGATCATCGAAGACCGGAGGATGGAGCCGTCGGACGAAGGCGATCTTCTGTCAATGCTCCTTCTCGCACGGGACGAAGACGACGGCGGCGTGATGACCGACAAACAGGTCCGCGACGAGGCGATCACTTTATTCGTTGCGGGGCACGAGACGACGGCGAATGCACTGACCTTTACCTTTTACCTCTTGTCGCAGAATCCGGAAGCGGAGAAGCGGCTTCAAGAAGAGATCGAAAGTGTACTGAAAGGAAAGCGCCCGTCGTTTGAAGATCTCGGTCGTTTGAGATTTGCAGAAGCGGTGCTCGCTGAATCGATGCGACTGTTTCCTCCGGCGTGGGCGATCGGTAGAACCTCGGCGGAAGATCTTGAGATCAGCGGTTACACTGTCCCGAAGGGAGCCCTGGTGCTGATCAGCCCCTACGTGATGCACAGAGACACCCGTTTTTGGGAAGATGCGGATAAGTTCAGGCCGGAACGTTGGGAAAAGAGGAGCGTCAAAGAAGCCACACGCGACTTCAATTACCTTCCGTTCAGCCGCGGCGTAAGAAGCTGTATCGGCGAAGGCTTTGCGTGGACAGAGGGCATTCTTGCGTTGGCGGCTATCGCCCAAAAATGGAGCTTCCGGCTCGCAGACGGCCAGAAGATCGGACTGAATCCGGTGATCACCCTGAGGCCAAAGTACGGGATGAAAATGATAGCCAAAAGACGAAACAACAATTGATATGACAGAAGTCTTGAGAACTCCCGACAAACGATTCTCCGACCTTCCCGAATTCACCTTCGAACCGAATTATACGGATGTCGGCGGGCTTCGGATGCATTACGTCGATGAAGGAGACAAGAATGCGCGCCCCGTTCTTCTTCTGCACGGCGAACCGACCTGGAGTTTTCTATACAGAAAAATGATCCCGGTTATTACGGGAGCCGGTTACAGAGCCGTGGCTCCCGATCTGATCGGTTTCGGCCGTTCGGATAAGCTGTCCCGGCGAGAAGACTACACTTATCAGAAGCACATCGATTGGCTTAAGGAACTGATCGCGAAGCTCGATCTGCGGGACGCCGTCCTGTTCGGGCAGGATTGGGGAGGGCTTACCGGTCTGAGGATCGCCGTCGAGATGGAAGACCGTTTCTCAGCGATCGCTGCGTCGAACACGTTTCTTCCGACAGGCGACCAGAAGACGCCCAAGGCATTCAAGCTTTGGCGAAAGCTCTCTCAGAAAACGCCGATATTTCTTGCAGGGAAAATAGTTCAGTTAGGGACAGTCAAGAAGGTGCCGAAGAATGTTCGCAAGGCTTACGATGCACCGTTCCCTTCCGAAAAGTACAAGGCAGGTGCACGTCAGTTTCCGATGCTCGTCCCGACGGAGCCGGACAATGTCGAATCTGAAAACAACAGAAATGCTTGGGAAGCGCTGAGGAACTGGGAGAAGCCTTTCCTTACCGCATTCAGTGACGGTGACCCGATCATGCGAGGCGCCGACAGGTTCTTTCAAAGATACGTCCCCGGTGCCAAAGGACAGCCTCACACGACGATCAAAGGCGCCGGCCATTTCATTCAGGAAGATAACGGCGAGGAACTTGCCGCCGTTCTTGTCGAATGGCTCTCGAGCCTCTGATCCGGGTTGCGGCTTGGGGCGCAAAGATTTCTCGCAATATCCCCTCTGAAAGGGTTAAGATTTAGGTATCTCTTCAGCGGCGGCTTTCCGCAGTGGGCCCCATCTCCCTTTCTCCCGCATAACAACTCGAACGGCTCGAGCAGGCTGCGCAGAAGGATCACGGAGGCCAAGATGATCATTGGAAAAGTTCTAACATTCCGAAAATTCTTTTCTCCCGTTCTATTTTTTGCGCTCGTCGTCGCACTCGCCCTACCTTTGAGCACCGATGGACGTGCTCCACGTGCCGACGAGGTTGATGACCTGCTTTCAAAACTTGGATCAGTGCGCGAGTTAGCCACTGAATGCATCAACTCCGATTGCCCCGATCCCGACCGAGCTGAGATGCAGAGGCTTCTCGACGCACTCGAGGACGCTCAGTTGTTTGCCAGGCTCCACTCGTTCTGGATAACGCAGCTGCCTTCCTACGAAAGTTCACAGGCGCAGAAAACAAGGGTCGAAAAGCTGAGGCGTGTCTACAGCGAGATCAGAAAGCTCATCTTTACCGGTTCAGACGGTGCGTCCCTAATGCTTTGTGTCGCGAAGCTCAACGAATCGCGAGGTGAGAACCTGACGCGTGCGCTTGTCGATTTCAATAGGAATACCGGAAAGGAAGCGATCCCTCAATGGGTATGGGAATCCGTAAACACGTTCGGCAGCAGTTTCAGCCTTGACACCACTGAAACGCCGGAACGTGCGCCCGACGCTGTTCGGGAACTGGCTCCGATGATCGGCAAGACCCTGAACGCGTTGGAAATTCCGGAACTCGGGGCTGGCGGCACCAAGCTTGAAGCCGGAAAATCCTCGTACGAGCCTGGGTCGCCGATCCAAGTGAAATACGAGCTGTCTCCGTGTGTCAGACAGGCGAGATTCGTTTTGATCGGCGCCGGTGAGGCAGATGAGCGAGCTTTCAACCAAAGTTCAGTAATCACCTACCGTGACAACCCTGACGTAAACACCGGTTCGGTCACTCTCCGTGCCCCGGAACGCGGCGGGTCATATGAAGTTAGGGTATTCGACAGGTACACGGAAACTCTTCTAAAGGCAAAAGCTGCAGTCAACATTGGCGCTGTCAGATCGACCGCGTACCCGGGCGTTTACAAGATCGTCCAGAGTTCATTGAAATCCGAGATCGGAAGCCACATCGCGATCGTCGCCGACAGCCAGGGGAATCACTACTGGGGATCTGTTTTTCAAAGCCCGGTCTCGGACGAATGGCAGTTCAGCCAGCGTGCGTTCTGGCCGGATGACTCAAAGCAGGCCTATGTCGGAAAGGCAAAACTTGAAGGTACAAGGCTTTCGTTCGTAAGGAGGTCCGCAGCTTGCGAGGGATCGGCAAAAGAGATCCCGCTCTTTTCCGTGATGTACCTCCAATCCGAAGGAACGATGCTGATATCGAGAGTTCGGGCCTGGGATTGTTCATCCGGAGAACCGGTCCTGCAAGGAGATGACGAAGAATTCGATTTTCAGGCTCAGCGTGTGAGCGGCGAGCCTCCGGCGATTCCCGAACAGTAGAGATCAGGATTCTGAGGGTCTCAGGGTTCTCAGTGTTTCAAATGAAGAAAATCTGCATTCTGTGATACGAACTGTGCTAAATTTTCGCCTCTATCAGTAGGAGGCACTATGCACAAAATCGATGAAATCGCCCCGGACGTCTTCCGGATCTCAACTTTCTTGCGGGATTTCGATCTACAGTTTGCACAATTCCTCGTTAGGGACGAGGAACCGCTCCTGTTTCACACCGGAATGAACGCCTTGTTTCCCGTTGTTCACAAAGCTGTCTCTGAACTTATCGATCCGGAGACACTTCGCTGGATCGGATTTAGCCATTTTGAGGCTGACGAATGCGGGTCACTTCCGCAGTGGCAGAAGGTCGCTCCGGACGTAACAGCGGTCTGCAGTCTGGTCGGGAAGATGGTGTCTGTCGACGATTTCACGGGTAGCGAGGCGAATGGTATGAACGACGGGGACGTGATCGAAACCGGCAAATACCGCTTCAGATTCGTTCGTACTCCGCACGTGCCGCATTGCTGGGAAGCCGGAATGCTGTTCGAAGAGAACAATCGAACGCTATTTAGTTCTGATGTCCTGCATCAGAACGGAGACAGCGATGCAGTCACAGAGGACTCGGGCGTCGTCGGCATCTGCAAAGACACGCTTGAAGCAATGCAGGAGAGCCCATTGGCTGACTACCTTCCGTATACAAAGAAGACCGACGGTATCCTGAGATCGCTAGCCGCTCTTGAGCCAAAGACGGTTGCAACAATGCACGGCGCGGTCTATTCGGGTGACGGAGCCAAGGTGATCAACGACTACGCGGACATGCTCCGGGATTTCAATGCCTGATCGGGTCGGACCGGTTAGGATGGCGGAAACGCGACGGTGAGGGAGCGTGCCTGAGGCGTGAGCCGAAACCCACTTAGAGCAGGCGGAACCGCGACCGATCGCAATGTGAACCCGGAGCGCCAGCGACGGGCATCACCAAAGCTAGGGAAGAAGCTCCGGATATCAGATGTAAGATTTCAGATTTCAAAGAAGAAATTCCAGATTCCAAATTCCAGATTCTAGCAATCCGACTTCGTTTAATTCGAAATCGCACAGGATGGCGGAAACGCGACCGTGAGGGAGCGTGCCTGAGGCGTGAGCCGAAACGCACTTAGAGCCGGCGGAACCGCGACCGATCGCAATGTGAACCCAGAGCGCCAGCGACGGGCATAACCAAAGCTAGAGAAGAAGCTCCGGATATCAGATGTAAGATTTCAGATTTCAAAGAAGAAATTCCAGATTCCAAATTCCAGATCGACCCGGACTCAATCGACTCGACAGACTCGATAGACCCAACAGACTCAATAGTCTCGACAAACGCGCCAGCCCCAGCCCACCCGTTTTCGGATGGGTTCATTGTTTGCGGCCCGCATCTTCGCACTCCCTCACGGTCGGGCTACTGACACTTGTCGGCGCGCCAGAGTAAGAACCCGCAGGGCACAAAACAAAAAGCCGCTGACGCGGCTTAGAAAGTTCGTATTGTTTCTTACCGTGGGCTGCGCCCTTCGGGCCGACCCACGGCTAAATGCATATGACCGCTACGCGGATGCTCTTGTCACATTACTCGATTCACGATTCACGATCTACCATTCACGATTCACGATTCACGATCTACCATTCACGATTCACGATTCACGATCTACTAGATAGCTTCCGCTCCGATAGCCCGGTTATAGAACCTGTAAAGGTCGTTGAAGTCCGATAGGGACTTGTCGAGGATCATCGGGAGTTGTTCAATGTCCGACGTATCGACGATCAGGTTGATATTTCTCAGAAATGCCTCGTGGGCGTTTAGCGTCTGGCCGCCTTCTTCTAACGATACAAGGTAAAGCCGTCGCCTCTCAGACGAGTACATCGCGTTGATCTTCTGCTGGATGATCGCCGCACCACCGTATTCTTCTGCAAAGTCAGGCGAGAACAGCAGTACTTCCGTCTTACCGTCGCGAAGCCGCTCGTTTGCCTGGGCGGGCGTCGACGCTACATAGACCCTGAAGCCGGCGTCAACCAGAACTTTCGACGCCGCATCTTTGCTTTTCCCAAGACACAGGAGGACCCTTCTCGGCTGAACCTCGCTCTCTTTCTCTTCGAGCGCGGACGAACCGGTCTGAAGCGCCGATAACAACGAACGCAACGCGCCGTTTATCTGGGCTTCTGACTGCTTCTCTGCGAACGCGTTCGCATCATCCTGAACCGGAGGAGCCGCACTTGAGGATTGCAGGTTCGCGACGGTGGAAGATCCGTTCCCACCGGCTTCAGCACGCACAAGGTTCTGGCATCTGGGGCATCGGACGGTGAATGTCGAAGCAGGTATCTTCGATTCGTCTACCTGGAGGGAAACTGAACAATTATCGCAGCGTATGATCATTTTCTTTTCGAGTTCCTTGGTTCGCGGGTTATTCGATCATGTCGAGAACCGATTTGGAGGGATCTTCGACGGGCTTGAAGTTCGTTTGGGTAGGCTGCCTGGAGGCTTCGGACTCTTCCTTGTTGTATTCCTCTGTTGAGGCAAGACCCTTGAGTTGAAGCAGCAGGTTGTTCTGATTCGTCGCGTACGAAAGGCCGTCTTTGGAAGTGATCAATTCTGTCCTGATGAACTCGAGGATCACCGAATCGAAGTCCTGCATTCCGTCGATGGCGCCGTCGCGGATCGCGTCGAGAAGTGTCTTTCCGTCGGTCTCTCCCTTCTCGATGTACTCGCGGGTCCTCGGATTCGACTTCATGATCTCAACCGCCGCGATTCGCCCGCTTCCGTCACCTCTTGGTATCAGGCGCTGCGAAACGATGTAGCGGAATGTCTGTGCAAGCCTTGTGCGGATGATCTTTTCTTCGTTCTTCGGATAGAGTCCGATGATACGGTCTATCGTTTTTGACGCATCGATGGTATGGAGCGTCGACAGGACCAGGTGACCGGTCTCGGCAGCTTCAAGTGCGATCTCTGCCGTTTCCAGGTCTCGCATCTCACCGACGAGAATGACTTTCGGTGCCTGTCGGAGAGCCGCTCGAAGCGCGGACGCAAAATCCCTGGTATCCGAACCTACCTCACGCTGGTTGATGGTCGATTTCTTGTGTTCGTGTAGAAACTCGATCGGGTCTTCGATCGTGACAATGTGGTAATGCTTAGTCGCGTTGATCTGGTCGATGATCGCCGCCAGCGTCGAGCTCTTACCGGATCCCGTCGGACCTGTCAGCAGTACAAGGCCGTTCCTCAGTTCGCAGATGTCAGCAAGCTGGGGCGGCAGCCTGAGCGATTCGAAGCTCGGGATCTCGTGAGGAATGACCCTCATTACGATCGAGTAAGAACCTCTTTGTTGAAAAATGTTGACACGAAAACGGCATCTCGCAGGAAGGCTCCAGCTGAGATCTGAGGTTCCCCTTTCGGCAAGCTGCGAGGCGGCCTCAGGGTTGTCCCGCAAAAGCGACATGGCGATCATTTCAGTTTGAAATGCAGAAAGCGTGCCTATCCCGAGGGGATTGGCGGCATGCAGTTTTCCGTTGATCTCAACCTGAGGTTTCTGGCCCGTGGAGAAGTTAAGGTCGCTTACATTCTCCGACGCTTGCAGCATGTTCTCGATGATCGGTGCGACGTCGAGTAGGCTCATTATTCGAACTGGCTCCTTGTGATTTGCTGAACGTGGCGTTCAATCCGGTGTGGCGTGAGTCTGTCCGTGCGGAGGCGTGGGACAAAACGGACAGTTACCATTCTTGCCGATGGACGGAAGAATTGCAAGTAAAAATTAAGAAATGTTGAACGCTGTTGGCCGGTTCGGTCAATTCAGGAATTCTCGGATAGCAGCCTGTATACCCTCGGGATGACGGAGAATGCCTCCGACGACGGCTACCGAATCTGCACCGGCGTCGAGGACTTCCTTGAAGTTGGTTGTGTCGATACCCCCGATAGCGACAAGCGGAATGCTCCCGACAAGGCGCTTTGCCGCCGCCACGCCCTCAAGGCCGACAATTGGGTCTGGATCTTTTTTGGTCGTGGTCGGAAACACGGGACCGATCGCGATGTAGTCAACCGGCTCGCTGGAGGCAATTCTTGCCTGCTCCATTGAATGTGTCGAGCAACCGATGATCGCTCCGCCACCCAGCAACGCCCTCGCTTCCCTGGGCGGAAGATCGTCCTGCCCGAGATGGACTCCGTCGGCGCCCACTGCGAGAGCGATATCGGCACGGTCGTTGATGATGATCTTCAATCCCCTCGAACGCGCGAACTGCATCGCAGAGAACGATGCTTTGTACAATTCTGCGGAGGTCGCAAGCTTTTCGCGGATCTGAACAAGCCTCGCTCCTCCATCGGCGAGTCGAAAGATTTGCTCGCTATGGCTAATACTGGAAAGCGAGGTATCAGTAATCGGGTATACCTTCGGGAGGGAAAACATACATTGGCTATCGAAGTACCTTGGACATCAGGAAAGCGTCTTCGCCATCGTTGTAGTACTCGATAAGACGCTGAGTTACGACGTAACCAGAGCCGGAATACAGTTTTCGGGCGTTCTCGTTGCTTACACGGACTTCCAGGACGATCGAGCCGAATCCCTTGTTCTTGAGGCTTCTCTCGGTGTGCTCAAGCATCATCCGGGCAATGCCCCTTTTCCTGTGTTCGGGTGCGACGCCGATGGTCGTTATATGGGCTATGTTCTCTGCAGTCGCGATCACGAAGATAAAGCCGACCATCCGGCCCGATTCTTCGACGGCCCTGTAGCTTAGGACCTGTGGCTCCGTCAGAAGGTACTTGAATGTGTGTTTGGTGTAATTCTCGCCGCGCTCGAAACAGCGCAGGTTGAGCAACATGACTTCCCGGAGCTGTTCCTCGGTCATCGGCCGCACCGAATACTCGGACTTGGGTGCAGGCACTACATCTTCCCTCCGCTCCGTTTCGGGCGTAACAAGCAGGTTTCTTATTTTTTCTACTATTGCCAAGGCAGTCTGTTGAGTCTGTTGAGTCAGTTGAGTCTTTTGAGTCTATTAAGTTGGTTGAGTACTCATTCTTGAGTCCGCGGAAGCGGACTAACGAACCGTATCTTAACCAACTCAGCCAACTCACCAAACTCAGTCAACTCAAGACAAGAACATACAATCCCCGTAACTATAGAAACGGTACTTTTCAGCGACGGCGTGGTTGTATGCCCTCATTATAAGTTCGTGCCCTCCGAACGTCGAAACCAGCACGAGCAACGAAGAACATGGCAGATGGAAGTTCGTCAAGAGCGCGTCGATCGCCCGAAAGCGGTAGCCGGGAACGATCGTAAGATCGGCGATCTGTTTTCCGGGGACGAAACTTCCAAATTTCGAAATACAAGCCTCGAGCGCCCGCGTTGTCGTCGTGCCGATAGCGACGATTCTTTGTCCGTCCTGCCTCGCCTTGTTCAAGCGCTCAGATTCGGAATCCCTTATCTCGAACCTCTCGGGCTGCACCGAGTGTTTTGAAAGGTCCTCTTCACGGACAGGCTCAAAGGTTCCGTACCCGACGTGGAGTGTGATCTCTACGGTTTCCGCTCCTCGATCCCGGACCTTCTCCAGGATCTCCGGTGTGAAGTGAAAACCCGCGGTCGGAGCGGCGATCGCACCCGTTTCGCGCGCATAGACGGTTTGGTACCGGCTCCTGTCTTCGGACGGCGTTCCTTCATCGCGTTTGATATATGGGGGAAGCGGTGTCTTTCCTACCTGATCGAGAGTCCCGAAAAAGTCGCCCTCATAGGAAAATTCGGCGAGTACACGTCCGCGGTTGGGGCCGTCCTTAACCTCTGCCGTCAGAACATCTCCGAAGCGGACGACCTTGCCCGGTTTAAGCCGTTTTGCCGGCCTGGCGAGCGCTTCCCAGATCCTTTCACCGATCTGCTCGGTCAGGAAAAGCTCGACCGTAGCCCCGGTGTCCGTATTCCCGATCAGCCTTGCCGGAAAGACCTTGGTGTTGTTCAGCACGACCACGTCGCCTTCGCGGATAAACTCCGGAAAGCTCCGGAACCGAAGGTCGCTGAACGAACCAAGCGCCCGGTCGACCGCCAGCATCCTCGAATCCTCTCGATTCGGCAGCGGCTCCTGGGCGATCAATTCTTCGGGCAGTTCGTACTCAAAATCGGAGAGCAGCATAGGCGGGATCAAAAGGTCGCGGTCTCGAGGATCTCGGTGAACACCCGTATTCGAGGATCGGCGGCTTGGAGGTCCTTCTTTATTCTTTCGGCCTCGTTCACATCGACGTGTACTGCGATGATCCGTTTTGGGTTGAATTGCCTGTCGACCATCTCGCGGCCCTTCGCGTCGAGGAGATACCAGAACGGAATGAATGCGACGTCGATGTTCGCCTTCTCGAGATCGAACGGTTCAAAATTCTCCTCGGAGGTGTCCGCATCACCGAGGTGCAGAAAGTTGATTGATCCAACCTGGACTACGTGGCCCAAGTTCTGGATAGAAGCGTGCCTGCCGGACCCGTGGCTCAGCCCCAAATACCTAACAAAGATACCCATGGGAAGATCGCTTTCCTTTCCAATTTCAAAGTCAACTGCATTGACCTTGCCTTTTATCTTTTCAAAGTCAGCAAAACCTGACTCCATAGACTCAACAACCTGCGGTGAAGACACAAGCATGACATGTCTCTCGTTCATAAGGAGTTTGCCAACTGACTCCGGATGGAAATGATCGCCGTGAATATGTGAGACAAGCACAAGATCAATTCCCGAGAATTCGCCCTTCGCCTGCTCGATCTTTTCTCGCAGATCATCAGGCGGATACGCATATTCTTCGAGGTACTTACGATGTAAGCCGTCGATTAGCACCTTCTTCTCTTTCACTGCGATAAGCACACCCTCGTTCCCCAAGTACGTTACATTGACATCGCCTTTTGCAAACTGAAGCTCCTCGAGATTCGTTTGCGCGGAGGTCTCGGAGTTCGAAGCACAGGATATTCCGGCGATGGTAAACAGAATGATCGCTATCAGATTTATTGCTTTCATTGTTATTTCTTTGAAACCTCTTCTTTGCGGCCCTTCGCGGCTTCGCGTCTTTGCGAGAGCAGTTCTTTCATGCGTTTTACTACTCCAGCGAGAAAAGATCTCCCGCAAAGGCGCTAAGTCGCCAAGGACCGCAAAGAACTTCAGATGTCTAGAGACGGATTCTAACAGAACCCGGTTTCTCCCGAAGGCTGAACATCGCGCTCCAATTCTATATACTCTCAGTAAATCAAATCAGGATCAGAGGTGAAGTAGAAATATGATCAAGAAGTATTTTTCGGCAGCGATGCTGCTGGCACTCATTCTTCCAAGCGTAGCGTTGGGTCAGAGGATGTCTACCGATGCTGCGATCGAGAAGATCAAGGACGAGGGAATGAACCGCTCACAGGCGATGAAGACGATGCTTTATCTTTCGGACGTCATCGGAGCAAGGCTTACCAACTCGCCTTCGCAAAGGCGGGCCAATCAGTGGACCAAGGAACAGTTCGAGAAATGGGGATTGAAGAACGCGATGATCGATCCGTGGGGCGAGTTCGGCAAGAGCTGGCACCTGAAGAAGTTCAGCGCGGCGATCGTCGCCCCTGAGTACGAAGTGATCCGCGCCTATCCGAAGGCGTGGTCGCCTAGCACGAACGGTCCGGTCACGGGAAATGTGATCTTCATCGATGCAAACAATGATGAAGAGCTGGCTAAATACAAGGGCAAGCTGAAAGGCGCGATCATCCTTCTTGGGTCGGAGCAGAGGATCCAGCCCGGGTTTGAACCAACTGCGACCCGCAGAAGCGAGAAAGAACTGCTCGAGCTCGAGTACGCCGAGCCTCCGGTCCCACAAGAGCGATCGGCTCCGTCCGAAGAGCAGATAGCGGCGGCCCGTTTCCGTGTGAAGCTAGCGCAGTTCATTTTTGACGAAGGCGCTGCCGCAATGCTTGATCCCGGATTCGGAGTCGACGCCGGAACGATACGAGTAATGGGCGCGAACCTGCCGCCTAGTGCGAATGACGGCACTCTTGGACGCGGACGCGTGAGAGTCCATTCCGGAGACGCACCCGCCACGATCCCTCAGTTCGTTGTTGAGGCCGAGCAGTTCAACCGCATGCTTCGCCGTGTTCGGCAGGGGATGCAGCTGAAGATGCAGATCGATCTAGATGTCGAATGGGACGACAGCGATCTTCAGGCGTACAACACGCTCGCTGAGATCCCGGGAACCGATCTAAAGGACGAAGTCGTGATGATCGGTGCCCACCTTGATTCCTGGCATGCAGGAACGGGTGCGACGGACAATGGGGCAGGAACGACGGTCGTAATGGAAGCGATGAGGATCCTTGCGGCGTCGGGTCTGAAGCCGCGAAGGACGATCAGAGCCGCGCTCTGGACGGGCGAGGAGCAAGGGCTTCTCGGTTCGCGGGCTTACGTGGAAAAGACGTTCGGATCTAGAAATGAAGACGGATCGATCTACAAGAAGCCTGCCTACGACAAGTTCGCGGCTTATTACAACCTCGACAACGGCACAGGCCAGATCCGGGGTATTTATCTCCAACAGAACGCGAACGCGCGTCCGATCTTCCGCCAGTGGCTGATGCCGTTCAAGGAGTATGGCGCGACGACTACAACGATCAACAACACCGGCGGAACCGACCACCTCGCGTTCGATGCGATCGGACTGCCGGGCTTTCAGTTCATACAGGATTCGATCGAATACTTTCCGCGAACCTGGCACACCACCCAGGATGTCGCGGACCGTACGATCGAGCAGGACCTTATGCGATCGGCGGTAATAATGGCAGCGTTCGCGTATAACTCGGCGATGACGGACCAGAAACTTCCGCGAAAGACGGATGAAAGCCCGATCGCTTCGCTTTTGGCGATCACGGCCGTTCAGGACTCGCTTGAGGAACTGGCGTTCAGGAACTCAGGAATGGACTTTGCGATCTGCGGCCACGAGATCCATCCGGAGGAAATCCCGCAAGGCTTCCCGGCCGTGTACGCGATCAGGAACTACGGCGGACACACGCACAATGCCGAGTAGTTTTTGCATTTCGGATATTGAGGAGGCCGTCTGAAAAGGCGGCCTTTTTCTTTTGGCTGAAGCGGGGGTAAGAATCCGCATCGCGGCAATCGGAATTTTTCGGCTCCGTTAGGAGCCCAATGTCTATAGCGTGGATTCGCAAACGTCAAAGCCAGCCCCCATCGGGGCTGAATGTTATCTTAACAATTTACGCTCCTAGCGGAGCGCCGCACATTTCACGATTCGGCTACTACAGACATTGGGCTCCTAACGGAGCAGGAGGAGGGTCTTGGAGCGTAAGGGGATGAAGGGTTTGTGTTGGCTGTGGATCCCCCCGCTGAAGCGGGGGGCAACTGATATCTAACCGCCGGCTATTCGGCAAGATACATCCAGGTCTCGACGACCGTGTCCGGGTTCAGGGAAACACTGTCGATCCCTTCGTCCATCAGCCATTTTGCAAGGTCAGGATGGTCCGAAGGGCCCTGGCCGCAGATCCCCACATACTTCCCTTTCTTCTTCGCGGCCCTTATCGCCATCGCCAGCAGAGACATTACGGCCGGATCACGCTCATCAAACAAGTGGGCGATCAATCCCGAGTCCCGGTCGAGGCCAAGCGTGAGCTGGGTCAGGTCGTTTGAACCGATCGAGAAGCCGTCGAACCGGTCGAGAAAATCTTCCGCCAAGAGAGCATTCGAAGGGATCTCGCACATCATTATTACCCGCAGGCCGTTCTTCCCGCGTTCGAGACCGTTCTCGGCAAGTAATTCAATTACCTCGTCGGCTTCGTCGAGAGTCCGGACAAAGGGGATCATCACCTCGAGGTTCGTCAATCCCATATCGTCGCGGACGCGCTTCACCGCTTCGCATTCAAGCCTGAAGCATTCGCGGAAGCTGGACGAAATGTATCTCGAAGCGCCGCGGAACCCGATCATAGGATTCTCTTCTTCGGGCTCAAAAAGCTGACCGCCGAACATATTCGCGTATTCGTTGGACTTGAAGTCTGAGAGCCTCACTATGACGGGCTTGCCGCTGAATGCCGCGCAAAGCGTCGAGATACCTTCGGCGAGTTTCGCTACGTAGAATTCCTCAGGGTTACCGTAGCCCGCAGAAACAGATTCGATGTGCCGCCTCACATCTTCCTCCATCAGGCGATAGCCAAGGATGGCTTTCGGGTGAATCCCGATCGTGTTGTTGATTATGAATTCGAGCCTCGCAAGCCCGATACCGTGGTTCGGCAGCGTCCTGAAATCGAATGCCCGCTCCGGACTTCCGACGTTCAGCATTACCTTGAATGGAAGTTCCGGAAGAGTCTCGAGTGTGGTCTCTTCGACCTTGAAATCGATCAGTCCTTCATAGATCTTCCCGACATCGCCTTCCGCACACGACACCGTTGCCGATTCGATCCCTTTGAGCTTTGTCGTTGCATCTCCGCATCCGACGACCGCCGGAACGCCAAGTTCTCGCGCGATGATCGCCGCGTGGCAGGTTCGTCCGCCGCGGTTCGTCACAAGCGCCGATGACTTCTGCATCACCGGCTCCCAATCGGGATCGGTCATATCCGTCACCAGAACGTCGCCTTCCTCGATAACGCCGATCCCGGAAATGTCGTCAACCACCCTGACGGTTCCCGAACCGATCCTCTGGCCGATGCTTCTTCCTTCCACGATCGGTGCCCGTTCGCCGGGATCGATTCGATAGCGCTGGATAACGTTTTTCGAATCGCGGGATTTCACCGTTTCAGGCCTCGCCTGAAGGATATACAGCCCTTCGTCCGCACCGTCTTTTCCCCACTCGATGTCCATCGGGCGACCGAAGTGCTTTTCGATAGTAACGGCCATTTTCGCGAGTTCGACGATGTCTTCGTCGGTCAGCGAAAATGCCTGCCTGCCTTGATCGTCGACTTCGACCGTCTTAACGGAATTCTCAGTTCCGTAGATCATCTTGTGGGCTTTTTCGCCCCTGTGCTTTCTGAGTATCGACGAACGGTCTTCAGCAAGGCCGGGCTTGTAAACATAGAATTCGTCAGGGTTTACGATTCCCTGAACGACCCCTTCGCCAAGCCCCCACGACGAGGTGATCAGCACCACGTCCTCAAAACCGGTTTCGGTGTCGATGCTGAACATCACTCCGCTCGCACCCAGATCGCTCCGGACCATTCGCTGAACGCCTGCCGAAATGGAAACCTCGTTGTGATCAAATCCATGGTGTACCCGGTACGAGATCGCCCGGTCGTTGTACAACGATGCGAACACGTCCAGCACACGAGCTACCACGTCATCTACTTCTGCAACATTTAGAAACGAATCCTGCTGTCCGGCGAAGGAGGCTTCCGGGAGGTCTTCGGCGGTTGCTGAGGACCGTACGGCAAAGCTGATACCGGCGTCGCTCTCTGAAAGGATCTTGGTGCAAGCATCCCTTATCCCTTCTTCGAGCTCCGGCTGAAGCTTCGCAGATGTCACCCAGCTTCTGATCTCGGCGCCCGCCTTCGAAAGCTCTGCAACGTCGCCTACATCGAGTCCCTCGAGCCGCTGCCTGATCCTTTCATCCAGATCGTTCGCGGCCAGGAACTCGCGAAATGCTTCGGCCGTGGTCGCAAACCCGTCCGGCACCGAGATACCGGCCCTAGACAGATTTTGTATCATCTCGCCGAGAGAAGCGTTCTTCCCGCCCACAACTTCGACGTGCGACATGTCAATGTCGCGGTACCAGCTAATTGCTTCGTTCATCTGCTTTTTTGTCTGGGGAATTGCGTGTTGCATAATGATATTCCAACTTTCTTCCTTCAGCTAATGCCTTATGGAAAAGCTTAATAGAGCTGCATTTATGATTTCGGACGGTACAGGCATCACCGCCGAAACTTTTGGCCATTCGCTACTGAGTCAGTTCCCGAATGTCGAGTTCAATATCGAGGTGCTTACGTTCGTCGATACCGAGAACAGAGTAGACAAGGCAATAGAGATGATAAACGATGCCGCAAGCTCTTCGGGAAAAAAGCCGATCGTGTTCGCAACCCTTATTGACGAGCAGCTGCGGAAGAGGCTGGAGGGTTCGAATTGCGAGTACTTTGACCTGTTCAATACGTACCTCTCAAACCTGGAAGAAATACTGGAGACCAAGTCCTCGCACGCGGTCGGCGTATCGCACGGGATCGCGAATTCCGGGGGATATGCGGCGAGGATCTCAGCGATGAACTTCGCCCTTGAGACGGACGACGGCGTGTCCACCGATTCATACAAGGGGGCCGAGATCATCGTCGTGGGTGTTTCTAGGTCCGGAAAGACGCCGACCTGCCTTTATCTCGCGCTTCAGTACGGCATTTATGCTGCCAACTACCCGCTCACCGACGAAGAACTTGACACGGGAAAGCTCCCGGACGTGCTGACCCCCCACGCGGAAAAGCTGTTTGGTCTGACGATCGATCCGTATCGTCTTCAGCAGATAAGACAAGAGCGTTACAACCGCGATTCTTACGCATCGTCGCGGCGTTGTCAGTACGAGGTCGCGCAGGCGGAGGCGATGTTCCGTAAATCGAAGATCGGTTTCCTGAACTCGACCCAGATGTCGGTCGAAGAGCTTGGCGCGAAGATAATGCAGGAAACCGGGCTTCGCCGCAGGCACTGATAGCTATGCTACCGGTTCTCCCGGGCCCGATCTCATCAGAATTTCTGCTTTGCGGGTCAACGCTCAACTTCTGGAAGAATCTCCTTATTTCGAGTCTAAAAGTATTGAACGCTAGCAGTGTATTCGGGCGTTGATCCCGGGCGGCGGACTACTTCGGTTTGTCGGTTGCTGAGGAAGTTGAAACCAGCAAGTGGTGCCCCGCAAATCAAGGCGAAGCGAACAAAGGTCGTTTCAAAAGGACCAGCGAAGCAGTATGAGAACGAAATCGATAGAAGTTGATGTCGAAACGATGCAGGAGTCGGATCTGCAGAACTTCTACACGATCAGAGTTCCTGTATCCCTTGAAGATGGTGCAGCGAAGGGTTTTTTCGAGGTCCCGGAGATCGACCTCGATGAGGCGTACACCAAAGGCGTCCGGGGATACACCGTTCAATTCAGGGTGCTCTGCCCAGCAGATGGGTTTCTGCAAACCAACACGGTCCCGCCAAGCGTGTTCCGCGACCTTTCAAGAGGAGACTTCAAGGTTTGGTTCAATTCGATGATCCGGAGGCTTCTTCGGGAATCAGAGTGATCTGGTTCAATAGGGTCCAGCAGTCCAAGCCGGCTTTCGCCGGTGATTCTGTTTGTAATGTCCGGTAGTTGAGAAGGAAGAAACGTTCAACGGATGGTGCCGGAGGTCGGACTCGAACCGACATGGGCTAAAAGCCCGCTAGATTTTGAGTCTAGTGCGTATACCAATTTCGCCACTCCGGCAGCGAATTTGAAATGATACGGTTCGCGGAGGGCTGTAGTCAATCGATAGGCAAGAAACGCTCAACTAACGGAAGCCAGTATCTCCGCGATCTCGCTAGTCTTTGCCGGCTTGGCAATGTGGAGGTCGAAACCGGCTTCCTTTGACATGTCCCTCGCTTCCTGGTGGCTGTAACCCGAAACGGCCACAAGTTTTCCTTTGTAGCCTTCCGAGCGCAATTTTGAAGCGATCTCGTATCCGGTCATATCCGGCAAGCCGATATCGATGAGCGCCACGTGCGGCTCGACTGTCCTTATGGCGTCGAGACCCTCCGCGGCGTTTGGAGAACACCTGACGTCGCATTGCATTCCCCGCAGAAGGATGGAAAAAGTCGTGAGGATGTCCTCGTTGTCCTCGACAAGCACGACTTTCAGACCCGGCTTGAGAACGACCTCCGGCTCCTCGGCCTCTTCTTCAAACCGGTCTTCCGGCATCTCCATCGCGGGAAACCTGACCTCGAACTCGGACCCTTTGCCGATCCCATCACTCGAAGCGACAATCTGTCCCCCGTGCAGATCGACAAGACTCTTAGCAAGCGCGAGACCGATTCCAAGTCCGGAGGCTGCCTGGCCTTCCGTTTTGACCTGGTAAAATGGATCAAAGATCTTCTCGATCGATTCCCGGGTCATTCCGACACCCTCGTCGCGTATCTTCACGACCGCCTCGCCGTCCCTCACGTCTGCCCGTACCATTATCTCGCACCCTGTCGGCGTGTATCTGCAAGCGTTGCTCAGCAGGTTCGCAAAGATCTGTTCGAGGCGTGTCTGGTCGCCTTCAACAAAAATGGGGCCGGCGATCGCCGTAAGCAGGTCCTGGCGCTTTTCCTCGTACCGCTTTCGAACACCGGCAACGGCCATTTCGAGGACCCCCTCGAGGTCGACCGGCTCCAACTCGATCTCGATCCTGTTCTGCGACATACGCGACAGATCGAGAAGATCATCCAGCAGTTTCGACATCGTGTCGATACTGCTCTGCATTATCCTGGCGAGCTCTTCAGGTCTGTCGAAACCGCGTTCGATGATCTCGACGCTTCCGCGCAGCGCACTGAGAGGATTTCGAAGTTCGTGCCCGAGGATCGCGAGGAATTCGTTCTTGTGGCGGTCGGCCGCTTTGAGCTCTGCGACTGCTCTACGGAGAGAGTTCTCAAGACGTTTTCTTTCTGTGATGTCCCGGGCGACTTTCGAAGCGCCCGTGATCCGGCCTTCTGAGTCGATGATCGGCGAGATGGTCACAGATATGTCGACCAGGCTTCCGTCCTTTCGTCTTCTCACGGTCTCGAAGTGCTCGATCTTCTTACCGGTCCGCAGACGGTTGAGGATCATCTCTTCCTCATTCAGCCTTTCCTCAGGAATTATCAGAGTGATGGGCTGACCGATCGCCTCTTCAGCGGTGTATCCGAAGAGCCTTTCGGCGCCCTTGTTCCAGGAATTGATCGTGCTGTCGAGGTCCTTGCTTACGATCGCATCGTCCGACGATTCTACGATGCTGGAAAGCAACTCCTTCGCTTCTTCGGCGAGCTTGCGATCGGTGATGTCGATGACCATCCCGATCATCTTCTCCGGCACCCGACCCTCAAAAAACACCTGACCGCTTGCTTCGATCCACCTCAGGTCACCGGTGATGCGGTTTATCACCCTGTAAGTGGTGTGGTAGTGGCCGTCTCCCCTGGGATCTATCGACTTCTCGATGGCCTTTCGCGTATGTTCGCGATCATCGGGATGCAGGCCTTCGTAAAACAGATCTAGTGTGGTCTCCTCGCCTTCTTCGACTCCCCATATATCCTTCAGTAGCTGATCCCATTCGACGATGCCTGACCCGATCATGTATTCGAACGATCCGCACTTGTTCGTCTTCAACGCGATGTGAAGCTTGTCCTCACTCTCGCGTAGGGCCTTTTCATACTCAAACTGGTCCGTGACGTCCGTGTTCGTCCCGAACCAACGGACTATCTTTCCGCCCTGGTCCCGTATCGGAAGGGCCCGCGAGAGAAACCACCTGAATTCTCCGCTGCTGCTTCGGAGTGGAAACGTGTCCTCCCATTCCTCGCCAGACTCGATATGTTGCTTGTATTTTCTAACTACCCTCTCGACGTGATCGACGTGGTGGACCGTGTGCCAGCCCCAGCCTTTCATTTCTTCGAGATTAGTGCCGGTGTATTCGAACCAGCGGCGGTTGTACCAGAAGATGTACCCGGTGTTGTCGGCCATCCACGCGAGCTGCGGGATGGAGTTCGCCATCGTACGAAAGTGCTCTTCGGTACTGAAGACATTCTCGCAATCCGCCGGATACAATTCGGGGGGCATATGTTCGAGTTCTTCGAGAAGCGATTCGACCGCCTCTAGTTTCTTTGCGTTCTCTTTATCGGTTCTCATAGTTGAAGGGAGATCCGCTGAGGCGAAGCCTTTCGCGACATTGGGAAGCAACGGAAGGCAGAGAGGACGGTTATCCCGATCTTTCTCTCTCACTTCCGCGTTCAGTTCTTGTTCAGATAATTGCGCTAATCTTAGCAGGGCTTGGGGGGATCAAGCCACAAAAAGTTGTTCGTTGGATGAACTTTGAAGGTCTCTGCTGCAAAACCATCGATCGGGATCCTCGTCAGGATCACTGAATACCGAAGAAAGATATTAGGTTCCTGGGGCTTGACGGTCAACCGCGGGTCACTCTAATCCTCGTACTGTTTCGCGCCGACGTCGGACGGTGCAAGCGTGTGTCTTTGACTAATTATTGCAGGTCGCGCAGAAAGTGTGCTAACTTCTTATGAGTCGGGGGGTTTCGTCTTCCGGCCCATTCAAAATCGGGCGCCTCATTCGCCGACCCTCCGTGTTCCCGATTTCAAGTTCTTCAAATTCGTTCAGCAAATGGTAAGTATCCGAAAGCCAGAACGCTCTCTGCTAATCCTCCGGACCGGAACACCTGGTGATTCGCGACTCGTGGACTTCTTCAGCGTACGGTATCACTGTGAGGCTTCGGACATAGGGCCAGATGAATTCTCGGGAATAGCTGACGATCGGTTCGGTGTGATCCTTGCAGACATAACCGACGGCCCGTTACGGGCAGAAAGCCTCGTTACTTCACTTCGAGACAGCCTTGTCCGTTCTGAAGTGATCGTGCTCGCATCTGAAACCGACCGCGATGATGCTATCGAATGTTTCCGTGCCGGCGCCTTCGATCTCATTACCAAGCCTTTTGAACTCGATTACCTCGAATCTTCCATTGGCAGGGCATTTGAAAAGTTCGAGAACGGCTTGATCGCAACACATTATCAAACTGGCCTTGAAGATCTGCTCGCCGACAGGAGTGCGGCGCTCGACAAAGCGCTGGAGGATATCGAGAACTCGTACAGGGTCACGCTGAAAGCACTCGTGCAGGCGCTTGAGACAAGAGATTTCGAAACACACGGACATTCTGAACGGGTCGTAACGTTCAGCCTCAGGCTGGGACTTGAACTGGGGCTCTCGAGGGATGCGATCCGCGACCTGGAACTAGGGGCGCTTCTGCACGACATCGGAAAGATCGGAGTTCCGGACGCGATACTCAGGAAGCCCTCTCAGCTGAATGAACAGGAATGGGAAAAAATGAAGCTCCATCCGGTTCACGGCTTCAGAATACTTCGAAACATTCCGTTCCTGAGCGGGGCTGCAAAAGTGGTTTCACAGCATCACGAACGATGGGACGGAAACGGATACCCCAACGGGATCAAGGGTGAGGCTATCGATATGGGCGCACGGATCTTTTCCGTGATCGACGCGTTCGATGCGATGATATCGGATCGCATATACCGGCGCGGAAGGTCCTATGAAGATGCACTAGCGGAACTGGAGGCTTGTGCCGGTTCACAGTTCGATCCGGTGGTCGTTGAGGCATTCAAGAATGTGCCGCGAGAAGACTGGGAGTACCTTCGCGAACGGTCGGTGAAAGACAAGCAGGAGGTCTTTTCATTCCAGGCGATCGTCGAAGATCTAGTCCGTTCGAAGCGGGAGGTTGAGCTCGTTCATTAGCGTTGGCTGAGTTGGCTGAGTTAGCTGAGTTAGCTGAGTTGGCTGAGGAAGTAATACACGATCCCTTTACTCATTCAAAACTCCCAGCAAAATTGACACTCTCAACTCGGCCAACTAACGAAACTCTGTCAACTCAGTAAACTCACCAAACTCCGTCAACTCAAGAACTTCTCGTCCGTCATTTCTTCCGATACATTCCAGAGCCGCTTCGCGATCTCGGGGTCCTTCGCTCGGTCGTTTGGCTGGACCTGTACCGGAAATCCCCACATTTCCCGCAAACCGTCCGGTCCGTAATACGATGCGTTGTCGGCGTCTTCGTCCACTGCGGCACGCAAAGTCGGAAGGGCTCCTTTCTGAACGGGCATAGCAAGAAAACCGTTGAGGAAATCGGCGATTCCGGAATGCCTCTGGAGGTCCGTTGCCGTCCAGCCCGGGTGCGCCGCGGTGATCTTCACGTCGGATCCGTTTGCCGACGATCTTCTCGCGAGTTCACGGGTAAAGTACAGGTTCGCGATCTTGCTGTCACCGTATGCGCTCCAGGGTGCGTAGCTTCTCGATTCCCAATTCAGATCGTCAAAATCCAGGTTGCCGCGGTGATGCGCGATGCTTGAGACATTTACGACCCGCGAACCGACAGTCTTTTCGAGCATCTCGAAGAGCCGTGAGGTCAAGGTAAAGTGTCCCAGGTGGTTTGTGCCGAACTGCAGTTCAAATCCGTCCTTTGTCTTCGAATACGGAGGCACCATCACCCCGGCGTTGTTTACAAGAAGATCGAGCCTTCCGTATTTCGCTTTGAATTCGTCTGCGAATTTTCGAACCGACGCGAGGTCGGCGAGATCCAGCTGCATTACTTCCAGCTTTGCCGTGGGAAATGCCTTCAGGATCCTCGACTTTGCAGCCTCTCCCTTCTTATTGTTCCTGACGGCGATCACAACTTCGGCTCCTTTCCCGGCAAGCACCTTCGCTGCTTCTTCACCGATCCCGCTGCTCGAGCCGGTCACGATCGCTATTCTTCCTTCCTGACTTGGTATTTCGTCTGCTGTCCACTTCTTGGTCATATTCTCTTTCCTGATCAATATCGCCGCTAACGCGGCTTGGAGAGGGAGGGGGCCTTCTACCCCGGGTTGCGCTTCGCTACACCCGGGGCTAACCTCAGTTGCCCCTACGGGGCAAGTCGACTCGTTGCAGAATCGAAGCTTCTGATATGCGAACTCCCATCCATAGAACTCTGCTTACTCTCTTGGTCTTGAAAACTCAGTAAACTCCGCAAACTCACCAAACTCAGTCAACTCATTCCGTAACCGCATCCCAGGCAATCTGAAAGACCTGTTCAAGCATTTCCTTTCCGAACACAAGTTTCTCGTCATTTCGGTTTCGGATAAGCCCGATGACCGGAAAGAATACAAACGCGGAAAACACTCCGAGCGGCACGTTCTTGAAAATACCTTCTCGCTTTCCTAGCTCGAACATCTCGATCAAGGGCCCATAGTATCCCTCTCCCTCATCTTTGCTGACCCTGTTGACGAGTGGCGAGTTTGCGAACTGTTCGCCAAATGCGAAGTCGACGGGATTCTCCATCGCGTACTGGTAGAAATTGAACCAGGCGGTTCGGAATTGCTCTTCGATAGTTATGCCCTGATCAAACCCTTCCATGATCGCCGAGCTCATCTCGCGTTTAACTCTTATGTAGATCTGGTTGAGAAGATCTTCCTTATTCTCAAAGTACACATAGATCGTCGCCGGTGAGACGCCCGCCTCACGCGCGATCTTCGACATCGACGTGTCTTCGAAGCCCTGAGATTGGATCAAGTCGATCGCAGCCCTGCATATCGCATCGCGCTTCTTTTCGTCTTTGTTCCGCATATTGGCGAGGTCTCAAGTAATTAAATGACTATTCGTTTATTTAAACTAAATGAACATTCGTTTATTGTCAACAAGAAGTTTGGTGAGTTGACTGAGGGAACTCGCCTAACTTTTTCTCGCCTGTGATTGAACAGCAGTGATCGCGACGGCGTTAGCGATGTCCTCGGCCGTGCAGCCCCTGGAAAGATCGTTGCACGGACGGTCGAGGCCCTGCAGGATCGGGCCGATCGCAGTTCCGCCGGTAAGCCTTTGGGTTAGTTTGTACGCGATGTTGCCGGCGTTGAGATCCGGGAAGACCAGCACATTCGCCCTTCCCTGAAGGCTCGATCCCGGTGCCTTGCTTTCGGCTACAGCGGGTACAAGCGCGGCGTCAGCCTGGAGCTCGCCGTCGACGAGAAGGTTTGGAGAGCGCGCTTTCACCGTCTTCGTCGCCTCGATGACCTTGTCCGCCAGAGCGTGCTTTGCGCTGCCCTTCGTCGAAAACGACAGCATCGCGACTCTCGGCTCCGCCCCCACGAGCGCACGAAACGAATCCGCCGAGGCAAGCGCGATCTCAGCCAGTTGGTTCACATCGGGATCGATCACCACGCCGCAGTCAGCGTAGACCATCGTTCCTTCGTGCCCGAATTCACGATTCGGAACGGTCATCAAGAAGAACGATGAGACGGTCTTGAAGCCCGGCTTCACGCCCACGCAATACAAGGCTGATCGCACGGTGTGGGCAGTGGAGTTGACTGCACCGGCGACTGTGCCGTCGGCCTTACCGAGATGGACAAGCAGATTTGCAAAATATAGAGGATCTCGGACCGTCCTTTCCGCCTCTTCCAACGTCACGCCTTTTGAACGGCGAAGTTCGTGAAAGAGTGTCGCGATCCTCGCTTTCTCGCGAGACCGGGTATGATCGAGGACATCGATACCGTTCAGATTTGCACCAGCTTCGGAGGCGGCCGCCCTTACTTTCTCTTCCTCGCCAAGGAGCGTGATCTTCGCAATCCTGTCCCGCGAGCAGATCTCGGCCGCTGAAGCGACCCGTGGGTCTTCGCCCTCGGGGAGCATTACGTGCTGAAGGTTATAGGAAGCGCGTTCGCGTATCGTCTGGAGGATCATCTTTTGTGTCAGTCAAACCGTACAATGTACAGAACAACCGGCAATCCGAAAGGCTCAACTAAGGACTGCAAAATGATAACCGATTCGATCTGAATGACAAACGAAAGGAAGTCGGGCTTGCAAGCCGGAATTGTCGGGATTAGACTCGGAGACATCCGAACCCAGGGAGAAGTGATATGGCAAAGAAGAAGTCTGTCGAACGCCGGAAAGAGCGAAAACAATCGAAGGGAAGGATGAAGAATTTCCTTTTGTTTCTTCCCAACCTGATAATGCTCTGCGGCAACCTTCTGATCGACAAGCGGGTGCCGATAGCCGAGAAAGCTCTTTTTGCGGCCTCGGTTATTTATGCGATATCCCCTTTAGATCTGATCCCGGACATCTTTCCGTTCATCGGCCAGATCGATGACATCTATCTGATCGCGCTAACTTTACTTCGGCTCCTGAATTACACCAACGAAAGCATCATCCGCGAACACTGGCGCGGAGGCGGCGACATCGTTGCCCTGACATCTTCGATTGCGGCAATAGCTCCGAAATTCCTCCCGCAGAGGGTCCAGCGAGTTCTTTCTTCTAAGGTCCAGATGGGTTCAGCAGGCGAGGTGATTGAAGCGGTCGGATCAGGAAAAAAGAAGGTACTTGTCGAGATACCTGCAGAAAAAGACCCGAACGAGATCGAGGTCGATTCGCAGTCACGAATGAACAACTAGCCTTTTTCAACCATGCCCTTAGGGATTGAAAAGATCGTTTCAGGCGGCCAGACTGGAGTCGATCGTGCCGCGCTGGATGCGGCTTCGGTGCTGGGGATTGCTACCGGAGGATGGATCCCTGAAGGAAGACTTTCGGAAGACGGACCGATCCCCGGCAAGTATTCAACACTAAGGGAAGCCGCGACCCCGGACTATTCGGTACGCACTGAGTTGAATGTCCGCGACTCGGACTGCACCGTCGTCATCAGCCGGGGAGAATTGTCATCCGGATCATTGCTTACTTTTCAGCTTGCAGAAGAGTATGAAAGGCCGGTGCTGCACCTAGATGTAGGTACTGATCAGATCGAATCTGCCGTTCTCGAGTTTCAGCAATGGATTTCGTCTCAATCCTGCGAGGTACTGAATGTTGCAGGTCCCAGGGCTTCATCGGATCCTGAGATCTATTCACTTGCGAAGTCTCTGCTGGTCCTCGCCCTGGCGGACACCTAGCGCATTCGTCGTTTTCATCCGCGGAAAATGACCAATTCTTCTGAATCCATACTTAAAAGGCTTCTTCCCTCACTCGACTTCCTCGAGGACTACGACCGACGTCAGTTTTCGCGCGACCTTTTTGCAGGAGTGACGGTCGCCGTCGTGCTGATCCCGCAGGTAATGGCGTACGCTATCCTTGCAGGACTTCCCCCGGTCTACGGGCTCTATGCCGCCCTTCTGGGAACTGCGGCCGCCGCGATATGGGGTTCCAGCCGACAGCTTTCGACCGGTCCCGTCGCTCTCGTTTCTTTTCTCGTCCTCTCTGCCCTCGTCCCGGTCGCCAAACCCGAATCCGCGGAATACATCGCGCTTGCCGTGATCCTCGCGCTTCTCATCGGACTCGTTCAATTGATGATGGGCCTGTTCCGTTTGGGATTCCTGATGACCTATATCTCGCACAGCGTGATCGCCGGCTTTACCACGGCGGCGGCGATCATTATCGCGACCACTCAGATCCCTACGATCTTCGGTTTTTCGATCGAAAGCCGTGAGGCCGTCTTTCTCAACGTTATCGAGATCGCACGGAAATTGCCGGAGACACATCTGCCGACACTGATCTTGGGACTATCAAGCGTCCTGCTGGTCATATTTCTAAAGAAACGTGTTTCGCGTTCATTCCCGTCGGCTCTCGTCGCCGTCGGGGCCGGGATCCTGATCTCGTATTTTCTGGATCTCAGAACCGCGGGAGTTGCAGTTGTCGGCCAGATCGACGCAAGTCTCACGCTGCCCACCTTCCCTGAGATCAATCTTGACCAGTTGTTCAGTCTGCTTCCAAGCGCGCTTGTCATTTCCGTCGTCGGGTTCTTGGAGGCGTACGCTATTTCAAAAGCGATCGCTTCAAAAACAAAGCAAAGGCTTGACGTCAACAAAGAGCTGATCGGCCAGGGGGTCGGGAACCTGGCCTCGAGCGTGCTAAAAGGTTATCCGGTTGCAGGCTCTTTCTCGCGAACCGCGGTGAACTTCTCCGCAGGAGGCGAGACCGCCGTCTCCTCCGTTTTCGTTTCTCTTTTCGTGCTGATCACGATCCTGTTCCTCACGCCTCTGTTGTACTTTCTTCCGAGGGCCGTCCTGGGAGCGATTGTCATCGCGGCGCTTGTCGACCTGATCGAGTTCTCCAAGTTCCGCGAGACGTTCAAGCTTTCCGGCTCGGATGGCATCGTCATTACCGTGACCTTCTTGTTCGCTTTCGTCATGCGGCCTGAAAACGCGATATTCATAGGAATATTAGTCTCGCTGATTCTGTTCCTGCGGAAAACGATCGCGGCCCGCGTAGTTCCCTGTGTATTCCATTTCGATGAGGAACGTTTCTACCAGATTAGCGAGGACAACCGTGTAAAACAGTTCGCTTACGTGATGATCCTTCGGGTAGACATGTCGATCTTTTTTGCAAATGCCAACAACATTGCCGAACAGATCGAGGACCTGGCTGAAGAGATGGGCGATGACCTCAAGTACATCGTCATTAATTTTTCGGGCGTGAACTATATCGACGTAAGCGGGTGCGATGTGATGGGCGAGCTGTTCGAGGAATTGACGGCGAAGGGGATCACTATTTACTCGATGTACCGCAAGCACCAGGTGCGGGAGATTATGAAGAAATCGGGTGTCGACAAATACCTGACTCCGCTACACGACATCAAGGGATTCAAGCACGAGTTCATTATCCAGAAAAACCTGAACATCGCCTGATCTATTCAGAGGCTGCAGACTTTGCCTTGTTCCAAAGTTCGTCGAGCTCTTCCAGCGAGGAGTCCTCTGGTCTTTTCCCCCCGTTCTCCAGCTCCTTCTCGATATATGCAAACCGCTTTCTGAACTTTCGGTTCGTCTTCTTCAATGCTGTTTCGGGTTCGACTTCCAACTTTCTTGCAAGGTTAAGAAGGACGAACAGGAGATCGCCGATCTCCTCTTCGATCTCCTCGCTCCCGCCTTTCTCGACGGCCTTGTGGAGCTCATCAAGTTCTTCGTCAAGTTTTTCTAGGACCTGTTCGGAATTCTCCCAGTCAAACCCGACCTTGGCCGCCTTGGAAGTGAGTTTCAGACCCTCGAGAAGTGCAGGAAAATGGATCGTGACCTCGTCCAGGATCGATTCTTTTTTCTTTTCCCTTTTTCCAGATTTCCGCCGCTCCTCTTTCTTTAGCTCGTCCCAGTTTGCAAGCACCTCGCCGGCTGTTTCCAGATTCTTGTCCTCAAACACGTGCGGGTGGCGAAGGATCAACTTCTCGGCAACACCGTCCGCGACGTCTTCGATCGTGAAATCGCCTTTTTCCTTTGCGATGGTCGAATGAAACACCACCTGAAGAAGTACGTCGCCCAGTTCTTCACGGAGCTCGTCGGTTTCACCCGTCGATTCTGCGTGCTGAATGGCGTCAAACGTCTCGTAAGTCTCTTCGAGCAGGTATCTGGCAAGCGAACCATAGGTTTGCTCTCTGTCCCAGGGGCATCCCCCGGGAGCTCTTAGCCGTTCCATCACAGCAACAAGTTTGTCGAACTTCTCAGACATGGCTATTCGTTACGGGTGCCTGACCGCAACCGCAATGATCTCAGCGAATAGAGCCGCTGCAGGCACCCAAATTTTGAAATTTCAAAACTCAAAATGCTAGTATTTGACTATAGTTCAAAATCCGGAGAGACAAAAAGGCGATGATCGGAAACCAGGAACCCAACCAGGAAGAGGAACCCGAACTTAAGGTTACAGACAAGCGAAAATTCAATCCTGACGGATCGGTACGTGACGGTGTAATTATCGAGCCGGAACCTGAGAGCCCGGAGCCGGAGCCAGTTTCGTCGACCGTGATCACGGAACCGGAAGCTGCACCTCAAACCACATCAGCCGCAACCGCTCCCGCGGAGGAAGAGCCATTGCTTGAGGAAGACGACGAGGAGCATCCGGCCAGCTTCGTGAACTTTCTTTCGACTCTCGTGACAAATGCCGCTGTTGCTCTCGGTGCGATTCCGCATCCCGTTTCCGGCCAAACGTCATCAGACATCGACGCGGGAAAATACTGGATCGATGTTCTGCTGATGCTCCGGGAAAAGACAAAGAACAACCTTACGCCAACCGAAAATCACCTTTTCGAGAACGTCCTCGCGGACTTACAGCTTCAGTATGTAAAACTCTCGCGGGCAGCGGAGGAGAAGCTCAAAGCCCAGGCGGCGAAAAAGTTCTCGTCGAAAGACATTCTCGGGGGATAGTCGGTTCGTGAATCGTTAATCGTCAATCGTGAATAGCGAGTTTGATGCCCAAACTCTTTCTGTTTGCGATTGACGATTTCCCATTTTTCAGCACGGTCTATACAGTAGCCCGCCCTCACGGTCGGGCTTCTGACACGCTTGGCCCGATCTACGCTTCTCAATTCACGATTTACCATTCGCCATTCACGATTTACTATTGACGATCCACTATGCGTTTGACTTTCCTCGGCACCGGCACATCCACGGGCGTACCCTCGATCGGGTGCGGGTGCGAGACGTGTTTGTCCGATGACCCAAGGGACAAGCGACTGCGGGTTTCGGTTCTTGTCGAACACTCGGGTGCGAAGTTGCTTGTCGATACTTCGATCGATTTTCGGCAACAGGCCTTGAGAGCCGGGATCCGGAAACTGGATGCAGTTTTGATAACGCATTGCCACGTGGACCACGTTTTCGGCCTCGACGACATACGGCCGCTCAATTTCAGGTATGGAGCGATGGGGGTATATGCAAACGAGATCGCGTGGAAAGACTTGAAGAGGATATTTCGATACATTTTCGAGCCAACACACTTCGGAGGCGGACTTCCCCAGTTGATTCCCCATACAGTTGTGAAGAATGCTCCGTTTTCTATTAATGAGGCGCTGGAGGTAACGCCCCTTGAGGTCATCCACGGGAAGCTTCCGGTCATCGCCTACAGGTTTAACGACTTTGCCTACGCGACGGATCTAAAGACAATCCCGGATGATGCAAAAGACGGTTTGAGGGATCTGGACGCGCTCGTACTGGATTGCGTTAGGATCAAGCCGCACGCGACTCATCTTTGTCTGGAAGAAGCGCTTGAACATATAGAAGAACTGAAACCGAAACGCGCTTTTCTGACGCACCTGAATCACGACATAATGCACGTGCGCGATTCGCGCTTGCTTCCGGACAATGTCGAGTTCGCGTACGACGGGCTTGTGGTTGAGGGGTAACGGAACGCAGGCGTCCCGACTGCACCAAGCAGCAGGCTTGCGCAACAAGCGAGATTGGAAACTTCGCGAGCTGAGCTCGCATTGCAGGCGGGACGCCTGCGTTCCCGACGATGATGCAGATATTTCACGGCACCGAAAATGCCAACATCGCGCGCCCGACGGTCTTGACACTCGGCGTGTTCGACGGACTTCATCTCGGGCATCAAGCCATTATGAGGACCGTTGCCGAACGCGCCGCTCGATCCAAAGCAGTCGCGACGGCAATAACGTTCGATCCTCACCCGCGAGCCGTTCTTCACCCCGAAACGGCACCCCCGCTTCTACAGACCCTCGATCAAAGGCTTTCGAATTTTAACGTCCTCGGAATCGAACAGGCGATCGTCATTCGGTTCGACCGTGAATTCGCAGATCAAAATGCCGAGATCTTTCTCCGTGAGATCATTCATGACCGCCTGCAAGCGAAAGAGATCTATCTGGGTCACGGTTTCGCATTTGGCAAAGGCCGCGAAGGTGACATCGATCTGCTTCGAAGGATGAGTGCCGAGCTCGGTTTTATCGCCGATGAGGTGCCCGAGGTGAGACTCAGGGGCATACGAATCTCATCTTCGCGGATTCGCCAGCTTCTGAAGGAAGGCCGGGTGAATCTCGCGCGCAGAATGCTCGGCCGGCCCTACGGGATCGAAGGCGTCATCATTCGCGGCGACCGCCGCGGTCATACCATCGGTTTTCCTACCGCGAACTTGAAACCCGAAAACCGGGTCGTTCCTAAATACGGAGTCTACGCAACGGCTACGCTGATCGACGGCGCCTGGAAGAAAGGTGTTACTAACATCGGCATCCGTCCCACTTTTGAATCCGACTCCGAACCCTCTATCGAAACTCACATTTTCGACTTCAACAGCGATCTCTACGGATCCGTACTCCGTGTACGCTTTTTGCATCGGATCAGGCCGGAAAAGAAGTTTGCCGGAATCGACGAGCTAAAAGCCCAGATCGAACGGGATGTACGAACGGCTCGTACGTATTTTGCACGGCCGGGCGTTGAAAAAAACCTGGAACTGGACTGAATAAGTCAGAACCCGAAGCGCTAGCGACGGGCATAAGGGGGGACTGAGGGAAGGAAACGGAGTGCCGTATCTAAGTCAACATCTTCACTCAGGCCTCAGTCCCTATATCTCAGTACTAATAATGGGCGTCACTGAATGGTATGCTGAAACTGATGGCCAAGAATGAGGAAATAGCAGTTTTGAACGAGCACCGGGCGGAGCTGGCCAAATCGGACAAGGACCTGTCGAAAAACGGCGGCAAGGGAACTGAGCTTGTGCACACAAGCGACCTTCCGATCTCGAGTTTTGTAACCAATGAAGAGCTGATTGCCGAAGAAAAGGCGCTGATCCGGTCGGAGAAGTCCGTCGAGCGTAACTACCACGGCTGGCGGGGCTGGCTAAGGCTCTGGAAAGTGGGACGCGTGATCGGAATGCTTTCTCTGTATCTCTATCTGGATCAGTATGAGATACATCGCGAGCGCCATCTTCACAGGAAACAGCACAGGCTTGAGCAGGCGAGAAGACTGTCGCGCACCGCGGTTGTCGGCGAGTGGTTCTATTCGATCAAGCTGGCGTTCTTCCACTCGTTCCTTTTACTCCTCAAATGGGTCTTGATCGGATCCGAAGAGAACAAAGAGCTCAATCAGGAAAAGCAGGCTATCTGGCTGAAAGAGAAGATCATCGGCCTTGGTCCTACCTTCATTAAGATGGGACAGGCGATGGGTACCCGCGCCGATCTGCTCCCCCTTCCTTTCGTCAAGGAATTGGGAACCCTGGTCGATAGTGTTCCCGCGTTTCCTAATGAAGTCGCGTTCGCCCGGATCGAGATGGAATTGGGCAAGAAGATAAGTGAGGTCTATGCCGACTTCGATCTCACGCCGGTCGCCGCCGCCTCGCTGGGTCAGGTATACAGGGCGAAATTGTTCTCTGGAGAAGAAGTCGCTGTAAAAGTCCAAAGGCCCAACCTCGCAGGGATAATCAAGGGTGACGTAGAGATTCTCCGGAAGATAGCGAAATTCGCTGAACGGTTTCCGGCGCTGAACGAGAATGCCGACTGGGCCGGAATGCTGAGGGAGTTCGACGAAACGATCCACGAAGAGATGGATTATGTTTCGGAAGGCCGGAATGCGGAGATCTTCCGGGAGAACTTCAACAGCTGGACCAATATTCATGTCCCCAAGATCCACTGGGAATTCGTGACCTCGAAAGTCCTGACGATGGAGTTCATTCACGGGACAAAGGTCGTTGATCTCGAAGGGCTGAAAGCGCGGAGCGTGGCACCCGAGAAGGTGAACCGGTTGTTGATACGGACATACCTGAAACAGCTTCTTGAAGACGGTTTCTTTCACGCCGATCCGCATCCCGGGAACCTTCTGGTGATGCCCGATGGGAGGCTGGCATTTTTCGACTTCGGTATGGTCGGTCGGATCACGCCAAAACTGCAGGCGAAGATGATCGATGCTTTTTTCCACGTCGTTGGCAAAGATCCGGACGGCATCGCTCAGGACCTTATAGATCTGGATTTTCTAAAGCCCGGTGCTGATCCCGAAACGGTGCGGCCTGTAGTTCGGCGCATGTTCGAGTTTCATCTTGATCTGAAGCTTAAGGATGTCAACTTTAAGGAACTGACCTACGATCTGGCGGACGTTATGTACGACTATCCGTTCAGGCTGCCTTCGAACTTCACTTACATAATGCGAGCGCTGATGACGCTGGAGGGGATCGGGATCATCACCGATCCCGAATTCAATTTCTTCCTGACGGCGAAACCGTATGCGAAAGAATTCATGCTGAGGCGTGAAGGAAAAGATCTCAGAAAGATGTTCGTGGACAAGCTTCTTGGCAAGGGCGAGACGGAAACGATCGACTGGAACCGCACCTGGAAGCTGGCGAAGCTGGCAGCGAAAACTGTTCTGAAGCCGGGACAATAACTACCTGTAACACTGAGCTCCTTCGTGGTTGTAGTTTTCTTAAGAAGAGTTTTACCGCAAAGGCCGCAAAGGTATTCGCAAAGGTCGCTAAAGAAATTCGAAGATTGGCACTGCTCTGCGAACTTCGCGCAAATCGTTGCGTGCTTTGCGGTAAATGACCCGCGTGAAAGTGAAAGGTAGAAGTCCCATCGCATTCGCAGCGAAAACCAGATCAGATTTTTCTGTCTGCGATCTAGACCATCGACTCTGGCTGAAGTCGGAACCCTCCGTTGTAGATAGCTATTGGTCCGGGGAGAAGGCACCAGAATCCAGATCGTTCGAAAGTCGCTTCGTCTGGTCCGAAGAGTTCTTGTACGTTAGGTTCGATTGCGAACAGCACGAGCCGTTGGTTATCCAGGACGCGCCGGACGTAACGCGGAAAACTTATAGACTCTGGGAGAAGGACGTCTGCGAGGTTTTCATCGCGCCGGACCCAAAATCACCGGAGAATTACTTCGAGTTTGAAGTGGCGCCGACCGGAGAATGGCTGGATCTGAAGATCCAACAAAAGCCAGACGAGAGAATAACCGATCGGAGTTACACGTCGGGGATGGAAGCGGCGGCGCGTATCGGCACTGAATCGGTTATATTGGCGATCAAGGTGCCGTGGACCGCGTTCGGTACAAAGCCTTCAGCAGGTGACCGCTGGAGAATGAACGTCTTCCGGCTAGTGGGTTCGGGAGATTCCAGAGGATACCTGGCCTGGTCGCCAACTATGACCGAGATCCCGAATTTTCACGTACCGGAGAAATTCGGGGAGCTGTCGTTCATGTAACAAGTGTCATGGAGCAGGTACCAAGTGAAACCGGGCAAATCGTCGCAGTCTCTGGTCCGTGCCTTACGTATCTCGGAGCAGATAGCCTGGTCCAGTGCCTGTTGGCCCGAAGCCAAACCGATACCTGATCATTGATCGTTGATTCTTGAACCCCGACACCTGATCCTTGATCATTGATACCTGAAAGATGCAGTTCCTCGCATTAACAATTCTCGGCTTTGCAGGAATGGAGGCGTTCTCATACGTCGTCCATCGCTGGCTTTTTCACGGTATGTTTTGGGGCGTGCACAAAACTCACCACTATCCGCGTAAAGGCGCATTCGAAATGAATGACCTGTTTTCCGTAGGATTTGCGCTTGTCTCGGTTGCACTGATCGTATTCGCCGAATATCCGCTGAGCGAATCGATCGCCTTTCCCGTGGGGCTCGGGATCGCAATCTACGGAATCCTGTATTTCATCGTCCACGACCTTTTCACGCACAGACGGTTTTTGCCGTTCATATCAAAGAATTCGGTCCTTCTCTCCATAAGAGGCGCACACCAAACTCATCACCAGACCGTAGCCAAAGACGGTCAGGAACCGTACGGGCTGTTTGTCTACAATTACTCGCGGTTTAAAGGCAGGAAGTCGGAAAGAATCGATCGGTCAGTTAAGGCCGTCGGCGTTGGCGCCGGACGGAACGACCCAAACGCGGGTCCGTAGATCAGTTTCAGTTCCGCCGTTTGCAAATACTACACGTGAGGCATCAGGGGTTGGACCGGTACTGGTGTCGGCAAGCAGGTCCCTTACCCTCCGCTCACGTCTTTCGACCTCGATCGCCGGACCATAACTGATAATTTTCACCGATACGCTAGGATTTCTACGAAGCGCGCTCTTGAGAGCCGCCACCCTTCGCTCCAGAAGTTTGTCCTTCACTTTCCAGAACTCGTCAAAGAAAACGGGCGTAGGTTCGATGTCGCCATACCTTGCCTTGAGCGACACTTCAGCGTCGCAGTCATCGTCAAGACCGGAAACCCTGACCGTCGCGGTGGGTTCTCCGGAAACCGAAACAGCGATCTCGCTGGTTCCTTGACCTGAAGTGATGGAGCCATTTTCGACCGTCCATTCGAAATTGACCTTCTTTAGGTCCACATCCTCGCCAAGATTGGCACTGAATATGGCTGAATCGCCGTCCTTGACGGGCACCAGGGGGCCGGTGATACCGATCGTCGGACAGTCTTCATTCGAAGTGACCACTTGTCCAAAGACAGAGGGGACGGATAGTAGTGCGACAAATACCAGAGTACTCCAAAGTCTCATATTATGTTGTTTCTCGCTCTCACCGATGATACGGCGAGTAGGTACGGAAGGAGGTCGACCCTGCGAATATACATCGAAAGCCGCATTTTTGCACAATCTTTTCTCCTGCTTTTGAACTCGGAAAGATTTTTCCCTGGTTCAACTGTTTCATACTTGAAACAAACTGCAAGCTGTGGTAGTCTTGCTCTTGCCTTGGGAGAGAGTTTCAGCGGGAACTGAAGACAAGCACTTCCTCGGCAATGGTCTCCAAATGGGACCTGAGTTTTGCTGGGGCAAAAGCAAAACGAACAAGCGGGAAGAAAAGGCTGGAAGTGGGATCTTCCGGCCTTTTCGCCATTTCAGGGCCAATTGTCCACGAAGAACCTGCTTATCCAAACCGGTATGGGCTCAAGTGTCCACGCGTTCCCGTATACACGGGAGTTCAAGACTCCAACCTGACGCTCGGCTGATTCGAGCAGTCTCTCAGGCGGAAGATCCTCTTTCTTTTCGTAGCAGGCGTGATTGATGCAAGGGAGCGGTTTTGCAGATTTATGAACTAGGCATCCTTTATTCCTGTCGTACAGCGGACAAGAGTAGGTGAAGTAGAAGCTGTCAGTACCCGCCTCGTCCTTGAACCTCTTGCTTTCTGCCCCGGCCTTTTTGATCACCCTTCTTCGCATCGCTTCAGGCATTTCCTTCACTGATTTCTTTATCGCGGCGGCTTCGAGGCTTGAGATGTGAACGTTGACGAAGTGTTCATCCACACAACAGGATCCACGGACTTCGCAGGTCCCACAGTCTTTGGCCCTGGTCTCGTAACGGGTCTTGACCGTCGATCGAAAGCGTTCACGCACTTCTTTTAGCAATTCGATCGCCTTGTTCTCGCCGAGCGTTTTCATAAGCCAGTTCCTAGCTGATACACTTTCTAAAAATTATTCAACGGTGCGTCCAAGTCTGTCAAAGTCTCAATTACAGCGGTTTGGGACCAATACAGGCTTCAGAGCGCACCGGAGTTTTCTAATAAGTAAGGGGGAATTCAGAATGTTAAACGTAGGCGACAAAGCTCCCGCATTCAATGCGAAGGATGAGAACGGAAAAAGCGTAAAGCTCTCGGATTACAAGGGCAAAAAGGTTGCTCTCTACTTCTATCCGAAAGACGATACTCCGGGCTGCACCAAGCAGGCGTGTTCGCTCCGCGACGGAATGCCAAAGCTAAAGAAGGCGGGCGTAACGGTTATCGGCGTGTCCACCGATGACAAGGAATCCCATCAGGACTTCATAAAGAAATATAAGTTGCCGTTCACACTGCTTGCCGATACAAACAAGAAGGTGGTCGAAAAGTATGGCGTCTACGGAGAGCGAAACCTCTACGGTAACAAGTTCATGGGCGTGAAGAGGACGACCTTCCTGATCGATGAGGATGGGAAGATCGTCAAGATCTTCAAACGAGTCAAGGTTGACGAACACGCAGACGAAGTTCTCAAGGCATTCGAGGCCGCTAAGTAGCAGTTGACAGTGAATAACAGAGAAGCCCGCGAGCTGTCTGCCGGCAGCCGGCGGGTTTCAGTTTGTTGACGCCATGGCGTCAACCGAAAGATCAAGGAGGAAATAGTGAAGAAGCGCATTGCGTTTGTTGTTCTTGCATTTCAGATTCTGGTTTTGGCACAACCCGCATTCGCCGACCGGATCGTGCTAAAAAACGGAGACCGGATTTCCGGAACGATCATCAAGAAGGACGGCGAGAAGATCACGATCAGGACTGAATCTGCGGGAACGATCGAGATCAAGTGGGAGGCGGTCGAAGTAATTGAAGCAGAAGATGTTTTACATATAGAGCTAGCCGACGGAAGCAAGGTCTCCGGTACGGTCGAGGTCGACGATGAAGGGCTGAAGGTGGTTGGCGAAAACGAAGAAGCGGTTCAGGTTTCGCAGGAACAGATCGCGGTGATCCGAAATGCTGATCAGCAGGCCGCGTACGAAGCGGAGATCGTGAGTAAGCAGGACAAGAGCCTTTTCAGCCACTGGGGCGGGAACGCGGATGTCGGATTCAGTCTGACCACCGGAAATTCCAAAACAACATCGCTCACGTTCGGCACAAAGGGCGAGCGTGTCACGGAGTCTGACAAGATCTCTCTCTATGCGAGGGGTGTTCAGGCGAAGAACTCGACAACCGGAGTTTCGGTAACTACCGCACAGGCGTTCTGGTTCGGCGGACGCTATGACCGAAATCTGAACAAGAAGACCTTTGTCTTCGGCAAAGCGGACTTTGAATACGACAAACCCCAACTGTTGAACCTCAGGACCGTTCTTGGCGGCGGCTTTGGTTACAAGTGGATCGATACCGACCGCACAAAACTCCAGGTCTTCGGCGGCGCCACCTTCAACCGCGAATGGTTCGAGAATGCGGATAACCGTTCATCGGCTGAGGCGCTCATCGGTGAGGAGCTTGAGTTCAAATTTTCGGACAGGACGGTGCTCGAGCAGCGACTCGAGGTATATCCCAGCCTTACGCGATCTGGAACTGTCCGGGCGCGATTCGATGCTTCATTCGTCACGGCATTGAACAGCTGGCTGGGATGGCACGTGACGCTTGGGGACAGGTTCAACTCTGATCCAGTGCCAGGTAGGGTACAGAATGACCTACTTCTTTCGACGGGTCTGCGAGCCACTTTCGGAACCAAGAAGGGAAAGTAGGCGTTCGATCTTACCGGAATGCAACGGCTGGGGCAGTTGACCAATCGAATAAACCGCTTCAGCTTTTCATTAGCAAGAGTTATAATAAGCGTTGCTTATGGGGGCGACAGGCTTCGACAGGGGTTTGTATAGATCTTTGGATGCACGTCGGGCGACCTTTCAGTAGCTCGTTAAAAATGCTGAAAGAAACACAGATGCCAACCAAGAATTGGCTCTCGCTGCCTAACATTAGTTAGCTACAGCGATGTCCTGCGGTAAGTTTGCTTAAAGCGCACCGCTTGGATATGACACAGTTTAAGCTAGCTCGCATCGACCGCCTGCGGATGCGAGCGAACCGTTAGTCAGGCTGGTCGTAGGTGAGGTCTTGTTGCTTCACATACTCACCTGCGGCGAGACACGAGTGAAGCGACTAAGCGTGTAGATTCTACTGGTCGCAACCTTTGGATGCGGGTTCGATTCCCGCCGCCTCCACCACAAGATCGAGTAAAGAGTACCGAGAGATGAGTACTGAGTGAGCCCGGCGATTGCCGGGCTTTTTCTGTGACTGGAGCGCAGGCGGGCACCCTGCGCGAGAGATCTGCAAGACAGGCTTCAGCTTGTCGCAGCACCAACATTCATACTGAGATCTGCGCAAGCTAAAGCTTACGCAATTGACTCTCGCTACGCCTCACCCTGTAGCACCTTCCAAACATCATTCCAATAAGATTGATCTTTCACGGCCGTACTGTGGTTCAATTAAGGGAAATGACGACACAAGAATTCGAAAAGCTCGAAACACAGATACAAGAGCTCAGGCGGGCCGGAAACACTTCCAAGCTAGCTGACACCTTGAGGACGCTTGGTGAACTTCATAGAAAGGCGGGTAATGATCAACCTGCCTCAAGGCACTACCTGGAAGCCGTTTCTATCTACAGAGATTTGGGTGAGGACCTCAAGCTCGCTCATACGATCCGCCACCTAGGGATGATCCACCAGGATTCAGGGTCCCTTGAAGATGCTGGTGACTGCTTCAATGAGGCGGTCGCTATCTACAACGACGCGGGTGATAGCAGTTCCGTCAACTATGCAAACGCCCTTCGGGCGCTCGCGGTTTACAAGGACGAGACCGGCGACAGTTCAGCGGCCCTTCTCTGGAAGGAAGCACGTTCTATATACGAACTGAACGGTATCGCTGAGGGCGTTCAGGAATGTGATGAGAAACTCGCAGCCTGATCGACTGAAGTGCAGCGATTCGACTGTCGGCTATCCGGACCTGGTAGATCAGCGATGTCCCTCAGCCGATGTGATCGTTCATCGCTCAGATGACCTAAGCGGGATGGTTCCGGGTTATCGATTTTGATCATCCCCCCGAAGGCCGGCAGTACCTTGCGGACTTTCAGCCTTGATGATCGGACAAGGAATCCCAGCGTCGCCATCAGGGCCTATTCGCTTTCTAACCACTTTCTCGGCAGTTTCCCGTAACCTGCTTCAGGCGAAGGCGACTGATCTCTTTACCACGTTTTCTGTCGGGCTTCGCGGCAATCAACGCCAGATCGAATGTTCGGCGTATATACAGAGCTCGTTAGAGAGGCAGGTTAAAGGGGGGGGGGTTGGAAGCACTTTACTATGGCGAGAGCCAATCCAGATTCGAACGGTCCGGACGCTGCTTCCCTTTTTGGTTCGAGATCCTGAAAACGGTAAAATCAGTGATCCTTTCTGTGTACCTGTCCAGATTCGAACTCATATGGCGAGCTTACTTGCGCGACATATTTATCAGCTATGACACTCGCGATCGTCGCTCTTATAGGTGGATTGATCCTGCTGATCTGGAGTGCAGACAGATTTGTCGAAGGCGCCGCTTCCACCGCAAAGCACTTCGGGATGCCACCGCTTCTGATCGGCATGGTGATAGTCGGTTTCGGGACCTCCGCTCCGGAGATGGTGGTTTCCGCATTCGCTGCCGCGGAGGGAAATGCGGGAATTGCGGTCGGGAACGCTTACGGCTCGAACATCGCGAACATCGGTCTGATCCTCGGGGTCTCGGCGATCATCTTTCCGATCACGGTAGATTCCGCGGTTCTTCGAAAAGAACTTCCCGTACTTTCTCTGATCACCGCACTGGTCGCGGTTCAGCTCTACGACAGCGGTATCGGACGATTCGACGCCGCATTGCTCCTCGCGATTTTCGGTGGACTGATGTTTTGGACGGTTCGCGAAGGCCTGCGTAAAAGGAAGGACAAGTTTGCGGAAGATGTAGAACTGGAACTCGAAAAATCCGCGATGCCGATCACAAGAGCGATCGCCTGGCTCGTCGCGGGTCTTGCGCTCTTGATCGTCAGCTCGAGGCTTCTGGTTTGGGGCGCCGTGGAGATCGCTACCAGCCTCGGCATCAGCGATCTGATCATCGGATTAACGGTTGTGGCTCTGGGAACCTCTTTGCCGGAGCTTGCTTCGAGCATTATCGCTGCCCGAAACGGCGAAGATGATCTCGCTCTCGGAAACATACTCGGCTCGAATCTCTTCAACACGCTTGCAGTTGTAGGAATCGCCGGAATGATCTCGCCGTTCGATGTCGGGCCCGAGGTGCTTTGGAGGGACGTCGTCGTGATGTCGGTGCTTACGGTCTCGATCTTCCTTTTCGGCTACGGTTTCGGCAGGACCGGGAGAATCAACCGGTATGAGGGTGCGGTGCTAACCGTCGCCTACGTTGCTTACGCATCCTACCTGATATCGACAGTCGTTTAGTTGCGTCGATCTCTCTGCGAAATCCGGCCGCGAGATGTTGAATCGACGCGACACATCAAGGTCCGTGTCAGTTGGATCGGGCTGCGGTCGCTCCGACCAGGTGGCGGTCGGAGCCATTCTTCTCAACCAAATGCGTGAAAGATAAAGTTAGGCTGCTGTAGGGACTCCAATAAACCTGAGATGTTTTAGTGCGACGTTCAGTAGTTTTGGAAACTGGAAACCGAATTGCTCAGCCCCGTAGACCCATCCAGAGCAAACCTGAATTCGACAATTCAAGGCTAACGCACGAAAACAATTCAGCGGCTGCCATCCGAAGACCGGACAGCAGCCGCGCACCCTGCTTTGGAGTCGTCGCTCCGAAGCGAGACGGATCGCAACTAGTCTACAGTTGCCTCAACCACCACGAAGCCCTTTCGGTTCTTTCCTGGTCCGCCTTTGGCGAGATTGGAGCCCTCAAGCTTCCTCGCTTGTTTCTCTGCTTTCGAGGTTGGAAGCTCGATCTTTGACCCGGGCGCTACGAAGCTGGATAGGAAATAGCGTTCCCCGTATCGGTTAAAGACCAGTGAGGGCTTATCTTCTGCGTCAGGATTGTGTCTCGATCTTGCGAGCAGAACTACCGATTTGTCTTCCATCTCGAGTATCCAGACCATCCTTTGTCCACTGTTGTCGATCCCCTGGCTTATCGTGTACTCACCCGCCTGAAGAGTTTCGCCCCTGACCCCGAAGTCGAACGGAACCTCGGCCCTGATGACGTTTGTCTGTGCATAGATAGGAGCTGCGATGGAGAGTACGATAAGTGCTGTAAGCGTAATTATTTGCGTTTTCATCTTTCTACCTCCGAATGAATTTGAAGCGCCGATCGGCCTTCATTCAGTAGGGCGATAGAGATCACAAAACCGTCTCAAGTTTTTTTAGAGGCCAAGTGGGTGTGGAGTCACAGATACTCTTGCCCGGCAGAGATCTGTCCGAATTTTCGTTCCCAATCCGAAATTTGCGTGCTAGGATTCCCGGTAAGATGGCCAGCTCAGATCTCCCCGGGGAAAGCGTTACCAGAATGCTCCGTGAATGGAGCGATGGTGATCTTGAGGTCCTCGACCAGCTGCTGCCGATCGTTCATGCCGAGCTTCACCGCCAGGCGCACGCCTACATCCGACGAGAACGTCCCGGCCATACCCTTCAAACGACTGCCCTCATCAATGAAGCCTTTATCAAACTGATAGATCAGAAAACCCCTGACCTGGAAAGCCGCACGCATTTCTTCGCCATCGCGGCAAACGCGATGCGACAGGTGCTGATCGATTACGCACGCGCGAAGAATAGAAAGAAGCGTGGAGGCAATCCGATCAAACTAACTTTGGACGAAAAGACCGCGGTTGACGCAGGTAAGAGTAGTATCGATCTTTTTGCGCTCGACGAGGCGCTTCAGCGGCTTGAGGAAATCTATCCGCAGCAAGTGAAGGTGGTTGAGCTCAGATACTTCAGCGGTATGACGCTGGAAGAGACCGCGGAAGTAATGGGTCTTTCAAGATCGACGGTCGCCAGGGAGTGGAGTATGGCAAAGGCCTGGCTGTACAGGGAACTGACGAGGCGGACATGAATGAAGACCAGAGGAAACAAGTACGACAGATCTTTGGCCGGGCCTCCGAGCTCGAAAGTGCGGATCTGGATGGATTTCTAAGATCTGAATGTGGTGACGACAAGGAGGTCCTCTCCGAGGTCAGATCGCTTCTCCATATAGCTGACAACGCCAACAGCTTTCTTGAAGGCGGTGCGATCTGCGAAATTCCGGAGATTGCTGAAGAGATTCTCGCCGCGGGCAAGTTGAACGAGGGCGAGATGCTCGGCCACTTCAGGATCCTGAAGCTGATCGGCCGCGGGGGTATGGGCGAGATCTATCTTGCCAAGGACACCAAGCTCAACCGAAAGGTAGCCATCAAGCTTTTGCGTGAGGATCTGAGCCGCGATCCCGAAAAGACGAACCGATTCCTGCAGGAAATGCAGGCCGCATCCTCCCTGAACCACCCGAACATTCTTACGGTCTATGAGAGCGGCCAAACCGGCGAACGCCGGTTTATCGTCACGGAATTCGTCGATGGCAATACCCTCCGCGAACTTGTCGGGAAAGAAAACACGATCCCCGAACCGGAAGCGCTTGAGATCGGCATTCAGCTGTCCGAAGCGCTCGCTGCAGCGCACCGCGCGGGCATAGTCCACCGCGACGTCAAGCCGGAAAACGTGATGATCCGTGAGGACGGGTACATAAAGGTCCTCGACTTCGGGCTTGCAAAACTGCGGAAGGGGATCGACCCTTCGTTCTTCTCGCTTGGAGACAAGACGCTTCCGCTCGTCGACACGGTTTCCGGGATGCTCCTGGGTACGGTGGCATACATGTCGCCCGAACAGGCGAAAGGCGAAGACACTGACGAGCGAACCGATATCTGGTCCGTCGGTGTTGTGCTTTACGAGATGCTGGCGGGCAAAGTGCCTTTTGAGGGCCCATCCGTCGCCCATCGGATGATGGCGATCATCGACAGAGAGCCGGACGAACTCGTAGATGTCAACGAGGGAGTCTGGAATATAGTCCACAGGACGCTGGCCAAGGACCCGGCGGATCGGTACCAATCAGTTGAGGATCTTCTTTTCGACCTGAAGTCTCTTGCACAGGAGCTTGAGCCGAGGCCGCAGGTTCAAAGGCTGACACGTTCGATCAGCCGAATGAACATAGATACCGGCGACGAGCTAGAGAAGGCGGAATCGACAGACGGCGGATTGCGGAACACGGGCCGCGATCGCCAACAAGCGGTAAGCACCCACCTCTCGACCGCTCAGCGTGTGTACGCCTATGCGCAGAACAATAGAGCGTTTGCCGGGCTCGCTCTTCTTATTATCGTGCCTTTGCTCGCGGTCGCCGGATACTATTCGTACAATTACTATGTCTCATCGACAACCCCGCCTCCACTAACTGACAAGGACGAGATACTCCTTACCGAGTTTGAAAACACTACCGGCGAAGAGATCCTGGACGGAACGATGAAGAGCGCCCTCACGATCGCATTGAACCAGTCTCCTTTCCTGAAGATCTACCCGAATGCCGAAATCGAAAAAACGCTGAAGCTGATGAAGCGGGAGCCCGGTGAGCCAATCACCAAGGAAGTGGCCGCCGAGATCTGCAAGCGAAGAAATCTGAAAGCATATGTTGCCGGTACCATCTCAAGAATTGGGGAAGCCTATCTTGTAGACCTGAGCGCGATGAACGGTCAAACAGGTGAAGTAATAGCGGCAGCACAGGTTCCAACCACCAGTCAGCAACAAGACGAGATACTGGATGCACTTTCGGAGGCGGCAAGTGACTTGAGGGCTAAATTGGGTGAATCTCTGGCTACGATCAAAAGGACAGACAGGCCGCTTGAGGAGGTAACGACCAGTTCTCTAGAGGCGCTTAGGGCCTATTCGGACGGAGTTGAAGCCCAAAGTCGAAATGATGCGCATGGCATGATGGAAAACGCGGAGAGAGCAGTAAAAATGGATCCGGGGTTTGCGATGGGCTGGAAGCTGCTTTCGACTGCTTACAGACGGAACAGAATGCGGAGGGAATCGATTGAGGCTGCTTCAAAAGCGTTCGAGCTGAGAGACCGTCTTCCGGACAGAGAAAGACTTTCTATTTCAGCCTTCCATTACGGGGTAACGTTCGAGACCGAGAAAGAGGTCTCCGCTTATGAAGAACTTAGAGCGAAATACCCGAGAGATGTCGAAGCAGTCGCAGGACTCGCGTACATATACCAATGGCAGTTGGGGCAATTTCGAAAGGCGTTAAAGGCGGCCGAGGAAGCGGTACGGCTCGATCCCAGCGTTTCTCAATATCATATTAGAGTTGTCGACAATTACATCGCGCTGGGTCGATACGAGGAAGCAAAGCGGGCGATCGAATTCGCAGCGGAGAACGGCGCGAATATGAACTTCTGGGTCTACCGTCGCCAGCGGTTTGACATCGCGGTAATTCAAGATGATGAGGACGAGCTAAAACGGCAGAACGCCTTGTTCGAACAGAAAGGACCGAATCATCCTGGATTCGGGGAGCTGGCTTTATTCAAGGGTAAGTACGACGAAGGGAAACGTCTATATGACAACTACGTCGCCGCCACTATGAAGCACTCTAAGTCAGACCGGGGTACGGTCATTGGTTTTTTCGACCTGCACAGCGCAATGATCAGAATGTGCGATGAGGCGAGGAAGCATGCTGTTAAGCCGGAAGTCGAGTTTCCGCATTTCGGTACGATGAAGATAACGGCCGCAACTGCTGTTGTTTTGGCTATGTGCGGCGATGCTGAACGCTCTCGCGAGATCATAAGCTCGATTCGGGATGAGTATCCTGACACCAAGATCGTATCGGTCGAGGTGAGCTGGCCAGAGGCTGTGCTTGCACTGGAAGAAAACCGGCCAAGGGATGCCCTTGTGCATCTTGAAGGCATGACCCCCTATCACCGCGCTTTTAACTTCTGGTACTTTACGCTCAAAGGTCGGGCTTACCTGGCTCTTGGAGAGCACGATGCGGCGAGACGAGAATTTCAGACCATCCTCGACAATCAGGGGTTGTGGCCCGTGTCACCCCTTTACCCGTTGGCTCAATTGGGAAAGGCCCGGGCTATGAAGAGCAAAAAGGAGTACGAGAGCTTCTTCGAGATGTGGAAGGATGCCGACGAGGACCTCCCTGACCTGATAGCGGCCAGGAAGGAATACGCCGAGCTTTAGCGACTAGACTCGGTTAGTTCAGAACGCAAATTTGAACCCGAATCTCACATCCCGCGGCGCCTGGAAAAGCCAGGGGTGCTTATATGCATTGCTCCGATCCGTCGGATTGGCCTCAAGGTGGGCCAGGACGAACTGCTCGATCCCTCCCCCGTTAAAAATAGTATCTAAGACTCCAACGGGGCTGTCACAGGTATCACAGCCGGCGGCTTGTAGTACCTGCTGGCTGAACGCGATGATTGAAATTAGTTGGTAACGACCTACCTCATTTCTCTCGTCGAAAATATTCCGGATCTCAATATATGGCTCAACTGAGAACCTGTTGTCCCGGCCGAACCGGTATGTGTGACGTATGGCGAGATCCGTCTCAGTAAACACCTCGGTTCGTCCCAGATCCCCGCGGCCGAACAACACAGACCAGCGTCCAAACGACCAGCGTCCAAACGACGAGGGGCGTAACGTGTATTGCGTCGTTACAGGCGTTCCCGACTGGATTGTCGTAAAGCCCGAAACCGTGGTTTGGTTAGTTCGGTCGCGGAACCAGTTGAAGGTATAACCTCCAAACGCCTTGAATACATGTGTCCTGTCAGTCTGCAATAAACCGTCATCCGGTTCACCGTTTGCCGTCCATCCCAGTGAAGGCAGGTCGAAAACTGAGGTTAGATTCGGCTGGATCTGTCCGTTCAGGTCTGAATTGGTATGTCCCGAGTAATTGCCGTACAGGCGACTCCAGGTGTAGTTGGCATTGAAAAAGTATTTCTGAGCCCGCTTATCTACTCGTATCTCTACCGCGTCATAGGTACGCTTCTCATCCGTGCATGGCAGATTACCCGTTCGCGCGATCTCGCATGCCAGACCTTCACCGGGGTTACCAATTACCCAGGCAAATTGACCCTGGTCATTGAGAGTGCCGATATCCTCGATCGCCTGATCGAGCTGTTTGTGGGTGAACCTGGCGGCGAGCAGAAAGTTGTTCCCTATTTCTTGCTCCATTCCGATCGTGTATTCGCTCTGGCGCATTGCTTCAAGATCGGGGTCAACCGCGCCATCGCCCACAAAAGGATTTGCATCAACCGCATTAACGGGAACGACTCTGTCAAGCTCACATTCGACATAGCCGGTGTTTCCCGATGTAATAGGGCATTCATTGCCACGTATGATACCGCGGCCGCCGAGCATCGCCTCTACCGTGTAATCGAAAGGAGTAAGTCCACGTGATGGAACTATTTGAGCGAATCCGTCCTGGAAGATCTCCCCGCCAAATAATTTCCTCGGAAGATTATATTTGAAGCGGTCGTAAAACCATCCGTAGCTTCCAAAAACCTTCGTTCTACCAGTGCCAAATAAGTCTAACGCTACGCCCAGTCTCGGCGCGAGTTTGTCTCCCCAGCCGAAATCGAGGTCCGTTGTCGTTGCAGGATCGGGGAAGCTTGGCACTATCTCGCTTTCGGCTCTCAACCCGTAGTTGACGGTAATGCGGTCCTTGATCGTCCAGGAATCCTGCGCGAAAAGTGCGATGTTATCGCTGCCGGCTTTTCCGAAAATTCCGCGTCTGACGACCCTCGCTGTGCCGAGAGAACAGTTCGAATCGTTCGGGTCGATGTTTTGGAAGTCACAGAGCGGAAGCAAAGGAATCGGAACTACCCCTGAGAAAGCCGTAAGCTCTACTCCGTAATAAAGCAGGACATAACGATTGTCTGAGTCAAAGTCGATTTGGGCGTCATTGAACAAACCATTCAGCTGCCAGCCTGTTTTGACATTATGCCGGCCTGCAGCATCGATCCCGACAAAAGTGACGTCCGCGTCGTAAGTTGTGCGCGTCGAAACATTCCAAAGGACCTGATGATTCGGTCCAGTGTTGAAGCCCCGGCAATATCGGAGCGCTTCTGGAATGTTGATTTCGCCTGAGTTACAGGGGTCGAGGAGCGAATCTGTAGAAACCGCGAATCGCGTTCCCGTCGGTAGGCCGTAAGAACGGAGTTTACTGTTTTCAAAGCTCCGCCCCGTACGGAAGTTCACGACCATCCACTTGTAAGGGATCCAGGTTGCCTGGGCATTGTAAGAATTGCTGTTCCTTCTGCCTCCTCTCTTTGCATAATCAGCAGAGGTAATGGGCGGAGGGTTTGGAGACAGCAGACGCGTGTCCCACGTATCGAGATGAGGGAACTCACCATTATCGGCCCGAGGGTTCCACAGAAATGTCCCGAAAACCCGAACACTCTCGATAGGCTGTGCGTCGATCCTCGAGAAAGCGTACTGATTCGTCGTTGTGGCAACAAAAGTATCGGATCTGATGATGGATTGTGGAGTGGGATTCGACGGATCCGAGTAGAAATCGATCGTTCGGTTAGTTTTCCTTAGCTGGGGCGCGTATGTCATAAGGCCCCACAACCGATCCTTTACGATCGGTCCGCTGATTGACGCACTAGGGAAGAAATGAGTGCCGCCGTCCTTGTTCGGACGAAAATACCTGAGTTCCCCGGACGGTGAACTATTGAGATTGATGAATAAGTTGGGCGCACCCTGAAATTTGTTGGGTCTGAATCCGATGCCAAGGTTGCCGTGCCAGTCGTTATTCCCACCTGCCGTCACCACATTGATCATCCCACCGATCGCGCCGCCATATTCTGCGTTGAAGCCCGTCGACCTGATCTGGACCTCCTGTGCGAGCTCAACCGGGAGATTGTTGATGTCGGCCAATAGACCGTTGCCTAAGTTGGTAACTTCTTGACCGTCCACCACGAATACATTTTCAGCCCCTGAGGCGCCATCTATCTGAAAGCATTCGCTTCCGAATTCGTTACCGCGGAAGCAACTCAAAGCTTCCGGCCGTACGTTTGCTGCAAACTTGAACGTACTTGAGATGTTTGTACCCTTCGGAAGATCGTCGAGCAGACGTTGTGTAATATTCGTATCGATCATCGTGTTCGCCGGATCGATCTGGACCGTGGAATCGATGATCACCCGGTATGGTTCTTGAACCGCAACCTGGAGCTGCCGGTTAAAGACAGCAGTGTCATCAACAGCCACGAGAACAACGCCTTTCATGTCCTGAAAATCTGCCTTCGATACCGTGATCTCGTACCAGCCCGGGTAGACATCGGCGACAATGAACCTGCCAGACCTGTTGGTCACCGTCGAAAAGCGTGAGCCGGTGGTGTTCTCGCCGCTTTTTACACGTACTCTCGCTCCGGGAATAACTGCTCCGTGTTGGTCGGTGATCACGCCCTCTATCGTCCCGCTTGTGCCTTGTCCTGAGACAGAGGCCGGGAGAACTGAAACTATGATAAGGAAACTGATTGCAAGAATTCGCGAATACAACATTGCCACTTCCTCACGAACGCAAGGCTTGGCGAAAGAAGGGGGTCCGGGGCGTTCAATACCAAACTAAAAAACACCACGTCCGCCGCCAGGTGGCGTCAGGACTGTGGTGTCGGTACGACAGATTCGAGATCTCGAATCATCTGTCTTCTCTCGCTACTCTTTCTTGAGACTACGTTTCAGGTTTCATATTCTCCGGAAGTGGCGACGAAAACAGGGTGCGATTAACTTTTATATCTCCATGGCATCAATGTGTCAATATTTTCGGATAAGATCCGGGGTTTCGGACTTCCGCTTTCATCCGGATCGAGCTTTTACACCTGAACAAGAATGTAAATCCAGTAGCCGTTCAGGTTCTTCGCAACCATAGGCCTTTGGGAATCGATATCGTTGATCAATTCACAGGTGTACCGCCCCTGCGCTATCCGATCTTCCGCGTATTTGATCAAGGCATCTTCTACTTTCTGCATTAGCGAGAATGACCGTGCGTGATAGATGACGATCATGCGGTCCCACTTGTGTCCGACCGCCCACTTCGTCTGGTGCTGGCGAAATCGTTCTTCCGGTTTCTGCTGTGTAAGACCAATGTATATGTAGCTGTTCCGCGAAGCAAACTGGCCGACCGCCCTTCTCAGAACGACTTCCGCCCTTACAAAACTGTCGTCTGAATACCAATACTCTACTCCCATCTCTCCTTACCTCCGACGCCATTGTAGCGGCTGTTCACTATTGGCGACGGGTTTGATCCGGCGCGCTTGCCAATGCGCCGTCTTGCTCCTTCGGTTGTTGCCTTTGAGACATTGCTGAGGGGGATTCTTTCCGGAGCCCCATCAAATGGTTCGGAAAGAAGTTTCAGACATTGCAGGAGGGTCCATCGCAATGCGCAATCAACATTTGGCCAGGAGAGACTTCTTCCGGTCACTACCGTTCCCGGTACTGATTCATCTTGAGACTCTGCCGAGCGCGTTCATTTCTACAAGGCAAAGAATGGCCATTCGGGTTCCAGGCCTAGGGAGATCTGGCCGACAGACTGGAGCCGGCTTTGGCTGACAAATGCGTGCTGGGTCAGGACGTGTATGTCGCGGAAGTGTCTCTGGAAGCGCCTTTCATTTCTGATCGCAGAGCTTCCTGCCGCAAGATGGATCAGATCAACAGCTTCCGCTGAAGTCGTAACGGCGTAAGAGCAAGCCATCTGGCATTTCGACCGGTCCTCAAGCTCAAGGTACTCACCGTCGAGCGCCTTCTGCCACATTTCGTCATAGGTGTTGTGGAACAATGCCCTTGCCGCCGCAAGTTTTGCTTCGGCCTCTCCCAGCTGCGTCTGTACCACGGGACGGCTGGCGAGGGAGTTCGAGGTGTACGAAGGAACCTTCTTCCCAAGCTCGATGAAGTCGTCGATCGCCGCCTGTGCGATTCCAAGCGAGGGCGCTGCGACAGCCGCGATGGCCGGCCAGATCGAAAGCCTGTGAAGCGGGCCCGCATATTCCGGTTCAGGTTCGGTCAAAGGAACGAACGGAGCCGTGTGCTCCTTGGGCACGAACACGTCGGTCACCTCGACGTCGTGGCTTCCCGTTCCGCACATCCCAAGCGTGTCCCAATTCTCGATGATCTCCGCTTCTTTGATCGGGAAGAAAGTCAGGATCGTCATCGGAGCACCGCTCTCGTATTTGAGAGGTTCGGAAGCGTCTTCGGATTCGAAGACCAACGCCTCTCCGCAGATCCAGGTCGCCGCATTGCAGTTACTGTTGAACTGGGTCCTGCCTGAGAGCCGATAACCGCCGTCGACCTTTACCGCCTTTCTTGGAGGAAAGAATCCGCCGCACAGGACGGTGTCATCCGAACTCATCACGCTCAGGACAAGCTCTTTCGATCCCCAAGCTCCAAAGGGCTCAAAACCGTTTGCGAGTGCGACGTTCCATCCGACGGCACTGTCGGTCCGGCTCATTTCCTCGATCATACGGAAACACGTTACGGGATCGAGTCCGGGACCGCCGACCGATTCGGGCCGCATCATGCGGAAGAATCCGTTCTCGAGCATCGCCCGGCTAACTTTCTCGGAAACACACCTGTTCTGTTCGGCCTCATCCGAATGCGCCTCGATCAAAGGCGTCAGATCCTTCAGCTTCTTGAGGATCCCGTCTACGGTTGTTGCGGCTACTGCGGGCATCGTCGACCTCCTTCTGATCTCCGTTTCTTCCCTGTTCCTCAAATTCACCGGGATTGTATATCCGCGGTCGTGATGACACAATGACAATTATCCGAACGATCGTGCCAACCAGTTGACCTCTTCCCGGGAGAATGCAAACGTGCCTGTTTATTCAATTCCACAAGTCGAAGGATTGCCGCGGAAACGAAAAGGTAGAAGGACGAGAAAACGAATCGTAGTTGTTACCCACAAGGGATCGAACACGCTTGAGTTCATCGGACCGATCTACGTATTCGAGGAGGCGAACTTCTTTCTCGAATACAGCAACCGGACTGACATCGGATACGACATTGAGGTCGTTACGACAGATCCGGGTCCCGTCTTCGAGGTCAAAGGGCTCAAGATGATGGCCGACAAACCGTTTTACGAGCTATCCGGCGAGATCGATACCCTGATCGTCCAGGCGGTCGATGAAGATGAGGGCACGCTTGCTAACACGGAATTCATTGATTGGCTTGCCGATATGTCAAAAAGAGTCCGTCGCGTTGTAAGTATCTGTGTCGGTACGTATTTCCTCGCCGAAGCCGGATTGCTGGACGGCAAGCGTGCGACGACACATTGGGCAGCCTGTACTCATTTCGCGAAACAATACCCGAACGTGAGGCTTGAGCCCGAACCGATCTTCGTTAAAGACGGCGACGTTTACACTTCCGCAGGCGCAACATCGGGCCTTGATCTCACCGTCGCGCTTGTGGAGGAAGATTTCGGACATGATCTAGCCCGCCGTGTCGCACAAGGGCTCGTAATGTACCTGAAACGTCCGGGGAACCAGTCTCAGTTCAGCGTCTTTACCTCTCGCGATTTTCCAAAGGAAGAGCGGATCAGGTGGGTTCAAAACTACATCAGCGAGAATCCTGAAGCGGATCTGAGTGTCGAGGCACTCGCGAGACAGGCGTCTATGAGTCCGAGGAACTTTTCACGTGTGTTCTCGAACGAAGTTGGTCTGTCGCCGGGCAAATTTGTCGAGCTCTCGAGGCTTGAGAGGGCCCGCTTTCTTCTGGAGGATACTGATCTGCCTTTGCCTGATGTTGCCGATAAATGCGGGTACGGAACTGCCGACGGACTCCGCCTTGCATTCAACCGCCATCTGGATGTGAGTCCGAGAGAGTATCGGCAGCGCTTTTCGTCTACGGGATATCAACTTCCGCACGATAGGTTACGAACTTCTAGACGATCGATAGGAACAGGGTAACCGCGCAGACCATTCAGAAGCCCGAAGCCCTGGGGGTTAATGAATGAAGCGCGAGTACTATCAAGGCGGGCTGTTGGTCAAATGGGAATAAGTAGCTTTGAGAACTGCGCGATCTCATTCCGCAACAGAAAACCAGGGCGGAAAGGCGACTCCAAGCCCTGTCAGCGATTCGAGCTATGTTGTTTTCGATCGGCGGGATCTGGTCTGCCGATCCCGCCGATCGGCATTCCGCACGGGCCAAGGAGGAGCTAATTCCGAAAATCCCGGGCGGAAACTTGTTCACTGATCGAGCTTCCAGCGGATCAACCTCCGCTTTCCTTTCTGATCGGTGAAACTGATAGAAGCCGTGCTCCTGAAGGCAGGTAGAGACCCACGGTAGATCTCTCCCTGATGCCGGCCGGGATCGCGGAGCGCCATTTTCAGTTCATTCCTTATGAGGTTCGTCCTCTCAATGACGCCCCGCAATTCGCCTTCACTGACGTCCGGCCTTACCCCACTTGGAGGCATGGGGTCATTTGGGTCATAGCTGACCTTGTGGTCGATCTCGTGGAACAGGACCAGGCCTATAGAGAACGCCTCGAGTGCTTCTCTTGAGGAAAGTTTTCGGCAGCTGCGAAAGTCTTCGGCGTCTAATTCGATCACGTACTCGACGATCCCTGTCTCGACATCTACCGTTCCGGCGTCCGTCTTTGCGAATCGGATCAGTTTCGATCCGGGGTTGTTCTCGATCACGAAAACCAGCCTGTTGTCAGCAATGACATCCAGTAGAAATTCGCGGAACAGGGGGGACCCTTCGTCGAATTCCGAAGCGCTGTGCAAGGAACTGTACTCGTCGAACTCAAGTCCCCTTAAACCCGACAGGTTACGCAGGTCCTCGGAAATTGCTTCGACCAATTCGGGATCGTCCTTAACTGACGGGCCAATAACCATTCTCGCTTCGAGGCCAGGCACGATGAACACGAAGAAAATGATCAACTCGAACGAACTGATCAGAAGCCGGCAGGGCCATTCGATACTCAGCTTGTGAAACATTCTCGGGTCCTCCTTTCGGGCGGTCTCGAGAACCGCCTTCAGAAAGTCCCGTCCTGTTTCAGGAAAAAAGGCTCAAATTTCTTGGATCGAGAGTGAAGCCTGTGGGAGCAACGCGCGGAATCGGGCGCATGACCCTTCGGCAAAAGCTAGGAGAAAATAAGGATTTGAGATTAGAATGCCCCTAAATCGCCGACTACACGGGGCACGAGATGGTCGCGACATCCGCAAAGCCCGGAGAGATAACGGAACGGCTGAGGGAAATCAGTCAGGGAGATAGATCCGCAATGGACTCGCTGATCCCTATAGTCGAGGCCGAACTGCGGCGACAGGCCCACGCTTACCTCAGGCGCGAAAGAAGGAACCACACACTTCAGACCACCGCACTCGTCAACGAGGCTTACCTAAAACTGATCGACCAGCGCTCCGTGAACTGGGAGAACCGGGCTCATTTCTTCGCGATCTCCGCCACGCTGATGCGCAGGATACTCGTAAAGTACGCCCGTGACCGCAACCGTCTGAAACGAGGCGGCGGCGTACAAACCGTCCAGCTGAACGAGGAGATCGATGTTCCGGAAAAGGCGAGAAACGTGGACATCATCGCCCTAGATCAGCTCCTAAACAGGCTCCGAGAGCTGGATGAGAGACAGTCCCGCTTGGTGGAGCTCAAGTATTTTGCAGGGCTTACGATAAAAGAGATCTCGGAAGTGATGCGAATTTCGCCCGCCACTATCAAACGCGAATGGGACTTCGCACGCGCCTGGCTCCGGGTCCGCCTGGAGGAAATCGGATGAACGACGAGAGGGCATTCGAGAAGGTCAAATGGCTCTTTCAGTCAGCGAAAAAGATAGCTGCGGACGAAAGGTCTGCGTATCTCGACTCGGAATGCGGCTCGGATCTCACGCTTCGACGGGAGGTTGAGAAGCTTCTCGATGCGCATGACAGCGGATTCTTGGATGAAGGTGCGCTCGAAGAACTTGCCGATATCGTTGCCGACGGAACAGGTGAGGATGGTGAAGATCAGGATTCCCTGCCCGAATCGATATCGCATTACAGGATCGAGTCCCGACTCGGAAAAGGCGGCATGGGCGAGGTCTTTCTCGCAACCGACACCATACTCGGCAGAAAGGTAGCCCTCAAGATGCTTCCCGCCGAGTTCAGCGAAGACAAGGACAGGCTCCGGAGATTCAAACAAGAGGCCCGCACGATCTCCTCACTCAATCATCCGTACATCCTTACGATCCACGAGTTCGGACAGACATCGGAAGGCGACCAATTCATCGCGTCAGAGTATGTCGAAGGCGAAACGCTCGCCGATTACCTGAAGAACCACAGCCCTTCCGTTTCGAGAAAGCTCGAGATAGCGATCCAGATCGCTTCGGCTCTCGAAGCGGCTCACGAAGCCGGAGTGATCCACAGGGACATCAAGCCCGAGAATGTGATAGTCCGTCCGGACGGTTTTGTGAAGGTCCTCGATTTCGGGATCGCCAAGTATACACGACCCCAGGCGTCACATGATTCGGGGATACAGACCCGGCCGCTCGTGGATACCGAATCGGGCATCGTGATCGGAACGGCCTCGCATATGTCGCCCGAGCAGGCGAGAGGCGACAAGGTGGATAAGCGTACCGATATCTTCAGCTTTGGCGTGCTGCTTTATGAGGTGTTCTCCGGCGACAAACCGTTCAAGGGCAGCAGTGCGATGGAGGTGATCGGAGAGATCCTTCACAAAGAACCCAAGCCGATCGAGGCCGGTGCCGTTTCGTCCGAGCTTCGATCCGTGATCTCAAAGTGCCTGGAGAAAAACAGGAACGCCAGATATCAGTCGGCTCGCCATCTTGCCAAAGCGCTTGGGTCAGTCGGCCACGGTATCGATTCCCGCGAACCAGCCTCGGAAGAACGTACTCAGGGCTCCTTTTCAACCGGCAGTCCCCGGTTCCCTGCTTCATTGCTTGTGGATTCCGCGCTTGCCCTGATCGTCCCTTTGATCATCATCGCCGGTTCTTTCTTCGGCGCAGCCGGCATTGACGCGTCCGAAATTGATTCGATCGCCGTTCTTCCCTTCTCGAACATGACAGGCGATGAGTCTATGGAGTTTGTTGCGAAGGGGCTGTCGGATGATCTGCGGGTAGATCTGGCGAAGCTGGATGGTTTCAAAGTTATAGCTAGCGATTCTGTAAACGAGCTCGCCGCGAAGGATCTAAAGGCGAACGAGATCGGAGATTTGCTGAACTCGGACTCGGTCCTTTACGGCTCGCTCGCTGAGGAAGGCGGCTCGTTGGCGGCCGAACTAAAAGTGGTACGAGTCGGTTCGGAAACTCCGATCTGGGTCCGATCGTTCACCGGCAGCGCTGCAGACCTTGTTGAACTTCAGAATCAGATCAATACCGAAGTATTGCGGGCCCTCGGTAGGAATCCAAAGGTCGATGCGGATGACTCCGGGCCACCTTCCTCTCCAAAATGGAACCAGGCGAGGCTCGCTTATCTGCAGGGTCGTTACTACTTCGAAAGGCAGCCTAAGAAAGACGTCAAAGGTGACCTTGCAAAGGCAGAAGAACATCTTAAGGAATCTACAGAGCTCCAACCGAACAGCTCTGTAACGTGGAGAGCCCTTTCTGAAGTCTACTGGGCGTTAGAAAACCGCGATCCTGCGAAACCGAAAACACGGGCCGCTGCCATCAGGGCACTTGAGCTGGACCCGGAGTCATCCGAGGCAAATATGCAAATGGCACTGGTCAAACACAAGCTTGACTGGGATTTTTCAGCTGCAAGACCGTACTACCTAAAGTCATTGGAGGCTGGACCAAAGAATGCACATGCCCTTCGTCATTACGGAATCTTCACGGCCCAGATGGGGGATGTTGAAGGAGGACTGAACTATCTTCGAAATGCCCTGGAGATCGACCCCTTGTCCTATCGAATAAACAGGGCCATCGGCTTGATGTTGCTGAATCTCGGCCGATACGACGATGCGGCTGACCAGTTCAGAAAGACATCCGAGCTGTATCCTGAGAATACTGCCCCATTGAACAATCTTTCGTCAGCTCTGGCAGCTCGTGGAAAGTCACAGGAAGCGATCGCTTTATGCAGAAAGCGCTATAAGATGATTAAGGCAGAAGGGGAAGGAATTTGCTTTGCCGATATCTATGCCCAAACAGAAGGCAGAGAAAATCAGGCGAAGGAAATTCTTGACAAAATTGAGATCGATGAATGGACAGAGCTTGGCTGGATGGCGGCTCTGTATGGAATGATCGGTGAAAAGGATCGCGCTCTTGAGCTGTTGGAGATGGCTTATGAGGAGCGGGAGTTTTCTCTCTTATTCCTGAATATTGATCGGATGTACGACTCGCTTCGGGACGATCCGGGGTTCAAAGATCTGGTTAAAAGGGTCGGATTGCCCGCGAAAAGCGGCTAGCAGTCCGGCCTGACAAACGTAAGATATCTGACGTTCCTTTCCCCCCGTTGGAATCAATATTCATTGACAAGCCCTGCTTTTTCGATATAAAACAACCCCACACGAACGACAGGGGAGATCAACCTAGATCAGAATGAGATAGAGTCTTAGCGAACCGGGGTACCTTTTGGAGCGGTACGTGACCGGAAAAATCAGATAGTGCAAGTCCATCGGACGGCTGAGCAATCATGGCCATTCGGTGGATTTTTATTTGCCTGAATGAACGAGAAAGGGCGCAGGATCGGTTTGGCCTCGCACGAAGAAGAAAAACTTCGGCATGCAAAGGTTCGCGCGATGTTTTCAAGGGCAATGGATGTTGCGGCCACCGATGTCGCCGAATTCCTGGAGAAGGAGTTCCCGGACGACCGAGATCTTCATCAGGAAGTTCTTGAATTGATCGAACATAAACGGGAGAGCTTTCTGGAGGAAGGAGCGATTCCTCAGGTCGCCGACGCCGTGGTCGAAGAAGATGGTGCTGAGGCTACCGAGCGACTTCGCGCCTCGATCGGAAGCGAATTCGGACACTACCGCATCGAGGGCAGGATCGGCGAAGGCGGAATGGGCCAGGTCTATGCCGCAACTGACACGATACTTGGCAGAAGAGTCGCCTTGAAGAGACTGCCTCGTGAGTACCTCGCAGACGAGGAGCGGGTCAACAGATTCAAGCAAGAAGCAAGGGCGATATCAAAGCTCAACCACCCAAACATAGTTACGATATACGAGTTCTCCAGAAGCTCAGAGGGCGAGTGGTTCATTGCCTCAGAACTTGTAGAAGGAGGTACGGTCGATGAGTGCAGGGCGACTCAAGAGATCGAACTTATCGATAAAGTCGATATTTCGCTTCAGGTCGCTGCAGCTATAAGTGCAGCACATTCTACGGGCTACATCCACCGAGATATAAAGCCGAGCAACATCATGGTCAGGCCCGATGGTCTTGTGAAGGTGCTCGATTTTGGGCTGGCTAAACTGATACGCGGCGAACCTACTGTTGATTCGGGAATCGACACGCAACCGAAGGTCGAATCTGTCATAGGTCGACCGATCGGAACTGTCGCGTATATGTCCCCCGAAGTAGTCAAAGGACATCGAGCCGATGAGCGCAGCGACATCTTCAGCTTTGGAGTGGTCTTGTACGAGCTGATATGCGGCAAGCGGCCATTTCAAGGCGAAAGCAACGCCGGAGTGATGGCCGAGATAATGCGGAAGGATCCCGACCCATTCGACGATCAAGATATCCCTGAAGACCTTGCCTCGGTGGTGTTTAAGTGCCTCCAGAAGGATCCGGACTTGCGGTATCAGACTATGGAAAGGGTCGTGAGTGAGCTCGACTCAGTTCGACTTCTGTTGCCGGGTCAACATGCTCCTTACGAAGATCTTCACAGATCCGGCAATAGAAAACCTGCCTTTATAGCATTCTCGAAATCGGGTGATCTTTCCGACGCCTCTGGTCCTGTCGCGACAATGACACCTCTAGGCGGTGTCCTTATCCTCGCCGTTGTCCTAGTGATCGCTTTTGCCGGATGGTGGGTGATCTATGAACTCTACCTGGACTCGGAATCCAGCGCTGCAGTTTACCGAACCGAGACGATCGTCGAGTGGAACAGTGGACCGAGTGAACTGACTTCGGCTGCAAAAGCCGATCCTACGGGTAAGTTTATTGCATTCGGCTCAGCTCAGTCCGGTTCGAACGAGATCTGGGTGCAGCCGATCGGTGGAGGTAAGTCCCTTCAGGTAACAGACAACGGTTTCTACAACCAATACCCTGTCTGGTCCCCGGACGGCCAGGAGGTCGTCTACTATTCGCATAGGGGAAATGACTACGGCATCTGGCGGAACTCGGTAAGTGGGGGAAACGAAAGGCAGATCATTGGCGGAGTAGGCAGAGAATCGAAACCACGATTCTGGAGCAAAAGCGGCAGGATATATTTTCAAGGCCGGACTGAAATGCTCGTTTTTGATCTGCGGGACGGATCTTCAAAGACCGTTATTGATTTTGGTTCGAAAGGCATACGACCCATGACTACGGATGTCTCTGATGATGAGACGAAGATTGCAGTCGTCTTTGAGCGGGCCGGTACTTGGATCGTGAATGTTGGAGAACTGCCCGGTTCCGATTCTAGAGACATTTACCAGACCGGTAATCACATCAGTCATTTGTCCTGGAGCCAGGATTCGGAAAGCGTCCTGATTAGTGAGGAGGTCAACGGTATATTCCAGGTTGTTAGGGTGTCAGTGGCGGATGGTGAAGCGATTCAACTGACTCGCGGTGCCACTGATCTTGAGGTTGAAGATGTTCTCTTAAGCGGCGAGATATTGGTTAGTTCATCGTTCAAGAGGTCCGTCGTCTGGGCGGTCGATATCGAATCTGGAAAAGAGGAGGTTCTTTCGGACAACGTGCTTAACGAATACTGGCCTGTATCCTCACCTGGATCAGGGATGGTAGCACTAAGATCGATCGGCAGATCCGCAGGGAATACAGGTCACAAGACGGTAGTTCAGGACACGGCGACCGCATCTGAAAGAGCGACAGTGTTCGAGGGTGGGACACCCGTTAAATGGTCACCCGACGGTTCGAGCCTGGCAGTTTTGAAAGAAACCGATTCGGACTATGAGGTTTGGTCAGTAGGACAGGACGGCAGGCAAAGCACCAGGCTGACAGATAGTGGCGTACAAATGGGCGGTTACCGAATCCACCCATACCTGAGAACTGACTCGAACCACGTTTCGTGGGCCCCAAACGCCAAATATCTTGCGTACATCGCTTACCGCGAAGGTGTTTACGATCTGTGGCTCTACTCTTTTGAGCGTAAGGATGAGGTGAGATCGTTTGGGAACAGAGTGCCCAGACGTTCTATCTGTTGTCTTCACTGGAGTACGGATAGCGAACGCTTATATTACCTGGCTAGAACCAGAGATCGATCAAAGCGGATTCCCACCCGTTCTGAGTTCTGGGTCTTTGAATTGCAAGAGTTTAACCACCGGAAGATTGGAGAGGTAGAGGCCGACGTTCGTCTGCTCGGATTCAATGCTACCCGCTCAACATTAATCTACTCGATGCGGCAAGATCCATCCGGCTTCGCACCTGTACCAAAGTCGACAGTCTTTAAGTCCATAAGCATCGACGACGGACACACTTCAGAGCTGACTCAATTCGACCATTCCTACTTCGACAACTCTCACATCTCACCTGACGGTTCGATAATCGCTCTGACTGCTCGAAGAAACAATCTTGAGAGCATTTGGCTGATTCCCATCGTTGGGGGAGAAGCTAGAGCTTTGGTTGTCGAAAACGATCCCAAAAACTTCATATCAACCCTCGAATGGTCATGGGATGGAACAAGGATCATGTACGGGAAGCAGTTTCAGATGAATCGACTTTCACTGTTAACCAAGGAGACCTAGTCTCAAGGAGAAGCAAATGAAACAAAACGTAATTGTGTTCCTGTTGACAACTGTGCTCGTTGTCACATCGGCATGCACAGGCGGAACTCAGCCGGATCAAGTCCGTGAATCGGTACCAGACAGAGATGGCACTTCTAAAACGGCGAATGGCGGCGACCCTGGCTCAGCTGAACTCGCGAGACCATCTTGCTTTCAGGGAAATGATGAAAGAAGAAAGACGACGGTGATAATGAACAATATTAGGCAGACACCGAAACTGGCGGAACAATTAGGTAGAAATTTCTCGATAATCGTTTGCAAACCCACAGCTGACAGTCTGGAAGACATTCTCTATGTATTCGGCCGGATTTTAGGAAACGACACGGATGGAAAGGGTCTCCACGTGGAGTTTCAAAACGCCATTGAAGGTCAGCAATCACGATCCGGTCCTAGTACCTCGCTTGTTGATTATGTTGTGTACCGACTACCCAGCCCGCCAGCTCAGCAAGACAATCCCTGGGAAACTATGAATCTTTCTCTACCAGGTGGGTGTTCGGGAGCTGAATTTTGCTGGGAGGGGTGCGGGCCAAACGAAGAATATTGTAATGGAGAGTGTGTAATGGCAGGAATGTGCAAGGAAGTCCAGAAGGTATCGCCAAGCCCTACCCCAAACCCTTCTCCTATTCCCTAGCCCGTCGTTTCTGATGATAAAGGAATTGCAGGTCGCAATGTGCCGAAGTAGATACGATGCTAATCACTGGACGCCCCACTCGAGGTAGGCGGCGGGGCATTCCATTCTTCGAGATTGGGTGATTCGTTACGCAAAGTGACGCTCGGCGCAACCGGCTTTGGCAACAAGTCGCTATCTGATTCGACCTGTTGACCGAAAGAAATCTGAACTCTTGAGAAATGGCGCATCTCAAGGTCGATAACAGCATTCACAACAGAGGAACCGAAGAGTAAGAACAAGTACTTTCATCTTGACCGGCGTAACCTCTGTTTTACTAATCAACCGTGGCGAAAACACTCACTCTCTAGACATTTGGTATAGGCCAGCAATACCAAAAGGGGCCTCCAAACTCTCAACCTCCGAACGCCGCGAAATCGAAAGGTAGATAAGATCAGCGCTTGAATCCTACGGGGAGACCGTAATGACAAATGACCAAGTGAAGGTCCTTGAGTTCTGGAGCGATCCAAAGGCGTTCGTCCACGCTGCAGATGGCGCAAGAAGAAATGGGCTGAGGCTGTGACCCGTGACCTTGCAGGAATGGATAAGTGAATCTCCTAAGAATACACCGATGTTCGCCCGATTGCCTTGGCGAGAGATGTCGCCGCTGCGACCACGGACTTTGAATTCACTTTCAATCTCAAGTCAGGGGAAACCAAGAAGATCAGGGTTCGTGGACTTACGTATTCCGTCGTGAAGAGGATGGCTGGAAAGTAATAACGAGAAACGGAACTCATAAACACACCGGCCAGTCGAGAAACTAGTTATTTCTCAGTATGCATCACGAATCCCATCCCCGCTTCATGATTAAGATGTGCCATCCGCCGTTTTATTTAGGATCGGCTGGTCTCCTTTCTAGCCGAAACGCGTTGTCTGCTTGACGCGACCGAGGCCTTTTAGGTCTTGTGTCTACCTGAACGCCCCGCAATCCGCGGCGTCGATCTTGCCGAGGAGGGAAAGGCCCATTCGATAGCCGTGGTACAGGCTGTTGATCTCGACCTCCTCGATCTTGTCCTTTGAACTGTGGATGATCTGTTCGAATCCGCGGCCGAGGCCGTGGAGTGTTATCGCGGGAATGTCTACTCTTTGAAACGAAGCGGAATCGGAGCTCGCCCAGTCGATCGAGGCGTCGGAGTACGGGATCTTCAGCTCCTCGGCTGACTGCCTGGTGAGCTCCGTCAGTTTCTTGTCGGACACATTGTTGAGCACCTGAGGGTAGTACATTCCGAAGCTGTCGAAGTTCACCATCGCACAATATCGGACCCTCTCATCCTTCGGGATGGCTTTCGCCATCTTTCCTGACCCGACCAAGCCTTTTTCTTCTTTTCCAAACGCGACAAACTTGAAGGTCTTTTTCCCGGGGTATTTCTTTACCGCGCTGTAGAGATTCGCGACAAGGACGACACCGGACCAATTGTCGAGGACCCCGCAGCCGAACTTCACCTTGTCAAAGTGAGCTCCGACGACGACCGTTTCCTCCCCGCCCTTGATCGTTACGACGACGTTCTCCACGGAATCGAACGATTCGACCGCTATCTCGGTGTCGGATGCTCCCTTCTCCTTGAAAAGCTTCCTGACCGATTCGAGCCGATTTTCATCCTCGCACTCCGCCATTTCCAGGTCTTTTTTCAGGATCTCGATGATATCTGTCTGCGTCTCCACCCTATCGCGGAACACAGTCGCCGCCGCGAGCACCGAAACCGCGACTATCAAACCGAGCGCGAGCAGGATTGTTCGTTTGTGTGTCATTTCGTCTTCCACAGGGATAATGGAATTCAAGGAGAAGGAAAATTGACGAGCTGCGGCGAGCAGGGTATCAATTTTCGATTCGAATTACCCACCGCCTCGAGCACACTAATCTCCCTTCAGATCTTGCGCAAGCTGTTCGATGTTTTTATTGAGCGCCGCATCCGACTTCAGCATGTTCAGGTAGGTCAGAATTTCCTTTTTGCGGGACGGCGACAAGTCCCTCCATCTTTGACGTAATCCGGTCTCGCTCTTCAGAAGCAGTTTTAACGGGTCGGGGACCGTTATCTCCCGGTCACCATCATCGAATTCGATCTGTATCCGAACGTAGTCGCCTGACACAGAACCAGCGGCCTTTCTCATCCATTTGTCCACGAACAGCCACGCCTCGCCCTTTCTTCTGACCACACTCGTGCGAAACCAGCCGTCCGTGGAAACTCTCGCGATTGCGACGAGGCATTCAAAGTCTTTCCCAAGCCGTTCCTGCAGATCATCCTCTTGGTCCCCATCCTCTTCGCCGCGAGAAAAACGGACCCTTACGGGAATCGGAAAAACGTCTCCCAGATCATCCGAAACACGGCTGGGGACGACCACGTAAGGGTTGATCTGCTCAACGAGCAGTTCGGCCTTGAAGAAATGCTGACCTCGCATTTTACGGCCATTTATAGATCGAGCGACGTAAACTCCGAGAACATCGCACTTGTCTCGGGCAGATCAGCGACAGGCACGTAATCACAAACTGCCGCATATTCAGCCCACATTCTGTTTACTTCATCGTTTGAATGAGCGCTTTTTATGGCTTCACCGGCAACCCATTCAAAAACTTCCACGATGGTCCCGTCTTTGGCCCTCATGATTATCGACTGCCGGTCTGTGGCGAGGCCCTGTTTCCGGAGTACATCGACATGTGTCCTCACCAACTCTCTGAGTTCAGACTCCTTCCCCGATTTCGGTCTGTATCCTACAATCGCGATCACGCCCATCACCTACCTCCGTTCGCAACTCAGACTGCTTTTTCCTCATTTTTCTCGCCGGATACGCTCATCTCGTAGACCTCGTTCTCACGATCGAATATCTCCTTTATGACGTCCCCGTCCGACGGCCCTTCTTCAAGCGTTTCCGGGTCCCAAAGACTCCGTTTCGTGTCAAAGAAGTCGCCTCCGTAGATGTGGATCCCGCCAGTAAACTTCCGCAGCGGGTTCGTCACGGAGTGGATCGTCTTATCATTGAAAGCCACAACGTCTCCTTCGAAAAGGGCCTTCGCGCCGGCTGACTTGATACTGTCTTCGGTCCTTCTCCACAAAATGTTGTCTTCACGGCCCGAGTAGATCCCGATCAGCGACCACATTAGGTGGTCGTGAGGCATGAGGTTCATCCTTGGGGTCCAAAGCGCGTTCAGAATTGTCAGCGATTCCGAGCGGTGTAGTATCTCGACACCTGCTTTTGCCGGCTCACCAAGTGCCGTCCTTACTGAAGCATGATCAGATACAGCTTCGGTCAACACCTCCTTTACGGCCGCCTGGACGTCATCTTCTTTCGCGGCATCTACACAACTGGAAACGAATCTGTCAATGTCCATAGTTCCTCCGCCTTACTGATTTCTAGCACCGTCAAGAACACTAGAGGGTATTCAGGCGGTTGAGGGAAATCTTGTTCCCTGCATTTGCCCGGCACATACGAAAATGATGCGGGTATAACGCCAGACAACCTCCTCAAACCTTGCCAGCGGTCTCAAATTTCAAGCTCCAGAAGATGGTCAATGAACCTTCAGCTTTCAACTATCGGATCTCAAACTCGACGTTGAATCTCTTCAAACGACTCTTGATCACCAGCTTCCGATCAACCCTGCCTTTACCGTTTTCTCCCCAATGATCTTGCCATTGACGTCGAACTGGATCACCACGAGCTGACCTCCGGGTGGCACCCGCGTATTCCCTACAAACGGATAAAAATTGGAGATCTTGGTTCCACCTACAAAACCGCCTTTACCCGAAAGAAAATGGCGTCCCGCCGCTTCCAGAAACCTCCGTCCCTGACTACCTTTTGCAGTCTCACAGCCCATAAACAGCAGTTTCGCCGCGTAGTTCTTATCGAACCGCTGTGGCCCGAAGAATGATCTGGCGATCTTCACCCGCTTCAGCGTGGAAATGCTCAGGTCGGTACCGTTCTTGAATCCTACCTCACCCGAACATCCATGGGTGCAGAAGTCCAGCTGAGTGACGTCCGTATAACCGGCCAGCGCGCCTGTCAATTCGGATACGCAATTAATGCCTGCAGCATCCACAACCCAAGCGCCGAACTTGTACCTTGCCTTGAAGCTCTTGGCCTCGTGCGAGCTAACATAGTCCGCAGCGTCGTAGATCATGAGTTCTCGTACTACTTGTCGAATCTTCAAAACATGCCCCCTGGCTTTCTTTGTGCAATGCCAAACGGATACTTCCCGGACCCATTATCCCTTGGAAAAGGCAGAGGTCATTCAACGCCAACAGTACTCGGAACTGGCAGGTCTCCTGTGGCCCCGAACAGCACCGCCTGGAAGCCGTTAGTCGAGCCGAAGATGTACCACGTCCTGTCACTCGGTCTCCAGACAGCGGGATCGAACCTTCCGTCGCCGTCAAAGTCTCCCGGTGACGGGACATCGCCGTTCGCTCCCCAGGGGAAGGCGAAGAACGAGTCGTCCTCACTCCTGATCACATACCATTCAGAAGTCGAGGGCCTGAAGAACGCCACATCCGCCTTTCCGTCTCCCGTCCAGTCTCCAACAGTTGTACGGTCTCCCGGAGCCCCGAACTGGAAGGCCTTCACTCCTTCAGAAGATCTCAGAAGCCAGAACTGGTTGTCAGGCGATCTGTAGACACCGACGTCATCCATCCCGTCACCGTCGTAATCGGCGACGATCGGCTGATCTGCAGCGACTCCGAAGGGAACTACAGTAAGTCCTCCGTCAGAGCTCCTCACGATGAACCAGGTCCCGGAAGAGGGACGATAGACCGCAGGATCGGCCTTTCCGTCGCCGTCAAAGTCTCCCGGAGCGGGAACGTCTCCCGAGGCACCGAACGGGAAAGCGAAGAACGAGTCATCCTCAGAGCGCAGGATAAACCACTCTCCGGTGGAAGGACGCCAGAAAGCAATGTCGGCCTTTCCGTCGCCTGTGAAGTCGGAAGCTACAGGGATGTCGTCCGAGTCCCCGAACTGAAGGCCTCGCGTCCCCTGATCAGAGGACCTGAGGTACCACCACTGCGAGGAAGAACCCTCGGGGCCTACGCTCTCGGCAAGAGAGCCTGCGTTCGGACGGAAGACCGAGACATCGGTCTTTGAGTCGCCGTCAAAATCGAAAACGGTTGAGGAGCTTGCGGCTTCAATAATCAATGTCCATTCAAAAGATTCCCGCAATACCATCGACGGATCGTTCCGAACGAATGTTGTCGGATCATTGACCTCTGCGGAAAGCGTGTACACGCCTTCCCCGAATACCGAACCGTCGATCTCCCTTTGAACGGCACTTCCGAAAGGCTGGCCGTTCAGCCTCCATTGAACCGTGAGTGAATGCGTCAAAGGTTCGGGAGCTGCAACGCTGAAGATCTGCGATTCGGTAGTGTCTATCGTAACTGTATCTTCCGAAGGCGACACGGAATCGATAGGTGAAACGAAATTGTAGATCCGCTTCACGTGCTGTTCGGAGTTGATCTGTTCAAAGGGCCTGCCGAGTGTGCGCATCTTGTTGTTGTGCGTCGGTCGATAGAGCCCCTGGTCGCAGTATCTCGCGCCTTCGTAGAGCCCCGGAATCCCGGGGGTCGTAGTTGCCGTGGGAATCGGCGTTGAGGGATCGATCCACACGTTCCACTTGATCAGCGCCCGCATCGTTTCCCGGGTGGCGTTCGGCTCCGAAGGCTCGACGTTCGGATTGCACGAAGGCCCTCCGCCGGTGTACTCATCCGCAAGAAGCCCAAAGGAATGGCCAACCTCGTGAAGGATCAGCTCTACAGCGGACGCGTGTGTCGAAGCAACAGCGACCGAGCCTCCGGATCCTCCGTATTCAGGGTCATTAACGATTACGAGCTTGATATCGTAGTGCGATGGGGGCAGGCTGGCCCCGATAACCTGGTTGACCGTTCCCGTGCTGACGCAGATCAATCGCTGAATGCCGCCGCAGTTGTATGTCGCGTTAAATGCTGTATCGACAAAGACCTGCGGATCGCGCTCGGGATGGTCGGCGCCCGATTCGTTACTTATGACATCGATCCGGTGAACATTGAAGTACGTGCTGTATTCAAGGTAAGGCTCCTGAGCGAACCAGCCCGCGACGAATTGCGCTACATCGTTCCGGTACTTCGTCATATCGCCAGCGGTGTATCCGTCACCGACTATTGCTATGTCGACCCGGTTCGCAGGATCGCCATTGTTTACGATCGTTTCGAACGGCTCGGCGGACGCCGGCGATGTAGCGATTGCAATGAGCAGCATTCCGATCAAGCAGATGACTGCCCATCGTCTTGGTCTGTCATTTGCTGACATTTACATCTCCCAAGGGATCGAGTCTGAATGACTGGCCGTCCCAGACCGGCTTGAATACGTGAAGTGTTTCGACAGCGTCAACGGCAGGAACACCTATGACTACCTGACCCGTTGTCCGATAAAGGGTTTTCCCGCTGAGTTCACCGGTGTCATTCGAGCTCTCGGCGCGAAGGATCCTCGGATCCGATACGATGTCCCACCATAGGACCCTATTCTCCGCATCGGTCAGAAAGATAACCAGTTGATGGTCTGCGAGCTCAAATGAACGCTGCCGTCTTACTGATCGTTCGTCTCCGGAAACGAAGTCCACGGAGATCTCCGGTGCTTGTTCGAGCTGATCGTAGTAAATCGGATTTCTCGTCTCTTGGCCGATTCTCAGTTCAAGTGTTTTCGCCGTCTCATGGCGTTCAGGTAAGAGCACATGCCTGTCGACCGACAGACCGCTGCTTTGGATCAAACGAGCGATCTGGTCTGACACCGCCTGCTGCCTCTGTTCCGATACACTGGCAACCGTTTCCCTTTTCAAGGACCTCTGGGCAAACGCATTCCCGGGATCTAGCCAAACCAAAACGCCGATAAATGCCGTGGAAAAGATGACGAACAAGAAAAGGGACTTTCCGCGCATACATCGAAACTCCGTAAATAGTAGGTTAAAGCCACTGAGCCAGGACATCAGTATACTCACCAGCAATCCGGGTGTCTCGTTTTTCCGATCGGTGTCTCTTAATAGAAGAGCAGCTCTTAATCTGACCGCATTCTGGAACGCACAGTGTTTCAGATTCGGTCAATCTGAACGACTCCTTATCTCGATTGCCTACGGCCTTCTCACAAGAACCCACGTAAACCAAGTATTTTCATTTATTTATAGCTTGCGTGAAATTCCGGCACGGTCGTTGCCAATTGAGTATCCCGCCTGAGGGCAACTTCAGACTGGGAGAAAACATTATGAGACCAATAGCACGAACGAATGACCTGGTAGTAAAACGAGACACCGGCCAGCTTTACATCGAAGACGTCGTTAACCGAAAGTACATCTTCCTGAACCCGACTTCGGCATATGTTTGGGAAAAGTGTGACGGAAAGAAGGATGAAAGCGCCATTGCCCAGGAGATGGGCAAAGACCTTGGAGTGGATGTAAGCGAAAGCTTTGTTTCACAGATAATGAACAATCTGTTCGCCGAGGAACTCCTGGTTCCCGAGTTTATGTAGTTTTCCGGCGCAAGCGGATCCCCGGTAGGGAACATTGCCTGGTTCCCTTCAACGCCCGACCAAGATTCTCCCACACAAACATGTAAGGAGCTTTGCCTGGCTCCGGTCATTGTTAGCCCCCGAGACTCCCACCTCGTTTGCCTGAAAGGGCCGCGGTTTCGACCGCGGCCTTTTTGCTTTTATGTATTCGAGAGCCTATCACTGAAAACATGTGGCGCCGGGTTTCTCAACGTAGCGTCCTTTCTCGAGGACATAGACAATGAATCTGTCTGTCACCTTTCCGCCAGTCGGACTATCCTCGCTCTCATCGATCGAGGGATGCTTCATGCAACTTCCCTGTCTACCGATCTCAAATAGAGAAACCGGTCTTTCAGGTCTGTCGGCAACGGAAGCGAAATCGTACTGGAGTTCCAGGGTCGTTGAGGTCCCTTCTCTCGTTCCGAACAAGTCTATCTCATCCAACTGCCCGTCCACGATCCGGAGGGCGCGGAGTCCCTGGATCGACAAGGAGCTTGAAGCGATCGCGGTGTAGTTTGCAAGGTAAACTATTCCGCTGGATGCCCTTGTCTCGAAGATCGCGTGGTAAAAAGGCGTCGCTCCTCCTTCCGCGTCCGTTGTTTTCCTCTTTATCCCGACCTTTCCAGATTCGGTCCGAAATTGAAAGACCGAGTTGAAGTATCGCATAGTGCCGCCCTGCTGGTTGTCCCACGAATAGATCCGAAGGTTGCCGTCCGGGGAAGTCGTGATCCACATCAATCCATCTAATCTCGTAAATCGATGCCGAAGCACATCCTCACGGCCGGCAGCATTTTCCAGAATCTCCAGCACTCTCCCGTTGGAAGCCGTCACCGATCCAGGATCGGCGGCCGTTCCGGATCCGGCTGAATTCGATAGCTTCTTCAGCTCGCCGGCCAACTCCGACTCGATCGCATCTGGTCCCTGGCCAAACAAACAAACGGGTAAGGCCGCAAACGCGATCAGCGCCAGACTCTGAGCAAGTCTTTGAATAGAAAGTTGCATTTTCATCTCACCGACATCAGCGGCAACTGTATCAGCTTAGACAGCCGACAAGAAGGCACGCCATCGCAACTGTGGTTTTCCCTCAGATCATGGAAGATTCGGGTTCAGCCGCATTGCTTGCCCTAATAGTCTCTGACTCGCCGTGCTCGATCCACGAGTTCCCCAGGAACCGCATACCGACCCGGCACATTATCAAGGAAATCTTAAACGGTCTGCAAACGAGAGCGACATATGCGTCACGGCCGTGACACCACAGTCAGTTAACTCAAGAGAAGGAGATAACCAATGAACAGAGGTTCAACAAATATACGCAATCATAAACTAGCTCTCCTGGTAGCACTGCTCGTGGGGTCCGTAGTGTTTCTTGCGGCTGATACAAAAGCCGCGAGTGCCGTCGCATTCGACTCAACGACAGGTACCTTCGGCTATTCATACGGCCGGAGATCATTGCGAGATGCCCAAACAGATGCAGTCAGAAGATGTCAGAACTACGGCGGCCGATCCTGCCGGGTCATCGTCTCGTGCCGCGGTGCCGGATACGGGATGATCTATTTGCGGCGCCTTCCGGGACAGGGCGTGCGCGCGATCGGCGCTTCGTGCGGGGCCGCAACGGTGGAAGACGCTCAACGCGTTGCCCGAAACAATTGCAACAGGGTTGGCAGAGGCCAGTGCAGCGGACGGCACGGAAGCTGGTATGACAATGTCGGCGTAAGACCGACGGTCTCAGCCACCTACCCCAACCTACGGACAAGGGGCGAACCAATTCGCTGGGACACGAGCCTCGTAAACACGAGAAAGTTCTACCGCGCCCAGTTTCCCGGTGAGACCTTTACACTCTTCTGCCCTTCACGAGGCTACATTTCTCAGGCGTACGGCTCGGGTACCTACCACATTAGTTCTTCGGTCTGCACGGCCGCGGTACATCGCGGCGTGATCACAACGAAAGGCGGTACTGTTCGGATCCGGACTGTCCGGGGACCAGCCGTCTTCGAAGGAAGCTTGAGGAACGGCGTTCGGACATTTCGCAGCCAGCCTCCTGATCCAAGATGGAGGATCGGATTCGTCTTTGTTTAGGTCGAGTTGACCATTTGGCCTTGTACGGGCCGGACCTGTCGAATCACGTGATAAAGAATCGGCGTCGATCCGATCGATTCAGAAGGTGCGGCCCCAAAGGCAACCGGAGAAGATCATGAACTTGAAAGATATCAGAACAAAAGAAACTTCCAGGCTCGGAATTTGGAGCACTACTCTTATGTCGTTGCTGGTACTAGCTTCAGCGACAATGATCAATGCCCAATTCAATAAGGAAATAAGTTGGGCGAATTCCCTGATCGAGAAATCAAACGCCACAAGCAGCACCGACCGCGCTGATCTGATCAGGAAAATAATCGACAAGGTTGAGCCGTACCGGCATAAAGATCCGGACGCCAACTCCCTTTTGACCGTTCTTGAGATTCAGGAATCACTCCTTCGATCGGAAAGCGGTCCGGGAATCGAGGCGTCAACCGGTCCTGAACGGCTCAAATCGCTTGACGCGGCAAGAATGGAACTGTTGGAGGCAACTGCTTCATCCATCGAGCACGTCGATCCCCGATCTCTTACACCTCAGCAGGTTGAGCAGTTTGCCGGCTTGTTGAAAAATGTGGCTAAGCTTTATGAGGGTGTTAAAGATCCCTCGCTGCTCGGCCCGGAATCGACGGCTCTGTCCAGGATCTTTGGTTTTGCCGAAGGAGTCCTCAAACTGCGGAATTCAGCTGAAGATCCTTCGACAAAAAGGATCTTCGACGGCCTCAGCAACACGCTCGGGGCATTTGAGCCCGTGGTCCGGCGACTAAACGTATCCATCCCAAGCCCTTTCAAAGCAATTGATATCCCTGCGGGCATAGTCACCGCGATAAACGACAATACTGCGATGGCGTGGTACGAATCTTCGCTCGCGATCGAGGAACTGGGAAACGCGATTGCGGGAGATCCGGACGCGCTCGCCAGGCTGCAAAGGCACGCCGATGCGATCGAACAGATCCTTTCCCCGGAGACTTACGGAAGAGCGATCCTCGATTCGGTTTCCGACGGCCTGGTCGGCCGCATTCCGTTGTTCGTATCATTGAGAGATCTTCTGGGATTCAGCCCCAGGAATTGGCTTGAAGGACGATGGATAGCGGTCGAGAACAATCTTGGCGGAAGACCTTCCGATCAGGTTGGCCTGGTTGTTAGGTTCGTTAGGAAAGGAAGAACAGGCTCGGTTTCGGGATACATTGTGACCCCGACTGAACAGTCGTTCAAAGCAAGGTTCCTGATCGGCGAGGAGATCTTTAAGGGCTATACGCAAAAATCAGGCGGTATCGTTTGGGACTATTTTGCAACTGGCGGGCGATGCTTGAGTTCAAGCTATCACTATATGGATGAAAAGGGTGACAAGACCTGGACAAATGCGGTGTTGATAGTGCCGAAAGGGAAATCTTACCTTGAGGTCGGCTGCAACTTCTGGTTGCTTCGATTCAAGAAGATCTCAAACTGATCTCGATCGTCATTGAAGATCGCAGTCTACGGTATCTTGAGCCGCCGGATGTTCATCGAGCGCAACGGTAGACCTGGAGATTAAAGAGGGACAGCAATCCGCTGTCCCTTATCTTTAAATTGCTCGATCGTCGGAAGACAACCGTCACTTGGTCGATTTCGCGCCCGACCCGCCGTCGGCAACAAGAACGATGTCGTTCGTATCGCTCCTTATCTCTACAAGGCGCGAAGCAAAGGAATACGCCTTGTGGTAAGCCGAGATCAGATAACTCTCTCCCGTCTCAACCTGTCCGAACGAGAAGCGGCCGAAACCATTAGTTCTGACGGCCCGTACATCTCCAAACGAGTTTGTCATCGAAACCACCGCATTTCGCACGGGCGTGCCGTCTGCCTTAAGCACCTTGCCTTTTACAGTCACTACCGTCGCCGTGTACGGAATCTGGTATTCGTAGGCACCAATGTCGACCACCCCGTTGAACAGCCTTACGAATCCCGGGCCGCGCTGGTCGTTCCCGAGAGCAAATGGCGGATTCGATCCGTTCGGATTTGGCACGCAGGTATCGGTTGCGACGCAGTTCGCCCCTTGATTGATCGCCGGGCTTGAGAAGATGAGAGCCCGCGTATGAGTCGGACCTCCGTTGTCCTGCAAACTCCCCAGGTCCGGATTTATTATCTGGGTCCCGATAGATATGCTCCCCACCAGATCGCCGTTGATATTCGGTTGCGGGATACCGCCGATGAAAACGCTCGCTGCGAAACTCGCCGAAATGTTCAGGTTGTTGCCGATCAGATTGTTCCCTAACGAGTTGACGATCCCCAAACCGTCATCGCTGATGAGAGTCCCAAGAACAAGAGCCTCGTTCTCGGCGAGGATCGCGTTCCTCATAAACACGAATCCCGTAACGATCCCGGCGACGTTTATAAGCCCGCCACCTGCAGCAACGCTCGAGTTGTGGCTAATAGTGGTATTGGTGAGATTTAGATGTCCGCCTGTATTACTCAAACCTCCACCTTCAGCAAGTGCCGAATTTGATGTGATCGTAGAGTTCGCGATCGTCGTGTCGGCTCCAGTCAGCAGACCAGTTAGTCCGACATCGACTCCGAGATTGCTGACACCTCCTCCACCTAGCGTAGCGGAATTGCCGAAGATGCTGGAGTTGTAAATATTGGTAGTGCTCGTCGCAAGCAATGGTAGGACGGAAACCGTCGCAATACCTCCTCCGAAACCGCCCGCCGAGCTGTTCGAGATATGACAGTTCAGAATGGAAACGGTGCCGCCGTTGACGTTTAGGATCGCGCCGCCATCCGTAATCAGATTGATACCGATGGTGACAAGCGTCGCCAGCCCGTCCGTGATGGTCAATCCGCCGACGACCGCATTTGCGGACGTCCCGGAAACAAGGAAGACACGGCTTAGGTTGTTTCCGCTTACGGCAAGTTCAGAGGCGCCCGGGCCGTTTATCGTCATCGCAGAAGAAATGACGATGTGGCTGCCTGCCAATACGATCGTTCCCGACAGGCCCGGTGTGAATTCGATATTGTCGAACCCGGGAAGAGTGTTCGCGTCGACAATCGCTTCTCTCAGCGTGCAGGCATTTACTCCACAGCCGTCATTTTCATTGTCGAGCAGTGTGTCGACGACAAATGTCGCCGGATAGGCTTGTGAAACTAATGGCACGAAAAGCAAAAAACAGCAGATGATCGTGACGATTATCTGCTGTTTTTTCGTAAGGAATTGAGCTGGCTGATTTCCGGAGGTCTTAGATCTTGTGAAAGTGTCTGGTGTATCGTGCAATGCACGAGTAGTGGAAGAAAGATCATATTGCATTTCAAGCTCCTCGCAATGTGGGATTGCCGAATGAACCGCTTAACTAGATTAAAGTTTGTATTGGCGCTTTAGGATGGTGTCGTCTTAGGGGTTGGGAATGAAGACGATACTACCTTTTTTGCGGTACGCTGTAGCCGCGTGCGCTAGCTTAACATCGATCACGATATCTGTCAGCGTTTCTTGCAATTTTATCGTCCGGGCTCGAAGTGGCCCAGGCAGAACGGCTGGCGGTGATGTTTCCGGTCTACGCGAGCCGTATGATCGGTTGACTTTGATTTTCCTCCGTTTTATGGTTCGAAACTTCGAAGACGGCTGAGATTTGGCACTATGCGATCGCAGGATATTGCAAAACAGCCGATCGGGATTTTCGATTCCGGTGTCGGCGGATTGACGGTTTACAGAGCGCTCCACGAGAGGCTTCCGAACGAGCGGTTCGTTTACCTCGGCGATACGGCCCGGGTGCCATACGGCACCAAATCGCTATCGACGGTTGAAAGATATGCCTTGGAAAACTCGTCATTTCTTGCATCTAGAGGCATCAAGATCCTGGTCGTCGCCTGTAACACCGCATCCGCCCTCGCGCTTCCGAAGATCCGTGCGAAGATCGGCATCGACGTCATCGGCGTGATCGGACCGGGTGCACGCAAAGCCGTGACGCTCACCGAGAACGAGGAAAGCCCGCGAGTTGCAGTGATCGCTACCGAGGCAACTGTGTCGAGCAATGCTTACGCGGACTCTATCCACGCCGCCTCTTCGACAGCTGAAGTATTCCAATCGGCATGTCCTCTGTTTGTTCCGCTTGCGGAGGAGAACTGGGTTGATGAGCCTGAGACCAGATCGATCGCTGAGCGGTATCTCAAGGGCGTCCGAGATTTTGATCCCCAGGCGCTTGTACTTGGCTGCACGCATTATCCGATCCTTCGAGACGTCATTCAGAAGGCGGTTGGCGCTGATGTGGCGCTGATCGATTCCGGCGAAGCCACAGCCGAGGAAGTCGAAAACCTGTTGAAAGACAAGGCTTTAGCGAACCCCGATCAAATCTCGTATAATCGTGAGCGAAGCCTCTGTGATGATCTCGACCATTTTTACGTGACAGACGCGGCGGACCGTTTCGCCAGGGTCGCGGAGAGGTTTCTGGGTGCCGTGCCGACAAAACTCGAAGCGATCGAGGTTTATGGAAAGGACGAACTCGCCACGCGGCGTAAATCGTGAATGGTAAGTCGTGAATCGTGAATCGTGAATAGCGGATCGGTAATCGGAATACGAAGAGCTGAATCCCTTCAAAGGTTTACGGTATCTACCTTGAGATCGATATTCGCACTTGTTTCCATTCGGACTACTGACTCTGTTTACGATTCACGATTCACGATTCACCATTAACAATTCACGATTTACCATTTACGATTCACTATTCACTATTCACGATTCACGATTCACCATTCACCATTCACGATTTACGATTAACATCCCTGATTGATTATGAGTCTCACACGAGTAGACGGAAGGGCCTTTGACGAGATCCGGAAGACAAAGATCACGCCGAACATTTCGCCATATGCAGAGGGTTCAGCTCTGATCGAGGTCGGAGGCACGAAAGTGATCTGTATGGCTTCCGTCGAGGACCGCGTACCGCCTTGGATGAGGAACGAGGGCAACGGATGGGTCACTGCCGAGTACGGAATGCTTCCGCGTTCAACGCATACGCGCGTCCGACGTGAAACTCAGAAGCCTTCCGGACGGACGATGGAGATTCAGCGCTTGATCGGCCGCAGCCTGCGTGCGGTGGTCGATACAAAGCTTCTTGGCGAGCGACAGATCTTCGTTGACTGCGACGTGATTCAGGCCGATGGCGGAACGCGGTGCGCTTCGATCACCGGTGCTTATGTTGCGCTCGCACTTGCCTGCAGAAAGATCCTGAACAACGGAACGATTCACAGGTCGCCGATTATCAGCGAAGTCGCAGCGATATCCGTCGGCATGTCGGAGGGCACCGCGATCTCTGATCTGAAATACGAAGAGGATTCTACAGCAGAGGTCGATATGAACATCGTCTGCACAGGAAGCGGAAAGTTTATCGAGATCCAGGGGACAGCCGAGCAGGAGCCGTTCGATCGCGAACAGATGAACGAAATGCTTGCTCTGGCCGAGAAAGGCTTGAAGGAACTGTTCGAGATCCAGCGAAACGCGCTTGCTTGATTGGACGATGGGGCTTGATCTTGTAGAAATTGTTATGCGGACCGAGGAGGAGTTCGATATCGAGATCTCGGATCCTGAGGCAGAAGCGATAAAGACCCCGGGGGAATTGATCAACTTCGTAAAGACCAGGCCGGAGGTCGTAAGACAAGAACTAAAGGAAGAAGAGATCCGGAATCGCATATGGTCAATTCTCGAAGATGAGTTAGGTATCAAGAGAGAAGAATGGACTGACAACTCCCGGTTTATAGAGGATATGAACGCCGGCTAAGTGTTGGTCGGCTAAAGGCAGAAATGAACGAACGAAAATTTGAAGGAAAGGGCGCGATCGTAACCGGCGCCACACGAGGTATCGGAAAGGCAGCCGCGATCGAGCTTGCGAAGCGTGGATGCGGCGTCGCATTTAACTATGCCAGCAGTGCCGAAGCCGCGGGGAAAATAAAGGCTGAGATCGAAGGACACGGAGTGAAATGCTTTGCGGCCGCGTGCGATGTCGCGGATACCGACGCAACTGCTGAGTTCGTGAAACAGGCGAAAGAAGAGCTGGGCTCGATTGACTACCTCATCAACAATGCCGGTATAACTCGCGACACGCTTATCCTTCGAATGAAAGAGGAGGACTGGGACGCCGTCATCGACACAAACCTGAAAGGTGCGTGGAACTTTTCGAAAGCCGCGCTTCGACCGATGATGCGAAACGAGAATGGCGGCGTGATATTGAACATCTCCTCGATCAGCGGCGTAGTCGGAATGCTCGGCCAGTCGAATTATTCTGCGTCAAAAGCGGGAATGAACGGCTTGACCAAAGCTCTCGCAAAGGAAGTCGCAAGCCGGAACATCACGGTGAATGCACTCGCGTTAGGAATGGTCGCGACCGATATGACCGATGAGATGAATGAGGATTTTCGAAACAAGATCCTCGAGCAGATTCCGCTCGGAAGGTTTGCTGAGCCGGGCGAGGTTGCGGAGATCATTTGCTTCCTTTTGTCGGATTCAGCAAAGTACATTACCGGTCAGGTGATCCAGGCAGACGGCGGACTCGCGATGTAGTATAGGGCAGTTTTCGTTGAAATGCGTCCGGCTGCGAAGTTTCGGCGGGCGCTTTCTCCATTTTTATGGAGTACGTAGACGACAATAAAGAAGAAAAGAGAATGACCGCCGAGGAACTTCTGGCGGAACGGAAGAGGTCCATGCGCTCGAAGTCGATGTGGGCTATCGGCGCAGGAGCCGTTGTGGTCGCAGGTCATATTATTCTCTTCGCGATCGTGATCTCGGGACTCGGCGACAGATCGACCGTAAGGTGGTCTGACCTTCTGAGCAGTATCTTCTTTGTGCTTGCACTGATGGCGATCGTTGGTGGTGTGTGGGGCCTTCGCGAGGCCAGAAGACTTACGCTTGACGATCTGATCCCTTCTCCTGAAGCCATTGAGTTCTCGCGCCAGATAGAATTCATCACGCCTTATTACTCCTATGCGATGGTCGGTTTGCTGGTCGCCGTTTACATAACTCAGATGGTCGTGGATTCTGAGCTGGGAATGACTCCGCAAGGCGACTCGATCGGGCTTCTAAGAACTGCCCTCGTCAAACCTCTGGTATGGGAAGGCCAATGGTGGCGGCTCTTTACGGCGGGGGTTGTGCACCTTAACTTGATGCACATCTTTTTCAACGGCTATGCGCTTCTGGGCTTCGGCAGGCTTATCGAATATGTGTCGAACCGCGCTCATCTGGCGATCGTGATGGTCCTCGCGACGGTCGCGGGATCTCTTGCGAGCACCTATTTCATGCCGACGACCACCTCGGTGGGTGCATCAGGCGGGATAATGGGATTGATCGGGTTCCTCGCGATCTATGGATTTCGAAGAAAACGCCAGCTAATGCCCGGTTTTCTGAGGGCTATGCTCACGAACATCGCATTCATCGCAGCTTTCGGATTGATCGCATTCAGCATTATCGATAACTTCGCGCATTTTGGGGGGCTTGCAGTAGGAGTGGTCTACGGCGTGATCACGGTCCCTAAAGACCTCGGCAAGAATCCGCGCGAGGTTCCCCTCGCTCTTACCATCGCAGGTTATGCCGCTCTCGCGATCTTTGTCGCTACCTGTGTGTTTAGTATGCTCTTGATGAAGGGCACGATCGGATAGATCGTCCATAGCACTCAGCCTTCCAATTTCTAGAAAGACTCGAACCAACATGGCGAGAGCCAGAGTCCATCAACACGTCAATCCGCTAGCGAAGTATTTTCGCGAGCTTCCTGTAGAGCCTCTTGATCTTGAGGAGGTTTTTGAGGATCCGGAAGCGCCCCTTTTTCTGGACATAGGCTGCGCGCGGGGCAGGTTCATTCTTGAAATGGCGCGCGTCAATGGTTCAAACAATTTTCTAGGAGTCGAGATCCGCGAACCTCTTGTCGATGACGCCAATGCGATCCGCAATGAGGAGGGTCTTGGGAATCTTCATTACGAGTTCTGCAACGCCACTTTCGATCTTGAGGTGCTACTTTCAGAACTTCCGGAAGGCTGGCTCAAGACCGTAGCGATTCAGTTCCCCGATCCCTGGTTCAAGAAACGGCATGCAAAGCGCCGCATCGTGAAGGAGAGTCTTGTTGAGACATTAGTCCGGCACCTCGCGGACGATGGTCAGATAATCCTTCAGACAGATGTCGAATTTATTGCGGACGAGATGCTTGAGATCTTTCAGAATTCGGGAGCTCTTGAACCAGAGGCGCTTGATGAATCGCCTTTCGAGATCAAGACTGAACGGGAAATAGCTGTCGAAAACAAGGGGCTGCCCGTGTTTCGATTCAGATTGAGAAAAACATAGGGGCAGCGCCAAGCACTGCCCCATTAGCTTTCTGACGTCCGACTTCTGACTTCTGTCTTCTGTCTTCTGTCTTCTGACTTCTGACTTCCGACTTCTGACTTCTGTCTTCTGTCTTCTGTCTTCCAACAACCTAGTCCCTAAGTTGTATCGACCGTACCAGATTGTTGAACGAGCGGTTGTACGTGTTGCTTTGACTTTGCGGTGCAACGCCCACAACGTACAAAAGCTCACCGTTCCTAAGCATAGTCGTGTAGATCAATGCGTACTCGGTCTGCCCAGTTACCGGCGACCTCCCCGCAAGGATGACAGCGTACGCGGAACGTCCGTCGATATAAGTTCGCGAGTAGTTCGTAGTCCTCCTCAAATAGCTGTTCGCCTGAAGAATACTGTTTACATATTCCTGGGTCGCACGCGAAAGATCTCTCTGGTTCGTGCGATTCACACCGACAAGCGCGCCGTGGGTAATTCCCTGGTTGCCGTAAGCACCTTCGGGTGCGAACCAAACGTCGCTCTGGTTCTCAAACTCAACCCAGTTCTGCGGGACTCTGAACTGAATCCAATTCCCTGAGCTATAGATCCTGGTCCTTGAAGAAGGATAGGGCACGTTTCGCGAATAGCGGCCGTTGGCCATCGCATTGCCTGAACCGCCTTGATTCCCCGTGTTTCCACTGTTCGCAGCGTTCTCCTGAATCTCTTTGAGCGTTCGGGCAGGCGGCATGTTCCTCAGCTTCTGCTGAACGCTTAAGAACTGGCGGGTAAGTTTGATCGGATTTTCAGAAACCCTTAAGAGTTCCGCCTCTCGATTGATCGTCTCATAGCGCTTGCTTGGATCGGGGTGACTGCTGAGCCACTCAGGAGCCCGGCCTCCCTCGCTCTTTTCATTGATAGTGCGGAACATATTGGCAAGATCGCGCGGATCATAGCCCGAATCTGCGAGTATCCTCGCACCTAGGATGTCGGCCTGACGCTCGTATTCCCGGCTATAGCGCAGAAAGTAACCGGCAGCAAAGATCGCACCCAGTTGAGCTCCAACACTCCCCCCGAGAATTGCTCCGCCGAGGATGGCACCGATCCCGAGGATCTGGTTGAGCGGATTGCTTTGCTTTGTCGCCTGGGCCGTACCGTGGCGAAGTGCAACGTGGCCTATCTCGTGAGCCATTACTCCAGCCATTTCACCCTCGTTCTTGGCCGCTTCTATCATTCCGCGGTTCACATACATCGGGCCGCCCGGGAGGGCAAAAGCGTTGATATCGCTCGCATTGACGATCTTGAATCGATAATCAAACTCTGGATGCCGAAACTCGTTCGGAATCGCGTCAACCAGTCGGTCGCCTACGTTTTGGATATAGTTCGAGGCCTCGCGATCGTTGACGATCGGAAACTCTCGCTCGACCTTCTGTGAAACTTCATTGCCAAGTCGAATGTCGTCCTCGATCTTGTACTTGTTTTTAGGCAGATCTACCTGCGTCTGTGCGAGCGCCGCCATTGGCGCCATAAGCACAAGCCACGCGGTGAATGCCGCTACGATCGACCTGCTTCGAATCATTGCCTTCATATGTCCCCCTTCGGCCAGACAGACCATCTGCCGTTTTTCGGAATTCTAAGATGATATCAAATTGGAGAGTGGTATCGGTTAAGTACCCTACAGATCGGTTCTCAGATGTGTGTGCAGAAGACGGACGTTTGCCTACGATTCGGGCACAAAACTGTACCAAATCGTCAGGCTACGATCGCGTTGCAGGGGGGTAAGAACCGGAGGTGGTGGGAAACGTCAGGCTTTGGCCTCGGCACCTTTTTCTTCTTCTGGTTCGGCCTCCGAATACGAGTGATCTCGCTCAGAAATGGGCTCAAGAACCTCCCGTATTCTGTGAATCAAGGGAAGCACGTCCTTGGTTTCAATAAACTCATCGCCCGTCTTGTCGACGAGCACCGCAAAGGCGAGATCGTTCTCCAGTTCGTTTACCAATCGCATGCTTTGTTCACCAGCCCTGCAAAAGCGTCGCAGGGAATCTGACCAGGAAAAGAGGCGAGCAGATCCGGAAATACCGAAAGCTATATTGCAAAATCAAAGCTTACAACACCGATGTTAGAGGAATGTAACATTTGTGTTAAATCGTCATTCTTAAAAACTGCCTTGACTCGCGTTTTAAGTTAAATTTAACAGGATTAAGTTAGGCTACTTCTCACTACAGCTCTTGCCAGACCGCAGTTCCGGTGGTGCCCGCTGAGCTCAGAAGCGAATTCGTTTCTGCTTGCGGCCCATTATGCGCCGGGACTTTGCTTAAGGCAAATGGCGAAATAAATAAATGAATATGCGAAAACTAACCATAATTTCAGTACTATCGTTGATCGGACTTTTTGCTCTGATTGGTGCGGGATGCAGCGGAGTTCCGGTAGGCAGTTCGGACTCGGGCGCTGGCGGTGCCACCATCAACATCCAGGGTACGGGTGCGACCTTCCCTCGTCCGATTTACCAGAAATGGATGAGCGAGTACGGCAAGATCCACCCGAATGTCAGGCTGGACTACCAATCTGTAGGATCAGGTGCCGGACAGCGGGCAATCCTCGATCGGACAGCTGATTTCGGCGCTTCCGACGATCCGATGAAGGATGAGGATCTCGCAAAGGCCGGTTCTGAACTGCTGCATATCCCGACAGTCCTTGGCGCCGTCGTACTGACTTACAATCTGGAAGAGGTAAAGGAACAGCTTAAGTTCACGCCTGAGATCGTAGCGGATATCTACCTGGATAAAATCACGAAGTGGAACGACCCGAAGATCGCAGCCGAAAATGAAGGCGTACAGCTTCCCGACAACAACATCACTCCGGTCTACAGATCGGATTCCAGCGGAACCACCGGCGTTTTCACGGACTATCTCGCCAAGACCGTTCCTGAATTCAGCGAACGAATAACCTACAGCAAACAGCCGAACTGGATCCAGGGTGTCGGTATCGGTGGAAAAGGAAACGAAGGCGTGATGGGCCAGGTTCAGAAGACGCCCAACACGATCGGATATGTGGAAGTCGCTTACGCAAAGGAAAACGATCTTCCGATAGCACTGATCAAGAACAAGTCCGGGAATTTCGTGGAGCCCTCGATCGAGAACATTTCAGCCGCTGCAGCAGGTGCTGAGATGCCGCCCGACATGCGAATTTCGATCACGAATGCCGACGGCGCCAACGCCTACCCGATCTCCAGCTTCACGTACGTGCTCTTGTACAAAGAACAGCAGCACGAATCGAAAGGAAAGGCTCTTGTCGATTTTCTGTGGTGGGCGGTCCACGACGGTTCCGGGTACGCCAGCGACCTTCATTACGCTCCGCTTCCGGACGAAGTAGTGAAGATGGTCGAGGAGAAACTTTCTTCGATCACCAGCAACGGGAAAGCGCTTAGGGAATAGCTCAAATTGGCTGGTACGGGAACATTTGCAGACAGGGTCTTCCGTTCCGTCCTGATCGTACTGTCTTCCACGGTCATCTTGATCGTGGTCTCTATGGTCGCGATGATGGTTTGGACATCGCTTCCGACGATCAGGATGTTCGGGCTGGAGTTCCTGTACAGCGGTGAATGGCAACCCGCTTCGAACGTCTTCGGAGCACTCCCATTCATTTACGGCACCATTGTTTCGTCGCTGATCGCCATTCTGATCGCGGTCCCGATCTCCCTCGGGATCGCGATCTTTCTGGTCGAACAAGCCCCAAAAAGCATTTCGTCTCCGGCCGCCTTTTTAGTCGAGCTTCTTGCCGCCATTCCTTCGGTCGTTTACGGCCTGTGGGGGATCTTTGTACTCGCCCCTTTCATTCGTAATTACCTTGGTCCGTTCTTCCAGGATTATTTTGGCTGGCTTCCCCTGTTTCAGGGCCGGCTGACGGGATTCGGAATGCTGACCGGCGGGATCATCATGGCGATCATGGTCACTCCCATCATTACCGCCGTGGTACGGGATGTTCTTGAAGTCGTGCCCAATACCCAAAGAGATGCTGCGCTCGCGCTTGGCGCTACCAAGTGGGAAACGACATTGATCGTTCTTCAGAACGCCTCGTCAGGAATAGCGGGTGCCGTCGTGCTTGGACTTGGCCGCGCGCTTGGCGAAACGATGGCTGTCACGATGGTCATAGGAAACTCGCCGCAGATCACTGCCTCACTTTTTGAACCGGCGTATACGATCGCCTCGGTTCTGGCAGCAAACTTCGGAGAGGCCTCGGACCGCTTGTACCTTAGTGCTCTGGTTGAAATGGGGCTCGTCCTGTTCCTTGTGACCTTCGTCGTCAACGCACTTGCAAAGGTGCTCGTATTGGGAGTGGCGAAAGGTACCAATGCGGCAAGTAAGGCTTAGTATGATGGATAGGAATACACATAGTAGAAGGAAGCTCGTCAGCGGCGCGATGACATTGATCACCGCGGCTTGTGCGATCGCTGCGATCATAGTCCTTGTACTTATCCTTACTTACATCGCTGCAAAGGGTCTTACGACAATAAACTACGAGTTCCTTACCGATACGCCCAAACCTGTCGGAGAAGGAGGCGGTATCGGGAATGCGATCATGGGTTCGGCATTGATGACGCTGTTGGCGACCGCGATCGGACTTCCGATCGGTATCGGAGCCGGCGTCTATCTTGCAGAATTCGGCGAGAATATCTTCGGGAACACGGTGAGGTTTCTTGCCGATACTTTGATCGGAGTGCCTTCGATCATTGTCGGCATTTTCATTTACACATTGATAGTTCTGCCGATGGGCAGACAGTCAGGACTGGCGGGAGCTCTTTCGCTGGCGATAATCATGATTCCTATCGTAGCGCGGACGACCGAAGAAATGATCCGCCTTGTTCCCCAGTCAATGAGGGAGGGAGCTCTTGCTCTTGGGGCACCGCAGTGGCGCGTAACGTGGAATATCGTGATGCCGGCAGCTGCTTCCGGTATTGCGACCGGTGCTATGCTCTCGATCGCAAGGATCTCCGGCGAGACTGCGCCTTTGCTGTTCACGGCGCTGAACAGCAGATTCTATAATTACTTCTTTGATCAGCCGATGGCGTCTCTGACAGTTCAGATCTACAACTACGCCACCGGACCATTCGAGATCGAACACCAGATGGCGTGGGCTGCGACCCTGATCCTCGTCGGACTGATCCTGGTAATAAACGTACTGGTGAGGTTTCTCACGAAGAAGAAGTATTAAACGATTCACGGCGGACAGAATTCCGATATGGGCGACAAGATCAGTATAAAGAACCTCAATTTTTACTACGGTAAGAATCAGGCGCTCTACGATATCTCGATGAAGATCCCGGAGCGTGAGGTGATGGCGTTTGTGGGTCCTTCAGGATGCGGAAAATCGACATTCCTACGGGTCTTTAACCGTATGAACGACACGATCCCTTACGCGCGGGTCGAAGGCGAAGTAAAGATCGACGGGAAAAACATCTATAAGACGAAAACGGATGTTGTAGCACTTCGAAGAAAGGTGGGTATGGTCTTTCAAAAGTCGAATCCGTTCCCGAAGTCGATCTTTGAGAATGTCGCGTACGGTATCCGGATCAACAAGATGCATTCGGGTAAAAAAGATCTTGCTGATCGTGTGGAGAAAGCATTACGGGATGCCGCCTTATGGGATGAAGTCAGCGACAGGCTTAACACATCCGCCTTCGGATTGTCAGGAGGACAGCAGCAAAGGCTTTGTATCGCCCGGGCGCTGGCTGTTCAGCCGGAGGTCATCCTGATGGACGAGCCGGCATCTGCTCTTGACCCGATCGCGACTCAAAAGATCGAGGAGCTCGTTGTCGAACTAAAAAAGAAATATACGATCGTCATCGTTACCCATAACATGCAACAGGCTGCCAGGATATCTGACAAGACGGCGTTCTTTATGCTCGGAAAACTGATCGAGGTTAATCCGACCGAAAAGATGTTCACAAATCCTGACGACGAACTGACCGAGGACTACATAACGGGCAGATTCGGATGATATTTCGACCCAAATTTTAAGCATTTGTACTAATAACGTTTATACTTAGCAGGAACCAATGGAAACCAGGATCATAGACAGAAAACTTGACGTGCTGCGGGACAAGCTGCTTTTGCTTGGCGGAACCACCGAGAAAGCGGTTTATCTTGCGATGCGTTCGCTCGTCGAACGAGACAGCGATCTGGCGCGAAAAGTGATCGAAGACGACAAGATCATCAACGCGATGGAACTGGAGATCGACCAGATGAGCGTCGAGATCCTCGCACTACAGCAACCCGCCGCTCACGATCTGCGATTCGTGATATCGGTTGCGAAGATCACACCTATCCTCGAGAGAATAGCGGACCATGCCGCGAACATCGCCGAGGCATCGCTGATAATCAATAACGAGCCAGAGGTGATGCCCAACGTCGAGCTTCCAAGGATGGCGGAGATCGCCGGTGAGATGCTTCAGCGCGCGCTTGACGCTTTTACTTCAGAGGACGCAAAGGTCTCAAAGGAAGTTATCAAGCGGGACAAAGCGATCGACAAAGCCTACAACAAGGTGTTCGACAAGCTGACCAAGCTTATGATCGACAATCCGTCGGTAACGAACGGAGCGGCGCACTTGCTGTTCGTTGCCAAGCACCTCGAAAGAATTGGGGATTACGTAAAAGACATCTGTGAAATGAACGTATACCTTATCGAGGCAGCGTTCATTAAGCACAAGAGCAAGGTCTGATCTACACTTGATCGGTTTTCCGTAAAGGCTGTCCTGAGGGCAGCCTTTTTAGATCGGCAGGCAGGAAACATCGGGGAACATACCTTCAACTCCCGGGCGGCTCTTTCCTGTTTCCCCAGTAATACGCTCTGACTACCAGAAAGTATACAAGCAGGCTAATAAAGCAGATCAGAAAAAAGAACAATACGATCTTTAGAGTGAATGACATTTCTATCGATTCCGCTCGATCGGCACTTTTCCAAGATCCCTGGTAGTTTCCTCGACCACGCTGGCGGGTTCCCTATGTTCTTCAAGCTGAGAAGTGATCTTGGGACTTAGAACCGGAGGTGCCTTGTCATGTACCTTTGGTGCCTCTTCAATTCCGATCAAGCCCAGGACCTTGTTCACGAGAATATATGTCATGGCTACCAGAGCGGAGAGGTATATAAGCGCGAGGGCGAGTACGAAACCAAAGTTAGCGCCGCTTTCGATCAGCTCCTTTACGATGATCGCAAAGCCTATCAACCCAAAGACACCTACAAAGATCGCAGCCATAGAGAATGTCTTGGCTACGGATTCCCTGATGTCTGAACTACCGCGCGAGATCCTGGCCCCGCACGACTTGCAGTATTTAAGCCCGGAAGCGCTTTGCGTACCGCACTCGGAACAGTACATTTGAGGGTCTCCTGTAAGGGTTTAGCTATTTCTGAGGCTTTATCTTCTCTTCCAGCCAGTCCGTAAGGCTCTCGACCGACTGAATATGGATCGGTTTCCCCTGCCACGCCTTAAAGGCGAAGACCAGAAGCATGATCGTGGTAACAAGACTGAAGATCCAGCTGGCCGTCGAAGCAATATCTGAACCAAATCCGACCATTCCAAGGATCGCAGTGACGATCCAAATGGCGACGTGCGCTGCCACACCCTGAGCGGCGTGATACCTAACCTTGGGCTCGGACCGGGGGATGAGAAACAGCTCGATTATTCCCGCGACAAGGCCCAGATAAGCAAAGGGAATGTACGGAAGGGCCGTCAGAATATTCTCTGGCAGGCTGATGTTTCCGATCTTTAACGAACGGTTCTCATCTTGTTCGGCCTTGTAAATGCTGGAGGGTTCCTGACTAACATTTCCGAATGCGGGATCGTAGGCCCCAAACTCCCCATCCTGAAATCTCCGTGTCTGTTCCTCGGTCACAGTTGGTTCGGCGAACTGCCGCGTCTGCCCATTCTCGGTGAAGAGGGGAGCCGTCCGCTTCCGCTTTTCCTTTTTCTCTTCTTTCTCCCGAGCCTTCTCCGGAAAGGTCGGGTCAAGCGGATTAGTGTCGAATTTCTTGGTGTTGGCCATTTCAGTTAGAACTACGTCATTCTATCAGACATTGTTCAGGCTTGTGCCAGCTCGCGGAAGCAACGACTTCTGCGAAGAAGGGTAACGAAAATCCTACTCGGGCTTCTTGGAGTCAAGATGCCGGGTTGTTTCCTCCGTGACCGAGGGAGGGTCCTGGGGGACATATCCGGATCGTTCGTCACGGTCCGCAAAGGAGGGCCTTGCGAACTCCTCGGCCGGCACCGAACGTTCGGGCGGAAGTTCCCGCTGTGATCTCTGTTCCGGGAAGCTCCGTTGAATATTCTGGGTTCGCTGGTGTTTTTTAGCGGGCGCGTCCTTCGGGATCATAAACGACAGGATCAATGCCGTTATCGCTCCTACCGGGCCGATGATCCCCAGCATCGCCATCAGTTCTTCCGGGCCATCTGTTATTCCGACCATCGGAAGAAAGAAGATGGTGATGATCACAAACCAGAACAAGGCGAATATGCGGAGCCTTCGGCGAGTCAGGAACCTTCCGGATCCGCTTTCTTCAGGCTCGAACAGCGGATTGCCATCGTTTCCGATCACCTCTTCAAGGTGATCGAGATACAGGCCGCAACGCGAACAGAAACTGGTCTGTTCGGTTACCCGTTCCTGGCTGCATCTGGGGCAATACATATAAAACCTCCCGCGTTCCAAATCTTTAGGTCGCTATTTTCAGTCCCAGTTCGTCAAGCTGATCCTTGTCGACCTCGCCCGGTGAATCCATCATCAGGTCTTGTGCGGACGCGGTCTTCGGGAACGCGAGAACATCGCGAATGTTGTCGGTTCCGCAAAGAAGCATAACGATCCTCTCGACGCCCGCGGCGAATCCGCCGTGTGGCGGAGTGCCGTATTCGAGAGCCTCGAGAAAGAACCCGAATCTCTCCCGCGCGGTTTCTGGGGTTAGACCTTGTGCCTTGAAGATCAGGCTCTGGATCTCGCTCTGGTGGACCCTGATCGAGCCGCTTCCGATCTCGTAGCCGTTAATAACTATATCGTAAGCCACAGCACGTATCTTTCCGAGAAGATCCTTCTCGCCGCCTTCGATAGCACGTTTGAAAAGTGGAACGTCTTCGTCCATCAGAGATGTGAACGGATGGTGCATGGGGTCGTAGTTTTCCGTATCCTCGTTGAACTCGAACATCGGAAACTCCGTGACCCAAAGCGGCTTGTAGACTCCTTTCGGTACAAGGTCTTCAGCTTTCGCGATCTCCTTCCTGAGCGCGCCCAAGCTAGCTGCTACGACCGACTTCCTGCCGGCTACCAAAAAGATCGCATCGCCGTTTTCTGCCCCGGCTGCTTCGGCGAGCGAGTTTATCTTCTCCTCGCCCAGGGCCTTCATAAGCGAAGAAGTAGTTTCATCGCCCAGCTTGATCCAGGCCAGTCCGGATGCTCCGTACCTCTTTACGAACTCCTGATGGCCGTCGAGGATCTTTCTCGAATACCCAGCACAGCCACTTGCAACTATGCACTTGATCTCGCCGCCTGCCTCGAGGGTCTTCGCAAACGGCGGAAAGTCCGTTCCTTCGAATTCGCCTGACAGGTCTATGAGTTCCATACCGAAACGAATATCGGGCTTGTCACTGCCATACCTTCGCATCGCATCCGCATACGTCATCCTGGGAAACGGTGTCTCAAACTTGGCGTCCGAGAGCGAAAAGACCTCTGCAAGCACACCTTCCATAACGCGGAATACCATTTCCTGGTTCGCAAAGCTCATCTCGATATCGAGCTGCGTGAACTCGGGCTGGCGGTCGGCTCGAAGGTCCTCGTCCCGGAAACATCTGGCAAGCTGGTAATACCTGTCGAGGCCCGAGATCATCGTTATCTGCTTAAGGATCTGCGGCGACTGGGGAAGCGCGAAGAACTTTCCTGAATGAATTCGCGAGGGCACGACAAAGTCGCGGGCGCCTTCGGGCGTCGACTTGAGCAGGATCGGGGTCTCGATCTCCACAAATCCTTTAGAGTCCATAAATTCGCGCATTTTCCGAAGCGCTTTCGCGCGAACCATCAGGTTGTCCTGCAGAAAGCGCCGTCTGAGGTCCACGTACCGGTACTTCAATCTCAGATCCTCGCTTGCAAGGTTCTGGGAACCGGACTTTTCAAGCTCGAACGGAAGCGTCTTCGCTTCGTTGAGGATCAATATTTCGATAACACGTACTTCGACAGCACCCGTGGGAAGCTTTTCGTTTACGGTGCCTTCTTCGCGCTTTACTACAGTTCCCTTTACCGCAACAACATACTCTCCACGAACACTTTTTGCTTTGGTGTGAGCGTCTTCAGCCTCCTCTTCGCTGACGACGACCTGAGTCAGGCCGTAGCGGTCGCGCAGGTCAATGAATGTGAAGATCCCGAAGTCGCGCTTCTTCGCAGCCCACCCCATAAGCACCACGTCTTTTCCGACATCTTGCTCGCGAAGTTCGCCGCAGGTGTGTGTTCTCTCAAGTCCGCCAAGTGGGTCCAACATGTAACTTTTCTCTCGATAATCCCGTATCGGGTTAAATAACAGTCTTAAAAAAATAAAAACGCCTTTCGAATCGACAAACGAAAGGCATTGAACAAGATCCTCTGTTCAAGCCGCGTCAGTCATTATTGTCGTCGTTTCGAATTGCGTTCAACATCGTTCGATTTTCCCGTGAATGATACAGGATGGGAATCGGGAAAAGCAAACGGGGCAAATTCGTTGAAAACGCCATTCGGTGGGCTATAATCGAAGGAAAGACGTGCAGAAAGCAGTAACAACAAGACGCGGTCTAGCGATGAGGGACGGACGTCCACTCGTACTCGCCCTGATCCTCTTTTTGACGGCGCTGGTCCCGGCCGTTCGAGGCCAGGACGGCGACGTGATCAAGATCGACACCGATCTGGTCTCCTTTGAGGTGTCGGTTACCGACAACGACGGCAATCCCGTCCGAGGCCTGACGGCGGAAGATTTCAATCTGTTCGTCGACGGCAAGCAGCGTCAGATCGACTTCTTCAAGCCCATTCGGAAGGACGACAGCGGCCGGCCGCTATCGGTCGTCTTCGCCCTGGACGTTTCCGGCAGCATCACGCGTGACGAGCTGATCAATCTTAGAAACGCGATGCAGACATTTGTCGGCCGCCTCGCGGACTACCATTCCTATTTCGCGATCACGACCTTCGGAATGGAGGTCAAGACCGTCCAGTCATTTACGAACAAGCCGAACAAGCTCAAAAAAAGCTTCGAAAAGATCCTAAAGGACCAGGATGGACTTTCGACCCACGCATATGACGCCGTAGACGAGGCAGTGCGAATGCTCAGGAAGAAGTCGCCTCCGATGATCCGACAACAGATACCGAAGCGTGTCGTGATCGTCGTGACCGACGGATATCCGGTCGGAGATACTGTCACTCCGGCGACAGTTATCGAAAGGGCAAATGATGCCGAAACCAGCGTCTACGCCGTCATTCTTCCTTCATACTCAAGGCTTTCGGGAGGCAACAAACCCGTGCTGACCCTGCTTGAAGCCAGCGGTTTGATCGAAAAGACCGGCGGTCGGTCGTTCTATGCCACGGAGAACGATTTCGAACCGTTGTTTAAAGCTCTGGCCGAAGAGATCACGGCGTCATACGCTGTAGCATTCTATCCCCCGGAAAGTGAAACCCGGCAGAATCGCTTCTACCGGGTGAATATAGAATCCGCAAAAGGATTCAGTGTAATTCAGAACAAGTCTGGTTATTCTCTTAAGGACAAAGATTGACGGCGAGCCTCCTGCTAATCGTAGTCCCCAAAGCCGTCGTCGTCATCATCATCGTCATCGTCAAAATCGTCGAAGTCATCTCCGACATATGGGTCCAGTTCGATCGGATCGAGGCCCACTACTTCGAGCTCCTCGCCGCATTCGTCACAGCTGAAAACGTCTCCCTGCTCAACCTCGGCATCAACGTAGACTTCGTCGTCGCATTCGGGACAAATGGCTGTCGGCATTTTTGTTTTCTCCGGTAAACGTTTATAAACTCTAGAGCGGTTCGCTTCAGTTCCAAGCGGATACCCAAATTAGAATCTACCTTGAATATTCGGCATTTTGCAAGGACATTTCCTTCCGGTGTCCCGCACTGCCTTCCCGTGGTTCCACACCCGTTTACAGGCGATGAACTTTCCTTTCGAAATAGCCCGTGACCGAGAGTTCGACGTCGTCGGTTTCGGGACAAATGCGGTCGACTTCCTGATCCGTGTACCGCACTACCCGGAGTTCGATTCAAAGGTGGAGCTCAACGACTATATACGGGCGGCGGGCGGCGAGGTCGCGACGGCCATGGTCGGCCTGCAGCGGCTCGGATTGCGGACCGCCTACGCAGGTAGATTCGGAAAGGAACCGACGGGTGATTTTGGACTCGAGAGCCTCACATCGGAAGGCGTCGATGTCAGCTTTTCGGAACAGATCAAGGGCGCCGTTACGCAGATCGCCTTCATCATCATTGACGAAAGAAACGGCGAAAGAACTGTTATCTGGAAACGGGACAGGAAGCTGAAGTTCAAGAAGAATGAAGCCCCGATCGATGCGGTCAGAATGAGCAGTGTTCTGCATTTAACGCCGCACGACACCAAGGCCTGCATCCGGATGGCAAAAGAAGCGACAAAGGCCGGCACGATAGTTTCAATCGACATCGACAAGAAATTCAAAAGGATGGATGATCTGCTGCCCAATGTCGATCTAATGATCTGTTCCGAGCAATTTGCTTCCCTGGTCTTTGGCGAGTGTCCGCCGGAGAAAGGCCTTCAGAAACTCCAAGAAGAGTACGGATGTCCCGTGGTCGGCATGACACAGGGCGAAAAGGGATCTCTGCTTCTTTGCGAGGACACGTTTTACAGATCAAGGGCGTACGTCGTTCCGGGCGGCTGCAAAGACACGACCGGTGCGGGCGATTCATTCAGGGCCGGGCTTCTCTATGGTTTGCTGAAAGGACTGTCGATCAAAGAAACCTGCCACCGGGCAAACGCGGTCGCAGCTTTGAAATGCAGGGCCGTAGGGGCGAGAACCTCGCTTCCGTCGGAAGAGGAACTTGAGAATCTGATCACCGCCGGTGAACGGTTATAAATAGAAAGGGATGGAAGTCTCGTTCCTTTGGGCTCGATCAATTCGCCCCATCATCGACGAACTTCGTAAACGGAACTTTGCGCGTTGGGCGTTCGAGTAATCCTCTTTATCCGTGTGTTTTATAAGTGCTTTCGGAAGAATGCGAGGACCTTCGACCAGGCATCATTAGCCGCCTCTTCGTCAAATACTTCGGGCCTTGTATCGTTGAAGAACGCGTGATCAGCGTCATACTTCAGCACCTCGACAGGAAGATCGTGCTTGAACGTTGCGGTCTCAAGTTCGCCGACTTTTTCGGGATTAATCCACGCGTCCTTGAGACCTGAAACGAACAGAACCGGAACACTCAGATCCGCAAGGACCTCTTCGGAAGGAATGTCGCCGTAGAAAGGAGCCGAAGCCTTTATACCGTTGACAAGACAAGCCGAACGTAGCGCGTACGTTCCGCCCATGCAATAGCCCGAGATCCCGAAGCCGCTCTTACCAAACTCTTCTCCAGCCGCTGACACCGTGTTCCGGATCGTATCTATGCCGTCTTCGACAGCAAGATCCGCCATCATCTTCGAGGCTTCCTCCGGATCTTTCGCCAGCTTACCTCTGTACAGGTCCGGGGCAACAGCTATAAAGCCTTCGCTTGCGTAACGACCGGCGATATCCTTGATGTGGTCGTTCAAACCCCACCATTCCTGAATAAGAATGACGGCCGGCGTATCCGTTCCGGGGTTATCAGGTATCGCGCAATAGGCGGTCGTGTCTCCGTTGGCAGTCGAAAAGCTAAGAGTCTTCGTGTTCATAGTTGCTCCCTAGATAAGTGGATCAGTATGTCGAAGATTATATGGGAAGGAGAGGAGGGGCCAAAATTGAGAGGGTATGCGGTGAGCTGTTTAGCCCGCCCACTAATGGGTGGGAAAGTAAACGGTGAGCGGATGTCTTTCCCACTTTGCGGATCTCTGCGACTTGGCGACTTTGCGAGAGGTTCTCCCGTGGTAGTTTCTCTCGCAGTGCGGCTTCACCACGTTTGTGATCTCTCGCAAAGGCGCGAAGGCGCCAGGCGCCGGTAAGAAAACGCATCAGAATAGCGCAATTCGATACCTGATCATTGACACCTGATCGTTGAACGTAGCCCTCCCTCACGGTCGGGCTTCCGACACCATTCACGATTTACCCGCACTGCTTACTGCTTGCTGCTTCCCGCTCACCGCTCACTCCAAAACTCTTACGCTTTCACCGCTTCCACGATCTGCATCGGAGAAGGGGTCGGGATAACTCGCTCCAGTTGCCAACCGGAAGCGGTCAGAAGATCGGAATATTCCGCCGTCGTTCGTTCACGCCCCGTCGTCATCGCCAACATGTTAAGGTCCATAAGCCCACTCAAAGAGGGAACATCATCATCTTCCACCACGCTTTCGACGAGCAGCAGACGCGCCCTTTCGGGTGCATTTTGAGCCACATTCGAAAGGATCCGTACAGATTCTTTGTCGTTCCAGTCGTGGATGATGTGTTTCATCAAATATACGTCGGCTTTAACCGGAACATCCTCGAAGAAGTTGCCCCCGACCGTCTCAACCCGATTCGCTACGCCCGACCTGGCGGGCGCTTCTGCCCCATTAACGACGTACTGCTGATCAAACAGAATTCCCTTTGCGTCAGGGTTAGCCTTCAGGACTGAGGAAAGCAGGATGCCGTGACCGCCACCTATGTCGGCGATCTTCGAGTATCCGGAGAAGTCGTAAGTCTCTGCAACCGCGGCTCCGACGGTCGTTGAAAGGCTCGTCATCGCTTCATCAAAGACCTTTGCCGGTTCGGGATGTTCGGCGTAGTAATCAAAAATGGGTTTACCGAACGTGTCTTGAAATCCGCATTCCCCAGTCCGAACCGAATGCTCCAGATTTCCCTGCGCCAACCAGTGCTCTTTGTCGCAGATCATATGCACCATACCCCTCATTGAGTCCGGGTGGTCTGATCGAAGGAACTCCGAAAGCGGCGTGTTCAGGAATCTGTTCTCTCCGTCACGTACGAATACTCCGGCCTTTGCCAGTGCTCTCATTAACCTGTATACGGAAGGGGCGTGAGCCGATGCTTCCTTTGCTATCTCTTCCACCGATTTGGGTCCGCCCGCCAAAATGTCGGCTATCTTTAGCCGTGCCGCGACGGAAAGGGCCTGCGAAAGAATAAAACCAAAGGCCATCTGGATGATGACTGCCTGTGGGGGAATTTCCTGGGTCTGAGATGTCGATGCGTTCATTTGCTTCTCCTGATAAAAGATTCTGACCTGGAGCGGTATACGCCCTTACATGAAAGGTACGCGAAAACAACCCCGGATTCGTATCACGAGTACAGGTTCATTGGCTGCGTCAGGAGCTCGACCGGATCCTGGACATTCAGCGCTTCCCGTACAAAATAGGGTTCCCCGGACTCAACACCGATCAGTGATCCGAAGTACTTCGATCGATTCGAAAGCTCCTCAAGAAATCGCGCGTCGGTGAGCCTCGTTTCCGGTTCGATCGAGTTGGGATCATGGAATTGCGACGCGTGCGCCTTAATTGCGTCCATCTTCTTTTCGTGAAACTCGGAGATGTCGACTACGAACGAAGGCCTTACATTTCGCGAAAAAATGTTATGCGCGACCATCGGAACCTTAAGACGTTCGAGCCCGCTCTCGCGGTCATAATTGCCCATCGACGAAAGTCTTGCGGATTCGCGGACAAGCTGGGAGATGTGGTCATGGTCAGGATGAGGATCGCCAATTTGATGTGTAAAGATCACCTTCGGGCGGAGCCTCCGGAGTGCACGGACCATCACTCGCCTTGAGGGATCGTCGCAGAACACGTGACCGTCCTTGAGTTCCAGATTCTCGCGGACCGAAAGTCCGAGTATCTCTGCCGCGGCTTCCGCTTCTTCCGCTCTTCCTTTTACCGTACCGCGCGTTCCCATCTCACCCCGCGTAACGTCGACCGCCCCGGTCTTGTATCCGAGAGACTTCATCTTGAGCATCGTTCCGCCGACGGTCAGCTCGAGGTCGTCCGGATGCGCGAAGATCGCGAGAACATCGACTTGGGTATCTTGCATAGCGAAGAATCTAGCACACAAACTGGAGAAGACTTAGCCACGGATAAATGGGATAAACACAGATTTACCAAAGCCAAGAGCACGCGATATTGGAACTCAAAATGCTCTTATAGCTGCAGATCAATGCACAACCGACCACGCTTATCCGTGTTCATCCCCTTAATCTGTGGCTAAATTCTTCTCGTGCAATTCGCGGAATTCGTGGCTAGTATTGCTTTTATGCAACTCACGATCCTCGGTTCGGGTACCTCGGTGCCGCACAGGACGCGCAGCAGTTCCGGCCATTGGCTGGAGACCTCCGGCGGATCGATCCTGCTCGATTTCTCGGCTTCGGCGATCCATCGAATGGCCGAGGAGAAACTTGATTGGGCATTTTTAGACGCGATCTGGATCTCGCATTTTCACCTCGATCACATCGGCGGTCTTGCGCCTTTCTTGTTCGGGACGAAGTACGCGCCGGAGACTCAGCAGCGGAGATCGGAGATGAAGATCTTTGGACCTGCCGGTTTGAGGGTACTGTTGGAAGCGATCGACCGATCGAACGATTACGGGCTTCTCGAACAGCCGTTCCCGATACAGATCGTCGAGGTCATCCCGCTCGAACCATTTGAGATAGTCAAAGGCGTCGAGGCCGTCACGTTTGACACACCTCATACACCAGAAAGCCTTGCGATTCGGATCTCGGATCAGGATGCCACGATGGTCTACACAAGCGACACGGGATTTTCAAAACCTCTCGGCAGTTTTGCTAAGAACGTCGATCTGTTTCTGATGGAATGTTCGTTTGTGAAAGAGAAACCAGTCGAAACACATCTTGAGCTTGCCGAGGCCGTCTACCTCGCTCAATTCTCAAAAGCGAAGAAAACTGTGTTGACGCATCTATATCCTGAATGGGACAAGGTGATCTTTGACTCGGTCGTTTCGAGGATGCGCCCCGGCTGCGAGATCGTGGAGGCGGCGGATGGAGCAGTCTTTTCGGTGAGCGGTGAGCAGTGAGCTGTTTAGCGTCGGGCTTGCCCGCTTAGCCCGAGCGTGAGAGGTGTGCGTATGTTTAGCACACGCATTCATGGGTGTGTCGAATCTTGTGTCGGGTATTGCCAAACTCGCAGCCGCAACACCAAGGATGTAATATCTCTCGCAAAGGCGCGAAGACGCCAAGTGCCGCAAAGGAAACGCCAGAAGGATATGCTATCCGATACTTGATCCTTGAACCCTGATCTTGATGCTAGCCCTCCATCACGGTCGGGCTTCCGACACGGGTCAGAAATAGTAGCGCCCCCTGACGGTCGCGTTTCTGCTGCTATTCACGATTTACGATTCACGATTCACTTTCTTCAACGATCAATTCGCTTTCAGCTCAGGCACGCTCCCTGACGGTCGCGTTTCCGCCGCTATTCACGATCTACGATTCACGATTCACGATTCACGATTTACGATTCACTTTCTTTCGCGATCGATTCGCTTTCAGCTCAGGCACGCTCCCTGACGGTCGCGTTTCCGACGCTATTCACGATCTACGATTCACGATTCACGATTTACGATTCACTTTCTTTCGCGATCAATTCGCTTTCAGCTCCGGCACGATTCACGATTCACGATCTACGATTCACAATTCACAATTCACAAATTACGAAAGGCGGGTCCAAGCCCCGCCCCTACTGCTTACCGCTCGCTGCTTACTGCTCACTAACTATTTCTTCAACCGCGTCTCAACATCATTCGCTTCAAGCGAGCTGCCAGTCGCGCGCTGAAAATCGGTGATCGCCTTGTTGAGTTCGGTTTGCGCACGGAGCTCGGCGCTTTTGGCGTTCATAAGCGCTGTCTGCCGTTCGAGTACCTTGTAAATATCCGAAAGTCCCGCGTCCAGTTTTCGCTTCTCCGACTCATATTCGCGTTCGCTGTTATCCCTTGAGATGGCGGCCGCACGGAGACGCGCGCGCGCAGTCTTCATCGACTGCATCGCGTTCCTTACGTCCATCTGGATCGCCTGCTCAAGCTGTTCTTCCTGAACCCTTAGACGCTCCTGCTGAACCAGGCTCTTTCCGAGAAGCGCTCTTTGAGCACTGTCGTCGGGCGACCAGATCCAGGTGACACCAACACGAAATGTCGGATAGCGGCTTTTCAAAACATCGCCGATCGCGCCGTTGTATCCGCCGATAAAGCTCTCCGGCACAGACCTGGCAGGCGGTATCGGAAGCTGATCGATAGGAGGCGCCGTCGGATCAAGAGAATTTACACGATTGATGACCTGGTTCAGACGCTCCGTGCTAGCAGTGTTCGAGAAGATCGAAATTGCGTCGGGATTCGCAGTGCCGGCAACACCCGAAGAAGTGTAACTGGCGGTGAAATCGATCTCAGGTTCAAGCTGTTCCCTGTAGAACTTCCTGTCGTACTCGTTGATCTCCTTGGCAACTTCCAGGATATCGATCTCGATGCGGTTCTGAAGCGCAAGCTGCAGTGCGTCAGGCAAGGTCGTCAAAGGTTCTCGCAGATCAACATTGTCCGTCGGCACAAGAGATTCGCTCCACAGTGGATCATTCCGGTCTACCGCGATGAGATTCTTAAGAAGGTTCTCGGCTCCATTGACCTGCTCGAGCGCGGAGTAGACATTCAGTTCCAGATTTGCGACCTGGGTCTCGACAGCGACCGCGTCGATAGGAGCAAGAACTCCTTCCTCTACCAGCCGGCGGCTGTGCGCAAGCTGCTGCTTCGCGTCCCTTACTCCATCCCGCTGGACCTGCAGGTTTCTGAGCGCATAGGTAAGGTTCCAGTATGCCTTCTGAACCTCGACCGTTATCTCGATCGCTTTCTGTCTAAATTCCTTGTCCGTTATTGTCAGGTTCTTCTTCGCGATCTCGATGTTGCGCCTGGCGTCATCGCTCTTGCGGCCGCGGAAGAGCGGCTGGACCAAACGAAACTGGAAAGAACTGTCGAACTGCGGACGGAGGATCGTAAGCGGATTGTCGGAAACCAGCTTGCGGTTTCTGAATGAAGCAGTGAAAACAGTACCGAACTGAGGCACATAGCCCCTGTATTCCGCGTCGGCGACATATGTGTCGTTGGTCGTCACGAGTTGATTCGAGAAAACGCTGACATTGGGTGTCTTGGAACGTTCGTAGTACGCGGTCCCGGACAATGTGGGCGTGAAAAATCCTTTTGAAGCCGTGAGATCGAACTCCGCGATCCGCACATCCTTCCGTGAAACCTCGATGTCCTTGTTGTTCTCAAGTGCGCGGACGATCGCCTCCTGAAGCGCGAGCGGCTTTTGCGACATCAAGTCGACGCCTACCCGGCCAAGATCCGGAAGCTTTGCGTCGTTGGCTTCAAAACCTGGAGCAACTTCCGGAACGGGAGCAAGGTTCTCGGGCTTTACTTCATCGGGAGTCGGATTTGCCGTCTGGGCAGATACCGAGATCGCAAATCCCGCGAACACGGTCAGCAGTGCTGACAAGAAACGTATGATTGATGATGACTGCTTTTGCATTACTTGATCCCCGCTCTCATTAGCTTTGGTTCTTGCGGAGTAACGGTGTCTACTTCCACACCGAGTTAATTATCGAGCTCGCCGACTGTGCGGTCTTTCGCCTCACGACCTGCATTCCATCGGACATCCGCCTGAAGATCTTCAGGTTTCCAAGATCGTCAAAATATGAATAAAAGACCGGCACCGCGAGTAGCGTCAGAAGCAGGCATAGAGCCTGTCCGCCGACGATCAGAACTCCGACCGAACGGTTAGTACCCGCCCCGGCACCGGAAGAAACGACGAGCGGCATCATTCCGGCGATCAGTGCGATCGTCGTCATAAGGATCGGACGAAGCCGGTCGCGGTTACCCTGTATGATCGCGTCGTACCGTTCCATTCCCTTCGCACGCAGATTGTTCGTGTGATCGATCACGAGAATCGCGTTCTTCTTCACGACCCCAAACAAGAGCAGAAGCCCCAGGCCGGAGAAAATGTTCACCGTCTGGCCTGCGATCAGGATCGACAGGATTCCAAAGGGAATTGCGATCGGAAGCGTAAGAAGTATCGTGATCGGGTGAATGAAGGACTCGAACTGAGCCGCGAGCACGATGTACATAAAGATGAATGAAAGCACAATGGCCAAAAGGAAGTAGAAGCCCGCCTTCTGCAGTTCCTTTGACTGTCCCACATAACCTGCGACATATTCTGCCCCGAGGTTGAGCTGTTCAACAGCCTGGTTCAGATCGTTCTGGATCACGACCGCCGATCCGCCGGGCCGTGTATTCGCCAGGATCGTGACCTGCCGTTGGCGATTTATCCTGTCGATCGCCGCCGGTCCAGTTCCTTCGCTGGTCTTGACCACCCTGTCGAGCGTTACCCAGCCAAGTTTTGAAGAAGGCACGATAAGTCGCTCAAGGCTGGAAATATCGTTTCGGAAGCTGTCGCGGGTGCGGACCCGGACCTCATATTGTTCTGTTCCCTCGTTGAACGTAGTCGCCTGTTGGCCGGCGACCAGTATATTGAGGGCTTGCGAAACATCCCCGACCCTTACCCCAAGATCTGCTGCCCTTTGGCGATCGACCGCGAGCTGAACTTCGGGCTTTCCGCTGATCAGCGTCGAATCTACATCGACCGCGTCGGGATTGCCTTTAAGAACTTCGACCAGTTTCTTTGAGTACTCTTCAAGCTGATCCAGATCGGGACCGCCGATAAAGAACTGCACGTTCGCGTTTCTGAATCCGCCGCCAGAGAACGCCTGAACTTGTTGAACTCCGACCCTTAGATCCGGCGGATATCTCTCGGAAAGCAGTTCGCGCGTCGCCGCCATTAGCTCCTCTTGCGATTTTGAACGATCTCCGATGTCTGTCAGCCGCACGTAGACGGTGCCGGCATTCACCGCCTGTGCCTGTCCGCCGCCGACGGTGATCAAAGTGTCGGTCACGCCCTCCAGCTTGCGAATGTCTGTCGCGATCCGTTCCATAAGGACCGTCGCAGCCTGAAGCGAAGTGCCTTCGTCGGTACGGATCTGAACTTCGTACTGAGACTGGTCGTCAACGGGAAGGAAGTTCTTTCCGACAAACATGAAAAGCGGAACGATGCTGACAACCACCAGAAGACACGAGAGCAAAATGACCCATCGGTGGTTCATCGACCACACGATCATCTTTGTGTAGACCGAATCTAGGTGGCGATAGAACCAGGTGTCCTTGCTGCCGTCGCCAGTACTGAGTCCTGAGGACTTGGGACTGAGTTCGTCGGAAGCCTCGGGCATTGGCAAGCCTTCGCCTGACTCCTGACTTCCGACTTCTGAATTCTCTTCCGTTATGCCCGTCGCTTGCGCTCCGGGTTCCGATGCTTCCCCGGAACTCGGAACTTGGAACTCGGAACTCTCTTCTGACTCCTGACTTCTGACTTCTGAATTCTCGTCTTCGGGTTTCTTCCACTTGATGATCCTCGCGGCGAGCATCGGCGTGAGGGTGAACGAAACGAGCAGCGAAACGGTGATCGCAAATGCCGACGTCAGGCCGAACGACGACATAAATCTTCCGACAATACCGCCCATAAAGCCGATCGGGACAAACACCGCGAGAAGCGAGAAGGTCGTCGCAAGGACGGCGAGTCCAATGTCTCTCGTCCCCTCGATCGCCGCCCGATATGGCGACATACCCTCTTCTTCAACGAACTTATAGATGTTCTCCAACACCACGATCGCGTCATCGACAACGATTCCGACCATCAACGTGAGCGAGAGCATTGTGATGGAATTCAGCGTGTAGCCCATCGCGTACATCAGCGCGAAGGTTGAAATGATCGATGTCGGAATGGCAAGCGCGGCAATGAGTGTCGACCGGAAATTCCACAGGAACAGGAATATGACGATTGTCGCGAAGATACTTCCTTCGACAAGGTGGGTCTCGATCGCCTCAAGCGAGTTCTCGATAAAGATTGAGTTGTCGCCGATGATCTGAAGTCGGTAGTCCTTCGGCAATGTAGGCTCGATCTCCGCAAGCGCCTCTTTCACAGCGTGTGCTACAGCTACCGTATTCTCTCCTGACTGTTTCGAAACGATCAGCGTAACGGCGGGTTTTCCATTGAGGAAAGACTGTGATCTAAGTTCTTCCGCACCGTCCTCGACCGTGCCAATGTCCTTGATCTTTACCTCGTAACCACCCCGGTTGGCGACAACTACATCTTCAAATTCTTCTACCTTTCGGACTTTTCCAAGCGTTCTTACGTTTCGCTCGACCGCTCCCTCATCAAGCCTTCCTCCCGGAAACTCAAGGTTCTGGACACGCAAGGCGGCAGTAACTTCGACCGGCGTAATGTTAAACGCGCGCATCTTCAGAGGATCGACCCAAACGTTCACCTGCCTTTCACGACCGCCGACGATCTGTACCTGACCAACGCCGTTGATGGATTCGATCCTTTCTTTGACCTGATTCTTGGCGACCTCGGTAACATCGCGCAGACTGCTGTTCGAAGAAACGACGATGCGCAACACAGGAGCGGCGTCAGAATCCAGCTTTTGAACCGTAGGCTGTTCCGCTGTTTCAGGCAGGTTCGGAATGGCCTGCTGAACGCGGTTCTCGACCTCCTGTGCCGCAATATTGACGTCTTTCTCCAGGATGAACTGAACGAATACCTGGCTGACCCCTTCAAGAGACGTAGACCTTAGTTCGTCAATGCCGCTGACGGTGTTGACCACTTCCTCGATCTTCTCCGTGATCTCCGTCTCGATCTCCTGAGGTGACGAACCGGGATTCACCGTCGTGATCGTGATCGTCGGAAAATCGACCTTCGGGAATAGGTCGACACCCAGTGAAAAGAAGGAAAACGCTCCGACCACGACGAGCGAAAGGATCAGCATCGTCGCGAACACGGGCCTTTTAACGCAAATTTCAGCTAGCCACTGCATAACTCGTAAGTAGAAAGTACTGAGGACTAAGGACTGAGAAGGACATCAAGATCTCGCTTGTGAAAGGAGTGTTACCTCCCCCCTCTCAGTCCTCAGTCCTTGACTCTCGGTCCTTGCTCATTGGGCGACGATCACTCCGTCGCTTAACTTGTCGAGGTTGTTCGTCGCGACTACCTCGTTCTCGGTGATTCCCTGTTTGATCTCGATCCGGTCGTTTTCAAGCAGGCCTGTCTGGACGAGCCTTTCGTTAGCGATCCCATCCTTGATGACAAATACGACATTTGTCTCGCCTCGAGCAGTCACGGCTGAGGCCGGGATCATTACTGCTGGTGCCGGCATTGACTGTGTGATCCGAACGGTTGCGAATTGACCCGGCTTGAGAAGACCTCCGGGATTGTCGATCTCGGCCTCGACGGTAAGAGTTCTCGACTGCGGATTGAGACTGGGAAGCTTCCTGACAATAATTCCCGCGAAGTTCCGGTCCGGATAGGCTGAAACCTGCGCCGAAACGCTCTGGCCTACCTCGACTTTTCCTATGGACTGCTCCGGAACATCGATCTTCAGCCTGAGGACCGCCGTCCGAACGATCGTGGCGATCTTCACGTTTGGCTGATTCGGCGAGATATATTCTCCGGGGTCGGCATTCCGTTCCGAGACATAGCCGCTTATCGGTGCCAGGATCGCGTTGTCTGCGACGGCCTTTCTGGCTTGTGCAACCTGCGCATCGGCTGTGTTGACCGCCGCTCTGGCGTTCGCCGCCTGAGCGCGGGCCTGCTTGACGCCGGCTTCGGCAGTATTGATCGCGCGGATCGCAACAGCCGCGTTGGACCTCGCCTCGCGAAGCTGTCCCAATAACGCGTCGCGTTGAGATCGCTTCTGGTCATAAGCCGACCTTGAAACATCGCCTGTTTCAACAAGATTCTCGTAACGAGTAAGTTCGGCTTCGGCAAGTTTCAACTGGGCCCGAACGGATATCACCTGCGAGAAGTCCTCGATATCAAATGTCTCGCCGTCCCTCACCCCGAGCCTGACCTGGGTCTGCCTCAAGTTAGCGATTGCCTGCTCGACACCCGCTTCAGCCTGATCAACAGCCTTCCTCGACTGCTCAAACTGCGAAAGTGCCTGATCAAGCCGGATCTGAGCATCGCGAGCGTCAAGACGTACCATTACGTCGCCACGCTTGACGTAGCTGCCCACATCGAAATTTACCTGTGCGATCTTCCCCCCGATCGTTGGAGCGACATCGGATTCGGCATCGCTCGCGAGCGAACCGGTCGCCTCGAAATAGGTAGGGATCTGCTCAACTTCGGCTGTCGCTGTGTCAACGGATACGGGACCTGTCCCTTCTTCCGTGTTGGCCGCGTTCTCGTTTGCCGAAGACGTTCCGCAGGATGCAGAGATCAAGACGGAAAGCACCAGCAAGGCGGCTATTGGTATGAATTTATGAAACCTCATGATGGTTGTAGATCTACCCGGTGGCTCAGATAGAAACACCGGGAGTTAAATCATTCCTATTTAGTCACTCCCTTTAACAGCACCGTGGCAAACGCCTCTGCGGCTTCTTCTTCGGACATTTTCAGGATCTTCTGACCGGGATCGAAAAGAATCGTCGTGATGGAATGATGAATCAGCATTCCTACGAACGCCCTGACCACCGCCTTCGGTTCCATCACCCTGAAAACCTCGTCTTCCTGGCGCGACCTTATGTAGGAGCCGAGTGCGTCGTACATTCCCGTCACGGAACTCTCAAAGAACATTCTCGCGAGATCGTGTCCTTCAAGCGCCGAGTACAGGAGCAGGCGAATGAAGTCCTTGTCCTCCTGATGCTTGCGAAGGGCGTTCAACGCCATTCCGTGGAAAACACCCCAGTCGTCTTTATTCGAGATCGGCTCACGTATGGCTTCAAGCGGATCGCCGAGATTGTGCTGACAAGCTTTGTGATCCAGGATCGCAGCGTAAAGCTCTTCCTTGTTGGCAAAATGTTTGAAGACCATCGCTTCGGAGATCCCCGCCGCGGCGGCTATCTGTTTCGTCGTAGTCCCCCTGAATCCGTCCTCCGAAAAAAGCCTCATTGCTTCTTCAAGGATCTGCTGCCGGCGCTCGTCGCCCGGCATTCTTGTGATCGTGTGGTCAGCAGTCGAAGTCAACCCGTGTCTCCTGTTAAGAAAGTGTTAAGTAAGTGCTTACTTACTTTCCGAGAATGACACCTGATCCAGGTGATGTCAAACAGGTAGACGGGATTAGATATTGAGGGCGGACAAGAGCTTGCCTAGGGAAGAAAGTGTTTGGCCCAGAGTTGGAAGACGAGCAGCGTCCAAAGCTGTTTGTAGTGGTTTGCCGTTCCGGATTCGTGTTCGCGGATCAGCTTTTCGACATACCCTGGGTCGAACACGCCTTGTGCGGCAAGCCGTTCGTTCCCCAGAAGATCGTGCATCAAAGGGTTCAGGCTTCCTTTAAGCCACTCAGCCACCGGAATACCGAATCCCTTCTTAGTTCTCTTGATTATCTCTTCAGGCAGGAGTTCACCGACGGCCTTTTTCAGAATGTACTTCGAGGTTCGCCCTCTGAGCTTGTATTCGGACGGAAGGGAGGCGGCATATTCGGCTACGCTGTGAGCGAGGAATGGCGCACGAACCTCCAGCGAGACAGCCATGCTGGCGCGGTCGACTTTCGTGAGAATGTCCTCAGCAAGATAGAGTTTCGTATCAAGGTACTGCATCCTTTCGATCACGTCTTCAGCGTCGCATCCGTCGGCGAGCCTGTTCGGTATATCGTATGTGTCGTTGACAGTAAGCAAATCTGCAAATTCTCTCGACAGCAGACCCGATTTCTCTTCTTCGGTGAATGAACCGAACCACATATGGTGACGCTCTACTTCGCTTCGATCGGCTCCTCTTACGAACCGCTTCGCCTTGTAGTCGAACGACATGTTCTTCGTGCCCGCTTTCAAACCGGCGACGGCAGGTTCGACAATTCCAGAGCGCAGGAACTTGGGAACGGCCCGGTAGTAACGATTTATCTTGTGACCCAGATACATCGGATAACCGGCAAATATCTCGTCGCCGCCATCTCCACCTAGTGCGACTGTAACGTGTTTTCGAACGAAGCCGGACAGCAAGAATGTAGGCAAAAGAGAAGCGTCGGAAAGCGGCTCATCCATCCATTCGCCGATCTCCTCAACCAGTCCGGCAGCCGTCGCAACACTCAGAATATCTTCAAAATGTTCGGTTCCAAGATGCTCCGAGACTGCCCTTGCATGAGAGGATTCATCAAAGGACTCCTCTTCGAACCCGATAGAGAACGTTTTCACCCTTGATGAACTGTGCCGGACCGCAAGAGCGGCTACGGTTGAGGAGTCGATACCCCCGGAAAGAAGCACTCCGAGAGGGACATCTGCGACAAGCCTCTTTTCGACAGAAGCCGACAAAAGGTCCAGGAGCTCGGCTGCAGCCTCCTTCTCGGATGGGACCGGCGAGGCCTTCTCGAAGCCGATGTCCCAGTACTTTCTGACCGACAATTCTCCCTTTTCCCATTTGAGCAGGTGTCCGGCGGGAAGCTTCTTGATTCCCTTATAGATCGAAAGTGGCGCCGGGACGTAGTCGTACGAGAGATAAAGGAAAACGGCGTCCGGGTCCATTTCAACTGAAACCTGCGGATGCTTGAACAGCGCCTTGGGCTCGGACGCGAAGTAAAGGTCGTCGTTGAATACACCGTAGTACAGGGGCTTCTCGCCGAACCTGTCCCGTGCGATCAGGAGCCGTTCCTTTTGCTTGTCCCAAAGCGCGAACGCGAACATCCCGTCCAGATGGTCCACCATAGCGTCGCCGTACTCGTCATACAGATGCGGCAGCGTCTCGGTGTCCGAATGGGTCTTGAATGTGTGGCCCTTTGCTTCAAGCTCCTTCCGGATCTCGAGGAAGTTGTATATCTCGCCGTTCATCACGACGATCACGCTCCCGGATTCGTTAGTCACAGGCTGATCACCCGTCTTAAGATCAATGACCGATAACCGACGCATTCCCAGAGCCGCGCCTTTGCCTATCCAGGTTCCCTGATCGTCGGGGCCTCTGTGGCTAATGCTCGCACACATCGACCCGAGAACTTCTTCGTCCCCGGGCCCGTGGCGATATGCCGTGTCTTTAGTTGTCCAGCCTGTTATTCCGCACATCTCTCGGGAGTAAATCGTGAATTGTGAATGGATAATCGAAAGTTGGGAAATGTAAGTTGAGAATAGGAAATGGAGAATGGGTAATTGATAATTGACTGTTGGACATTGATGCTTCGGAAACGAATCAACACAGTTGCGGAGTTTGGGATCCATCAGCAAGGGTTCGATCAGTTTTGCTCACACTTGAACCTTATCAATGCTCTATTTCCAATTCCCAACTTTCAATTATCAATTACCCGTTCTTGATTCATTATTTACGATTCACCATTCACAATTCACGATTTACGATTTACGATTTACGATTCACGACTCACGATTTACCTTCCTCTGATCCACCAATCCGCTCGCGGATGGAGTAGATCGCCTTATCCTGCGACTCGTGATAGGTCCTCACAAGCAATTCCGCGAGCAGGCCCATAAGGAAAAATTGAATGCTGATCGCGAGCATTACGATAGCAATCACCGGAAGCGGCGTGAGAATGAAAGAAACCGCCCATACGAGCTTGAGAACAAATGCCCAAACGGCCGCGGTCAATGAGAGCAGGAACGCTATCAGGCCGAACGAGCCAAATACGTAGAGCGGTTTCGTCTGGTACGAAGCAAGGAACTTGATCGTTATCAGATCGAAAATGACCTTTACCGTCCTCGAGATCCCGTACTTGGACCTGCCGTGGATCCTCGGAAAGTGATTGACGGGAATTTCCGTCACTCGCGCTCCGGCCCAGGCGGCATAGATCGGAATAAAGCGGTGCATCTCGCCGTAGAGCCGAACATCCTTTAACACTTCTCGACGGTATGCCTTCAGCGAACAGCCGTAGTCGTGAAGGTGAACGCCCCCGATAGCCGAGATGACACGATTTGCCATCCAGGAAGGAATCTTCCGAGTGAACAGCTTGTCTTTCCGATCGACCCTCCAGCCTGAAACGACGTCGTAGCCTTCTTCCAGCTTTGCCAGCAGCTTCTCGATATCGGCCGGATCGTTCTGAAGGTCTGCATCCATCGGTATCAGGATCTCACCGCGCGCGGCGTCAATGCCCGCCGACATCGCGGCTGTCTGGCCATAGTTCCTGCGAAGTGCGATCACGACGACTCTCGGATCCTGCTGCGCGATCGCACGCAGCTCCGAAAGCGACCCATCTTTTGAACCGTCGTCGACAAAGATGACCTCCGCCTCCCGGTTCAGGGCATCGAGCGCCGACGCGATCTTCGCATACATCTCCCGTATGTTCTCTTCCTCGTTGAAGACAGGCAGAAACAATGAAAGATCGGGTGCTGTTTCAGGTTTGACAGATTCTGTTGAATCCATAGAGTTGCCAGATGCCTATGGGCAGACGAGCCGTTCAGGTTGCGAATCTTGACCGGTCGTCCAGGTAACGATGCCTGAGCACGAAGGCGATTCGGCTGTAATCGTCGCAGTGGTAGCGGTGTTCCATCCCAGTAAGGTCGCAGCGGAAGCAGTCAGCCTTCTTGCGATTCCAGACCACCTATATCTTGAGGGAAACGTGACGAATCCATTCTTGTCCGTCGATTCGGAGTAAGAAGTGCTGTCTCCGAAATAAGGATTCTCAACCTTTTGTACCACCGGTCTTGCGCCGCCCGGGAGGAAGTTCTCATCGATCACGACTATCTTCCACTCAGGTACGTCCTCAGTGGGGTACGGCACGATCACCGCCGTGATGACCACGATCAGAAGAATCGTAATTGCATAGTAGCTGGTCAGGTATTCGGTGAACTTCATCGCGGACCGCGAAGCAGAGGGTGGCTGCGTTTCCAACCCATATTCTACCCTATTAGCATGGTCGTTAGCATTCCCCTCTTTAGGGCTTTCGTGTTTGTGTGCTCCCGTCCGCTGAGATTATACTTTTCGTCACCAATTCAAAGCACCTATTGGAATTTTCCCTGCAGGTAACATCAAATGAACCCTGAAATCGCAGACAAGACCATTTCGGTGATCGCCGAGTTTAAGGAGATGGAGAAGGACAAGATCTCTGTCGACACGAAGCTCGACTCGCTGGAAATGGATTCGCTGGATGCGCTGAATCTGGTCTTCGAACTGGAAGAGGCATTCGACATTACGATCCCAGACGAACAGGCCTTCGAAACGAAAACGGTTGGCGAAATGGTTGAAGGCATTGAGACGCTTTTGGAAATGAAGGATAAGGAAACGGAGTCCGGTTCTGAAGAGGAATAGGCGCGATAGCGCCGCGGCGGTTTTATGAGTTCAAGAAGAGTTGTCGTCACAGGTATCGGCGTCGTTTCGGCTCTCGGAAACGATGTGAACCGGTTCAGTGAGAATCTTTTCTCGGGGAAATCAGCGATCGCTCCGATAGAGTCGATTGATGTTTCGTCCATCAGGTTCAAGAAGGCCGCCGAGGTTAGGGATTTTGAAGCCGCCGAGCTTTTCGAGAAACAGGAGCTTGCGATCATCAAGCCTTTTTCTCAGTTCGCCGTGACTGCTGCGAGAGAAGCGATCGCTTCGTCAGGGATCGAATGGAAGGATGAAGCTTCCCGACAGCGAACTGCGATCATTACGGCGACCGGAGCAGGCGGCCTGACCGATCTGGATCAGCAATACGAAGACCTTTACCGGCACAACAAGAAGCGCACTCCTCCGATGATCGTGCCGCAGTCGATGGCAAATTCAGCCGCCAGTTTTATCTCGATGGAAACCGGCGTTTGCGGACCGACTTACACGGTGTCAACCGCGTGTTCATCCTCCAATCACGCCATCGGACTTGCATTTCATTCGATAAGAAGCGGTATGGTCGACGCGGCGATAACCGGCGGAAGCGAGACCCCGATCAGCTTTTCGAACCTTAAGGCCTGGGAAGCACTTCGCGTAGTTTCCGGCGATACTTGCAGGCCGTTTTCGAAGGACCGTAGCGGAATGGTCCTTGGAGAAGGCGGTGCGATGCTGGTACTAGAAGAAATGGAAGCGGCAGCAAGGCGCGGCGCTCCTATCCTCGCGGAGATCGCCGGTTTCGGAATGACGGCTGACGCCCATCACATTACACAGCCTTCGGTCGAAGGTCCCGTCCGCGCTATGAAAAACGCGCTTGAAGACGCTTCGCTGGAGACCGCTTCAATCGGATATGTTAACGCCCACGGGACTGCGACTAACGCCAACGATTCTATGGAATCGGAAGCCATCAATCAGGTTTTTGGCGAACACGCGCCTAACGTCGCGGTTTCCTCAACGAAATCGATGCATGGACATACGCTTGGTGCGGCGGGAGCGATCGAGGCGGTAGCGACTGTTCTCGCATTGAAAACCGGCGTTCTTCCGCCAAATGCGAATTACTCCGAAGCTGATCCGGATTGTAATGTTGACGTTATCGCGAACGAGGCCCGTGAAGTTCAGGTTGAAGCGGCGGTATCGAACTCATTTGCCTTTGGCGGACTGAATGCAGTGCTGGTGTTCAAGAGTCTTAACTAGTCTTCTTCCTACCACAGTTTGCGCAGGGAATAATTGAACACAGATCAACACAAATGGAACTGATGTCACACGTCCACAGACACCAGCTCATCCTTCAAGATCTGTGTTTATCCGTGTCTCGCTCTTTGGATTCTTCTTTCTTCCCAGTAAGCTCTGTGTTTTCGGTCTTAGCTTTCATTGGATTTCCGTGCGACTACGACGATTGAGACCCCTAACGGGAAGTTTACGTGTTTCAGGAAGTGCCGTTCTGAGCTGAAGATCTTGCCAAAGATTCCGTTTAGCGCTGACACATTCACGTTGTTTTCCGATTCAGGCTTAATACCTGTAAGACGCATTATTGTACGGCCTCCGAGGATCGGAAGGAAGAACGTGATGTTTGCGTAAGTAGCTCTTTCTACTACATATCCGGCCATTTTAAGCCTTTCAACGATCTGCTTCTTTGTGTAGCGGATCCTGTGGTTTGAAATGTCGTCCTGAACTCCCCACAACCACATGAATGCAGGGACAAAGACCAGGGCATAACCGCCGGGTCTGGTTACCCGGTTCATTTCCGAGAGCCCGGCTACGTCATCGTCGAGATGTTCGATCACGTCGAGCCCGGTGACGATATCGAACTCCGCATCATTGAAGGGCAACTCCTCAGCCAAACCCTTGTGGACCGTCAAACCCTTCGACTTACAGAATGTAAGAGCTTCGTCGGAGACGTCTACACCTTCTGATTCGCCGAACTCCGAGAGCATTTCGAGATTCGCGCCGGTCCCGCAGCCGACGTCAAGGATCTTTAATAAGGACTGAGGAGCGAGGACTGAGGACTGAGAGTCTGCCTCAACTCCGCCGTTTCCGCTGAGATCATTGTTCGCGTTATCTGGATCCTTGGTCGCCCGACCTTCCTCAGTCCTCAGTCCTTTTCGCTCAGTCCTTAGCGAGTCGACGATCTCCCGCATAAACGACTCGAGAATCGCCCTGCGGCCCACGAACCACCAATGCGAGTCCTCTACGTCATTCATGATCGCGTAGGTATGCCCTTGCATCTCTTTGGAAAGCTCCTGGCTCATCGTCAATTGGTAACCGCAAAGGCGCCGAGGCGCGAAGTGTTTTTGGGATTCTGGCTCAAGTCGGAATTTCTCTGGGAAGCCGGAATTGAGCGAAAGTCATTTCGCCAGGGTGTTATTTCATTAGGACCGCTTCGTACTTCTAAAATTTGTTTACAATCCTCTTGATCCCTTGCTTCATATATGCCGAATGGAAGTTAAGTATCAAACCCAAGTGACGACCGCTCATTCTCAGATATGAAAGTAGCTGGGCCTTGTGAAGTTCCTCGATCTTCTTGACGGTTTTCAATTCGAGAATAATCTCGTTCTCAACCAAAATGTCCATTCTGTATCCACAGGAAAGGACTTTACCTTTGTAAGTGATCGGAAGTGGTACCTGTCTTTTTATTGAAAGTCCTTGTGTCTCAAGTTCAAAACTCAAACACTCCTCGTAAGCTGACTCTAGTAAGCCGGGACCGATTTCCTTGTGAACTTCTATCGAGGCTCCGATTACCTTTCTTGAAACATCATTCAGATTCTGCTGCTGTGTCGGATTCAACATTCATAAGCTCCTCCGACCTTTTGAAACAACTGTAAGACATTGCACGAGCAGATTCCCGATTCTCACTATCAATCACTTCTCGGATCAAACTTCTTTTCGCTCTTTTCGAAAATACACACAACCATCGAGATATTCTAGGTCGCGGGCAGGCCGATTAGAGAATCTGCATTCTTCTTTGAGGTGATCGAAAGTAAAATACGGATAGTCTGCGACTACATCCGTAACTACACATCTTATGCCGTCGAAATCTTCCTCATAGGGCTCTCGATCAAGATATTAACGAATGGCTAGAGTTTGGAATCTCTCGTCAAATCCGAAATCAACTGCGCTGACCGAAGGAGAAACTTCTCCTGGAATTGCTCGCTGAAGCAAAAGTGAGAGATAAACGTTCGTAGCTTCATAGCGGCGTTTATGCACTTACACGAATACTCAAGAAGGCTACGACAAATCGATTGTAGAACGAAAAATCCTACAAATCTCGGCGCCTTTGTGCCTCTGCGGTTAGATCAATAATCACAACTTCCCGAAACCACACCAACTGTTCTTGTTGTGCCACTTGATCTCCACATCCTCTGCTCCCGCTTCTTCCCACCAACTCTCAAAATCTTCCTTTGGGATGTAAAAGGCCGTAGGCGCGACAAGGTGGTCGAAAACGATATTGTGCTGTTCGCGCCATCCGAAGTCTGCAAGCTTGTTCAGATAAGTGTTATAGAAAAGACTGCCTGCCGCTTTTGGTACGAGTCTGTTGGCCGGTCGATACAGGAGCTTTGAGGCGGAGTAGACACCCAGGGTAGGGATCTTCGACAGCTGATACAGCAGAGGCTGGCTGATCCGCGAAGTAAAGCCCATACGGACGGGATCGACGTAATTTACTATCCACTCATTGTTCTCTTCGCCGTAAACCCACGCGGATATATGTCCGCCCTCCCTTACTTTCGAACAAAGTGACAGAAAAGCTTTCTTCGGGTCCGGAGTGTGATGTAGCACGCCAACGCTAAACGCGTAGTCGAATTGCTTCTTGAACGGAAGCTTGAAAATGTCAGCCTGCACTATATGTGCGTTCGGCAGGTCCTTTGCTACTTTGAACGCTGATTCCACCGCGTCGCTCAAGTCGACGCCGATGATCTCTTTCGCACCCCATCCCGCGGCCAGTTTCGTATGTCTCCCTTTGCCGCATCCGCCTTCGATAATGAGCTTGTCCTTGAAGAATTCAGGTCTTACAGGTTGTAGCCATCCGAGAAACTGATCTGAGTACTTTTCATCTTCCTGGGTGAAGTGGGTCCACTGCCAACCGAAGTTCTCCGCTGTCTCCGCCTTCTCTCGTTCAACGGCATCAAGCGCCGAAAACCTAGGTACCCCACGCGTTATCAGGTACGACCGGTCGCACTTTACACAAGTTAGTTCTCCGTCGAGTATCTCTTCGCCGTTTCTCTTACCTTCGTATGCGATCCTCAGGTCACCCCCGCAGATCGGGCAGGCCAATAGATCGAGCAGTTTGGTTTTCATTCGATTAAGACCGTGGATCGGCCAGTATTGCTGCTAGGCGGGTCTTTAGCCTCTCAAACGAGGCAAGGGGGAATTCCTGGTGCCAGTTCTCTTTGAAATCATCCACCCCCCTTTCTTCATACAGTTGTCTGAAGGTCTCAAAAAATGCGGCCGCTGCGGCATGCGGATCACCCGAATGACTAAAGACGAGTTCCCTTTCGTCTTCGCGGCGGTCGCCGGTAGGGTACTCGTAGACCTTTATAAAGGCCTCGCCGCCTTGCCTGTTCAATTCGAAGTCATACTCCTCCGGGTCCCGATTCCACTTGAGTACATGCCTAAAGCCCTCATCGGATGCACCGACCAGTTCCGCCAGAGCATCCATTAGCTCTCCGAGCGCGTTCGTGTGGGGTGCGTACGCAGTTGTAGTCAGGAATTCCCCGGAATCGCCTTTCAAGCCGATCGACATCCAACCGCATTGCGGCGAGTTGAATGTGACCTCGAATCTCTTTTCGCTCATTCGTCTTTCTGGTCCGGGTCATCTGATCGAAGCGAATTGAATGCTTCAGACCAGACTGTCACGCCGGCCTCATTGCTTCTCACCGCATAAAAGGTCTTTCCGCCAGCCTCTTCGTGGCGAAGGGATTCGACGAGGACCCTAGCCGCTTCTTTTCTGCCGATCCTGTACCTCAGTTGAAGCGCAAGATCGTTCTGGCCAAGCTGGATGCGCTTGTTTGAAACGCTGTTCATCAAGTATCCCGCCCGGACGATCGTATAGTCAATTCCGCTTTCGCGGATAAGGTCTTCCATAGCAAGCCGCCATTTCAATGCGTTCCCTTTAATTTTGTTCAATAAGGCGCTCGCCCAGTTCGGATTCTCGACGCCGATTGAGCTTAGGAACGCGAACCTGCCGCAAAAGCCTGCAGCTTTGGCGGCCGCAAGTACCCTTTTCATTCCCTCAAATTCTGTAGAGACGATCAAATCTTCGCTGCACGGTCTTTTGGTAACGCCTGCCGTGAAGATGATGTGGTCGATGTCTTCAAACGCTTCGGCCGGCTGACCTTTGTCTTGCAGATCGCCTTTTACAAGTGGAACTGTCTCGTCATAATTCTCGCGCGCCTTAGCGATGTTTCTCGCCAGCACCCTGATCCTCGTGCCATCAGACGCCAGCTTGCGAGCGGCTTCAAGACCGGTCCCCTGGGTAGCTCCGATAAGAAGGATTGTCTTGTCTTTCATATAGCGTTTCTTTTCTTCGCATTCCGGGAGACCTGAGTCTCCGAAATCTAAAGTGATTATGTTAACTTTATGTATCTCTAGACCCAAGACGTCTGTATGAAACAGTACCAGGACCTTCTTCGGAACATTCTCGACAACGGAGTCCGCCATGAAGACCGGACTGGTGTAGGAACGATATCTACGTTCGGCTACCAGACGCGGTTCGATCTTGCGAAGGGTTTTCCGATCGTAACGACAAAGCGTGTTCCGTTCCGATGGGTAGCCGAAGAACTTTTCTGGTTCCTGTCCGGCGACACAAACGAAAAGAACCTGCGTGATCGGGGCGTCGATATCTGGAAGGAGTGGGCTGATGAAGAGCACACTTCGAGATTCGGCCGGGATGAAGGCGACCTTGGGCCGATCTATGGTTATCTATGGCGTAGCTTTGGCGGGAATTATCCAGAAAGAGACGGCTTTGACCAGATCGCCTGGCTTTTGAAAGAGATCGACAGGAATCCGAATTCTCGGCGGCTTATCGTTTCAGGATGGAATCCCGAGCAAGCCGGTCAGGTCGACCTCCCGCCGTGCCATACCTTCTGGCATATGAAAGTTGAAGATGAGAAGGTGCTCCATTGCCAGCTTTACCAGCGCAGCGCCGACGCATTTCTCGGGGTGCCTTTCAACATTTCGTCATACGCCCTTCTCACACATCTGATAGCCCACGTTTGCGGTCTTGAGCCGGGCGAGTTCATACACAGCTTCGGCGATCTCCACATCTACTTGAACCATCTCGAACAGGTCGAAGAACTGCTTTCCCGCGAACCCCTTGAGCTACCCAGCCTCGAGATCATCGATGCGGAAAATCTGCGCGGACTCGACGGCCTTCTTTCAATGAATTACAAAAACCTTAATCTCATCGGTTACAGCTCGCACAAGAAGATCGCGGCTCCGGTTGCAGTATAAGCACGACAATGAGGAAGTTTCTGACCGCGGAATGGCGAGATCTAGTGATGGCCAACTACGAGGTCGAACCCCGCCTCCTTGAAGATCTCACCCCAAACGGTACCGAGTTGGACCTGAACGAAGGAAAGTGCTTTGTGAGCCTGGTTGCGTTCAAGTTTGTGAACACAAAGGTACTTGGATTTCCGGTACCGTTTCATACCGACTTTTTGGAAGTCAATCTGAGATTCTACGTCCTACGAAAAACACCGGATGAAGACCGTAGGGGTGTCGTTTTTGTAAAGGAGATCGTGCCTCGTTCAGCGATAACCTTCGTCGCTAGAACACTTTACGGGGAGCCGTACGAAACCTGGAAGATGGCACTTACGGAGGATTCCGGCCTTTTGTCTTACAGCTGGTCGGACCAGTCCGTCAAGAATCGGCTGTCGGTCCGTGTAGGCGAGAATCAAGGCGTTCCGGAAAACGGATCTCACGGGGAGTTCATAATCGAGCACTACTGGGGGTATACTGCGCGAGGTAGTAGCAGGACAGACGAGTACAAAGTTGAACATCCGAAATGGGAGCTCTTCGAGCTTGATTCCAGCGAGATAGCTGTAGATTTTGGCGCGACCTACGGCGATAGGTTCAACTTTCTGAATGAGGCTTCCCCCTATTCGGTTATTATGGCAAAGGGCTCTGAGATAGCCGTTTACAAAGGCGAGAGAATCTCTGGCTAGCATGCAGCGGTGAGACAGCAAGTAAACTTACAACTCGTCAGAATATGGCGAAGTGATTTATCCAAAATATGTCCGTAACTGGAATTGTCGCCGTTTCGGAGAATCTGGCGATCGGAAAGAGTGGAAAGCTGCCCTGGCACTATTCTTCAGACTTGAAGTTCTTCAAGCGCACTACGCTGCATAACGCAGTCGTAATGGGTTCCACTACCTGGAAGGGTATCGGCAAGCCTTTACCAAAACGCTTGAACATAGTGCTTTCTAGAAAAGGCGGTATCGATGAGCGGCCGGGGGTCCTTCATTTTCAGAACACCGAGAGCGTTCTGGCGCTTGAGGAGTATTTGAACTGCGACCTGTTCGTGATCGGCGGCAGCAAGACCTATGAGAGTTTTGCTGGAAAGATCGAAAGATGGATCGTAACGGAGATACCAAAGACCGTCGAAGACGCTGACACGTTCATGCCTGCCGATTTTCTTGAAGGGTTCGAACTCCTGATAACAGAAGACGGCGAGAAAGGGCTGAAGATCAAGACTTACGGCCGAAAAGGCTGAACGGAGGTACAACGGTATGATGGGAGGAAGAAGTTGGGACGATTGGATCGACGAGTACGCGCAGGCCCACCAGAATCCGATCAACAAGATCACTCACTCCATCGGTATCCCTATGATCGCTGTGTCGATACTACTGATCCCGACCGCGTTCTTCGTTGAAGGATTTTGGAAGCTACCGCTGGCTCTGTTTGTGATCGGATGGGTCTTGCAGTTTGTCGGACATTACTTTGAAGGCAAACCGCCGGAATTCTTCAAAGATTGGCGGTTCCTGTTTATCGGACTTAGGTGGTGGTTGAAGAAAGTGGTTGGCTTCGGAGCTAGAGACAGCAAAGGGGCTGACAATCAGTAAGACGAGCGTATTGGTATCGGGTTGAAAAAAGACTCTTACATAGTGTCAGTTGATATTGGCTCCTCGGGAATCCGGGGGGCCGTTTTTGACGCCGAAGCCGGGATTGCAGATGGCTCACTGTTCAAGCGGACGAACCTGCTCTTGACCTCACGCAGTGCGTCCGACCCTGGCGACTTCGTTGAAAGTGTGCTTGAGGTTCTGGATGAGATCGCCGCGTGGAGCGAGCAGCAGGGTATTTATCCGAAAGCGGCCAGCTTCTCCTGTTTCTGGCACAGTCTTGTCGGCATTGACAGAAGTTTGAACACTTCGACACCACTCTTTGACTGGTCGGAAACCCGTGCGGCCGGAGCAGCGGCGCTCCTTGGAAGGGAGATCGATGAGGCAGCCGTCCACAATCGTACCGGATGCCACTTTCATTCGTCGTATTGGCCTGCGAAATTGAAATGGATCGCAGATGAGTTCCTGGAAGAGTTCGAGAACTCTGCTTATTGGCTCTCGTTTTCGGATCTTCTGAATCTGCGTCTGACCGGCAGGATAGTTACAAGCGTTTCGATGGCCTCCGGTACAGGGCTCTTCGATCTGAGAAACTGCGAATGGGACCCTGAAATGGTCCGCGTGGCGGGAATCCGCGAGTCCCAGTTGCCGGAGATCTGCCAGGACTCAGTTTCGTTCTTTCTTCGAGCGGACCTCCGAGAACGGTGGCCAGCGCTTAGAGATACCAGGTTCTTTCCCGCCATTGCGGACGGCGCAGCGAACAATGTCGGTAGCGGCTGTACGGATGAAAGGAGCGCGGTCATTATGGTCGGCACTTCGGCGGCCTTCCGCGTAGTTTATGAAGGAAATATTCCCAATTCGATTCCCGAAGGCCTTTTCTGTTATCGTCTCGATTCACAAAGACCCGTACTTGGCGGCGCACTTTCGGACGGTGGAGGCCTGTTCAAATGGCTTACCGAAGATCTTGGTCTCTTGGTCGATCCTCGGGTTCTGAAAGAGCGGGCGGAAAACACTCCCGGTTATCACGGCCTCTCGATGCTGCCACTGGTCTTTGGTGAACGAAGCACCGGTTATCACGATGAAGCCAAAGGCTCTCTGATCGGACTTACGCGTGGATCCGACACGGCAGACATCGTGCTCGCCTCGCTTGAAGGGATCTGCTTCAGGCTGAAAGAGATCTGCGAACGCACAGAAATAGGTTTTTCCCTTGAGCGGATCGTCGCCGCAGGCGGCGCGATTGAATCTTCGCCTGTCCTTGCGAAACTGATTGCCGACATAATCGGAAAGGAAATTCAACTCTCTAAAATGAGTCTCGCTTCGCTAAGCGGGGCTGCGATCTATGGACTCGAGGCCTCCGGGATTGCCACTCCACTAGAATCGGTCGGGAGATCGGGTTTGCGAACCATCTCGCCGGACCCCGATCGGCATCGGGAGTACGAAAAGGAATTCTCAAAACACCGACGATTTTACGACCGGATGATACCGTGATGAACGCTGTTCGCATTCTTACCGCAGGCTTGGCTTTCCAGTTTGCATTTGCAGCTTCCGCTTTTCCCCAGAACTCGACCACTTTCAAGCTGGACGGCATATTCGTATCTGATGCAGGACCGCGCAACGCTCATTCGATGGCGTACGATCCCGAAAAAAAGAGGGTGCTCTTGTTCGGAGGAGCGGATCACGAAAAGGTTCTCTCCGATCTGTACTATCTAACCGAAGATTCGTTGGTCAGGATCGAGGCCGCAGGGCCTTCGCCTCGGACCTTTGCGACCTTCGTCTACGCCGGTCCCGGCCAGGGAGTGCTCTTGTTCGGCGGAAACCGCGTGCTTTTTGGTAGTGAGGTAAACCCTGCAAAGATGCTGGGTGACACCTGGATTTTCAAGAACGGAAAGTGGAAAAGAGTCAATACATCCAAAGAGCCTGAAGCCCGAGCGGAAGCCGCTGCGGCATACGATCCGATACGCAAACGGGTGATCCTTTTCGGAGGCTACAAGCTGAACAACGGTTCTATCGAACGTCTCGGAGACACCTGGGAGCACAAGAACGGCAGATGGCGAAAGATCGCTGATTCTGGCCCTTCACCCGGAAACGGAAGTGCAATCGCCTATGACCCTTTGAGGAAGTCGATCGTTCTTTTCGGAGGACCGACGACCGAGTCAGCTCGTGGCCCCGCAACCGGCGAGACGTGGATTCTCCGCGGAGACAAGTGGCAGAAACTCCATACCACGCAACCTCCGAATCTTTTCAACCCGGCGATGGCAACCGGCTTCGGCCCGAACGGGCTCGTCCGATTTGGCGGATGGACCGGCACCGGCAGAACAAACGAAACGTGGGCCCTGCGTGAGAACGGATGGATGCGAATCGGAGGGGGCGATCCACCTCCCGCTCGAAATCACACGGCGATGGTTTTCGACGAAGCAAACCGGAGGCTTGTCCTATACGGCGGACACGACGGCGAGCACATCTTTGGAGATCTTTGGACGTTTGGTCCCGAAGGTTGGAGCCTGGTCTCAGCTTCCTTTCTCCCGAAACGCATTGATAACGGTCACTAGCGACGAGCATCCGGGGTAGGTCCCGACCCCCTTTCGTTCCATCGAGGAAGTTGTTGTATATTAGGAGCCACAAACGCTGAACCAATTCATCTCCGAGCGGCTTGTGGACACGGTCCCCTATCCAGCGGACCCGTTCAAGCAATTACAATCAGGAACCTCTTTTCTCCTCCGGAACAAAGTATGACGACTGCGCCGATGACACAACAATCGATCGAACAGCTTTCAATTAACACTATTCGCACTCTGTCGCTAGACGCCGTGCAGGAAGCGAATTCCGGACATCCGGGTCTGCCGCTTGGAGCCGCGCCTATGGCGTACGTTCTTTGGACAAAGTTCCTGAGGCACAATCCGGAGAATCCGAAATGGTTCAATCGTGATCGGTTCATTCTGTCTGCCGGCCACGGATCGATGCTGATATACAGTCTGCTTCACCTGACCGGATACGAATCGGTCTCGCTTCAGGATATAAAGGATTTCAGGCAATGGGGGTCGCGGACTCCGGGACATCCCGAGAATCATCTGACAGCGGGAGTGGAAGTAACAACCGGTCCTCTCGGACAGGGGTTCGCAAACGGCGTAGGAATGGCGGTCGCCGAAGCCTATCTTTCAGAGACATTCAACCGTGAGGGTTATCCTGTCGTTGATAACAACATCTATGCGATCTGCTCGGACGGGGATCTGATGGAGGGAGTCTCGTATGAGGCAGCATCCCTAGCCGGACATTTGGGGCTTGGAAAGCTCGTCTACCTGTACGACGACAATCACGTGACAATCGAAGGCCAAACCGACCTGGCTTTCTCCGAAGACGTCACAAAGAGATTCGAGTCATGCGGCTGGCACGTATCGATGGTTGAAGACGGCAACGATTTGGATGCGATTGAAACTGCGATCTCTGAAGCGAAGGCGATCACCAGCAAGCCGTCCTTGATAAGGGTTAAGACCGTGATCGGGTTCGGGATGCCCCACGAAGGCACTTCATCAGCTCACTCGGACGCTCCCGGGGTAGATGCGGTGAAGGAGACCAAAAGAAATCTAGGATGGAATGAGGAAGCTTCCTTTTATGTTCCGGACGAGGTCTACGAGCACTTTTCGGCAGCGAAGGTGAAGGGCGCGGAATTGGAAGCCGAATGGAATTCGCTCGTCGATCGCTATGAAGAAACACACGGTGAGACTGCCGGGAGTTTTCGAACCGCGATCGCCAACAAGCTACCGGAAGCGTGGGAGCAGTCTCTACCTTCTTTTGACGATGTCGGTCCGGCGGCTTCAAGAGTCTACAGTGGCGAGGTACTGAACGCGATCGCTCCGGTGATCACAAATATGATCGGAGGGTCGGCTGACCTCGGCCCCTCGAACAAGACCGATATCAAGTCCAGTACGTCTTTCGCTGACGGCAACTTTGGCGGCAGGATAATTCACTTTGGCGTTCGCGAGCACGCGATGGGCTCACTTCTGAACGGCATAGCGCTTTACGGCGGTATGATCCCGTTTGGAGGAACATTCCTCACGTTCAGCGACTATATGAGGCCGGCGATCAGGCTTGCCGCCCTCTCGGAGATCCAGACGATCTATGTCTTCACGCACGACTCTATCGGGCTCGGGGAGGACGGACCAACCCATCAGTCGGTTGAACATGTCGCAGCGTTGCGGGCAATCCCTAACCTGAACGTGATCCGTCCCTGCGATGCTCACGAGGTTCGTGAAGCCTGGAAATCAGCTTTGGAGCGTAAGGGCGCACCGACCGCTCTTGCACTTTCCAGACAGAAGGTTGCAGTGATCGACCGCACAGAAATGGCTGGGGCAGAAGGGCTTCACAAAGGGGCCTACATCCTGGCGGAAGCCGACGGCGGAAGACCTTCGCTGATCATAATCGCAACCGGAAGCGAGGTTGGACTCGCGCTCGAAACGCGCGAAAAACTTCAGGAAGAAGGCACACCGGTTCGCGTCGTCTCAATGCCGTGCTGGGAGATCTTTGAAGAGCAGTCCGCTGAATACAAGAGATCAGTCCTGCCAAGCGAGATTACTGCGAGACTTGTTATCGAAGCCGGTGTCAGCCTCGGTTGGGACAAGTACATAGGCCCGGCGGGAGCCTCGTTAACAGTCGATCGCTTCGGAGCCTCGGCTCCGGCAGAGGTTGTCTTCGACAAATACGGATTCAACATCGATAATGCCGTCGCGAAAGCTAAGTCGCTCCTTTAAAAGTGCCAGCAGCTTGAAGATACCTCGGATCTTGATGAGATTGGTTGCCCTTACATAAAGAAACGGTAAAGGAGGCTGTCTAAAAAGGCAGCCTCCTTTTTGTCGTCTGGACCTGCTTTTACCAAATCAGGTCGAATTCATAGTCGTCCCGTCCTCCTCTCGGATCACGGATCTCGACCACGGCGGTATACGCGTTTCCAAGTGCAGGCTGCTGGACAACCGTTACAGATCCTCTTCCCTCACGCTTGTCTACCGAAACGTTTACCGCGCGGAAGGGCAGCGACTCAGAGAAGTTGTAGAAGTCCCTGAGGATCGATTGGCCGCTCAGCACCCGTGTCGTCACGCTGTTGCGACGTATCGAAATGCGGACGGTGCCATCGACATTTCCTCTCCACGAAAAGACATTTCTTGCGTCGTAATCGTCATCGTCGAATCGATCCCATTCTAGTTCGAACGAGTAGTTGTCCGCACCAGACCTGGGGTCCCGGATCTCGATAACCGCTGTGTAATTGTTCCTTCGGCTTGGCTGTTCAACGACACGGACCGTGCCCCGGCCATCGGACCGGTCAACCGATACTGAAACCTCCCGCCTGGGCAGCGCCCTTTCGAAGTTATAGCGAATGTTCGTCGGTCGGCTTCCCGATATCGTCTGAGTCGTAGCGTATCTTCCGGAGATCCTGATCTCGATAACATCGTCAACGCGCCCCGACCAGCTCATAGAACGACTGTCTCCGATAGGAGGTCGGTTGGGAGGCCTGTTAGGAGGATCAAAACCTCCCCCACCGCCTCGCCAGTCAAGTTCAAAAGCGTAATTGTCTGCTCCGCCTCTAGGATCTCTGATCTCCAAAACTGCCGTGTAATTGTTTCGGATATTCGGTTGTTCAACGATCCTCACACTGCCTCGGCCTTCAGTCTTGCTTACATTCACGATCAAGTTACGTCGTGGAAGCGGGTTAAGGAAGTCGTAGGTCACTCCGGATACCGGGCGTCCGCTTATCGCGTTCGCAAAAGCCGATCTCCCGGAAACACGTATTCGAACCACGTCATCTACACGTCCTTCCCAATACATATCGACGCCGCCACCCGGAGGGTCTACCCCTCCTATCGGACCATCATAAAACGCATAGGTAACGTTTGTGACAGACGCATTGGTAAGGTTAAACAAGGCTTCATAAGAAAATAGTCTCCATCCTGCTCTGCTAAAACGGTGACTTCCGCTACCGGAAACCCGGTTCTGGTTCCGTATGTTCGTGGAATTCACCCTCGTATCGTTGCGAAACTCGAAATCGTGATTGCTGCCCCTTAGATCGTTAACGATCCGGGTGCGTATCTGTTGCTGTACGACGTTGATCTGATAGCCCTCTGCATACTGCGCACTGATACCGGGAGCAAAAATTGCAATTGCTGCGACCACCAGCACAACCGCTAAAACTGAAGCACCTTTGAAACCCATATTTCCCTACCTCCTTGCAGGCAATGACTTTGTCGTTTTCGGTGAGGCGCGTATTATATACCGCCCCGGCAATCAGAAGAAAAGGATGCCGGATCGAGTTGTCATCGATAATGCAAAGATTTCACATGATCTTCGGAGGCGCCGCCTTTGTCCTGTTCCTTATAACGGGCCAGCTGATGATCGCGCATTTCCCAGAGAAAGAATCGATGGATCAGGCACTGCGCCTTTTGACCCGGTCCCGCCACATTTACATTCTCTTCTCGGCGCTTCTTCATCTCGCCTTAGGAATCTATTTCAAATGGTCATCGATCAATTGGTTAAGAAGGATCCAGACTGCGGGCTCTATACTTCTGACTGTGGGTACGGTCCTGCTTTCTGCGGCGTTTCTCGTGGAAAGTTATTCCTCGATGACTTTCACTATCATAAGTGCGGTTGGAATATTCCTCGCGTTCGGAGGCGTGGCTCTGCACCTCTCCGGGCTTTCTGCTGATCCAGCGAAGAGTTAGCAGTGCCGAAAAGCGCTGCTCCTTGAACGGCAATCGGTGTCGCGTTACGGTTCAAGATGGAAGCGACAAATATCTCGCCCATTTACTGAATCCCTTGTCCCTTGTGCTTGGGCAATTCACCTTCCCAGGCTGGAAACACACAGATTCCCTTCTCGCTACAATAAAGGAAGCTGGTTTCGGGCTATTTCGGAAGCCACGAGAGGATCAGCAGCACTACTTACCCGCTTTTGCCCTTCGATATGAAACTTTCCATCCCGTATCCCAGGATTCCCCGCCGTCGACCGATCTTTCTGTGCGGGCATCGAATCCTTCAGCTGTTCGCTGGATGACCTTTCTAAAGAGTATTTTCCGCTCTCCGACGATAAGCTCCGCGGAAAAAACAAGGCTTTCTTCTTCAAACACACCCTCGTAGAAGGTAAGGACACCGTGATTCGAATGCGCCCAGGTGTGCTGGAACTTGTCGGATATGTTGCTGTATCCGAAAAGGCCAGCCACTGTAATCGGCTTACCTTCGCGAGTTCCGGATAGCGTTTCTTTCCAGAGGCACCCCGGAAACACAGGCTCGATCACCGAGGTACCTTCTGTCGATTCCCAGACCTCAGGATTCCGGCTCATTCGAAAATCACTTTGGACCGTCCACGTGCCGGAGAGGAATCCGAGCATTTTCGACCTTTCGGTTTGGCATCCGGCGTCCTGGGCGCGGACTGGTCCGGAAAGGAAGATAACAAAAGAGGCCGCCACGATGGCGGCCCTTGTAAATCTGAGATTCTTCATTTCAACTCCCTAAATACAAGGTTTCGGCTGGAAGTCGGTGTGTCCACGCCCTTCCCGACACCTCCACGCTTCAGATGTCGACTTAATCTGCCAAAGTCCTGCAGCATCAAGCACGAGCTTCAGAGTGGTCCTTTGGCCGCGTACGGAATCATCGAGAAATCCATCGTCCGTCACTACCACCGTGATCTCGGAAGTACCGTCTGGGGTATCTGCCTTTATCTCGATAGTCCTTGTGAACATTTCGGAGAAGTCGCCTACCGCCTTGACGATTAGATCCATGACCGAATTGCTTCCGTCCATCGGACCGCCGTATGGCTCGCTCACCTGAATACTATGAATGTACGCGCCAGCGTCGTATTTCTGGGTCCGCATACTTCCCTCGGGGTAACGTCCCGCCGAACCGTTCTCGCTAAGAAGCCGGTATTGGAAGCCAGAACCCCTTTCGAAGTCGGCATATTCCCTCGCCTCGATCTCGCTCATCATTATCTGTTGTACTTTTCCGAGTTTGGATTCTGCGTCTGAGACCTTCATCCCGGGAGAGACGCCTTCAGAAGTGGCGTATTTCCTGCCCGTAACAAAGATCATCTCGATCTTTGCCGATCCGTCGATGGCAGCTTCAGAATCTTCTTCACCCGCGTAAAGGATCATGTGTGTATCGTCACCTTTTGATACCTCGATCAAGGCGACTCCTTCACCGTCCGAAGTCCTCTTAAACTGGAATCCCGGCATGGCGCCCTGAGCTTCAGCGACCGTCGCGCCAAGTCGGACATTTCCGGCTGAATTTGCAGTGATCTGGTAGCTTCCACCGTCCTGCATTAGGACGGTAGCTGTTGCAGCTAAAAGAATAGCGAGTGCGAATAGTGTACGGTTCATTCTCTGTTCCTCCCCTCGGGTATCGCCTCTGTTTCGTGAATTGTGATTATAACGTACCGGTCAAACGACCGTCGGTTCGTTTTGCGAACGGTAACCTTTTGGCATCTTGCTCCCGATTGACGATATCGGCTGAATTAATCTTGCATTTATGTTCCTTTGTGTAGTCTCTTGCCGTCCCTCGCACCCTGTTCCAAGGGTGAACCCGAACGTCCGTTTTCACTCGCGGTCGTTCGTGGTCAGAATCCCTTCAACCGTTAAGCAGGCGTTTGAAGGTCTGGATCAGAACGCAGATCCCCGCTGCCCGAAAAGCGCACGGGGATCTCGCTTTTAGATTCCAAAATCGCGCCATCTTGCCCGTCCATAGACGCTTTTCGAATCCCAAACCCGACGTGATAATATCTCGGCTATCTTCGATAGTCGGAATCGCCAGCTACTCCATCCGCGAATCGGCTTTGGCCTCGAAAAGTTATGGACAAATTTCTTATCAAAGGCGGAAACGCTTTGCACGGGAGAGTTGCGATCAGCGGCGCAAAGAACTCCGCCCTGCCTTGTCTCGCGGCGACTTTGCTCAGCTCGGGTACTGTTACGCTCCACAATGTACCGTATGTCCGGGACCTGATTACGCAACGAAGGCTTCTTGAAGATCTCGGAGCCCAGACCCTTACCCCGGACGTGCACACACACCGGATCACGGCATCGAACATCGAGAACTTCGAAGCGCCGTATGAACTGGTCAAAACCATGCGTGCCAGCGTCCTAGCGCTAGGACCCTTGCTTGGCAGATTCGGAAAGGCGAAGGTAAGTCTGCCCGGAGGCTGTGCTATCGGAACGCGTCCGATCGATCTTCACCTGAGAGCTTTTGAGGAGCTCGGAGCAGAGGTCTCCCTTGAATCGGGCGATGTTGTCGCACGTGCTCCGAGAGGAAGGCTTGTAGGTTCCGAAATGGAGTTTGAGAAGGTCACCGTTACGGGGACCGAGAACGTGATGATGGCCGCTGTTCTTGCAGAAGGCCGTTCGGTGATAAGGAATGCTGCATGTGAACCGGAGATCCCCGATCTTGCCGATCTGCTGATAAAGATGGGAGCAAAGATCGAGGGAGCCGGAACTCCGAACATTACGATCGACGGCGTCGAAGAACTCGGCGACGCCGAACACTGGATCATTGCCGACCGGATCGAGACCGGTACTTTTGCAGTTGCCGCGGCAATCACGGGCGGCGAACTCGAGATCGCCAACTGCCGGCCTGATCACATAGGCGCCGTCATCGACAAGCTCAGGGACGCCGGTGTCGAAATCGAAGAGGAAGACAAGACGACACTTCGCGTGAAACGTTCGAGCGGCGGCCTGAAGGCTTCGGACGTTACGACCGAGCCGTATCCTGAATTCCCGACGGATATGCAGGCGCAATATATGGCGTTGATGACGCAGGCCGAAGGGACCTGCGACATCACCGAGACGATCTTCGAGAACAGGTTCATGCACGCTTCCGAATTGATAAGGATGGGAGCCAGTATCGAGATCCACGGAAACAAGGCGACAGTCTCCGGAGCTGTAAAACTTAAAGGCGCACCTGTGCTCGCATCTGATCTCCGCGCCTCAGCCTCGCTTGTCCTTGCCGGCCTCTGTGCGGGAGGCGAAACTATGATCGACCGCGTCTATCACATCGACCGCGGTTACGAGACGATCGTCAGAAAGCTTGGCGCACTTGGCGCGAACATCGAAAGGATCAAGGAGCAGATCACGGAATCAAGCAGCGCGTGATCCCAATCCACTAGAATTAGAATCAACTATTGCCTTTTAGCGATCACTGATTCGCCAATGGGAAGACCATCAGTTTGGAGAACCTGATTTGCAGCACGAACTCGTCCTCATTCTCGACTTCGGTTCACAATACACTCAATTGATAGCCCGCCGCGTTCGTGAGCAAGGCATTTATTGCGAGATCCATCCTTTTCATCTGGCGCTAGAACGGATCTCCGAAATGGACCCAAAAGGGATCATCCTTTCCGGTGGGCCTTCAAGCGTTACCGATGAGGATGCCCCGCGCGTGGACAAGAAGTTCTATGCGATCGCGAAAGTGCCGATCCTTGGCATCTGCTATGGAATGCAGTTGATGGCGGTCGATCTTGGCGGCGGATCGGAACCGGCTGTACGAAGAGAGTACGGACGTGCCGAACTAAAACGCCTCAGCGGAAAGACAGATCTCTTCACCGACCTGCCCGAGAAGCTCGAGGTCTGGATGAGTCACGGCGACCACGTCACGGATCTGCCAGAGGGATTCTCTAAAACCGCGACAACCGGCGACGTCATCACGGCGATCGAGGATTCTGAAAGGAAGATGTACGGTGTCCAGTTCCATCCCGAGGTCTCTCACACACCAAAGGGTTCCGAAATACTTCACAACTTCTTGTTTGATATCTGCGGCTGCAAAGGCGACTGGACTCCGAAGCAGTTCATTGATGAGGAGATCGCGAAGATTCGCGAGATCGTCGGAGAAGAAAGACGTGTCGTTTGCGGCCTTTCGGGTGGCGTCGATTCGACCGTAGCGGCAGCGCTCGTTCACGAGGCGATCGGAGACCGGCAGACCTGCATCTTCGTCAACAACGGACTGCTGCGCGCGAACGAGTTTGAGGAAACGCTGAAGCTCTACAAAGATAGTCTCCACCTCAACGTGGTCGGCGTCGATGCCTCGGAAGAGTTTTATGACGTACTGAAGAAGGTCGTCGATCCGGAGAAGAAACGGAAGGCGATCGGTAACAAGTTTATCGATGTCTTCGACTCTGAGGCGAACAAGATCGGCGGCGTCGGTTGGCTTGTGCAGGGGACCTTGTATCCGGATGTGATCGAGTCGGTTTCGCTTCGTGGTTCGAGCGTGACGATCAAGACTCATCACAATGTTGGCGGGCTTCCGGAAAAGATGAACCTCAAACTGATCGAGCCTCTGCGCGAACTTTTCAAGGATGAGGTGCGAAGGATCGGCGCAGAGCTCGAAATACCCGAGGAGATCCTCGCAAGACATCCCTTTCCGGGCCCGGGACTCGCTGTCAGGATCCTTGGCGACATCACTCCTGACAAGGTCGATCTGCTACAGCGAGTGGATAAGATCTTTCTCGAAGAGCTCAAGAACGAAGGACTGTACGACGAGACCTGGCAGGCGTTCGCCGTGCTTCTTCCGATCCAGTCGGTTGGTGTGATGGGTGACTTCAGGACTTATGAAAAAACGGTCGCGTTGCGGGCTATCACTTCGACAGACGGAATGACAGCCGACTGGGCACGGCTTCCCCACGAGTTCCTTGCGAAGGTTTCAAGCCGTATCACGTCAGAGACCCGGGGCGTGAACCGGGTCGTGTACGACATCTCGTCCAAACCCCCGAGCACGATCGAATGGGAATGACCAGTTGCGGAGTGATAAGTACTGATATCGAAATGGACGCGTCTCTCGGGAAATCCGCTACGGCATTTTCGTCTATATCGTCGGCGCGATCGTGATCATCACGTTCCTCTGCGTGCTGGGAGTGTTCTTGAGGTGAAGAGTCAGAAGTCAGGAGTCAGGAGTCAGGAGTCAGGAGTCAGGAGTCAGGAGTCAGGAGTCAGGAGTCAGGAGGTAAGATATCAGGGTTTTGAAATTTGAAATCTGATATCACTAGTGTCCGGTTAAAAATGTTTTTACAGCTGTAAGCTGTTGTTCTTGTGCCACTTACAGCGACGAATTGATTTTTCGATTTCAACTGGGGCATTTGGCGGATATTCTCGGCCGAATGAACCA
>QQUY01000002.1 GCA_003385635.1 Acidobacteriota bacterium | reverse complement strand
TCCTGTCGGTATCCCCTTTTGACAAAACTCAATTGTTTCAACTACTTAGCGAAACAAGGATGTCCGAGATAGAAGAGTTCTCTCGTAAACAGTTGAAACTATTCGACTTTTAACCGGACACTAGTGATCTGATATTTGAGATCGCGAAGCGCACGAGATTCGACCCGAACCGGATACGCGTTTAGAGCAGCACTTGCGCTTCAGCTCCTCACCTTCACCGAGCCGATTCTCGCCCTCCCTGACGGTCGGGCTACTGACACGAACTCGCCGTCTGGAATTTGGAATCTGGAATTTCTTCTTTTCCCGACCCGTGAACGGGTCGGTTAAACCTATAGGTCTCTCAATTGACTTATCAGACTTAACAGACTCGATAGACTCAATAGACGCGACCGACCGACGCTCCCCGTTGACATCCCGTTCCCGCTGATTCTATAGTGATTTTGATGGCAGTCCGACTTAAAACGATCTTTTTCGTATTTCTGATGACCTTCAGCGTCTTTGCTGCGGCGCCCGCCGCAGGCGGCGCGGATGAGAAGGTCTGCCCGATGAAATGCTGCGAAAGGATGAAGGCGGACAAGGCAGAACACGGGAGTCACAAGTACCTTTGCCGGCTTATGGTCTGCTCACAGCAGATACCGGCGCCGCAAACCGGATTCTCTTCTACCTCGATCGCTCCGGTCCTCGTCGAACAGATCGACGCACCGGGATTTGAAAAGCTTTTCTCTTCAAACGCGGTCGGCCATCGTGAACACGCAGCCCCGGTCAGGGGAGCGCCTGTTCAAACCCGGCCCATCTTTATCAAAATCCACTCACTTTTGATCTAGTACTAGGGGAGAAGTGCGTCTGTACTCGGGCGAAGTGCGCCTGATTGCGACGCGTTTTCTGCTTTTCCAGTGCATTCTTGTGCCTGTCCGACGGCGATGCCGGACGTGTGGGCAAAAGGACTGTTTATTCGGGACCTGTGTATTCAGGCTTCCGATCCAGATCAATTTTCACGAGCAATAGGAAATACAAATGAATATCAAGACAATTATCACAATGATCATCATGGCGGCGATCGGCGTCGCGGCGGCAGCTTGCGGAAGTTCCGCTTCGCAGGACTCTGGAATGAAGACAATAGCCGAAAAGAAGGTCGGCGAGAACCTGAACGTTGCGATCTCGAACGCCGAAGGAAAACTAAAGAACGGTGAACAGCAGATCGGTCTGAAGTTCACCGACGGTTCCGGAAATCCAGTCGAGATCTCAGCGGCTTCTCTGAATTTCAATATGCCGGCGATGGGTTCGATGGCGGAAATGAACGACCCGGCGACACTGAGCACGACATCGACCGCAGGCGAGTTCCGGGGAAACGTGAATATTCAGATGGCCGGGGACTGGACCGCCCAGATCAGCTACGAAGGCGCGGAAACAGGAAAGACGACAATTGGGGTAACGGCTTATTAGTCACGTTGGATGTTTCATGGATCATGTATCTGCGAGGCAATTAGGCCCCCAACCTCTCTCGCGATACCTGATCCTTGATACTTGATCACTGACAAATGATTCACCGTCTTATAAAGCTCTCTCTCGAATATCGCGGCGTCGTGATCGCTGTCTTCTCGATCACCGCTTTGCTCGGATACTGGGCATTGCGGAACACACCGATCGACGCGATTCCCGACGTGTCGGAGAACCAGGTGATCGTCTTTACGGATTGGCCGGGGCGTTCACCGCAGGAGGTCGAGGACCAGATAACCTATCCGCTGGTCACCAACCTGCAGGGACTTCCGGGAGTGAGGGTCGTTCGCGCGAACTCGATGTTCAGCTTCTCGATGATCAACGTCATCTTCGACGACGGCATAGATCTCTACTGGGCCCGGACGCGAATTCTCGAGAGGCTTAATCTCGTGTCGGCTCAAATGCCCGAAGGCGTGACGCCGACGCTCGGACCCGATGCGACGGGAGTAGGCCAAGTCTTCTGGTACACGATCGAGAGTGAAGATCTGAGCCTTCGCGAACTGCGAACGCTTCAAGACTGGTTTGTCAGATATCAGCTGAATTCTGTGGATGGAGTCGCGGAGGTTGCGGGTGTAGGCGGCTACGTTCAGCAATATCAGATCGACGTCGATCCGAATAAGCTTCGGGCGTATGGATTCTCGCTTTCGAAGGTGATCGAGGCGGTACGGAGCTCGAACAACAACGTAGGCGGGAATGTCCTCGAGCAATCGGGAAACTGGTCGGTCGTTCGCGGAGTCGGGCTTGTCGAGTCAGTCGCCGATATCGAGGACATTGTGATCGGCTCATTCAGCGGGACACCCATTTACGTCAAGAACGTGGCAGACGTTTCTCTCGGGGATGCGTTCCGGGTTGGTGCGCTCGACAAGAATGGAAAGGAGGCGGTCGGCGGCGTGGTCATCGCGCGCTATGGAGTGAACACGCCGGAAGTGATCTCGGGTATCAAGGACAAGATCCGCGAGATCGAGGTCGGACTTCCCGAAGGCGTCACGATCGTTCCGTTCTATGACCGCACCGAACTAGTTGACCGTGCCTCAAATACCTTGAAATGGACGCTTATCGAGGAACTCATCCTCGTGGCGCTCGCCCATATTTTCTTTCTTGCGCACTTCCGTTCGATCCTGATCGTTTCGATCCCTCTGCCGCTCGCGGTTCTGATGTCCTTCTTGTTTATGTACCTGATGGGCATAAGTTCGAACATCATGTCGCTGGCGGGAATTGCGATCGCGATCGGCGTGCTCGTCGATGCGGGCATCGTCGTCACCGAGAATGCGTTTCGACATATCGAGAAGAACGACGTAGATACAGGTGATCGAAAGGCCGTCTGGAGATCGGTGCTTGAGTCGACGAAGCTCGTGGCGCGCCCGGTCTTCTTCTCGATGGCTATCATCATTCTCGCCTTCATTCCTGTCTTCGCCCTCGAAGGCCGTGAAGGAAAGCTCTTCCATCCGCTCGCATACACAAAGACATTCGCGATGATCGCGGCGACGATAATCGCCGTGACACTGGTTCCGGTCCTTTGCACATTCCTCCTTCGCGGAAAGATGCATTCCGAGGACAGGAATCCGCTGATGCGGTTTCTGCAGAAGCTGTACAGACCTGTTCTCATTGCCGCCCTGCGAAACAGGATCGCGACTGTATGTGTGGCACTCGTGCTCTTCTCAGTCGCCGTCTTCATGGCGTGGGGGATCGGCTCAGAGTTTATGCCACCCCTCAATGAAGGGGACATTATGTATATGCCGGTGACCGATCCTGCCGTTTCGATGGAGGAGGCTCTCCGGCTGATACAAAAGCAGGACGAGATCATCTCTTCATTCCCCGAAGTTGAAAGGGCGGTCGGAAAGGTCGGGCGTGCGGACACTTCGACGGATCCGGCTCCGGTGAACATGAACGAAACGATCATTCACCTGAAGCCAAAGAGCGAGTGGAGAGCAGGTGTCACCCGAGATTCACTGATCGAGGAGATGGACCGCAAGCTGAAGTTCCCCGGCGTCACGAACATCTGGACTCAGCCGATTATCGGCCGTATCGAGATGCTGGCGACCGGAATTCGTTCCGAGATCGGCATAAAGATCTTTGGCAGTGACCTCCGCAGACTTGAAGGCCTTTCGCGTGAGGTCGCGGATGCTGTAAGCAAAGTCGAAGGCGCCGTCGATGTATATCCGGAGCGCGTGGTCGGGACGCCCTACCTGGACATCGATGTCGACCGGAAGGCCGCGGCGCGGTACGGGATCGATGTCGGAATGATCAATGACGCGGTCGAGAAGGGCATCGGCGAAACCAATCTTTCGACAACGATAGAGGGCCGCGAGCGCTTTCCGATCCGCGTAAGATATTCGCGCGAGTTCCGTGGAAGTCCTGAGAACATAGGCCGGATACCGATCGTGATGCCGGACGGTATGACGATCCCGCTTTCACAGGTGGCAACCATCAGTTCGGTCAACGGCGCTTCGATGATCGCGAGCGAGAACGGCCTCTTAAAGGGAACGGTCCTGCTAAACGTGAGGGGAAGGGACGTCGGCTCATTTGTCGCGGAAGCAGAAGAGGTCGTTCGACAGAATGTCGATCTGCCCGCCGGGTACTATTTCTCGTGGAGCGGTTCGTTCGAGAATCAACAACGGGCGAAACAGCGCCTATTGCTTGTCGTCCCGATCGTCGTACTCGTCATCTTCGGGCTACTTTATCTCACTTACAAATCCGCGCTTGAGGCCGCGCACGTTCTGCTGGCAGTTCCATTCGCGCTGACCGGCGGCGTCTATCTGCAATGGCTGCTCGGGTACAACTTCTCCGTCGCAGTTTGGGTCGGCTTTATAGCGTTGTTCGGAACCGCGGTCCAAACCGGCGTCGTGATGGTTATCTATCTGGAAGAAGCGGTGAAGAAGAAGCGTGAGGAACTCGGTTCGCTCGACCGGTCATCGCTTTTGGAAGCTGTGATCGAGGGAGCATTGTTGAGGTTGAGGCCAAAAGTAATGACCGTGAGCACCGTCGTAGCCGGCCTGCTTCCGATCATGTGGAGTACGGGAACCGGATCCGATGTGATGCGACCGCTTGCGACACCGGTCCTAGGCGGAATGGTCTCGAGCCTGCTTCACGTGCTTATCGTCACGCCGGTGATCTTCTACTGGATTCACGAAAGAAGGCTGGCCAGGGAGAACGAAGAATGAACCATTTTCTTTTCAGGTCGATTGCGGCGCCCGCGCTTCTGATCGTCTTCGTTACGTTGGCGGCGGGACAGATCCCTCGGCCCGATCCTGCAGCGACTTTGTCGAAGTATGTTGATCAGGATTCGGGGACAGATGCCGATGAAGCAGTTCGAATGGCTTTGGATTCGAATGATGAGATCGCTGCGATACGGCTTGAGTCTGAGGCTTCCACGCGACTGATCAATCAGGCCGGACAAAGGGCCCGTCCAAGCGTTGGATTTGAAAGCCGCCAGCAGATCGGCGGCGGCCGAAACCGATCGATGGTGATGGGATCGATCCCGCTCGAGCTCGGCGGCAGACGTTCGTCACGCGAGTTGGTGGCGGAAAAAAAGGCCGCTGTTGACGCGGCGCTTTACGAGGAGAAGACACGACAGTTGGCGGCTGAAGTAAGGATGAAGTTCGGTCGAGTGCTCGCTAAAGCATTGAAGCTGAAGCTAACCGAAGACACGCTCTTGTTCGTGATCGAGAGTTACGAACTTGTGAAGGCCAATGTCGCCGAAGGCGAAACCGCACCGCTCGATGAGAACATGCTTCTCGTCGAGGTGAACAAGCTTCGGTCAATGCGTGAGAAAGAAGAGGGAGCAGTCAGAATCGCGATGCTCGAGCTGAAGAACTCAATCGGTATCGGGCCGGAATCATCTCTTCGGCTGAAAGGAGATTTCGAGCGCTTGGTCGAGCCGCTGCCTTCACTGCGGATCGCGACCGAGAAGGCTTTGAACCAAAGGCCGGATCTGAATGCTTTACGGGCGGCAACAGAATTCGCACAGGCAAAGATCGACCAGGCAGACAGCGACAAAGGCTTTGATGCGGCGCTGAATCTCGGCTACGAGCGAATGACAGATGACTTCGTCAGAGGCGGCGACCATATGGTCATCTTCGGACTAAGGCTCCAGCTTCCGTATGGAAATCGGAACAAGGACGCGATCGAAGCGGCAGCGCTCGATAAACAGGCTTCCGTGCAGAGGCTTGAGTTCGGCAAATTGATCGTGCGAAGGGAAGTGGCTTCGGCATTGTCAAGATACGAATTTGCGGTCAAGGCGCTTGAGATATTTCGCGTTGGTGTATCTGCGGAGGCCTTTCGAAACCTTGAAGTGGTCCGACAGACGTACGAGTTCGGCTCGGCGTCGCTTATCGAGTACCTGTCAGAACAGGGTCGTTATCTCGACTACCAGGCCGGATTGATCGACGCGCAATTGGAAGTCTACGAGGCGAAAGTGGAGATGCTGAAAGCCGGTAACGAACCGGGACTTCGGTAGTGAATCGGTAATTTGGCAAGGTGACGCAATTTTTTGCTTTCTACAATACCGGCTCTGCCGCACTGATGTACGGTAAGCCTGTGGCTTGCCGCGGGAGGAGTACCGCCCTCGTTTGGCGGGGGCTGATCCCCGCGTGATTCATTCAAGTACCTCTCGGAAAGGCGAAGCCTTCCGGCACAGTATAGCGGCATAGCCGCAAGTCTTCTCAAGACGGCAACGAACCCATGAACGAAGAATACGAAGAGATCGTGGAAGAAGAACAACATACGCGCGACCCGCGAATGCGGCAACTATTGATCGTGTCCGGGTTGGCGGCATTTGTACTGATCGTTATCGCGGGATTTTCCATTTGGTATTTTCTCTCGGGATCCGATTCCGGCAATCCCGTCGCCGCTCCGCGGGACACTTCCTTCGGAAACGGCGGAGAGAGTTCATCCGCGCTCGCGTCGGATCGCGAGATAACATTGACGCCCGAACAAATAGAAGCTGCGGGTTTTGAGTTTGCCACGGTCGGTGAAACGCTCGAAGGTTCTTCGGAGACCGCTTCAACAACAGGTGTCGTCAGCGCGAACGAATACCGCGCGACACCTATAAATGCTTACGCCGGCGGAGTCGTGCGGCGGGTTTTCGCCGAACTCGGGGAATTTGTCAGGCAGGGAGAGACAATTGCGACGATCTCCAGTGACCAAGTCGCGATGGCAGAGTCGAAGTACCTGTCGATGAAAGCGGAACTTTCTGAAGCCGAGAAACGATACAAAAGAGCGCTCAGCCTTAGTTCGATCTCGGAAGAAAGCAGAAACGAGCTTGATCGAACCACGGCATCCCTGCGCACAGCTGAAGCGCTGCTTTCCGAGAAGAAGAGCAATTATCAACGATCACGAAAGCTCGTGGAGATCGGCGCGGTCAGCCAAAAGAACTTCGAGCGTGTCAACACCGAGTATGAAACCGCGAAGGCGAACCTCGCTGAGGCCGAAAACAGATTTGATAGGGCAATAAAGTTACTTGACGTGAATCCCGCACGCAACAACGAGCTCGATCAATCTCTTACCAAACTTAGAATTATGCAGGCTGATCTAGCGGCCCAGCGAGAAAGCCTGCTCGTCCTTGGAGTGCCGAAGCGGACGGTCGATTCTTTGAAAAGCGCCTCGCAGATCGATTCCACCATTCCCATCCTTGCACCGATCTCTGGCACCCTGACCGAAAGAACGATAAACGGCGGAGAGACCGTCGCCGCCAACTCGAAAGTAGGGATGGTCACCGACCTTTCCGCCGTTTGGGTGATCGGCCAGGTTTACGAAAAGGAACTTGGGAAAGTTAAAACCGGCAGCGGAGCAAACATTCAGACAGACTCATACCCCGGCGTGCTTTTCAGAGGCACCGTCACCTACATAGACCCGGAGGTCGACGAAAGAACAAGAACGGCAAATGTAAGGATCGAGACCGCAAATCCCGGCGAAAAGCTAAAGCTCGGAATGTATGTCGATGTCGCACTCGCCACCGTCGGTGGGTCGGAGAAGACTGCGCCTCTCGTGCCAAAGGAAGCGATTCAGATCATAGACGGGGATTCGTTCGTCTTTCTCGCAACCGACAAACCGAACGTCTTCAGGATGAGGCAGATCAGAACTGGCGATGAAAGGGACGGGATGATACCGGTTCTGGAAGGCATATTCGTTGGTGACAGGATCGTAACTCTAGGGAGTTTTTTACTAAGGTCGGAATTCCTAAAGATAAACCCTGAAGGGTTGGGGTAGACCTCAAGCTTCAGTAAGTCCGATAGGATTGCCTTCAGGATCTTCAATCAATGCAAATCTGAGATCGCCGTACTCCATCGGCGGGATCCTTACCGAAGCTCCGGAAGACTCCGCACGCTCCACCGCCTCTTCCAGATCCTCGACTTCGAAATAGACGACAATTTCGGCCTTTCCCTCAGGCTCATGCCTTATTCCCGCGGTCGACATGTTCTCCGTCTCTATCTCGAAGTATTCGAAGCCGCCAACGTCGCGGCTTTCGATCTCCCATCCGAACACCGAACTGTAAAAGTCGCGGAGCAATCCTCCATCCCGACCAGCGATCTCGACGTGCTTTATCCTTGCCATCGGCTATCTCCAGCTGTGAGGTTCGGGAGGTACGGGGTCTTCAGTACGACTCCTGGTACCAAACCTGTCCGCGGATTCGTATTCACTGGCCGGTGCGAGTCCCTTATAATCCCCGTATTCATCTTCCTGTTCTCGCCAAATGTTGAGATACCAGTAGATCGGCATCGCAAACAGGCCACCGAAAAAGAGCGCGATAACCCAAACGACCTGATGTTCTTTTTTTACATTCTCGTTCTTGAAAACGTTGACGATGTAGAAAACCTGAAGCGCGATTATCAGAAATATCGTCAGAGCGTGGATCAGCACAAAGAGTAACGCGCCTACCCCAAAAACTGCGCCAGGGTCGCCGCCCGGATCCACGATGATGATCCCGAAGATCGCAACGACGAACAGCAGAATCCACGCGAAAGGCCAGGCGGTCAGAAATCCGAGCAGTTTCTTCTGAAATTTTGTCATCGGGTCATCCTTGTAGGTGATTACCCTATTTTAACGCTGATCAGGCGGGATTGTTCGCGAACACCGCGCCGGGAATCTTGTCGCGCTCGCTCTGAAGGGCGAACGACTCTCCGTCTATGGCTCTCGACACCGCGAGAATTCCATCGAGATGATCGATCTCGTGTTGAAGCAGTTCTGAAAACAAGCCGTCGATCCTTCTTCTTTGTGTCTGCCAGTTCTCGTCACGCCACGTCATCGTGAAAGAAACGTGCCGCCTTACTTTTACGAGAAGATCGGGGAAGCTCATACAGTCGTCCCATATCTCCATCATCTCTTCACTAGCGTCGGACACTTCAGGATTGATCACAAGCCACGGCTCATCGACGTTCAGGAAGATGATCCTTTTCGAGACCCCGATCTGCGGCGCCGAGATCGCCCGGCCCCAGCCGTGTTGTTTACGAAACCCGGCCATCGTATCTGCCAGATCGCCGCCTGCAGCAACCGCCGCCGCCAATTCATCACGTTCGACCGGTTCCGAGCGTGCAAGCAGTTGTGGATTCCCAAGCAGAAGTATGTCTTCGATCACCATAAGGTTCCTTCTTTGCGCCAAGTATGCCCGTCGCTGGCGCTCCGGGTTCCGATCGCTACCGTCTCCTGTCTCCTGTCTCCTGTCTCCTGTCTCCTGTCTCCTGTCTCCTGTCTCCTGAAGATAAGCTATCAGCTCGATTGTGGCAATAAAAAGGCGGCCCGGAATCGGACCGCCAGACAAGTATAAAATTCGAAACGTTTCAAACCTTTCGAAATTTCTAGTTTCTCTTTCCGACTATCTCCAGTCCACCAACGTCTGCGTTCAGGGTCAGAGCCTGCACCGGAAAGACGTAGCCTTTTGAATAGGCCGAAATTATGAGTGTCTGACCGGCTTCGATCTCATCGAAGTTGAAATACCCGAAGCGATTCGTCCGGGTTACTCTCAGGTCGCCGCTCTGCTCCCTCAAAGAGACCACCGCATTCGGAATTCCCCTTCGGCCGTCAGTGATTCTGCCTCTTATGCTGACATCTGCTGCCGTAAACGGAAGGCCGACTGTAAATACGTATGCTGCCCCGCTATCCGCTGCCTCTGGTGACGGGCCTGCATCTTTTCCAGTTTTCGAAAGTCCGGAGTCACGGAGGGGTGCAAGCGGTCCCGGCGTGTCTCCGTTTGAGGCACCGACAAATGCCACATCTCCTGAAACGGAAACGGCGGTTCCAAATTCATCTCCTGCAGCCGCATCCGAAGCCGTCAATTTAGCCTGCTGACCCCATGAATCAGCTACAGAACCAAGGTTTCGTGCGAACACGTATGCTGATCCGCTTTCAGCTCCAGCGTCGTCATTTCCGTATGCTCCAACAACAACCGTGTCCCCGCTGATCGAAACAGAATATCCGAAGTTGTCGTCCATCGCCGCGTCGGAAGCCACAAGTTTCTGCAGTTGTCCCCAGTTGTCGACTCCTCCCTCGTTTCGCGTAAACACGTAAGCGGAACCGCTTTCGGAAGCAGTATCGTCATCGAGATGGGCGCCAACCACAAGTGTATCCCCGCTGATGGAAACGCTACGACCAAAATTGTCAGTTGCAGCTGCGTCAGATGCCGTCAGTTTCTGGAGCTCACCCCAGTTATCGACTCCACCTTGGTTTCGCAAGAATACGTATGCAGATCCGCTTTCGGAACCGCTGTCATCGTCAAAGTGCGAACCCACAACAATAGTACCTCCGGAAACAGAAACCGATATCCCGAACTGGTCGTCGGCCGCCGCATCGGAAGCGGTAAGTTTTTGAACTTCACCCCAATTGTCGGTTCCTCCTGCATTTCGCGCGAAGACATAGGCAGATCCGCTTTCGGAACCGGCGTCGGAATTGCCAAAAGCGCCGACAGCGACCGTGTCAGTGCTGACCGAGACCGACGAGCCAAACTGATCATCGGAAGCTGCGTCAGTGGCAGTCAGCTTCTCAACTTCGCCCCAACTTTCAGCACCTCCCTCATTGCGTTTGAAAATATACGCCGATCCGCTGTCCGCTCCAGCATCGTCATCCAACGGCGAACCCACGACAATTGTGTCTACGTTAACCGATACGGACGTTCCGAAATTGTCGCCGGCTCCAGCATCTGAGGCTGTAAGCTTATCCGCCTGGGCCCATCCGTCGGCTCCGCCCGTGTTTCGTTTGAAAACGTAAGCCGAACCGCTATCCGCGCCACTGTCGTCATCAAGCGGGGCACCGGCAACTGCGGTATCCCCACTGATAGAAACCGAGCTTCCGAAACCGTCTGTTGCTGCCGGATCAGATGCAATGCTCTTAGCTGTTTCAGTCCAGATACCTTCTACATCCTGGAAGCTGTAAGCGGACCCACTGTCTGCGCCGCCATCGTCGTCATTGGGAGCCCCGACAAGGACCGTGTCTCCACTGATCGATACAGCCGATCCGAAAACGTCGCCCATCGCGGCATCTGATGCTTCCAGCTTTTGTGCCTGGTCCCAGGAATCTGCCGTGCCGCCTTGATTTCTTGCAAAGACGTAAACCGAACCGGAACCCGCTCCCGCATCTGCATCGTTGCGGGCACCCGCAACAACCGTGTCTCCGCTGATAGAGACGGAATAACCGAGATTGTCACCTGCCGCGGCATCATTGGAGGTTAGTTTGTCGACCTCCCCCCAGGCATCGGCAGATGTTCCTCCCATACCGTCGGAATTTCGCCCGAATACGTAGGCCGAACCGCTGGCGCCGCCCGCATCACTGTTTCCCCACGCCCCGACAGCTGCTGTCTCTCCGCTTATCGAAACCGAAAAACCGAATTGATCCCCGCCAGCTCCGTCCGAGGCGGTGATCTTTACCTCTTCTCCCCAATTGTCCGACAAGGTTCCGCCCATTCCGTCTGAATTCCGTTCGAATAGGTACGCTGAACCACTGGACGTTCCATCGTCATCGTCAAAGGGCGATCCAACAAGAGCCCGGTCACCGCTGATCGAAACTGCCAGTCCGAACTGATCACCTCCAGCAGCGTCCGAGGCCGTGAGTTTTTGTGTTTCACCCCAGGAATCGGCTATTCCACCTTCGTTTCTCGAAAACACGTAGGCAGATCCGCTTGTTCCTCCGCCATCGTCATCACCCGGTGAACCGGCGATGACCTTGTCACCGCTTATCGCCACCGCGATACCAAAAAAGTCGCTACCTGCCGCATCCGATGCCGTAAGTTTGCCGATCTCTCCCCAGTTGTCGCCTGATGTCCCTCCCATTCCGTCGGAATTCCGCGAGAATAAGTAGACTGAGCCGCTGGAGGCTCCGGCGTCACTGTCACCCGGAGCTCCGACCGCGATCGTGTCACCGCTGATCGAAACGGCATAGCCAAACGCGTCCCCGGCAGAAGCGTCGGAAGCCGTCAATTTCTGTACCTCGCCCCACGCATCTGCAGCGACTCCCCCCATTCCATCTGAGTTTCGAGTAAAGACATAGGCCGAGCCGCTACTGCCGCCCGCGTCATCATCTCCCCAAGCACCAACTACGGCGGAATCGCCGTTGACAGATACCGCCCAGCCGAACTGATCACCTGCAGCCGTGTCAGACGCGGTAAGCTTTGATGCCTCTGTGAAATAAGGATCTACTGTCACCGGATATTGGGCGTTCGAGTCATCAACGACGACCTTCAAACGCCGCCCTTCCTGTTCAATGCGGGTCTCAAGTCTCTTTCCATTCAGATCCCAACTGCTTGGTCGTTCGTAGCGAATAACCGGATCCCCGTCGTCGTTCCTGAAGGTGACGGATTTTCTGTCTTTCGCGACATCCGCGGCAAGAGTTCCGGTATAGTCTATTGCGATCACGAGATCCCCATTGCCTTCGGGTTTGTGCTCGAGGTTCCATCCTTGTTCCAAACCGTCGACACCGTTGATAAACCACTCGACCAGGCCTTTTCCCGAACCGGGGACCGTATAGTCGATGTGGATCTTGCGGTTGTCTTTTCCGATTCGTTCACCGCGGCGCTCGACGTCCTGCATGGATCCGGCTCGTCCATAGGAAACGAACTTCGTCCTGACATGCCACTTCTCGCTTCGCACTCCGGACAGCAAGAGGCCATCGGCTCCGAACTCCGCCCTGAATCCATGCCTCGGATTTCGAGCCGAAGAAAACTGGGATCCCGATTCTCTCTCTATCCTCGAATTGCGATATATCCCGTACCGCGCAGCCTGCATCGCTTCAGCCAGCGTAGGGTAGACGCCTTCTTCCTCAAGATCATTCGGCGTTGCACTTTCCAGCGCCTTAAAACTGCCGGCACCATTATCGTTTATAATCGCACCTTCGGATGATGCAGCAGATACGCCTCGGTCTAGCGCGATAGGCGAAATAATAAGTGCGGCGGGTAGCAGCACTGCCAGGACACGGGATGAAAGTTTCAAGCCTCGGGCACACAGGTATTTCATATATTGTTCAAACGTCGATATCACTGATTGTTCCAATCAACCAGATCCTGAAAGAATGGGGGAGTTTGAGGATCGTAAGGCTAATTTTAGGAGAGCTTTGGTTCGCTAATTCGAATCGATTTGAAGATAACCTAAGTCTGACGAACTTCGCAAATAAAAGCTCCTTTCCACATTTGCAGTCCGCGGGGACGGTGAACGACTCAGTTGTTCAGCCTGGCAACTCAAAAGGCTGGCCGATCAGTTTCGGAAGCCAGCCTTCTGTTGAGAGTTTCGCAGGTGATCCTTGCAGTTATCGCTACCAGGAAACGGTGAAGCGCGCTCATCAGATTCGTATTAGATCACTGACAAGGGCAATACGACTCCGACGTCACGACAGAAATCCCAGAACTATCGGGACTGACCTATTAGTTCAAGTCCTTTCAGATCGGAATTCACTTCTACAAGTTGCGGCTGAAACGAATGCGACTTCGACTTTGCAGTCATCAAGACAAGCTGTCCGGATTCTATGTCTTTGAATCTGAACTCCCCAAACGCATTTGTCCTTGAAACCCTTACGGTCCCGTCAGACTCGGTCAGAACTACTATCACATTCGGAAGGCCGCGAATGCCGTCAGATACCTTGCCAGCAACCTCTGCACCTGCAGCGGTGGGACCGACTATAAGCTTTGAAACGTAGACCGCTCCGGAATCGACACCGCCGAGGGAGTGTACCTTTCCATCCTTTTCTTGCCGTAACTGACCCGAAAGTGCACCGAAGTTATTACCAAACCGGGCACCGACCAAAAGCGTGTCCCCGCTTAAAGAGATCGATCCTCCATATTCGTAGTTGTTGGAGGAATCAGAAGCTGTGCGCTTGTCAACTTCACCCCAATTGTCCGCAAGAATTCCCCCAGCACCATCCGAGTTCCTGGTGAACAAATAGACTGCGCCGCTCTGCGATCCGGCCTCATCATTGAATCTCGCACCGACAGCCGCGGTTTCTCCGCTGATCGATACCGAAAATCCGAACTCATCACCGCTTGCGGCGTCCGAAGCCGTTAACTTCTTTACTTCTCCCCAGCCGTCGGCGCCGCCCTGGTTACGATAGAAAACGTAAGCTGAACCGCTTTCCGTCGGTACGTCGTCATCGAATCTGGCCCCGACGACGGCTATGTCTCCTTCGATCGCTACGGAAAAACCGAACTCGTCATCGGCCGCCGCATCGGAAGCGGTCAACTTCGCGGTCTCCCCCCAGCTATCGGAGACCCCGCCCTGGTTCCTTGAGAAGATGTAGGCAGCTCCGCTACTGTTTCCGGCGTCGTCGTCAAGCGACGTGCCTACGATCGCCCGGTCACCGCTGATCGCAACCGAGTCACCGAACCGATCGCCACTCGCGGCGTCAGACGAGGTGATCTTTGTCACTTCGCCCCATTGATCGACGCCTCCGGAATTACGTTCAAAGATGTACGCAGAACCTGACTCCGCACCGTCGTCGTCGTCCCTGAGAGCGCCGACGATCGCGGTATCGCCACCTATAGCAACGGCGTCCCCGAATCCGTCGTCGTTCGCAGCATCAGATGCGGTGATCTTTGTCACGAGACCCCAGACATCCGATCCGCCCTGATTCCTGGAGTAGATGTAGGCTGACCCGCTTTCACTTGGAACATCGTCGTCATTAGGAGATCCGACAATAGCCGTATCACCGCTGATCGAAACTGAAATGCCGAATTGATCGTTCAACGCACCATCGAAAGCAGTAAGCTTCGTCACCTCTCCCCAACTGTCAGCAGTACCGCCCTGATTCTTCGCAAATATGTACGCAGCGCCGGAGCTGTTTCCCGAGTCGTCGTCGAACGGAGCTCCGACGATCGCCGTATCGCCGCTCAATGAAACCGAAAGGCCGAATTGGTCTCCCGAAGCGCCATCAGACCCGGCCTTTTTCAGGACCTCGAACCACGTATCCTGTTGATCAAAAAACACGTAGGCGGCACCGGTCGTTGCTCCCGAGACGTCAAACGCCCCAACGATCGCAAATTCCTTATCCAGAGCGACTGACACGCCAAAGGTGCCGTTTGCAGTACCGTCGGATGCAGTAATCTTCTGGCCCTGGCCCCAATTGTCGGCACCACCTCGATTCTGATCGAAGAAATAGGCCGATCCGCTGTCTGTCCCTTCATCATCGTCTGCTACCGATCCGACTGCGGCATTTTCGCCGTCTATGCTCACAGAGAAACCGAAGGCATCGTCGGCAGCTGGATCAGCAGCGGTGAGTTTCTTGACCTCTCCCCAAGAATCTGCGCCGCCGGTGTTTCTTGAAAAGATATAAGCGGAACCCGACCCACTGGCAACGTCGTCATCGCCGGTCGCCCCTACGATGAACTTGTCCTTACGTATCGACACTGCCTCACCAAAAACGTCATCGGCTGCCGCGTCCGAAGCTGTGACCTTGGCTACTTCACCCCAGTTGTCGGCGGCAGTTCCGCCGGCACCATCTGAGTTCCGCTCGAAGACGTATGCCGCGCCGCTGCTGCTGCCGTCGTCATCGTCATCCGGCGCACCGACAACGGCTGTGTCTACATCAAGCGAAACCGAGAATCCGAATGCGTCCGAGCCAGCAGCATCGGACGCCGTGATCTTTGTAACTTCTCCCCATCCATCTGCAGACCCCACGTTCCGCCCGAAGACATATGCGGCCCCGCCGCCTGCTTTAAATGGAGCTCCGACTATAACCGAGTCATTGCTGATGGAAACCGAATTTCCGAATCCGTCGCCCCCGACAGCATCGGAAGCGGTAAGCTTCGCGACTTCCCCCCAGTTGTCAATTCCTCCGAAATTGCGCTCAAAAACATAGGCTGAACCTGTTCCGGCGCCTGCGTCAGCATCTCCCGGGGCGCCGGCGACTACCGTATCCCCGCTGATGGAAACAGAGAAACCGTGGACGTCGAATGCGGCGCCATCAGATTGAGTCAGCAGGGCGACCTCGCCCCATAGGTTCGCGCCGGTGCTGTTCCTCTCGTAAACGTACACCGTGCCGGGAGTTGCTCTGGCGGGGTTGGTTCCCACTACCGCAGTATCGCCACTGATCGCTACTGACCAACCGAACCAGTCGTCAGCCACTCCGTCTGAAGGAGTGAGTTTCCGGACCTCGGAAAAGAAAGGATCCACAGTTACCGGATAAATCGCTTCAGTGTCATCAACTGAGATCCGAATTGAGTTCCCTTCCGCACGTATTGTTGTTTTCAGCGGTCTCCCGTGGGCGTCCCAGCTCTTTAATCTGTCATAAAGGATCTTCGTTTCCGAATCCTTACTTCGGAACAAAACCGAACGCCCATCGCCGGAGGCTTCGGGTGCAAGTGTCCCCCCGGTTTCAAGCTGGATGGTCAATTCACCGGAGTCGCCGCCAGGCCTCCTGGTCACCGTCCATCCCTGTTCGAGTCCATCCGGGCTGTTGACGAACCACTCCATCACAGAGGTTCCTTTAGGTGTCGAGTAGTCGATCGTGATCGCTTTATTTCCTTTTACCCCTTTCCTGGCGCCTCGTTCGACGGACTCGATGTTTTCTTCTCTCCCTACACCTTTGAAGTCGACTCGGAGTTCCCAGTCTTCACTCTCTGAAAGAGGTCTCAGAAGAACACCATTGTCTGTAAACAAGCCCTTGAATGAATTTGCGGGGTTCGGAGCTGTCGCATCCTTGGTGCCTTTCTCACCAAGACCTTGTCCTGAGAAACGAAAACTATATCGGGAAGCCGCTATCGCTTCAGCGAGGGTCTTAAACGTGCCTGTGTTAATGAGGCGTTCTTCAATCGGGGGATTCTCGATGGAACTCGTTCCTGGTCCTGACGCGGAAACCGGAGCCCGGTCTCCGAAGGTCAGGAACACAGCACTAATTGCAAGAATTGCCAGACTTCGTATTGCAGTTTGGATGGGTTCATTCTTCATCGGATGGGACCTGCAGGGAGCAAGAATTGTGAATAGCTCTAGATAGACCGAGGGCGTTCAGAACTTAAAGAATGACTTCAATTAACGGAACGTAAGTGAATTCAAGTTGGCAGTTAGATGGCTGACTCCGGTAATCGCTCTACCGGACATTTGTCTGGAAAGAGTCTACAACTAAGATAGCATTTGTAGCAAGAGTATTGGCCAAAAACGATAGGGGCGACCCTCAAAAGGACCGCCCCTTTTCGCCCCGCCAAAACGCAGGTTCTACTTGCGTTTGATCAGCCAGCCGATAACAAGTCCGACTGCCGCCGAGATCAGTATCGTTTGACCAGGATTCTTTCTTGCGTATTCCTTTGCATCCTCAATTAGCTCCTTCGGGTCCTTGTCCTGAAGCTCTTTAAACTTCTCGCCCGCATAGTGCAGTTTCTCGCCGGCGTAATCTTTTGCTTTTGCGGCTGCATCCTGAAGCTTTTGTTGGTATTCCTGTGCTTGCATTTTTAGATCTCCGAGGTATTCGTCATCGAGGCCCTCGTTTGCCTGCTCATTTTCTACTGTCATAAGGCCCTGTTCGAGTTCCTTCTCCGCTTTAGCGACTTCTTTCTCAAATTCGTCTGACATTTTCTTAGTGCTCCTTACGTGATTATTCCCTTGCTCAGATGAGAAGTCTTCCGATGTTATCTTCGTATCCGTAGTTGTAACGTTGAACTTCGCACGAATGTTCGATCAAGGCCTTTTTAACTGTTCTGCTTGCCAACAGAAAAGACCGAGTATTTTCCTTCTTCATCGTGATCGAACCTTTCAAACCGGAAACCTGCTTTCTTCAGAACATGGATGGAGGCGCCGTGGTCGTCATCCACAGTAGCGTACAGCTTCTTGAAGGCCCGATACTCGAATCCGAATCTGACGAGAGCTTTCGCTGCTTCAGTTCCAAGGCCGTTTCCCCACTCTTCAGTCCTTAGTATGTACCCGATCTCCCATTCATCGGGAAACTCAGGCCTTGGCCTCAAGCTTGCATGACCAAGATATCGCGCATCATCAATGGCGAACAATGCCCAGATCGTGTAGATTCCCGCGGGATAGAAATCCTCAGTCAGTTTTTTCCAAAGAACATTTGCCTCGGACTCCGATAGCGGCCCGTCACCGATGTGCTTCATTGCGCGGTGATCTGTGAACAGCTCTATGAACCGGTAGCGGTCAGTTGCTCGATAATGTTCGAAGGATATCCTGTTTGAGCTCGGATGTTTCATAAAAGAAGCCGGCAAGTTCAACTGAACCGCCGGCCAATGATCTACGTGCTGAAAAATCCTCTACTCTACGATCCTGAACTTCTCGGAAGGCGTTAGGGTGCGGACCTCAGTACCAACTTTGTCCTGAATCCTGATCTTGATCTCGTACTCACCCGGTTCGAGAGTTGAGGTCGGAAGCAGACGGGCAAGCGTCAGCCTCTGTCCCGAATCACTGAGCCCGGACCAATTCTCCGGTTCCCTGAAGATCTCCTTACCGTCCTTCGACAATATGTATTCAACATCGACTGCGGGACGAAGCGTTGTTTGATCGATCTTCGCATTGTAAACCTGCAAATAGATTCCCACATCCTGACCCTTCTGAAAATCGGCTGAGAGATTGGGGATGACCTTGGCATTCCCGATCACGAACATCGCGCCGATATCCCGGTCATCGGTTGGCCTGAGCTTCGAAGCAAGAATCAGTGTCGAAGTCCACAGGTTCTCCTTGTCAAATTTCGGAACCTTGAATCCAATGCTCTGGATACCTTTGTTTCCCGAAGCCACGTCGCGAACTACTACCTGGACTTTGTAATTTCCGGGAGCCAGCGGCTGAGCGTTTTGGTAGACTGACTTTCTTTCTTTCTCTTCAGCCAGATCCGCGGCGGAAGAGGTCGCGATTACCGAATCCTCGAAGATTCCGGCGCGTCGGTCGGTTACGGCAGTGATCCTGCCGAAGATGTTCATGCGTGCGGTCGGAATTCCCCCGATATCCTCAAAGACAAGTTCCTTGTTCTCTGTCTGGATAGTGAATGTCGTTATCACCCGATCATCAGTCTGCTTGAAGAAGTCGACTCGCAGGTCGAAATCAAGCGGGTTGTTGTCGATCACGGGAGTTTGATCGAGGGTCGTCTGGAGATCGGCGAACTTCACTTGAGGTGGTCTTTGAAGATTCGAGATCAGTTCGATCCTCCGGAAAGGCGAGTCCTGCTCACGGTAATAGTCACGCTGGTTGGTTCCCGCGATCCGATCCGATTTGCTGGATATTCCCAACATCTCGTTGGTGGTCAGACCCGCGCCAGGAACAAAAAGAAGAGCATCCTTTTCGTTCGCATTTCTCGCGATCCTGTATTCTCCCGTTCCGCTCGGATCAACGAATTCTATCTCGATCCCGCTGCCAACACCTTCTAGATATCGGTAGAACCAGATCTCGAACGGATAGGTTGTTGTCGTTCCGCCTCCTTCCCATGCCGGACGGTCATATGCGCCGCCCATCGGTCTTGATTCAACACTATCGGGTTTGCCCCATGTAATGTAGATCCTGCCGCGGTCTGTCATCCAGCCAGGTTTTCCAGAAGTGAAGTGTTCGTTCGAATATGCGATTCGCTCGTAGTACTCCTCACGGTATTCATTCTCTTCGGTATCCGGGTTCGGATCTCGACGGCGCCAAAAGCTCTCAATAAAGTTCTCACGCTCTTCATCGGTCTTTAGGGCCTTAAAAGCCTTCTTTTCTTCCGAGGTGATGATGTACTTGACATCTTTGCTGAGCCAATCTTCATAGATTCTGGCGATTTCCTTTTCGGTCTTGCGGGGCTTATCGAGCGGATCGTCAGTGATCTGCGCGAGAGCTCCGGAAACAAGAATGGAAAGGACGAATACAATTACCAATAGACTGCGTGTTGATCGCATAAACGGCATAGCTTTCTACACTCCGTATAATTAAGGAAGCTTAAAGAACCGTTGCCAACGGTTTTCGAAAGGCAGAATTATATCAGACAGTTATGGTTTTCCAACAACGTTTCAGGATGCGTTGGCTTGCGAGGTCGGTTGCACGACCGAAGGTACTTCGGGCCTCGCGTGCTGCAAAGCAGACAAAAGGGAAGTAGGATTGGCGGCTTATTCGTCAGTCTCGCGTTTCGTCCCGAAAATCCACGCGATAAGTATCGATACAACATATAGTGCCATCATCGGAGTAGCAAACAACATCATGTTGGGTATGTCGCCTGTGGGTGAAATGAATGCCGCTACGATCAGCATCACAACAAGCGCGATCTTCCAGATTCTTATAAGAAATCCGGCAGATACGATTCCGATCCTCGCAAGTACGTACGTGACTGCCGGCATCTGAAAGACGATTCCCATCGCAAGCATGATCAACGTTATGAACTCAAAGTAGTCCGTAGCGCGTATCAGCAACTGAAAATCAGGCCCCAAGCTTAGTAGATATCTCGCGGCAGGTGGAAAGAGTATGTAATATGCGAAAGCGGCTCCCAAAACGAAGGAGCTTGTCGAAAGCAGGACGAACGGGGTTACGTACTTTCTTTCGTGCTTGTAAAGGGCGGGGGAGATAAATCCCCAAATCTGAAGCAGAAGAAATGGGACCGAAACAGCTATCGCCGAATATAGAGAAACGGTCACGAGCAATGTGAACTGCTCGGGAACCGTAGTCACGATAAGGCGTTCGTTCACATTCGGGTTCTCGCCGTCCTTGAACGTTAGATCGACCGGGAGCTTTATTCCTTCAGGAACGACGCCCGACGAAGTCAATAACTTTTCAGTCGTGTAAAGCGCCGGCTTGCCTACCTGGTCAGCTTCCACGACCGCTCCAACTGAAGATCCTGGGCTGACTACGGTGGTGCCAATCGTTGTAGCTTTGTCGAAAATGTACCGCCCTTCGTCGCCGATCTTTAGTTCCCTGAGTGAAAGAACCCGTTCTGATCCTGTTCTCCCTTCGATCGGGACATCCCTTCGTTGAGCTTCTGCAAGCGCCTTCTCGACTGGTTCAGCTAGAAATGAAAAGATCTGGTTCGAAACGAACCAGCAGCCAATGAACGCGACAAGTATAAATACGACCGACCTGACAAGCCTGCCCCGAAGCTCGTCAAGATGCTCGAGGAAGGACATTTGCCCTCCAAGTTCTTCCTGGTTTTCCTCGGTTTCGTACATTGAGGATATGGCGTGAGTTCAACGGACTGTCTGCTCAAAGCCAGTTTCGTTTGTCGGAGGCATTTTCCTCAGGATTTTTTGCTGGCGGATCCGGATCCATCGACGCTGCACTGTGTTCAGCCGCCGGAGGCGAAAACTTGTCAAATTCATCCCTGCTGACTTCCCGTATCTCTGGACCAGGTCCGCCTATTGACTCGAAATCTGCGGTCTGTTCTCGAGGAATCGCTCTTACGGTTTCACGGCGATTCTTTTCCGTCTTTGGTGTCCCACCGTCCAGCCTGAACTCATCCTTCAGGTCTTCGATCGATGCCTCTCGCTCCCAGGTTTCCCTAAACTCCCCAGATACCTTCCTTAATTCGCGCATCATTCCCCCAAGCTTCTTAGCCATTTGGGGGAGTTTCCGCGGGCCGAATACTATGAGCGCAACGATTCCTACCAAGATCAGCTCTTGGGTTCCTATCGATTCGAGGATAAATATCAACAATACCGGCATATCTTGGGGCTTCTTCGCCCGGTCGGTTCTTCGCCAAGGGGCTATTTTACTGATACAAGCACATCTTCTTTCTCATTCACTTTCCCTATTATCGCCGACCCGGGTACAGCATTGAGGATTTCGGGAGCTTTTTCCTCAGCCACTGATATCAATAGTCCACCGGCTGTTTGCGGATCTAGGAGGATGCTCTGCATTTCCGAAGGAACTCGGTCATCAAATTTTAACGCGTCGCCAACGTATTCGCGATTGTTCTTGTCGCCTCTGGTCAGCATCTTCAATCCAACAAGCTCCGGAACAGTGGGTAGCAGAGGAACGGACCGAGAATCAATCTCGAATGTTACGCGACTCGCCTTAGCCATTTCGTAAGCGTGTCCGACAAGGCCAAAGCCCGTCACGTCGGTGCACCCTTTTGCTCCAACGGCCCGCATTGCTTCCGCCGCTTTCTTCGCGGTGGTGGTCATAATCCTCACAGAGGCTTCCTCTGCCTCTTTTGACGCAATTCCATTCTTAACTGCGGTGCTGATCACCCCGGTGCCGATCGGTTTTGTCAAGATCAAGACATCACCGGCTACTGCCCCAGCGTTCGTAATTACGTTGTGCTTACCGACAAGACCGGTCACGGAATATCCAAACTTGATTTCTTGATCGTCGATTGAATGGCCGCCCAAAACAGCGACTCCTTCGTCAATCATCATTTGTTGTCCACCTTTCAATATCTCGCCTAGAACGCTCCAATCACCTTTTTGGGGGTAACATACTATTGAGAGAGCTGTGAGGGGAGTTCCGCCCATTGCGAAGACGTCATTCAGTGAGTTTACCGCCGCGATTTTGCCGTAAGTCAAAGGATCGTCAGCGACCGGTGTAAAGAAGTCGAGCGTCTGGACCAGCAGATTTTCGTTGTCAAGACGAAAGACACCCGCATCATCGGCCGTGTCATAACCGACGACAATTCGCGGGTCTGTTTGGATCGGAAGTCCGCTCAATACTTGAGCGAGGTCTCGCGGGGCGAGTTTCGCCACTCAACCAGCGCAAGAAACCATTTCCGTAAGTCGTCTTGTCATAGCCTGTTTAGTCTTTTCCCATCAACAAGTTATAGATTCTGTCAAGATCAGCTTCATTGTAGAATTCTAACTCGATCCTTCCTTTCTTACCGTTTCCAACCTTTTTGATCTTGACATGCGTACCGTATCTCCGGCGGAGTTTGGTTTCCGCTCGTATGACATTCGGATCGGCCAGGTTTTCGTCAGAAAGCCTGATCTTGGATCTGGATGGCCTAGTTAGCTTTTTGACGGCTTTCTCTGTCGCGCGGACAGAAAGATCACCGCTTATTATCTCAGACGCTAGCGACTCCATAGCTGTGTCCCCGTTGATAGCGAGAAGCGCGCGCGCGTGGCCAACCGAGAGCATTCCCCTTTCTAAGTAAGCTAACACCTTCTTCGGCAGCCGCAACAAACGTAGGTAATTGGCAACGAAAGGTCTTGTCTTACCGACACGGTTTGCAACCTGTTCTTGTGTTAAGGAGAACTCATCTATCAATCTCTTGTAAGCTCGCGCCTCTTCGACCGGGTTCAACTCCTGGCGCTGGATGTTCTCAATTAGCGCTACTTCAAGCATCTTGTTGTCGGAGATGGCGCGCACGACTGCCGGAATTTTTTTTAATCCAGCTTTTTGGGCGGCCCGCCAACGCCTTTCTCCTGCAACGATCTGATAGGAGCCTTCGTGGGGTCGAACTACGATTGGCTGAACAACCCCGTTGGCGCGAATGGACTGTGCTAGCTGTTCGAGTTCTGGTTCTTCGAAGACCTCTCTCGGCTGTTCCGAATTCCTCACAAGGAGTTCCAAATCGAGTTCAAGAAACCCGCTTTCAATAGCCTCCTCTGGTGTTTCATCCCCTAAGAGTGCGCTAAGCCCCCTTCCTAAGGCCTGTCTCGCCATTGCCGATTACCTCCTTTGCCAGTTCGATGTAGCTCTCAGCCCCTTTTGACCTTATATCATAGAGAATAATGGGTTTACCGTAACTAGGCGCCTCCGCCAAGCGTACGTTTCTGGGGATCACTGTGTTGAGGACTTGTGCACCATAGAAATCCCTGAGGTCGTTTGCGACGGCGGCGGAGAGGTTGGTCCTCTCGTCGTACATCGTCAGCAACAAACCCTCGATCGATAGCCCCGGGTTCAACAGTCGCCGCAAATGTGCGAGTGTATCGAACAGCTCCGTTACGCCCTCAAGGGCGTAATACTCACATTGGATAGGCACCAGAAGCGAATCCGCTGCGGTGAGTCCATTTACGGTAAGAAGCCCAAGCGAGGGAGGACAATCGATGATCACAAAATCGAATTCATCCCGAATCCGTGAGACCAGGTCTTTGAGTCTGTACTCTCGGCGGCCTTCGTTGACGAGTTCGATCTCCGCGCCGGCCAGTTGTTTATCTGCAGGAATAACAAACAACAAAGGGAGCTCGGTAGGAAGAATAATCTCTTCAACTGCAGTATCTCTACAGATCGCGTCGTAAAGCGTCTTCCTGCTTCCAAGTTTCTCAATGCCAGAACCCGAAGACGCATTCCCCTGTGGATCGGCATCGACCAGGAGAACCCTTTTTTCCCTGATTGCTAGGGCAGCGGCAAGATTTACGGCAGTGGTCGTTTTGCCAACACCGCCTTTCTGGTTGGCGATCGATATTACTTTGCCCATTAGATTTAGCAGTCTTCGGGGGTAGTGGCGTTAATCTAGCACATCTCCTCGATCGCCGCTAACGCATCACGAAGTGATTGTTTCACGTGAAACTTAGTCAGGATAGCAGACGTGTGGGAGCTCCGCTAAGCAGACTTTGAAGCTGTGAGGTGAACAAGAACGGTCGATAAAGCAACTGGGGTCAAGCCATTTATCTTTCGAACCTGACCAAAAGTACGAGGCTTGGCGCGTTCAAGCCTTTCAACCATCTCAAGAGAAAGCCCTCCTATATCCCGGAAGTTGAAAGACTCTGGAACCCGCAGGTTGTCGTGGCGAAAGACCCTCGCTTCGGCAACACTCTGCTTCTTGATGTATCCTCTATAAAGCGAATCAGCGAGTGCAGTGTCGAGATCTTTCTCGTTCACTTCATTACGCACTCCATTCGGAAGGAGCTTGTACACAAGAGAAGATTCTACACCCTGTCGCTGAGCCAGCTGGGAAAGTGTGAACGAGTCTCCTAGATCCTGATCAAGAAGTTGAGAAACAGCAGAATACTCTATATCTGACCGTTTATACCGAGTTCCGTCAAGAGCATTTCTCGTCGCCGCAAGCCGGTCGCGCTTCTTGTTAAAGCGTTCCCAATCAGAGTCATTGATTAATCCTATCTCGTTGCCCTTTGGTGAGAGCCTTTGGTCAGCATTGTCGTGCCTCAATAACAGTCTTGATTCCGCGCGTGACGTAAAGATACGGTAAGGCTCGTCGACTCCGTGCTGAATCAGATCATCAACTAAGACTCCGATATATGCTTCGTTTCTTGTCAGAACGACCTGCGGGCGCTGTTTCACGTGAAACACCGCATTGATCCCAGCCATCAGTCCCTGGCATGCTGCTTCTTCGTAACCAGTCGTACCGTTTATCTGGCCCGCAAGAAATAGACCTGATACCCGCGTAGATTCCATAGTCGGGCTAAGCTCACGAGGGTCGATAAAGTCGTATTCAATCGCATATCCAGGTCTGACAATCTTAGCTTCCTCAAAACCCTCGATCATTCTTAGCAGCTCAAGTTGAAGATCTGCCGGCAAAGAAGTCGAAAACCCGTTTAAATAAACTTCATTGGTATCGTGACCTTCGGGCTCAAGAAAAAGCTGATGTCGTTCTTTCCCCGAGAACTTAACAATCTTATCTTCTATCGATGGGCAGTACCGAGGTCCGACTCCTTTTATCGCACCGGAGTAAAGAGGCGAACGGTCAATGTTCTGTGAGATTTTTTCGTGAACAGATGCATTCGTAAAACCAATGTAGCAGTCTATCTGCGGCTGTTCGATCGCGTCCGTGGAAAATGAAAATGCCACCGGATCCGCATCCGGAGGTTGTGCTTCGAATTTATCCCAATCGATCGTTCGCGAATCGAGCCTCGGGGGTGTTCCTGTCTTTAACCTGCCGACCGGAAAGCCGATCTCTCGCAGATTATCAGCGAGTTCAATCGACGCCGGTTCTCCCGCTCGGCCCGCAGAATAGTTCCTCGACCCAGTATGGATCCTTCCATTAAGGAAAGTACCTGTCGCTACTACAACGGCATTTGCACCAAACCTACGTGTGTCCTGCATCTCGACGCCGACAGTCACTCCTTTCTCAACAAGAAGCTTGACAACTACACCCTGCCTCAAGTGAAGGTTTGGAGTAGCCTCCAAGACCCGACGCATCTCTGTACGGTAGAGCGCCCTGTCTGCCTGTGCCCTCGGAGACTGAACAGCGGGACCGCGAGATCTGTTCAGAAGCCTGAACTGAATACCCGTCCGGTCGATAACTCGGCCCATAATTCCGCCAAGTGCATCTACTTCACGAACGATATGTCCCTTCGCAATACCTCCGATCGCGGGATTACAGGACATTTGTCCTATGAGGTCGAGGTTGATGGTAACAAGCGCTGTCTCAGCGCCTAGACGCGCGGATGCAGAAGCAGCCTCGCATCCTGCATGACCAGCCCCGATTACGATAACGTCAAATTTTTCATCGAAGTACATTGCTGTGGTCTACGGCGGTCAAAAAAGGCGGGTTCTCCCGCCTTTTGCCAAACCTATATACTAAGTCATTTAGTTCAAATGACAAACACTAAGTCGCGATCCAGGTTCATTCCCAACGACCATTCAGCGATTTGGGTGGAAACCTGATCGAATGAATGCCGCCGATACGCACTTTGTCGGTGTCTTTGTAGCTGATGACAGGCATCAGCCCCTGTTCGATCAGTGCATCACATGCCTCGTGGGTCATTGCGATCTCCGCACAAGGTTTGGTGCTCGTTTCGCCGTCCGTCGTAAACATATGTGTGGGCAGGCCTTTAATTGCGAGCGGATACCGTCCATTCACTTCCCAACCGTGTGCCCTGTAAGCGTTTGCCAGCACGAGCCCGCACAAAAAGGACGGGTTTGACCAAAGATATTGGTCATGGTCACTCGACGACCTAAACTCTTCAAAATCGAACGCTTCCGTAGGATCGGTGTTTTCGCCGTACGGCAACCTTACCAGAAATCTGGGAACAGCCAGGCCAAGGTTCACCGACTCAGGAATGGTCCTAAGCATTGCCCAGAGTTTACTGCCCTCAGATTCTTCGGAAAGATTCCAGCTGGAAGGCACAGGACTCTTCGCAAGTGACTCTACCCCAAGCATTTGCGGGCGGATGTGTGAGACGAAAGGCGCATTTATCACATTCGAGATCTTCGCCAGCCGTATCAGGGATGCGCAGTCATCAACATCTACCGAAAAATCGTAATTCCCGCAGATAAGAGCCCAAGGTTCCCTGTTTGAAATCTCTATCGTTTCCTTTACGACCGATTTGAAGTACTGCGAATCGGTTAGGTCACCGACAGATTTCAAGTCCTTGCCAAGCTCATCTTTGGAGAGATCGTACAAAAATAGCTTTAAATCGCTTGAAGTTTCGACACGTCGAACAACGAGGTAGAGTCCCCGCCACGCTGCCTCGAGAGCCCTGAAATCAGGCGATTGAATGATCTTTCTCATTAAATCCCCTGTCATCTCGTCAAGCACACCCAGCAGCTTCGCCTGCTCGACCTCGTCCGTGCTGACTAAATGGGGTTTCACAAGCTCTCTTATTAACTTGCTAAGTTCTGTCTTATCAGTAGTTTGCGTTGGATACGACTCTGCATCCCGTTTGGCGCTTCCCAGAATGTCGTCTAATAGTTCGCCGCCTTCGAGAACGCGTTCTTCATTTGTTGCTTGAGTTTCTACCAATCGTTCTTCCGCTATGTCGTCATCGATCCATCCCCGGACTTCCCTGGCCGCTGAATCAAACTGATCATGGTCGAGCAACCGCGTTCTCAGATCCCTCAACTCAGCGAACAAAGGCACGTTGCGAAATAACTTGTCCGGATGAAAATCGTCGAGTGACCGAAATCGCAGAGTTATCCTTCCCGTGTCCGTTCCAGCCGGCTCAATAGTAATTGCGACATTCAGCCGACCCATTACGGCTTCAAAATTGTCCCGGTCGATCTCGATCGGTACCGGAACGGGAAGCTTTTCTTCAGAATTGAAAAGGTGGTTGCTCCTCCCGCTGTAATCTCCCACAAATAGAATATGAAATGGCGGGTCCTCCGGGACGGGAACGGCTTCCCTTTCCATCGACACTTGGGCCTCAAAATCCGTATCAGTAGGCAGCATGGGATCTCAACTCCTTCAAACAAATGGGGTTTTCGTGACAACTATCTTAGTTTGGTTTTCCAATGTCAATAAAATTCAATGTTGCACTCGGCTTATTCAACTGGAAGCCACATTTGCTAACCTCTAACCCCCAAAAGTCGGATTTGGTCATTTCGGGGAGTCTTTACGACAAGCACATCGATCCCATTTTGATCTATTCGGAGATTTTTCTTGATGTACCAGACCAAAGAACTTACTATGGCGGGCAAAACCCATACGATTTCTTTCCCGCCAACCCGACTAGCTATTTAGGAGAGGCATGCGATGGCAGACCTTACAGACATTACCGTTCCGACTCAAGCCCGTATTATGAGCAGCGCGGAATACCGGATCGTCGAGAGTGTTTACGATGACACTCTTCCGTTCAGGATCCGCATTATGGTGACGAACGGGCTAGGAGGATACAATCGCCCATTCACGATCCCGACATCACTTGTCACTACTTTGTTGGGAGCTGCTGCATCAGGTTTTCTTGCGGCGGCCGCAACGATTGGAGGTTATTTGGGAAGCATCGTAAACATGGGCTATCTAATGAATGTCGGGTCCGCATTTCCAGACATGTCGTCCTCCAATACTGACTTGCTCGTCCACGAAACCGCACATGTGTTGCAAGGCAAGAATAGCGTCTTCGCGCAGAGTTACGTATATGATTCCGCTATAAATCAATGCATACGCGGAAATGCAGCATACAACTACACCGCGGGTCAGGATTGGAGCTCTTACAATGCAGAGCAACAAGCCTCGATAATCGAACATTGGTATACTAGCGGTAAGCCAACTTCAGGAAGCCTATGGCCTTATATTCGTGACCACGTCAGGGAGGGTGATGCATGAGGATCCTTTCCATGGTTTTCGGAGCATTGATCGTTCTTACGGCGACTGCTGGCTGCGGAGATCCGGCGACCATAGCCAGCGGCGAGGTCCTGGACGGACTGGGGAAACCGGTTGAGGGCGTCGAGGTTGTGATGGAGAGCGAGATTGCGGGAGGTTTCAGGAAGGAATCAGAACAGCGCACTGATGAAACAGGCAGATTTAATTTCGTCACTGTAACCGGGGCTGCTACCTCATTGAGACTGAGATTTAGCAAATCCGGTTACAAAGACAAAACTGTTCGAATTCCTGCGCTCGAAAACTCGACCCACAAGATTGAGATTCAAGAAGCAAGTCCCGCTCGGTAAACGTTATCCTACCCCGTAAGCGAGCATCGCGTCGGCAACTTTTATAAAGCCGCCAATGTTTGCCCCCTGAACATAGTCGACCCGTCCATTATCGATACAGCCGAACTCCACGCACTTCGAGTGGATATCGTTCATTATGGTCTGAAGCCTCTGATCAACCTCTGACCTGGACCAAGAGAGCCGGGCGCTGTTCTGAGCCATCTCGAGACCTGAGACAGCTACCCCGCCGGCATTGGCGGCCTTCCCAGGACCGTAAAGGATTTTCGCTTCCTGAAAAACTTCTATTCCACCTTTGGTGGTCGGCATGTTTGCGCCCTCCGAGACCGCCATGCAGCCATTGGAAACAAGAGCCTTGGCGTCATCCTTGTCGATCTCGTTCTCAGTGGCGGAAGGAAATGCGAGATCACCAGCGATGTGCCACGGTTTCTTGCCCTCGTAAAACTCGACACCAAATTCGTCGGCATACTCTTTGATCCTTCCCCTTCTTTCGTTCTTCAGTTCTTTCACGAATTCAAGCTTCTCGGCCGTCACGCCTTCGGGATCATGGATGGTTCCTGACGAATCTGAAAGTGTCACCACTTTGGCGCCAAGCTCCGTCGCCTTTTCGCATGTGAATTGAGCGACGTTTCCCGAACCTGAGACGATCGCGGTCTTTCCCGACATACCTTCGCCGATCCGATTCAGCATGTTGCGCATGAAATATACGCACCCGTATCCGGTTGCTTCGGGCCTTATCTCACTTCCGCCGTATGCCATTCCCTTGCCGGTCATCACGCCTGTGAACTGTGTCGAAAGCCGTTTGTAATGACCGTAGAGGTAGCCGATCTCGCGCGAACCCACTCCGATGTCGCCCGCAGGAACGTCGGTGAACTGGCCGATGTGTTTGTACAGTTCGGTCATCATAGACTGGCAGAATCTCATCACCTCCGCGTCCGATTTACCCTTCGGATCAAAATCAGAGCCACCTTTCCCGCCTCCCATAGGAATTCCCGTAAGGCTGTTTTTAAAGGTCTGTTCAAACGCAAGGAATTTTAGAATGCTTTGTTTGACGCTCCTGTGAAACCTTAGTCCCCCTTTGTACGGTCCGATAGAGTTGTTCCACTGGACCCTGTATCCACGGTTTGTTTGAATTCGGCCCTCATCGTCCTCCCAGTTGATCCTGAAGATGATGATGCGGTCCGGTTCCGTGAGCCTATCCAGGATCGCGGCTTCTCTGTAAATTTTGTTTTGATTAATGAACGGAACGAGGGAATGGGCAACTTCTTCAACAGCCTGATGGAACTCTTCTTCGCCGGGATTCCTATTCTTGAGGCCCGACATAAATCCTTCCAGGGTGAGTTTCTCCATAGAATGACTCCTTAGATTTCACTCTCCTTTAGCAAACTTATTCAGTTAAAGCTGGCGCCCGTCGCTGGCGGCCTGATCCACGGAAGTGGTCTTTGAGATGGTTTGAAGGGAGAATTCTTCAGAACCGTTAGCCGAAAAGGATCGCGGGCGCGACCAGATGTCCGTGATTAGCTGTGAAAATACAACACGGATGCGCAGCAAGGCAAACGCTATTCACAGGAAAACACGTTGAGGAGGGGAATAGATGAATTCGCGCATCAAAGGACCCGCCGCTAACAACCTGGAAATGACGGTGTTTGGAATCATCGAGAACCTTCCGGTATCAGAAACCAAACGGATCGAGAGACCCGCAAATCGATTGGTGTCTTAACGAAGATCGGTCTAGAGAGTTTACGGATCAATCCTTAACAAGTCGCCTCCTTCAAAGCGAAACATGTTGTCAGCCTGCTGGATGTGGGGGCTGGCCACTACAGGTAGGTTGATAGCGGTAGCGATCTGCTGAACAAATCTTCTTCCCTGAGTGCCTTCTGCGACATTACAGCCGTGAATCTCGATCCCCCGTCCCCTCAAATGAGAGGGAGTCATCGAATGTCTTATGTTTCTAAAATGGCGAACCTCGCGCCTGCCAACCCCGGCGCCAAGCTGAAGAAATGCAGGAGCCCCGTGGCAAATTATTCGCAGCATCCAGATACTCCAAGGGTTGCTAACTGTCTGGCTGATCCGCCTCGATAGTGCCTGGAACGGCTCACCTGACTCGACGAACAGCATTTGAGCGTCTTCATGACCGGGGAATTCCTCGATCACACGACGCCAGCCCTGTTCAAAGTTGTCATTGTGGCGCACGAGTCCTCCTAAACCTGAAGGACGAGGCGGACGTGGAACTCTCCGGTCAACCACGTAAACCATCATAGGTGTATGTCTCCGACTACCTTCAAAGCCCTTGCGAAATGATCAATCGAATGTCTGCAAACAAGTGTGAATGTGGGGCTGGAATGATGCAATAATTTTGAAGAGAGTGTATAGTAACTTTTCCTTACGGCGCATTCGTCTAGTGGTTAGGACGCAAGGTTCTCAACCTTGAAACAGGGGTTCAATTCCCCTATGCGCTACCAGATCTGTTGTTGGAAGAGGCTGTCTGAGAAGGCAGCCTCTTTGTGGTTCATCCTCGAGGCTACCAGATCGGCCGGCGGAATTGCGAAGTGTACACATATGGGAATCTCATGCAAGAAAATTTTTTGATGCTAGAGTGCAACAGTTTAAGTAACAAGTTCTCGTAGCGTCTTGAGATACATTTCCGGCTCACATACCTGACCTCGAAATCGCAGTCATAACCTTCTTGAAGTTGATGCCAATATCTTCTGTGTAGATCGAACCCGATGGATCGTGGACGACCTTCGGAAGATAGTAGGAAATGAACAAGTCCTCCATTCCATATAGCAGACTTTGCTTCGCCTCTGTGCCTGGAATCCGGCTGACGACCAGCATTTCGCCTCTGGGGATTTGCTTGCCGGACATGAAGAACTCCATAAACCTCGGCGAGCTTGAGTCTTTTCGTTTCGTCAAAATCAGATCATAAGCGAGCACCGAATTTCGCCCAGCGTCAGGATCCCGGTTAAGATTGCCAAATCTGTAAGTGTCGAACTCTATTTCACCGACATGACCAGGTATCTTCGAGTCTCCTCTGATGCCTGGCAGATTCACAAGGATCATCGGTTCGTACCTCCTTCTCAGATGAATTAGAAAAGTCTGCTTGAGTGCTTCAACAAACGGATCTTGGCGACCCGACGGCAATCTTCGAGTAATTTGCGTGAACCCGCGCGGCCTTCTGAACTTGGAAGCCGGCGAGTTCTACATTAGCTTATACCCTTCCAGGTATTTCCCTAATTCGATCAATGGAAGATACGACTGACAAGAAATCTGGTCTGCTTCGAAGTGCGAGTCTGGAGAATCTTATCCTGATCTCAGGTGCGGCATTCTTCTACTCGCTTGTCTTCGAGCTTCCGGCTACGCCGTTCTTTTGGGAATCTGATCATCTGATATTTGCTTATGAAGGCTGGCGGATGTACCTGGGAGACACGATGTACAGGGATTTCTTCCAGTTCACATTTCCCGGAAGCCAGCTCTATTACGCGGTGATGTTCTCGATCTTCGGTGCAAAGCACTGGATAATAAACGCCACGATCGTCGCTTTAGCCACAGCAATTCTCTTTCTGACCTTAAGGCTCTCAAAGTCAGTCATCGAAGGCCCGTTCGCATACCTTCCCGCCCTTCTATTTGCGTTCTTTGGGTTCCGATGGTTCGGCATCGATGGTTCGCACAGGATGTTCAGCCCGGTTTTCATACTTCTCGCGGCTTTGATCGTTATCCGGTCACGGAAGCCCCTGAACCTGATACTTGCAGGGGTTTTCTGCGGGATCACTTCGTTCTTCACTCAGCAGCGTGGGTTCTTCGCCGTATGCGCGATCGCGCTTTTCATACTGATCGAGGGAATTGTCGAAAAACGTGAGTTTTTCGGTATCGGAAAGGACATCTTCTATCTTGGAGCGGCGGCCGTCATTTCGCTTGCAGCGCTTTGTGCATACTTCGTTTTTGCCGCAGGTCCGGAGCTCTTCTGGGAATCAGCGTTCGTCTATCCGTCGAACTGGTATGGCTTCTCGAAGTACAACAACAGCGAAGTCTTCTTCCTTGTGCTCGGGCGGGCGGCGAGTTTTACGAATCTTTCGGGTGCTTTCGCTTTTGTGATGCACCTTGTTTACTCGTTCGGGATACCGCTCGTTTATCCGCTGTTTGCCTTGGCGTTCTTCTTCCGGATCTCGCGCGACAAGTGGAACGAATGGAAGAAGGTGGTCTTGATCGCGTTGATCGGGTTCGCGACGACATATTCGAACGTTGCGCCTGACAGCTTCAGGCTGTTCCAGGTCTCATCTCCTGCGTTGATCCTTGTCGGTTTTCTCATATCGCGGATCACTCTTGCGAAACAGTTCGACCGATGGCTCGTCACCGCCGCGGCGGCAGGTCTGCTTCTCCTTAGCTTGTACCTGGGAATTCGCATGCAAACTAACTGGGAGATGGTCTACTGGCAGTCGCCTTCGGGAAAGCTTGCGGTCTTTCCAGTCGAACAGATCGAGCGATATACCTACGTGCTTGAGAACACCGAGCCTGGCGAGGAATTCTTTGAGGTATACGAACCGTACATTTATTTCCCTTTCCATCTAAGGAACCCAACCAGGTACGGACAGATCTGGGAGACGGATTACACAAGGCCTGAGCATGTCGCCGAGGTCGTATCTGATCTCGAGAAGAGTAGACCAGGGTTGATGCTCTGGGACGTCGATTACAACAGGCCCGACGATCAACGGAGGTCCGGCGATCATCTTGCTCCGCTTGCTAGATTCGTTCAGCAGAATTATGAACCGGTCGGAAAGGTCTATCAGGTCGCGGACAGAAGAATCCAGGTCTGGAAGCTGAAGGCTGATGATTGAATTCGCGGCGGTTGAGAGTAGAATAAAGTCCTGATGTGCTCCCGTAGCTCAGGTGCATAGAGCGTTCGCCTCCGGAGCGAAAGGCCGCAGGTTGAAGTCCTGCCGGGAGCACCATAATCAATGTTCAGATTTCATTGATCAGGCATCAGCTTACTTCCCGTTCGCCGGCTACCTTCCTTCCTCAATACAATCTGATAATATCGGACTTCGCCGAACTGGCGGATCGCCCGCGACGTACTGGTCACATCTGAGAGTTTAAATCTATGTATTGTGCTAAATGCGGTACCAAGAACCCGGATTCGGGCAAGTATTGCCGCAAGTGCGGAGCCACTCTACCGAAAGTGATCGGGAATGGGGACGATTTTGTGCTTGAGAATTGGGTTAACGACAAACTGGCCCCTCATTTCACAGGCGGCCAAAGAAACGCGAAAAAAAAGAAGAAAGACGTAGAACTGAGTTGGGAAGCGGCAATGGGGTCGATCGGCTCGGGAATCGCGTTCATCATCATCTCTATAGTACTTGCTTATCAGCCGATGGGCTTTGGTTGGTGGTTCTGGATGCTGATCCCCGGTTTCGGAGCCCTTGGAGTTGGTATCGCCCAGGTGATCAGGCTGCAAAAGGAAGATAAGCGGCAGATTGCCTTCTCTGAAGGCCCGCCTGAAAAACAGATCGACACCGAGGACCGGGCCGCGCTTCCTCCAGACCAGTCCGTCTTCGCTGAAGACGAATTCAGAATGCCTGAGGGTTCCGGCGAGTTCGCGCCGCCAAGTGTAACCGAAGGAACCACTCGCCACCTCGAGATGGATTCCGAAGTGGATACTTCGAAGCTGGAGAAAGACGACTAGAGATGTTTTGTGCGAAGTGCGGAACTGAGAACCCAGACGACGGGAGCTTTTGTCGAAGCTGTGGCGGCAGAATCGGATTTGTGGAGGATGAAGACCTGACCGGAGCGTCGAATCTCCAAAAATGGACCGAGGGAATTTTCCCTCGAAAGAAGACCAGAAGCGCCCGCTACCGTTCCGGTGTAAACAAGTTCATTTGGGGGATTTTTCTGCTGATAGCCGCAGTATTTCTCGGAATTCCTTTCAAGGGAAACGAATGGTGGCTGCTTGCGTTGCTCCCGGGAATGCTGATGGTAGGCTGGTCAGTCGCAGATCTTCTGCGAGCCGAGATCGGACCTGCGCAGGGCGACCTGCCTGAAACCGAAAACCCCCGCAAAGAAGATCTTGTAGACAAGAGATCGCTGCCGCCAGAACAGACGGTATTTGCAGAAGACGAGGTCGCGCAAGTTTACGAGACTGGTGAGGTGGTCCCTTCGAGCGTTACCGAGGGCACTACGCGAGATCTGGATCAAAACAAGAAAGCCCAAACCACTAAGCTGGAAGAGGTCGAATAAGGGAAGATGGAAAACCACCGTTTAGAGCAGTTCTTACGATCCATGCGGGGTAAAGCACCGCGCTAGACGACTTGCAAATAGCTATCGTCACGATCCCCAGAGGCCAAATGATGAATTCATTTAAGAAAGGCTGCATCCTGCTTGCTTTGTTGCTGGTTCTGTCCGCTGTTCCGTCAGCGCAGAATATTCCTCATTTCACAAGCGATTTTGCGCCTGAAGAATTCAGTTCGCGAAGAAGCAAGGTCTACGACGCGATCGGCTCAGAAGCGATCGCCATTCTACAGGGGGAACCAAGTCCACGCGGTTACACGCGCTTTCGGCAGTCGAACGAATTCTATTACCTTTCCGGGATCGAGGTTCCGCACGCTTATCTCGTTCTTGACGGTGCATCGCGCAGGACCACGCTTTATCTTCCGCACAGGAATGCGGGAAGAGAGAGGGGTGAAGGCAAGATGCTTTCGGCAGAAGACGATGACCTCGTAAAAGAATTGAGCGGGATCGACTCGGTTTACGGTTCAGAGCTTCTTGCCGAACATCTTTCACGCCGTGCACGAAGATCTGGCACTGTGGCGTTCATCCCCTTTAGTCCTCCCGAGGGATTAGCGGAAAGCCGTGACCTCGGCCTGAGGGTTCAGATGGACATCGTGACGGACGCCTGGGACGGAGCCACTCCGCGCCATATTCGATTTAAGGAATTCCTCGCTTCGAGGATCCCGGATCTGAAGATAAAGGACCTTTCGCCGGTCCTTGATCAGATGAGGCTTATCAAAAGCCCGGCAGAAATGAAGCTGATCAGAAAGGCCACGCGATTGTCGGGTCTGGCTTTGATGGAGGCGATGAGATCGACAGAGCCGGGGATGAAGGAGTACGAACTCGATGCCGTTGCTAAGTACGTGTTCTACCGTAACGGAGGCCAGGGAGATGCCTATTACTCTTTGATCGCCACCGCCGAAAACGCCTATTTTCCCCATTATCACAAAGGAAAAGCGACGATGAAGGACGGCGACTTCCTTTTGATGGATTACGCGCCGGACTATGGCTACTACATGAGCGACGTTACGCGCCAATGGCCCGTGAACGGCAAGTTCTCGCGCGACCAGAGCGATCTCTACGGGTTCTATCTCGCGTGCTACCGGTCGATACTCCACAACATCAAGTCCGGAAAAACTGCGAGCGAGATAGCACTAAATGCGGCGGCCGAGATGGAAGGGCACCTGGCCAAAGCGACGTTCTCAAAACCGGTCTACAAAAAAGCTGCGGAGAGGTTTGTGAATTCGTACAAGGCGGGAGCAAGCCGAAGGACCACATTGGGCCACTGGGTCGGAATGGCGACGCACGACGTAGGAAGAATTGAGGGACCGCTCAAGGCGGGAATGGTATTTACGATCGAGCCCGCTCTCGTCGTTCCAGAAGAAATGATCTACATAAGGCTTGAGGACCTGATAATCATCCACGAAGACAGCGTCGAGATCGTCTCGGATTTCGTTCCTATGGACATTGACGCGATCGAAGCGCTGATGAAAGAACCGGGAATGTCGCAGAGATATCCGAGGGAAAGGGTGCCGTAGAACAGTGTACTCTCTAAACCTCCGCCCTTAAATACCGAAAACGAGCTGTCTTCTCGTACGTGTTTGAATTTTGCTGCTCTGGGCTCCGTGAGGAGCTAAATGTCTGTAGAAATTCAAACTGAACAATCACGGCGCCCCGTTAGGAGCGCAACCCACCAACCGAATTCAGCTCCTATGGGCTGCGTTCAGAAGCACATTTGATCCTACAGACATTGAGCTCCTAACGGAGCGGATAAACTGCGCGTAGAGTGTCTCGGAAGATGCTTATTTGACGCAGGAGAACCGGATATCAATCTTTTAACCTCGTGTCTAATTGGGTCGCGGGCTTCTGTAAACTAGTTCTGTTCACTGTTCCGGACGTCGGCCCTCTTCGGTTTGAACCTTCGACGCTTACTGACGCTCTCCGCTTCCTTCTTTACGTCGAACTTCTTCAGTTTCGGGTCGATCTGCTTGGCTTTTGCAACATCCGCCTCCGCCTCTGATCTCAATTCCAAAAGCATGTAAACGATCGCGCGATCAGCGTAGATCCGGCCAAGCGATCTGTCACGGGCATCAGTCATCCCGATGGCTTTTGTGTAGGCATTCAGCGCATCTTCAATGTTTCCGTGGATCAAATCGTGTCGAGCAAGACCCATGTACAACTCCGCGGTCGGCTCAAGTTCCAAAAGCCTCACTAGCACCGGCCGGATCTTATCTGGCTGGCCATTAGCTTCGTAGACCTTCAGCAGTTCATGCAATGCCTCGACCGATCGTGCCCTGATCGGCTCAAGTCCATTACCGTTGCTCTTTCCTTGAGAAACAACTGAATCGAACTGTGAAACCACGTTTTGAAGGTCTTTCGCCGCTTCCTCAAGTTCTCCATCTTCCTGCAGGATGGCCGCTCGCTTCATTAACAAATCGCGGTCGAAAGGATCATATTGGATCGCCTTTGAAAGGTCGTCGATCGCCGCTGTGCGATTGTCGAAATGTTCAAGATAGTAGTCGCCCCGAAAAAGGTAGGTCTCTTTGTTCGTGTTTCCGTAGGCGATGGCGGAATTCAGGTCGCTGAGAACTTCTTTGCGTCGACGCTTGATCTCATCTTTCTCTGCGAGCTTTCCTGACGCTAGGTCGGAAGCGATCAGTCTGTCCTTGAGATGTGCGCGTCGATAATAGGCCCTGCCGCTGGTGCGTTCGAGTTCGATCACCCTGTCCAGATCGCCGATCGCGCCCGGCAGATCCTCGAGGACCGTCCGCGCTTCGCTTCGCGCAAAGTACACTTCCAGAAAATACGGATCGATCGCGATCGCCTGATCAAATCTCGCTACGGCTTCGCTGATCTCGCCTTTGTTCACAAGAGCCACTCCGGCATCGAAGTGATCTTCCGCAGACGTCTGAGCCGCGACAGAGGTACAGAGCAGTCCCAGGACCAGCATTTTCAACAATATATCGCTTGTTATCGTCATCAGTGAGACTGCGGAAAACTGCTATCAGTGATTCAGAATAACTGACACTCCGGCGACTTGTGAAGCAGGTTCATGCTGCAAAAGTTGGCAACAGGGAATATTTCTTGTGAATATGAGGGCATTCGGTTATAGGATTAGGACACACGCAGTTTTCACTTGAGCGGAATTTCCCGACGAGTGGTTGTCAGCAGTAGAGCGATTCGCGGTCGTTTTAGCGGATCCAGGAGACAGGAGTTCAACCAATGAAGAACAGATTTCTTTTTTTGTTGCTAATCGCCCTTCTAACTTTTCCACCTATAAGTTCTGCACAAAACCCTGACCGTGAATCGTTTAAGGAATGGGTCGAAAAGGTAACGAACAGGACTTCAGAAGGCCTTTCTGACACGCGGCACCCGAACGGGAGTGTAATCGTTGGGCTCGACGGAAGATTTCAGAACGTGCTTCTTGCCCGTCAAACGCCATACGGAAAAGTGCGGATCGGATGCATCTCCGATTCGGCCCAGGCCGATTCATTTCTCGATGGAGTTAACGACTTCAGCAGATATTTATTCAAGACGGATATCGGGACATCTGACACAAAGACTGCTGCCCGAGATCACGGGATGTCGGAATCCGAGTACATTTACTACACAAAGTTGATAGAGAATTACGCTGAAAGGCGTTCTTCGCTTACCAATTCCACCATCAGCATTGTCAATAACGACGGAGCGGGCGAGGGATTCAACGACGCGACGCCCGCGGCTCCGGAAGGCGGAAACAATGGAGCGACCCTTGGCGCGCAGAGGCTCAATGTATTTAATGCCGCGGCCGATATTTGGGAGAGCGTGCTGGATACACAGATCGAAATTCAGATCCAGTCTCAGTTCGATCCGCTGTTCTGCACTCCGACACAGGGTACGCTTGGAAGTGCGAGCGCTACAACCATCGTGAGGGATTTCCCCGGCGCGATCCATCCCGGCACTTGGTATCATCTCGCACTTGCCGAGAAGCTTGCCGGGCAGATACTTGTGCCAAATACTTCCGAGATGACGGCTACGTTCAACAGCAACTTGAACGGTTCCCCTGGCTGTCTTCAGAGCCTCAGATTCTACCTTGGACTCGACAATGCGAATCCACAGGGAACGATCAACCTGCTTGTCGTGATCCTTCACGAGTTCGGCCATGGACTCGGGTTTTCCGATTTTGCGAACGCGAATACCGGGGTTCTGTTCAATGGTTTTCCCGATGTGTTCACGACACACATGTTCGACCGAACGACCGGGAAATTCTGGAACGATATGTCCGATGCCGAGCGAATTACTTCGGCGATCAATGATGGAAATGTTCTTTGGAGCGGACCGAGTGTGGCATCTGCGTCGGGATTCCTCAATGCAGGCAGGGACGGTTCGAACGGATTCGTGCAACTCTATACTCCTAACCCCGTCGAGGGCGGTTCATCTATCTCGCACTGGGACGTGGATACATTCCCGAACCTACTTATGGAGCCGGATTTCACTCTCGCTCTGCCGCTCGACCTGGATCTCACAAAACAGCAGATGAGAGATGTCGGTTGGCAAAGGGACACGAACAAGGACGGTACGCCGGATGCCATCGTTAACGTTCAGCCAAGCGGTATTGCAGTCGCTCCGGGTTCGCAGACGATGATCACCTGGGACAACAACGGAGGATTTGACCAGAACGTCACCATCGAACTATCGACTGACAACGGAGAGACTTACCCGACAGTTGTCGCGGAAGATGTTCCGAACACGGGACAGCAGCAGTTCAACGTCCCGAACCAGTTTGTCGCCCGTGCGAGGGTGAGGATTCGGGAGGAAGGGTATTTAGATCCGGCTGGTGCATCTTCTCCTCATTTCACTATCGGAGACACTTTCGTTGGCGACCGATCGTATCTCGACATCGACGGTGACGGAAAGACCGACGTAGGCGTTTTCCGGCCAAACCCCGGAGCGTTGTCGGACGGTCCGGCGCCGGAAGGCAGCACTTCCCAGTGGTGGCTTTTGAGATCGAGTGATCAGGGAACTCGCGGACTTGCGTTCGGAAACTCGTCTGACACTCCTGTTCCCGCTGATTTTACCGGCGATGGAAAGACCGATATTGCGTTCTGGCGGCCTTCGACCGGCCAGTGGTTCATCCTTAGAAGTGAGGACGATTCGTTCTTCGCATTTCCGTTCGGAGCGCCCGGAGACATACCTGCTCCCGGAGATTTTGACGGTGATGGTAAGGCCGATCCGGCCGTCTACAGGGCTTCCTCAGGCACCTGGTTCATCGTCAGGTCTTCTGATGGTGGGCTGACCGTGATTCCGTTCGGAGTTGCCGCAGATCTACCGATCGTCTCAGATTACGACGGCGACGGAATGGACGACGTGGCTGTTTACAGGGCACCTGACAATCAGTTTTGGCTGTTCAGGTCATCTGAGGGCATCAAGGCATTCCAGTTTGGCGCTGCCGGTGACAGAACGGCTGTCGGTGACTGGACCGGAGACGGCAAATCCGATGTAGCATTCTTCAGGCCATCGGAGGGGAACTGGTATGTGATCAGGTCCGAAGACGACTCATTCTTCGCCTTTCCTTGGGGAGTCGGAACTGATACTCCCGCTCCGGGAGATTACGACGGCGACGGCAGATTCGATCCTGCGGTGTTCCGATCTTCGGACAACACTTGGTATATCTTCGGCTCGACCAACGGTTTCCAGGCAGTTCCGTTTGGAGTGAACGGTGATATCCCGCTGCCGAACGTTTATGTAGTCGGTTCGTAGGTCGGGAATCGAGAAAACTCGATCTTAGATTCTATGGGTGCGGCTTCGCCGCGTTGATGTGCGGAAAGGCTCTGCCTTTCCGCGGCCCCCGATAAATGTCCTGCGGGGGCTTTGCCCCCGCATTTGTTTTTGCAGCGCGACGTTTCGGTAAGCCAGAGGCTTACCGCACAGCAGGGCGGCGGAGCCGCATTCAGGAACAAGAGAGTTTCTGATCAGGCGGATTCCCGTCGGTCACACGTATAGCTCGACCCAAATCCTTCCATCTTGGTTCTTCAGCTCAAGGTTGGCTGGCTTCTTTGATTCTAAGAGCTGAAGAACTGCGGATGTCTCTTCGATAGAAAAGTCAATATAAAGAACATCGTTTTTCCTATCGTAGTAGGGGTTGTTGATCTTGGATTTCCTCCTAAACATCAACCAGTACCTTCTCGGACTACTAGGGCTGGTAAGTGCAATCGTCGAAACCAGGTTAAATCTAGGATCATAGTCGGGATGCGCAGCTTTTAGAACTGCTTTGTGAGAGTCGATTGAAATTCGAAACGGGGTCGTAGCTGGATCGGATTTGATACTTTTCATCTCAGATGAACAACCGAAGTACGGTTGGAAGTCCTTATTGCTAGTTTGGCACTGAAACGGCCGTTGGTTTACCGCTAAGCGCTTCAACCGAAAAGAATCTTGTGCGCTCAGATCCGTATAGAATTTCCGTGCAGATGAATACTCCAGCCAACCACCAAAAGAGTCAAGCTCAAAAGAATGAACCGGATCAATAAGGTTTGTCCCAGATCTAGCAAGAGCGGATAACCTTGCAGCGAAGGGTGCTTATAGAGAGGAGAATGTACGGCCAATCAAGAACGGTCTTGCTTTCTCTGTGCTCTCCGTGTCCTCTGTGGTACAACCGTCCTCACGTTGCGATTGATAAAACGCAGGGGCTACATGTTTGCGATTGTCATTCGATTTGGTACGATTCGGTCAACCGCTTGCTTAGCTCTCAAAAGGGCGAAAAAGCCGCTTCCAGGAATCTTCAGGCTAACAAGTGACGCGCGGCAAGCCCCTTCTACAATCAGAAACTTCAATTTTCTCTGGCTCCACCATACTTACCCGGACCAAAGAGCGGTCGGCCGGGCATTTTTCCTGTCATCTTCTCTCCGTCGAATACCACGGTCCCGTTTACAATGACGGTCTTGAAACCTGCCGCGTACTGGTGAGGGTCTTCGAAAGTGGCTTTGTCTGCAACCGCCTGTTCGTCAAAGATCACAATGTCAGCGATGTTCCCGTCCTTCAACAGGCCGCGATGATTGAGTCCAAAGGTCTGTGCGGGCAATGACGTCATCTTGCGGATCGCGTCTTCTAGCGTGATCGTCCCGAGATCGCGGACATACCTGCCGAGAACGCGTGCGTTGTTTCCGTAACCTCTCGGGTGGGGAACTCCGCTTCCGAACCTGCGTACGCCGGAGTCGGCGGCGATCATTGCAAACGGTTGTTTCATGATGTCGCGGACGTCCTGTTCGAACATCATCTGATAGACCATCTGAACCCGTCCCGTCTTGTACATCTCGAAGATCATGTCGAGCTGCGCGTCGACATCCTTTGTCTTCTTCTCCAGTTGGGTTATTTCCGCAATATTCTTGCCGTTCAGGGACGGATCAGCTTTGTAATCAGCTACATAGGCAAAACTGAAATCCTCGAATCCGTTCCTTTCGAGATACTCCTTCATCTCATCGACGATCCGTTTTCGTGTTTCTGGATCCTCGAGCCGTCTGGTGCCTTCTTCCCTTCCGCCGGCGATCGCCCAGCTAGGAAGCCTGGCATCTAGCGATGTCGAAGAAGCTGTATACGCGTATTGGTCGACCGTAACCTGTATGCCGCTTCTTCTTGCCGCCTTGACGAGATCGATAGTGGTCTCACTTTTCCCCCACATCGTCTTTCCCGCAAGTTTGAAATGCGAAATGTGAACGGGGATGTCGGCCTTTCGACCTATGTCAACAGCCTCACGAATGGCCTCTTCGACTTTCGTACCCTCGTTCCTTATATGGCTCGCATAGACCCCTCCGTGCCGGGCAGCGACCCTCGCCAGATCCACAACTTCTTCCGACGGCGCGAAAGTGCCAGGGACGTATATCAGTCCTGTCGAGAGTCCCACGGCGCCATCCTTCATCGCGCGATCCACGAGATCCCTCATTGCCTCATGTTCAGAATCTTCCACTTCCCGGTCATCGAGTCCGACGACTTCTTCCCGGACAGCGCCGTGAGCGATCAATGTTCCAAGGTTCAAGGCGATCGGCTGATCGTTCATTCGACCCAGAAACTCGCCTACATCGATCACAGAGTTTCCGCAATTACCTGTGATCAATGATGTTACACCCATTCTTATGAAGTTTTCCGCACTACGGTTTTCATAGATCGACTCAGTATGAGCGTGAACATCTATGAAACCCGGCGCAACTATCAAACCTCTTGCGTCGATGATCTGTTTTGCAGAAGACTTGTCCATTCTGCCGATCCGGGCGATCCGCCCATCTTTTACGGCGATCGACCCGCGGAACCAGGGATTCCCGGAACCGTCAACGATCCTGGCGTTCGTTATCAGCAGGTCGAACTCGGTTACCTTTCCGCTTTCCGAGTGTGTTCCGGGCACAAGTAAAAGCAGACAAAACACCAAGGCTGTAATGTGCGATCGTAGGTGATGGGTCATCGTTCTTGGGTTCCTCTAAGTCAAACAAAGACAAGCGCTGAGATTTGTACCGTCATTTGCCGACCGTTTTTAATGCCTCGGGAAACGTCGAGGCATCGAAGCTCCAAAGCTGGGGCAATACAAAGTACACAAAGAGCGTCAGAAGTCCGATCGAGATCAGGTTCAGCCAGAATCCGGTCTTGACCATATCCGGAATCGTGAGATAGCCCGAACCGAATACTACCGCATTGGGCGGCGTTGCCACCGGAAGCATAAAAGCGCAAGAGGCCGCTACGGTAGCTGCGACCATCAGCAACAGTGGATGAATATCTATCGCGAGAGCAAGCGGCGCAAGGATCGGGAGCAGCATCGCGGTAGTCGCAAGATTGCTGGTGACCTCCGTAAGAAAATTGACGGCTGCGATCAGGACTACAACAAGGACGATTATCGCGACTCCCTGAAGCAGAGTCACTTGTCCGCCAAGCCATGAAGCGAGTCCGCTCTCCTGAAATCCGGCCGCCAATGCCATCCCGCCGCCAAACAAAAGGAGGATACCCCAGGGCAACTTGACCGCTTCTTCCCAGGTAACTATCTTCTTTCCTCTTTCTCTGGCGGGAAGAATGAATAGAACAACGGTTGTGGCGATAGCTATTATCGTGTCGTCGATCGCAGGAATGAAAGGAGCAAGCAGGAACGCGCGGCTGATCCAGGCGGCTGCGGTAAGCGCAAAGACGGCGAGAACTAGTTTTTCTTCAAAGCTGACAGGTCCTAGTGCCTCAAGCTGATTTCGGATCTCGGCCCTTCCTCCGGGAAATGCCTTCTGCTTAAACTTGAAAGCGATCTTCGTCAGGTACGACCAACAAATAAGAAGCAGGATAAGAGATATTGGCAATCCAAAGATGAACCAGTTTGCGAACGTCAGTTCTATCCCGTAGGTTTCCTGAAGAACACCGGCAAGAACCAGGTTTGGCGGTGTTCCGATCAACGTTGAGATCCCGCCAATGGTCGCGCTGTACGCGATCGCAAGCATCAGGGCCTTTCCGAAAATCAGGTTTTCGTTTTCTTCGGTCTCGGGATTGTCCTGCAACTGTGCAACGATAGCTATTCCGATCGGGAGCATCATCACTGTCGTTGCGGTATTCGATATCCACATCGACATGAAAGCCGTCGCGATCATGAAACCAAGAAGGATCTTTACGATGTCAGTTCCTACGACCCTGATGACCGAAAGTGCGATCCGCTTGTGAAGGTTCCACTTCTGGATCGCGATCGCGAGAACGAACCCGCCGATATAAAGGAAGACGTACCGATGTCCGAATGAAGCGGTCGTTTCACCCAGCGAAAGCCCGCCCGTCAAAGGGAACAGAATGATGGGAAGAAGAGCGGTTACAGCGATCGGAAGTGCCTCCGTTATCCACCAGATCGCAATCCACGCCGTACAAGCCAGCACCGCCCTTGCCTGGTCTGTTAGTCCGGCAGGCTCGAAAAAGAGCATTACCAGCAAGAAGGTCAATGGACCGGCTACCAATCCGATCTTGTTTCTATTCATCTAATATTGCCGGAGAAGGAAAGCCTTATGATCGTGGATTTCTTAAGACTCTAATTTCCGCCAGGCGGATTTGCCGGAAATGCACACTTGAGCGCCTCGATCACAGGGCGCCAAGCCGCTGAATTCGCTCTGATCTCAGGTTCCTGCTCGACGTGTATGAACCTGCCCGGCTGCGGCAGTTCAACCGCGTACTCGGTGCACGCACGTGCGCCCATTCCGTTCGAGAACCTTCCCTGGACGTTTGTGCTGGCGATCAAAGGACAAGAACTCTCGGTCTCACCGAAAAGTACCGAATCGATATTCTGTGTTTTCAAACATTTCAAAAGCTTCGACGAATTTGTCGAAACAGACTTGAATCCGCCGCTAAGAAATACGTCAGGACACACCTCCCTTTCCCTCATTCCGTGAAGCTGAACGACGACAGAATCCGGAACCTCGCCGAACAAGACCTCGTGCGCCTGATGGAACATCGTCTGAGTATTGTGCGCGACATCCGACTCGGCATATCTGCTTTGTTCAGTTGCCTGCGTACACTTGCTTAACTTCCCATTGGCTCGGCGATGCGTCCCGGCAAGAATAAAGGCACGGGCACCGGTCAGCAAGAACGCCTCCGCACCTTGAATCTCCGTATTCTCGTCGGAAACGGGGTGTGGGACCTCGATTACCAGCGGGCTCCTCGAACCGGGATCAATCACGAAGAATCCCCAACCGTGCTTGAGCGGATTTTCTTCAATCAAAAGGAGCTGTCGTTGGGTCTTCTCGTCTTTGAAGGGTACGACGCGATAGTTGAACGACTCACGGCGCGCGATGGCGTTCGCCTTGTCGATCTGCCCGTCAAGAACAGCCGTTATCATTTTTCTAAACGCGTTCTGCTGTTCAAGTGTAGGCACGGAGAAACCCTCGGATCCCTCTTTCGGCTGTTGTGCAGCGATCGTTTTGACGTGCTCCACCAAACTGCCGGTTTCGTCCTGATCTGCTGCAGTCCTGCCCGGATCGCTCGCGAGCGCGATGAGCAGACAGGCACAACAGATGATGAAGAAGGCGATTGTACGATACATACGATTCGTAAAGGCGACTCGGTGCTAAAACGACGGGCAACCGGCCGTCCGATTTCCGGAGGCCAGGCTACCCGTCATAATCTACTTTGGCGATGAGGCTGCCTTTTCAAACAGCCTCATTGTCCCTTTAGAAGTTCAGCTTCAGAGCAAATTGCATCAGTCGCGGATTGGTGACCGTGCAGGTCACCTGACCAAAGCTGATGCTGAAAATATCCGTCGAAGGCGTGCAGAGGTTCACATTGTTAAATGCATTGAACACTTCCCAACGGAATTCGGCGTCCATCGTCTCCCTGATCGGGAACCGCTTCGACAGATTGAAATCGAAAACGAACCGCCTCGGGCCAAAAATAGGCGTCTGTTCCAGTTCTCCCAGTTCGCCCGGATTGGGCAGCGTGAACAGTCCTGAAACAGCATTCGAGTCGGTGCAGGACGCCCCCGTTCGCGAGGAGAGACACGGGTCGAGCCAGAAGATCCCTCCGGAAATGTTCCTTATGCCGGTTAGACGGCGCAGTTCCGAAGGGCTCAAATTCTCGGACAGGTTGACGGTGTTTGAACCAGAGATCGCAGACCTGTGGAACGTCCCGATACCTGAAGTGATGGAAAGGGGCCTGCCGCTACGCCAGTTGACGATTCCACCGAACTGCCAGCCGCCGATCAGGTGGTCAAGAATCCCGCTTGCACCTTTGGCAAACCGCCTGCCCTTTCCAAACGGAAGCTCGTAGATCCAGTTGGCCTTGAAGAGATGCCTCGGCACATACTCGCCTTCGGTGTACCCGGGGTTCCTGACGGAACTTGGCCGGGAATCGTTCAACAGAGAATTTGAGTCGCCGTCGTAATCCGACGTCGCCCGTTGGTAGGTATAGTTTCCCTGCAGAGTGAATCCGTCGGCGAACCGCCTGCGGACCTCGATCTCCAGAGCGTGATAGTTCGAGTAACCGTCATTCGTCAGTCTTCTCGAACTCGCCATAAACGGGTTAGCCGAGAAGAAGTTAAGCGGCAGACGACCCGAAAGGACCGCACCCCAGAAACTTCCTCCCCGAATGCGCGACTCACCGGATGAAGGCCTCGACGTACGGTCGATCAACAGTTCGTCAAGGAATTCACCTGGGGCGTTGAAATCGAGTGCATCCCGCAAACCTGAAGTTCCGCTCGCCAGCCTTGAAACATCACCAGCTATCAGCACGTCCATCAACGGATTGGCGATATTGCAGGAATTGCCTCGGTCATCGAATCTGTCCTCATCGTTCATACGATTGCAGGCAAGATTCTGCTGCGCTATAAGGAAAGACTGCAGGAACGTCATTCCCGACACAGGGTCCTGAGCGAAGATGTTGTATTCGTTGTAGTCGGCAACTCGACGAAGTTGCTCTCCGCGATTACCCACGTAACGGACTTCGACCGCAAGGTCCTTGATAACCTCTCGCTGAAATCCGACCATCCATTCGTAGTAGTACGGCGTTTCCAGGTCCTTCGCAAAGGTTCTGAAGTCCTGAACCGTACTGTCGAGAATCGAGCGGGTTACGGGAATCTGAAACGTCGGAGGTGCTGCTATGGGAAGGTTGGATGCGTCCAGATTTCTAAGGAACAGAGTGTTGTTTACACAGGTTCCATCGGCAGGTACACAGTCCTGATTGACCACCAAGCCTTCATTGTCATCGACGTTCGTGTCGATGATAGCGAAGTGATCCTGCATGAAGCTTGTCCGGAATCCGGCACGGACCGAGTTTTTACCGTTGCCCCAAGGATCCCAGGCGACTCCTATCACAGGACCAAAGTTGTCGTAGTCGTTGTCCCAAAGCGGTTTGCCGTTATTGGCGCCCCCGAATACGTTCCTGACCGCACAGGAGTTTATGAGATCGAGCGCATTGTCGGTCGTGGGGTTGACCGGAAGGCTTCCTATGAACGAACACGGCGTTCCGTTGAAGACCCCCGGGTTGAAGAACCCATCCTCGCCCGACACTCCGAAGACCGCGTCCTCACCTCCGTCCGGAACGAGAAGCAGGCCTCCCGTTTCAACCGGAACGGTGGCAAACTCCCAGCGGAGTCCGAGGTTCAGCGTCAGGTTGGGCTTTAAGTTCCAAACATCCTGAGCGAACCAGTCGAACTCCCGGACCCTGTATCTTCTGCGTTCCGGCGCACCGGGCACGAATCCGGAATCGAGGGACGTGATGTTGTAACGGATCCCGACCTGGCTGATCGCACCCACAAGGTTGTTCATAAGGTCCCGGACCCTTTCGTAATCCGGCGATTCGATATCTGTGCCACCAGATAGGGCCCTTAGATCGGACTCACTCCAGTCGGGAGGAAAGTCATTGTCGTCAAGATCTATGTCGGCAGGTAACCCAAAGAAGCTCCTGTTGTCGAGCCACCTGTGCCGGAATTCCGCACCAAATTTGAACTGATGGTTTCCGGTGACCCAGGTAAATGTGTCTCGCAGGTGCAGCGTGACGTTGTCACGAAGCGAGTCGCCACCGCCAGGCTCATACGGATCGGTCACGGTGTTCAGCGCGATAGTGTACGAAGGCGTGTCGAACGGCTGCTTCCGGCGGAACGCGTTCTCGCCGCCGAGATAACCAAACCTGAACTCGTTGATCGTCGTCGGCGAAAATGTCGATGTCAGTCCCGCAGCCCAGCCGCGCGAGTAAGTTAGTCTCGCACCGAGCGGACCCGTCGCCGGAAATCTGGGTTCACGGTTGTTGATAAAGTCGCCATCGATCACCCTGTCTACATAATTAAAGGTGCCGTAAAAGGCGTGGTCCTCAGTGATCTTGTGATCTATCCTGAACGAGGGAAGGTGCTGGTAGGTCAAAGACGCGGCGTTGAACCTGAATCCGCCCGTATTAAGTCCGTCACCCAGGTCAAAGTTGTTTGGCAGCGGTATCGCCGGAAACATCGTGCCCGTTATGAACGGATCAAATGTCGCAGGGTTTGCGGCGTTGAACCTTTCATCGACGCAGTCGCGGCCTAGGGTGCCAATTACCACAGCTCCGCATTCCATGATATTTACTGTCCGGATCAACCCCGGATTAGCCGCCACATTTTCCGGGGTCGTAAGGAGGTTATCAAGATACCGGAAGATCCCCATTCGGGCTTCGGCCGTATAAACGGTTCGATTAACTGCAATGCCCCTTGATTCGCGAAGCTGCTCGTAACCGATAAAGAAGAACGTCTTGTCCTTCCAGATCGGCCCACCGATGCGTCCGCCGAACTGGTTTCTTATCAGCTTCGGCCTTTCAACACCCGCCGCATTGTTGAAGAAATCGTTGGCGTTGAAGGCAGTGTTCCTGTGGAACCAGAAGAGAGAACCATTGAAGTCGTTCGATCCGGCCCGTGTTACGGCTGATATCTGGGCTCCTCCGCGGCTGTACTCGGCGGAAGAGATGCCGGTGATGACTTTGAACTCCTGAACATTCTCAGCCGCGAGCGCAAGCAGAGGCTGGTCGAGCATCACCGAGGATGCGCGATTCAGATTGTCCTGTGTGTCGATTCCGTCAAGAGCGATGTTCAGGGAACGGTGTCTCTGGCCGTGGACGAACAACTTGTTTCCCTGGCCGTCCGGGCTTCGCTCAAAATAGACTCCGGGCTGAAGCAATGCCAGGTGCGATGCATTGCGACCATTGAGCGGCAGCTCGAGCACCTGGCGCTCGTCGACCACCGTGCTCAACTCGGCGTCAGTTGTGTTTACAAGCTCTTGAGCCTCCGAAGCATTGATGATCACCTCTTCCTGCAGACTTCCGATCTGCATCTTGATGTTGAGGGACGAGGTCTTGCCGACCTCGACGATCACGTCGCTTACCACCGCTCTTCGGAAGTTTGCCGCTTCGACCGCAACCTGGTACCGGCCGAGCCTAACATTGGGAAGTGCAAATCGACCATTCTGAGAAGTCGTCGCTGTGTACCTGGTGTTTGTTGCTATATGAGTAGCAATGACTGTAGCTCCAGGAAGTACTGCATCGGTCGCATCTGAAACCGTACCTTCAAGACGGCCCCCGAGGTCCTGGGCAAGTATTGAACCAGAAAGGACAATTAACACCGCAAATAGGCCAAACAGGTATTTCGTTCTTGAAAAAACATGGCCGTGCGCTACTTGAATGACCTGATAAAGCCTATACATCTCGTGAATCCTCCTTTTATAGTGTTGTGACCTGGCTGACCTGACCTACCTGCCAGCAGCTCGGCATTAGCAAACAAACCTGTCCGCCCTCACACAACGTCTCTTCGACGGTGCGAAACAGTTCAAAGCTCAATTCCTGAAGAATCGCCATCCGGATCTTTTTCCTTTCGGTCACGCCTGCAGAGGCTGGAGTGGACCGAGAAGTGTCCGTTCGTTGGGCTGGCCCTACTGATGATTGTTCGATCGTTCGGAAACCGCCTCCTTCCCCGAAATCCCAAGGAAACTCGGCGTGAATAGGACCAAGTCGGTGGTGAGATCGACTCCCGGAACACCAACAGGTGACAATGTGTGTCGGGATTATATACCCAAAACCCTTATTTGAGAACGTTTTTGGGGAAGTCAGAGAGTGCAACGGCCCGAGCCGGTACAAATTGGAAGGCGAATAAAGGCTAGGTCCGATCAGATTTCCTTAAGGATTCGTAACTGCTCCGGACATCAATCGCTGCTGATTTCCGGATACGAAAAACGAGACCTGCACGAAGAAAGAACGGGAAGGCAGGCCTGCTTGCTCCTTATATAAGGCGTGACCGGCCATCTTGTGATGAGCCCTTTTTAAGCCTCCGAACTCCATCGGGTTCTTCCGTGGTTTGTTTCTCTTCATTCTGTTCTCGGTGCTGTAAACGGGACGTAGAGACCCCGATCACTTCCAGATACATAAAGGACACCTCTCATGCAGTTATTGTGATTTTAGAAGCTAAGAGATTACGGCCGAAAAGGGGCACAACTAGGGACGTCTATGTGGGTGAATTGGCTTCGAGGGCAGGATTGATCGGCGATCAGCGTTTTTTGGAACGCCGCTTTTCGTGATGCTCGGTCGGCACCGACAAGCCTGAAAGTACTTTTTTTGGCTGATTCCCAGCGATCGATCGGATCTGCTTTAACATCCTGCAAAGTCTTGAGTAGATATCTGCAGTTGCACTGCCAGGTCTTCTAGTTGACAACAAGCCGAGGCACATTCGACCGGAATACGCATCGCGAAAGCGATGAAGAACAGGGGCAGGGGAAGAAAAAGTCTACCTCTAGGTCGACCTAGAGGTAGATACATACCCGCCAGATTCGGACTTACTTACTTTGAAGAGGCTGCGTTCTCAGACAGCCTCAGCCTCGATCAGAAGTTCAGCTTCAGCGCGAACTGCATCAGTCGCGGATTCGTGACCGTGCAGGTTACCTGGCCAAAACTGATACTGAAAATATCCGTCGAAGGCGTGCAGAAGTTCACATTGTTAAATGCATTGAACACTTCCCAACGGAATTCGGCGTCCATCGTCTCCCTGATCGGGAACCGCTTCGACAGATTGAAATCGAACATGAACCGCCTCGGGCCAAAAATAGGCGTCTGTTCCAATTCTCCCAGTTCGCCCGGATTGGGCAGCGTGAACAGTCCTGAAACAGCATTCGAGTCGGTGCAGGAAGCCCCGGTTCTAACGGAGAGACACGGGTCGAGCCAGAAGATCCCTCCGGAAATGTTCCTAATTCCCGTAAGACGCCGCAATTCAGCAGGACTCAGGTCAGAAGACAGGTTGACAGTGTTTGAACCGGAAACCGCTGATCTGTGAAACGTCCCGATACCTGAAGTGATGGACAAGGGCCTGCCGCTACGCCAGCTGACGATTCCACCGAACTGCCAGCCGCCGATCAGGTGGTCAAGAATCCCGCTCGCACCTTTGGCAAACCGCCTGCCCTTTCCAAACGGAAGCTCGTAGATCCAGTTGGCATTGAAAAGATGCCTCGGCACATACTCGCCTTCGGTGTACTCCGGATTCCTGACCGAACTTGGCCGGGAGTCGTTCAGCAACGAGTTGTCGTCGCCATCGTAATCGGAGGTCGCTCGCTGATAGGTGTAGTTCCCCTGAAAAGTCAAACCATCTGCAAAACGTTTCCGAACTTCGATCTCCAGAGCGTGATAGTTCGAGTAACCGTCATTCGCCAGTCTTCTCGAACTTGCCATAAACGGGTTAGCCGAGAAGAAGTTAAGCGGCAGACGACCCGAAAGGACCGCACCCCAGAAGCTGCCGCCATTGATACGATCTTGTCCCGACGACGGCCTTGAAGTCCGGTCGATCAACAGTTCGTCGAGGAACTCGCCCGGAGCATTAAAGTCGAGGGCATCAAGCAGTCCCGAGGTGTCCCTCGCGAGCCGGACTACATCACCTCCGATCAGGGCGTCCATCAGCGGGTTGGCAATGCTGCAACTGTAATTGCGCGTGTCGAACCTCTCGTCGTTGTTCAACCGGTTGCAGGCGAGATTCTGCTGTGCGATCAGGAAAGAATCGAGGAATGACATACCCGACATCGGATCCTGGGCGAAGATGTTGTACTCGTTAAAGTCAGCGACCCTTCGAAGCTTTTCGCCCCTGTTCCCGACGTAACGAACCTCAACTGCCAGGTCCTTGATCACCTCTCGCTGAAATCCGATCATCCATTCGTAGTAGTAAGGAGTTTCGAGATCCTCCGCAAAGGTCCTGAAGTCCTGAACCGTACTGTCGAGAATCGAGCGGGTTACGGGAATCTGAAACGTCGGAGGTGCAGCTATGGGAAGGTTTGACGTGTTCAGATTTCTAAGGAACAGAGTGTTGTTTACACAGGTTCCATCGGCAGGAATACAGTCCTGATCGACCACCAGGCCTTCATTGTCATCGACGTTCGTATCGATGATAGCGAAGTGATCCTGCATGAAGCTTGTTCGGAATCCGGCACGGACCGAGTTCTTTCCAGTGCCCCACGGATCCCAGGCGACTCCTATCACAGGGCCAAAATTGTCGTAATCATTGTCCCAAAGCGGCCTGCCGTTGTTTCCTCCGCCAAAGACGTTTTTGACCGCACAGGAGTTTATGAGATCAAGCGCATTGTCAGTCGTGGGGTTGACCGGAAGGCTTCCTATGAACGAACACGGCGTTCCGTTGAAGACCCCCGGGTTGAAGAATCCATCCTGACCGGATACCCCGAACACCGCATCCTCGCCGCCGTCCGGAACGAGAAGCAGGCCTCCGGTTTCAACCGGAACGGTGGCAAACTCCCAGCGGAGTCCGAGGTTCAGCGTGAGGTTCGGCCTCAGATTCCATACGTCCTGAGCGAACCAGTCGAACTCCCGGACCCTGTATCTCCTGCGTTCCGGTGCGCCGGGAACGAATCCGGATTCGAGTGACGTGATGTTGTAACGGATCCCGACCTGGCTGATCGCTCCTACTAGATTATTCATCAGGTCGCGAACAGTTTCGTAGTCAGGCGACTCGATGTCCGTACCTCCTGAAAGCGCTCGGAGATCCGATTCACTCCAGTCCGGAGGAAAGTCATTATCGTCAAGATCGATGTCGGCAGGTAACCCAAAGAAGCTCCTGTTGTCGAGCCATCTGTGCCGGAATTCCGCACCGAACTTGAACTGATGGTTCCCGCGTACCCATGTAAACGTATCCCGAAGGTGAACGGTGACATTATCGCGGAGTGAATCGCCACCTCCGGGTTCATAAGGATCGCTTACGGTGTTTAGCGCGATAGTGTACGAAGGCGTGTCGAAAGGCTGATTCCTGCGGAACGCGTTCTCACCGCCGAGATAACCAAACCTGAACTCGTTGATCGTCGTCGGCGAAAATGTCGATGTCAGTCCCGCAGCCCAGCCCCTGGAGTAGGTCAGCCTCGAGCCTAAAGGACCCAAGTCAGGAAATCTCGGCTCCCGGTCGTTGATAAAGTCGCCATCGATCACCCTGTCGACATAATTGAAGGTGCCGTAGAACGCGTGGTCCTCAGTGATCTTGTGATCTATCCTGAACGATGGAAGGTGCTGGTAGGTCAAAGACGCGGCGTTGAACCTGAATCCGCCAGTATTAAGTCCGTCCCCCAGGTCAAAGTTGTTTGGCAGCGGTATCGCCGGAAACATGGTTCCGGTGATAAACGGATCAGGTGTCGAAGGGTTGGCAGCATTAAACCTCTCATCCACGCAGTCTCGGCCAAGAGTGCCGATCACCACTGCCCCGCATTGAAGTATGTTAACGCTACGGATCAGTCCGGGATTTGCCGCCACGTTCTCGGGAGTCGTCAGCAGGTCGTCAAGATACCGGAAGATCCCCATTCGGGCTTCGGCCGTATAAACGACGCGATTGACGGCAATGCCCCTTGATTCCCGCAGTTGCTCGTAACCGATAAAGAAGAACGTCTTGTCCTTCCAGATCGGCCCTCCGATGCGTCCGCCGAACTGGTTTCTTATCAGCTTCGGCCTTTCAACACCGGCCGCGTTGTTAAAGAAATCGTTGGCGTTGAAGGCAGTGTTCCTGTGGAACCAGAAGAGAGAACCATTGAAATCGTTCGAACCCGACCGTGTTACGGCTGAGATCTGGGCTCCTCCGCGGCTGTACTCGGCGGAAGAGATGCCGGTGATCACTTTGAACTCCTGAACATTCTCGGCGGCGAGCGCAAGCAGAGGCTGGTCGAGCATCACCGAGGATGCGCGGTTCAGATTGTCCTGCGTGTCGATTCCGTCAAGAGCGATGTTCAGGGAACGGTGTCTCTGGCCGTGGACGAACAACTTGTTTCCCTGGCCATCCGGGCTTCGCTCAAAATAGACGCCTGGCTGAAGCAATGCCAGGTGCGATGCATTGCGACCATTGAGCGGCAGCTCGAGCACCTGGCGCTCGTCGACAACCGTGCTCAGCTCGGCGTCAGTTGTGTTTACAAGCTCTTGAGCCTCCGAAGCATTGATGATCACCTCTTCCTGCAGACTTCCGATCTGCATCTTGATATTGAGGGACGAGGTCCTGCCGACCTCGACTATCACATCGCTCACAACTGCACGGCGGAAGCCGGTAGCCTCGACAGCCACCTGGTACCTGCCGAGCCTTACGTTCGGAAATGCGAAAAGTCCATTGTCGGTTGTGGTGGCCGTGTACCTCGTATTCGTAGCCGTGTGAGTTGCAGATACTATCGCCCCGGGAAGAACGGCGTCGGTCGCATCCGTGACGGTGCCCTCCAACCGACCACCGAGGTCCTGAGCAATTAATGAACCGGTAAGGACAATCAGGACCACAAAGAGACCAAAAAGATACTTGGCACCGGCAATGCGGCAACCGCGGGTAAATCGAATGACCATATTAAGCCTGTACATCTTGTAAATCCTCCTTTATCGCGCGCTGACATTTATTAACTGCCAGCAGCTCGGCATCTACAAACAAAAATGTTTACCCTAACGCATCGTCCGCTCGACGTTGCGCTACAGTTCAAAGCTCAATTCCCTGAAACTAGCCATTTCGAACAATTTCCTGTTGGTGGCACCTGAAGTGAATGGTATAGACCAACAGTCGTCCGGTTGTTGGTATGGCCATCCTGTCGTGTTCTCGATCGAGCGATCGGAGGCTGCTTTTTCCCATGAAGACTCAAGGAAGCTCGCCATTCGGAAGGCCAGGTTAGCGTCAGGAACTACGTCCAATCCGCTAACAGGTGACAAAAGGTGGCGGGATTATATACCCAAAATCCTTTATCGAGAACGTTTTTTTAGTGGTAAGGGCGCAGTCCCGGCAGCTGGTGTGAATGCCGCTAGGATCAAAAGGCGGAACAGGTCAATTTTCTTACGGCTGAGTGATTACTCTGTGCGTCTGTTTCGGTTAGTTCCCGCCTGTGGATCTGCGGCAAACCTCGATAGAAACGCCAACAAAGAAAGGGGAACGTCGGAAATCCTGCGCCGCATTTCACACTGATCGGCTTCGTCTGCGGGATTCCCTTTTCGGGAGCTTCGAGCCGCTTTGTGCTTCTTCGCGGCTCGATCATTTTCGTTTTGTTCGGCGATATGCAGGCGGGACGCCTGCGTTCCGATCACTTTCCGATGCAGAAGGTCTGGAATATGCGAGTCAGCATGTCTTCGGTCGTCGTCTCGCCCGTGATCTCGCCGAGGTACCGAATTGCGTTGTGTAATCCCACGAGTACGATCTCTTCGCTTGTTCCGCCTTCGAGGAGAGGAATTGAAGACTCGATCTCATCTTTGGCCCTTTTCAGAAGATCGTGGTGCCGCGCATCCGAGACCAGGAACCCGGAGCTCTCTATGTCTTCCGGCGAGAACGGACCGACTATCGCCTCCTGCAGCTCATCGAGGCCGTTCGAGGTCTTGGCCGAAATTCCTATCACCCGCCAATCGTTTTCTCTGAGGCTTTCTACAAGGGATCCTGAGTCCGCGATATCAGTCTTGTTTACTACAATAAGGCGGCTTAAATCCTCTGTATCATCGAGCACCTCTCGGTCTTCCAGAGTTAGTTCTTCATTTCCGTCGAGGACGACGACCACCACATCCGCATCCGCCATGGCTCTACGCGCACGTTCCACGCCGATCGTTTCGACCGTGTCGACCGTCTCACGCATACCCGCGGTGTCGATCAGCGAAACGGGAATGTCTCGTATCGTGAAGCTCTCGTGGATCTGATCGCGAGTCGTCCCGGGAATCTCGGTCACGATCGCCCGGTCCTGTCCAAGAAGCGCGTTAAAGAGGCTCGACTTTCCTACATTCGGCCGGCCGACAAGCGCCACCTTCAGACCCTCTCTTAGAAGCCTTCCCGCTGAATATGTGGAGGCCAGTTTTCCCAACTCCCCGGCTACGCTTCGCAAGTCGCCGGCGATCTTTGCTGTTTGCGCTTCAGGCAGATCGTCTTCGACAAACTCAAGCGCCGACTCGAGCACGACGATCACATCAAGCAGTTTGTCTTTCAACGGCTGTAGCGTATGCGAGAACTCGCCCCGCAATTGACGAACCGCCTGCCTGGTCATCGCAATGCTGTTCGAATCGATAAGATCGCGGATCGCCTCCGCCTGCGAAAGATCGAGTCTTCCGTTCGAGAGAGCGCGCAAAGTGAACTCGCCCGGTTCAGCCAGGCGAGCGTCCAGTCCCAGGCAGAGGTCTATGATCCTTCTTAGAAGAACGGGCGATCCGTGACAGCTGATCTCGACAACATCTTCTCCGGTGTAGGTATTTGGAGACTTGAAGTATGTAACGATCGCCTCGTCGATGATCTCGCCGGAAGTTGAATCAAGAATGCTCGAGAGGGTAGCGTGCCGCGGTTCAAACTCTTCCTCTCCGACCGTGAGCTTTCCGGCGATCTCGAGCGCAGAGTCACCGCTCAGCCGGACAACTCCTATCCCGCTTCTTCCCAGAGGAGTTGAGAGTGCAACGATCGTATCCATGAAATGAGAAAGGGACGAAGGAGAGAATCAGTTCCTCCTTCATCCCGAGAACCGCTGTTCCACTTGTCTACCTCGTACGTACCTGCAGACGGCGGTCGCGGCCCTGGCCGACCGATTCGGTCTCGAGGTCTTCTTCTTTAGAAAGGACGAGGTGAATGATGCGCCTTTCTGTCGAATTGAGAACTCCAAAGGTGAATGGAACGCCTTTTTCACGAACATTCTTGGCCGCGAACTTCGCCATCGCATGAAGCTCCGACTTTCGGGTCTGCCTGAATCCTTCCGCATCGCAGACAAATCGATGTTCCCGGTCCAGCTCGCGACCATATACCTGGAACAGGATGGTCTCGAAGGCATCCAGCAGCTCGCCGTTCTCGCTTAGCATCATTCCGGAATCATCTCCGCTGAAATCGAGCACACATCCTTCGTCGGTGAACTCGGACGAGACCTCGACATTAAATCCGGCCTGGTCAACCAGCTCCGTGATGAACTCTTCGGCATTCTGACAAACTTCACTCATAGGCTCTCGTTGCTAGTTACGGTGTTGAAAGCTTCGCCTTGTTGTCTATCATCGGCGCGGCCGCATCATCCTCACGGTTCATCCAGTTGATCAGCATCTGCTGGCCGAACATTATTACGTTGCCCGTGAACCAGTAGAGCAGAAGACCCGAAGGGGCAGACCACATTATCCAGAGCATCATTATCGGCATCAGATAGGTCATCATCTTCTGCTGCATCTGCTGCTCAGGGGTTACCGCCGGCGTTGTCGGCGAGAACTTGAACGTCAGTACCATCGAGATCGCAAAAGCGAACTCAAGGATATGGTACGGATCACCCGACGATAGGTCGGGCAGCCACAGGAAGCTCTCCTGCCTGAATCCAAGATAAACGGACACCGTGATGTACAAAGCGATCAGAAGCGGGAACTGCATGATCATCGGCAGACACCCGCCGATCGGCAGGGCGTCCTTCGTCATCTTCAGCTGTTCCATCTGAAGTTGCCGCATCTTCGGATCATCATTCGGGATGCCCTTTTTCTGCATCTCCTTCATCTTGTCCTGAAGCTCTTTCATCTTGGGTGCATTCTTCTGGGCCTTCTTGAACGACTTCGAGGAATACCACCGAAGCGGGAAAAGAAGCGAATAGAAAAAGAGCGTGAACAGGATGATGGAGATCCCGTAGTTGTGGGTAAAGCTGTACAGATACGTCAGACAATAGAGGATCGGAACAGAGAACGGCTTGGTCACATAGTAGAACCATCCGTAGTTGATGAAGTCTTCAATATCTATCGGCCGTCCGACCGTCTCGGTGAGCTTGTCGTTGTACTTGTGGAGTACAAAATAGTCCTTCGTGCCGGTATAGATCCTGTTCACGGCACCGTCCGTGGGGATCGGCACGTATGCCGTCATAAGGTGTTTCGTGACCTGAGTGCTCTGGCTTCTGGTTATCCACGCGATGATTCCGTCAAAGAATGGCGGCACCTCTTCATCGTATTTCTCTGACCGCAGTTCAAGCCCCGGGGTCTGTTTAGCGGGTATAACCGCCATAGCGAAGTAGGTGTCTCCAACGCCGGCCCAGTCTACGGGGCCTTCAACATTGAACTGGCCGGTGTTGCCTTCCTCAATTATCGACGCGGCGTATTGGCGGGTTGAAGTACCGCCCGCGTTGTATACCCCTTCAGGCTCGACCTTGTAGAAGTCGTATCTCTCTATGCCCTGGTCGCCGATCGACGGCCCGATCAGGAGCTTCGCGTTGGGGACCGGCTGGCCCCCTTTCTTCAGGTCGACGGAAAGATCGGTCGTATACTCGTTGGCGCGAAAGACGAAGGTCTTCGTGACCTCAACTCCGTTCGAGCCGCTCAGAACGAACTTTACTTCTTTTGTATCCTCACCATTGAGTTCAAATGTCCCGCCGTCTCCTTCCAGGGAATAGTTCCTTTCGTTCAGAAACTTGTCTGTGTTGGGATCACCCGTTGCGAGCTGAAAGGGTGCGAGCCTCGGTTCCTGATCCAGACCCTTCTGTCGCACTAGCTCAAGCGGCTTCTTGTTTTCCTTCGTAGAACCTTGTGCATACAGCGGCTTCCGGTCGTCGTTTGAGTCGGAATCGTTCAGCAGCAGAACCCAGCTTGTCGCAACAGCTCCTTTAGTATCGAGAGTCGCTTCGTATAGCGGGGTCTTGATCTTTATTTGCTTGTTAGGAGTTTCGTCAGGGGTTTCCGCGGCGGCCTGCTCAGGAGTCTGTTCCGTTTCAGGAGACCTCGTCGGATCCGGCGCGGCTGTCTGACCCTGTCCAACGTTCTCGACGTTGGCATTCGTGTTCGCCTGTTCTTCCGGCCGCTCCGGCGCGAAAAAGTAGGTCCAAGCAGTCAGGACCACGAGCGACAGGACTGCCGCTATAAGAAACCTCTGCTGATTCTGTCCGGAATCGTTGTTACTCATCTAAAAATAGTACTGAGAGATGAGTACTGTGTACTGAGTACTGAGTACTGTGTACTGGGTAATGAGTACTGGGTACTGGGTACTGAGTACTGAGTGTAAGAAACCAAGCGCTCATCCACGAGCAAAGTTCTCATCACTCATTTCTTCTCAGCACTCATCTCTCTCTAACTGGGTCGTGCCCTCCCTCGCACAATGGCTGGCAGCGCATCAAACGCTTGAATGCCATCCACGAACCATAAAGCGCGCCGTGCCTTCGGATCGCTTCGACCGCGTACTCGGAGCACGTCGGCGTAAACCGGCACGAAGGAGGCAACAAAGGCGACAAGAACCTCTTGTAAAGCCCGAGCAGATCTACCAGCAGATACTTCATAGCTTTACCTTTAAACGTTCTTGCCGCCTTCCTTTGTTTTGGATTCTCTCTCCCGGACCTGCCTGATAATGTCCTTTAGCTCAGACAAGGGCTCTGCAATCTTTACCCCGATCAGACTGTCCCGCGCATTCAGCACCCAGTCAAATTTGGTCTCGAGCGTCTGAAGCTCCGGCTTGCTCTGGCGGAAAGCTTCACGCAAAAGCCTCTTGGCCCTGTTCCGCCTAACTGCGTTCCCGACCGCCTTTCGCGACGCCGTTATCCCCAGACGCTGAAAAGACGTTTCCGACGGCATATAAAACGCAGTCATAAAACGTCCTTTGATTCGATCGCCTTCGGCGTAAACACGCCGAAACTCACCGGGTTTTAACAAGCGTTCGTGCTTCTCGAGACGAAGGCTTAATAGTGGAACGGCGTCAGTCTCTTGCGTCCTTTCTGCCTCCTGCGCTTGATCACGTTGCGTCCGGCCTTCGTGCTCATGCGAGCCCGGAACCCGTGTTTTTTTGCGCGACGGCGGTTATTCGGCTGAAATGTTCTTTTAGGCATAACTGCTATCCTCTCACTATAAAAGTGAAACTTTAGATTCTATGGATGGCTGCATCGATTGTCAAAGCAAAACCGCGCCTCAGCCGCCAACCGCCGAACCAAACAAAACCCTGCGTCCGCTGATCCGAAAATCTCCCCCGGAGATCAGCCTTACCGCCTCCACGTATGTCTCGTGTTCGATTCTGAGAATCCTCTCGGACAAAGTATCTGCGTCGTCCGAATCGAGCACTTCGACGGGTCTCTGGAGGATGATCGCGCCGTGATCGAGTTCCTCGTCGACGAAATGCACGGTACAGCCTGAGACCTTTACACCGTATTCGACCGCCTGTCTCTGTGCGTCGAGACCTTTAAAGCTGGGAAGCAGGCTCGGATGTATGTTGACGATCCTGTTTGTGAACTCGCGGACAAATGAGGATGAAAGCAGCCTCATATAGCCGGCAAGACAGACAAGATCAACGTCGTGCTTCTTTAGCTCCGAGACGATCTCGGCGTCGTGCTCTTCCCTGGGCCTCCCGCGACGTGTCACAACGACGGTCTTTACTCCAAGATCCCTCGCTTTCCCAAGACCGGGGGCTTTGCTCTTGTCGCTTATGACGACCGCAACCTTGCTGTTCGGGATAGTGCCATCCTGAACCGCCCGCGTTATCGCGACCATGTTCGATCCTCTTCCCGAGATCAGTATCCCGATCTTCATAACTTCGATCTGCTGCCCCTAGCCAATGGTGACTTCCCCGTCTCCGTTTGTTACTTTTCCGATCTCAATGCACACGCCGCCATTCGAAACGATGTGTTCCGAAATGGAAGCCGCGTCGTTTTTCGCGCAGATGACCGCCATTCCGATACCCATGTTGAAAGTCCTGAACATCTCGCGGTCCTCGACACTCCCCAGTCTCTGCATCAGGCCGAACACGGGAGGAACCTCCCAAGTGCTCCTGTCGATCACGACCGAAACTCCATCGGGCAGGATCCTCGGTATGTTTTCCAGGAGGCCTCCGCCGGTGATGTGCGCGAGACCCTTTATCCTTCCTGTTCCGATCAGCCCGCCAAGTTCCGGCAAATAGCTTTTGTGAGGCGTGAGAAGTACGTCGGCCACAGAGTCGCCATTCAATTCGTCTGGATCGTCGCTGTGGTGAAACTCGCCGATCTCAAAGAAAAGCTTTCTGGCCAGCGAATATCCGTTTGTGTGAAGACCTGTCGAGGGCAGTCCGAGCACGACGTCGCCCTCATCTATCGATTTTCCGTCTATCACGTTTTTCTTATCGACAACTCCAACGACAAATCCCGCGAGGTCGTACTCACCGTCGGCGTAGAAGCCCGGCATTTCTGCAGTCTCGCCTCCGAGAAGCACGCAACCGTTTTCGCGGCACGCGATCGAAAGCCCTTCGACAACCGAAGCAGTGACGTCCGCCGATAATCTTCCCGTTGCGAAATAATCGAGGAAGAAAAGAGGCCTCGCGCCTTGAACGAGGATGTCGCCTACACAATGATTGACAAGGTCTTGTCCGATAGTGGTATGAACGTTCGTGTCAAACGCGATCTTGAGCTTGGTCCCAACCCCGTCCGCGGAGGCGACCAGCACTGGCTCTGACATATCCGGAAATCGGCCGTCGAACATCCCGCCGAAACTGCCTATCTCGGTAAGTGTCCGTGAATTGAAAGTGGCTTTAGCAAAGCCCTTAATCCTTGCGACGGCTTCATTTGCGGTGTCTATGGAAACGCCGGCGTCGGAGTAAGAAACTGGTTTTGTCATAGAGGGGAAGATTATAAGCGTTTACCGAACTGCAAGCCAAAACCAACGCACTTTGTTGACGCGGGGCACCTTACCAACTAGCATTTTTTCTGAGGAATTTCCCCTATGAGCTTTACCTTGATCGACCAGGGCTCCGAGAACTTCGAATTTCGGGCAAGCGTATGGAACTGGAAGACTTTACTTGAGATCGTCCGTTCGTTCGACGTCATAAGCGAAGGAACTCTGCGGCAAATGAGCTACAACGCGTCGGGAACACCGGTGTCAATAGATGATGCCCACCTTATCGGAGAGAAAATCCGCAACGAGGTGCTTCCAAAGATGGGACCCGGTACACGTATCTTTGCTGACCTTAGCATCACGGACAAGCCTGATGACGGGACGTTGTATCAGGACGAAGATGAAAAATGGAAGAACTACAGCGCAGACTACGAATGGCTAAGCGAGTTTTGCGAATTCTGTTTTAAATCGAAAGGTTTTCAGGTCTTTTGATCGGATGGATATTTGGCAGACAATTGAACCAGTGATCTCGAACTTCTGGTTTCACCTGGCATCTTTGGTGGTGATGGCAACTCTTCACGGATACCTTGGTGCGTGGCTCGCCGTCAGGATGCTGTTCAGGCCGCGAAAGCCTGTGAAACTTATCGGGATCACTCTCTTCCCGCAGGGGATGATCCCACGGCATCGGGCGCGTCTCGCCAAGGCGATCGGGAAAGCGGTCGGGGAAGAACTCGTTTCTCAGGAGACAGTTCTTGAAGAACTGTTTGAAAAGGAGTTCCTTCAAAAGAAGATCCGAGGTTTTGTCGATTCATACGCTCGCGAGCTGATGGAGCGGGACCATCCATCGCTTATTGAATCGGTTCCGGAGCAGATCCGGCCGGCGCTGATCGAGACAGTAGCCACGATGCGCGCGAGGATAGGCGATTATGTAGGCACCGTGATTCGCAGCGAGCAGACCTCTGACACGATCCGAAGTTTTGTCGGCACACGAGTGGATGAGATGATGTCCCAGAAAGTGTCTGACACTGTGTCAGATGAGACCTTCAATGACATCCTTCAGTTCATAGAGACCCGTATCGCAAACGTCGTTCACGAACCGGCGCTTGAAAAGACGATTGCCTCATTTATCGGCGGAAAGGTTGACGAACTGGTCAGCGAACAGGCGCCTCTGAGCGAATTGTTCACGGATGACGCGATCTCGCTCCTGAAAGAGAAGGCGTTCGAGCAGATCGACCCCGTAGTCCATCAACTAGCCGAACTGGCTACCGAAGACAGGACCAAGGACCAGATCAGCGCGTTGATCAAGAAAGAGGTTCACGACTACTACGAACAGCTTCCCTTCTTTAAGAAAATATTCGTATCAAGAGACAATCTGCTCCGCGAGGTCGACGATCTTGTCGACGAAAGTCTTCCGAAACGAATCGAGGAAACGCTCAAGGGCGACTTCTTCGCCGTCGAAGCCAAGTCATTTGTCGGGCGTTCGATCGATAACGCTCTCTCCAGGCCGCTTCCAGAGATCATCGGGCAGGTAGCCCCTGAACAGCTTGACAGGCTTAAGGCGCAGCTCACCATCAATATACTTCGGGTTCTACAAGGTGAGCAGATGCGGAAGTCCATCGCCGGCTATCTCGCAGACTCGCTGGAAACCGTAAAACCGAGGCTGATCGGAGACCTTCTACAGTCTGCACACCCTGAAGCTGCGACGAAGCTTCGAAGATTGTTGACGGACGGTTTGATCGGCGTTCTTGAGCGGGAAGAGACAGCAAAGATAGTCAACGAGGTTCTTTCAAAACAGATAGATTCACTCCTGAACGCCCCGATCGGAAGACTCTCGAGACATGTTTCAGAAGAGCAGATCGAAAAGGCGGGAGAAACGCTTACGAAAGTGATCATCGACGCGGCGAAGCAGAAACTTCCGGAAGCGATCGAGGAGTTTGATATCGGCGGAGTGGTTGAAGAAAAGGTCAACAACTATCCAGCTGAGAAGCTTGAAGCGCTGGTGTTGTCAGTTGCAAAGGACAATCTGAGGATGATCGAATTGTTCGGAGCCTTCTTCGGATTCTTTATCGGCTTTGGCCAGTCGATCCACTTCTATCTATACTTCACCTATTTCCATTGATCGTTTAGAGCCAACTCTTTATTTGCGGGAAATCTTCTTGCGAGTCGCAGACGACGTCTATCGAGAACCATTCGTTCACGTAGATACCTACTACACGAACCCCAAAATCCCAGTTCCGGATCCTGTCAGCACAACGCAGTATCTGTTCCTTGTGCTCTTCATAAGAAACAGGATTTCCTGCGCAGTCGAAATGGCCGGCAACTGCGATCACTGAAGACATGTGCTTTCTGACGGAAACCCCGACTTCTTCGACGATGTGGCGCGCGCGGTCAGTCCGGAAACTGGCAAGCACAGCATTGGCGCCCGGGCAGGTGACCATATCCACGAATTTCACATTGCAGTGGAGCCGTACCCAGTCGGTCACAGGCTGTTGAGCCCGTCCGTCTATGCAGTTAATGGCTGTTCCAAATGTCTCCACTCAAATGTTTCCTGAGGCTTACCCTTACCGAAGCGGAATTTTCTCAATTTTTTCAGCCATTGTTAAATTGCCGCGAACTTTCTGAAGCTTTGTATCGTTTTCCCGTACCAACAGGAAACAGAAAGCTCTTCCGGAGGAATCATGAAAAAGATAGGAATTCTAATTTTCGTTGTTGCGGCCGTCGGAGGCATCATTCTCGCGAAGATGTTCTCGTTCGGTAGCCTGCCGTCGGTCGAAATGCCAAAGGTCTCACTTTTCTCCAAAGTACATGGGTCCGGCAACATTGTTACCGAGAAACGTAGCGTCTCAGAGTTTACTCAGATAGATGTCGGGGGAATTTTTCATGTTGACGCAGTGCAGGGCGACACCTTCTTAGTCGAAGTTGAAGCGGATGACAACCTGCTCCCTCTGATCTCTACCACGGTGAAGCGGGGTAAGCTGAGGATCAACGCCGAGAAGCGCTTCTCGTCCAAGAACAGGATCAAGATCAAGGTCACGGCGCCTAATATTGAGAAATTCGAGTTGTCCGGAGCGTCCAGCGGTACGCTTGAGAGTGTTGACAACGGGAACCTGGAACTGGATCTCGGCGGCGCTGCAAAACTGACGGTTTCTGGCAAGACCGGAGTGCTTACCATCGACATGGGCGGGGCAAGCAAGGTCGATGCCGGCTCTCTCTCGGCTACCAAGGTCGTTGTTGACGGCGGTGGCGCCAGCAAGGCCGATGTTAATGTTGCCGAAGATCTTTTTGTCGATCTCAGCGGCGCCAGCAAGGTGACCTATTCCGGCAGTCCTTCGAATGTCCGTAAGGAAACATCAGGAGGATCATCCTTGCATCAGCACGAGTAGTCGTTCACAAAACGTCCCTACTGCTCCCGGCCGCCTCGAAAGGCGGCCATTTTTTGTCCGAAAATCGCTTCAAACTTGATTAACACCATGTTGCCTGTATGTTACAACTAGTTGCGCCGAAAGGGCTTCCTCGCTTTTAAAAGTGTTTATTTTGAAACCTGTGGATAACTACTTGCATTACCCTTCAATCTCTGATAATCTTGCACACATTTCACAGAGACAAGTGCCTGTAACTTATTGAAAACAGGTGACTTAAAGTGATACTTTAAGTTTTAAGCGAATTTCCATAAACCTGTGGAAAACTTTGTGGAAAAACCGGGGGAAAGCACCGGTTCTTTTCTTGTAAAGCCACCAAAAAAGAAGCATTTGTAAATGATTCTCTCAGGTCGCTTTTCAGGTGTTTAAGACCTTCCTCACATCATTGTTTAATTTTAGCGGATTTCCGCTTGGGCGAGGTGATCTTCCGAAAGTTTATGGAGCCTTCGGTTTCAAATACGAATGTCTGGTCGAACGTTCTGCAGTCGGTCGAACAGCAGCTCAATAGCCAGATCTTTGAGGCCTGGTTCCGGCCAATTAAATTTGACGGCTGTGACGATGAGGCGAAGGTCCTTCGTCTCAAGGCGAGTCAGATCAACAAAGAGTGGATCAACTCCAATTACTCCGACCTACTTGACCAGACTCTCGCCGAACTGAATCTGGAGAACTACAAGTTGAAATGGGAGATCCTTGACGCGGACAATGAGGCCGACCGCCGACTTGCGCGCCCTGCAGATCAAAACGCTTCATCCGAAGACGAAGATACGATCACCTTCGATCCTTTCTATCAGAAGAACCAGACAAGATTTGTCGATCTCGAGCCGATCGAGAACACTCTCAACAGAAAGTACACGTTCGAGTCCTTCGTAGTCGGTTCCTGCAACCAATTTGCGCACGCCGCAGCCGAAGCCGTAGTTGACCAGCCGGGAAAAGCGTATAACCCGATGTTCATCTATGGAGGCGTCGGGCTTGGCAAGACGCATTTGATGCATGCGATAGGTCACGCGATCGGACTCAGGAACAGGCACCTTCGCGTCGCCTACATCTCGGCAGAGAAGTTCATGAATGAACTGATCAACGCGATCAGGTACGACAAGACGCAGACCTTCCGCGACAAGTACCGCCTGATCGATGTCCTTCTGATGGACGACGTCCAGTTCATGGCCGGAAAGGAAAGGACCCAGGAAGAGTTCTTTCATACTTTCAACGCTTTGCACAACGATCAGAAACAAATCGTCATAACTTCGGATTGTCCTCCGAGGGAGATACCTACTCTCGAAGAAAGGCTTCATTCAAGATTCGAATGGGGACTGATCGTCGATATGGAGCCACCTGATCTCGAAACCAAGGTTGCGATCCTCAAGCGAAAGGCAGATACCGATGGCGTTGAGCTGCCGGACGATATTGCCTTCTTTATGGCTAGCAAGATCAAGAGCAACATTCGCGAGCTGGAAGGGTCTCTGGTGAGGTTGATCGCTATCTCGTCACTAAGAGGCCTACCGATCTCGAAGATGCTGGCCCAGGACGCGATGAAGAACATCATCGATTCCGAACAGTCGGAAAGCGTCACGATGGAGAGGATCACGAAGCTCGTTGCGTCACACTACAAGTTGACGGTCGAGGAGATAAAGTCCAAGAACAACTCCAGAGCTATCGCTTTCCCGCGACAGGTCGCAATGTACCTCTGCAAGAGGATGACGAAGCACAGCTTTCCGGAGATCGGCAAAGAGTTCGGAGGCAAGCATCACACGACCGTAATGCACTCTGTGGACAAGATAGAAAAGCTTGTGAAGGAAGACAAGGAATTCCACAAACTCGTGAGCGAGCTAATCGATACTCTTTGCAGCTAGATAGGTCCCCGGCACGATCATTCAGTACCAGTCGTTTTCCACATACAGAATCGGACGGGCAGTCGTAGCGAGTCCGAAAAACGGGTTCGGGCAAGTTCTTTTCCACATTTCCACATTCGAAGCTTTGAGCAGCCTGAGGAAAACGCTCACTGGTTTATGGCCAACACGAAGATCAACAGATCTTGGTTAAAAAACACACGGTTTCAACAAAGGATGTGGAACTGTAAAGGTAATACTTTCAGCAGGTTAGTATAGGTTTCCACATTTCCACAGGGCCTACTACTACTACTGGCTTTAAACACATTCTTCTTAAATAGAATTAGTAAAAAGCGTGCGTTTAGTTCTTCAAACCGTAGTTATCGGAATCATAATTTGCCTTCAATTCACTTCGTGCGATTTGCAAAACAACTCCCGCGAGGTTGAATTCAGTTCGGGTAAGACAGGAATCGTTTTTCTTGAGGAGGAAACCGCAGGAGGCGAACGAGTGATGATCGTCGATTACAAGAACGACGATCTGGTAAGAAAGGAGACTGAGATAGAAAAGCAGGTCGAAGAGATTTGGCGATCGGTGACCGGCGAAGCGGAGGAACGCGGGATTTCGAACGTAGTGATCAAATACAGGTTTCGGGATCCGACATCTGACTCGGACGAAGAAGTCTATTCGGGACTGTTGTTCGAGGCTGAAAAGATCGAGAACGGGACCTGGAAACTGCGAAGAGTGAATTGAATCGAGAATTGATCTAAGATTGGTTAGATCACAATACAGGAGTTGCAACAGATGGAATTCAAGATCGAACAGGGCGCTTTGAAGGAAGAGCTTGGTTTTGTGCAGGGAATAGTCGAGAAGAAATCTACTATCCCTGTGCTTTCGAACATCCTTATAGAGTCGGTAGGCGAGAATACGATACGGATAATCGGGACCGACCTGGACGTCACCATCCGCTGTGAAGCGGAGGCCGAGATCATAGAGGGCGGTTCGATGTGCCTTCAGGCGCGGAAGATCTTTGACGTTGTTAGGCTCCTGCCCGAGGGATCGCTTCACTTCAAAAAGGATGACAATGACTGGGTCAATCTGACCTGCGGCGCGTCGAAGTACAGGTTTGCGGGAGTGTCGCGTGATCAGTTCCCTGAAGTTCCAGTTTTCAAATCTGCCCCGCTGACACTTCCTGCAGCTATATTCAACCATTTCATCGTCAATACATCCTTCGCGATCACGAACGAGCAATCACGTTTTACCCTTTCGGGCGCCAAGTTCATGATCGAAGAAGGGACTGCGAGGATGGTGACCACGGATGGATATCGGCTGGCCTACATCGACAAGGACCTTCCGATCCTGAAGGAAGAATCGATGGACGCCTTGATCCCGAAAAAGGCCCTTATCGAACTGGTCAAGATCTCACGCGGTACAGGCGGCGATGTGAGTTTTGGAGAAGACCAGAACCACATCTATTTTGAGGTGGACAGCCGCCTGCTGATCACCAGAAAACTCTCCGGGACATTTCCGAACTATGAAATGGTCATCCCAAAGGACAACGACAAGCGGGTAGAGTTTAATGCTTCGGAAATGAAGGACGCGGTCGCGCGTGTTTCCCTGATGGCAGACGAGCGGACGCGTTCAGTGAAGCTGAAGATCAAAGAAGGCGAGATCGAGGTGACCGCTCATTCCAGCGAAGAAGGCGAGGCGGTAGAACGCATCGCGACCGACTACGAAGGACCCGAAACTGAGATCGGGTTCAACGCGCAGTATCTTCAGGATTTTCTTTCGGTTGCCGCAAGTTCCGAGATCGAGACGGGAGAGGTAGAAAAGGAGACCGAAGGCGAGAAGGTAAAAGTTCGCGAATCAGGCGGTTCCCCGAGGGTATCTTTCGAATTCAAGAGCAGCAACGGACAGGTCCAGATGAGAATGGCCGGCGAGTCGGATTACGAATACCAGTATGTCGTGATGCCGCTCAGAATATGAACTGAGACCATTCACTTTCGATGAAGAAATGCCCGAAGTGCGGAAACGCATACACAGACGAATCACTTGTCTATTGCCTTTCTGACGGAACGGTCCTGGAAGATGATGATCCGGCCGGGACAGAGGCTTTCAACGCCGCTGACACCGGAGATTCGTCCCGGACAACTGCGAAGGGCGACAAACGGGTCAAAATCGATATTCCCGATCGGGAAGAAGTTCCAACTCGTGAGTCCTTGAAAGAAGCATCGTCCGCCGGATCTTCGGGCAAGAACGGTATTGGATTGGCCGGAGTACTCGGAATCGTCGCCCTTGCAGTCGTAGTTACTGCCGGGGCGACTGCGCTTTTGGTCTATTTCTTGATACTTCCGCAGGCCTCATCCGGGAACACCACTTCGAACACCGCGAACAGCTCGGAAGTTAACGATCTCAAACAACAGATGGAAGAACTTTCGAACAGGATCCAGGACGGAAAGAACCCATCGCCCGGATCTACTGATCCCGATGACCGAGAGGTCTATATTGAGCAAAAACGCAGGGTCAATTCACCGGGAGACGGGTTTCTTGCGCTAAGAGACCAACCGAGTGCGAAGGTCGGAAGAAGACTTGCCAAAATTCCTCACGGCGAAGTTGTCGATCTGGGGGCTTGTCAGGATAGGACAGAAACCATCGGAGGCCGAACTGGTCGATGGTGCCGCGTACGCTGGAACGGCCTATGGGGATGGGCATTTGATGTGTGGCTCGAGTGAGAGTGACGAGAGGAAAGGACTGAGGACTGAGACGGAGCACCCGCGTCCGTTGGGCAATGAGCGAAGCGAAGAATCAGTACCGGAAGCAGTAGCTACCGGGATCTTGGATAGCCGATTGAAGTCAGTTGCTGCTTCGTCCGCATTGCGGCGCGATGGGCAAAGAAGCCGACTCACTCAAGACCCAGTACCGAATCGCCAGCTTCGGTAGACTCGTCGATCTCTGATCCCTCCTCATCATTTTCCGTCGGTAGTTCTCTTTCAGCAAGTAATTCCGTGTAAAGAGTCTTCAGGCTCATAAGATGTGAGCCGATCGAGAAGTTCTCTTGTGCGAAAGCCCGTGCATCCGCCGAGCGCTTCGCCCGCAGCTTTTCGTTCTTGATCAAAGAAAGCAGCTTGTTCGCTAGTTCCTCCTGATCGCCGCGGACAAACACATCACAGCACTTACCACCGTTCGTCAATTCCGCGATCGTCTCGGTATCCGACACGACAGAAGGAATGCCTGCAGCCATAGATTCGATAAGCGGGAGAGGTATTCTCTCAAAGGTCTCTGAACAGACAAAAAGATCGAGAGAGTCGATCGCCAACGCTATCTCTTCTCCGTCCGTGATAAAGAATACCCTCTCGCCAATACCCGATTCGTCACAAAGATCGACGCACTCCTGAAACAGGTCTTCGCCTTCTTCGACAATAGAGCCTGCGAATACAAATCTCGCAGATGGGATATCCTCGAATACCCTTGAAAGCGCCCGGCAGATGGTTTTTGGGTCCGTTCCCGAATCGTGCCGAAAATCCGCCTTGGTTCCGATCAGTGCGTTCTGCTCGGTCAGTCCGAGCTTCTTTTTCAGCTCGAAACGTCGTTCCGTAACCTGTCGAGTCCCGGGCGGACACAAATAGAAGTTCTTTCTCGTATCGATTCCGGAGCTGCGTAACATCGAGAAAGCGGTCTTGGTTGGAAGGAGCGTCGCGTCGGCCATCCTCGTCGCGGAACGTATTCCGAACCGCCCCTTCCGCTTCGGATTCGTATAGTTCTGGTCCTGTAGGTGAAGCACGCGCTGTACCGACTTGTTTCCGATAGTTGCAAGTCTTGTCTGGACCGCTTCCCGGATGCCGAAAGAATGCACGATGTCGATATCCCGGCTTCTTACAATATTTCGCAGCCTGTACGCGCTGTTCATATCCAGCGGATTTTCGCTTTCAAGCCTGTGAAATGACTTCGCACCGATTTCGAACTCCTCTTCCATCTCGCCCGCGTCAAAAGCCGCGACGGAAACTTCTAGACCGAAGCGGCTCCCGGCACGGCAAATGTCGGATGCGAGCTTTCCACAGTCCCGGTCATCCGGGTTGTCGATAACAAGTAGGACTCTCATCGGTAAGCAATTGGTCTGAGTATCTGGGGCGGGACAATCTTAGCTGATTTCAAGCTTGATTTGTAGATACGGAAGGCCCTTGCGAATCTCTGCGTCTCGACGTCTTTGAGGGAGGCGAAGCTTCGAGTATTTTGCTCACAGGTGAAGAATAAGGAGTTCAGATCTCTCGCCAAGTCGCAAAAGACCGCAACGGGATCAAAACCGGTATTCGATCTTTACGCCGCTCTGCCGGCAGGGACGAACTTGGGCTGGAGGATCTCTTCGACCGCTGAATTCCTGTAGTCGAATATGTAATCAAGTTCCCTCTTTATGAACCAGTGGCCGAGGTCGCCGAGCGGTTCAAGCGGCAGGCGGTACCGAACGGTGTCTTTGATCAAAGTTCTTCCAGGTTCGATCTCTTCGAAAGTGTGGCGATGGATCCACTGACTGTAAGGGCTTTTAAGCGCTTCATCCACAAACGAGAATGGCGGATTCCATTCAGAAATGACGGTCTTCCAGGACATAGGGAATCCGCGCAGGCGCAATCTGTAATCGATAATAGTCCCTTTCTGTATATCGATCGGTTGAGGGGTGATGATCTTGAAATTGAGTTCGGGCGGCGTGATGCGCTCGAGGTTTCCTGCATCTGCAAAGAACTCGAAGGTCTCCTCAATAGGCCGGTCTATAGTCTGCTCCGTTCTGAGTATGTGCTCTGCCATTAGTATTACTTTCGACAAAGGGATTTGAGAGGATTCATAAATGGCTTAATACTGGACTCTTCTTTGCGGATCTTGGCGCCTTCGCGCCTTTGCGGGAAGCAAAAACTCTATAATCTCCGCTTGTGAGCGAAGTTATCAAGGTAAACCTTACGCCAAGCCGCAAAGGACCGCTAAAGGGCCGCCCTTGATAAGAGCGGCCCTTTCAATAAAGAACAACAAGACTCGACTACTCCTCTTCGTTAGACCTTGGATCAAGATCTGCCGGTGGCGGCGGAGGAGCGCTATCCGACGATGACGGAACACCGTTGCCCTTGTTCAGATTGCTATTCCTGTAGCCGTAGAGGAAATATATGACGAGACCGGCGAGCAGCCACAAGCCAAACCTCGCCCAGTTCGTCACGCCAAGCTCTGTCATCAGATACGCACAGGACAGAAGGCCCAGGCACGGGATCAGGGAGATGTTCTTCGCAAGGCTTAGCCATACGATTAAGATCGCGACAACCAGATAGATGATAAGCGGGATCTTGTGCGAAAAAGCACCCCAGGCGCCTTCGCCTTCAGCAGGAACAAGGCTGAAAAAGTCCGAGAACATCGAGGGATTGAAATAGTAGACCACTGCTAGAATCGCAATTAGCAATGGTGTCAGTATGAACCGCGAGCCGATATACGGAACAAAGCGCTTGGTACCTTCAAATTCCCTGTCCTTGACAAGTACTCCCGCGCATACAAGAACGAATGCGAAAAGAGTACCGATCGCGGTAAGGTCCGTGACCTCTTCGAGGTTCATAAACAGCGCCGGGATCGCGACCACCAACCCGGTGACTATCGTTGCGAACCAGGGGGTGTGGAACTTCGGGTGGATAGAAGAGAAGATCTTCGGCAGAAGACCATCGCGGCTCATCGCCATCCAGAGTCTCGGCTGTCCAAGCTGAAACACCAGGAAAACGGTGCCCAGAGCGATCACAGCGCTGATCGCTATCACCTGTGCCAACCAGGGAATGTTCGCGCCTTCGGGACCGAAGACGAAAGCGAGCGGATCGCCCACGTTGAGGAACTGATAGCTGACCATTCCCGTTAGCACCAGCGCGAGCGCTACATATAAAACAGTACATATGACGAGCGACAGGATCATCGCTCTTGGAAGGTCCTTGTGCGGGTCTTTCGCTTCTTCCGCCGTTGTTGCAAGAGCGTCAAACCCAATGTAGGCGAAGAAGACCCCGGCAACGCCCTTCAAGACTCCCTCGACTCCATTCGGAGCGAACGGCGACCAGTTCTCTGGCTGGACGTAGTTGAATCCAAGCCCGATCACCATAAGAATGATGCCGATCTTCAGGACTGTCATCACATTCGCCGCGAACTTTGATTCCCGGATGCCTATGTAAACAAGTGCCGTGATCACAAACGTGATCATCAGCGCCGGAAGATCTACGACAACGTGCCAGCCTCCGACCACAGGAGCGGTAGACCACGCCGAATATGCCTCGACAAGCTTAGGCGAAAGGTCTTCCGAGATCTTTCCAAGCGAATCTCCGCTCATAGCGCGCATCGCTTCCAGCGTATGTCCCTGGCCGATTGCCGCTTCGATCGCCTTCTGACTTTCTTCGAAAGAACGCGAGGCGGTGAGATAGTCCATCGTCAGGTAGGCGGGTATCTCGACTCCGTAACCTCTGAGCATTCCTGTGAAGTAGTCCGACCAGGAGATCGCGACCGCGATGTTTCCGATCGCGTACTCTACTATCAGATCCCAGCCGATGATCCACGCTATGAGCTCGCCCATCGATGCATACGTGTAAGTGTAAGCAGAGCCAGCGATCGGTATCCGCGATGCGAACTCCGCGTAGCAAAGCGCGGCAAATCCGCAGGCGATGGCTGAGAATACGAAGAGAAAGATCACGGCAGGTCCGCCGTCGTGCGAGGCCTCGCCTACCATCGCAAAAATGCCGGCACCGATGATCGCCGCGATGCCGAGCATCGTCAGGTCGAAAAGGCCAAGCGATCGTTTCAGATGTGTACCCGGTTGAACCTCGCCGGGGTCGTGAGCAAGCATGCCTGCCGCGGCATCCGCCTTGATCTGCTCAATGGACTTCTTGCGGAATAGATCTCTCATCTTTTTTCTCCACAGGCTCAAATGGGGGAATCGATAAATTCGGAGGAGTAAACGTTGGAATAACTGAATTTGGATGCGAATTTAATCCTAAAACCGGAGAATTGCAACAGATTAGGGACGCCGTGATGATTTGGTATCATTCGGAAATATGCGGAGAGGCTATGCAGTGATAGCTGTCCTCTTCTCGGTTACGGCAGTTCTCTTCACGATCGGGACTGAAATGACGAGAAAAGGGTCGGCACAACAGATCGGCTCGCGTGTATTTCGCGAACTAAGACCGGTCTTTGTGCCCGCAGCGGCTTCAGGTGAATCGGTACGGGTAAGCGACCTGGCACCGGCGGTTCCGGTATCAAACGGGAAAAGCGGAAAGATGGGGCGTGCCGAGCAGCAAGCGCGTACGGTCGACAACAAGATCCCGTTCCGTAAGCAGGTTGAGGGTGTCGCGCCGGACGCCGAGAACCCTGTCAGCAGCTTTTCAGATTTTTCAGTCCCCGCTCCGCTAACTTCCTTCGACGGCCTCAGTTCCAACGACAATTTCGCCGCATACGGTTTCAGGATATTTCCTCCCGACACGATAGGTGACGTGGGGCCCGACCACTACGTTCAAGCGGCGAATGCGCTGTTCAGGGTCTACGACAAATCCGGGTCGCCTCTCACTCCTCCATTCAAGTTGAGCAGCCTTTTTACGGCTCTCGGAACGAATTGCTCGACCCGAAACGACGGCGATCCGATCGTCCTGTACGATACGCTCGCCGATCGCTGGATCTTCAGTCAGTTCTGCAAAGCATTCCCACCATTCCGGCAAATGATAGCGGTCTCGAAGACTGGAGACCCGACAGGCTCGTATTTCGTCTACGAGTTCGTGATGCCGAATGTAAAGCTGAACGACTACCCAAAACTAGGGGTATGGCCGGACGCATACTACATGTCGACAGACGAGTTCTACGGAAGTGATTACGCCGGATCGGGAGCGTTCGCATTCGACAGGGAAAAGATGCTTTCAGGCGATCCGTCGGCCGGGTACATCTATTTCGACCTTGCTTCGCCGACGACGATCCGGATCGGCGGAATTCTCCCGGTTGATCTTGATGGCTTGGTTCCGCCCCCTCCGGATTCACCAGGCAGATTTCTTGGGTACACAGCTACGGAATACGGAGACGCCGCGGACGCTGTGCGATTATTCGAGTTCCTTCCCGATTTTGAAGACCCCATAAATTCGATCTTCGCGGAAGCAGCAGGCTCTCCGTTCGCCGTTCCTCCGTTCGACCCGACAAGCAACAACGGACGTGATGATGTTCCTCAGCCGGAACCGGGAGAAGGGCTCGATGCGCAAAGTGACAGGCTTATGTTCCGGGCGGCATACGCGAACGTGTCGGGAACGGAGTCGATAGTCGTGAATCAGACTGTCAGGGTGTCGTCTCCCGGAGCCGCATACGTTGGAGGAGTCAGGGTTCACAGGCTTGAAAGACCGGTGGGCGGGAGTTTTGCGGTACGGGAATCGACGACCATAGGCAATTCGGATGAGAATCGGTTTATGGCCGCTGCGGCTTTGGACCGATCGGGAAATCTTGCTGTTGGATATTCGACATCAAGCGATGAGAAACCTCCAGCGATAATCTACACGGGCAAGCTGAACGGATCTCCCAAAGGAGCGTATCTTGGTGAAGGGGCACTGGTCGAAGGCGATGGAGTTCAGACCGCTTTTGGCTTTCGATGGGGAGACTATTCCGGACTTGGCCTTGACCCGGCAGATGGTTGCACGTTCTGGATCACCAACCAGTACTACAGCCTCGAGAGTCAGCAGGAAAGCCCTTTCGGCTGGCTGACAAGGATCGGATCATTCCGCTTTCCTGAATGCATCGATCAGACATACGGTGAGTTGCTGGGGACAATAACAAACGCCGACTCGAATGCACCCGTCGAGGGCGCCATCATCAGACTTGAACGGGGATTCCAGAGGTCTAGTGACGCAAACGGCGATTACGGACCGCACCGGGTTCCTACCGGGTCTTACTCGGCGACGATCGTCGCGAGGGGTTATCTTCCCGCAGAGGCAGATATCGACCTTTCTTCAGGCGGGAGCCTAAGAAGGGATTTCGCACTTATACCGACAGCGGTGCTTGAGGATCTTCCAATAAGGATCGTGTCCGAAGCCTGTTCCACAGATGGTGCCATCGAGCCCGGTGAGCAGGTAACAGTCTTGATCCCGCTTCGAAACACGGGCGAAAGGGACACGGTCGCTCTTACCGCCACGCTCCTCGCCTCAGGAGGTGTCGAGGATCCTTCGCCACCCCAGAACTATGGAGCTCTTTCGTCCGGAGGCGGCACGGCTGAGCGCGAATTTGCTTTCACAGCATCATCAGGATTGAAATGCGGCGAGCGCCTGTCTCTGAAACTCGACCTTTCCGATGAGGGCCAATCCCTTGGAACCGTTACGATCGTCCTTAGGGCGGGCAAACGAAACGTCGTGTTCTTTGAGGATTTTGATGATGAGCCCTTGCAGTCTCTACCTGCAGGATGGTCCAGCTCTGCAGAAGGCGCCCAGTCTGAGTGGACGGTTTCGGAAGAGCGCGCCGACTCGGGAACCAAGGCCGTGTTCTCACCCGATCCGAGGCAGATTGGTCTCAACGAACTAGTTACTCCGTGGATAGATATCGGAACCGCTGAGGCCGAACTGCAGTTCAGAAACTGGTACGAGCTCGAAACTACATTTTTGAGAAACCGTTTGTATGATGGTTCGGTTCTTGAGATCCAGATCGGAGCGGGCGATTGGCAGGATATCCAGGATGCCGGCGGACATTTCCGAAGCGGCGGATACGATCTCGGACTGATCGATTCGTGCTGTCAGAATCCGCTCGCGGGAAGGCCCGGATGGTCGGGCAGAAGCGGGGTAAATCAAGAATCCGAGTTCATTGATTCGATCGTCTCTTTGCCTCCGGGGACCCAGGGGAACACCGTGAGATTTCGCTGGAGGGTCGGGACGGACATCGGCACTTTTCGCGAGGGCCAGTACCTGGACGACATAACGGTTTCGGACGGATATACCTGCGAGTGTTCTAATGCCGTTCCGTCCTCGGCACCCTTTGACTTTGACGGCGACGGAAGGACGGACCCGGCGGTCTTCAAAGCTACAGACGATCCAGGCACGGAAGACTTCAGGATACGGCAATCAAAGAACGGTCTTGAAGCCGCGTACTTCTGGGGAAGCTCGGGGGACAGGGCCGTCAACGCTGACTATGACGGCGACGGGATAACGGACTTGGCAGTTTTCAGACCTTCCAGCCGGATATGGTTCATCTTCAACAGCGTGGACGCGACCTTTCGCGCGGTCGAGTTCGGGATACCAACTGATCTCGCCGCACCCTCAGATCTCGACGGAGACGGCAAAGCGGATATTGTGGTCTACCGACCGGCGGACGGAATCTGGTACTTCCTCAGAAGTTCGGACGGAGGATTCTCAGGACTTCAGTTCGGTGTGAACGGGGACCTTCCGGTCCCGGGGGATTACGACGGAGATGGAACTGATGACGTGGCGGTCTTTCGGCCTTCGAACGGTGTCTGGTACGTGTTCGGTTCAAGCGAAGGATTCTCGGCGGTCCAGTTTGGAGTTTCGGGAGACAGACCTGTTGCGGGAGACTTTGACGGTGACGGAAGATCTGACCGTGTCGTGTTCAGGCCTTCGGAGGCGAACTGGTACGTGCTCGGATCGCAAGCCGGATTCTATGCCGCTCAGTTCGGGATAGCGACCGACCAGCCGCTTCAGTCCGATATCGACGGAGACAGCAAGCGAGATATAGGTGTCTACAGGCCATCGAACTCGGCCTGGTTCTTTATCAGAAGTTCGGACGGGTTGGTCGACAACTTCAGTTTCGGGAATCCGGGTTCGACTCCCGTCCAGGGGATCTTCGTGAGATGACGCGATCTATTTGTCCCGGTTCTTGTAGGCCAGGACAGCTTCCGCGGCGCCGGCGTGAACGATCTCAGGTTTGTGGTACTTCCAGTAGTGTTCAAACTCCTCGTCATTCTTCTCCGGCATCTCAGCCCTCGCTTTCTCTCTCAGAAAATTCTCACACCACTCCCGGATCTCCGGGTCGCGGTTCAACGCCGTTCTCGCTCCGTGCATCAGATTGTCTCGTTCCATTGAATTAACTCCGTATGTTAATGTTCTTTAAGGTCCATTTTCGCAGGAACTGCGGAATAACCGAAATCCATCATTCACCCCGGGAGTACCTTTCGTGAGAAAATTCGCCGCTTTTCCGATCCTCGCGATCGTTCTGTTCGCTTCCGCCCAGTTTGCCCAGCAGCCTTCCGGCAGGAACTCGGACTCGAACCCGCCTACGGCCGCCAAACAGGCGATCGAAATACCATTCGTCAACAAGACGCTTGCAAACGGTCTGGAGGTCATCGTGCTCCCGGACGCTTCGGTCCCGATAGTGACGGTCGAGATGGCAGTCCGCAACGGCTCCTTTACTGAACCTTTGGAGTTCAACGGGCTTTCGCATCTTTATGAACACATGTTCTTCAAGCCTCACCAGGGCCAGCTCTTGTACAACTGCGAACTGGCGCTTCAGACCGGCGGGACGGCCTACTTCAGAGAAGCCAATTGCGTTGAAACGATCAAGCTGCGGGAGAGGATCGGCAGCGTTATCTATCTGAACAATCAGGATCAGCTAAACATCAAGAACGCGACAACGCGTGAAGAGGTCGTCAACTACTATTTTGTGACGACCAGCGACAATCTCGGATCCGCGATGCGGTTCATCAACGACGCCATCAGGTATCCGACGTTTATCGAAGAAGAACTGAATGAAGAGATCCAGGTGGTAATCGGCGAGATAGACCGGAACGAATCGAACCCCTTCTACTATCTGGACAAGACTCTCAAAGAGAAACTTTTCTACAAGTATCCAACTCGTAAGAAGCCGCTCGGGACACGGCAGACGGTCAGATCGGCAACGGTCGAGAAGATGAAGCTGATCCAGTCAAGGTATTACGTTCCGAACAACGCCGCGCTCGTCGTTACCGGCGATGTCGACGCCGAAAGGGTCTTTGAGTGGTCTGAGGAAGTGTTCGGCACTTGGGAGAAGCGCGAAAAGGACCCCTTTGAAGAATTTCCGCTTGTCGAACATCCGCCTTTGAAGGAAAGCGCGGGCTACTTTGTCGAGCAGCCGGTCCAAAACGTTCTGATCCAGATCGGGTGGCATGGACCTTCGATCGGCGAAGATGATATCGGGACCTATGCTGCGGATGTGTTCTCCTATATCCTTTCGCAGCCGAATTCGCGCTTTCAACGAAAAATGGTCGATTCCGGGCTGACCGTCGGTACCGACATCGGCTACTACACACAAAGGAACGTCGGTCCGATCGCGATCACCTTGGTGACTACGCCGGATAAGGCGAAAGCGGCGCTTGATGCGGTCTATGCCGAGATCGCCGATTTCGACAAACCCGATTATTTCACGGACGAAGAGCTAGAGAACGCCAAGAACCTGCTTGAGGCACGCGATCTTTTTGAAAGGGAGAAACTCACCGAGTATGCTCACACGCTTGCCTTCTGGTGGTCATCGACCGGGATCGATTACTTCCGCGGATACCACAAGAATCTTCGAGCTGTCACAAGGAAGGAAACCACGGACTACGTGAAAAGGTACATCATCGGCAAACCGCACGTCGGAGTTGCGCTGCTTTCGCCGACGGCAAGGACCGCTTCGAAACTGACCGAATCTGATCTCGTTGGCAAATGATCTGGAAGGGCACAGGGACAATGAATACGATGTTTTTATTTAAGAGAATGGGCACGGTTCAGGCATTGCTGGCGGTTCTCGCGTTTCTTTTCGTGGCGCCGCCGGTTCTTTCCCAGCAGGACGGCAACATTGCAGAGCAGGCTGCTTTGGTTACCGAGTTCGAAGTGAACGGGCTTAAGGTCCTCGTCAAGAATCGGCCTTCCTCATCCACCGTTGCCGCCGGTTTGTTCATCAAGGGCGGAGCAAGGAATGTAACTGAAGAATCTGCCGGTATCGAAAACCTGATGCTTGAAACCGCGGTTGAGGGAAGCGCAAACTTCCCGCGTGAGGTTCTGCGGAAGCGGCTCGCGAACACCGGGACCGAGATCGGTTCCGGCATCAACAGCGACTACAGTGTGCTTTCGCTCGCCTCGACAAAAGAGCATTTTCAGGAATCTTGGCGGATCTTTGCCGATATCGCGATGAATCCGAAGTTCGACCCTGCCGACCTTGCGAGGGTAAAAGAGCGTATCCTGACGGGCCTTCGTGAAGCCGAAACGGACAATGACGGATTTCTGGAGGTTCTGCAGGAGAGGATAGTTTACAAGGGACATCCCTACTCAGTGGATGTGCGAGGGACGCTGCAGACGATCCCGAGGTTCGAGGTGAAAGACGTGCGCGGATTTCACGGCCAGGTTATGCAGACTTCGCGTCTGCTTCTAGTCGTGGTGGGAGACGTTAACGCTGAAGAGTTTAGAGGCTGGGTTGCGCGAAGCCTCGGAAATCTCCCCGAAGGCAAGTACGAACCGGTAAAGGTTCCGGAGATCTCAATAACAAAGCCCGCACTCGATGTTACAAGGCGCCAGCTTCCGACGAACTATGTACAGGGTGTTTTCAATGCTCCCGGGTTGGGACATGCGGATTATTACCCGATGAAGATCGCGATCGCTCTTTTGCAGGCACGCGTATTTCAGGAGGTACGAGTCGAGAGGCAGCTTTCGTATGCACCGAACGCGGAACTGAACTCGAACGCGGCAAACACAGGTTTCATATATGTAACGACGGTAGATCCGAATGAAGCCGTGAGCGTAATGCTTGGAGAGATGGAAAACCTTAAGACACGAGCAGAGAATCCGCGGCTGCTGTCCTCGATCTCAGGGCACTTTCTGACCTTGCACTACATTGATCAGGAAACGAACGGTGCTCAGGCACGGGAGATGGCGAAGTACGAATTGATCGGAGGCGGATGGCGGAACGCGTTCGGGTTCTTGGAAAAAGTTAAAGCCGTGACTCCGGCGCAGGTTCAGACTGTGGCCCGCAAGTACTTCAAGAACCTGCATTTCATTGTCATCGGTGATCCGGCGATTATCGACCAGGAAGTATTTCTCGGATCTTCCGGGACTGACGCAGGAAACTAGAACGCTCTGTAATGCAAAAGTAAGGCAGGCTCCGATTCGGGCCTGCCTTTTTCTGTCAGTTGTCTCCCTTCTTTGAAACCGGTGGTTTCGTGGGTGTCTTGCTTCTGCTCGGAGGCGGAGATTTCTTAGCAGGAGGCGAAGACTTTCGCGCCGGTGGCGGAGACGACTTGGGCTCGCTCCTCCGCGGTTGGGAGTTCCTGACCGGAGGACTTGGACGTCTTGTTTCGGTACGTCTCTGCGGTTGTCTGACAGGCGGTGAAGGACGTCTGTTCGTTTCCGGCTGAGTTTTGGTCGGAGGCGAGCGCCTCACGGGAGGGTTGTTTGCCGGCGCCGGAGCCGTTTTCCTCTCAACATTCGGAGTCGGCCTGCGGTTCACAGGCGGACTTGTCGTCCTTCGATTCGTTCCAGAACTCTTGTCATCCGCGCTGTCCCGGTTCGTTCTGTCGAATACACCCGTCCGTGGTCTGGAGTCATTTCCATTACCTTGCGGAACAACACGCGGAGTGTTGGTCAGAGGAGGTCGGTTCCCGAACATCCTCTTTTGCTTGAGTGTATCGTCGAGCGGGATTCCAGCCGTACGATCGGCTGCTCCGATCCTGACCTTGCCGTTGCTTACAGGAGTTTCCTGCTTCTTGTCCCAAATATCCGGGCTCTTCTTGCCCATTATCTCTGTTCGGCTTGGGACAAGCGGCGGAGAGTTGGCGATCACAGGCTTGATGTTCAGGATCTCTTTCGAAACATTTACTGGAGCCGGCCTGTTCCTGCCTCGTCCTGTACCGAAATCCGTCTTGGAAGACGAGATCACGGCTCCAGAAGGAATTCGTCCGAGTGGCGGAAGCTGATTTCTATTTCCTCTCGCGATATTTGCCGGATTCGGGGTCGTCGGATTTGCCGAAGGCCGGTCCCGGTTCCGTCTGTCTCTGCGATCTCTGTAGTAATTGCGCCAGTATCTTCGGTAACGACGGTTGTAATCGTAGTAGCCGTAGCTGTATGGAAGTGGATACCAGCAGATCCTGTTTCCGATCGTACCCAGAAAAACGATCGCGGGCCTCCACCAGCTTCTTCGCGCGTAGTAGCCGGCGTTCGAATAGGGTGTCCAGTACCAACGGCCGTTAAGGAAGATCCAGCGCCCATAGTGGTAGGTCGCCCATCCCCAAGGCTCGTCGTTTATCCAGGTCCATCCGTAATATGGCAGCCATCTCCAATGGCCATATCTGTACGGCGACCAGTCTGAATAGCTAGATATTGCGCTGTTGTAGGGACTCCAGATATAACCGTAATCGTCATGCCTTTGCCACGAACCGTAGTAGCTGAGATCGTCGGCGCCGTAAAGATCGTCATCATAGTAACTACCGTAATGAGCATCCTTCAGGCTTTCATTGATCAGTTCATCGCGGCTTGCTGACCAGTCGTCAAAACTGTCCCTGTACCCGCTTGTCGTTTCTACATTCCATCTCCCTGCGTACACACCCTCAAGTTCCATTGAGGCAGACTGGTCATTCCTCAGTGTGAATCCGGAGTCCATCGAATAGAGTCTCGCCATCCCGCCGTCCCAGACCTTGACCTTAACCGTCCGTTGATAGTCGTTCCCCGCCTCAACGCGGTAACGGCCTGCCTCTGCCACCGCGATCGTCGTGCGGGGCGCATCGATCTCGAGGTATCCCTTTGAAGAATCAAACTCCATTACGCTGAGGACCAGGATTCCCTGGTAAATGCTGATCGCCGATCCTTCTTCGCCGATGCTGACAAGCTTGAGGCTGGAATTCTCATCGAGTCTCAGATACGTGTCGTTGTCAAACTGGATCTCTAGTCTCGCTCTGGGTTCCGTCCGGATCTCGTCGCCTTCGACAAGCGGAAGGTTCACCACTGCAGACTCCCATTCATCACTGTCGACGCGCTTCACCGCCGCCTTTCCTTCAAGGAATTTGATTCGTACGACAGGTGCGTTGATATCGGCAAATTCATCGTCTTCGTCAACGTCGATCGCGAAGACAGGTATCGATACCAGCACCGAAAACAGGACGACAGCCCACAGTCTCATGTATGCGGAATTCATAGGTCCATCTCCATTCAAAGCTGTTCTCTCAGCCGGTGAGGCCGGCGAATTGAGCGTAGAATTCATTTTTCATCCTACATCACCGCAAAATCCGTACCTTCGAGCCGCTGGGCTGTATGGATCCCGTACAAAGGGAATTATCTGATTTTAAGGAAGTTAAGACTGAACGATATCGTAGGGGAAAAGCGGGAATCTTTCACGATATCGTATGTGCGGCGATCTGATGTGAGAAGATGAGCACCGAACGCGTCCAGGAATTCAATTCCTGTATGAATGCGCCGCTGACCATTCCGGTCACTACCAAACCGGTCAAAAAGTGGATGGCCATTACGCCGATGTAGAGCACAAGACTGATCGAGAGTCCGAATCGGGCGAGTTTGAAATGCTTCCAGTTCCAGAAGGAATAAGCGGCGACGACACCGATTGCGACCTTAACGAGGATGAACGGCAGGTTACCCATCTCGAGGAGCGTTGCCATCAGGTAATTGCCCTCTGTAGCATATCCGTTCCTCACCCAGTAAACGGTCAAAAATGCATCGATGAGGTTCAGTGAAAAAAGAAGAACCGTCTGGTAGAAAAGAGACATTCGGTACGCCCGCCAGGTCTTAAACTGTGTTTAACAGTCAGTCCAAATCGTTGCGACCCCCGGATTTAGCTATCGCATTCCGAGGGTCGGTCCCGATCTGAAGAATCAAATTTTCGCCGTTGGAGGGACTATACTGTCAATAGAGAGCGCTTTTCAATATTTATTCCGTTTCTTCTACAACTATCGGTGTAGTGATATGCTCTGAAAGAGGTGACACTCTTCCTCTCCTTGCCCGCACGGTTTTGCACAGATCTTCTGTCGAGACCCGGCGATTGATCAAATGCCTGGGCAGGGATCGATTTACTGATCAAGGAAAGCGGAACAATGAACAACAAGATACTAGTTAAAGGACTGACAGCAGTATTTGCGATCGTCCTGCTTGGCGGTTACACATCGCTGGTTGGGCAGGACAGAGAGTACAAGGTCGAAGCCGGAGAGCGTGTCCGGGTTCGATTGGAGAACAAGCTCAGCTCGAAGATCTCGCAGGTTGGGGACCGGTTTACGACAAAAGTCGTCGAACCAGTCTATTCGACGACAGGCGTGGTTGTTATTCCGGAAGGAAGTTCGATAATCGGCAGAGTAGATGCGGTCGAACCCGCAAAAAAAGGTGGAAAACCGGGCAGCATCGACGTAACCTTCATAGAGATCAGACTGCCGAACGGAAGTTCGAAAGCGATCAACGGCTCGCTTACGAATCTCGATACTGACGATGCCAAGAGTGACCCTGAAGGAACGGCTTCTGGTGATCGTATGGAGCACCGAAAGGTCATCTTCATCGGAGGCGGTGGTGCCGGAGGTGCGGTGATCGGCGCTGCGATCGGCGGCGGGAAAGGCGCATTGATCGGTGGCATTGCAGGAGCCATCGGCGGCCTGATCGGCGAAAAGCTGACGAAAGGCGAAGAGGCCGAGGTTAAAGCTGGAACCGAGTTCGGTGTCTACATGAACCGTGAGGTCTATTTGCCCAGGTATCAATCGCAGGGTGATCGTGACATCAACGACGATTACGCTCCCCCGGTAGGGGAGTACCGAACCTACGTCGTTCAGCCCGGAGACACCTTGGGCAAGATCAGCATCAGGTTCTACGGTACTTCGAGCAGATACATGGATATCTATAATGCGAACCGCGACAAGCTTTCCGGTCCTGGTAATCTCACGGTTGGGCAAGAACTGAGAATTCCTTAGAACCGGGAACAACAGCACGCGACACTTGAGGAGGCAGTCTGTAAAGGCTGCCTTTATCTTTTTGCTGTGGGATAGTATTTGTTCGGCTTCGTTAGAATCACAATGTCTGTAAAAAGCCGATCCCGAAAAAAGAGCCGCACTCCGTCAGGAGCGCAGTATTGACAAGAAATGGTTTAGCCCGGAGGGACAGGGATCGACACTTTGAGAACCTACACTACGGACTTGTAGCTCGTAACGGGGCCTATGGATTCCGAACCAAACGAAATCCAAACTAAATCGGGCAGCCTTTTCAGACTGCCCCGACTTTGTCTGGCCAAATTCAAGATTGTATTCTACAAGGCCTCAAGCCTAGCGACGACCCTGTCGATCAGCCATTTTGGCGTTGAGGCACCTGCCGTAACACCTACTCTTTGGAGCCCTGAAAGATCTGAAGGATCAATGTCGTCTTCTGTCTGAATAAGAAAGCTCCTTTCGCACTGTTCCTTGCAGACGTTCAAGAGTTTGCGGCTGTTCGAGGAGTGGTTTCCCCCGATAACGTAGAATGCTTCCACTTCGCCTGCCAGAGCACGGGCGGCATCCTGTCTGTCTCTTGTCGCCGAGCAGATCGTGTTGATCACCTGGGTTTCGCCTTCCGCAACAGACTTGATCGCCTCGGCCGTATCGAAGAAGGTCTTTGCTTTGATTGTGGTTTGCGAAACGACCAATGGGTTCTTGAGCTTTGGAAGCGATTTCACTTCGCTTTCATCTTTGATAACGAAAGCGTGCTCCGGTGCATAGCCTTTGACACCGATCATCTCCGGATGGTCGGGATTTCCGACCACGATCACGTGCCGGTCTTCATTTGCGGCTCTGGACGCAAGCCTCTGAACGCGGGTCACGAACGGACAAGTCGCGTCGACCACCTTTGAAGCCTTTTCCTGTAGTTCCTGCTGAACCTGGGGAGTTACTCCGTGAGCCCGGATAACAGCGGTTTCGCCGCGCTTGATCTGAACTGGCTCGCTGATAGTTGTTACACCGCTTCCGCCAAGCCGCTCCATTTCCTGTTCGTTATGGATCAACGGCCCAAGTGTCCGGACCGTCTCATTGTTAGATAGGGAATCCTCCACCATCTCGACCGCTCGCTCAACGCCGAAACAGAACCCGTACTCATCTGCCAGAAAAACTTTCATAACATCACACGGTAAATACTCCGCGAAAGGAAATCATATCAAATAGCCCTTGCAGAAGTAAGGAACAAAACCCTATGTCAATGATTTCGACACGTCCGCGGTACAGGATTCAACGGATCGGATCCCGAAGAATTATCTCGGAGGCCTCACGTGCGGCCAACGCTGAATCCGGCTGCGACGATCTCAGCTGTGCAATCTGCATCAGCGCTTCCCCGGTCCTCGAAAGCAGCCGAACAAGGTCGCCTTCTTCCGCCCGTGTACTGCGTACTAGACTTTCCCACGTTGATCCCTGCGCCCAGTTCTCGGCTGCCGCCGCGGCCGACAGATTTATCTCGTCGGAAGGTTCAACTCCGAATTCCCATTCCACTCTTGCGACGTCGTAGATCACATCTTCAAACTCTGTCAACACCTGGAGCAGGCGTGAGGTGGGATTAAGGTTTCCGTAATCGCGATCTGGGTCCGAAGCGATCGCCGCCATGAAACCCGCGATCTCTCCCGTGCTCAGCTCTTCAAATATTCCTTCTTTGAGGGCCTCGCCCACGAGAAGAGGACGGTCGAGCCTCAGATCTGCGAGCCATTCCCCGTCCTCTGTCACCCGTTGCTTTGCGAAGTCGAGATAGCCGAAGTAATCCAACACTCTTGCACGCTGCTCGAACGGCACCCAAATGCCGCGGCGGAGGTTCTCGATGTCGCGCCGCACCCTCTCAAGCTTGTAGGCGTCCTCAGCTTTGTCCCAAAGCAGTGCTTCAGCCGCTCGTTTCTCGTCTCCTTCAAGATTCTCAGGGACCATGAGGGCGAGAAGGCTGTCGAGGATCTCTACCGCATCTCCGGGATCCTCCTTTTTCTGTGACAGCTTCGGTTCCTTGATCACCGGATTGCGTCCTTCGAAAATGTCCTCGAACGCTTTGTCCACCGAGTCCTCCTCAAGCGGATATTTCTTCGCAAAGACCCGCTTGATCTTCGAAAGCGAGATAGAGGAACCCCGTCCGTCATCCCGCATCGTCATTACTTTGTCCCCGAAGACGTTCAGCACAAGCTGAAAGTGTCTGTTGCTTTTGCCCTTTGATATCACCCTGCCGGGTTCCACGTTCTCTTGAAGCCAGGCGTACCGCATCTCGGCGCGGGTTTCGGGAAGCTTCTCCTGCAAGCGGCTTCTGGCGGCGGAAAGTCGCTCGAAACCGATCGCGTTCTCGATCGGTATCTCGACGCCCGGGATCTTCAGCTGTTTCCGAAGGGAGTTTTTCGATTTTTCTTCTTTGTCCTTGAGTGAAGCGATCTGGTGCGAAATGTCCCTGAATGCAAAGCTCTTTTCGGCAATAGAGCGCACCTGGTCAAAACTGTCGAAGGCGTCGAGCAGATTCAGAAGGCTCGTATAGGTCGCCCTGAATTTGCTTTCCAGATGATCCGAGGGTGAGCCTAAAAGCTCGGCGATCTTTGCCGGATCCTGAAACTTTCCCGGCGCGAGGACGATGAAACCAACGTTGTCCTTTCCGCGGCGTCCGGCTCTGCCGGTCATTTGCTGTAGCTCGCTTGCCGTCAGAGGCCTCCAGCCGTCGTTTCCGCGGGTATCGGAATTCAGAACAACCACGGTCCGAGCTGGAAAATCGACGCCCGCGGCGACCGTCGACGTTGCGAAGATCGCATTGAGCAGACCCGACGACATCATTAGCTCCACGAGAAGTTTCCACGACGGGAGATGGCCCGCGTGATGCGAAGCGATACCCGCATTGACGAGTATGTTTCGATGCTTGTGGCGCCTTACTTCGGGGCTTTCCTCTGCGAATCTGTCGAACAGCGACTGCCTTTCCGACCGTTTTGACTGATCTGCTCGGAACGTCTTGTCGAGCGCCACTTCGGTCGCGGACTCGTCGCATTTCCGCCTTGAAGGAACGAAAACGATCGCCGGTAGAAGATCATGGTTTCTGAGGGCGGTGATCAGCTTCGGCGGGGGAATGTCGGGGAGGTTGTATTTCATGTATCAGGGATAAGGTGTCGTGTATCAGTGAGCGTTTAGCGGCGGCCTCGCCCGCCATATCGTGAGCAGTAAGTAGTGAGCAGTAAGCAGTGAGCAGTGAGCAGTAAGCAGTAAGTAGTGAGCAGTAAGCAGTAAGAATCACTCAGTACTTACAACTCATTACCCATAACTCATTACCCACTACTCAGTACTCATCACTCATCATTTCTTCTCTCATCTCCTTCTCCCGTAATTCCTGTCTTTTCTTCTGAACTGTTCGATCTGCCGGTTGAACTGCCCGTCTTTCCCAAGAAGAGGGAACAGCTGCAGATTCGGAGCAAGAAATGCCGCCCGCAGTTCCACGGGACGGTCTCCGGCGCGGTCGATGACCCTCACTTTTGTTCCCCGGGTGTCGCGGATCCACGCGGCGAACTCGCCGGAATTCCCGACAGTGGCCGAAAGAAGCAGGATCCGGACCCTTGGTGGCGTCAGGATTATCGATTCTTCCCAGACGTGTCCGCGGTAATCGTCGGCAAGATAGTGCGCCTCGTCGAGGATCAGAAAGTCGGTGTCGATATTCGTTCCCTCGCGAAGCGCGTCAAAGACCTGGTTCCGGTATATCTCTGTCGTTCCCACGATCAGAGGCGCGCCAGAATTTTCTTTCCGGTCGCCTGTCAGGATTCCGACGTTCTCTTCGCCGAACTCCTCCCTGAATTCCGAGTACTTTGAATTCGTGAGCGCCTTTAGAGGTGTCGTGTACCAGGCACGCTGGTTCTGCTCCAACAAACGACGGATCTCTTCGCGAGCGATCCAGGTCTTGCCGCTTCCCGTGGGAGCGGTCACAAGCACATCTTCGGTTTCGATCGCGGCAAGCGCTTCAGTCTGAAAATCGTCTGGGACAAATGGAGTGGGTTCCGGTGTGCCTATACCGGAAAGCAGTTCTTCTACGGCTCTTAGCTGGGCCGGCGAATAACTGGGTGCAGCCTGGCCGGATGAGCGCCGGTCCCGATCCCGACCGGTATGATGCTTCTTCTTTCCGCCTCGGTAGTTGTTCTGCCGTTTACTTTTTCGCGCCATCAGGGCGATGTTAAATGTTTATTTCCAAGCTGTCGAATTCTTTGTTGAGCCCCCTGAAAGTGGTAATATCAACGATTGCTCCGCAACTATAAAGCGGATCATCGCGTCATAGAGGCTTTGACACCTCTGGACCGGTTTTAGGAGCATTTGACCGAAAGACAGCTATGCAGGAACAGGAGAAAGATTTCCTTCAAGGTTACGAGATACGTAATCTACTCGTAAACCCCAGAATGTACAGGTTCTTCGCGATCGCCGCAGTGATCAATCTGATCGGCTTGTTCGCGATCGGCCAGTCCAACATGCTCTCAAGAAGCGCTTGTGAGAGTCCGTTTGTTAACAGGATCTGCTCCGTGCTCGACACGGTCTATTTCAGCAGCAAGCTGATGACAGCGGACACAGGATATGTCGTTAAGGAGTATGAGGAGACGAAGATCAAGGATTCGGACGTTGTCTGGATCGATCAAACCAACGTCGAGCCTTCCCTATCGTATCCGGTCGGTTACTTTCAGATCGCGAACCGTGACGAACTTGCGATGATGCAGCAGGATCTGGAGGCATTTCCACTCGATCCGCTTTCACCGATTACACCTCCGCCTCCGCCGATTATCCCGCCGTCGCGGACGAACAACGATCCGATAATGAAGCCGAGGCCTCTCCCTAAGACCAACGGGAGCCTTGTCGACGGCGATTTTGATGATTCGGACAACGACGAAAAGAAACCGGGTGGAGAAGAGGTTGCCGACAACGGAAAGCCGGACGACGATCCGGAATCCACACCGGGAGTCAATGACAGAGAGGTGAAGCCGCTGCCGGCAACCGCTCCCGAGATCGAGATTAACAAGCAGCCGCTTTACGATTTTGTCGATGGAGTGGTTGCGAAGGTAAGCGATAAGCGGGTGGACCTTCAAAGGCCGTTCAAAGTGGCTATGGTCGCTCGGATCGATGAGAAGGGAAAGCTGGACGTCGAGAAATCGCGTTGGCTGACAGAAGAGGAAGAGGGCGACCCGGACATGATCCTCGTCGCAAAGGACGCTGTTGAAAAGATAGGTGACAGCGGATGGATGTGGTATTTGACCGAAGCGGGGATCAATGATGTCCGTATTGTCTTCTACCAGGATGAAGATAAACTGGCGGCCGAGGTCGTAGCTCTGATGCCGAACGAGGCTCGGGCCAAGAGCCTCTCAAGCCAGTTCTCAACCTGGTTGTCCACTGCACTGTTCGCGCATAACAACAACATCAAGAAGCTTGAGGACGACGTTATCACTCTTATGCGTGCCGCAAGCTTTGAAACAGAGAAGAACAGGCTGAAGATAAAGTTCAACCTGGAGAAAGAAGTCGCGCACCCGATCATCAATACACGGCTGCGTGAGTACCAGGCTGAAAAGGAAAGGAAACGGCTGGAGGGCGAGAAACCTGGACAGCCCAACGGCAGTATTGAAAAGTCGAACGCCGGTAACCGGGCAGAAAGATAGACCCGGACGAAACGGCAAGGAGCTTCAGGCCGGTGCATCCCTCAGGATCGCCGGCCTTTGGAGATTCAGGCGGGCTGATTGCTCTCTTAAAGCCGACGGCTGGCCTGTTGTAGAATAAAAACGGTTCTTAGATGAAGACGCGCAGCCAAAACCCGATCTATATCGCCACTACGATATCCGTCTATCTCGGACTCGTGCTGGTCGGTGCGTCTCCCTTGGTAATTGCCGATTCACGAATAGGCGGCGAGACCCAGTCCAGAATCTTTGAGTTTGCGTCCAAGACGGGTAGCGTGCTTTCAAAGCTCAAGCTCCGAAAGCAGAAGGACAGCGACAAGTTCCAGGTCCACGCGATCTCTGGTTATCCCGCGGTCGAAAAGATCGCACCCGGGTTCTACGGCTCGTCGGATCTCACGGTCCCGGCCGCACCGGAATTCCACTTTTCAAACGAACAGATCTTCACCACATCTATCCTTCCGCGAGCCTCAATATAATGGCCTGTTCGCAGAGTCAGGGGCGATCGTTCGCCGCCACTTCTGCGAGATCCGCGCAAGTCAAGAATTCCGTGCTCTAATGAGCAGCGGAGCCCCTTTCATAAAGGCAGGCGGTATTCAACCGGTTGCCGGCTGATGACCGCAGCGGCGGTCTAAGAAGAGGATTTATGGCTGTTAACAGTTTTGCAGACAAGATCGTTAAGAAGATCTTTGGTACGGAGACGGACCAGTACCTGAAGGCAATCAAGCCGAGGGTCGAATACATCAATTCGCTCGAGCCCGAGATACAAAAGCTCTCGGACGACGAGCTAAAGGCTCAAACCGAAAAATTCAAGAAGTTCGTCGCAGACGCCGTCGAGGGCATTGAGGACAAGGACGAGCGACGGGATGCTGAGCAGGCTGCACTTGACGAGATCCTGCCTGAAGCCTTTGCGACAGTACGAGAGGCGTCGATACGTGTCACGGGAATGCGGCATTTCGATGTTCAGTTGATCGGCGGCATGGTCCTTCACGAAGGCAAGATCGCCGAGATGCGAACCGGTGAGGGTAAGACCCTCGTCTCGACTCTGCCCGCGTACCTGAACGGACTTACCGGACGCGGCGTCCACATCGTCACCGTCAATGACTATCTTGCCCGCCGCGATGCGGAATGGATGGGCAAGATCCACAGTTTTCTCGGACTTACCGTCGGCTGTATCCAGAACGATATGGACGACGTTGCGAGGAAGGACGCGTACGGCTGCGACATCACCTACGGAACCAACAACGAGTTCGGCTTCGATTATCTTCGCGACAATATGAAGTTCGATGTCGATTCGCTCGTACAGCGCGATCATTGTTACGCGATCATCGACGAGGTCGACTCGATCCTGATCGACGAGGCGCGGACTCCGTTGATCATCTCGGGAGCTTCCGACGAGGCGACCGACAAATATTACGTCGCGAACGAGGTCATTCCGAAGCTTGAGAAAGGCGAGAAGGATGAGGTCACGAAGGTCACGACCGGCGATTATTTGGTCGATGAAAAGAACCATTCGGCGGTGTACACCGATCAGGGCGTTGCAAGATGCGAGCGGATCCTAAAGGTCGAGAACCTGTACGATCCCTTGAACATGGAGCTTCTTCACTGCCTCGAGCAGGCGTTGAAGGCCCACACACTCTACAAGCGCGATCACCATTACGTCGTCCAGGAAGGCGAGGTGATCATAGTTGACGACTTCACAGGCCGCCTGATGCAGGGACGCCGTTGGTCCGACGGTCTTCACCAGGCAGTTGAGGCGAAAGAAGGCGTCACGATCGAGCGCGAAAACCAGACGCTCGCCACGATCACTCTTCAGAATTACTTCCGGATGTACGAGAAGTTGTCCGGTATGACCGGAACGGCTGAAACGGAGGCGGAAGAGTTCCAGACCACCTATGGCCTGAGCGTCATCGTCATTCCGACCAACCGGCCTATGGTCCGCAAGGATCATCCGGATGTGATCTACAGGACGCTTCCCGAAAAGTGGACTGCTGTGGTTGACGAGATAAAACGCGCCCACGAAAGCGGCCAGCCCGTCCTGGTCGGAACGGTTTCGGTCGAGAATTCGGAATTGATCGCCGATCGGCTCTCAAAAGCGGGAGTTCCGCACAATGTTCTGAACGCGAAATACCACGCGCGAGAGGCAGAGATCGTCGCTCAGGCGGGCCGAAAGGGTGCGGTTACGATCGCGACCAATATGGCCGGCCGCGGAACGGACATCGTTCTGGGAGGTAACCCTGAGGAACTCGCGAATGAATATCTGAAACGCCAGGAGATCAATCCTGACGACGCGACCGAGGAGCAGTACAATGCCGAGCTCGCGAAGGCGAAACGAGTCGTTGAGGCTGAACAGAAAGAAGTTCTGGAAGCCGGCGGACTTTATATCCTTGCGACCGAGCGCCACGAATCGCGAAGGATAGACAATCAGCTTCGCGGACGTTCTGGACGTCAGGGCGATCCGGGCAAATCAAGGTTCTTCCTCTCGCTTGAGGACGACCTGATGCGGATCTTCGCGGGCGACAAGGTTCGCTCGATGATGAGCTGGCTCGGAATGGAAGAAGGGGTCGCGATCGAATCGAAGACCGTTTCGAAGCAGATCGAACGAGCCCAGAAAGCGGTCGAGGCGCGTAACTTTGAGACCCGTAAGCACGTCCTTAAGTACGACGACGTGATGAACAAGCAGCGCGAAACCATCTATGGTCTAAGGCGCCAGCTGATGTTCGAGCCGGAGCACAAAGAGTATTTGCTGGGCGAGAACGGGGTCGCGTGGGATCTGCTTTCGGATCTGACGGGGTACTTCCTGAACGTCGAGGTCGCTCCCGATAACTGGGACATCGATACCTACGCAGCCGAGATCGAGAACATCTACGCGATCGATCCGGCAGCCGACGCGGGAGTCGATTTCTCAACGATGAATCCAGATGAGATACAGGCCTCCATCTGGGAAAAGGCGAGCAAACTTTACGGAGAGAAAGAGAAACAGGCCGGCGAGGAATCACTGAGGGCCTACGAGCGTTACATAATGCTCAACATCATCGACTCGCAGTGGAAGGATCACCTTCTTTCGATCGACCATCTGAAGCAGGGTATCGGGCTCGTTGGATACGGCCAGAAAGACCCGCTTGTCGAATACAAGAAGCAAAGTTTCGAGATGTTCCAGGACATGCTCGACAGGATCGACACCAATACGGTCCGCTCACTGTTCAATCTCGAGATCGTTCAGCGAGACGAACAGGAGGAGATGGAGAGGCTTGAGCGCCTTGAACGCCAGAGGGCTAAGCGCCAGGCGGCGGGAATGGCGTTTACCGGCGCGTACGAGGGTGTCCAGGCCGCAGGAGATGAGGCATTGAAGAACACGCCTTTTGTTCGCGAGACTCCGAAAGTTGGCCCGAACGATCCGTGTCACTGCGGTTCAGGCAAAAAGTTCAAGAAGTGTCACGGCGCTTTTTGATTAGTTAAATAAGTAAAAGGTAAAAAAGGCGGCGCGAATTTGGCGCCGCCTTTTTTTATGTGTACCCGTACCTCTTTAGTCAGGATTCCTTGCCCATCCGGACGAGCCCCTGTTGTACGTTGAGGGGTACCGCCGGCTCCAGGTTACTGTGCCGCTTGGTCCGTACGATAGGACGAGACCTTCGTAGGTGTCCAGACAGCCGTAAGGTAGTGTCCTGTTCACGCCTATGACCTGAAGTTCAGTTCCCGCAACAACGTAACAGTTTGCCGCTCTCGCGATCTCGGAACAGAACATGTTGCCATCTCCGCTTGCAGGTCCGGGATTTCCGCCGGTGCCCGGCGTAATATATCCGACCTGACAAGCCGAGAACCAGATCTTGTCAACGAGTCCGCTCAGCGCTGAGAAAAGTCCAGTGTCGGACCGTCGAATTCCTTCTCCGCATTGCAGATATGCAGGCGCTCCGTGGCAACGGAAAACGAGGTTTTTGAGCTTGCCTCCCGGAGCGCCGCGTGCGACCTCCGCTATCCAACCGAGCATATGCTCTACCGTCTCGGTCGTCGTTACGTTCCAGGTATTCCACATTTGGACCCTGTTCGTGCTTCGTGAGTCGTTGAGTCCCATGTGCGGGCCTTCAAGAGTAATCATTTCATTCTCCTTACTGTTCTAATCACCTCATTCGAAAAAGGCGTGATAGCTTCTCTAGCTGAATCCTTCTGAAGGCACGCGGATCAGTGTCGATTTGTCACCCGGTGAACTCTGAAGGATCTATGAGTGCGACAGTACAATTGCCGGTGAGACGCGGACGGATCCCTGTCTTTGCGCAGTTTGAGAACCACTCTCTATGTGCGGCGTGACCGAAGGAGAACCCCACCGATCTGTCTGCGGAACACTACGATTACGGATCAGAATGACTCCGTTTCAGATCAGCCGCCCCACGGTCACTTCCTGCGAAGCCATCGATCGATGACCTTATTCGCAAAGCGATAGTGGCTGGCGGTATTAGGGCCCAAATATGTGGTGAGGGGATACTTCCGCGTCCATTCGAAATGACCGGGTTCCAGAAGTTGAGCCGGTGTAAGCTTCTCAACAAGAGCAAGAATCTCCGTATGACCGGAATCGAGTTCCTCAACAACGGCTTCCCTGGACTTTGACGCGTGTTTTCTCTGGATGGCTCTGTTCAGGCGTGGAGTCTCGTTCCATTTGTATCCGGCAGCGGGCATTTCAGGTGTTCTTCCTTCACTCCCATCGCGGTGCCAGGTGAGAAACATATGCTGCCATTCAGCAAGATGGGCAACAAGGTCCTTCAAGGTCCAGTCGTCGCCCCACAATCCGGCTTCTTCCCACTTCTCCGAATCGATCTCGTGGAGTCGGTTACATAGCGATTCATATTCTCTGACAACGTCATTCAGGAACGATGCTTTTGATTCGTACCTCATCGAATTTCACGAATACCAGAGCTGTGGACGAACTGCCCTCTTCACGAGACAGAAAGCCGAAACCGCGTCGACCTGCGTGATGGATCCTTCTTGGTTCCCGTCTGAGGGAGACTATATCTTTTTTGCCCGATCGCCCTTTCGGATCGTTCCGGGCTTGACTACCTTCGCGTTTACGCCACGAAGATGGAGCCGCTTTCCTTCTTTCGAATTGACGAACTTCACCGCTTCGATACCGAAACGGTCGGCGAACTTCCGGCAGCCGTTATGCGGAATCTCAGTGATCTCGACCACTGCTTCGCCGATCGAAAGCCGTGATCCGATCGGCAGATTCTCGTCGCTCAGATCCAGGTCTACATATAGCTGGTCACCGGCCAGTTTCCAGCGATCCCGTTCGACCGCTATCAGGTCGATCGCCCGCGAGTTCATAATGTTCAGCTGCATATCGGGATGCCCGAATCCGTCATTCGTACGCGAACTGCCGCGCGTTTTCCAATTGTCGCCGACCAGTCCGAGTTCAAGGCTCAACTCGCCTTCCGTGATCTCCTCTCTCTCGTCGACCTCCGGCCGGCGCACGATCATCTCAAGCTCTCCGCCGTCCTTTGCGGACCCACGAATCAGGTCGAGCCCGGCTTCAAGTTCTTCAGGCGATAAATGCTTTGCCATCTTCATTCCTTCCTCTTTACCTTGATCAAAGGCGAGGGACTGTCCTCGCTTGTCAACAGTAGCGCTTTACCGTCAAGCGAATAAGCGATTGCTTCACCTTGTTCCCGCGGTCCGGTATCGATAACCGACGGCGAACTCTTGAACGCATCGTGCAGCGCCCTGCCGTCCACTGGAACGATATACTCGAATGCGTTTATGTAGTCGCAGAGAGCAATCCTTCGTCCGTCCGGCGAGATCTCGCCTCCTGTGATAAACCCGCCGAGGATAGCAGGCACCCTCACGTCGCCGACTTTGTCTGCGACAAGAGCCCGTCTCGCACCGGATTCTTGTCCCCAGTGTTCTCCCTGCAGCAGATAGACTTCCGCCGAATCGCCTCTCTTCTTCGTCACAACGTAAATATCCCTTGTTTCGGGATGAACGAGCAGAGTCTCCGCATTCCTGCTGCCTCCCGAGTACCTGAATCGGATCTCTCGAGCCTCCGCAGTGAGTTCGGCGTCCTTCTTTCGGTTAACGGTTCCGGAGTCACCGACGATAGGTTCCTCGACGCGGTACACCTTGACGTGACCGTGCTTCTCGCCGTTGTCGCCGATATCCCCTATATACAAGAAACATCTACCGCCCTCTTTCGTAGACGCGATGTCTTCCCAATCCCGGTCATTTGCGCCTTTGACCTTCCAGATACCCAGCAAGCCACCCTTCAGGTCAACTGCGTAAATGTAGGGTCCACCGCCTGAATCGTTGTGGGTCCAGAGAACTCCTTCACGACATTTCGAAGCGGTAAGCCCGCTGCTTTCGTTGATCAGCGTCGAATCTATACGGGCTATCACCTGCGGCGCTTCGAAGTCGTCGGAGAGGCGCACACCGCCGGGTACAACTCCTCCGCCGGCACCTGAACAGGCGCTGATCACCAAAGCCAAAAGCGAGGCGGCGATGACAACGAAAGGGAATTTAGATATAGTTCTCATCGTTAATCTTCAAGGTTCCGTCGAGCACGTTTCCTTACTGTAAAGGTTGGAAAAGCCTTACTCAACTAATCCTAAAAGGTATCCCGAATGATTCCTTCTGTCGTTGTCGGAACAGAGTGGCTTGTAGAAGCAAGAGGCTGCGATAGCGGTCGTTTGCGCGATGTAGAAACGCTCAGGTCGCTGTTCGGGAAGCTGATGGATGAACTCGGTTTAAAACCTGTCGAAAAACCGATCTGGCATAAGTTTCCGGGAGAAGGAGGCGTCACTGGTCTTGTCGCGCTGACCGAGTCCCACCTTGCCTGCCACACGTATCCCGAACACGCGACCGCGACCTTCAATCTTTATTGCTGCCGGACACGACCCGACTGGGATTGGGAGTCGAATCTCAAAGAGGCGATTGACGCGACCGAAGTATCGGTGACCCGCATCGAGCGGGGCGCAAGTGAACAAGCAGAATCGGCGGGAGGTCGGGCGTGAGCTTTCTAAAAACAAACTGCCCATCCTGCGCCGGACCGATCGAATTCAGATCGGGCTCATCGGTGGTGGTGATCTGCCCGTTCTGCAAGTCAGCAGTAGCAAGGACCGATAAAGACGTCGAGGACCTCGGGAAGATCGCGGATGTGATGCAGTCACAGTCGCCGCTCAAGATGGGCCTGAGTGGGGAATGGAACGGACATCGGTTCGAGTTGACCGGCCGAGCGCAGATCAGCCATTCGATGGGCGGCTTCTGGGACGAATGGTATGCGACATTTTCGAACGGCTGGGTCGCCTGGCTCGCGGAAGCGCAGGGCAAGTTCTATCTGACCTTCTATAAACCTCTGCCGGAAGGCGTTTCGCTACCGGATTTTGAACAGATCGCTCCCGGGCAGCCGCTTTCAGGTATCGGAGTAGACGAACGTCTCGTTGTTGCAGAGAAAGGGACGGCGAGCTATGTAGCGGCAGAAGGCGAGATCCCGTACAAGCTTGTGCCTGGCGAGAAGTCAAACTATGCAGACCTGAGCGGCAAAGACGGGGTATTTGCGACGATAGATTACAGTTCCTCGCCTCCTCTATTGTTCTACGGCAAAGAGGTCTCGCTTAAGGACATAGGATTCGCTGACAAACGTTCGGCCGAACGCGAGGCCCGTGAGGTATCTGCCGAGGGAATGAGCTGCCCGAACTGCGGCGGAGCACTCGAACTCAAGGCGCCCGACAAGACCGAACGCGTGACCTGTCCCTTCTGCAGTTCGCTTCTGGACGTAAATCAGGGAAATCTGCGATTCCTGGAGGCTCTCAAGAAGAAACAGCCTCCCCTTAAATTTGTACTCGACATCGGTGCCAAGGGATCTTTCAAGAAGTTCTACGACGGCGCGGAGTTTGAGGTCATCGGCGCGATGTGCCGAAGTGTCAAGATCGAAGGCCAGCGATATTACTGGAACGAATACCTTCTTTATAACCCGAAGATCGGTTTCCGTTGGCTCGTTCATTCCGACAACCACTGGAACTTTGCTGAACCCGTCAATGTGGCGGACGTTGAGGTCGCAAGTTCATTTACCGGTTCTCGTCCGTCGGTCAAGTTCAACGGTCACAGTTTCAGGATATTCCAGGATACGCCGGCGACGGTAGAGTTCGTAAAGGGTGAATTCTATTGGGCAGTTGAAGTCGGCGAAAGGGTCAAGGCCGCGGACTTCATTTCGCCGCCCTACATGCTCTCGCAGGAGCAGACGAAGAACGAGGTTAACTGGACACTTGGAACCTACATCACGCCGAAGGAAGTTGAGAAAGCGCTGGGTGTTTCGAAGCTCGGTCGTCCCTGGAGCGTAGGACCGAACCAGCCATTCAGAGGCAACAGCCTTATCAAATACGGATTTCTCTTGCTGGCGATACTCGTCGTGATCGGCATTTTCATGATCCCGATCACGGGAATGGGATCGACCGTTCTTAATCAGGAATTCGTGCTGAAGCCCCTTCCAAGGGCTAATGCAGGGCAGGTGGTGATGAGCCAGCCTTTCGAACTTGAAGCCAACAAGAACGTACGGGTGACCGCTTCTGCCCCCGTCAGTAATTCATGGGCGGAGCTCAATGTCGACCTGATCGCCAGGAAAGAAGGAAAGACCGACGAAGTGGAAGCGCTCCTTATCCCTATCGAATACTACTTCGGAGTTTCCGGCGGCGAGTCCTGGTCGGAGGGCGGGAAGACGAGCGATGCGACCATTTCGTCGGTCCCGGGCGGACAATACGAGATGAGGATCGAGGGGTCGTGGAAGGACTGGCAGCGTCCGATGCCTGTACGTGTAAAAGTAGAACAGAACGTTACCCGGGGAGTTAACTTTTGGGTCGCGTTTGTCGTGCTCGCGCTGGTCCCGATCTGGACCTTGGTTAGAAAGCTGTCGTTCGAAGGCAAACGCTGGAGCGAGAGCATGTTCGGGCCGAGCGAATGAGTATGTCGGGTCTGCTGAGTCTATCGGGTCTGTTGAGTCTGTCGGGTCGGTTGAGTCGGTTGAGTTTATTGAGTCTATCGGGTCGGTTGAGTCTATCGGGTCGGTTGAGTCTGTCGGGTCTGTTGAGTCTGTCGGGTCTGTTGAGTCTATCGGGTCTGTTGAGTCTGTCGGGTCTGTTGAGTCTATCGGGTCTGTTGAGTCGGTTGAGTCGGTTGAGTTTATTGAGTCTGTCGGGTCGGTTGAGTCTGTCGGGTCGGTTGAGTCTGTTCAGTCACTAATGCCAAAGAAAGTTGTCGCGACCCGATAGACCCGCAGGACCCGATAGACCCGCAGGACCCGATAGACCCGCAGGACCCGATAGACCCGATAGACTCACTCAACTGAATCGACTGAAAAGTTATGTTTAGAAAACTATATTACGCATTCGCGATCGGCGTGATCCTGTTGTATTCGACGTCCGCCTGGCTCGGTTGGGAATTCTGGAACTCAGGCCGGATGCGTTCATTCCTGGGAGTGCCTTTCATTTATTCCAGTTACCGTGGAGGAAAATAATGTTAAGTGTCTTGCTTAAAGCCGGAGGCCCGGCGATGGTCGTCACATTTGACCAACTTGCGGAAGTGCTTGTTACAACGCTGATATTTGTTGTGATCGGCCTGGTCTTTTTTGCGATCTCGTTCTTCATTCTCGACAAGACGATGCCGTATTCCGTCCATAAAGAGATCGAGGAAGACCAGAACACCGCGCTTGGCCTCATTATCGGTTCGATGATGCTTGGCATCGCTATCATCATCGCGGCTGCGATCCACGGCTGATCTATTTTTGACGATGGACCGGGCACGGGCGGGGTTTTACCGCCGTCCCGTGCCCGTCCTGCATTTGCGTCCGAGTGATGAACCGCAGTGTACCCCTTCTGTTCCTCAATGTGTTTGTCATTGCCACCTGCGGGCTCATTTACGAGCTGCTGGCCGGCACGCTGGCAAGCTACGTCCTTGGCGATTCCGTAACACAGTTCTCCATTATCATCGGCCTGTACCTTTTTGCGATGGGTGTGGGCTCGTGGCTTTCCCGGTTCATCGAATCCCATCTCGCCGAGCGGTTCATTGACATCGAACTTGCCGTAGCCATCCTCGGAGGGTTTTCGGCCCCACTGCTCTTCTTCGCATTCGCAAACGTTTCATACTTCAGCGTGATCCTTTACGGAGTCGTCTTTGGCATCGGAACCCTTGTCGGCCTCGAGATCCCTCTACTGATGCGTATCCTGAAGGACGAGCTTGATTTCAAGGAGCTCGTTGCCCGCGTACTAGCGCTCGATTACGTAGGCGCTCTCGTCGCTTCGATACTCTTCCCGATCTTCTTTGTCCCGACTCTTGGCCTTGTCCGGACCTCCCTCGTTTTCGGCATTCTGAACGCGATCGTAGGGTTGTGGGGGACGTGGTTGCTGGTGCCTTTGATCAAACCCGGCAGGCTACTGTTTCTCAGGATCAAAGCCGCTATCGTGATCACTTTGCTCGTGATCGGTGCGATCAAGGCAGATTCGCTGACGGTCCTCGCCGAGGAATCGCTCTTTCAGGAAACTATCATCCACGCCCAGAGCTCGCAGTATCAGAGAATAATCGTGACACGAGGCCGCACCGGATTCTCACTGTTCCTGAACGGCAATCTTCAGTTCAACTCGTTTGACGAATACAGGTATCACGAGGCGCTCGTGCACCCCGCGATGATCGCCTTCGAAGGCGACCCCAAGCGGGTGCTGGTACTGGGCGGCGGAGACGGACTGGCGGTTCGCGAAGTCCTGAAGTATCCGACGGTTGAACACGTTACGCTGGTCGATCTCGACCCGGCCATCACCGACCTAGCCAAGGACCTTCCGGTACTTGCAGAACTGAACAAAAATGCATTGACCGACAAAAGGGTCGAGGTGATCAACTCGGATGCGTATGTCTGGCTCGACCGCGCAGAGTCCGCCGATTTTGACGTCGCGATCCTCGACTTTCCAGATCCGAACAACTTCGCGCTCGGAAAGCTCTACAGCACGCGGTTCTACAAACTGCTTCAGGCGAAACTTCGGCCCGATTCGACGGTCGCGATCCAGAGCACTTCGCCGCTATACGCAAGAAATTCATATTGGTGCATCGTTACGACGATCGAGGCTTCGGGTTTCGGTGTCAGGCCATACCAGACCACGGTCCCCTCATTTGGCATCTGGGGATACGTTCTGGCGAAGAACGGCGGAGTCGAGATCCCGGACTCCATTCCCGAGAATGTCCCGCTTGCGTTCCTCGATGATGAATCGATGAAAGGGATGTTCGAGTTCCCGGTCGATACATCCCGGCCGGACATCGAGATCGAAATAAACAGGCTCGATAACCAGGCATTGGTCAGGTACTACGAAGCCGAATGGCGCCGCTTTGAATGAAGAAGAAGTGTTAACAGGGATAAAGGGGATAAAAGGGATAACTGCTTTGTATGATGTCGCAGACTTTCTGTCCGCAAGCCCAGTGGAAGATGGAGGGCGGTGCGGACTTTCTTTAGGCCAAAGAGAGAAAAGGAATTGTATGCATTGGAAAACGAACAACTCTCGGCGACTATTCTTCAGGCGGCTTTTGAAGTAAGCAACGAACTCGGAGCGGGTTTTGTTGAATCCGTTTATCAAAAATCACTTCTGATTGCATTGATGAATAAAGGATTGGAAGCAAAGGCTGAAGTAGCAATCGATGTAGAATTCAGAGGCGAAAACGTTGGCCGTTTTTACGCCGACATTCTCGTTGAAGACAAGATTATCCTCGAACTGAAAGCTGTAGATAGTTTTGTAAAACAACACTTCGCGCAGATACTCAATTACCTTAAAGCGACCGACCTTCCTACAGGTCTGATTCTCAATTTTGGGAAACCTCGACTCGAGTATCGAAGATTCGATAATCGGTTCTGCAGTACTGCGGTTTTGAATCCGCGCTCCGAAGTTTGACTCTTTGATCAATCTTGGACACAGGCGGAATTCAGGCATTTGATGAAAGGGTCTAACCATCCCTTTCATCCCCTTTATCCCTGTTAAATCTTCTCTTTTGATGCTGACAAGGAGGGACATACTAAAAGCATTTGTCGGGCTGCCGTTGGCTGCTTTGGCCTGCAGGGGCCCGGCGCGAACAGACAGCATCGATGGGGAGATCGTTGGCGCGTCCAATGAGATCGGCCATATCCTGCGCGACCGGCGGAAGTTCGAAATACCCTCAAAAAGTTGGAAGGAAGTCGATACGGTAATTGTCGGAGGCGGAATATCCGGACTCTCGGCCGCTTGGAAGCTGAAGAAAGAAGGTTTTGAGGACTTCCTGGTGCTAGAGCTGGAAGAACGGGCCGGAGGAACCTCGGCTTCCGGAAAGTCGGATCTGGTCAGCTATCCGTGGGGTGCGCACTACCTGCCGGTCCCGTTCGCAGAAAACGAAGAACTCGTGGGTCTTCTCGACGAGATGAAGCTTGTCGAATCAAGAGACGAAAGTGGCGGGCCTGTGGTTTACGAGCAGTTTCTGACGCGCGATCCCGAAGAACGGATCTATCACAAAGGCCGCTGGTACGAAGGGCTTTATCTTTACGCCGGAGCTACGGACGAGGACCTTCGGCAGTACGAAGCGTTTTACAATGAGGTCGACAGGTGGATCGCCTGGAAGGACGCAGAAGGGAAACGTGCTTTCGCTGTCCCGGTCGCGAACTGCTCGACCGATCCGGAAGTCACTTCGCTAGACAAGATCTCATTCGGCGAATGGCTTCAGCGTCAAGGTTTCACTTCGGAACGTTTGATCTGGTATTGCGACTATGCCTGCCGGGACGACTACGGGCTTCGTATCGAACAGACCTCGGCCTGGGCAGGACTTTTCTATTTTTGCTCACGTGTTCCGACGGCCGGCGAGGAGTCGCAGTCGTTCATTACCTTCCCTGAGGGAAACGGACGATTCGTCGATCACTTTGCAAAAGAGCTCGGAGGAAACCTGCAAGGCTCTTCGCTTGTCGCGGAAATAATACCGGGCGAGAGCGGGGTCGACGTCGTCTATCTCGACACGAGGACAATGGCTCCGCGCGGCGTGAGGGCAAAGAAGGTGATCTTCTCTGCGCCTTTGATGACCGCCGATTACCTGATCCGTGGCTTCACCGAATCCCCTTCTTTCGATCCGAAAGAGTTTCGTCACAATGCCTGGTTTGTCGCGAACCTGTTCCTGAATGAACGGCCAAAAAACCGGTTTCCGAGAGACTTCCCGCTTTCGTGGGACAACGTTATCTATGAAAGCAATTCGCTTGGCTACGTTACCGCTACTCATCAGCAGGGAATCGACTACGGTCCGACAGTCCTGACCTATTACCACCCGATGGCCGAAGAAGACACACTGACGGGGATGCGGAAGCTGCTCTCGCTTGGCTGGGAGGAACTCGCGGACATATGCCTGACGGATCTGGAGCGCGCACACGATAACATAAGGACCGCCACGACGCGGATAGATATCATGCGTTGGGGCCACGCGATGATCTCCCCTCGGACCGGTTTTGTATGGGGCGGCGAACGTCAGAAGGCACTTGAGCCGTTCAGAAATATACATTTCGCTCATTCGGACCTGAGCGGGATCGCGATCTTCGAAGAGGCTTTCTATCACGGTCTCCGCGCCGCTGAGGAAGTTATTGAACAGGGATGAAGGGGATGAAAGGGATGGAGAATAGAGAATGGATGGTTGAGAATTGAGAATGAAGAATTGGAAATTGTGGCTTCTGGATCAGATCTTCGACCGAATGTCGGTTCTGAGTTTGCCGCTTCTCTCAGGATTCATCTACGCTTGATTCCGAATTATCAATTAATCATTCTCTACCGGCCTTCGCTCTCCCGTTTGCGCTCTTGCAGGATCAAGATCCATGATCAAACTCAAGGCAAGAAATCTACATTGGTTGGAACAATGTCCCGAGTTCGACACCTGTGTTCACGGTTCGGTCTATCTGGAGATCGACGGTCATGTGATTTCCGATGGTGAGGAAGATGACTGGACCGTAAGCGGGAGCGCCTTGTTGTTTTTAAGATCGATTGACCAGGGCCATAAGCCGTCCGAACAAGGACCTCAGCTAATTCCTCATTGTGCAATGCCTTCTTTCGTCGACAATGGCGAGATGCTTTGGTTTGGTTGCGGCGTCGGTATCGACTGGCAAATAGATATTAAGGATGATCGTGCGGTTCATAGCTTCGAAGATGGTTCTATTCTCGAAACCAACATCTCAGAGTGGCGAGAGACGGTAGTCAGGTTTGCGAATCAGATTCTGGAGTTCATCGAGTCTGAGCCTGAGCGTCAATTCGTTGAGTCAGCTGCAGAGGACGACAAACCGGCTTTTGAAGTCTATTGCACAGAACTCAGATCGCTGATCAATAAGCACGAGCCATCCCTTTCATCCCCTTCATCCCTGTAAAACCCAACGATGGATGCGACCGTTCAAAAATCCCCCTGGCTGTTCTCTCGCTCGATAGACATCTCCGTCTTTCTAGGCAGCGCGGTGGTGTCGCTTGCCCTGCTCGCGATCGGCTGGCAGATGGGGATCCTTGACGGGGACACTCCCGATTGGACATGGATCTCGGCGATCCTGCTCATCGACGTCGCGCACGTATGGTCTACCTCGTTCCGCGTCTATTTCGATACCGAAGAGTTCAAACGCCGGATCTGGCTCTACACCTTTGTGCCGGTTGTCGGCTATCTCGTCGGGGTAGCCTTGTACTCGGAGGGCGAGATGGTCTTCTGGCGGGTCCTTGCTTACATAGCAGTCTTTCATTTCGTTCGGCAGCAGTACGGATGGGTCGCGCTTTATCGAGCAAAAGCGCGAGAAAAGTCGAGCTGGACCTGGTGGATCGACGCGGCGGCAGTGTATCTGGCGACCGTCTATCCGCTGGCGTTCTGGATGACCAGCGGAGACCGAGAATTCGCCTGGTTCGTTCAAAACGACTTCTTCTCGCTCCCTGCTTTCGTCGAAACGGTCTTGTTCCCACTTTGGATATTGGCTCTTTCCGCCTATGCGGTGAAAGCAATCTACGAATACTTTTCCCTGGGAAAACTAAATCCTGGAAAGGACATCGTCATCGCAACAACCGCAGTATGCTGGTATGTGGGAATAGTCGCATTGAACTCAGACTACGCTTTCACCGTCACGAACGTTATCATCCACGGGGTCCCGTATTTCGCGCTGATCTGGTTCTACGCCCGCGCCCGCCGCACGACGTCCACTCCCTTTTACAAGGCGCTAACCGGAAATTGGCTTGTCTTTCTGGCAACACTCTGGCTGCTCGCCTATGTCGAAGAGTTGTTCTGGCACCGCGGTGTCTGGCATGAAAGGAACTGGATGTTCGGATCAAACTGGGAGACAGGAACGCTTAAGACCTATTTGGTTCCACTGCTCGCAATTCCTCAGATCACCCATTACGTGCTCGACGGGTTTATCTGGAAGAGAAAGAACAATCCGGACATCGGTCTGCTAGAATGAACGTCCTGTGAAGAAGTTCATCATCAAGACATCCTTCCCGCTAGCGGCTTTGCTCGTATCCATCTTTTTGGCTGGTGCCTGCGACTTCGGATCAGGCCGCTCCAGGAGCGGGCAAGAGCTGGGTCCCGACGAAGACAGGCGTGAAGCGGCTCAGCTGATCGAAGACGCGAACCACAACATCACAAGCATCAAGACGCTGTACCGGGACAATGAGGACAAGATAACAGAGCTGAAGGCGGCTCTGGACAAGAAGGATGTCAAACGGGTGAAAGAGCTTTCAGAAGATCTTCGGCTTGTGCTGATAGATGGCTATCATTTCGCGGACAGCGTGAAATCGAAGATCGACGATGCCCTGAAGCTAAATATCAATCCTACCTGGAAACAGTACCTGAGGCTCAAAAGAGAAAGCATCCAGCTTCAGATCGATGCTTTCGATTACAGGGAGAAAACGGCGGAGCTGTTCCGCGACAAGCTCGGATCGGAAGATCCCGCAATGCTCAAACTTGCTGCCGAAACTTTCAAGAAAAACGAGGACGAGTTCAACAAGAACATGGCCGAAGCCGAGAGGATCAGCAAGGAAGCCGACGAATTGAGACGAACTACTCTGAATTAGGGAGATCAGTTACCAACCGTTGAAACGGGGGGATGAAATTGAGCTTCCAGGATTCCTTGCCGGCTTTAGCCGGCATTTCCTTGGGGGCTGAAGCCCCGTTGGAACGGCGGTTCGTTTTTGCACTCCGCAACGCAAAGCGCTGCTCTAAACTTTTGCGATTGAATAGTTTAGAGCAGCACTTAGCAAGCCGTTTTCGTTGTGAATTGAGAAAAGCCTACTCGACCACTCTTCCTCTCGGCGCGATCCTTACCGAAGGAGTTGCAGGCGACACCCTGATGTTTGTCTTGGGCGTGAGCCTTTTCAGCGGTTCAAGGAGTTCCTTGTTGAAATACATGTCGCTGCCCTCCCTCTTTTCGGGAGTGACAGTGAACGTTCTTCGACTTCTGTCGCGAATTACCGTGACCGTGACGTCGCCTTCCTTTTCAGAGTTGAGTGCTTTTACAAGATCGTTCATTCTGCCGATCTCGCTGCCGTCTACATCAACGATCACATCTCCGGCCTGAATTCCGGCTTTTGCGGCGGGGGAATCGTCTTCGACGCTTGTGACCAGAAGCCCCTTGCCTTCTTCAACGCCAAAATAATCGCCGAGCTGTTTTGAAAGCGAGTTAACGCTTACGCCGATAGTTCTGCGATTGCCGAACGCCCAGACAAAGTTCTCACCAAGCCCTGTAGGCGGAGCGATCTGGATGTTGGGCATCGGGAACGGAATCGCTTTCGGCGGCTCTGGTGCATCCGGAGCGCCCGGAGCAGCCGGTGGTCTCGGTGCCGGAAAAACGAACGTGCCGTTCGAGAACCCGGGAAAGTCGCGTTTGCCGACGGTTACTGCGAGACGCAGCTCGCCACCATCTCTCACAACGGTCATATCGACTGTGTGGTCCGGCGCAACCTCGGAGATCAGCCTGGTAAGCTTTTTGGTGCTGGTTACGGTTTGACCATCGAACCTCACGATGACGTCGCCTTCCCTGAGACCGGCTTTTGCAGCGGGAGAATCGTCTACGACCCTCGAAACGTGAACTCCCCTGACCTCAGTAAGCCCGAGTTCAGAGTAATTTTTGCTGGTCACATCGCGGATCTCGATGCCTAGGTAGCTGCCTCCGCCAAATGCCATGCTGAAGACGCGACCGAGCGCCTTTTCCTCGTCTGGCTCAGGCGCAGTGTCCTGGGCGAGAGATATCGCGGTAAGAAGCGTTGAAAGCAAGATGACTACGGATACTTTGCGCAACATAGTACCTCCTGGATTATGTCTTGAATTTAGGAATGAAGCCCCCCGTAAAATAGAAAACCCCACGGGTGTGGCTTATGTGACAAAGTACTTATGGTGCGCGACCCGGAAATAAGGGTTGCTCAGGGGGATGGCTGAGTTTGGAGAGTTTGCTGAGTCTAATGAGTTCGCGGAGTTTTGCGAGTTGACTGAGTTTAGAGAGATTTTTCGGACTTTGAACTTTACCGTCGATCGCGTTCCGAGTTTGATGGAGCGGGTCTGCCCCACCCATCAATGGGTGGGCTAAACAATCACTTCCAGCTAAGCGATCGCTTCCAGCTTTTCAATTTCTGCTGACACTCCAAACTCAACCAACTCGGGCAACTCACCGAGCTCAGCCAACTTAGGAAACTCGGTCAACCCAGTCAACTCAGTAAACTAACCTAACCATTCCGCAACTTCCTCAACCTCTCCGCCGCCGCTTCAAGCGTCTCGTCTGTTTTGCAGAAGCAAAATCTTACCTGCTGGTCTCCGAGGCCAGGAGTCTTGAAGAATGATGACCCGGGTACGACCGCCACTCCGACCTCGCGTATCAGGTGCATCGTAAAATCGATGTCATTGTCGAATCCGAACCCGCTTATGTCGGTCATCACGTAGTAAGCGCCCTCCGGATAGTCACAGCCGAACCCGGCATCCTGGAGGACCGGAACAATGAAGTCCCTCTTTTTCTGGTAGTCCGCCTGTAGTTCGTCGTAATAGCTTTCGGGCAGGCTCAGTGCATATGCTCCCGCTTTTTGGAGCGGATGAGCAGCGCCGACAGTAAGGAAATCGTGCACCTTTCGGATCGCCCCGGAGATATCCGGCGGAGCGATGCAGTATCCTACCCGCCATCCGGTAACCGAATAGGTCTTTGAAAGAGAATTGACCACGACGGTGCGTTCTCGCATTCCGTCGATCTGTGCCATCGAGATGTGTTCCGGCCTCGGTTTTCGGTCTGCCTCGTCCTTCTGAGTTTCGTCGAACAGGATGTGTTCGTAGATCTCGTCGGTAAAACAGATCACCTCGAACTCTTTGCATAGATCGGCGATGAACTCCATTTCCGATCGCGTAAACACCTTACCCGTCGGGTTGTTCGGATTGCAGATGATGACGGCTTTAGTGTTCGGATTGAACGCAGCCCGCAGTTCGTCCCGGTCGAAGTTCCATTCGTGGTCGGAATACCTCAAAGCCACATGGACAGGCTTGGCGCCCGAAAGGATCGCGTCGGGAGCGTAGTTCTCGTAGAACGGCTCGAACACGACGACCTCGTCGCCTTCGTCAAGGACCGCCATCATTCCCGCGATCATCCCCTCGGTCGATCCGCAAGTGACCGTGATCTCCGTTTCGGGGTCGATGTCGAGGCCGAGGAACCACTTTGTTTTCTCCGTTATCGCGTCGCGGAAATCTTTAGTACCCCAAGTGATCGCGTATTGGTTGAAATCCTCTGCTATCGCCTCCTGTGCTTTCTTTTTGATATCTTCAGGGGCCGCGAAATCGGGAAATCCCTGGGAGAGGTTTACTGCCCCGTGTTTCATCGCCTCGCGGGTCATCTCGCGTATGACCGACTCGGTGAAGCTCGCGGCTCGTTTTGAAATTCTGCTTTTTGAATGCTCTGGGATCGCCATTGCTCTTCTCTTTCAACCTCAGTGATCGTGGCCTTCCGAACCACTTCTCTTCACGTCTTTCTGTATTACCTCACGAACATATGTGACGACCGCTTCAATCTCCGCTTGGCTCAACTTTTCCCCGAAAGAAGGCATCTTGTCACCATCACCCAGCTTTACTTGTCTGACGAAATCCTCTCTGGGGTGGTCAAGTGCGTGGCCCTCGAGAAAAGAAATGCCCTTTTCAGTGCCCCCGCCGCTTTCTCCGTGACATTCAGCGCAATTGCTCTTGAATATCTGAGCCCCCTCGGAATTACCAGTTGGTGCCTTCTTGGAAACAATGATCTTGGTCAGCGTAATCTCCGAACCGTTTTTCTCGAGCTCGAAGTCGACGTTGTCGCCAGCAGATACCCCTTTCAGTACGCTGGGATCAGCAACCCTGAAATCCATCGTCATTGCCGACATAAGTCCTTTGATGTCTCCATGGTCGATCGTTATCTGCTTCCCATTCTCATCGACTGCCTTAACGATACCACTAGCCTGATAGATCTGGGTGCCGTCATCCCGAGTTTCCGGGTCAGGTGTCTCCTGCAGTTTAGGATCGTTCACCTCACCGCATCCGGAGAGGACACCGAAAACTGAAAACAAAACAATCACTGATACTTTAGCAAAGGCCTTCATAATTGTACTCACTTGTCCATCAACGGCTCATTTTTTGAAGCCGTTCGGGTGCCTCCGACGCCAGCTCCAAACTGATCCGATGATGTCTTCTATTTCGGGATTGACAGGTTTCCAACCAAGCACCTCAACTGCCTTTGAAGAATCCGCGACGAGTTCAGAAGGATCGCCGGCCCTACGGCCAGTTTCGATCACGGAGAACTCGCGGCCAGTGACCTGCTTGGCTGCATCGATAACTTCCCTCACCGTGTATCCGTTCCCGTTTCCAAGATTGAAAACCTCCGAGCCACCTCCGGAACGAAGATACTCAAGGGAAAGCAAATGAGCATCGCTGAGGTCCGAAACATGAATGTAGTCCCTAACTGCGGTTCCGTCACGAGTCGGATAATCGGTTCCGTAGATCGAGACCGACTTCCTTTTCCCATCTGCAGCGTCCAGTACGAGCGGGATCAAGTGAGTTTCCGGTTCGTGCTGCTCGCCCAGCTTTTCCGTGGCTCCCGCCGCATTGAAGTACCTCAGCGAAACAGAACGGAGATCGTGCGCGACAGCATACCCTTCCAGCATTTTCTCGACGAAGAGCTTGGTCCAGCCATAAGGGTGTGTTGGATTTTGCGGGTGTGACTCGTCGATCGGGGTGAACTGAGGTTCGCCGTATGTAGCACAGGTGGAGGAAAAGACGAGCTTTCTCACTCTTTTCGCCGTCATAGCCTCGAGCAACGCCGCTGTCTCGACGACGTTGTTCCGATAGTACTTTCCAGGGTGCTCTACAGATTCGCCTACATAGGCATAAGCAGAGAAATGCATTACTGCTTCGATCGAATGTTCTTCCAGGATCCGGGTTACCAGAGACGAGTCGCCGATCGATCCCTCGTACAAGACCGCCCGGTCATCCACCGCGGCGCGATGGCCGTAGACGAGGTTGTCCAACACAACTACCGCTTCGCCAGCCGCACACAGGTCTGCAACCGCGACACTGCCGATATAACCGGCTCCTCCGGTGACAAGAATGGCCATTCCGACTATTGATTTCCGGCGGTGCCGAGCTCGTTGGTGTGGGGGAAAAAGCTTTCTTTCTCTGGTTCTCCAGGCTCTTCGGCGGGACTTGCCAATCCGATGCTTGACTCGGGAAGCTTTTCGCTAATCAGTTCGCGAACCAGATCGGGATTTGACCTGCCAATGGCACCATTGATCTCTGCGATGATCTCTTCAACCTCTTTATCGGTATACGTAGCAAGCCTGCCGATGAAGATCTTTGGGTGTTTGGTCTTCAACAGTTCTTCGCCCGTCAGCTCGAGCTCTTCGAAAAGCTTCTCGCCGTCCCTCTTTCCGGTAAACCTGATGTCGATCTCTTCGTAAGGTTCGAGACCCGAAAGCCTGATCATGTCTTCGGCGAGATCAAGGATCCGGACAGGTTCTCCCATATCAAGTATGAAGATCTCGCCTCCTCTGCCCAGTGCTGCAGCCTGAAGAACGAGCTGCGAGGCCTCGGGAATCGTCATAAAATAACGGGTCATTTCCCGATCTGTAACCGTGACCGGTCCGCCCCGTTCGATCTGTTCCTTAAATATGGGGACCACCGAACCGGCGGAACCAAGAACGTTCCCGAATCGGACGGCGACATAATTCGTTTCGTGCTGGCGGTTCAGCGACTGGATCACCAATTCGGCAAAGCGTTTAGATGCACCCATCACAGAGGTCGGGTTGACCGCTTTGTCGGTCGAGATGAGCACGAAGTCCTTTGCACCGTATTCTCCCGCTAGACCTCCAACGAGCTTTGTTGCCAGTACATTGTTCTTGACGGCCTCGATCGCATTCTTCTCCATCAGCGGCACGTGCTTGTGTGCGGCTGCGTGAAAGATCACCTCCGGCCTGAATTCCTCAAAGATCTCGCGCATCCGCTTCTCGTCTCCGATATCGGCCAAAAGCGCGGAATTCTCGATTCCCGGGAAGTCCTTCTCCAGTTCTCTTTCAATGTTGAACAAGAAGTATTCGGCACGCTCTACAAGCAGGATTCTCGCCGGTTCGTATCCTGTGATCTGCCGGACGAGTTCGGAACCGATCGATCCACCCGCGCCCGTGACCATGACGACCTTGTCCCTGAGAAACTCTTTGAGGTTTGCGTCATCAAGCTTCACCGGCTCCCGGCCGAGCAGGTCTTCGATCTGAACGTCGCGGATCCTGCTGACGTTGACGCGCCCGTGCGCGATCTCGTTCAGGCTTGGCACGATCTGAGCTTTGATCGGGATCGAACGGCAAATGTCCAATATGCGGCGAATGTCCTTGCCTTTCGCCTCACCCATTGCGAGCACCACTTCCTCGATCTGGAGCTCATCAACGAGCCGGGCGAGATCGAGCGTGCTTCCCAGGACCTTGATGCTGTTGACGCTCCCCCCCTGCTTTCTTCTGTCGTCATCGACAAATCCGCGGATATCAAGTTCGGCGTCGACCCTGCCAACCATTTCTTTCGCAAGTGCGGCCCCGATCCTGCCAGCTCCGACGATGAGAGTCGGCTTTTGCTTGATCCTTCGTTTTGCAAGCGAAAATCCGCGCTTCTCGCTGACCTCATAAATGAATCGTCGCAGTACCCTTAGCGCCAGAAGACCGGAGTACCCAAAGATCGTAGACATCAGGGTGACGGACAGAGGGACCTGCCAGACGGTGACCTCTTCAGCAACGAACACGAGCCGGATTACAAGCAGAATGATGCTCGAGATCAGCGCGGCCTTTAAGAACGACTTGATGTCTTCGAGACTTATGTACCGCCAGATAATCGAGTACGCGCCTACGAACATTAGCGACGCGAACTGTATCAGGACCACGAACGGAAGCTGGTTTATGGCATAGCCCTGGTAGTTTTCGGGAATGTTGAAATCAAATCGTAAGAGGTATGCGAAGTAGAAAGCTGCGCCGAGTATGGTGACATCTGCCAACAGCTGAACCGGCCGTCGGAGATACCAATATCTGTCTTCCAATCGAGTTTCCACTTTCATCAAGAACAACGTGGACAGTGACGTGTAGTGTACATTTGAAAGTACTCGCCCTTAGTAACTGTGTCAAACTTTGAAACAGCACGGTAAGTTACTGTACCTATGGGCACTTCACACCTTTGCCAGGCACGAATTCTTCTTACGTTGCCAAACCTATAAGTGAATATAGACCCATTTACCCGTTCCTCCCGGATTTAACTGTTTCTGCATTCACCCATCGAAACGGAACACTGGTTTACATTCCCGCCTGAATCCCGGGCCAATAGACGGGTAGAACGCCGCTTCCCTGCAAGCCCGGCAATTGGCTCAATGGCCTTTATCTGCCTGTCATTGCTGTTTTTGAGCAGTTCGTGAAAAACCGGTTGGAGTACGTTTCATCTTCGATATTCTGAGCGATCAACTTTCGCTACCGCCCTGAACCATTTTTCAACAAGGGTCAGGCGCAATTACTCGAAAACGATCTTAGGGGAGCAGAAATGAAAGGAAGGATTGGAGGATTTGTCGATGGATTTGGCGCAGTGGCGTCCTGGGCTTGTGCAGTCCACTGTTTGTTACTTCCGTTCCTTCTCGGAGCGCTGCCGATCACGGGCTTGGGCTTTCTACTATCTGAAACCGCTGAGCGATCATTGATAGGCGCTTCAGCAGCGCTGGCACTGCTTAGCCTTGTGCCTTCCTTCATAACTGAGCATCGAAAGCTAAGGTCGGTATTCCTTGCCACGTCAGGTCTTTCATTGATCGTGCTGACTCACGTACTGTTCGAGGACGACCTGATCACCAAAACGACATTCCTTGTTCTTGGCGCGGTACTGATCTCGGCGGCTCACATCCTCAACCGTCGTCTGTGCCAGGCCTGCGAGCACTGCTAGAGGGCCAGATCCGCTCCGTGCAACCGGTCTGCGGAGTCCGAGTCTCGACATTCCCGATACGCTCTGCTTTTTCGTGTTTGAACTACTTGGGAGCATGCTGCGAACGTTCTACGAGATTCTCTTGATGACCTTGTATTGGGCAGCGATTTCGGTATCGGAACTCGCCTTGATGTCGATAAGGCGCGCCCGAGACAGAAGAATCGTTTCAATGATCGTTTCTTATCGGGTTTGCGATCATTTTCGGAATTCAGGCCACAGCATTCCAGTGTCAGCAGAAGCCTGAAAAGCTGTGAGGAGAGCATTTCACGGCCTAGAAGCGGGGTTTATCGGAATGACAAGATATCCGAATTAAACCACTATAATTCGTGTGCCGTATCTTCGAATCCGACACCCTCTTTAACGGCTTCGATCCTCTTTTTCAGAGAAGGACCAACGGATTGGTCAGAGGAAGCCGGAGTCTGTTTGCGAAGTTCTCCTACAACTTCAGATTCTGAATCGGAAACGATCGCAGGATGGCATCTTCGCGGCAGAATGCGCCCGAGAGGATCGAAGTTCTGCCCACGAGTTGCGAGCCAGCGGTTGAAGCAACTTTCCTCCTAAATGTTTGAATCGGAATCGCTTGTGAGTTACTCTTCTAGTTTCTCTCCGCTCACGTAATTTGAAGGGAGTTTTCCAATGATCAGAAGTAGATTGACAGTTCTCGTCCTCGCGCTCGCATCAGCACTTTCCATAGCTGCTCAGTCTCCGGATTCGATACCTGGCGTTGAGCTCCAGGGCTACCTTGTAGGTCCGGGAGACAAGCTGGAAGGAAAGGTTCTGGGCGAGCCGGATTTCAATTTCGTCGCATTGATCGACGAAACGGGTTCGTTTGCGATCCCGTATGTTGAGGATACGATCCAGGCAAAGTGCCGGACGGAAAACGACATAAGAGACGAGGTTAGAGAAAAGCTCTCAAAATACCTGAAAGATCCTCTGGTATCGGTTCAGGTGACTGAGCGAAGAAAGCCAACTCCGGTGACGGTGTTCGGGGAGGTCAGAAATCCTTCTCGTGTTGAACTGCAAAAGCCCGCGACGCTTCTTGAGCTGCTCGCATTTACCGGTGGAGTGAATATTGAGAACGCCGGAGGGTTTGTAAAGGTGTTCCGGACCCAGACCCCTATGTGTGCGCCTGAAGATAACGAGGACGATTGGATCGCCGAGTCGATTGATGGTCTTGAAGTACCTTCTCGCAGTTACAGTCTCAGCAGCATTCAGGCTGCACAGCCTGAATCGAATCCCAGGATCTATCCGGGTGACCTGATCATCGTTGAGAAAGCGCCGCCTGTCTACGTCATCGGAGAGGTGAACGCCATTCGCGAGATCAAGATCAACCAGAACGGACTCTCGCTTTCGGAGGCGATCGCGAAATCCGGCGGTTTTCGAGACAGGGCCAAGGAAAAAGAGATAACCATCCGAAGGCTGAAACCCGGCTCGAAGGAACGGGAGATCATCACGGTCAATTTCAAAGAGATCGCCGACGGCAATCAGAAGGACGTGATGCTTGAACCGGAAGATATAGTTATAGTCGACAAGACTCCGAAGAGCATTGCCGAGACGATCTTCGAGATCGCTACAGGCACCGCAAAAAACGCCGCCAACATACTGCCACAGAGAGTGTTTTTCTAGTTGGCCGAATAAGTAAGCGCTTCCTGAGACCGAAAAAGAGGCTGCCGATCAGGGCAGCCTCTTCTTTCTTTTCCGGGTGCTGATCCCGCTTGTAAGGAAAGTCACGAACTGCTTTCCTTCTCCGCTTCCTCATATAAACGGTTGATCACCAGAGAATACTTCTCGTCGATCACCCGGCGCTTGATCTTCAGAGTAGGTGTAAGTTCACCGCCTTCGACGGTGAGTTCTTCGCTCAAAAGCGCGATCCTCTTTACCGTCTCGAAACGGGCCAGCCCTTCGCAATGCTCATCGATCTGATCGGAAAAGAATTGGATCACGTCGTTCAGTTGGCATAATTCAGCGGGATCGGTGTCATTCCAGCCTTTGGACCTGCCGTGACTAGCAAGTTGTTCAAAGTCCGGCACTATCAAGGCCGCCGCGAACTTCCGGCCATTGCCGATCAGGACCGCCTGGCTGACAAATCTCGAACCCTTGATCATCTGCTCGATAGGTGAAGGAGCAATGTACTTTCCGCCAGAGGTCTTGAACAGCTCCTTCTTGCGATCGGTGATCCTAAGAAAGCCCTCGTCGTCCAATTCGCCTATATCGCCGGTCTTAAACCAACCGTCTTCTGAAAAAGTGTCGCGTGTTGCTTCGGGCTTGTTGTAGTAGCCGGCCATTACGTTGGGGCCGGTTACTTCGATCTCGCCATCCCCCGCGATTCGGACATTCACATTCCTGATAGGTCTGCCAACCGTGCCTAGCCTTACGTCGATGGGATTGTTGGACGAGATCACAGGTGACGTTTCTGTCAGGCCGTAACCCTGCAAGATCGGGACCCCGGAGCCGGTGAAGATAAGAAAGATAGTGTCAGAAAGAGCTGCTCCGCCGGTAATGCAGAACCGAAGGCGACCTCCGAAGAAGCTCCTGAATTTCGAATATACGAGCTTGTCCGCGATGGAATGCTTTACTCCAAGCATCCTGGGAACCGGATCGCCCGCTTCGGTCGTCAAAGCGTATTCCTTTGCGGTATCAATCGCCCAATCAAAGATCTTCTCTTTGACAGGGCTCTTCTCCGCGGCCTTCATTTTCGCTTTTGCGTAGACCTTTTCGAAGATCCTGGGAACACCGACGAACATCGTCGGCCTGACTTCCTGCAGATTGTCGGGTACCTTCTCGATCGACTCGGCGTAATGGACCGCCATTCCGTGAAAGATGTAAAGATACATCCCGGTTCTTTCGAACACGTGAGAAAGCGGGAGAACAGAAAGCGGAATGTCTTCTTCCGTGAACCCGTATTTCTCGCCGGCATCGATCACATTTGACAGGAGATTTTCGTGCGTCAGCATCACACCTTTCGGTTCACCTGTCGTTCCGCTTGTATAGATCAGTGTCGCAATGTCGTCTTTTCCGATCTCGCTCATTGCGGTCTCAATGAGGCCGGGATCGGATTCAGACCGTTCCGTCCCGCGCTCCATAAGTTCTTCGAGTGAGATCGCTCCTTCAGCCGAGCCTTCAAAGACCACGATGTGATCCAGCGATTCGCAACGAGCCAGATTTCCGCGAAGCTTGTCGAGAGTATCCCCGCTGTCGATAAATAGGACCCGGGCTCCCGAATCCCTGATGATGTACTCAACTGAAGCGGGTGCGAGGGTTGTGTAAATGGGAACGTCGATTACGCCGGAGATCTGGCAGGCCGCATCGGTGATGGTCCAGTCGGGCGAATTCGGAGCGAGAATTGCGACCCGGTCGCCTTTCTCTATGCCGATGGCGCGAAGTCCGCACGCGATCCGGTTTGCGCGCTGGAACATTTCGGCGGTCGAGATCGGAACCCATTCCCCGTCCAGCTTGAAATTCAGAGCATCCGCTCTTGGGTGCTTCTCGAGCGCATACGAGAAGAGTTCCGCGAGGGTCTGAGGTTCGTCGGAGTAGAGAGGTATCCTCTTAACCTTGTGCTTTATCTGGTCGGCAACTTTCGTAATCATCTGAAAGCAGATCGGTCACTTTCTTGCGACCCCGTTAAAAAAGACTTCCATGACCTCGCCAGCGGCCGGCGCCAACTCGAACTTTTTCTTTGAAAGAATCCAGTTGGTTACCATTTCATCAAGTGCACCGAAAAAGATCTTCGAGCAAATGACGGGATTGAGGTCTCTTCTAAAAACACCTTGCTTCTGACCCTCGGCGATGGTCCGGCGGATAATGTCAAGATACTCGGCGAACCCCGCGGCAGAGAACTCGCGCATGAACTTAATGGAACCACGCAGCTGGACCTGGAAAACGATCGCAAGATCGCGATCCGCGCCGAGTCGTTCAAGATGAAGTTCCCCTATTCGCCTCAGTTTGTCGTCCGCTTTTTCAATATTCTCAAGTTCGCTCCTGCCCTGAGAGATGAAACTCTCCATCATCCGGTTGAAGATAGAGTGGAGTATCTCTTCCTTACTCTTGAAGTAAAGGTAGACAGTTCCGTCCGCGATCTTCGCTTGTCCGGCGATGTCGGACACCTTGGAGCTGAAATATCCCTTGCGGGCAAAAACCTTTACGGCCGCCCGGAGAATCTTCTCGCGCTTGTCGGTTCCTGAAGGGTGCGTCGACACATCTGCAGTTTTTGAAATCGTCATCGGATAGAGGTCTCAAGTGAATGAACCGTCATTCATTTGCGATTAAGTTATAACAAACGCCGCACGGGAATCAACGATTTTCTCGGGCGGCACGCGGGGCTTACAAAAAGATTACAAATTCAGCGGTATCAGGCCGGAACTTGAATGGCGGAGAGGACAGGACTCGAACCTGCAAGCCCGTGAGGGCGGCGGTTTTCAAGACCGCTGCATTACCAATTATGCTACCTCTCCGCACGAGCGGGAGAACGAAGATGATACCACAGGAGAGGGGAGTCTATTGAGTCTGGTGGGTCGGGTGAGTCTGTTGAGTCTATTGAGTCTGTTGGGTCTATTGAGTCTGGTGGGTCTATTGAGTCTATTGGGTCGGGTGAGTCTGTTGAGTCTGTTGAGTCTGGTGTGTCTATTGAGTCTATTGGGTCGGGTGAGTCTGTTGAGTCTATTGGGTCGGGTGAGTCTGTTGAGTCTGTTGAGTCTATTGGGTCTGGTGAGTCGGTCGAGTCTGTCGGGGTAACTGATCTGGAATTTGGAATCTAGAATTTCTTCTCTGATCTCTGACTTCTGTCTTGCCCGTCGCTGGCGCTCCGGGTTCCGATAGCAGCGTGCTGAAGCCAATAAGAAAGCCCGGGCGAGTTTGCCCGGGCGTCAAATTTCGGTGGCGAATCGAAACTAATCGACCTTCGCAAGATTGTTCGAAAGGAGCTTTGAGATCGTACTGTCGATCTTGTTGACTTTATCGAAGCCGCTCGATTTGTAGACCACCGTGCCGTCCTGGCTCACGATGAAGTAAGAAGGAAAGCCCATGTTCAATCTCCCCTGCGAATCCCGGTCCGCGTATTTGAGAAGGACGCCGAAGCTTTGGGGGACGATCTTGAACTTAAACGGTTTCTTCTGGAAGAACGCTTCGAGTTTCGCCTTATCCTGCCAGGCCAGGCCGATGAACTCAACGTCGTTCTCGCCATACTTATCCACCAGTCTGTTCAGGTTCGGAATCTCGGAAGCGCAGATCTCGCAGCGCGTCGACCAGAAGGTCAGGACCACGACTTTGCCGCGGAGTTTGTCCATTTCTATGCTCTCACCGGTGATCGTCGTTTCAAGAAAGTTGTGGGCAGGCTGACCGGTGCTTTGCTGGCCAAGAGCAAATACAGAAAAGGCTAAAACAAGTATAAAAACAAAAAGAGTGCGCATTGTTTTTCCCGACAAGGAAGGTAATCTGAGCGTGTTGAACGACGTTCAACGCTATCTAACACAGATGAGTAAAGTCGGGATCGTTCCAGATTTGGGCGAAAGGAATAGGGCCCGCACTATGGTAACATAAGCCATGCTTTTGGAGTCAGTTGCGGCTGACGGGTTTCGTAATTTGGACGGAAAATTCGGATGCCGGGCTGGCCTGAACGTCATTTGCGGCGAGAACGGTCACGGGAAGACCAACTGGCTGGAAGCCATCCACCTCCTTTCCACGACAAAATCCTTCAGAACGGCCCGCCTTTCGGAGGCGATCCGGTTTGGTGCGTCAAACGCCATCGTCCGGGGAGAAGTAAGGCAAAGCGATCAGATCGTCAGATCACTTCAGGTCATACTTGAAGGTAACAAGAAGACGCTGACCGTTAATGGAAAGAAAGAGACGGTTCAGCGCTATCTCGGTCAGCTTCACGCTTTCGTATTCAATTCCGACGAACTTGAGATAGTGCGCGGGGGACCAGAAGGACGGAGAAAGTTCCTGGACAATGGGATCGTTTCGATCTTCCCGCCGTACGTTCAGACTGTCAGCGACTACAGCAAGGTGTTGAGGCAGAAGAACAAACTCCTTCAGGAAGCAAGGAAGAACGAGACACCGGTCGAAAAGATAGAGGCGACGCTAGAGCCCTGGAACGAACAAGTCGTTTCGCTTTCGGCGCGCATACACAAAGCGAGGGTCCGCTTTGTTGACCGCATAAACGAGGTGCTGGAACGGAAGCTATTTGACAGGGAAGAGATATCGATTCGATATGCATCCTCGCTCGAAGGAAAAGGAGATCTTGACGACTATGAGTCGCTGATCGCAGAAAGGCTCGCTCTCAGGACACAGGCCGAGATCTACTCGGGTTATGCTTTGATCGGACCGCACCGGGACGACCTAGAAATCAGCTTTGACGGCCGCGACCTGCGCAAATTCGGATCGTCGGGGCAACAAAGAAGCGCATTGCTGACACTGTTGATCGCAGAGGTCTCCGTCTTTTACGAACAGCAAGGCGAGTATCCGCTTTTCCTCATTGACGATATCGATGCGGAACTCGACTACAGGCGTATCGGGAAACTCCTGGACTTTCTGAAGGGGAAGACGCAGACGTTTGTTTCGACTTCAAAGGAGAGCTTTGTAACTCAGTTCGGGGGCGAAGCCGAGGTGATCCGAATCAAAGAAGGACGGGCGGAATCAACCGCCTGAACGCTATTCTTCTTCCTCTCCGGTTTCGTTGCCGGGACCATTCTCTACCTTTGGACGAAGCACCTTGGCTACGGAAGCCGTGACCATCGAATCCGGAGACACGGACGCGGCGCTTGCAACAAGATAGTTCAACCAGCCCGAGATCACGCTTGACTTTCCTTTTTCGAGCGCCTTCAAAGCCGCATCAACCACCTCGTCAGGGGTCTGAACGCCCTTTATCATCACAGGTTCGTCCATACCTGCCGCATCGAAAAAACCTGTATCGGTCGCGCCCGGGCAGAGATTCAGGACCCTTAAGCCCTGCGGCTTGTATTCTTCTGCGATCGCTTGTGTGAAAGAAGTAACGAAAGCCTTTGTCGCCGCGTAAGTGGCCATGAATGGCAGTGGCTGAAAGCTGGCGGATGACGAAACGTTGATGATCGTCCCCTCTCCGTCCTCGACCATCAGGTTCAGGTATCGGTGAGTAAGCGAAACGAGAACATTCACGTTCAGATGGATCATCTCGAGCTCGCGCTTCAGATCAAGGTCGCCGAAGTATCCCATTGAACCGAATCCTGCGTTGTTTATCAGCCAGTTGATCTCAAAATTGTGATTAACGGTCTCTTTGTAAAGGCGGAGATCGGCCTGATAGTCATTCAGGTCAATGGCAACGTAATGGGCGGTTATCTTGTGCTCGAGCATTAACTCATCGCACAGCGCTGCAAGCTTGTCTTCTGATCTCGCCACGAGGACGAGGTTGTGACCTTCCGCAGCAAGCCGTCGCGCGAACTCTTCGCCGATTCCGCTCGATGCTCCAGTGATCAGTGTTGCTTTCATACTCCTATCCGGCCTTCGTCAGATGGTTCGAAAGATAAGTAGACCGTCCACGCTGTAGCCGCAAGGATCGTAAGTGTTCCCGCGATCCTTATAAGTCCGGATACGATCTGATGGTAGCCGATCAATCCGGTCTGCGTCAGCAAATAGTTCCAGTCGTGAAAACTTCCCTCAGTGCCGGTCATACCGCTTGTAAGAACCAACTGCATTCTAACCGCGTCGTCCGCGTAAACCCATACGTTAAGTATGCTTTGGCCCACCCAAAAGAGCACCATTCCGGCGGAATAATATTGTTCCTGGCGGACAAAATAACCCACGAAGATCGCTGGGACGATGATCTGAAACAGCGAGCCGCCGGCGATCATCATAAACTCCCCGAAGAGCCTGAATATCAGATGGCCCGTTTCGTGTATCGGAAGATCGACAAGGTTCAGGAAGTTCCATAACCCGTCCATCATCGGATTGTAAGCGATTGTGAAGAAGTAGAGGCTTACGATTATCGCTGCGGCAAGTCTTGGCGCGTTGGGCTTCACACATTCATTCTAACCCAAGCGCTGACTATTAGGTAAGACGAGGCGACCCGAGAAGTCCGCCTTGTTGATCGCATACCGTGAGAGTAGAAATCCGTAGTAGAAGGCCTTGTCCTCAAACTTCATTCCAACTTTCTCCATCACTCGTATAGAAGCACTGTTCTCGGGTTCGGCAACGGCGACAATCCTCTCTAGACCCGACTCCCGAAATCCGAAATCGAGCCACGCCAGTGCTGCTTCGGTCGCCAGGCCCTTTCCCCACTGATCCTTGTCGAACGAATAACCGAGCTCGATCTCCCCGGTTTTGTCGAGCGGCTTCAGCCCCGATATTCCGACGGGCCTGCCGTTGTCACGCAGCGAGGTAAGGCACATCGATAATCCAAGCTCTCGATAGCAGCCGATGTATAGTTTCAGGCGCTTCTCAACGAAGCTTGGCGTCTGCAGTTCCAGTCCGCCCAGGTACCGCGCCACTTCGGCATCCGTCCGGTGACCGATCATCCATTCGAGATCGTCTTCAGTGAACGGCCGCATCGAGAGTCTCTCAGTCTTGACGATCTCGTTCATTTCCTTTCGCAGAGCCTAGATGCTTTTGCCAATCGGCGATGCGGATCGAATACTGTACAAGCTGCTTTCCGTAGAAAGTACCCTCCCGAACAAAGCTCATGCCCAGTTTCTTCATAACCCGTATCGATGCTTCGTTCTCCGGATATGCCACTGCGACCAGGTAGTCGAGGCGAAGTTCCGAAAACGCGTGATCTACCATCGCAGCAGCAGCCTCCGTCGCGAAACCCTTTCCCCACTTTGTTTTGGCGATCGCGTACCCGACCTCGACCTCGTTCGTCTCCTGAATCCGCCAGGTCCCGCACCATCCGGCTATATCGCCGGTCGCCTTCTCGACGAGGGCGCAATATCCGATGCCTTCCGATTCCCATTTTGCCGAGATCGCCTCCGTCCATTTTGCCGATTCTTCCCGGTCCGCGGCCGTCTCGCGGATGTAGCGCATTACCTCAGGATCGCTTCGCATCTCGTGGATGGCATCGACGTCTGCTTCGCGGAATCGCCTGATCAAGAGCCGTTCTGTTTCGATCATTTTGTGTAACGCAGATGCCGGATCCCGACTATGATGGAAGAAATCCGGCTCCCGAGCGGTCACATTATTGAACGATCAGTTCAAAAGGAACAAATACATATGAAGAAACTAATACAGACCCGAAGGGATTTTCTGGGAACAGCTGCGCTTGGTGCGGCTCTGGTGCCCCTGGTTAGCGCCTGCCAGTTCGACACAGTTGCCGAGTCGGCTCCGAAGGACAAACTGGACATACTCCGTGCAAATGGTGTCCAGGACCCTGATTGTGAGTGGTGCGGGGCACGAGACGTTCCGGACGATGTGCGCTGGAAAGCGCGTCTTCACAAGGACGGGGACGCCGGTGAAAGGCTTTTGGTAGAGGGGACTGTTTACAAGGAGGACGGTTTGACGCCGGCTCCCGATATTCTGATCTACTTCTACCATACTGACACGGAAGGGCTATACGGAAGAAGAGACCAGCACAGGCACGGCAGGTACAGAGGCTGGGTGCTTACCGACAAGAACGGAAAATACGGTTTCTATACCATCAAACCCGAACCTTACCCGAGTCGTAACAATCCTTCGCACGTTCACATGACGGTGACCGGGCTTAAAAGAAAGGAAGATTGGGCCGACTCCATCTTGTTTGAAGGCGATCCGCTTCTGAATGATCGAGATTATTCGGCAAAGAAAGGCGGATTCAAGAACGTGATCGAGCTCAAAAAGGACGCCGAGGGCATTCTGCGCGGAACGAGGAACCTGAGACTCTGGCCCGTATAATGGTATCTTTCAGCGCTAATGCTAAAAGCAGAGTCGATGCACGAAAACACTTCTGAAAGCGACCTGATCGCCGCCGGCCGGGAAGGGGACAGATCCGCTTTTGAAGAATTGTTCCGCCGGAACCAAAGGCGGGTGTATTCGGTTGCGTTCAACTTCTTTGGCGGAGATCGACAGCTTGCGGAGGATATCAGTCAGCAGGTCTTCCTGAAGCTCTACGTCGGAATTGCGAAATTCCGGGGCGATGCACAGGTCTCGACCTGGCTATACCGCGTGACCGTGAATCAATGCATAGACGAACAAAAGAAGCGCAATCGGTTCTCATTTTTCGGGGATATCTTTGAGCGAGAGGATTCGGAAGTAGTTGAGATCGATGATTCCACCGAAGAGCGGCTCGAGATCTCGGAATCGGTGAAGAAAGCTGTAGCAGAGCTGAAGCCGATATTCCGGGCGCCGCTGGTGCTGAAGCACGTCGAAGGTCTCTCATATTCAGAGATGGCCCAGGTTCTTGATATCTCCGAGGGAACCGTGGCATCGAGGCTGAGCCGAGGACACAAGATGCTTGCGGAAAGCCTTAGACATTTGCAGGTGAGCGGCAATCAGTGAGCAGTAAGCAGGTGTCACGGATCATGGATCAGGTATCGGAGTTCCACGGACGCTCTAAACAAATTCAAGAATAGATCACACCGTTTGAGTAGTTTCGACGATACATGATGCGTGATCCCTGAAACATGCGAGCATAACGCTTGATAAGAATGACCCAACATATAACAGACAAGATTCCCCACTTTCTCGACCGTGAGCTTTCTGACGAAGAGCGGTCGGTGGTAGGGGAGCATCTCATCAATTGTGCTGTGTGTAGAACAGAGCACGATGAGCAGAAAGCAGGAAGGGAACTCGCCGGCTCGCTGGAACGCACGGACGCACCGCCATCGATGTGGGCGGCCGTCGAATCGAAGCTTGATGAAGCAAGAGAATCGGGCGCACGAAGCCGCAGGCTCCGGCTGCTGAAGCCTGCACTCGCATTCGGGATCGCCCTGATGGCGATGCTTGTAGCGGTCCCAATCTATATCTACCTCACCAGTGCCGGTCCAGAAACAGTTTCTGTACAGAACTCAGGGCAGGAACCAAGGCCTTCAAGCTGGAGGCTTCTGGAAACTCGGGGAAATCCACAGGTAACAAAGCTGGGTGAAGACAAGAACCTCGAAATAGGCGGAGTTCTGGAGACCGATGCGGCTTCCAGTGCCAGAATATCCGTTGCTGAGATCGGCCGCGTCGATATCGCTCCAAACTCAAAGGTCAGAATCGTAAACACAAGCGCCGAAGAACACCGAATGGCCCTCGACCGCGGTGTCCTGAAGGCCGTGATCGTAGCGCCTCCCAGACTGTTCATCGTCGACACGCCTTCTGCACAAGCGGTCGATCTCGGGTGTGCCTACACGCTTGAGGTAGACGATGATGGCAACAGCAAACTACACGTTACAAGCGGCTATGTCGCACTTGAAACAGAAGGCCTTGAGTCGTTTGTCCCGGCAGGAGCGTTTTGCGAGTCGAAGAAAGGAGGGAAACTCGGCACCCCGTTTTTTGGTGACGCCACAGCAGACCTCAAGAAGGCATTGGCTGAGTTCGACTTTTCGGAAGGCGGCCCTGACACCGTAGACACGATAATCAGCGAATCCCGGCGAAAGGATACCCTTACGCTGTGGCATCTTCTGGAAAAGGTGCCTGTCCAGAAACGCTCTCTGATCATTGCGCGGATACTTAGGGAGTTGGACCTACCGGAAGGGGTTACAGTTGAGGGTCTTTTAGGCCTCAACGAAACGATGATGATGTCCCTAAGAAGCGACCTTGAGGTTCTTTGGTACGAACAGCCCGGCTGGTTCGACGAGAACTGAGTCTTACAATTCGTAAACCAACAGTCCGTCCTTTAATTTCGGGTCAAACCAGGTAGATTTCGGCGGCATTATCTCTCCCGCGTCAGATACATCCAGCAGATCCTGCATCGTTGTCGGAAACAGCGAGAATGCCGCAACCGAATCACCTTCGTCTACCGACCTTTCAAGCTCCGCAGTTCCTCTCGCACCTCCGACGAATCCGATCCTTGGATCGGTCCTGGGATCCTCGATACCAAGTATCGGGCCCAGAATGTAGTTCTGAAGGATACTGACATCCAGCCGTTCTATGGGATCAGGCTCGCGAATGTACTCAACAGCGAACTTCAGCTTACGCCATTTTCCGTTCAGATAGAGGCAGATCAGGCCGTGTGTATGAGGTTCTTTCTCATCGGTTTCCTGGATCACGAAATTCTCGCTGATCCTCTCTAGAAACTCACTCTCCGAAAGCCCGTTAAGGTCCTTAATTACACGGTTGTAAGCGAGTATCCTCAGGTACTCGGCCGGAAACATCCCTACAACGACGAAGTTGTAATCTTCGCTGCCCGAGTGGTTCGGGTTCTGTTTTTTCAGCACTCTTCTAACATTCGCCGTACTTTCCGCCCTGTGGTGACCGTCGGCAATGTATAGCGAGGGTACTTCGTGGAAAGCATCGACCCATTTCTTCGTATCAGAGTCTTGCCAGACCGAGTGCGAAGCTCCTTCCTTGCAATGAAAGCTATAGATCGGCCGGTTCTTGACCGTTTCCTTGATCAACGAATGAATGGCGGAGGTGTTGCGGAAAGCGAGAAAAATAAGGCCCGTCTGAGCGTTGAGGGCAAGCATGTGCTCGGTCCTGTCTTTCACCTTGTCAGGCCTAGTTTTCTCGTGCTTCTTGATATGGCCCGCCTCATATTCGTCTATTGAACAACAGGCCACCACGCCGGTTTGCGAGTGATCGTCGACGCTTAGCTGATAGACGTAGATGGAGGGTTCCTCGTCCTTCACGAGAAGCTCTCTTTGAATGAATTCCTCGAGATTCATCCTGGCCCTGGCAAAGACCTCGTTCGGCTCGGGATTTGAGCCCTCGGGAAACTCCGCCTCAGCCCGGGTGACGCGGAGAAAGCTCATGGAGTTCATCCCGATGAAATCTCGCACCTCGGACTCGTAGACCACGTCGTAAGGTACACACGCGACCTGCTTTGCCACTTCCGATGCGGGCCGAAGCGCCCTGAAAGGTCTGATTACCGCCAAAAATGTTCTCCTGTCGTGCAGTTAGCTCTTTTCTGCTATTGCTCAAATACTGCGATCTTCCAGCTCCCGGCCTCTTTCACAAACGGCATCGGGTCAAAGTCGCCTGTCTTCTCGTTCTTGATCTCCAGAGTCGCGCGGTTTCCGGTGATCTGTTCGTTTCTTACTTCCGGCATCTTGTCCTGATAATCATCGATGGCAGCGATCTCATAGAACGACTTGTTCTCTTTCTTTGCCAGCTCGTCGAACCTCCTGACCGTCGCCTCCGATAGCGTCGCACGCATCAGGTCCGAGTTCTTTTCTCTCATCGCGATGATAAAGGTATTGACGGCTTCGGTAGGTGAATCGATTGGCTTGCCCTCCCGCGCGTCTGAGGTCGACGTCTCGTTTTCCGCCAAGACTTCGCCCGGAGACCCTGTCACCGGGATCTCACTGTTTGGTTCCGTGTTAGACGAAGCCGTGTCGGTTCCTTTGCAACCGGCAAAAAGGAAGGTAAGAACAAATAGTGTTGATAAAATTCGCGAGTTCATCGGGTCCTCCGAGCAGCTGTAACGATTCTTGATAAGACTTGAAAATGTGCAGGTAGCTAGTTGAACGAAGCAGGAGGCGGAGTCGTGGTCGGATCGACAGAAGGGACCGGTTCATTAGGGTTCGGAACAGGCGACGGTGTTGTGTCAGCAGGTGTCAAATCACCCTCCGGCAGAGGGCTTTCCTCGACCGGTATCTGACCTTCTTCGATCTGCTGGTCGAGAAGTTCGTTCTGTTTCTCGATGTCCTCGATCATTTTGTCGCTCGTGCCTTTGCGATCTATCTTCCAGGTGCCGCCTTCGCGAACAAGGAATACCGTATCCCAGCCGCCAAACGCGTTCTTAACCTCGACGGTCGCACTGTCACCCTCGATCTTCTGGTTACGGTAATCAAAAACCCTCTGGTCAGGCGCGAACAATGTCTGTTGCTGAACGATCTCGTCCAGTGTCACACCTCGGGCGCTAGCCTCGTCCTGGTGCAACTTGAGCGAGCCTTCGGACAGCAGAAGCTTCATCATCGTGATGTCCTTGCTCTTCATCGCGATCGTGTAAGCCTTCAGCGTTTCCACAGGTGTAGCAGGCTCTTCGTTCGAACCGCAGGCTACGAAAAGGAGTAATGATAACGAAACAAGAACAGTGAGAAAAATGCGCATTTTGGGGTCGCTGTCAATCCTTGGCGAAAGGGATATACTTTACGGAAAGTATATCCAAAATCAAGGAGTGTGACGAATGAGCCGCAGGAAACTTAGCGACGAGGAGATCGCCGTAGGATTATCCAAACTTGAAGGCTGGAAAGTGGATGGCGAATGGCTGAAAAAGCGCTTCGATTTTAGGAATTTCGCTCTCAGCCTCGATTTCGTGAACAAGGTAGGAGAGTTCGCAGAAGAAGCCGATCACCATCCGGATATCAAGTTCGGATGGGGCTACGTCGAGATCGAACTGACGACCCACGACACCGGCGGACTGACGCAGAACGACTTCGACCTGGCGGGGAAGATTCAGGGCATCGATCATTGATCAATTGTCATTGACCAGTGGTTTTCTTCGTGTTCCTTCGTGGTTTGAGATCCTCTAACGGAGTATTACCACGGAGAACACAGTTGGCACTGCAACCATCGATTGCAACTTACAAACTTCAGTCAACTAAGGAAGTTCGGCCGCTTGGCGGCCATTGCAGGCGAGATGCCCGCGCTCCGATCAGCTCCGCTTGATCGAAAGAAGACCACTATTTGCGATTCACAATTTACGATTTACGACAGCGGGCAAGCCCGCCGCTAACCGGATCACTGCTTACCGCTCACCGCTAACTCCTCGCCTTCCGATATCCCGTCGATGATCGTGTTCAGAGTTTCCGAAGGCCTCATTGCAGAGTACGTCTTTTCGGAATCCGGGTAATAATACCCGCCGATATCCTGTCCCTCGCCCTGTGCTCCGATCAGCTGTTCATTGATCTCTGACTCGTGGGCTCGCAAGGCAATCGCTACAGGGGCGAACCTTTCAGCAAGATCGTGGTCTTCCTTCTGACATTCCAGCGCCTCTGCCCAATACATCGCCAGGTAGAAGTGCGAACCGCGGTTGTCGATCTGCCCGAGTTTTCTGGCTGGTGACCTATTCGTCTCAAGGAACTTCGCGTTCGCTTTTTCCAGCGCGTCCGCAAGAATGCCCGCTCTCTTGTTGCCGGCGCTTTGCGCCAGATGTTCAAAACTCGCCTGCAGGGCGAGAAACTCCCCGAGCGAATCCCAGCGAAGGTATCCAACTTCCTCAAACTGCTGAACGTGTTTGGGTGCGCTTCCTCCGGCGCCCGTCTCGAACAAGCTTCCGCCGTTCATAAGCGGCACGATGGACAACATCTTGGCCGAGGTTCCAAGCTCGAGGATCGGAAACATGTCGGTTATGTAATCCCTCAGGACATTTCCGGTAACAGAGATCGTGTCCTTGCCTTCCCTGGCACGTTTCAGGGTCTCGAGCACCGCATCCGTTACGTCCATTATCCTGATGTCGAGCCCTTCCAGGTTCTCTTCTTCGAGGTATTTCTCGACCTTCCTGATGATCTGGGAGTCGTGCGCGCGGTCTCCGTTCAGCCAGAAAATTGCAGGCGTGTTCGACAGCCTCGCCCTTCGGACAGCCAGCGCTACCCAGTCCCTGATCGGGTCATCCTTCGTCTGGCACATTCTGAATACGTCACCAGTCCGAACGTCTTGTTCTAGCAGGACATTTCCGGATTCGTCTTCAACCTTTACCTTTCCTTCGGCCGACATCTGAAATGTCTTGTCGTGTGAGCCGTATTCCTCAGCTTTCTGCGCCATCAGGCCGACGTTTGGGACGGAACCGAAAGTCCTTGGGTCGATCGCTCCGTTCGCTTGCATATCCTCGATGATAGCTCCGTAAAAACCGGCGTAGGTCCTGTCCGGGATGATACAGACAGCGTCCTCCTCATTCCCGTTCAGGTTCCACATCTTTCCTCCGCCCCGGACAAGTGCAGCCATCGAGGCATCGACGATCACATCCGACGAAACATGGAAGTTGGTGATGCCCTTGTCGGAATTCACCATTGCTATCCTCGGGCCGTCATTGATCGCCTTTGTGATATCCGCCTTTATCTCCGCTTCGTCCGGATGTCCTTTGATCTTTTCGTAAAGGGCCGCGAGACCGAAGTTCGGGTTGATGTCGAGTTCTTCAAAGGTATCTGCGTGTTTTTCAAAGACGTCTTTGAAATAGGTCTCTACGATCGCACCGAAAATGATCGGGTCAGAGACCTTCATCATCGTTGCCTTTAGGTGAGCGGAAAGAAGAATGTCTTTCTCTTTGGCTTCGGCAATCGCCTCTTCGACGAATGACTTCAACTTTGAGAGGTCCATTACAGAAGAATCGATAACTTCACCGGCTTTCAAAGGTGCGAAGTCTTTCAAGACTCGTTCGGACCCGTCAGTGCCATAGAAAGCGATCCTGAACTTGCAGGCTTTTGTAACAGTTGTGGATGTTTCGGTTCCAAAGAAGTCCCCCGATTCCATATGCGCGACGAACGTCTTCGAATCCGAACTCCAGGTTCCCATTCTGTGGGGATTGGCTTTAGCGTAGTCCTTGACCGCTTTTGGAGCCCGCCTGTCGGAATTGCCTTCTCTTAACACGGGATTCACGGCGCTCCCGAGGACCTTCGCGTATTGTCTGTTGATTGCGATCTCTTCTTCTGTTTCGGGCTCGCTCGGATAATCCGGAACTGCATATCCAGCCTTTTGAAGCTCGTCGATCGCTTCCTCCAGCTGGTTAACCGATGCTGAGATATTCGGGAGCTTTATGATGTTGGCTTCCGGCTTTTTTGCCAGCTCGCCCAAGGCTGCCAGTGCATCAGGGACCCTCTGGTCGTCACGCAAATGATCCGGGAAATTAGCCAGGATCCTTCCCGCCAATGAAATGTCCGGAACTTCAATGTCGATGTCTGCAGACTTGGCGAATGCCTGGATGATGGGTAGAAAGGAATGCGTCGCCAGCATGGGCGCCTCGTCGGTTAGCGTGTAGTAAATTTTTGACATTTCAGATGTATCTCTTCTTAACTTGTTCTGGGATCGGTTGAAGATGGTCCTTCAATAGGGCTATTCTCAACAAGTTTATGTCAAATCCCAACTTATAACGAGCCGTTCGAACCTGTTTGAATTTTGACGGGGATGAAACACGAAGACATCTACTTGCGAGTCCGGAAATTGATCGATGAGCGCGAGCTCGACGACGAGAGCCTTGATGAAGCAAATGGCGAGCTTCTCGACCTGCTTGATGAGGACGACGAATGCGCTTGGGCTTACGGCCTTCTGTCGGAGATCTACTACTGGACCGGAGAGAACGCCGAGTCAGACGAGAAACTCTTCTATTTTAACGAGGGCGTGGAATACGGAGAGCAAGGCGTCGAACTGGACGAGGACTGCGTCGAGGCGAGTTTCTGGCTGGCGGCAAATTGGGGATCTTACGGTCAGGAGAAAGGAATTATGAAAAGCCTTTCTCTGGTGAACCCGATAAAGGAGACGATTGAACGGGTGATGGAAACCGACGAGGGCTTCTTTTACGGCGGCCCGCACAGGATCCTTGGAAGGCTATACAACAGGGCACCCGGTTTCCCGATCTCGATCGGCGACAACAAGAAATCGGAAAAGCATCTGCTGAAGGCCGTGGAGCTCGGCCCCAAGTTCTTTCTGAATCACCTGTTTCTTGCTGAACTTTACATCTCGATGCGGAAGAAAGAGAAGGCCCGTGAGCAGCTCGATTGGATCATCGAAACGCCGGCGAACAAGAACCACGAACGCGAGGACGACGGGTATAAGAAAAAGGCTGAGGCGCTGCTGGACCTGTTAGATTGAAAATTGAGAATTGGATCTTCAGGAGAACATTGTGCTCCTGTGAGTCGAGAACCGAAAAAGGATTCCCAAGTCGCAAAGCGACGGCCTGCATTTACCCGCAGATAAACCTTAGCGTCATACCCTGTGCAACGTACCGTGAAGGAAAACAGTCGCGAAGCGACTCGCCTTTACAGGAAGTTGAAGAATCTGGACGCGGATGAACACGGATGAATTAGGATAGAAGGTAGGAACTATATAGAATGCTAGGATTCTGATGGAAACTTCGACCACGGATTGTTGGGCTATCAGATTTATCCGTGTTCATCTGTGTCAAACTCCTGACTAACAATGTCTGAACCTCTCGTAGCAGTGATAATGGGCAGCACGTCCGATTGGGGGACGATGAAGAACGCTGCCGACATTCTCGAAGACTTTGGCGTTCCGCACGAATGCGAGGTCGTTTCCGCGCATCGGACACCTGATCTCCTGTTTGAGTTTGCCAAATCCGCTGAGGACCGCGGGATCGAGGTGATCATCGCGGGCGCGGGGGGAGCTGCCCATCTCCCGGGAATGACAGCCTCGCAGACCGTACTTCCGGTTCTCGGGGTTCCTGTGAAGAGCCGCGCACTCTCGGGCATCGATTCGCTTCTGTCCATTGCCCAGATGCCCGCCGGAGTGCCTGTCGGCACGCTTGCTATCGGCGATGCAGGAGCCAAGAACGCCGCATTGCTTGCGATTGCTATTCTTTCCAACTCCCGCCCAGAGCTCCGCGAAAAGCTTCGAAAGTTCCGGGACGCTCAAACAGCGAAGGTCCTCGATTCTGAATTGAAGAGCTGATCGGGTCAGAACGCTGGAACGCCTTTAGCATCCTCCGGCTCCATCGGAGCCTTATGTTAATAGCTTCGCGTCCCTAACCCACATCCTGCCCTGTTAGGGGCACAATGTCTGTAGAAAATTGAAGATCGGGCGGTCAGCTCCGTCAGGAGCTGAATTTTGGAAACGCGTGTAGGGCTCCTACCTGAGCCCTCGAATGTTTCTGTATTTCATTGCTACAGACATTTGGCTCCTACGGAGCCTCGACCTACAAAGAAAGAAGAACAGAAACGGAAATTTAACCTCGCGATGTTACAGTTTCTTCCTTCGTGTTACTCTTTGTCCTTCGTGGTTAGATCATGATCCCTCCAGGTTCGACAATAGGCGTCTTTGGCTCTGGCCAGCTTGGCCGCATGTTCGCTATCGAGGCGCGCAAGCTGGGTTACCGCGTTCACACGTATTCTCCGGTAAGCGACACGCCGACAGGACATATCTCCGATTTTGAGATCGCCGCCGATTACGAGGATCTTGGGCGGGTACGGGAATTCGCCGGCGAAGTCGATGTCGTAACCTTTGAATTTGAAAACGTACCTTCAAAGACGATCGAGACGGCGGCCGAATTCGTCCCGGTCCATCCTCGAGGCGACGTTCTCCACACCACCCAGAACCGTCTTCGCGAAAAGACCTTTCTGGATGAAAACGGATTTCCAGTTGCGCCATTCCGGCACGTTACGAGCCTAGACGAGCTGTACCAGGCAATCGAGGATCTGGGAACACCATCTGTTCTCAAGACCGCGGGATTCGGGTATGACGGAAAGGGACAGGCCAAGATTCGTTCAGCCGAAGATTGCGAACCAGCATTTGAGGGCATCGGCGGAAAGGAAGCGATCCTGGAAGCCTTCGTCGATTTCGAAAAAGAAGTCTCAGTGGTGGCCGCACGTGCGCAAGACGGGTATTTCAGCCATTACGGGATAACCGAGAACGACCACGTCAATCACATTCTCGATATTTCGTTTTCTCCCGGCGAGGTAACGAGCAAACTCCGGGACGAGGCCGTCATGATAGCCCGGGGGATCGCGGAGGCGTTCGATTACGTTGGCACGCTATGCGTCGAGTTCTTTGTCGAGCGGAACGGCGGCCTTCTTGTGAACGAGATCGCGCCGCGTCCCCACAACTCGGGCCACCTTACGTTCGATGCGTCCGTAACTTGTCAGTTCGAACAGCAGGTGAGGGCGGTTTGCGGGCTGCCGCTGGGATCGACCGAGCTGATCAAACCAGCGGCAATGGCAAATCTACTTGGCGATCTGTGGAAGAAAGGCGAACCGGACTGGACGCGCGTGCTCGAGGATCCTGACGTGAAACTGCACCTATACGGAAAGGCGGAAGCTCGTCACGGAAGGAAGATGGGGCATATCACGGCGATGGCCGATTCCCCCCACGAAGCAGTCAGAATTCTCGCGGCAGCAAGAGAATCTTTGGTCCTGAAAACTGCCTGAACACGTCAGATCTTTCTTGCCAGGAAAACCCCGAAAAGAAATGCGATGAACCCTGTTACGACGCTGAGTAGCACGTACAGGAATGCAAGCAGGTAGTTTTCTGCCTTTACGAGGCTCCAGATCTCGAGTTCGAAGGTCGAGAATGTAGTAAATGCTCCAAGGAACCCCACAAGAAGTCCGAACCGCAAACCTTCACTGATCTCTATGTGGTCGGCGAACACAATAAACCCTACACCGATTAGAAACGATCCGAGAACGTTGACCGTGAACGTCGGATAAGGAAAACCGCCGGGTATGTCCTTGAGCGGCGAGATATTGACCAGATGACGAGCCACCGCGCCGGCGGCCCCGCCGACTGCGATAAACGCGATTTTTGTTGCGAACTCCATTTTGGCATGTATCAGGGATCAAGGATCAGGTGTCTTTAGCTCGACCGTGACGGAGTGCGAGAATCAGCTATCCTCAAGTTGTCGAAGTAGGTGCCAGTCAGAATCCAGTCTCGCAACTCGGAGGATCGATACCTGATACCTGATCCTCGAAACTCGAAGTCACGCAAACAAACGCTCTTCGGTACCCTCTTCTTCGTCCGGCTCTTCGTCATCGGCTTCCCTTTCGTAAGTGACCACCGAGTCGTCCTTGCCGATGATCACGATCTCGGCGAGGTCCAGGAAGAGGCCGTTGCAGACGACGCCTTCAATGTCATTCAGAAAGTCAGATATCTCGTACGGGTCTTCCATCAGTCCGTAGTCCGCATCGACGATGTAGTTCTTCTCATCGGTCAGATAGAAATCGTCTCCGTTCATACGAATGTGCCCAATTCCGCCCGATTCATCGATCATCGATTTGACGTAATTGACCGTGAAAGGAAGGACTTCAACCGGGATCTTGAAAGCGCCGAGCCGTTCAACGTGCTTGGTAGAATCTGCGATGATCACCTGCCGGTCTGTGATCCGCGCCACCATCTTTTCTTTCAGTAGCGCGCCTCCTCCGCCCTTGATCAGGTTCAGGTCGTCGTCGAACTCGTCGGTTCCGTCGATCGTCAGGTCGATCGAATCTACATCGTCGATCGAAACCAGTTCTATCCCCAGGCCCCGCGCTTGTTCTTCCGTTCGGGCTGATGTGGGAACCGCCTTCAATGAAAAGCCGTTGCGGACCTTCTGCCCGATCTCCTCGATCGCAAAATACGCCGTCGAACCTGTTCCAAGCCCTAGCGTCATTCCGTCCTCGACAAGTTTTACGGCCTCTTGAGCCGCGAGCTGTTTCTCCTTTGTGCTGTCACCCATTTGTTCACCTGTTAGGCAGGTATGCCCTCGACAAGAACCTTGGCGGAATTCCGAGCGAGTAGAACGACTGCCTGACGATCCACTTCAGGAATCGCCACCAGTAGCCTTTGCCGAATCGCCGGTCCGAGATCTCGACCGGCCTGTCTATATAAACAAGGCGGCCGAGTTTAAGCAGCCTCTTTCCAAAATCGACATCCTCGAATTTCGGCAGGTCCCGAAAGCCTCCGGCCCGTTCGTACATCTCACGGCTGGTGAAGATCGCTGTTTCGCCATATACAAGACTGGAAGTATGCGCCTGGTTCACGAGGGCCGTCATCATTCGGGCGAAGATCGATCCGCCTTTGAAATAGACCTCGAAGTGGCCTCCGGAAACCTCTTCCATTTTCATGAACTTCTTTATCTGGCTGCCGGATCCCTGAACGGGACGGGCATCGGCGTAGACAAACCAGAAGATGTCACCCGTGGCGTGCTCTGTCCCAAGGTGCATCTGCAGTCCGCGGCTGGGCCTGCCGAAGCTCACTATCTGCGTGTTCTTGATCTTCTCGTGGGTCTCAGCGATATCTAGCGTGCGGTCCGTCGATCCCCCGTCGACGATGACGAGCTCCGACACGTTGACGAGCCGCGAGATGGCATCGAGTGTCTTGCCGATCGTCTGTTCCTCATTGTAAGTTGGGATGATAACGGAGATATCCATTCGGGCCGATCCGGATCGCAGTTAGTACCGAAACCGCGTATAAGATAACAGCAATTCACGTGGATTAAAACGGCCTTCTTCCGGGCTTGTGTCCCAGGCTCGGAAGGTCTGAGCGGGCGGCCGGAAGCGGTTGCAATTTGGGGGTACGGATGTTATAAAAAATGTTCGCCTTCCGTCCGCGGAAGGCCGCTATTTATTCCACAGTAGCTCAATGGCAGAGCATTCGGCTGTTAACCGAAGGGTTGTAGGTTCGAGTCCTACCTGTGGAGCCAATTTAATCAACAAGTTAGCCCGACCAACATGGTCGGGCTTTTGTTGTTTTCCTAAAAAGTTTCCTAACACTCAGCGTGCTATCTTGACCGTCCGGTGCTGAAAAGAGCATTCCAAGCTCATTTTTCTCTGTCTCTGAGGAACGAATTTAGGTGTTTTTCCTTGGAGTACAAGATCCTTGATCCTACTTGAAAGTACTTGATTTTGTTGGCCTTTCGCCATCTATGTAGTGTCATTCTGGAGATTCCGAGCAATTGTGCTGCTTCTGTTTCGCTGAGCAAGGGTTCTTCCAGTTCTGATTTCCGGTAACCGCCGGCCGGAACTTCCGTCCCTCCACGGTTTTGTTGCCATTCAAACGCCGTTTTAAATGAATTAGTATTAATTCTATATTCGAATCTAATCGTATCCCTCTCTATCACAATTCGATTTATAAGGTTTTCAGCCACTATTTGTTTTTCACGTTTTGTAAGGATGTTCCAGTTTTCTCCAATTGAATCCTTTCGTCCCGAAAGGATTATCGCACTGTTTCGTTCTGCAAACGCCTCTTCAATGATTGATGTTTCGATTTTGGTACCGCATAGTGCACACGAAAATGTTTTCGCACTCTTTCGGCGTACCATAGGTTTACCGCAATTACAGAAGACTAAGCCGGAGAAAATAGTGGCTGACTGTTTCGCAGGCTTTCTCGTTTTTCCAAGGATGTTATTTGCCCTTTCCCAAATAGCTGTTTCAACAATTGGATCAACCGTAACGGCTCTGCCCTTTACAGTTCGAATTCCTTTTGCGGTTGAATCGCGAATCAAACGATCGATTGTTGTATCGGAGAACCGTGCTCCTTTTCTGGTTCGGTGTCCGGTCTCATTTAGAATCCTCGCAACAGTCTTCTTTCTTTTGTGTTTCAGAAACAGCTCATATATCAATCGCCGTATCGGAGCTTCCTCCTCGTCGACTAAAAGCTGACCTTCGAGCCATTTATATCCAAAAGGCGCAACTCCGCCGACCTCCTTTACAGGACTTTGCGGATCCGAATCTTTACTTTGATTATTTTGCATTTCGCCTCTTAGCCTCATCCAGGATCTTAGTGATAGCTTTTATTCGTTCTGCTTCATTCTCTGGTGCGGATTCAATAGTTATCTTGTATCCCTTTACCCTTGAACCGGTTTCTGATCCGATTTTGGTGTTAGTCACCGAATCAAGGAAATGATGGAAGTTCTCCGGCGAAAGAAAGTGCAGCTTTTCTTTTTGGAGTCCCGAAACCAACTCGCTGGAATATTTCCTGATCTTCGCTAGATGTTGTTCGTCTTCTGAAACCACCGCAACATGCTCAAATCCCGCGGCAAAACATTTTTGGATGTTCGAAATTTCATACTCAACGGAATTTGTAATCGCAATTTCACAACCGATTCTCAGTCCATCTTTTTCCAGCGCAACATCAACTTTTCCGGCTCCGCCAAACACCTGTTGCTCGATGTTCGACACGAAACCACTTCTTTCTCCGATTCTCTTGAGCAGCTTCTGAATATAAACATGCTTCGCATGACCCCTGTCTTGAAAAGGCGAGTCCCCAGATTCCCTGTCTCTGGCTTTTTTGCCGCTTGAGAGTTTTTGCTTTTCCTTTTTCGTAACGGGCTTAATTTTGTTTCCGTCTTTATGTTTTTTGGTACTCGATGAGGCTACGAGAAACTCAATTCCAAGTTCCTTTTCGACCCGTTCCCTTGATGCGGCGTATTTCTGGCGAGACTCAACGAGAACTTCGGAGTGGCGCTCGGACGCAGCCGTGGCCTCAACTTGTTTCGTAAGATCTGTAGTCATATTAAAGTCGTATTCCGCTCGTTCAATTCGAACGATCGCTTCGCCTACACCTAGATTTTGAAGGCTTTTGCCATCAAAAAACGTAAACCCCTTCGCAAGTCTTTCCGAGTCAGCTTCTGCGAGACGGAAGCATATTCTCGTATAACAATTTGAAAGCACGCTTGAAGCCACTTCCTGATTTCTGCTCAATAACTGCCGGAACTCCTGGTGAGCCAAGACAAGACCGATGTTGTACTTCCTCACGCCGGAAAGAATGCTCTCCATCGAAGGAGTTATGAAATTATGGAACTCATCCATGTAAACAGAAAAGAAAGGCCTCTGACGCGAATCCTGGCGGCTGAGTGCGATCTGATGGAGCTTGGAGACCATCAGGGAGCCAAGCAGATGGGAATTCTCCTCACCTATCGCGCCCTGCGAAAGCTTGATCAACAGGACTTTCTGGTTGTCCATGATGTCCCGAAAATCGACTTTCGATTCCTTTTGGCAAACGATGTTCCGAATCAACCTTTGGCGAAGGAACGTATCAAGTCTTATAAGAATTGAACTCTGAGGTTTTCCGCTGATTAGAGGAAATTCGTTGTTCCAAAAGTAGCGGATCGATTCATCATTTGTAGATTTCAAGATTCCATCACGGAAGTCTTTTTCGACAAGAAAACGTTTGAGATCAAACAAAGTGCCGCCGTCGTCACTGTCAATGATCGCGAGAATTGCGTTCGACAACACGGCGTCCATAACGTCACCCCAAGAGGTGGAAAACCGCTTGAAGGTTGCCGTCAGGTCCGAAGACAAAAGTGTCTTTTCCAGCTCGGAATTTGCCCTAAGGATGTTGAACCCAATTGGGAAGTCCGCGTCGGAGGGATCAAACAATATGACGTCTCCTGTTCTATTCTCCGGAATTCTTGAAACGACGTCGTCTATCAGGTCACCATGCGGATCGAGGACACAAAGGCCCTTGCCGTTTTCTAGATCTTGAGCGATCAAATTTAGCATCAGATTCGATTTACCCGAACCGGATGCCCCGATCATATGTGTATGTTTCACCCTTTGATCTTCGGACAAGGAAACAGTTGTTGATTTTCCGGCATGATTGTTGTCACCAAGGACCAGATTTCCGTGTCTCGCAATCTCAGGCGCGGATTTGGTGAGATTCTTGTTGCGTTGGAACCTTTCAACGTCAATCGGTCCAGAAGGCGGATGAATTATTGAGTTGAGCTCCGAAATGTTTAAGAGCATTCCACTCCGGTAGGTCGTCCTCGAAAGCAGCGAAAGAAAATGATTGTTGTGAGAAGCGATGTCGTTGCGGAGTGCGATGAGTTCGTTCCCGTTGCCGCTCGAAAAAGTTCTGCAATTCCCGCCGATTTGGCGGAGAGTCTGCCATGCCTGTTCCCTGTTAGCGGCGGAAACAGCGATTCTGATTGAACAAGCGAAAAGGGGAGCCGAGAGTTTTTCTTTCAGGCTTGAAACGAACCTTGGATTGTTGTCATTAAGGTGGGCTCGCAACCCTTTATTGGAAATTGCTTTGTTAACTTCTGTGTCCCAAGCGGATTGCGTTGCTTGAAACAGCACTTGAACCACGGCGTTTTGGTTTTCGCCCAGGTTTCCGAGCACACTAATCAGCCCTGTAAGCGGGTCCGGAGTGTACTTGCGAAACGTTTGAAGTGGAAACAAAAAACTGTGCTTCAATCCGAAATCCGCGATGACGGTTTGATCGCGATTTCGAAAATGGTTCTCCAGAGTACCGGCGTGTTCGGAAATAATGGCGTCCGGAAAGAAGGTGTTTAGTTGATTCCTTAGAAAACCGGCGATAGCTCCGTCACATGCAAGCTGCAGTATGACTTCCTTGGAATCGGCTAATAATTCAAAACTCAAGGGACTTTTAATGCTGCTCAGACTTGATATGAACTGGCTTACAGCATTTGGTGATGTCTCGAAATCGTTTGGCAGCAGAATTTGAAGTTCTGTTAGGGGTTCTTTCCGGTAAAACGCCTTGGGTTTTACTACTTCCGGTTCAGCCTCTTTCGCTTGACCGGCAGATTCCCCGAAGTCAACCTTTTTTCTCATCAACAACCTGCTCACATTGCCACCGACTTTTGCGTCATCGGTAATCGGCGCCTGGATTCTCGAACTGACCTTTACATGTTTGAAGACAGGTTCGAGCGCTACCGCATAGTCAAAGACCTGCCACCCCCGCAGCGCCTTTTCCCATTTAGTAAAGGCGTCCACCAGCGCAACTGTCTGTCTTTGTTGTTTTGTGTTCTCACGCATGCGTCAACTTCCGTTATTCATAAAACTCTTCGAGCACAGGTTGTTGTTCGACTATGTTCAGCTCGCCGAGTTCGCGGGCATCCAGTAGATCTGTCGCTTCCCGCAGTGAAGATCGAACTGACTGTTCAAACGCATAGTAGATATCTTCACGATAAAATGTTGGAGGAACTAAGAAATGCTCCATCACCGCACCCAGCACCGGCACCTGAAGGATGATCAAAACCAGCCTGCTCGGGGTCCTTGTGAATCTCTCGGTGATCAAAAGCGAGGTACCGAGAACAACTGCACTGACGATGAAGGCTGATTGTCTAAATGAAATCAGCAAATAAGTTCTACTGGTTGACAGCAGATGCCATTCGCGCCGGGTGATTCTTGAAATTGCAGTTTGATCAACGTGTCTGGTTTGAAAGACTTCCTCAACTTCATCAAACAGTTCCAAAGGGGTAAACTGACAATCCTCGATCACCGTCCGCCGCCGGTTAAAATCCGGCCTTGTCGTGAAGGCCTTGTAAATCAACCACTTGAAGAATCTAAAAAGCGCCTGGATCGGTTTGAAAAGACCGCGAACAAAGCTACGCAGCATTCTCTTCAGCCATCGATTCTTTGGAAACAAAAAGCTGACCAGCCACGAAAAGCCGAAAACTATCAGCACGATCCAGAAAACGACCTGCAGGAGACCAAACATCAGTGCAGATAATTCACTCATCAGATCTCCTCGTTGATGAGTGCTTCCGTCAGAAGATGCTCAACATAGGTATAGGCACCGGCGAAGTCCTTTGCGGGATACTCGAAATGGAGCTTGAACCAATTGTCATTGGGTCTTAGCAGCTGCAGACATGAACCATGCCGGTGATTCTTGACGAAACCGGGCGGGTCAAAGATATATACTTCCGAAGATTTCGTCCTTTGCTGGACGATCCTTCCCTGTATCCGGTACCTGATCTTGCCCCGGTAATCGAAGACCAAGAATTTGCCCCTGTAAATCGTCTGCTTTCCGGTACGGGTCATCTTCCAGTCCCTTGGTTCGGAAAGAACGATTGTTACGTTCTCTATAAAATCCAATATCCTTCCCATTCTTCACTCCTCTCTAAGCGCGGGTTCTAAAACGATCAACCCCCGCTGCATACCGGACAATCTTCCCGTTTCTTGATCATTCCGGTCTGATTAAGCGCCATCCCGGTCAAGTCTGCTTCGCGCCAGTTGAACCTCTCGATAGTTCCCCATCCCATAAGGCCTCGGTGAACAAAAAACGTCGTAAACGCGGCAGCCATAAAGCAGCTTGATATGATCGCCGACGCACACGGCATGATCTTGTCGGGGTCAAGGTTTGGAAGTGCACACCACAAACACGGCTCGATTGTCGTAGGGTCTTGGTAGAAGACCTGGCAACGCATTCCGTCGCGCGACAACATTGAAAAGACCGCAGGGATGCGCCGGCGGCGAGCCTCTTGTGCCGCGGCTAAACGGCAGGAGTTGTTGTCGACCCCGACCACCAGAATGTCCGCATCAATTGAAAAGTCTTCCAATGCTTCCTCAAATGGGAGTCCGATGCCGGTGATTGCTGCTCCGCCAACCGCTTGACGCTCCAGGTTGGCAGCCAGGCGCATGCCTTTCAATTCCCCTAAATCTTCTTGAAAGAAGAACTGCCTTGATAGATTCGTACGGTCAACCCGATCCGGATCGATGACCGTCAGTCGACGGGCACCGCTTCTTGCCAAGCCGACCGCTACCCAGCTGTTTAGGCCTCCACCGCCGACAAGGACAATTCTTTTGCCACTCAACGCGGCCTGGTCATGAGCCGGTACACCGTCATGCCGGGCGAACATGTCCGGTTCCGCCGGATGCGTTACCGGAATTTCGGTTGCTGTGATTCTTGTAATGGGGTTTTCAACGGACAAGAAACTACTTGGGAATTCCGCAAGATCGTCGGTATCGCCATCGAATTTTGCGGATTCTTTTGATGTTTTGATTTTCATGGAATCTCCTAATAACTAGTCGAGCTTGTAAATATTTGGCTCAATCTTCTGGACACCGCTTCCAACCACTTTGATAGTGACCCTGTTCGTTTCAATGGATTTTCCCCAGAAACGGATAAAGCGATCCCGCACCATGATCGCGTTGACCAGATTGGGCGAGTAGTCCTTAAGCCAGTCTTGTTCTTGGTTTAGGTCAATGCTGCTTGGGCGCGTTGCATTTTTGCCTTGTCCCGGGTGTGAGTGGACCCACAGAGCAAAATAAGTTTCTGTGGTTTCCATTGCGATCAATGCCCGCCCCAGTAAATTCGCGTCCGCCTTCACGCCAGCTTGAGATGCTTCGCCGGTGACGTCATAAACACCGCCGACGCTGATATCTCCGCCGCACTTAACTCCGGCGGCTACGATCATTCTTTCGGCCGGGAAGAGCGATTGGTTCAGTTGAACGAGGACCGAAGAATGGATTATCATCCGGCGGCCGGTTGCTCCTGTGGTCAGAGGAAGTTGTTTTGGAGTGCCGGATCCAGGCTGAAGGACCGGCGCTTTTTTATCGAGCAACGCCGGTGTGGTGATAATAGAGAATTGGTTCTTTATTTGTTGTTTTGCACAAAAAAGTTGGTTGATAGTAAAAAGCGCATTGGAAAGCGCCCTCGGTGAATCAGTGAAGTGCCCAGATTTGATCAGCGTTAAGACTTTCCCGATTTCTTCATCAAGCAAACTGATTGCAACGTCGCCGGTAATGAGGTTTCGATACGCCAACGCTTTTTCGATTTCAAGTCTGGTATTGCTGAGAAGATCCAGGGAAAGCTGAATAGCCAGAATCGAATCAAATCCGTCGGTTAGATTAAGAATCGTTTTCAATGACCGGTTGAGCTTTTTTTTCAACGCTTTCGAGAGCTTTTCCAAAACGAATGCCGGATCCGAGTTGGAGGTTTTGTTCCGCCAGCGGCGCAAAGACCAGATCGGCCCTTGATTTACATTTTTTGTTTCATTGCCCATAAGACTCAACATAATTATCTCCTTTTGCGGTTACGGAGCGATTCGTCCAGAATCCGCTCCATGTACAGAATTGCGTCGTCGACATTTCGCGCTGGCCGTGTCCAATGAAGGCGGAACCACCCGTTTTTCAAGAGCTGAAAACACGGACCTTTCCGGTGTCTTTTGATTTCCGGTGGAGGGTTGCGTATATAAACGGAAATCTGCCGGGATCTCCGCGCGGTTTCGATGCGGCCCTGAAACCTGTTGCCACCGGCTACGAAAAACCCTTCATAAACTTCGTTCCGGCCGTCTGCCTGTTTTGTCCAACCGCGTTCGTCCCAGGCCCCGCGGCGCGGCGGTTTGACGGTGACCGGTTTCGCTACCGCGATTCGGGTCGAGGTTGCAGGTGCTGCGCTAACGACAATTGCCTCAGTGGGTTTAATCCGAACCGGTTCGCCAGAAGACGGCGGGATTACGACGGCATCGCCTGCCTTTATTGCTACCGGATCATTTCTTTTTGGCTTTATCTTCATTTTCCTCTTATCGGCGAGAGCGACGGGTGAATCCATCCACCCACCGCGGACGGAAATCCTGCTCAGGATCCAAAAAAGGAGAATCAAGAGCAGGATCAGCAATACGACCGGCATGGTTCATGTCCCTCCTATTTGCTACCGGCCTCAACATCAGCCTTGGTTGCAAATACCTTTTGGCCTTCCGACACTGCCTGATAAATGTCATCGTTAAACCCAAAGGCACCGCCCTCAGGCTTGTTGAGCTGAAATCCATTTAGATCGAGCTGCGTCAGAATGTCCCGCGGCTTTGTACCGGGCTCCAATTCCACGTCCTTAAATTCTCGTTTTCCGTCCGTGCCCGCCACGGAGATGATGATCTTCTTCATTTTGAGTTTTCTCCTTTCTGTTATATTCGTAGGCAAGAAAAGCTCGCCTATTCCGAACAATAGAGAGACAGCGGAAAGGAGTCCTTAAAAAAAGGAAGAAATATTCTTAAATTTTTATGTAATCCGATTTAGAGCCCAAAATATCGTGCCAAAAACGACTCCGACATTTTTTGAATTTGATGATTACACGCTGATCCCTAAGGAGAGATTGCTCTACCGTCGTGGAGAGACTCTCAACGTAAAGGGTAAGGATTTCGACGTTCTGGTCTTCTTGGTCGAGAATGCCGGGACCCTAATTAGCAAGGAGGAATTCCTTGATGAAGTGTGGCCAGATGAGTCCGTAGAAGAGGGAAACGTTACGACATGCATATCGAAGTTACGAAAGGCTCTGAACGACGATTCGAAAAACCCTGAGTTCATTAAGGTGATTCCAGGACACGGTTATCGGTTTCTGAAGGAAGTCAAAAACCGATACTCATCATTCTCAAAACGAGATACTGAAGAACCATCAGAAGCGGATGACGCAACGAGTTTTGAATCTAAAGCTGTTTTAGAAGACACGAAACGGATGGCGAAACGCCGCCCAAATTCCCAACGCTTCATGTGGAGAGGATTTACTTATGCATTAACGTCGATTGCTGCGCTCTTCGCAGGGTACTGGATGCAACTGGAGCCGGCCGAAATCGATGACTATCTCATTCTGGCGATACCGTCAATTACATCAATCTTCTTTTTTATGTGCTACGCCGAGCGGTTCCCCCCGCCGGATCTCGAAAACACTGAGGTTGAGATTACGGTTCGGTATGATGCGATTAGGAACTATGCGCTGGTTGCCTTCTTGCTGATCGTAATTGCACTTATCCCGACGTATTTTTTGCCATATAACTTCTCGTTTTCGCTGGTTCTTTCCTTATTGGTATTAGGTGGATTGCATGTTTCCTATGGAATATTTCTTTTCCGTGACAAGAATGCGAAGACACTGCCTTCTATCAGGCACCAACTGGTGTGGCCGGTAATTTTATTGATTGGCTTCAGCTTGTATTTTGGGCTGAGCTTCCACGCCTTGTCGGATTCGTCGATTGCCTTAGTTCCAATTGCATTGGTGCTGATCCTGTTTTTCTTAACTAGAAATCTAAGCAAGACGAAATTCCTGGTGGTGAGTTTGGCATACTTCCTGCTTCTGACGATTGCAGCTACCCTGGCTAGCGAATACTGGATTGTTGCTCGCGATCTTTTGCTGATGCAATTCTGTATCATCGTCTCCGCATACCTTGCTGTCTTCGAGTCGTGGAAAATCACTTCGGATATTGCGAGGAAGGAACAGAATGTTGTTCTTATGGATCAAGATAAGGCGGAGCTTTATTCTTTGGGAGCACTGACCGCGCTAATGCTTTCGATTTGGGCTCTTCCGTTCTTTTTTATTTTCAGTCAGTACGGTTCCTTGTTCCTAGCTTTCTTTGGGGTTCACGCGTTTTTCGCTTTTGTTATTTGGATTTATCTTGGGCGGGGTGAAAAGCTAAAATTCAAACATTGGGGCTACGGCAAGATCGTTGCTGGGCTGACCTTTATTCTGCTCCTTGTGATGGTAACGATCCAGAATTCATTACCTAATCAAGATAGTGGTATTACAATTGCAAATTGGGGCGCATTTTTCTTCATTTTTGTTCTATCTATACTGATCGCCCTACCACTGATTTTCAGATTGAGAGACGAAAAAGTCGCGGTAGTTTTTTCTGATCGAATTAACTTTACAAGAGCTCTGTCGTTAATGGCTTCCCTTACTTGTTTGATCCTCCTCTTTTTAAGTGATGTATTCGAGAAAGGGACTCTTTTTCAGGCTAAAGCACAGCTAGCTTTCGCTTTCTATTTTGTAAGTGCTTGTTTGTGCATTATTGCATCTGTTATCAACTTCTTTTCCAAGCCCGGTTTCGGTAAGGCGATTTTGAGTTCATTTGTTGGTTTCTTGATTCTTTCCCGTGTTGTGACGACGATGTTGATATCCTTGGCCGTGTTTCTGCCTTCTGTCTACGTTGGAAACAGTCTTCTGGACTCAAGTTATTTTGCGCTTCCGTTCTTACTCTCTGCTATTGGTGGATTCTCGTTAAACGACTATTTCGACGTTGACAAAGATCTGATAAACAAACCATATCGGGCTATTCCAAGCGGAAGGATTTCAAAACAGTTCGTACTCCTTTTTAGTATGCTCTCGATCGGTTTTGGAATTGGGACTGCGATCTTTGTATCGATGACTGGCTTTCAGCTAACGGTATATTTGTTTTGTATTGCTGGAGTTGCGACCTACAACGTATTCGTGACCTATTTGAGTTTGACCAAGACCTTTCTAACCTCTGCCGTTTCATCGCTTCCCATTTTGTTCTCTGTGGTCGTCTTTGATTATCCGAGCGCATTTCTCTTCCTTCCGATTGCGGCGTCTTGTTTTGTCCTAGGGCGTGAATGGTTGATGGACATACGCGATATAGACGGTGATTCTGAAGGTCGCTTAGTTACAATTCCGATGAAGCTTGGATCTTCAAATACCGCAGTCTTAGGATTCGGACTTCAGCTACTAGGTGCTCTTTTGTTGTTGCCGCTGGTATTTTTCGAAAGGTCGGCCATATCAATTACGTTGTTCTTGTTGATAATAGCTTCGGTCGCTGTGCTCATCCCGCTCTGGTCAATCCGGTCCGGCATGTTCCAACGGCGAGCCATACAGATGCTTTGGTTGCCAATGTTTTTGGGGCTGCTCTTCTTCGCAGTTTGATCTGGTTGAAAAAAAGAAGGAAGCGAAATCCGTAGATAACGCTTCCTTTTGCTGGGGGTGAGGAAGGAGATAGCTAAGCTGTGGCTCCCGCCGGTTTCGGTGTGAGGGAACCGAACCCGGCACCTGCTTGGCTACTCGACGCCCCAGTATCATTTCCGCGAACCGAGTTCATAAACGAACCAAGTCTTGCGGTGATTTCGAATTGCTTCATCGGACGAAGCTCCTTAAAGCTTGAAGTAAACGCATTCGATAGCGACCATAAGTTTCCGGTTTGAAATTCCGGGTGCTCAGGTTCGAAGTAGTTCTTGTGAACAACTCGAACCAGGTGTTTCGGAATCCCGCGAATCCGCCCTTCTATAAACGCTTCATAGATCAGAAGCTTTGCGTGATTCTCACTGAGATTCCGTTCTTTCATTTCATGTACATCTGCTTTGAGAGGCTCAAAACTGCGATGTATGCGGTCAACTGCGATCGAAAAGGAGTCAGAGAGGTTCAGGCTCTTTGAGTGCTTCTGAGACAGCGTTGTGAAGTCTCCGCTAAATGTCATATTGTCGCAGACGAGTACTCTGAGCCCTGCGGTAAGGCCGAGCCTCATAGATTTATCATTCGCGTTCCGCAATCCGATTGAAAACCGACACCCTGAGAATTCCGTATCCAGGTCCATAACACCAAACATCTTCATTCCATCATTTGAAACGGCGTATTCGTCCCTCGTGATTGAGAGTGATCGCATTGACAGTGCCTCAATGAGCGATTCAACAAAATCTAAATGGGCAATGGGCTTGTGGGTCCTCGTCGGCTTCGGTAATGGAATCGACTTCAGGTCTTCTCTGGAAATAAGTTCGGTACCGTTCGTGAGCAGTACGGCTTCGGTTCCATTTTTTTTCATACTTCTTTCTCCTTATGCTCGATCCGCGCTTTCGGCGGTGGACGCTTTGGTAAATTGCCACTCGATCATTAAGAAAGTAATGCACGTCTTAAGACGGCAATTCGTTTCCTCCTGTCGGATTGTTGGCGCGTGCGGTTTGTCCGCAGCCTTCCGCTTGCAACTCGTACCTACCCCTTCTGAGAAAAATCGAAAGGACCCCATGAATTAGTCTAAATAAATCTTGCGTTGCAAACGGAAGGCTGCGAACAAGCTTTCGCGCTTATGAGTTGATTTTCGGAACAAAGGTTTTGGCGCTGAACGGCCGGGATTGACTGCCATCGATCATCATCTTCATGTAGACATTGAAATTTGGAAGGCTGACGAGATCTGTCGATGCGACCTCCGGGTGGAATTCCCGGGCCAGTTCCGTAGCGTCTTTTGCCCCAAGTCGGAACGAGATGATTGTTCCCGCGTTGCCTAATACGGCTTCCCTAATTCTCGGCTCCAGCTGATAAAGATACTGGTTTGCAAGCACAAGCGAAAGCCGGTACTTGCGCAATTCGGACAGCATCAGTTCAAGGCTCTTAGTCGTAAAGTTATGAAACTCGTCGAGGTAGACTGTGAAGTCCTTGCGTTCGGATTCCGGCACGTTAGCGCGGCTGAGGGCTGCGAGATCAAATCGTGAGATCAAAAGCGAGCCGAGAAGATTTGCCGTATCGTCTCCAAGTTTTCCTTTCGCGAGATTGACGACCAGAATCTTGCCTTCATCCATAATCTTTCTGAGATTCAGGGGTTTTTCGGGCGCAGTAAGTATTCTCTTAAGAAGTGGATCGCTGAGGAAAGCCCCGACCTTGTTCTGGACTGGGGAAATGGCTTCAGTTCGGAGTCGCGAAGTGTAGCCTTCGTACTCTTTTGACCAGAAATCCCGAACCTGTTCATTGGCTATCGACTTAGTGACCTCGCGTCGGAAGACGTTGTCAGTGAGGATTCTTAGGATATCGGAAAGATTCGATCCTGGGTGATCAAGTAAAGCGAGGATGGCGTTTCTCAAAATGTGCTCAAGTCTCGGACCCCAGGAATCAGTCCAAAGGTGTTTGAAAACCTGCATCATGCCAGAGCAGGCGAGTGTACGGCTTGATTCCGGAACATTTGAAAACGGATTGATCCCATAGGGTTGCTGCGGATCCGTTGCATCGAAGTCGATTATGTCGTCTTTGCGAGACCAGGGTGCGTTACGCTTTACGTCCTCTGCAAGATCTCCGTGAGGATCGAGAAGGGCAAATCCGTTGCCCTTCTTAAGATCTGAGTACATGAAGGTCTTAAGAAGCGTGGACTTTCCGGTTCCGGTTTTTCCTAGGATGTAAATATGGGATCGACGGTCCTGCGGTAGGATGCCGAACTCATAGCTCTTTCCGCGTGATGAGACCTCGGCGAATATGGTTGGAGTGTCTCCTCCGACTGGCTGGTCGGGCAGATCGTGAGTGTATTCAGGTGTCGATGTATCTGGGCATGGACTCACATTACCAGAGCTTCATAATCCTGTATAGACTGATTTTTTCGGCACCAGGAATCTGCTCATGATCTCGCCGCTTTTAGTGCGAAAATCGCTCCAAAGTTCTGCTCATTTGAGAATCTTCCGGTGAATTGAGTCGGTGGGTCTCAGAGGTTTTCGATCCGTTTACATTGTGTTTCCCGAAGTTCTTCCATTTTGTAATCTGGATCTTCAAAATCGGCCGGCGCTCAACAAACCGTATGTAGCCATTTGTTTCCAGCCGATTCAAATGTCGGTGAATTGACCTCGCTGACATTCCAGTTTCTTCCGAAATCTTGCCCACGTTCCGATGAGCGATACCCGTCTTTCGCTTCGCATACGTGATCAAGTATAAATACACCCAGATCGCCGGACCCATCTGGCTTCGGTGCTTGCCCTCAGGACTGACTACAAGGCCGGAGTAGACGGGAGTCCACCAGCTTGTATTCCTAATGCCTAATTTTTTCGAACTTGATTCCGATTCAGTTTTAGTTTTGGGGGATTTGCAGAGTGGAAGTTCTTGAATCTTCATGTCATGAATTTTAGCAGCCAACTACTAGCGTGAATAGACTGATTTATCAGCCATCAAGATTCGTGGTTCATTCAGTTGTCCCCGAGGGCTGTTACTACTATTTCAGTACTTTAGTTCATTTTAGGTTGGTTCTCGTGCGTTGAGAAAACTGAGATACTTAAAGAAAGTTTTGCCGCTTCCGTTTCTAATAATCAGACGATTTTGGCACGCGATGCGCCAGTTCAGACACGAGTCGTGCCGAATCTGACAACCAGATTCAGAATTTGTGGATAAATTCACCAGTTCAGCTGTTAAATCAAACTCTCTCGTTGTCCCCTAAGACAACGACTTGGGTAAGACTGATTTTGGGGTACCAAAAACTCTTGCACGTCAGTAGGGAAACGGTATGATTAATGCATCAGTCAATCAGTGGGGCTCACCTTTACACAGTTAGCCTCTTACTCTCACAACAATGCCAATTTCAAGAATAAGAGTAGTAAATTTTCGATCTATTAAAGCAATAGATGAGTCTATTTCTCCTATTTGTGCATTGATTGGCCCGAACAATGCAGGCAAGAGCAATATCCTTAGATCAATCCAAAGGGTACTAGAAAAGGATTGGTTGACCCGAAATTCGTTTACTGAAGAGGATGTTTACGGAAGGGATCCAGATAAAGACATCGAGATTACCTTGGAACTAGACCCACCGTATGAGTACCAAAGATTCAAAGAAGCTGAGCCCGTAGATATTTCATCAATTTACTTTGAATTTACTCGTTATAAGATTGGCCCCAACGCTGGTGAACGACGTCTTGAACAAAAATGTTTTGGGCCAGAAGGAGATGCTCCGGTTGTACTAGCAAAGGCTCCAAAGAAGGGCGAGAGGAGAAAATTCGAGACGTTATATAGTACTCCAAAGGAGGTGAGGGAAAACAACCCTTTAATCTATATTGGGTCGAATCGAACTCTTAGGTCTCAGCTTCCCGGCTCTAGGTATTCTGTTTTGAGACAGTTGTTCGAGAGTATTGATCAGAACCTTCAAGATCCTGAAAACAAAATAAAAGTAAAAAGGATAGGTGGTGAGGAAATTGAAGTAACCAGGTTAGAGAGGTTTCACAGGTTGATGCAGGAAGCGATGAAAGTGCTTCGGACCGATCAATTTAATGAGCTTGAAAGAACAATTAAGGTAAATGCTCTGAAGCTTCTTGGGTTTGATCCAGTTGAGGACGAAGAAAAGCTGAATTTGTTCTTTTCACCTTTCGATACTTTCGAATTCTATAAATCACTTGACCTTCAAATAGGTGAAGGCGAGATGTCAATAAGCGCAACTGAAGTAGGTGATGGCCTCCAAAATGCAATCATCATGGCAATGCTCCAGGCCCTCGAATCTCATAAGAAGAAAGGCGCAATATTCCTAATTGAAGAACCTGAAATGTTCTTGCATCCACAAATGCAAAGGTCTCTCTACAAGACGCTGCGCGAGTTGGGTAAGACTAACCAAGTTATATATACGACGCATTCACCCCACTTCGTCGCTATTCCCGAATATGATGAAGTGATTCTGGTGCGTAAAGATCAAGAAGGTACTTCACTTCGAAGATCTGATCTCGATAATAATGACGTGAGAAGGGAAAAGCTGATAAAAGAGTTTGACCCAGAACGCAATGAAATGTTCTTTGCCACACGTTTATTGCTAGTCGAAGGCGACACAGAGAAACTCGCTTTCCCTGAATACGCCAATAGACTCGGATTTGATGTTGATAGAGCAGGAGCAACTATCGTTGAAGTAGGTGGTAAACGAAATCTAGTTGAGTTTGCTAAAATAGCTAGCTCATTCAAGATTCCAACGGGTATCGTTTACGATAAAGATTCTTCAGAGTTCAAGGATGATCGTGAAAGTGAGAATGAGTACAATGCCAAACTTGATTCGTTCAAAACAGCAGATGGGGTAAACGAAGTTTGGAGATTTGATAAGAATTTTGAAGATGAGCTGAGAAATGCGATGGGTGAGGAAACTTATCAGGCATATTGCCAAAGATTTCCGAACACCAGAAAACCTACCCGGGCGAGATTGATTGCACTGGATAAAGATTCCCAAATCCCTGAAATATTTCAAGAGATAGTTAACTGGTTGGTCAAGAAGCCAGTGGACGAGTAACTCTGTCTTCGTTCAAGAGTACGCTTTGAGTTCTACTCACCCAGCATTGCATTCTTCGAAATATCTGAACGATCGGCTTAAGAATGCGTAAACCGTTCGAGCTCTGCCCCTGCGCGCCCCACCAGAGGGGATGACCCCCCGATTTTGGACCACATCAAACGGTGTTTTCAGCTTAATTAAGACGGATTTGTCCTTCACAGAAAAGTTCGAAACTATCGAATCCATGAATTCCCTTTTTTTACGGATATTTCCCGATTTATACCTTAAATAAGCCGAGTTTGAGAGTTCGAAAAAACTCACCATTTTTTTTGAAATATCGGCAAAATCCACTTTTCGGTCGTTAATTTGATCGTCCAATCGGTCTTTTTCTTCCGTCATTTTCTCCTTCTTTGCTACGAACACATCCTCATCCAACACACCGTCGAGATAGGCGTCAGTAAGTCGGTCTAAGCGATTGGCTATTTTTTCTATTTCGAGTCTGATTCTCTTTTTATCCTCGTTCGATTGATCCTTTTTTGCTTTTTTACTCTCTTGAAGCCATCGTTCAAACAGTGCGATTTCCACATCCGAAAATTTGAGGTCTAAAAGCGTATCGCAGAATATCTTTTCTATAGCGTCTTCCCTGATTCCTTTTTGGGCACATTTGCGAGTGTGGCAACGGTAGTATCTGATTTCTTTTTGGATCTCACCGGTGAGAAGCCTTTCGCACCGCGAGCACTCCAATCTGCGCCGAAAGACAAAGGTGCCGGCAATCTCCCGCTTATCGATATCGCAGGTTCGGTTGCTTGAAAGCATATCCTGCACAGCTCGGAATTTCTCATCTGTTATGAGTGGGCGATGAACACCTGAGAATATCTGCTGAGTCTTTTTCATTCGAATTCTCCCTATGTAGAAAGGGTTATGCAGGAGGTTAAATAGGCCGTTTCGCGACACTTTCCGCCCGAATTGATTGCGCAGCCCGCGCTTATAAAGGTCATCTGCAAGGGAGGTGATACTGTAGTTTCCAGTCAGATAAAGTTCGAACGCTTTTTTTACAAGTGGCCCATGAATCGGATCGATAGTTTTTGCTTTCGCCGGGCCATTGTCCTGGTAACCCACAGGTGCGGGGAATGGATACAATCCTTGCTTAAGTCGCCCATAAAGGCCCTTCTTGACTTCCTCTTTGAGATTGCGGATGTAGTCGGCCGCTACCACTGCCTGGATATCTGCGGAAAGCCGACCTCCGCGTGAATCCAAATCGAGATTTTCGTTGGCGAAATGAACCTCTAATCCTTTGTCGATCATCTCCATCAGCTCAGCCCAGTCGCGAAGATTTCGAGCACTTCGATCAATTTTGTGCATAACAATCCCGGTAGCTTCACCTCTCTTGATCGCTTTAATCATCTTTGAAAAGACCGGCCGGCCACGTTTGGCGGCGGTTTCCTTTTCTTCGAATTCCTGGACTATATTTAGATCATTCTTTTGAGCATGGCGAAAAATGGCGGCCCTTTGTTCTTCGAGGGAAGTGCCGGTTTGGCCCTGTCTAACCGTAGACACACGTATATATGCAAAGTGAGATTTTGCTAAGCGGTTCATAGATTTTGCTTGATTTAATAGGGAAATCAAAAACTCAACTGAACATGTAGAAAATCCCAGTTGAGCTTAAGAAAATAGCTGGAGCGAGATTCTTTTAAACCGTAGTATTTAAAGGGAAACTCGTCAATATTTTAGTCTTGGAGAAGCCGCTCGAGTGCTAAAAGATAACGCTGCAGATTCTCAGCAGCTTCCTCCTTTTTCTCATCTTCGATCTCCGGAAAGTGCTCTTCCACCATTCGTATCAGTGGGCTCCTCCGATTGCCCGTCTTGATCTTACGCATTCGGAAGCGGCAACTCGTTTTCGAGGTAGACGCAATAGTATGCCATCGCGATCGCGTCAAAAACTCGCGCGTGATAGTTTGTTTGGCCTGGATTAGGAAGATCGAGTTTAGGGCGTAGTTGTGGGAATAGTTCCGCGAGCTTTTTCGCCATGTTCGCTTTGGTTGGCTTTAGCTCATCGCAGATCGCCTTTTTCACGATCCTCGGATCGACCACTTTCAGATTTACGTATTTACCGAATTCAGAAATTACCAGGGACTTTATCTTTTCTACAACAACGGCAACAAGTGAACTTTTCTGTTGATAAGTTACGGGGATCTCAACTGCTACGACATTAGCTCCTTCCAGATCGATCAGATTTCGAATAACGGATGCAAGTTTTCTGATCGTCTTTGGGTGAGAGTTTTGTTTGATCGACTTGATGCCATAGTCGTCGAGTTCGCCGCGGCGAAACACAGCAAATCCGATGTGGCGAGATCCCGGGTCGATTCCCAGGATGATTTCGTTTGATTTTCGTCTCATGTTTGTGGGGTGATTAATGATGTGAAGAGATTCCGGCTTGAGTAAGCCGTTTTTTTTCTTATGTCAGAGTCCAGGGCGGCGACTGACCAAGACCGGAGGACGCATTTACAAGGTCGAGCGCGTGTTTTCTTACTGTTTCTTTTTCAAGCAGTGAGAGTTCGTCTTGCAGAAGCTTCTCACCAAAGAAACAGTATTCGGACTGTCTCAAAGCAGCCCTCCCCTTTGGGAACCAGTGAGAAGTTGGAAGGGATTCCGATTTGGAGTTCCATCTCTTTCTCAGGTGTTCCCTGCGTTCAAGGTACAGGTCTTCAAAAAGAAGCCTGACCGGGGTGTGATAGATGATTTCGAAATCGAGGGCGGTCGAAATCGGCGGGTGCCTGGTTCCCGTTTCAAACTTTGAAACTGAGTAGGTGGTCTTGTATCCAAGCAGCAACGCCACTTGATCGAGGGTCAGCCCGGTCCTCTTTCGTGCGCCTCGAATTCCGTTCTTGAAATTCGATGGCATTTTGATTTTCGTTAGTGAGTCTTTGGTACTTAAATCGTAGCAGGAATTTCAACTCAAAAAGAAGACTGATAATTCCTCCGGTCAATTGCCTTGCCGGATTAGTCTTGAGTGTCTGTGAAGGTTCTTCAGGACGGGGGAACGACTCTCAAATTTCGTTTTAAATCTGCGAAATTGTCGCTAAAGAAGTCTGGTAAGGCCAGCTGGATATTCACAAACGGAATTGAATCTACAAGTTGAGTGCTACTGAGTTATCCACAGGAACTTCATAGTTTCCTATATCGTTATCAATAACAGCTTGGAAAGCTGTTTCGACGATGAATCAAGTGAGCTTTCTAAAAAAAGCGTACGAAACACCGATTCCAAATATTCCGGCGAGAAAAGCTGAAACAAAGGAGCCGAACGAGTAAAGATTTGGACCGTTGAAGAACAGAACGTTAATAACGAGATAGGTTAGGATCCAGAGAATAACCAAGACAAAGCCTAGGAATGCCCATACAAGCAAACCTTGGAGTAGCATCTTTTGTTCTTTGTTTGAATTCATCCTGTGTTATTTCCATTGTTGGTTGGTTGCGGTGACGCTTGAGGTTCGTTCCCCAATAGTTCATCTACCTTTTGACGCGTACGCCAGTATGCATCTTCCATAAACACATGCCGAAATTCACCATTTCGTCCAATACTTATTAGTCCGTCAATTTCAGTACCTTTTTCGAATCGCTTTCGGTCTTCTTCGTACTCTTTTAGAAATATCGGGTAGGCGAGCGGTGTTCGCAATACTTTGCAGCCGAGATATCGTTCCTTTGCATCGGGTATCAAAGGCAGGAGGTTATTTAGGCACTTCTCACCTAGAGCGTCGTTTTCCATTTCCCAGATGTCATCACCGATTTCACAGCCGATATCAACGGTAATCACGGTCTTGCCCGCCGGAGCCAGCCATGGCATCGACACCGCAGTTTCAGTCAGCCGAAAAAACGGATACTTATCTTCAGGAGTCCATGTAACAACATCCGGCAACAACCCACGCCCTTCAAAACGCATGTTCACAAATGTCATCGGACGGTACCTGAATTTCAACAGATAATCGAGAGTCGAGGTTCCATTTACGAGCCTTGCGAGAATGTGGACAGGGGCTGTGCTAATTACGGCTCCTGCGTCGATGCGCTTCCCTCCGACCTTAACGCCTACGACCTTTTCATTCTCAACGAGAATCTCCTCAACAGGGGAACTCAACCTGATCGAATCCATGATGTTTTCGGCGAGTTTCTGACACAATACTCCGACACCTCCATCGGGATACACGTGCCATACACCTGGATGTTCGGGTTTCTCCCGGCTATATCCGCATGATACGGCTCGACCTGTCCAGCGACTAGCAAGCTTCAAATATATTGTCCTGAGCATACTTCCCGGGATACTGTCTCCGACTGCCGATGAAAGGTCTTCACCGGGTGCTCCGGACCATGCTTCGGTCAAGGGAATCGCTATCTCGTTACCCAACTTCTCGCCATAGCTCGATCTAAACCAGTTCGCCGCCGACCCATTTGCGTTCATACCGGCGAGACCTTTGATCTTCGACTTGATCCCGCTTAACGTGAATCTTGGAACCAGCATTAGACCGAGTGGATAACTGTGAGAGCGTTTTTCGAGCCAAACCGATTCTCCATAGAGAGGCACATCCTTGCACTGCGCACCGACACCAATTGCATCAGCCAGGCGGTTCGTAACAAAGTGGGCCCCGAAGTCATATGTAAAGCCATCCTTGTCGTGGAAACTCTGTGCAAGCCCGGCTAGCCGCTCACCAGCTTCAAACAAAACAAACGGTATCCCTTTCTCATGCAAATAGTTCGCGGCAGTTAGTCCGGCGAGTCCGCCGCCAACGATTACAACAGGTTTATTTTTCGAAATATTTCTCATAGGCTTATGGCTTTGGAACAGGTTCGACGGGACGGCAAAGAGTTGCATTGATCAGAGCGCCCCGGCCAAGCAACTGATTGAGCAAGTCAAACACGGTGAAGAAACTAAGGGCTATTGGTGACCGAAGACTGAAGAAACTGCGTAACCAGCTTGGTGCTTTACGGTCGACGAGCCAATTGTGGATCGAATAGGTCCAGTTGACCGGGCTTACCTGGGTCGTCAGGCGATCAACAGTAAAATCTGTGATCTCAGCCAAATTCCTTATCGTTGATGGGTTAAATAGATACCAATGTCGGGGAAAGTGATACCCGCCCCAGTATCGCCCTTTGAACAAGCGGAAATCCAGAGATCTCGTGTTGTCCGTTACCACGACAAGTCTGCCGCCTGGTCTCAGCAGCGATCGGATCTTCTGTAGGAGTTCAACGGGCTCGGCTACGTGTTCCAGGGTTTGGACGAGAATAATAAGATCGTAATGGGATTCGGGCATTTGGAGAGTTTCTAACGAACCGTGACGAATGTTCAGGCCTTGTTTTCTCCCGATATCGACCGCTCTCTGATCCAGATCGATACCTTCAAGTTCCCACGATTCTTCGCCAAATTCTTCAAGCAGGCCTAGGTGAAAACCATCTCCGCAACCAACGTCGAGTATCCGCGCTTTTTGCTTGAGCCCTGTGCACCATCTCAACAACCTTTTCGCTTCCAACTTGCGGCGGATCCTATAGACGAGACCAAATTCTTGTTCAGAAAATTCAAAGGCGTGATACTCAGGCGGATAAATTCTTTCGAATTCGGAAATGTCGGGACGGGGGTTTAGATAAACCAATGAACATAGTTGGCACTGCGAAACTTCAAAGCTGTCATCGCTCGTCAGGTACTCAAAGTCTTCGCCGGTTGCAATTGATTTAGCTTCTTCGGTCTCGCATAAACAGCATCGGGCTTCGACTAGTTTTAATCGATCGTTTGCAATCTCTCCGCTGATCCTTGTGTCAAGATTAACGCGAGCCACTTTGCTCATTGGATGAAGCTTTGCCTCAACATTTTTCATTCGATTAACTTCCAGCTACTTTCTGTCTATGAAACTCTTTTCCGGCCCAAATCTTCTGAGCATCAGCCCGCAATTAAAAAACGTGTAATATTGGCAAAATTTCACAAATGTGAGCACACGTGAGTTTCGTCGCCAGGCTTTAGAAGAGTCTTAAGTTGTTCCTAATCATTTCGCTGAGTAGAGAATTGCCATAGGAATGAGCGGGAGGCAGAGAAGGACGAACCAATCCAAATGTTCTGAAATATCAAAAGCAAAGGGCATGAGACACGACCCATTGAACAGAACGAAATCGAAACAGGCCTCGGAGCTTAACTGGGAGTCGGTCTGGTCAATAAGAAGTAAAAACGTCTGTATTACCGTTCTTATCAAAGCTTAGTACGTCGTAACCCTTTGGCTCCTCATCCTTAGGCTGCATTCCCGGGGAGTCCTTAGGCATTCCGGGTGCCGCCAAACCTACTAATTCCGGTCGCTCACTGAGCAGTTTTTTGATATCAGCTGCAGGCACATGACCCTCGATCACATAGCCATCAATAATCGCGGTGTGGCAGGAACTCAACGATCGCGGTACGTTGAATCGCTGTCTGATCTCGGTCATTTTATCCGTCGAATTGGAACTAACGACAAAGCCATTATCCTCCAGATGAGACTCCCATGAAGTACAACAACCGCAGGTTGGTGACTTATAGACGGTAATCTTTGTCGAACTTGCAGTTTTCTCCTTCGGTTTAGCTGTGGGCTGGTCTTTTAATTCGGTCCGATCGACCGGTTCAGAGCTTTCGGAATCAGTTTTTGCGGCTGGTGGTTCACCGGATAAATCTGAGCACCCTACAAGCGTAAGCCCAGACACAATAACAAAACTGAGGATTAATAGTAGGTTCTTCATAGTCGTTAGAAAGCTTAAATAGCCGGCAAAAAAATCGACAGCCGTCTCTTTAGTTCAAGGAAGCGGCTGCCCACGATCAAATTGAATCGCTATTTGTTCAGTAAATTGTAGACTACCGCCAGGAACCATCCGAACACTCCCGCGAATACCCCCCAAGCGATCAATCCGATCATTAGTCCTGTTATAGAAAGATCCCATCTCATTTCAGAAAGATTCGCATGGATCATGTTTCCCGACATACCCATCATCTGATCTGGCATCGCGAACACCAGTACACTGCACACGACCCACAAGATCACAGCAGTAAGTGCGGTTGCAATCGCAAAAGGAATCGCTTTGATTTTCATTGGACCTCCTTAAAGTATTTTGCAGAGTCGGATGGCGGAGTAATATCTACTTGTCCCGATTCATTCCATCCATTTTCATCTTCTCTTTATGCTTCCGCTTCATGTCGTGAGAGCTTGTTAGTTCGGCAATCGCAGCAGCATGCATTCCGATTTCTTTCATGTCAAACGCATCGGTGTTTGCCGCCGTTTCCAGTGCCTTTATGTGGTTTGCAAGCTTCTCCCTTTTTGTTTTCATTTTCTCCATCATTGGAGCCATTTTCGATTTCATCTCGGGTTTCATCTTGCCCATGTGATCCATGTGAATCCGATTCATCATGCCGGAAGCATTCTTGATATCAGCCACAATCGCTTTTACCAAGTCATGATTGACGGCGTCAGTACCCGTCGAAAGATCGACCAAGGTTGTCGCAAGAGTGTTCAGATTCTTACGATAAGCCATACCCATTTTGTGATGGGAGCTATTCATCATTTCCGACATTGGGCTCTTGTCTGACTTGTGCATCGCCATCTTGGCGTCGCCCTGAGCATAAGAATCAGTGCTCACTATGAACATAAGTACTGCTACCAAACCAACTAACATTATCTTGAACTTCATCGTTTTAATCTCCATTAAGAATTTTCGAATCATTAATTTTGTTCTATAAGCCATGCCGTTCGGAAAATATCGGCATTCCCCAAATTGCATGAGAACTCGAATCCGGATCGACATCCTTCATCAGCTTACTTATCAATGAGTAAAAATTAGCAACTGTAAGTTAAACCGAAGATTAAACAGAAATAACGAAAACTTTGTTGATTGTGGAAGGCTGCAGAACGCCATCTTTAACCCTGTTTGCTGGGACGGGGCAGTGCATGGACACCATCTTAGGTTGCTTGTCTTGGAACCTTCACAAACAGGAATTCCTTCCAAAGTCTCAAAGGAGGAAAGAACGAGGCAGGTGTTTGCTCCATATACTCTTTGTACTTCACTCCGAACTCGTTTAACGCGCGCCGCTCCTCGCTTCTGGCGAGTTTCACATAGGCAATTACCAGTATTGGCGCCATTAGCACGGTAAGAAGCGTTGGCCACTGGATTAGGAATCCGAGAATAACCAGAAACAGGCCGGTATACTGCGGATGTCGTACATATGCATAGATCCCATCTGTTACAAGTCTTCCTTGTGCACCATGGATCTGTGTCCAACCCTTAGATAAGAGCGTGTATCCGGCGAGCAGTACAATAATGCTCAGGCCCATAACGAGAACCCATGCTGCTGTCGAACCGCCCAGCACAACTACCCACAGATGGCCGAATTTATGTGAAAATGGCTGCAATGCTGGATAAGCGCTACCAAGCCAGCCAACCAAAAGGTAGATCGTTAACGGGAATCCGTACATTTCAGCGAACAGCGCTACGATGAAAGCGATTACGACGCCCATGCTTCGCCATTGTTGGCCTCCCCTTGGTTTCAGAAAGCCAAGGGTAAAGAACAAAAAAATTGCGATATTGAACGCAACTACTACCCACATCCCATATGCATATTCATCGTAACCGTGCATTCATCTTCTCCTTCGAAACTTGCCGGGCCTAGTTAATGGCCTTCTGCTCAAGGAAAAAGGAAATAACTTGACCCTGCGACTCTTTTCTACGCCGCAGTTGGAATTCCTCAACCCAGGCGGAAACAGTTCTCGAAATCTTTCTCCGGTCTTCTCTGTGCTGAATCGCGCTTTTCCGTTCGCTTTTCGCGGTTTGGACCTCGTCCCTTTTGACAATTCGAATCTTCATTTTGTTAGTTGCTCTTCTTTGGATCACTTGAGTTCTACTCATATATAGGTCGCTTGAAAATCCAAGAGCGAATCCCCAAACTTCTGACCCGACCCTAGTAAGGCTCATAATATTGACTGCTAGATAAATCGGGGATTAAAGGGTCCGGATGAGGAAGATGGAAAAGCGAGTCCACCACTGCGAACATAAATAGGGCTCGCAATGTTGAACAGGCATTACCCTTGCGAACCCACAGATTGAGATAACTATTGAAGAGGTTTAATCGACCTTAAATCGCCTTAACCGCAACGCATTGAAGATCACGGAAACCGAGCTAAAACTCATGGCCGCCGCCGCGATAATCGGTGATAGTAGTATTCCGAAGAACGGATACAGAACTCCTGCTGCTACCGGTACACCGAGGGTGTTATAGATAAACGCGAAGAACAGATTCTGCCTTATGTTCTTCATGGTTTCACGGCTCAATCGCCGGGCTCTGACAATTCCCCGAAGGTCACCTTTTATTAGCGTCACGCCCGCGCTTTCCATCGCAACATCGGTGCCGGTGCCCATCGCGATTCCAACATGTGACTGAGCCAAAGCCGGAGCGTCATTAATTCCATCGCCCGCCATAGCAACGAGCCTTCCTTCGTCCTGAAACTTCTTGACGATTGCCGCCTTCTCGTCCGGCAATACCTCCGCGACAACCTGATCGATGTCTAACTTAGAAGCGACTGCCTCAGCGGTTTTGCGGCTATCACCCGTGAGCATCATTACCTGTATTCCTTCAGCATGAAGATCTCTAATGGCCTCAGGAGTAGACCCCTTTATCGGATCGGCGACCCCGATCAAGGCGGCCAGTTTTCCCTCAATCGCAAGAAACATCACGGTTTGACCCTGAGAGCGTTGTTTATCGGCTTTTTCAACAAAATCGAGGACGTCAATCTGCTGGCTCTCAAGGAGCTTTCGATTGCCGAGCGCAACTCGAGAACCCTCCACATTTCCCACCACACCCTTTCCGGTAACCGATTGAAAATCATCGGGAGACGACAGTTCGAGACCCCGGGATTCAGCTCCTCTAACAATTGCTTCTGCCAACGGATGCTCGCTGTTCTTCTCAAGTGTTGCGGCGATGCGGAGGCATCTTTCTTCATCAAATCCTTCCGCAGCATTGACTGCCACAAGTGCAGGCTTCCCCTCTGTGAGCGTTCCGGTTTTGTCTACCACCAGTGTGTCAACTTTACGCATTACCTCAAGTGCTTCCGCATTCTTGATAAGCACTCCCATCATTGCCCCTTTTCCGGTTCCAACCATAATCGACATCGGAGTCGCAAGACCAAGGGCGCAGGGACAGGCGATTATTAACACGGCAACTGCATTTATTACGGCAAAGGCGAGTGCTGGTTCCGGTCCCCAGATCGACCAAACAATGAAAGTGATGATCGATACAACGATGACCGCGGGCACAAAGTAGCTGGAAACTGTGTCGACGAGCTTTTGAATGGGTGCCCGGGATCTCTGAGCATCAGCCACCATTCTTACGATCTGGGATAAAAGGGTGTCAGCGCCAACCTTCTCAGCGCGCATTACAAGGCTACCGGTGCCGTTGACAGTTGCACCAATCAGCGCTTCACCCTTCTTCTTCTTCTCGGGCAAAGGTTCACCGGTGACCATCGATTCGTCAACGTGACTCTCTCCCTCTATGACCGTCCCGTCGACGGGGATCTTCTCTCCAGGCCGGATTCGAAGCTTATCACCCAACTGAACTTGTTCAAGAGGGATGTCTTCTTCAGTCCCGTCCGGCCTGATGACCCGCGCCGTATTCGGAGCAAGTCCCAGTAACAACTTGATCGCCGCATTCGTCTGGCTCCGCGCACGCAGTTCCATGACCTGTCCAAGGAGCACGAGTGTGGTGATTACCGCTGCCGCTTCAAAATAGACAGGGACGACTCCCATGTCATTGAATACGTCCGCGGGGAACATACGGGGAAATACCGTTCCTATAACGCTGTAAATCCACGCTATTCCAACTCCAATTCCAATCAACGTGAACATATTCAGGCTGCGGTTGACGATCGATTGCCAGCAACGCACATAAAACGGCCAGCCTCCCCAAACAACGGCAGGTGTCGCCAAAACCATCTCGACCCACTGCCGCGTGTTCGGAGCAATTATTTTAGCCATCGATTCAGGCCAAAACTCTGCAGCCATTGCGCTTAAGAACACAGGGAGCGACAGGACCGCACTTACCCAAAAGCGCCTCGTCATGTCGTCCAGTTCCGATGTGTCTTCCTTGTCGGTTGCCAGCATGCGGGGTTCTAATGCCATTCCGCATATAGGACAGCTTCCGGGTTTGTCCTGAACAATTTCAGGGTGCATTGGGCATGTATATTCAACGCCTTCAGTAACTAAATGCTGCGCAGAACTTTCATGGTCTCCGGTGAACTGATCCGGATCACTTTCAAATTTGGCTTTACAAGAAGCCGAGCAAAAATAGTAGGTCGTACCTTCGTGATCTAGTTTTCCGAAAGCCGCTTCGGGTTCGACGGCCATTCCGCACACGGGATCTTTGAGTTGTTTGCTTATTTCTGGCTTCTCGAGGTCACCATGATTAGTTCCAGAATCGCCGGTGGGGATTAAAGTATCGGGATTGCTGCCGCGCTCATTGCTGTTCTTCGTCTCAAAGGTTGTCTTACAGGTGTTTGAGCAAAAGTAATAAACTTCGCCGTCTAATTCGCTTGTTCCGAACGCTGTCTCCGGATCCACCTTCATGCCACAAATGGGATCCGTCCTTTTCTCTGATTTGATCGTAACTGAGGGCGAATCGTTAGGTTCTGCGCCAGAACCGGATGCCCCAATTATCGCACCATCTTGAAGCCTGGATTGCCCTACCGTCTCGGTTTGACTCTCAAACCGCTGTTGACAGGTGGGCGAGCAAAAGAAGAATGTTTCATCTTCTCTGACGGTCTTAAAGGACGTTTTCGCAGGATCAACGGACATTCCGCAGATCGGATCTTTCTTTGTTGTCATGGCTTCTATTGCAAAAAGATGAGCAGGTTGTAATTCACCCGCGCAGTCTAGAATTACGGCCTCGGCTTTATGCACACTCCCGCTTTCTACGGCCAGTTACTTTTACGATCAAATTACAGAGCTGAAAATAAACGCAGGATTAAACGCTCCAGACTCCGCTCTGTAGGTGCGGGTTCATACGCTGCGCTGCTTGAGAACAGTGGTTTCCCTTATTTGATACTCCTCTAGTTCGTCAACAAATTGATTCAGATCAAATAGCTCTTCTATATGAAATACACCGGGTGGCAACGAGGAACTGAGGAGCTGTTCCGCCACCTTCACTGCAATCAAGCCTGTAACGCGAGCTTCGCCTGAGCCGGAAACCGAACATTCGAATTCGCATCCTTTTTTTCGATCCACACCTGCCTCAGCCTTAACCGAGAAACGCCGGGAACCGAAACGCAGAGCTTTGAGCGCCTTTAGACTCAATTGTCTAATTAATGGCCAATCAAATAGACGACTCACACCAGTTTTTCTTAAAAGGTAAATGAACCAACCAGCAACGGGAGAAGTAAAACTGAGCCATGTCGAAACAGAGCTTACCTGGAGTGTTCTCGCAACTACGTGTTGGTCAGAGAAATTAAATCGATAGGCTCGCTGTTCTTTGTTCTCGCCGGGAAATGTAGTTTTCTTGTATTCTAGGAAACTGCCAACTGATTTTGGCTTCCCTTTTTCCATCACGGAATATCGAGAATTAAGATTCTCCAGCATCCAATCGATCGCACTATCGCCATGGACATCTCCTAAACCAAGTACCAGGAAGATGTCCACAAACTTCAGATCGGGGACCCTCGATTTACAACGCTTCGCGAGCAAATTGGTAAGTCCGGGGCTCAACCCCACACTCAAAACGGCGACCGCGCCTGATCTCCGTGCGTCAGCATTCAGAGCCTCGACTGTTCGGATAAATCCAATGCTCGCTGTAATGTCTACGTAGTGAATCCCAAGGTTCATGCAACGAGCAACTAAATCAAGATTAGTCTGGTCGGTGCACATTATTACAAGCTGAACGTTTTTCAGTAGCTCATCGACATTAGAAAGATTGTCGAGGTCCAGTCTTACAGGGACTACATTCCGATCGAATTGATTCGAAAAGTTGGTCGCGCGCCGTAGACTTCTGCCAGCGACAATCAATTCAATTGGTAGTGACTTGCTGAGGCCCCTCGTTATCACCTGACCGACCTGGCCATATCCGCCGACTATCAAAACACTGTTGTCTGTCGATTCGTTCGGATTCCGAGAAACTCGGTCGCTGGCTATTTTTGATCTCATTAGAAATCAGTTGGTTTTCTAGCCAAATGATCGCTGGCTACTAAAAAAGTCCTTTCTGATACCAAGTGAGCGATTGGTTTTCTTGATTGACTTTTCTGAATTTATCTCAAGCTCCGTGAGAGCCCTGATCGCGTCAATAGTCTCAGGTATTACGATTGCCTGGTTGTCGACCAAATAGGCGTAAAACACCTCATCGTCGATGACTTTGAGCATGTCCTCCCAAATTGCCACTTCATACATGTCTCCGTATGGACGGCCCATGCCTAGCATCATTTCCTTGACGGCATTATTCGCGGACAATCCGTCGGAATAGTTTATGAATGCAGTCCGAGTCGAACTTGCAAGTGCTTCTAATACGGTTTCTTTCGTCACTCGTCGAGTCAGTTGTACATTCCAATAATGTAGATGACTTAAGGTTTCCGGCACTTTGACCGCCGCGGTGATCACATCGAGATCGGGATCCACAGTTTGCGCATCGGGCCCCTGATGGCTTGGAATATCGCGCTCCGGAACCAATGTATTCATAATTCCACCTAGATGGCTTTCCCACGGGTCAGTAGCTCGACGTAATAGAGTACCTCGGGCCTTCTTGAGTAGCCCCGCACGTTTTAGTGCCGTAAGAGTTCTAACAATCGAGGTCGTATTGCAGGAGACAACGCGTGTAGATTCGCGACCGAAAGCCGTTTGATAATTATTCTCAGCACTAAATGAATGGCCCGTAATCTCGTGTTTTTCACCGCCATGGACGATATGTTTCAAATTCGCTTTTTTGTATTGGGCGATATTATGCGCGGCGATATTTTTGGGTGTGCAGTCAACAACAATGTCCGATCTTGCCAACAAATCCTGGAGCACGCCCTGAACTTCGATACCGGCTGCATTCATTTTTTCAGCGCTGGACTCATCAAAAGAGAAAACATCGTATCCGTTGGCCGATGCGACCTTAATCCGCCAGTCGGCGGAAATATCGCAAATGCCTGCCAGATGCATGTCTTCTTGCAAGGCAATTGCGTCCGCGACACGCTTTCCGATCACGCCATTTCCGTTTACCGCAACTTGAATTCTGTTCATATTCAAGATACCTCGTTGCTCGACACGACTTTCATCCAGCCGAGATGTTCAAATACGCTCGACCAATACATTCCAAAGGTAAGGCCAAACAGCAATTCCTCTAACGGGATCCCAAAGACAAAAACTCCCGAAAGATCCTCCAAATTCCAATAATTCACGACGTAATCCGGAAATATGAGCAGTACACTTCCAAAATACAAAAAGTAGAGAATTCCAAATAAGACACCACCAATCCAAACCTTTGCACCGAGGTCAGGTCGACAGTACAACGTCGCCAGTGAGCTCAGAAACAGCGTGATGATTCCCACGTAGATTGGGTTCACGGATGTGATCAAACTTAAGACCGGAAACAACACGAATGGTAGGAGCAAAATCGGTTTGTGGAGACGATGCCGTTTCTCGTTTCTTTCGTGCTCTTCCATTTTCTTGGTCCCGTAAGGGAACACGAGACCGTAAATGACGGATCCAATCCCTCCAATTGCGAATGAAAAGATAAAGCTTTCCAGGTCAAACCCAGTGTTGGCTGCCAGGTCGAAGACGGACGGTGGGGACCAATACTCCGGAACAAAAAGCGGTTCGGTTAACCCGAAAAGCATCGTTACAAGACTGACCGGCAACATGATCTTTCTGAAATCCCGCTTCAATAGAAAGACGAGGCCCCATATGCTGAGCATTATCAAAGACCAGACTATCCACACATGTTGCATAAATCCTATCCAAACCTCGTTTCTGCGCGAGACGACGACAGTGTTCTCAGCCCGACTATCAATCCGGTTGCGAGAAGTAGTCCTCCAGTAACAAGAAACGGCGTACCCACACTTAATACAAACAACGCGCCGCCAATAACCGGGCCGCCTGACTGCCCCAAGTTGTTGGCCATCCCTTGGATCCCTAATGCCGCCCCTGTGTTTGACTGGTCAGTTTGTTTTGATACAAGTGCTGATAGGTTGGGCGCGATCAGTGCCATTCCCAATGCCAAAAATGCGACAAGAAAGTAAACTGATCCCGCAATTCGCGTTGTAGCCAACAATCCCAGGCTGAGTCCCATTAACGTGAATCCCGCTACTATTTGATTGCTTTCGCGGACGCGGCCGGCCAGATAGCCCACCAAGATTCCTTGAAACAAGGCCATGACTAATCCGCAAATAACAAATATCGCACCCACTTCGAAAGGCCCGAAGTCAAACCTTGCGTTAGCGTAAAGGACGAAAATTGCCTCAAAAAGCGCCAAACCAAATTGCCCGATAAAAGCGAGCACGAGGAGTGGCCGGAGCGTGCGAACCAGTTCAAGCCAGCCGACTCCCACAGACTTCGTTGGTTTCGCGACATAGTCATTTGAGTCGGATTCCGGCAGCCACCTAACCGCAACCACAAGTGTCGCAATGGCAAGAGCGGCGGCGGCGAAAAAGGGAATCGAGAAGCTATCCGCAACAAAATGACCGAACTCAGCACGAAAATGCCAATTACGGTTCGCAAGTACCCCGCCAAGGGCAGGGCCCACCACAACTCCCATACTTGCCGCAGTTCCAAGCCATGCCATTCCTCGATTCCGTTCCTCACCGTTTGTTCGATCCGAAACATAAGCTGCGGCAGCGGGATAAGTTGCGGCAGAGAAGATTCCACCGATCACACGTGCGAGATATAGCAGTGCAAGATTTGAAGCTAAGCCGAAAGTGAGCAGGGACACAGCATAGCCTCCTATGCCGAGGAGCAGCATTGGCCTTCGTCCCAAACGGTCTGAGAATCTACCCCACAAAGGGGCAAAAAGAAGCTGCATGACAGCATAAACGCTGGTGAGCAATCCCACGTGAAGTGAGATGCCGTCTCTCGAAACGCCTTCTGCCAACGCCAATCTTTCCGTGTAAAAGGTTAGAACGGGTAACGTCATGCCAAATCCGATATTGACGACGAACAGGCAGGAAAAAAGAACGAATAGGTGCTTTCTCATTAACGCCCGGTATGTGGCAGCGGCTTCTGACCCCAAACGCGATAGAGTAGGTTATAAATTGGGACAAAAACGATTCCCGCATAGGCACCGAAGAGAAAACTCTCGACTAATCCCAGCATGAATCCCCAAAAACTCAGCCATTCAAACGCGGGCAGTGCCATTTCCAAGAACTCATGCATGTGTATGCTCTCGGGCGTAACCAGGCCGTATATCACGCACAATACGAAACTAATCGCTGCAAATACGCCCAAGGACCAGCTAACTAACTTGATATTCAACATCGCCTCTACTCCTTATAAATAACCCGTTCTGAGAGGAATTAACCTACAAACGATATCTGCCGAATCTGATTCGGTCCTTTATGTAAAAGCTAATGCTGATGTTCCATTGGATGTTTGTGATCGGAACGTTCAGCGTCCTGTTTTTCAAGTTCGTCGTGATGACAGCCGCCGTTACCGTGACCTTTATGCTTGCCATGACCGCCATGACCGCCATGACCCCCATGGCCGCCGTGACCAAACATGTGGATTGCAATAAAAAGAACAAATACTAAGACCCAAAACCAATTCGCCAATAACCATTCCATAGAGCTTCTCCTTTGTTACCAGGCTGTAGTGCTGAGTCCCGGTCTCGCTTCGTATCCCGTATCACGGGATGCCCACAAGTCGGCTTGTCGACCCGGATTGCCCCGCGTTCTAGCCCGAGTGATCTTCTGATTCTCCCTTCTTCTCGTCAGAGCTCAGGTGAGCCTTGCGTTGTTCATATTCCTCGGTGTCAATCTCGCCGGATGCATAACGTCTCTTTAAGATCTCTAGCGGATCTTCTCGTCTTTTCCGTGCCTTGTGTTTCGGTTCAATTTCGAGAAAGGCGATAAACACGATTCCGAGCAGAATCAAAAACACCCACCAGGAAATATGCATTCCGAGGATCCATCCATGTTCCATTTTCCTACTCCTTTCAGACTCACCGATTAACCAATGTGTTGATTTGCGCCGAGTTGTTCCAAGCTAACAGTGCCGCAGCATTTGCCCTCCGTGCTAACAACGGGTAAGCCCCTTGAGTGATTTTCACTCAGCTTTTGAACGGCAACCTCTACTTGGTCATCTTCATTGCAGCAAGATGAAGTGGGATGCATGACTTCCTCAACAGAAACAGCGGAAGCGAGCCTGTCCTTAGCTGCGACGGTGTGGCAAATATCACGCTCGGTAACTACACCGACGAGGCTCATATCTTCTTTGTTTTCAACTACCGGCGCGCAACCGCATCCGGAATGCTTCATGGCCTCAGCGGCGGCCTTCACCGTGTCTTCAGGCGTACAGCACGAGGCTGATTCGATTGGTTTCATCACGTCACTACAACAGCTCATCTTCTTTCTCCTCAATTGGTAAAATGCTCATGCAAGTCCTCGAACATCATTCGGCTGCAGACTCACTTCTACTAACAAAATCAACAAACAGATCAGAAACATCGATATCGTTCGTTACGTGCGGGATCGTATTGCAGGTCACGATTCGCTCGATTCCCGATCCGAGCAGCCCATCCAACGCACCGTCCGCAAATACTGCGTGAACCCCAATACAAACCGCCGGCTTCATCCCCAATGTCCGCAAATGAGTGACCGTCTCGATCATCGTGCGTGCGGTCGAGATTATGTCGTCAATCAGTATCGGCGTGTGGTTTTGATAATCTGCGATCTCTGGAACGGAAACTTCAACCTCCGAATCGCCGTATCTGGTTTTTTGCAAAACCGTAAAAGGCAGGTTGGCCTTTTGTGCGACAACTCCTACCCATTGCTCGCTTTCACTGTCCGGACCGATTAAGACCGGCGTCTTCACGTTCCGTCTAATCCATCTGAAAATATGATCAGCCGCGTGAACGACCTTGTTTGGAATCGAATAAATTTCCGAGAGAGAAGTCCGACGATGTAAATGCGGGTCAACAGTAATAAGGCTATCGAACGCGGACGATATCAATTCGCCAAAATACTCGGATGTGGCAATTTCTCCAGGATTAAAAACCATATCCTGCCGCATATAAGCGAGATACGGCGCAACGAGCGATAAATGGCCTGCGCCCTGTTTTCTGAGGCACTTACTCAAAAAGTAGAGGGGAAGAAATTTTTCGTTCGGACGGTCCAATGTACAGACCAACACAACTTTCTTACCTTCGACATCGGACAAGACACGGACATAAGATTCACCGTCAGGAAACAAGCGAAGCTCCGCGTCAACAGTCTCCGCGCCAAGCAGACCAGCTAGGCGGCCCGCGATGAATTCGTTGCCCGGCAAAGGTAAAACTGCGATTCTGCTGTTAGCTTTCATCTTTCTATTCGAATCAGGTCCCTGTTATCTGCGAGATAATCAAACGCATAGCTGAGTTCGCCTTCTGACATAGCATGGAGTTCAAAAAGCTTTTCGCCGCTGCGAACAGCGTCGCCGATTGACACGTTCAACAAAATACCTGCTGCAGGCGCGGCGGGCGCTCCCGCGAGTTTTGCCAACCGCGCGATTCTCCGGTTATCAATAGCCGTTATCTTTCCGTCTTTATAGGCCGCAATCTCGCGGCGAAATTCCGCCTCAGGCGGGCCTTTTAGACCTCCCTGAGCAATGCAGATCCGCTTGAATTTCTCCCAAGCGGATCCAGATTCTAAAATCCCCAGCGCGATCCCACGCCCCATGCCTTTTTTGGTTTTCTCTGCCATTTCGAGCAACACGCCCGCGAGCGAGACCGCTCGATCCCGGAGGTCGCGAGGTGCGTTTGCCTCGTTTTTGAGTACCGCCAAGACATCCTTTGCTTCAAGAGCAGGTCCGATCCCGCGCCCGACAGGCTGGGATCCGTCCGTGATGACCGGCTCGACAAACAGACCGATAGATTCGCCTGTTGAACACAACCGGGTGGCGAGTCGCTCGGCATCTTTCATGGACCTAACTTTCGCGGATTTTCCAACCGGAATATCGATCACAACCGCTTTCGCACCGGCGGCCGCCTTCTTAGACAAAACCGACGCGATCATCTGGCCTTCCGAGTCAATATCAAGAGCACGTTCTACACGGATCAAGATATCGTCAGCCGGACTGAGTTGGACCGCTCCTCCCCATGCAAGACAACCGCCCTCTTCGTCGACGATTTTCTCAATCTGGGCAACGCTTAGATCGACATTCGTCAGGGTTTCCATCATGTCGGCCGTGCCTGCCGGAGATGTGATTGCTCTTGATGATGTTTTCGGAATCTTGAGACCGGAAGCTGCGATTATCGATACAACGATCGGTGTTGTCCGATTTCCCGGCAGGCCGCCAATGCAGTGCTTGTCGTATATTTCATCGGTTTTCCAATGAAGACGCTGACCGGAGTCGATCATCGAACGCGTAAGATAAACAATCTCGTCTAGATTCAAACGGTCGCCGGCACAAGCCGTCAGAAATGCCGAAACCTGGATATTGGACAGGTTGAGATTGACAATATCTTCGATGATTCTTGTGAATGCATCCTGATCGAGCGCATTTCCAAACACCTTACGGCGAACATCGCTCATGGAATCGAGTGATTTTAAGTGGGAAAAGGTCAGAACATCGCCTTCGCGGGCTTGAAGCTTTGTCACAGCGCCTTCGGATAAACCGGCCTCATTTTGGCCCAGAATGTTGATTCCATCTACAACGACCAGCGAGGCTACAACTTCATTGTTTTCAGTGGAAACGCGAATTCGGTTTAGGGCCTCAAACCCCTCGGATTTACACTCAGGACAATCGCGCCGCATAAACACGAGATGCTCGTTTCGCGAATCGATTCCCAATCGCTTCAATCTCAAAGAGTGAGTCTTTGCTGCTTCAATTTTCATAAGACACTTAATAAGTTGGCCTTGTTATGCCTCCCGATTTCCACCGCACAAAAAGAAACACAATCGAAACTCCTGCAACCAAGATGCTGATGAGTTGTGACGTAGAAAGCCCGGTAGCTGTCGTGATCCCAAACAGATCTCCTCGCGGATCGTCGCGAAGAATTTCAATCAGAAATCGCACAATGCTGTAGATAATTCCGTAAGCGATCAATATTTGTCCGTCGAATCGTTTTCGTGTGTGTAGGTAGAGAAGGAGCCCGAAAACAGCCAGCATTGCAAAAGACTCATAAAGTTGGGTTGGGTGAAGATATAAATCCCTTCCATCCGGACCGTAGACCGGTACACCCGTAGCCTCATGACCAGTCTCGGAAAACTGCACACCCCACGGCAAAAGGGTTTCTTTTCCCCAATCACAACCTGCCGCGAAACAACCCTGTCTTCCGAAAAACTGCCCAAGCGCCACCCCCGGAGCAAACGCATCGCCAACCTTCCAAAAGGGCAGCCCGTAATAGCGGATCAGCAAGGCGAGGGTTAGACCTCCTCCGATCAATCCTCCGAAATAGACTCCACCCGACCGCAAAAAATCCACTGATAACACGTGGACGTTATCCTCAGTTAAGAGAAGCAGCACTTTTGAGCCAACAAGACCGCCAACTATCGTCCACAAACCAAGATCGTAGATTCGTGAATTCGGCAAACCGTCATTCTTCGCCAAACGTCCTGCGATAAATAGTCCAAACAACAACCCGAGAACGAGCCAAATGCCATACCCGTTGATCGGAAAATCGCCAATTTTAAATAGTTCCGGATACATGTTTCTCAATTCTTCGAAGCGGTTTTCTCTGTTCCGCATATTTCGAACGCTTCCCGCATCACTTTGCCCGCCGTCGATCCAGTGATACCTATTTCCGAGAGAACATCAGGCCTCTTACACAAATCCATGCAGAGCGTTATCCCCCGGTCCATTAGCAATTCGAGCTTCTTTTTTGAGACCGACGTCAAACAAGTGATGGGGTGCAGCCCCATTTTGTCTATTCTTTCGCGCAGGCCGTTCTTCGGAGGAAAATCCCAGCTGAGGAGCCCGAGGCCGACGCATGTGCCATAGGTTTGGGCTTCGCTTGTGAATCGATTGTTTGTGACTAGCCAACCCCTGTAGTCACCGACCTCTAGGCCGGGTTTTGACAATGCTCTTCGCTCTAGATCCTGAAACCTTGCGTAGAAGTAAAGTGCGTTCCTGACGGAGCAGACTTTGCCTCGTGAGCTATGGTGTTTACACTCCAGATACTCAACTAAGCCCCCGTTCTGCGCGACAACATCGACTTCGTGACTTACGCAGGCACCTTTGACAATTAAGTTAGTTCTTGTGGAAAACCCGTCTACTGCCCAGAGCGCAGCTACGTATTTCTCGAAAGGGTAGCCCGATGGTCCCAGTGACATTACGGCACGCTTTAGGTTGTATTTGCCGGCGACACCGCGTTGGAGCTTCTTTAGCTTTCGAAATACGATTCGATAGAGATGAGAGGTAGAAATCTCATCGAAAATCTCGTTCTCTACCTCACCCATAATTTCTTCTATATTCGCCGGGGAGGCGTTTACCCGTTTCAACGAAGCCCGGATCTTACCAGGGTTAAAGGGGACAATTTCTCCATTTGCTTTCGTAACATTCATGGCAGTTCCTAGCTTGCCGATTCTCGAATCACTAGATTTTCAGGCTGAGGTTATAAATCGACGCGACGCTTGCGCCTATTAGCCACCCGATAATGTAGGTCTCGACAATTCCGATAATGCCCTCCCACATGGGCATCTCCATTCGAATGATGGTTGAGACATCAATCCCGTGAAGGATGCTGTTGAAAAAAAGGATTGCGGAATCCCTACCTACAAGCACCAAAACCAAAGTACAGCCCAGGTATAGCAAAAGCCCTGTTCCCGCAAATGCGAATCCGAATCTTCCTACATCCAATGATTGGTTCATTTTTGGTCCTCCTTGTGCAGATTCGGCGGATTCTGATCACCTCCAGCCTTTTTCATGTAAGCCATGAACACCAGGTGACACACGAAAACGGCTACGATAACAATGAGAAGAGCAAGCCTTCCGTTCAATCCAAACATTGGAGCGAGAAAAATAAAGGCCAGTGGAAATGTGCTTCCTATCAACATCAAAATCGGTGCCTGATGCTGAAATCTCTGCATGTTAAAAACCTCCCTATGCGCTGCCACCGAACGTCGGAACATGCCGACGTCAGGTGTGCAGAAGATCAGCGTACAACCTGTCAGCAGGTGTCAGGTCAAGCATTCATTACGATCAGAACGCGTGCGCATTACCACTCGGACTCGCTCAGGGGTCCTGCTTAGCTCAAAGTCACAAGCCAACCGTGATGTGAAGACTTTACGGCTAGTTTCTTAAACCGGAGATTAAAGGTAGGTTCAGAGGGATTTCGAGTTGATAGTCAGAAGAAGCGAAAAGCGAATTGCTGATGTAATAAGCTATGACAATGGATTAGTTATCCGAATACTTCGACTTGGTTTTGAACTTAAAGTCACAGAACTTGAATCCGAGAGCCAGAGTTCTATCCCTTTCGAGGATCGCACCCCACATCTCAGCGAGTGCAAAATCGAGATTACACCAGGATTCTCTACACAGATCCGTAGCGTCATTTTTGTCAAAATACTCCTCTATGGGACAACGGGTAACCCTTAGGTCGATTCCTTCACTATTCGGAAGGCTTTCGATCTGATATGTGGGAGGCGAGAACGGAAACTTAAGAAAGCTTCCGACTGCGATCTGTAGCTGCCTGGTTTTATCTCTCGTCAGGCTACGGCCAATCAAAATGGCTATCTTCCCCCACTTGCGGTAGGCATTCCAAGTGATATCCGCAACCAGTGCGACTGCATATGATCGTTCAATACCTTGATCTACAAGGCTCCGGAATGTACACAGTGTGAGACAGGCTAGGAGAATGTTTATGCGACCACCGAGATTAACCTCATTCGGAACTGATCCTGATATTTCGTCGTAGCGGCCCCATGTGTCCCTAAGTATTAGTTTCGAATCTTCTTTAGTAAACCGCCCGACTTCAGCGTCGTCGATCGAACGAAGCCTGCCGGTTAAAACTTTCTTCGCCGTTCGGTTTATTATCAACTTATAGATTGTTCGTATCCAAAAATTCACAATCTTTGTATTGGTCTTCTCGGTCATAGGATTAGATACTTCGAAAACTCGCACCGTATAACCGGTCAGTACCTATTCTTGTCATCGAAGGCTTCAATCAGATGGCAAACGGAATCGCCGTTCGGTACGGAATCAGGCATCTTCGTCCATGCTGATTTCGCCTCTTCCATTTTCTCCTGAAGCCGCCGCAGTGTCTCGATCTTTGCCCGATTTTCGGTAATTCGCCTCAGAACGATCTCGCGGACAGTTGGACAAGGGGTAAGCCCTAATTTGGCCATATCCAGAATGTGTCCAATCTCCTTCAGCGTAAATCCCAGGCTTCGCGCATTCCTGATGAACCTTATTGTTGAGATATCCGAATCCTTAAAAACTTTATACCCGTTGGTGTGTCGACGAAGTGGGGTGATAAGCCCGATGCGGGTATAATGCCGCACGGTATAGACTGGCACATCCGCTTCTTTTGCTAGAACACTTGTGGTCAGCATTTTAGCTCCTGTCTCTTACTTTGTTCGCCAAAAAGATACTCAATGGAACCAGAATAGTAAGTTGGACAATCGGTAGAACAGCTATGTCCAACTCGGGCACAGCGGGCATACTCTGCTCGTAAGACCAGAGACCCGTTTCGAGTGCAAACAACTCGAAAAAGACAGCAATCGCGGCACCCAATAGAGCTGCTCCGAGGTAATAGAGGAGGTTGCTGACCCCAAAGGTAACTTCCAAAACGACAAAAATAATGAGGATCGTCACTGCATCTATGATCGAGGCAAGTGAACAAAACGTGATCCCGAGCAAATACCCGAATTCCGACAGGTTCGTGTATAGGGGCATCTGAAGCAATTCCCAGACAAGATTGAGCAGGAAGCCAACTCCGAATAGTGTCAAGAAGGTTTTCGGTTTGAAATCAGCTGTCATTTTGCTTTTGATCTCAGAATCCGGATCGTTCCAAACGCGGTATTAACGGAACTCGTTTCTTCGACACCGGCAAATCCAGCGTCTGTAATCAGTTCGGGGAGCCTGCCGCTGAAGTTGTCACGTGTCTTTTCAAATCCATCGAGCGCCACCACAAAATACGAACCTATTTTCGTTGCAAAGTTGTCGGGGCTCCCCCAATCTGCGACATGAAAGGCTCCGTCCGGTTTCAAAACGCGCCTGACTTCATTTAACGTTAGAACCTTGTCTGCAGTAGTTAGATGATGAAAGAACAGGCTTGAAAACACGTGATCAAACGATTCCTCTCCGTAGGGCAATTGAAAAGACATCCCCTGAACCAAACTTGCCCTGCTATCAGCACTGAGTACTTTTTCGTTCGCACGCCCAAGAATTCTCTGATCGCCATCGATGCCATGTACGATCGAACCTGACCGCATCCTTCCAAGCATCAATATCAACGTCCCTGAACCGCAACCAAGATCAAGTACGGTGTCATGCTGACCCAAGCCTGCGTTTTCTATCAGATCTCTTTTGAATTCCTTTTCACGAGTTGTTATGCGGACTACGGGATCGTATATCGGCGTAAGCCAATCAAACCTGAGTGCCGGAACATAATTGTCTCGGGCCATAGTGATGCCTAACTCGCAGGTTTCCTCGACCTGCTGGTATGAGAATGTACAATCAGCCACTTTCCGTTCGTCTTTTCAAATACCATCGTGCCCAGGCCCTTGCTCTCGATCTTTCTCTCTTTGTAATCCGCGTCCAGTGAATACCTGTAAGTTGCCCAAGCAGTATCGTGATCAACACTTACAACTGCGTCAGAGATTGAGAACTTTGTGTTTTTAAACGCTCGCAATTCCGGCGCAAGGTGATGGTCACGGTAATTCTTCCAACCTTTGTCTATACCCCCGTTCTCAAAAATCAACACCGAATCGTCTGGTGACCAGATTTTGTTAAGTGAGTCGATATCGTTTTTTTCGATTGACTCCGCCTCCAGCATCAGGACCTTTAAAACCGCATCCTTGTCGCTATCTGGGGTTGGTGTCGCCGATTTCGAGACGACTACCAGTGAAGCAGCGATCACGAGACCAATGCTCAATAATGATGCGAAAACTGACTTTCTTAGCATTCTTAGTTCTCCTTGGCTTAATTTAGATTGACTTCTTCTGGGTGAAACGGTTTGTTCAAATCCCTACACGGTCCAACACCTTCATACCTTTTGCGGTGAACATCAACCATCCTGCAAGTGCGCCGCTTAAAGCTGCCAAGACTATACCGCCACCTATGAAGAAATACGGATCCTCGATTCCTCCAAAATAGTGAAAATGCGAATCCAGATTTAGGCAGAGCAAGTTACACGCAATGCCTAGTACGACCACACTGAGTAGCGTACAGGCGACTATTGCTTTCAATCCATTGAGGTTGCCGATTACAAATAGCTGAATCATTGCTCCAATCGTCGCGCCCATTCCTGTGCCACAAAATACAACTGCCCACAGGAATTTATAAAAGATATTTCCGGCCGGAAAGAGAATCAGGCCCCACAGTATAAAGATCACGAGTTCCGCAGTCATGGAGAATACGATTCCCAATATGACAGGCCTTTTTAAAGCCCTAACTTGCGCGTCTACATTCGTCATCGAAAGACCTCAGTTCACTTTCGACTAGTTAATCTATATGGACAAAGTTAAACCCTCGATTAAACGCAGGTCGAATTTAAGGCACTTTCTCCATATTCCTTGGCGGTTTAATACTCCGTTTATCTTTTGTGTTGCCTAATGCAGAAATCTGACTCCAGAAATCCATAAGAAGGAAAAGCGCACCGCAGGATCGATGAAGGATAGACAAACGCATTCAAAGAATCGTGCAATGCCAACTCAGGCCGGTGAGCACCAAGGAAGTTTTCATGGCCTAGAAGCCAACGCCAGGGTGTTGAAGATCACCGGCTGGTTAACAGGAGTGTATTTCGTAATTGAATTGGCTCTTGGATTCTATTCGGGATCTGTCGCAGTGATTTCAGATGCTTTTCACACATTTTCGGCAGTTGGGGGAATCTTGATCGCGGTCATCGCAAATAGGATTTCAGCGAGAGCTGCGGACAAACACGCGACGTTTGGTTACAAGCGTGCGGAAATTGTCGGTGCATTGTTGAACGGACTGTTTCTGCTGTTGATGGCTTTCTATGTTCTATACATGGGATATATGAGGCTGTTTGAAGATTTAGATTTACCTGCAGGCATCATGATGTTGGCTGCGGGAGGTGGATTGGTAACAGAGTTCATCGCGTTTGGCTTGATATATAAACGCCAGAAGGGCAACTTAAACATGCAGGGAGCGTTTTGGCATGTGATGCAGACTTTTGTTGGGAGTGTCCTCATAATCGTAGCAGCGCTTGTAATCTATTTTACGGGATGGACCAGAATAGATCCGATACTCGGAATGGCTTTCGGTGTTGTTTTGGTTTACGCCTCGTATGGCATTATCAAAGACGCGATCAATATTCTAATGCAGGCAGTTCCGAAAGATCTGGATGTAAACGAGATAAGAAAGGATCTTGCCGGGATTGATGGGGTGGTAGATGTTCGGCATCCACATGCCTGGGTTTTGACCTCAGAAAAAAACATTTTCTCGGCTCATGTTCAAATTGATCGTAGAGAAATGTCTCAGGCCGTTCTGGACAAAGCGACTAAACTATTAAAGGACAAGTACGGCTTTTTCTTTTCGACGATTCAGATCGAGGAAGAACATATAGACACAGGTTCGGATGCGGAAATGTATAAAGCGTAATAAGAAGTAGAGAATGTTGAATTTATGGCGATCGCAAGTCAAGTATTTTAAGACCCGAGGTTAAGCGTGAAGATTTTACTGGTTGAAGATGATGTGGGGATCAGCAGTTTCATTGAGAAAGGGCTGATTGAATCTGCCTTTGCTGTTGATGTAGCCGCAGATGGAGAGGCCGCTCTGTACCAAGCTTCGATTAACACCTATGATCTCATCATACTTGACGTAGTAATACCTTTTAAGAATGGATTCGAAGTATGTAAAGAGTTGCGAGAACAAGATGTTCAAACACCGATCCTTATGCTGACGGCCCGTGATGAGGTGGAAGACCGCATAGAAGGTTTGGAATCGGGAGCGGATGACTACCTAACAAAACCGTTTGCCTACGGTGAGCTCTTAGCTAGAGTTCATGCTCTTTTGCGGCGAAGGGAAAAAGAGTTCGTGGGATCTCGATTTAATGTTAGTGATCTAGAGATCGACTCAAACTCACAGAGGCTTTGGCGAGCGGGCAAAGAGATTCCACTCACGGCCAAAGAGTTTACTGTGCTCGAGTACTTAGCACGAAACGCGAATCGAGTTATTGGCAGGGAAGAAATTTCGGAACATTGTTGGAATGAGGAATACGATCCATTTTCCAACTCCATTGAAGTAATCGTGAATCGTCTGCGAAAGAAAATGGATCAGGATTCCGATGTAACGATATTGCATACCCGGCGTGGTGCCGGTTACATTCTCGAAGATTTGAAGCGTGATGAAAATACTTAGATCGGCCAGATGGAGATTAACCTTTCTTTATGTAGGGGTGCTGGCTTTTATTCTTGCCGTTCTTGGCTTTCTCGCGTATACGGTCTTTTCACTCTCCTTCTATGACTTAACTGACAAGACACTATCAGAGGTTGGTACATCATTCGAGATAACAGCTCGACGACACTTTGAAGACGTACAAGAAAAAATGACCGCTGAGGAAGCGCTTGAGCACACGGCTGAGGACGTAAGCTTTAAAAACTATAAGGTATTCGTTTTTTCCAAGACCAAGGAATTGCGATGGCAAACCAAGACCCTTGCGTTGGAGCCCAATATCTCCGTGGATACGGCGCATAAGTGGCTGGATAGGTTTACCGCGAGACGCGAAGCCAACTTAGATGGATTCTCGAGCGACAGTGAACTGTACCGGGTCCACTACCATCCCTTTCGAATCGGGAACAGCGATTTCTCGTTGATCGTTATCCATCCGCTTGATGAACAAAAGGCATTTTTGGCCCGAATACGCAATGGGCTTCTACTGATCGTTCCTGTTGCCTTGTTCCTTACGAGCGTTGGAGGATATTTTCTCGCTCGAAGAACATTCTTGCCGATTGCTGAAATGAGCGACAAAGCGGCACATATTAACGCAACCAATTTGTACGAACGACTCCCTATAGAGAACGAAGAAGACGAGCTCGGACGGATGGCGAAGACGTTCAACGATCTGCTCGCGCGCTTGAACAGATCGTTCGAACAACAAAAACGGTTTATGGCAGATGCGTCTCATGAACTTCGCACACCGGTTTCGATTGTCCGCGGCGAGGCTGAGGTAAGTCTTACGAAGAAAGACCGAGAGGCGTCTGAGTATCTTGAAACGATTGAGATTATGCAGAAAGAAGGCGAACGCATGTCCAGAATTATTGAGGACTTGTTCACCTTGGCCAGGGCTGACGCTGGTGCAAAGAAGATTCAAAAGTCCTCAATCTTTCTAGATGACGTGATATCGGAAACGGTAAGGGCTTTTCGAACCCTGGGCTTAAGACAAAATGTATCTGTTGAGATGGACGTTGAAGAGGATATGCCTATTGAAGGAGACGAGCATTTGTTAAGGAGGCTCTTCACGAATCTTATCGACAATGCAATCAAACATGCAGGATCTCAGGTCGCGATTCGCGGATTCAAAGAAGAAGGCATCTACAGGATTGAAGTCTCTGATGACGGCCCGGGCATTCCAGTCATAAACCAACCTCATATATTCGAAAGATTTTATCGCGTAGACAAATCCCGCTCGAATGAGAGCAGGTCCCTGTTTGGAAGCGGCGCAGGTCTTGGACTGTCTATCGCCAAGTGGATTGCTGAACGGCATGATGGGCACTTGGAGCTTACCCAATCGGATTCCCGAGGATCGGTTTTTACAGTCAATTTACCTGCGAAAACCAAGCCAGACCTTCTTTAATCTTACGTTTATCTTTCCTTCACTACCTTTAGAAATGGTTGGGCAAAAGATCGGAATTCTTAGAGAGAATCGAAGGATCAGCCAAATCTTCTAAGCAGGCGCGGGCCGCAGCAGCATTATTCTGCGGTCCGTTATTTTTGTCTGTGATCGGAGCGGCGGTTGCGGGATAAAACTAAGTGTCACTTAATCGCTCGTTTATTTTCGAGGTCTAAAATTCCCAAAGAAGACTAAATAAGTTCTTACTATAAGCTGTAAAAATTTTATGCAATTCAAATCAAGTAGATTCGATCGGAGATCTTTTTTGCGAGTGGCCGGAGGGGCAGGAATAGCGCTCGCTCTGGGAAAACTCATGCCGGATTATGTTTTTGCGGGAGTTAATACTGCGGCAAATCCGGTGGCGGAAGAATTGAGTGGTTCGGTGATAGACCTGAGCATCGGGAAAACACCTTTCCGAATCGACGAAGAAACGGGAAAAGCGGTAACGGTAAACGGAAGTTTGCCGGCTCCCCTGATCCGTCTCAAAGAAGGCGACGACATCACGCTAAATGTGACTAACACGATGAATGAAGATACTTCGATTCACTGGCACGGAATACTTCTGCCGTTTCAGATGGATGGCGTTCCGGGCGTGAGTTTTGCGGGAATCAAACCGGGAGAGACTTTTAAGTATCAATTTCCAGTCAAGCAAAGCGGGACTTACTGGTATCACAGCCACACGGGAATGCAGGAGCAATTGGGACTTTACGGTCCGCTTATTATTGATCCGCTCGAACCCGATCCATTCGAATATGACCGTGATTACGTGGTCGTTCTGTCGGACTGGACTTTTGAAGACCCGATGAAAGTGATGTCAAAACTGAAGAAGATGGCTAGTTATTACAACTACCAAAAACCGACGGTCAAAACGCTGATGAAGGAAGCGAAAAAGGTCGGCTTTTCAAAGGCACTTTCCGAACGCCTGATGTGGGAGAGGATGCGGATGGATCAGACCGATTTTGCTGATGTTACCGGAGTTACCTATACATATCTGATGAACGGTTTTTCGCCGGCTGCAAACTGGTCGGGCGTGTTCAATCCGGGCGAAAAGGTGCGTCTGCGGTTTATCAACGCGGCGGCGATGACCATCTTTGATGTCCGCATTCCGGGACTCAAAATGAATGTCGTAGCCGTTGACGGTCAGAATGTTCAGCCCGTTCCGGTCGAAGAATTCCGTATCTCCGTGGCTGAAACCTACGATGTGATAGTCGAACCCGAAGGCGATAAGGCTTACACGGTTTTTGCCGAAACACTAGACAGAAGTGGTTTTGCACGCGGAACACTCGCCCCCCGTCAGGGAATGGCAGCACCGATTCCCGCAAGACGTTCTATTCCCAAACGCACGATGAAGGATATGGGAATGGATATGTCGAAAATGAAGGGAATGAATATGGACGGCATGAAGATGGACGGAATGAATGAAGACAAGATGGATCATTCAAAAATGAAAATGGATTCCTCAATGCCCGATATGAAGATGAACGGGAATTACAGAACCAATTCGCCGATTCCTGGAAGCAAGCCCGTTAAGCACACTCAAAGTCACGGAATCGGCAATTCGATGGATCCGATGATGACCCAGAGCCGTCTGCACGAGCCGGGCGACGGTTTGGGAAATGACGGCAGGCGGGTTCTGGTTTACACGGATTTGAAAAGCGTCAGACCTTTTAATGAGATTAAGGAACCCGAAAGAGAAATAGAAATTCATGTTACGGGAAATATGGAACGCTATATGTGGTCTTTTGACGGAAAGAAATTTTCCGAAGTCAAAGACCCGATCCAATTCAGATACGGCGAAACTCTGCGGGTAACTTTCGTTAATGACACGATGATGGAACACCCGCTTCACCTGCACGGGATGTGGATGTATATCGAAAACGGACACGGCGACTATTTGCCGAGAAAACACACCATTAACGTCAAACCGGCTGAGCGGGTTTCAGTCTTAGTATATGCCGATGCACCCGGCAGATGGGCGTTTCACTGTCATCTTCTGATGCACATGGATATGGGAATGTTCCGCATCGTCGAAGTTACGGACAAACTCAAGGGGGACGCTTAATGAGAAAATTTATACAAACAGGGTACATCTTCAATTTGGCAATTTTGTTCGCCGCCTTGTTTGGTGCAGCGAACATCTATGCCCAGAATCCGACACCGACTCCATCTCCGAAGAATACGGATTCGCACAAAGACCACAAAATGGATATGCCGACACCGACACCGGCCCCAAAACCCGATAAAACGGAAATGAAAATGAATATGCCGATGCCGACTCCAACTCCCAAGAAGATGGATATGGATTCGGATATGAAAATGGATGACGAAAAACCGTCTCCAACTCCGACTCCGGTTCCGCCTTTAGAAGATTATCCATTTCCACTGCCGCCGCCGGGAAAAGATTTTCCAAAACCCATTGAAGACAGCAAAAATCATAGTTTCGTTTTATTCGAATTGCTTGAATACCAGGCTGCGGCAAACAGCAAAAACTCACTTAACTGGGATATGATCGGTTGGTATGGCGGCGATTACAATCGGCTTTGGTTTCGCAGTGAAGGAGCAATCGAAGAGGCTTCAACATCGAGTGGTGATGTTGAATTCCAAGCTCTTTACGGGCGCTTGATCGCTCCTTTTTATGATTTTCAAGTTGGTTTGAGATATGACCAGGAATGGGCGGGCAGCGAACGCATCTCCCGTTTTCACGCCGTTGTCGGATTGACCGGATTAGTTCCCTATGAATATGAGGTCGAACCGCTGATGTTTGTCAGTAACAAAGGGGATGTTTCCTTTCGTTTCACGGGCGTAAAGGATATTTTTATCAATCAGAGAACGATCTTTGAAGGACGTTTTGAAACGAATATCGCTGTACAAGAAGTTCCGAAGTTCGGAGTCGGTTCGGGTTTGAACGATATGACTTTCGGAATTCGCATCAGACGTGAGATCAGACGCGAGTTTGCTCCGTATATCGGAGTTTCTTATAAACGACTTTTTGGCGGAACCGCTGATTTTGCTCGCTTTGATGGAGGGCGAGCAGACCGCGTTTCACTTGTCGCAGGTGTGCGCATGTGGTTTTAGTGTTTTGTTAATTCAGGTCACAAAGGAGAGATTATTATGAAGAAATCAATTGTATGGATATCGGTATCGGTTTTGTTCGCCGGCGCTGCCCTGCTATTTGCGGCTTGCGGTCAATCCTCAGAAACTTCGAATATGAGCTCGAATGAAATGCCGATGAATATGGATCACAACGGCATGGATCACGGCGATTCTCCAATGAAAACGGATGGAGCGGAGTTTGCTGATCAACGTAATGATCAGACTTCAGGTGTAATCGATGCCTACAATCAGATCAAGCAAGCTCTCGACGCTAACGACAAGGGTAAGGCCGCAAATGGGGCGACCGCAATGATTGCCGCGCTCCAGAAATTTGATAGTTCCAAAGTGGCCGAAAGCAAGCGCAAGGAATATAAAGAGATCTTCGATACTGCTAAGGAACACTCTGAACACATCGTAAAAAGCGACGTGGATCATCAAAAGGAGCATTTTGAGGAACTGACCACGGATATTAAAGATCTTCTTGCCCTCGTTGGTGCCGGTAAAAAGGCCGAGGGTTAGTTTCGACTTGCGCTGCTGGAGTGAGTGAGTACCTAAGTACGAAATTTAAGTTATAGTTGCAGTGAAATTACGAACCAACCTTGGCAAGGCCCTAAAAATTTCGGCGATCGTTCTATTTGTCGGTTTAGTTGGAATACAGTTTATTCCCGCAAACCGTAATCAGAGTAACGTGATTCCGGAAACCGATTTTATACGGACGTTTGAGCCTCCTGACGATGTCCAATCTGTGTTAAGAAATTCCTGTTATGATTGCCATAGCAACAACACCAGATACCCTTGGTACAACAATCTGCAGCCTGCCGCCTGGTTTATGGAGGGACATATCACCGATGGGAAAAAAGAGCTGAACTTTAGCGAATTTGGTACCTATTCAAAACGCCGGCAAAAGAGCAAGCTGCGATCGGTAATAAGTCAAATCAAAGCCGAGGAAATGCCGCTTCCGTCCTACACTTGGATTCATTGGGACGCAAAGCTCTCGGATAAAGAAAAAGAATTGATCGAGAATTGGGTAAGCGAAGTTAGGGAAGGTCTCTAGGCGTTTAAAGGAAAAGCGGATTGTGTGGATTTGGAGGATTAAACAAATGACAAAAAGACTTCTTTGGGCATTGCTTATAGGAATGATCGCATTTAACGGCGTCTTAGCCCATGACTTGTTTTTGAAGCCCTCCAGCTTTTTCGTCGAACTTAATAAGAAGGCTTCGATCACAATTCTCAATGGTACGTTTCAAAAGAGCGAGGGTGTGTTGGCGTATGAACGAATTACCGATGTGAGCGTCGTCAATCCTTCGGGCAAACGAGTGAATCCGACAGCTGAGGACTTCACAAAAAGCGAATCAGCGGCCCTTCTCGGGTTCACGCCAGAACACGCCGGAAATTACGTTGTTGGTCTTTCGATTGCTTGGCGTGAAAACAGTATTAAGGCAAAGGAATTCAACGAATACTTGGTTGCGGAAGGTATACCGCAGGTTTTAGAAGAGCGTAAACGCGATGGCGAACTCAATATCGACGGCCGCTACCGCTATTCGAAATATGTAAAAACCATGCTGCAGGCCGGTAGAATTCAAAGTGATAGTTACAAGACCGTGCTTGGCTACCCAGTCGAACTCATACCGCAGCAAAATCCATATTCACTACAATCTGGTGATACTTTAGCGCTTTTGTGCCTCAAGGATGGAAAACCGCTCGCCGATCAACTGGTAATGACAGGCCGCGAATTGAATGGAAAGATCAAGACTGGCAGCCAGATGCGAAGCGGCCCGGACGGAGTAATCAGGTTGAGGCTAGATGGCCCTGGCAAATGGTACGTGAAGTTTATCAATATGGTCAAAATTGATGACCCGAAACTCAATTACGAATCCAAATGGGCGAATCTGACATTTGAGATTAGGTAGACCCTGAACCCTGCTCGAGTTCGGCGTTGCAAAGCTGATGCAAGATTTCTCCAAATTGACGCAACCCGATTTCATCATTGAATTAGCGCCAGTCCGGTTTTGGGTTCGTCCCCATACTGTCGTCCAGACATTAACGGTTGAAGAGCCGGCAACTTAAAGTTAAGAAGAGTTCGTTGTTTATGAGAAGTCGAAATTACAAATTCTTTATCCGCAAAATCCATCGCTACCTGGGTGTCTTCATAGGCATTCAGGTTTTTCTGTGGACAGTTAGCGGCATCTTTTTCAGCTGGACGAATATCAATGAGATTCGGGGCGATCATCTTAGAAAAGATATTGGGAAATTGAAAGCGATTGAAGGATCGATCTCGCCGGCGGATGTTAGATCCAAGCTATTGGAAACGAGTCCGGAGACAAAGATAACCTCATTTAGGATCGTTCGTGTTTTGGATGAAAACTATTTCGAAGTGACGCATACAAACAGCGAAAACCAAAAAGCCATCTCGCTCTTTAGCACGACCAGCGGGGACAAGAGAGATCCGGTTTCAAGATCGGAAGCCGAACACATAGCGACAAGTGCATTGTCGAATAAAACAGAAGTTAAAGAGACCGTCTACTTGGAAGAAAAAGATCTAGGTTCACATCACGAATACAGAGAAAAAATCGTTCCCGCATGGGCAGTTACGTTTGACCATCCTGAAAATCTGACAGTCTATGTTTCTGCTGAGAATGGTCAGGTGCAGTCGTTTAGAACCAGAAGCTGGCGGGTGTTTGATTTTCTCTGGATGCTTCACACAATGGACTTTATCGGGCGCGACGATTTCAACAACTGGGTCCTTAGAGTTTTCTCAGCCCTGAGTCTTTTAATGATAATTTCGGGCTTCCTCTATTTCTACATGACTTTTCGGAAGCCATGGTAGGGGCCGGTTACTATTCAGAGTACTTTGCGTTACTTAATTTTGCCGCTCCGAATTCTTCCTTCCGGTTTCAGGACCTGATGGGTCAAGATCCCGGACAAAAGTATCAAAAGAGAGACTGCTAATCCGTAAAAAGGACACTTCTTCTTTCAGCAGCACGCTGACATGCCGGATTGTATTGGCGGGCATTTCACGCTTCCATAACTGCAGTAAACACAACAATCTCCCTTTTCCGGTTTTAGAAGTGTTTTGCAGTTCGTACATTCGTAAAAGAACTCACACGCATCCGTTGGCATCGTTTCGGTCTGTTCGTAATTGCAATTAGGGCAGACAATTGTTGATTCAAGAATAATGGTGTTCATAGTCGGGGTACTTTGTAAAATTTGATCGATTTTAGAATCCACCGGTCCATTCCAGCGGCTGCTACGTATTCATGCGTTCGCCGGGCAACTGATCCTCATTTAGCTATCGGATCCAAGCTTTACAAAGTCAGTCCCAGCCCCTGAGCCCGGAGCGATTCCCCGCTTGGCCCGCGATTCGTACAGCAATCCGCTGTTTTCCCATCGATTACCACCGTCGGAACAGCGTTAACACCGTAGTCCCTGGCAAGTTTCGCAGCATCTGCCTGCCGCACGTCTAAAACTTCTACCTCGCAGGATTCACAAGCGATTCGATTCACCAATGCTATGGTTTCATCGCATACGTCACATCCGGCGCTAAAAATTTCCACTTTTCTTTTATTACTCATAATACTTCTCTGGCCTCGTGCTCATTTTGCAACATAACCCAGATCGTCGATGGCATTTTTTATTTTTCGAAGCGAAATCTGATCTGGGTTGTAAACGACCCTGACGTTCTTATTTTCGTAGCTCGTATCGGCCGAAACTACTCCATTTATTTGTTTCAGAGTCGCGTCAACGTGCGAAGCGCAGCCCGCACATGTCATCCCCTCTACAGATATCGTCGCTATCTTTGATACTGCTGCGTTTGTCTCTTTTGAGATCAATTCCGACGGATGGCTCTTGGCGTTTGAACCCAACGCCGACACAAGATAACCGGTATAAGAAGGAAACAACGCGAATGTCACGACAGCGAGAGTTCCGATCCACAAAAACAGTTGATTGACTTGTCCTATCGGCTTGGTCGCACACGCTTCACCCTCACCACATGCTTCTCGGCGAAAGTAGGTCATGTAGAATGCGAAACCCAGTGCGAGAAAAGAGACGACCAACAAATAGGGTCTCAGCATCTCGAAGAAAGAGGCGGCACTAATTGCTCCAATTCCCAAGACGACAGATAGAACCGGCAATACACAACATAAACTAGAAGTCACCGCTATAACGATCGCGCTTCCCAAAATCGAATTTCTACGTGAAGGTTCCACTATTTTTCACCTTTCTTAATTTCAAAGAAGACCGGGCAGTGAGCCTCATCGCCCTTCCGCGACAGTTCTTCATTGCAAGCCCTTAAATGCCTCTGCAGGGTCTTTTTAAATGACCTCATCTTCTTGATCTGTGAGTCCACTTCAATGATTTTTTGCTGCAACAGATCTCTTACCTGGATGCATTCTTCTTCGCCGCCGGAGCCTAAAAGCCCTTTGATTTCAGTGAGAGAGAATCCGAATTCCTGAGCCTGCTTTACGAATTTTATTAGGTCGACCGCATGGGGCCGGAAAAGCCTGAAACCACCGCTTGTTCGAGAAATGCTATGAATCAGACCTTTCTTCTCGTAATATCTGACAGTGTCGACGCTTACACCTGACTGCTTCGATACTTGGCCAATCTGAATTGCACCATTGTCCATATTTGGAATTATACACTCTGGAGTTAACTCCAGAGTCAACTTCCTTATAGCCAGCTAGATTCACTTTTAAAAAGCGAGTGCCGAGGATTGATCAGTACGGAAAAAAAAGGGGGGGGGGTAAGGTTAGAATGCAAGTGTCAGGGAAAAGAGTATGTTCTTTTACTTAACAGTTGGGGATAATCCTTGACTTTCTGATTAAATACGTGTCACTTTTAAGCAGTTATGCTTCTTGGTGAAGGGCAACAATTATTGAAACGAATTAAGAAAGCGGCGATTAGTGTCGTTGCTCTCTTGCTCGTTCTATATGTGTTGGCCGATGTCACTATCCTTCAGATCGTTCATGGAAACGAAAGTGTCGGTATACCAGCGCCTCATCACTTGATTGATGACGACGGATGCAACTCCCTGGAGAATAACTCTTCCTCCAACCTTCAAAATCAATCAAGTATTTCAACCGCCGACGATCACCATAATTCGAATGAAGATTGTTCTGGCGAAGGGGAGTGCCTTGCTAGTTGCTCGCACATAGTTGTTAGCTATTTTCGTCTTGCGTCGTCCTCGTTTGTTATGGCCTGGAACAGGCCGATAGCGATCCACGCAGAAGAAACAGCTCCCAAATCCCACCCATCTGACATTTTTCACCCACCTCAAACGGCTTAAATTAATTCAATCCAGACAAGTAAAGCTTTTGCATAAACCTTCTTTGAAAAAGGTTTGTGTCGGCATTGTATTTACGCAAAGTTTTGCGATGAAGAATTTAAGCAAAAATGTATCTAAAAATAAGAGTACCCGCGGCATTCGGTGTTGGAATGCTATTGCTTGCAACGGCTGTTTTGCTGCCTGTAAAAGCACAGACTCAGATTGCCCGCCATCTAAGCGATACTGAAAATGTATCTGCAACCGAATCAAAAACCGAAGAAAAACCTAAAGAACCTTCGTCTGAAAACCGATTGGTAAGATCCGTTCTGCCTGATTATTTCGATCAGGCTGAGGGACTTTCGCTAACAGAGATTGTTAAGCGGGCCTTTGCAAGTAACGGCGAGATTGAGATTGCCCTGCTGGAAGTCGAAAAGGCACGGGCACGTTTTCAGCAGGCCAGACTCCGGCAGAATCCCACGCTCGAGGTTGAGCAGTCTTCCGGCAGCTTTGTAGGCTCAAAGGGCGACGGCGAATTGACTGTCGGATTTGCACTCCCGCTCGATGTCTATAACCAACGCGGCAAGCGAATGAAACTTGCGGAAACCGATATTGCTTTGCGGGAAGCTGAACTATCTTCTTCGAAAAAGCGGCTGCTTGGAAAAATCCTGACTATCTATTCCGACGCTTTGGCGGCTTTGCAGGAGCTAAAAGTCCTTGAAGATCTGCTCGAACTCGATACGCGGACGACACGATTTGTACAGATCCGCGTTAATGAAGGCGCATCTTCGCCCCTTGAATTGAATCTTTTGCAAACGGAGGTCGAAAGACTTCGGTCGCGTCGAAGTCTGGTTGAAGGCAAGTTGCAGGCATCACTCGCTAATCTGAAGTTCTACGCAGGTTTAGATTATCAAGAACCACTCAAATTGCGTGAAGACATACGGGCTGCAAACTTACCGAAACTGCCCGGCACACTCGAAACCTCTTTCGCGGTAGCTCTGAAAAACCGCCCCGAAATTCGTATTGCCGAACTAGAGGAGAATCTCGCCACCGCCGGATTGCGGCTTATCCGCACGCAAAGCAAACCCGATGTTACGGCTTATACACGCTACACGCAGAGACGTGCCGGGTTTGACGACCCGCGAGGCGAATTCTTTCAAAGAGACCGCAGTTTGACCTTCGGGGTAGCCATCGGTCTGCCCATTTTTAACAAAAACCAGGGAGCGAAGGAAGAGGCGAAAATCGCCATCCGGCAGGCTCAGGAAAAAAGAACTTTTGCCGAGCAGATGATCAAAGCGGAAGTGGCAGCCGCTTTTCGACGAATTGCAGCCACTAATCAAGCTCTTTCAAGACTCGAAACAGCCGTCTTGCCGCGTTCTCGCAAGAATGTTGAAACGATAACAAGAGTTTATGAGATCGGCGAACTGAAGATCACCGATTTGATCAACGAGCAACGGAGGCTGCTTGATGCGAACAGTGATTTAACCGAAGTATTGACCGAGAGGTACCGCGCCAATGCCGATCTTTTTATAGCTTTGGGAATTGAATTCTAAGAAACAAGTAGAGAAGTGACATGTCAGACAAAAATAATGAGGTTGAAGATATGAAAGGCGAAGATTGGGAGGCCGTTGAATCCGTATTGCGTGAAACCGAAAAAGATCCTGAAAACGTTGGGGATTCAGCGCGGATGGACGAAGCCGATACAATTGCTGATGCTGAAATAGATACCGGTAAAGGCAATCGCAAATTCGTCCCATGGGTAGTTGCTCTTGTAATTATCGGAGTTGCGGCCCTGGCGGCCGTTCTGCTGATCGGATTTACCAGGTCGGGGGCTACTGAAATCGAAGCCAACGCTGAAACGGAAGCCGATAGTCACAGTAATGAAGGGGGGGTACGCGAGGTGAAGCTCGACCCTGAATCATTGAATTCAGCGAAAATCGAGATCGAAGGCGTTACGGTCCGTACCGCTGTCGCACTTTTAAAAACAACTGGCACGATCGAAAACGATCCGCAGCGGATGCAGAATGTAACTCCTCTTGTTGGCGGTCGTATCGAGCGTATGAATGTTGCCGTAGGAGATTTCGTCAGTCGAGGCGATTTGCTTGCCGTCATTGCCAGCCCGCAAGTTGCGCAGATGCACGGCAAAATGCACGAAGCCGAAACAAAATTGGAAATTGCGGAAAGAAATCTTGAACGGGTGCAAAAGGCTGAGAACCGTGTCGCCGTTTTGCAGGCAAAAGCTAAACTCGACGAAGCCGAAGCGACTTTGAAACGGATCAGGCGTTTGATCGAACTCGAAGCGGGAGCAGGCAAAGATCTCATTGCAGCCGAGACGAGTTACAAGACGGCAAAGGCCGATTACGATTTTCAGAGAAATATTTCTCTTAATAAAGAGATCCAGGAAGCGAGAGCCGAAGTTGAAACATCAAGGGCGGATCTGCGGCACATCCGGGATGAGATGCGTTCGCTCGGTGTCAAAATCAATTCTCATAAAACCGACAATCAGGATCGCAACACGTCACTTGTGTACATCCACGCTCCCGCATCCGGAATGGTTACGGAACGCCCTGTAAACCCGGGAGCAGGAATTAGCGCCGGGACTACCCTATTCGTTTTATCGAATCTGTCGAGCGTTTATATTATCGCCAATGTGCCTGAAGCACAGATGCCGCAAATCAGAATCGGAACCGCGGCCGCGGTCACGTCGCCCGCTCTCAGTAATACAACTATTAATGCCCGCGTCACCTATATTGACCCGAACTTAAACGAAGACACGCGCACCGGGAAAGTGCGTCTGGAAGTGCCCAACCCCGGCGGTAAACTGCGTGCCGGAATGTTTGTCAATGTCGGATTTTATACCGCTGCAAAAAGTACCGACGGCGAACAAGAACTGGTCGTGCCGTCCGAAGCCGTTCAACGTATCGATGAAGAAACGGTCGTTTTTATCCCGAAAGAAAATGAGCCAGGTGCTTTTGAAGTCCGTGAGATAAAGGTCGGCGGCGAGTACGAAAACTACACCACGGTAACCACGGGATTGAAGGCTGGCGACAAGGTTGTGACAAAGGGGAGTTTCACCTTGAAAACCGCGCTGAAAAAAGACGAATTCGGTGAGGACGACCACTAACCGAGAAAAAGTATTCTTATGGAGAAAACGATTTTTCATATACCGAAAATGGACTGCCCGCAGGAGGAAAATCTCGTTAGATTAAAACTCGACGGGCTGGCGTCGGTGAAAAACCTAAATTTTGACATTCCGAACCGTCAATTAACCGTTTTTCACAACGGACAAATCGAACAGATCGAGAATTCGGTAACCAGTTTGAATTTGGGCGCTAAAAGATTAAGCACAGCAAAATCCGAACAAACCGAATTTGAAGAAACGCGAGACCAGCGAAAATTACTCTGGACGGTGCTAGCGGTTAATTTCGCGTTTTTCGTCATTGAAGTTTCAACCGGAGTCGTTTCCGGTTCGATGGGGCTGGTCGCCGACAGTCTCGATATGCTCGCCGACGCATTTGTTTACGGTATCAGTTTACTTGCTATCGGCGGCACCGTTGCGAGAAAGAAGTATATCGCCACGCTCGCTGGATATTTTCAAATCGTGCTCGCCCTGTTCGGTTTTGTAGAGGTCGTCAGAAGATTCGTTGCTGTCGAAGAAATGCCCGAATTCGGAACGATGATCGTTGTTTCGATGCTGGCTTTGACAGCAAATCTGTTTTGTCTCTACCTGTTTCAGAAATCCAAAAGTGAGGATGTGCATATGCGGGCAAGTGCCATTTTTACTTCTAACGATGTGATCATCAATGTAGGCGTGATCGTCGCCGGGGTTTTGGTCGCTTGGTTCAATTCTAATAAACCCGATTTGATTATCGGAACGATCGTTTTCGTAGTGGTAATCAGGGGTGCGATTAAGATTTTGAAACTCGGAAAATGAAATGAAGCTGAATTACATTGAAAAAGCCTTAATGAATAATCCGATACGGGCGTTCTTTCAAAGACATCACGAAGCCGCGATTATGCAAAGATTGGGCGGGCGTTGTGAAGGAAAAAAAGTTTTGGAAATCGGTTGCGGACGCGGAGTCGGAACGGAAATTATTTTTGAACGCTTTGGCGCAAGTGAAGTTCACGCTTTTGATCTTGACCCGAAGATGATTGAGATTGCCCAAAAGCGCTTAATCAAATATCCGCCGGAGAAATTGCGTTTGTTTGTTGGCGACGCAGAAAGAATTGAAGCGGCAGATAATTCTTTTGACGCCGTGTTTGATTTTGGGATCATTCATCACATTCCAAATTGGGAGAAGTCGGTCTCGGAAATATCACGGGTCTTAAGGCCGGGCGGCTATTTCTATTTTGAAGAAGTAACGGCACGCGCTCTTAACCGATGGTTCTACCGAACATCCCTCGAACATCCAAAGGAGAATCGATTTTCTGCTGAAGTTTTTGTCGACGAGCTCGAGAGGAAAGAGATCATTGTAGGTAACAGTCAGCAAGAATGGTTTCTTGGGGATCTGATTATCGGTGTAGGCAGGCGAATCTAGGCGAATTTGACAATACCGGAATGAAGTTCAGAGATAAGTAAGAAGATAAATATAGTCATGATAAACGCACTCATTAAATTCTCTATTTCGCAACGCCTGATCATTTTGTTACTCGTTGCAATTATGTCGGGGGCGGGTATTTACAGTCTCCTGAATCTACCCATTGATGCCGTGCCGGATGTAACGAATGTTCAGGTGCAGGTTTTGACCGCCGCACCTTCTTTAGCACCATTAGAGATCGAACGGCAGGTTACGTTTCCAGTTGAAACGGCGATGTCGGGTTTACCGGATGTCGAGGAAATTCGCTCGGTTTCAAAGTTCGGCTTGTCGGCGGTAACGATAGTTTTTGACGAATCGGTTGATATTTATTTCGCCCGTCAGCTTGTGCTGGAGCGTCTGTCGCAAGCCCGCGAGCAGATTCCCGAAACAATCGGTTCGCCTGAGATGGGACCGATCTCAACGGGACTCGGAGAGATTTATCAGTATGAGTTAAAAGCCAAAGACGGTAGCGGTTACGACGCAACCGAACTTCGCACGATTCAGGATTGGAATGTGCGGCGACAACTCATGGGAGTTCCGGGCATTACGGAAATAAACAGTTTCGGCGGCTACAAAAAGCAGTATCAGGTGCGGCTCGACCCCGATAAACTGCAGTCTTATGGACTGACCATCCGCGACGTCTATGAAGCGGTGGCGGAGAACAATAACAATGTCGGGGGAGCTTATGTAGAAAAAGGTTCTGAGCAGTATCTTTTACGCGGTATCGGTTTGGTTGAAAAGTCCGAAGACATAAAGAATATCGTCATAAAGACCGGACGTGAAGGCGTTCCCGTTTACGTGCGAGATGTAGGTGAAGTAGTTGAGGGAGCGGCTGTGCGGCAAGGAGCGGTAACGGCGGACGGCAAGGGCGAGATTGTTGCGGGAATCGCTATGATGCTCAAGGGAGAAAATTCCCGGGCCGTTGCCAACAACATCAAGGAAAGAGTCGAGGAAGTTAAGAAAAGTCTGCCCGAAGGTGTTGAACTAATTACATTTTATGACCGCACGGAATTGGTTGACAGGGCGATTGCGACAGTTGAAAAGAACCTTGTCGAAGGAGCGCTTTTCGTCATTGTCGTTTTGCTCTTGCTTTTAGGAAACTGGCGTGGAGCGTTGCTTGTAGCAACAATAATTCCGCTCTCGATGCTTTTTGCGGCAATCTTAATGCGTGTTTTCAATGTATCGGGCAATTTGATGAGTCTTGGGGCTTTGGATTTCGGATTGATTGTTGACGGTGCGGTTGTGATGGTTGAAAACGCGGTTCGCCGACGTGCCGAAGCCCAACACGAAAACTCAAGCGAACCGCCTGAGAGAACCATTCTCGAAGCCTGTCAGGAAGTCGCTCGTCCCGTCGTATTTGCCGTAGCAATTATTGCCATTGTTTATCTGCCAATTTTAAGTTTACGAGGTATCGAAGGAAAAATGTTCGTGCCGATGGCTCTGACGGTTGTATTCGCCTTACTTGGCTCCCTGATCTTATCCCTGACATATGTTCCGGCAATGCTCACGTTCGTTTTGAAAGGAAAAGTTTCCGAAAATGAAAGTTTTTTGATTCGTTGGGCGAAAAAGATTTATAAACCCGCCTTCGGTTTTACGATGCGTTATCGTTCGCAAGGCTTAGCCGTTGCAGTTTCTCTCGTATTTATTTCGGGGGCGATCTTTTCGTATCTGGGAGCGGAATTTATTCCGCGTCTGGATGAAGGCGATCTGGCGGTGCAAGTTCAGCAGCTGCCGAGCGTATCCTTAAATCAGTCAATAAAAACCGTTTCGGAAGTGGAGAAGGTTTTGATGGAATTTCCGGAAGTCCGAACGGTTATTTCGAAAACGGGACGGGCGGAAGTCGCTACTGACCCGATGGGTATCGATTTTTCTGACCTCTACGTCGGGTTAAAACCGCCGGATGAATGGACAACGACTAAAGATAAAACCGAATTGGTTGAAAAAATGTCGCACGAATTGGAGAAAAGAGTGCCGAATGCCCAGGTCAGTTTTTCGCAACCCATCGAACTGCGTGTTGCGGAACTCATTTCCGGCGTACGTTCCGATGTCGCTATCAAACTCTTCGGTGATGACCTCGATGTTTTGAAAGAAAAAGCCGACGAAATTGTCCGCGTCGTCCAGACAATTCCCGGAGCCGAAGATGTTAAAGCGGAAACGACAAGCGGTTTGCCGCAATTACAAATCAAACCTGACCGGGCGGCAATTGCACGCTACGGTCTGAACATTACCGATGTCAACGATCTGGTCGAAACGATTGTCGCGGGAAAAGAAACTGGACAGGTTTTTGAAGGTGAACAACGCTTCGATTTGGTCGTCCGTCTTGAAGAAGATGCCGGAAAGTCGGTTGATACGGTCAAGAATCTATTGCTTACCGCGCCAAACGGCTCGCGTGTTCCGCTTTCTGAAGTCGCCGAAATAAAACTCGTCGAAGGAGCGGCGCAAATAACCCGCGAGGATACGCGGCGGAGAATCGGTGTCGAACTAAATGTTCGCGGACGCGATATCGCGAGTTTTGTCGCTGAAGCACAAGAGAAGATTGAAAAACAAGTAAACTTACCGCCCGGATATTATCTGACCTGGGGCGGAACTTTTGAGAATTTGCAAAGGGCATCCGAAAGACTTTTGATCGTTGTCCCAATCGCTCTCTTCCTGATTTTCGTGCTGCTTTTTACAACTTTTAACTCTATCAAGCAGGCTCTTCTGGTTTACACCGGAATTCCATTTGCCATTGTCGGCGGTGTGTTCGCATTACTCCTTCGCGGAATGCCGTTTTCGATTTCAGCCGGTGTTGGTTTTATAGCTCTTTTCGGGGTTGCGGTTCTCAACGGCGTTGTGATGGTCAGTTATATAAACTATCTGCGAAAGGAAGGAGAGCCCGTTTTGAATGCGGTCAAAGAAGGAGCGGAAACCCGACTCAGACCAGTTCTGATGACGGCACTTGTGGCCAGTCTGGGATTCATTCCGATGGCACTCGCCACATCTGCCGGAGCCGAAGTTCAACGCCCGCTCGCAACCGTAGTGATCGGCGGTCTGATAACCTCAACCCTTTTAACTTTGCTGATCTTACCGACATTATACGCTTGGTTTGAAAAAGACCCTGAAGGCGTCTTTGATAGTGAGCAAGAATAGAATATGAAAAGAAAACTAATAATCGCAGTCGTACGTCCGTTTTTGTTGGATAAGATCATAGTTGCGCTTGAAGGAATCGAAAAATTCCCCGGAATTACTATCACCGAAGCGGAAGGCTTCGGGCATCGCCTGAGAAATACTTTGGACGATGCTTTGAATCCGTTTCATCCAAAAAAACAGATCGAAATTGCTGCCCCGGTTGAGATGGTTGAAAAGATAGTTGAGACAATTAACCAAAATGCTCATACCGGAAAAAAAGGCGACGGAATGATTTTTGTTTTGCCAATCGAGCAAACCTTTCGCATTTGAAGCTTACGAAAACCGGCGTAAAAAGGAGAGTGTTGTGCAACATCAGGATATAAGGCCCGAACATGTTGAAGAACTTAGCAGCCAGCATATTTTGTCGGAGCATCCGGTCTTGGCTCTTGTCGTTATTGGAATACTCCTTCTCGCCTTTATTGTGCTTGCAGGAGAATACCTTTTTCAGTATCTCGACCGGCGAGCAGAAGAAAAATCTTTGAGTCCTCCTCAACCCGATTCCCTCTGGGCAGATAGCAAGTTTCGATGGTTGATCTTTAGCGTAGGACTTGTTGCGGTATTTGAAATCTCATCGCTTTTAGGTTATCGCCTTCAGCCTAATTTAGGGCTACCCTTTTTTGCGATCATTGTTTTGGTGATCGGCTGGCGCACTCTTTTGAACGGCCTCAAAGCACTAGTCAAAGTTAATTTTAAGAGCATATATTTATTGATGACCGTTGCTGTAGTAGGAGCATTTTATCTGGGCGAATTTGAAGAAGCGGCGGTAGTTATAGTTCTTTTTGCTCTTGGTGAAAGACTCGAAGAATTCGGGGTCGAACAAAGTAAATCTGCGCTCCAGGAGCTCGTCGAAAGAACACCTAAACGGGCAACGGTCAAAGCGGACTCTGGCGAACTCCTTGCAAAAGAGATCGAAGACGTAGATGTTGGGGAGGTTTTGGTTATCAAACCTTCGGACATGATCGCACTGGATGCAGAGATCATAAAAGGAAGTTCTTCGATCGATGAGTCCACGATAACCGGCGAACCGATTCCGAGAGGTAAACATCCGGGCGACAAAATTTTTGCAGGTACGATGAATTTGCAAGGATATCTTGAAGCAAAAGTCTTGAAAACCAAAAAAGACACCACACTTTCAAAAATTATCGAAACGACATTTGCGGCTACCCAGACCAAGGCAGAAACACAAAAGTTTATCGAGAGATTTTCGTCGTATTACACCCCTTCGATCATTGTGATTGCTGGTTTGCTGGTCGCTGTTCCAACGCTTATCTACGGACAGGCTTTTGATAGATGGTTTTCCGAAGCCATAACGCTGCTCGTCATTGCCTGCCCCTGTGCCCTTGTGATTTCCACGCCGATTTCGATTTATGCCGCGATCGGCAATGCTTCAAAGCGCGGTGCGTTGGTCAAGGGAGGCAAATATATTGAAGCGCTGGGACGATTGAAGGCTCTTGCACTTGATAAGACCCGCACTTTAACGCTTGGTAAACCGATTGTGACGAACATTATTCCGTTCGGTGAAACGACGAGGGAGCATTTGCTTGCCTGTGCTGCTGGAATAGAAAGCTATTCCGAACATCCGCTTGCGACGTCAATTGTTCAGGCTGCGAATGATGAAAAAGTTGAAATGCACGAGGTGAAGAACTTTCAAGCCGTTGTAGGAAAAGGTGTTAAGGCAGATTGCGTTGTCTGTAAAGACCAGCATCGATGCATAGGTAAATTGCCCTTCGTAACCGAGGAACACACAGTACAAGACTTTGTAGTAAAGAAAGTTGAGCAGCTTCAGAAAGAAGGGAAAACATCGATAGTGGTTAGCAGCGAGTCCGAAGTTGAGGGGATTATTGCCCTGACAGACGAAATTAAGAAGGAGAGTGTTTCCGCCGTCGCAAATCTTAAGAACTTGGGCGTGATTCCAATAATGTTGACGGGGGATAATACAGCGCCGGCCCAAATGGTAGCCAAACAATTAGGGATTGAACGAGTTAAAGCAGGGATGCTGCCCGAAGAAAAAGCGGACGCGATAAGGGATCTGCTGGGAGAATTTGGCTCCGTTGGAATGGTCGGTGACGGGGTAAACGATGCACCCGCATTAGCTTTGTCCAGCGTGGGGCTCTCAATGGGGGCCGCGGGAAGCGACACAGCTATCGAAGCGTCCTCAGTTGCGGTCCTAAATGACCATCTGGAAGTAATCCCATTTTTGATCGCTTTGGGTAGAAAAACCATTTCAACGATCAAACTAAACACGGGAGTGGCAATTGCGACCAAGGTGATATTCGTTCTCTTGGCAATATTTGGATTAAGTAATCTGGCATTAGCGATTTTGGCGGACGTCGGGGTGACTATAGCAGTGATCCTAAATAGTCTGAGGCTATTGAACTTTAGAATTTAATTTGTTGATGGATTTTGGATTCGCGATTTAGAATTATGCAATTAAGACCAGCTCAGTTCTTGGTATTTGCACTAACATTTTTTCTTTTTCCACTTGCACCAGTCTTCGGCCAGGTAGTTTCCGCCAGGGCAGGTGTTGTGAGAAATTTTAGTGGAGAAGTTTTTTACCGTTGCCACACTAACAAAAAGAATGCTTTACTGCTTTCCAAAAATTCTTCCCTTCACAACAAAGACACAATACTGACGGGGACATCAGGAAGTGCGTTGCTGTCTCTTAACCCCGATTCTTATCTGTTTATTGGGGATGATTCGTATGTCGAAATTGAGCAAACAGAGTTGGATAAGATGCACTTTGATATTGAGCGTGGAGAGATATTTCTCATCATTCGTTCACTTAACAACGGAGCGTCCTTGGCAATTCATACACCGCCTGGAATTCTCACAATTCACAAAGGCGGACGGTATCGTGTCAAAGTTGGCCCGGGTGGTAATACCGAGGCAAACGTACTTAGCGGGGAAATACGATATTTCGATGGTCGGGGAGATTTGGTAAAAATCAAAAAAGGTAGACAGGTCAATTTTGTAAAGCGAAAAACCTCACAAGAATAGCTATCCAGCCTGCAGATTAGATCGCAAAAATGGCTCCAAGCTCGCCCTGGATTTCAAATAGGGACCGATCCCGATAAAGGAGGTTCCATTAGAGCGGGCTCTTCGAGTTGAAGATGATTCGTGCTCGTGTTCGATCCAATTGTTTATAACATCAATTGGAAGCGACTAACTCTCAGTTTTTGAGCTCACATACATTTCAAGATTCTGCGCGACACGCGTCGTCGCCTCAGGCGTAATATTCAGATACCGAAGAAAAGTCTTGAGTTGGGTGTGCCCCGTAATCTTCATGACCTCGGTGTGAGGAGAGCCTGATGCAATCATCCTGGTAGTAGCTGTGTGGCGGCAGTCGTGCAGACGGAAATCCTGAACATCGGCCCGTTGGCAGAGCGTTTTCCATGCGGTCTTTACCGTGTTCGTTATTCCAAAAACAAGTCCGTTTGGATCTTTGGGCGACCGTTTCCATATCGCCTCAAGCTCCTCAAACAAACGTTCGGTCATTCCGACGGTCCTGGAGTTCTCAGTTTTTGTATTTGTCTGAGGAATAAAGATCTCCCTCGTGACGAAGTTCACATCTCGCCAACGCATCTTGAACATCTCTCCACGGCGCATGGCAGTATCCAGCGCACAGATGATCAATGGCCTGAGATGGGACCTTCGGCCTGTACATGCGTCAAGGAGCCGCGCTTCTTCTTCAAAAGAAAGTACACGATCGCGTTCAACTTCGGCCGCCTTTGAGATTAATCCCTTGGCCAAAACGAACGGGTTCTTGATTAACCATTCATTTTGAATCGCAAAGTTCAGCATTGCGCGTAGAATTTCTAGTTCTCTATTTACAGTTGCAATCTTCCTAATTGTGCCGCTGGTTGTTGGAGTATTTAGACGGTTGGTTTTATAGCTTTCGAGGTCGCTCACATTAATGTTTCGGATCTGACGATTGCCAAAAAAGTCCAGTAGAGGCTTGATTGCAGAGTTGACGGGGCCTAGCGAGCGCCTGCCGGAGATCTTTACATTATTCGAATATTTCGCTTTTTTTAGCTTCGTATTTCGATATTGATCGACAAGGTTCGCAAATCTGAGTTTGTCAGATTGAATCATTTCTTCACCATGCGTCTCAAGCTCCTGGCGCATTTGATTCACAACTGACTGGGCCGTTCGTTTATCTTTAATCGGTTTGAGCTTCTCGCGCCATTTTCCGGTATCGTCCTGATATTGCAATCGCGCATAAAGGTTTCCTTTAATCTCCCTCCAATATTTCTTGGGCGATCGCTTTCGTTTCGGTTTTGACTCAACAGATTCAGACATAGTACTTGTGAAAATAACCCGGTTTCCTAGAAAGTTTCCTAACACTTTGATAGTAATTTATGTTACTGAGTGAAAGCAAATGTTACACAAACAAGACTGCAACATAAGTAAATACACGACTTATATTCGATAAAAGAATAAGTTTTGTTATGATCTGAGAGACCATGTTACGCAAGGGAATCGGCTGTTAACCGAAGGGTTGTAGGTTCGAGTCCTACCTGTGGAGCCAATCTTCACAATGAGTTAGGGCGACCGTAATGGTCGCCTTTTCCTTATTCCCACCGAAATTCCCACCGAATCGTCTCGATTCCCACGTTCTTACCTAGGAAAACATCGTCTTATTTCCACGAAAGAATCTGAGTCAGTGCACTGCCTCGACAACGTGAGTGTTATCTGTTATGAAAATTCGTATATGGCTCACCTGTCAAATAATAAGGTCCTTCCCTACGGCGACCATGTTTACCTGATTGGCTCGAACGTGTGCTCAAATTTTGCGTTTGGGGCTATAGGGTCAGTTGACGAATTCTTCCTGGTCGCTGCAACACCAGCACCAGATTCCAATTACCCCCTTATCACCGGAAATTTTCTAGATAGCGAGGGAAATGTATTATTTAGACTTGTACGAAACACCTTGGTCGTCAATCCTGGGAGATGTTCGAGGATCCTCAGTGATCAGGTCCAGTACGAAATTCACGACGCAGACGATGAGCTAATCCTCCGGGTAGCAACGAGATTCGAAACATTGCCTGGGGGAACGGAGGAAATTTGGGTAACTACGATTGAAGGAAGATTCTTTGATTCGAATGGTGATCTCGTCGTAGAAGCAAACGGCCAGAAAGGATTTGTAGAGACCGAAATCGGCTGCGTCTTTGGATTCAGTGGTCGCGGATTCGCGTTGAACTTAGGAATGCCTGAACAACTTCAAAGTGTTGCGGCCATCGCGCTGGGGTCTGGCGGGAGTATTTTTGAGCCAGTATCTGGTGAACAAAGAAACACAACAATCGACCTTTCTGGAAAGATAATCATGCCCGATGCAGACATTCAGGAGTGCACCTTAAAATTGAGGGATGGTAATTTTTCCCGACTTGGAGGAAAGATCCGAAACTGCAGAGTTAATGTCGAGGGTGAAGCAGCAAACATTGCAAATATGCTCGGAGTTGAAATGCTAGAGCAGCAGGATTGAGATCGGTATCAAGACTGACAGGCGACGATAAGGGTCTCAGTTTATATGAAATTTCATCAAGGCAATTGAAAACAAGGAGTTCTCTTCTACAGAAAGAAGCAGCGGCCTCCAACGTGATAACAAGAACTTAGGTTTTTTACGGAGATGCTCGCTGCGATTACGCTAACTAGCAATGAAATCTCTATCTCCTTATTTAGGCAAAGAAACGAGTAGCTTTTTCACTCTTGCGAGGCCATTTGTCGCTCTTACAAATCTTTTCTGAGCCCCGTCGAGCCTTTGCTCCCAGTATCTTCCCGCGCTGAGGCTGTGCGAGCCGTCAAGCAAGTAGGCATGGCCACTCTCAACAAGGTAGAGTCGGAGCCAACAGAGGCAAACCTGTTCAATATGGAGCCTTTCAAGCATCGAAGACTCCTCCCATCCAAGTTCATCCCGCATTTCTAAGATCCTAAGACCGATAAATTCGCTGACAAGAGGATTGTCTTCAAGCAGCTTGTTCTCTACCCGTTTCATTAGATCGGAAACTTGACCGCAAACCTCCGGCCTTTCCTTGAGCCAGCTTCGCATTGCCTCCACGTCTTACCTAGAGGGATTGGGTTTCTGGACGCGCTCGAACCACGTACCAGATTTATCCATCTTTACATCTAGTATTTCTGTAGGCATTCCGTGAGAGTCTCCATTCCCAGCTTGAGGTTTGTGAGGAGCCGAGATTCAAAAGGTGTGCCTTCGTTACCGTCTTGAGTCTACTGTTCTCTTGCTCTAGCTCCTTGATCGTTTTCACGTTTCAAGCCTACAACCCACCGTAAGTTAACTTCCAATTGTAGTAGATAGAGTGGCTGATCGGTTGCTCGCGGTAGATCTCTTTGACCCGTCGCCCGGTCTCGCCTTCCTTCAGTACTGCAAAGATCTGTGACTCCTCGAATCTTGATCTCCTCATCCGATTTCCTCCGTCTCGTAAAATGGCAGAAATCCCATACTCTTAAACTGCTTAAATTCTTTTTTTGGGAAGCTTACGGGTTTGACTTTCTGTAAGGGTATCAAACAAGAAAGATCGAGCGATTGCCCGATCTCTCTTGAATTTCGATACGACTAATTCTGTCAAACTCCTTAGTAGGCATATACGGTTACCTTCGAACCTGCAAGATCCGAGTTTATCTCTCCGCGTCGCTTGTTTCTCCTTTGCCATTCTTCCTGATTACAGGTTACGTTCAACTTGCAATAGGAAGCTTCGTCTTTACTCCAAAAATTTCTATCGACACCCAAATCATAATTGAAGAGTACGTAGGCATATGTATGCGGAACACACTCAACTCCCCTTGCGTGATCAGAACTATATGTCACCCTCAAAACCTCCGTTGAAAAATCACCAGCTTTCTCAAAAAATGCGATATAGAACAACGGCACGTGATGAACCGAGATTTTCCTGTCCTTAAGTTCAACAAAACCTTGCAAGAAGATCTTTGCATTCCTCTTGAAGCCGCAATATCCTACAGGTGTAATACCATTTTGTCCGTCTGAAACCGGCGTAGGAAACCTAGCGACCACATCCTTATGAACTACTCCAACCGGTATTGGAGTTGATTGCGGAGTAATCTGAGCATGTGTCGAAACGGCAAAACCGCTCAAGAACAACAACAATCCAATGACGGTGGCCCTTCTTAATTCTTCAAAATTCATCTATATCTCCTTTACTCTTTGTTTGAGTGGGAATCCACAAAAATAGGAGAAGCTGAAGACCGTTGTGGAAGAAGTCTTCATCCTGCCAGATAGAATCTTAAGAAATTTTATCTCATACAGAGAACTCGTTTCAAGATTTTACGATTGAGCGACTGCTAGCCTGGGATTTATTTGCCATTAAGTAAGATACCTGTATGGTGGCTTAACTCGATAGTTGTAATTAAGCTAAAGAGTTGCCTACCTTCTTTTGCATAGCAGATCTCCGACAAGGAAAAATGGCATACGGGAAACATTTTATTTCCAAGATCGCTGTCTTGAAGACAACATAAGTTTAGAAAACCGAGGTTGGTGCACAGAGGATCAGGCTTATAAACTTGTTCGCCGAAGCAGTCGCTTCATGGCGCAATCATGTCAAAAGACAGCACATTCGGTACGCTTACCCGACGAGAGGTAGTACTGGGGATCGGATTGTTCGCTCTCCTGGTGCCGGCGTTGTTAACCGTGCCCTATCTCTTCCCGCCGCAAGGCAGTCTCGCGAGCGCAGCGGCAGTAGCAGGATACAGTAATCGCGTCGCCCACTTGACTGTCGCGGCGTTTGCATTTGCTGCCGTCCTGATCTTCGCGATCTGCCGCTGGTCGGGCGTCTTTTCAGATCATGCCGTCGAAACCGATCCGACGGAAGGCCCGCGGCCCGCGGATTCTTCCAGGCGTTATCTTGTCGAGCTGGTGGTTGTAGGGCTGGGAATGCTCCTGCTCTATTTCCCTCCTTTTCTCTCAAGATACGGTCCCTTCATAGAAGACAATTACTTCATGTCGGTGCTGCACCGGATCAACGCCGGTCAGATACCGTACGTCGATTTCGAGTTCCTCTATGGTCCGCTGATGGTTTCGCTGGCTTCGTTCTGGACCAGCGCCTTCGGATTCTCGATGGTCTCGTATTATTCGCTCCTGGCTCTTATGGAGGTGGCGCTTTTTGTCTCGCTGCTTTGGCTTCTTCAGAAGTACTTCCCGAGCCAATGGACGAGATACCTGGTCTTCATAGCACTTTCAGTCCTCTTCTTTAACACTCTGATGGGGGTCAACTGGAGCGGAATCCGTCGGTTCCTCCCGGTCCTGATCCTGATCTACTTCGCCAAAGACCCGAGTTCAAAGAAGGTCTTGGTATCCGGCTCATTGATGATCGGCGCTCTTCTGGCCTTCTCTCACGATTACGGCACGGTCGGCCTCGCCGCCGCGCTTGCGATGTACGGCCTGAATTTTCTTCGAGGCAGGTTCGTCGAAAGCATCGGAAACGGCCTTGCGGTCCTCGTGATCTCGATCGTGACTTGGTTGATGATCAGTTATGCCCTTCTAGGAGGCGGGATAGTTGCGTATCTCGAGAACTCGCTCGACATCATCAATCGCTTTGGTGCCGGCGAGCAGGGATTTCCTTTCTACTGGACGCTGAACTCAGTAAGCGTTTTTGGACTTCTTGTGTTCGCTGCAGCGGTCATAGGTAATGGTATCGGGAAAAAGAAGGAGACAGCTGTTCTTGCCGGCGACTACCTTCTTTTCGCGGGGCTGGCATTTGCGCTCGTTGGACTCAAGAGCGGGTTGAACCGGGCCGACATGTGGCATCTCGCCTGGCCGATGCTGGTCATCGTCTTTGCATTTGTCCTGCCGATTCCAAGATCACTATTCAAGCTTCCGCGGGCTGCGAACTCTTTTGCAATTGGATTGATCGGTGTGCTCGTGTGCACTTATCTTCTTGCTCTAGCACCGACCGCCAGCTTCTACCTTTCGGGACTCGCGCGCGGCTCGATCGACACTGTCGCAGGTACGGAGCGAAAGCAAGGACTTCCTACGCGCGCGCCTTCGATCGAATTCGAGAAGAGTTCTCCCTCACAAGAAGTTGTCGAATTGGGAAACTACCTTGCGGACGAGAGCCGGGAACACAAACCAGTTGTGTTCTACGAGGAAGCATGGGGACTCGACAAGAGGATCGGCGTCTACAACGAGGTCTATCCGATCGACGATTTTCTTCTTTCCGACCGGCGGGGAATCGAGATCCGCGTATTTCTTGAGAAGAATCCCGAGGCGTTTGTGGTGATGGAAAAAGACGCCTATGAAAGGATACTGAATTCGAATCTGCGCGAACCCGAAAGCTCAAGTGCTGCAAACACGCCGATGAAGACCGTACTCAGCTGGACTTCAACCATCCACTATCAATATGTCGAGATCGAAGACCGGGAGAAGGCGAAGAGATGGGACCGGACCGTGGGGGCGTTCGCAGTTCAAAACCGATCGAAGATCGCCGAATTCGGTGAGCTCGTACTCTTGGGGTCTCTGCCCGGCTCCCGTGATCAAACGCCAGTCACGCCTTGATCGAACGGCAAGGCTTCTTCATCAGACCAACTTCGACGCACAAACCGGAATTTGAAATAGGTAAGTCATTAGATATGTTAGTTTTGCAACGGAGGAACATACTTGAAGACGCGCGTCGATGTCATCGGTGCGGGCATTAGCGGCCTGGCATCTGCATATTTTCTTGCCAAATCGGATATCCCGTTCGAGATACACGTGTGGGAAAAGGACGCTTCACCTGGAGGTCTTGCAGGCACATTCTCGAACGGCGATTTCACGATCGAGAAGTTCTACCATCATTTCTATCTGCGCGATGTTGCCCTCACCGAACTGATAAACGAGCTCGGAATGGGAGACGACCTTATATGGCGGCCCGGTTCTACCGGTTCCTATTACCAGCAGCAGCCTTACCGCCTTTCGTCACCCGTTGACCTCCTTAAGTACAAACCTCTCGGGATAATAGACCGCTTTCGACTCGGATGGATGATCCTTCACGCTAGGCGTCACAAGGACTGGCACGAGCTTGACGACACATCAGTACGCGACTACGTCACTCGTGTTGCCGGTGAAAGGGTGTATAGGACCGTTTGGGAACCTCTCTTTCGCGGGAAATTCGGCAAGTATGCCGATTCGATCTCGGCTGCCTGGTTGTGGTGCAAACTGATCGACCGCGGCACTTCGCAAAGCAAGAGCGGGCGCGAATTGCTCGGCTACCTGCGCGGAGGATTGGGAAGGATCTTCAACACCATGGTGGAGTTTCTTGAAAGCCGCGGCCACCAAGTGCATTTCGGTCGCGGAATAAAGAAGCTGAAGTCGGATGCAGACGGCCGGATCGGCTCGATCGTCACCGACGAGGGCGAATTTGACACCGATTTTGTAGTAAGCGGTGTTCAGCTTCCCGATCTGGCAAGAATTCTGCCCGATAGCCTTGATTCGTACAAGAAGACGATCGGTGAGATCAAGTTTCTTGGGAACGTCTGCCTGATACTCACATTGAAAAGGTCACTCTCGGACTTTTACTGGACCAACATCTCGGACGTATCATTCCCGTTCATTGGGATAATCGAACAGACCAAGTGGGCGAGTCCGGACGATTACGCCGGAAAGCACATCGTTTATATTTCCTCGTATATAGGGCAGGACGATCCGAGGATGAAGATGGACGCGACGGAATTGCTGGACAGCTATCTTCCCTACATCCGGAAGATGTTTCCGGAGTTCTCCATCGGCGACGTACTCGAGAAATTCGCCTGGCGGGCTCCCTACGCACAGCCCATATGCGAGGTGGGCTACCGAGATATGAGACCCGGGATCACGACGCCGGCCGAAAATCTCTACGTATGTACTATGGCTCAGATCTATCCTCACGACCGTCAGGTCTCCAACGGCGTCGAGATGGCGCGAAAGGTTTCCGGCATGGTCGTCGAGAGGTTCAGCGAGGAGTCCGAATCATGATCTCGATCGTCATTCCGATCTACAACGAAGAGCAGGGTCTTTCGCTCCTCTACGACCGGCTTACTGAGGCGGCTGTTCAGTGGGAAGAAAAATTTGAAGTGGTCCTTGTAGATGACGGTTCGAGTGATAGCTCGAATTCGATCATGCGCGGATTCGTTGAGAATGACGACAGATTTCACCTTGTCGAACTCTCTCGCAATTTTGGACACCAGGGAGCCATTTCGGCAGGACTCGAATACGCACGCGGAGACGCAGTTGTCGTAATGGACGGAGACCTTCAGGACCCGCCGGAGGAACTGCCCATATTTCTCGACAAGTGGCGGGAAGGTTACCAGGTAGTCTATGCGATAAGGACTGAACGCAAGGAAGGGTTGCCGAAACGAATGGCCTATTCGGCCTTTTATCGGTTCTTGGCGTTTATCAGCGACATTGACATTCCTTTGGACTCAGGGGATTTTGCGCTGATCGACCGTTCGGTGGTCGATGTCCTCAAAAAGGAACTGCCTGAGAACATTCGGTTCGTTCGCGGTTTGCGCGCTTACGCGGGCTTTCGGCAGATAGGCATACCGTACAAGCGTGACGAGCGGGCAGCCGGCGAGGCGAAATACACGTTCAGAAAACTGCTGATCCTGGCAATGGACGGGGTATTCGGCTTCTCGACCCTGCCGCTTCGAATGGCGACATACGTAGGCTTGTTTATCTCGTTGTTGTCTTTCGCGGTCGGTCTCTTTTTTATCGTGCACCGTATATTCAACTTCAAGGTTTTGGGTTATTCCCCTGAAGATACTCCCGGCCTCGCCAGCCTCGCAGCAGGTATCTATTTTCTCGGGGGAGTAATACTCACGTTTCTGGGAATACTGGGTGAGTACATTGGGCGGGTCTACATCGAGGTAAAGCGTCGTCCGCCGTATATCGTTGCGGCCACTTACGGTGCCGTTGCAGACGGTACAGCCAGGGCTCCTGAAACCGGGCGAGAAGAGCGTCCGGCGACCAATAAAGAAGACGAACAAGGTTGAAAGAAATGTCAGAAGGCAAAAACAAACAGTTCTGGTGGGCGATCCTGTTTGGCTCGATCATCTTGCTCGGCCTCTGCGCGTTCGCCTACCGCTCTTACAAGCAAGGCGGATATTTTACCGAGGACGCGTACATCAGTCTTAGGTTTGCGACAAATTTCGCCAATGGAAACGGCCTGGTCTGGAATGTCGGAGGAGAACGCGTCGAAGGCTATACGTCGCCCGTGCACATATTCCTTCTCGCGGTAGCTATTAAGTCCGGTCTCGCCGCGACGAAGTCGACACTCGTTATCGGGATAGCCTCGATCCTCGGTCTTTTGGGCCTGTTCGTATTCATGCTGAGGCGGGAAGCAGGTGCCTTGGTTCCGATTGGAGCTATCGTTGCATTCGTGTTCCTTGTGGACTTCCGGCTCGCCGTACACGCGACAGCCGGACTCGACACACCTCTCTACTTTCTTCTTCTTGCGATCTGCTATTGCATTGCGGTCTGGTTCGTCGAGTCTCCGGGCTGGCGATCGGCTGCGGCATTGGCCGTAATGAATGTCGTTTGCCTTCTTGGAAGGCCGGATGCGGCGCCGTTTATAGCAGGCCAGGGCCTGGTTGTCCTGGCGTACGCACTATTGATTTACAGGAAAGAGAGATCGACCGATGTACTGCGATTCTCGGTTGTTTCCTATTTGCTCCTGGTAGCGATCGGGGCCTCATATCTTACGCTCAAGTACTTCTACTTTGGCTACGTGCTCCCGAATCCGTTCTACATAAAGTCGAACGATTATCTCTCATTCTACGGCCTGCCGATGGTCGTGGAGTTTCTTGAGGTTATGGCCTGGAGGCTGGGGCCGATCATCCTGCTGTCGCTTCCATTCCTGGCTTATGCGCAGATCGGAGAGTGGTGGAAGAAGCCCGGCACTCGTATCAGGATGGCGCTTATGCTTGTGCCGCCTGCGGTATTTCTCTTCTACTACACGATGGTCATTCACGAAGTGTCCTATCTCAGTAGATTCGAGTACCCTTCGTATTTCTTTTTCTGTTTGGCAGTCGCAATCGTTTTGTCGGTCGGGAACCCGGTAATGAACCTCTTCGATATGCTTTCGAAGCGGATTACTGCGGCAGTGGCAGGTGCAGTGATCGGGGTCATTTCGATTCTTGCGCTCGGCTCGATTCTTTGGTCGACGCATTACGGTTTTCCGTGGTTCCGCATCATGGAAACGAAGTATTACCGGCCGATCGGCGAAGCGTTGGCTTCGACCGATCTCGGCCCGAAAGGCAAGATTGTTTTCGACTCTGCCGGTATCGTCCCGTTCGTCAGTGAATTCACACACATCGATCCCGTCGGTCTGACGGAGAACGCGCTGTCCGGCAGGGATCCGATGACCGTGGAAGAGCGGGAAAAGTACATTTGGGGAACGAATCCCGACGTTTACATCGGTCCAGAACCGCCAGCCAGTGGGGGAGCGACGAACTGCGAGAGCGAACCGCTTGTCAGCAGTGAATACCTGAAGAAGGTCTTACTTTATGAGGACCGGTTCCAAGTCATGACTCAGTACCTGAGCGTTTACGGAAGGCTTTCGCCTAGTGAACAGTGCGAGATCATTCATATGAGAATGCGGGAACTGAGGGACAATTGGGAGATGCTCGGGGAGTTCCCGCATCCGGCGCCACAGCCAAGCGAGTACACGACCTTCGTGTATGTCAGAAAGGAATCTCCTTATAAAAAAAGACTGACTACTGCGTTAACGACGCTGGTTACAAATGAACCGGAAGATATTGATTACGGGATTCCCGGCAGAACCGAAAATTAGACAAGCTGTTAGGGATTCCGTCCATTTTCTTAGAACAAATATATAAGTAGCGATTTGGTAGGTTGAAGTATGAGTAAGAAGTGTCTTGTAACCGGCGGGGCCGGGTTTTTAGGTATTAATCTTATCCGGTTCTTGCTGGACAAGGGTTGGCAAGTTAGATCTCTCGACAAGGCGGAGTTCGTTTTTGACGATGTCGCCGACAAGATCGAGATCATCACCGGCGATATTCGTGACAAGGAAACGGTCGCTGAGGCGATGAACGACATTGATATCGTCGTCCATTCCGCCGCCGCGCTTCCCCTCGATTCTGAAAAAGACATTTTGTCGACCGAGGTAGACGGCACGCGTATCGTCATAGAGGCTGCTCACAACGCAGGCGTCGAGCGTGTCGTCCACATCTCTTCGACAGCGGTGTATGGAATCCCGGACCACCATCCGCTGGTAGAGGAAGACAAGGTATCAGGTGTCGGTCCGTACGGTATCGCCAAGATCGAAGCAGAAAAGATCTGCTCGGAGTTTCGTGAGAAAGGACTCTGCGTTCCTGTACTAAGGCCTAAGAGTTTTGTCGGACCCGAAAGGCTTGGCGTTTTCGCTTTGCTTTACGAATGGGCGTACGAAGGCAAGCATTTTCCGATTCTTGGAAAGGGCGACAACAGATACCAGCTGCTCGATGTTGAGGATCTTTGCAGCGCCATCTATCACGCGGCAACGGGCGATCCGGAGGTCGTGAACGACACGTTCAATATTGGGGCGAAGGAATACGAAACACTTCGCAGCGATTTCCAGTCTGTTCTCGATCATGCGGGCCACGGCAAGAAAATAAAGAGCTTTCCCGCGAGGCCGGTCATTATCGCACTGCAAGTACTTGAGAAACTCGGCCTTTCCCCGCTTTACGAGTGGATCTATGAGACCGTCGCGACCGAGTCGTTCGTTTCGATCGAGAAGGCCGAACGCGTTCTTGGCTTTAAACCCAAGTACTCGAACAAAGATGCGCTCCGGCGAAACTACGAGTGGTATTGTGCAAACTTCTCAAAGTTCGAGAAGAAGTCCGGAACTTCTCACACGGTCCCCTGGAGCCAGGGAGCGCTGAAGCTTGCGAAGATCTTCTTCTAGCAGCAGGTGGACAGGACTGCAGTTCTGAGTGCGGCCTGATTCCCTATCAACAGATTGTGCCGACATTCCGATCTCGGCTCCATAGGAGCAGCCGAATTCGTATCGATTCCACGCTATCAGTGTCTGCGGAAGCGTTGACTGATTTAATGTACAGAACGGAGGCGCAAGTTCCAGATCAATTCTTCAGTCTTGGGTCGAAGTCGATCGGCGCTGGTGACGACATCTCGATATCGGCAAATCGAGCGTGCGCAGGATTGATCAGGTAATTGCTGCTGTTCGGAATGACAGCGGAAGGAACCTTCAGGATCGCACTTTTGCCGCTCCCGATCCATCCATCGCCTATAGACTGAAGTTCTATAGAGCCTTGCGATCTGTGCCAATCGGCGGGAAGCGTAGTGATGACCTCCACGTTCTTCACGAGCCTCCCATTGAACTTCGCCTCGACATACACATAGCTCGAAAGCAAAGCTGAATGGTCGAGGTGAACAAGCATCTCGAGACACGCCAGCGCGAGCGATTCAGCTGTATAGACAACCCTGAAGCCCGGTGAATTCCAGCGGCCCCCAAATTCGTAAGCTCCCTCGCCGCTGAATGCGTCGTATGCGAATCGCTCTTTTACTATTCGAAAGCAAGACGGCATCCTGTGCGGACTAGGTGAATACCCCGTGCTCGAGCCGTCCGATCAGTTTCTCGACTTCCCTCGTCCCCGTTTCGGTCCTGGCCATTTCCAGGGGCGTGACGTTGCCAAAGGCCCTGCTCGGAGAAGTAAGCCACGTCCCTGCGGCGTCTTTGTCTCCTTCAAACAACGTGGTCGCCTTGACGAATATACGGGCGATCGAAACAAGCCTGTCCGATTCAGCGGTCGTAAACCGGTTCGCGGTCTTTCGCCTGTCGAACGTTCTAGGCTTGATGCCGATGACCTCCTTCAGGTCAGGATCCTGCAATCCCGTTGACTTCTGGAAATACCTGAAAGCATCGAAAGCGAATCCCTTCTCGATCTTGTTCATAAGGGACCGAGTGTCCCGTGCGGTGATACCCAGAAGCTTGTTGATCTGCGCGCGTTCGGAGATCGCGGTCTTTAGATCCTTGACCGCTGATTCAGCCTGTTTTGAGGGTTTTGATCTTTTCAGCGCCATAATTGTCCTGCTGTATCGGAATCGCAGACTCGCCATCTGACGACTTATTATACGTCATATGGCGCAATCTTGAAAAATACTTTCCTTCCGGATCGCCGTGACTGGACGATTCTGGGGCTCTACTGATCGAGTCCCTTGAACCATTTCCGGCTTTGAACCGTACATACCTGATCCACGAGCCGTACGTCAACGTTTCTCAGTCTCGGCTGCATCGAAAACCTTTCGTTATGTGGTACATTGATCGATATATCAGCTATCTATCCGTTGAGTAGTGGTCCGTGGAGGGCGAAGCTGTGCGACGAATGATCAGATCAAAAAAGAGGTCCCTGATGGGACGAAGGTTTGTAATTGCGGCTGGCCTGGCCATCGTACTTGCGGTTCCCGTGCTTGCCCAGCAGGGCGGAGATCCGGTGGTGGTCCAGCCGGGCGCTCCCGGAGAGGCGTCAAAGAAGCTGCCCTCGGACACGAAGGCAAAACTTCCGCCGACCTCGGAAAAAGACGTCGAGTTCATGCAGGGAATGATCGTTCACCACGCCCAGGCGGTCGAGATGGTCGCTTTGATGGCAGACCGGACGACGAACGAAGATCTGCTTCGCCTCGGATCGCGGATCAGCCAGTCGCAGGCGGACGAGATAGCATTTATGAAGGGCTGGCTTGTCAAAAGAGGCGAAAGCGTCGAACCTTCGATGTCCGGAATGGACATGTCCGGGAAAGACAAGAAGATGGATATGAAGGGCGATGACCATGCCGGACACGACATGCCGAAGAAAGAAATGGATATGTCGGGCGGCCATATGTCCGGGCATCACGACATGCCGGGAATGCTGACGCCGAAACAGATGGAAGAGCTCGCCGCCGCAGAAGGCTCGGAATTCGATCGCCTTTTCCTCGAAGGAATGATCCAGCATCATATCGGTGCTCTCGTAATGGTAAAAGACTTATTTGCAGCACCCGGCGCCGGTCAGGATGCAGACCTCTTTACTTTCGCAACCGAGGTCGACAGCGGACAGCGCGCCGAGATCAGGTTGATGCAGAACATGCTGGGAAGATCCCAGGAGAATAATCAATGAATCGCTTACTCAAAACCACTTTTCGCTTCACCGCCATTTTGTTATTCGTTTCGATCGGCCTGGCCTCGGCCTCAATGGCTCAGGGCACCGGATCTTCGGAAGAGTTCAAGGGTTCGAACGCGAAAGATCCGAGGGCGAATCTGCCTGCCGGATTTTACGACGCGGGCGAAGCTTCTTTCGGGATGAAACACGTAAAGCTCCTGAAGAAGCCGGATGCATTCCAACTCGGCTCCGACGATGCAGATGACCCAAGGGTACTGAAGACACTCGGGCTTATCGGCATGGGCAATGCCGCGCAGGTGCCTGCGGCCGCACGCCTTGTAATGGCTCAGCTCGCGTTCTCGAATTCCGATCTCGCGTTTCAGGACAACTACCTGTTCATGGGTAACTTTTACGGGGTCAGTATTTACGACATCTCCGATCCGATGAACGCAAGCCTTGTCACGTCGATGATCTGTCCGGGCGGTCAGGGAGACGTTTCGATCTACAAGAACCTTATGTTCATGTCGGTCGAGATGACCAACGGAAGACTTGACTGCGGTACGGAAGGGTTTTCAGGTGACCAGGGCAACAATCCCGGCGCTGCGCAGAAGGACCGTTTTCGTGGCGTAAGGATCTTTGACATCAACGATCTGAGGAATCCGAAGCAGGTCGCAGCGGTTCAAACTTGCCGCGGTTCGCATACTCACACGCTTGTTACAGATCCGAACGACTCTGCGAACGTTTATATCTATGTTTCTGGTACGTCTTTCGTACGGTCTGATCAGGAACTTGCTGGATGCTCAGGCGGCCCGCCCGATCAGAATCCGGAAACCGCACAGTTCCGTATCGACGTGATCAAAGTTCCTGTTGCGGCTCCCCAGGACTCGAAAGTTGTGTCGAGTCCAAGGATCTTTGAGAACCCCGAAACGGGCGAGATCGCCGGCCTTGACGACGGCGGCTCTCATCCGGAGCGTCCGGGCGGTGAGATCACGGCTCCTTCAAAGACGGATCAGTGCCACGACATTACCGTATATCCCGAGATCGGCCTGGCGGCCGGTGCCTGTTCCGGAAACGGGATACTGCTGGATATCAAGGATCCGGCAAATCCGAAAAGACTCGACGCAGTGAACGACACGAATTACGCCTACTGGCATTCCGCGGCTTTCTCCAACGACGGAAAGAAGGTCGTCTTTACCGATGAGTGGGGCGGAGGGCTTGGTCCTCGCTGCCGTGAAGATGATCCCAACGTATGGGGCGCGAACGCTTTGTTCCATCTTGAGAACAACAAGCTGAAATTCGACGGATACCACAAACTGCCTGCGGCTCAGGGCAACAACGAGAACTGCGTCGCGCACAACGGTTCGCTTGTCCCTGTGCCCGGTCGGGATATCAAGGTCCAGGCGTGGTATCAGGGCGGTATTTCCCTGATGGATTTCACCGATCCCAAGAACCCGATGGAGATCGCTTACTTCGACCGTGGTCCCATCGACGACAAAGCGATGCTTCTGGGCGGTCATTGGTCGGCCTACTGGTATAACGGATACATCTACGCATCGGAAATGGCTCGCGGGCTCGACATCCTCAAGCTCAAGCCGACACGGTATCTCACTCAGAACGAGATCGATGCAGCCAGGTCAGTAAAGGTACCGATCTTCAACGTTCAGCATCAGGAAAGGATCGCCTGGCCGAACAAACTGGTTGTGGCGAAGGCCTATGTTGATCAGCTTGAAAGGGCGAAAGCTATGAACTCTACCCAGATCGCGGACATCCGGGCAGCCATCGCAAACGCCGAGAAATCGAAGCTTTCTTCGGGAGACAAGTCGAAGCTGAAAAGCTTTGTCGGGTCGCTCAAGGACATGGGTCGAAAGGCAGCGAGTTCGGCAAATGCGGTTCGTTTCAGCGGACTTGCCGAAGTTCTTGAAGATCCATCGGTTTAAATACACTGAGAACGTAGTGTCTATGTTTGAGGCCGTCCATTGGGCGGCCTCTTTTCGTCGGCGGGATCTCAAGGTTCGCTAACCGAAATCAGTGCGTATCAGTTGCCCCCGGCTTCGGCCGGGGGACAACAGACCACAGTATTTGAAGAGGGGCTGTAGCCGTTGCTGTTATGCCGGTTGATCGAAAACGCGTATCGACGTCGTTTGTCCTCAATCAGACTTCCATTCCGTTTCTACACTTAACGGGGAAATCCCCGGATCATAATTCACGAATTCATAAGAAGCAGGAGACGGAATAATGGACCTCAACAGTCAGACAGCATACGTAAGTGACAACGAGCCGGCTTGGAAAGACGGACAAGACGGACGGATCTACAAGGTGAACGGGAGTTCGAGAATGATCAAAGCTGCGACCGCTTTAACGATAGCGTTTGTGATCGTACTGGCTGCCCAGATGGTACTCGGTCAGGGCGACAGCGATCCTGCGCACTCGGGCGGCACGGTGAAAAAGAACTCGATCGGAATGGAACTGGTGAAGATCCCGGGTTCGAGATCCTACAAGATGGGCTCGCCCGCAAGCGAGGATCTGAGAGACGCGGACGAAGGCCCCGTTAGAAATGTTTCGATCAGCAATGATCTCTGGATGGGGAAGTATGAGGTCACGCAGGCCGAATGGGAGAAAGTCATGGGCTCGAACCCGAGCGGCTTCCGTGATTGCGCACGCTGTCCGGTCGAGAACGTCAGCTGGGACGATGCACAAGAATTCATCAAAAAGCTGAACGCGAGGAACGATGGGTTCTCATACAGGCTGCCGTCTGAGGCGGAATGGGAATTCGCCGCTCGCGCCGGTTCGAGCACTCCGTTCTCGATCGGGGAAAAGATGAGTCCCGCAGACGCCAACTTCGATTCGCGGTACCCGTACGGCGGAGCAGACAAAGGACAGTACATCGTCAAGACAGAACCCGTAGGCAGCTACAAGCCAAATGCGTTCGGACTCTACGATATGCACGGCAACGTTTGGGAATGGGTCGAGGACATCTACGTAAGAGCCGGCTATGCCGGAATGCCTGCGGATGGTTCGGCAAATTCGTCAAACGGCGATCCCAATAAACGTGTCCGCCGCGGCGGAGGCTGGGACAGCTGGGGCAAGGCGCTCCGCTCCGCAAACCGAGGCTGGAAGAACCCTCGCGACCGCAACAAGAACGGCGGCTTCCGCATCGTGGCGATCGAGAAATAGGTCGGAAGGAGTGGCTGAGGTCATCGGGTCGTCCATCCAAACGGCCCGATTCGTTCTGGATACCGAGGACGACGGAGATCACAATCTGTAGGAGTTTTTTGGCTGGAGCCGTTCCGCTTCGCCCCCGGGCGTATCGTATCGGATAGGCACAAGACGTCGGATCACCGCCCCGCGGACCTCAGTCTGCCTGCCATTTTGCCCTTTCTGTTCTCCTTTCCACTTTGAAAGCTCCGAGAGGATACTTGCGGCGGTGTCTCGTCCAAACTTCTCCTTCAGCTCTTCCGGTGTCGCGTTCCGCAACTTCCTGAGTGAGCCCATTGTTCGCAAGATCTCTTTTCTTTGCGAATCTGGTATCGACGGAAGAGTCCTCGCGAGTTCGTAGAGTTGTGACGTGTCGCGGACGATCCGGTGGACGTGGTTCGCAAGGTCGTGTGCCGAATTTCGAAGCGTGGTCAAGAGACCCTTCGCAGCATCATCTTCAAGATCGACTCTCGATCCGTCAGGCAGCACGAAATGTGATATCTCTCTTGGTCTGCCGATCGGTTTTACCGCGGCGATGACGTTCGTTTTTCTGCTGTTTCCGTTCAAACCGGAAACGGCGGAATTCAATTGAACCAGTCCACCGTCAACCACGATCAGGTCTGGAGCACGTCTTGATCTCACGGCAAGCGAAACAGCCTTCCCGATCGCCTCCGGTTCGGCGAACCCATCGAAGTGCCACACCTCATCTTCTGCCGAAATGTAATCTCCGTCCTTCCAACGCACCTTCGAGGCGACGACAGATTCCCCGGAATTATGTGCGACGTCGAAGGCCAGTATGTCGTTCGGGACGCGTTGCAGTCCCAACTCTAGTTTCAAGTTCGTTGCGATCTGACGATGATCCGCCGATCGGTCAAACGCTGAGGCGGACAATGCGAACTCCAACCGGGAAAGTCCCTTCAGCGCGGTCGGTGTCGGTTCCTTCCTTATCTCGACCTCGACCTGTCTTCCGGCCATACTCTCGAGTCTTTGCGAACAGCTTTGCGAATCGAATGGGAATCCCTCGATCCGTACTCTCGCTGGAGCGTGCAGCCGATAGAATCTCTCAACATACCCGGAAGCAGAGCTCGGTTCTGTTTCTACCGAGCGTCCGCCGAGAATGCGATTTCCGCGCTGTGACACAAGCAAAAGCATTCCATCGCGATAACTCCAGTTGTCGGTTGTATCGTCCTGCCAGAACTGCCACTTCTTCCTTGTCCAAATCGTTTCAGCATCATCCAAAAGGTCCCTCCACCGGGCGGCCTTTTCAAAATCGAGCTCGTCGGACGCAAGACTTATTCGAGACCGTAGGGATTCTCGGAAACTCGCCCGTTCATTCCGCAGAAAGATCTTAAGAAGACGGATCATCTCCGCGTATTCTTCCGCACCGCATATCTTTGAGTCGCAAGGCGCCAGGCACCGTCGATCGAAATAGACGGGACACGGCAGGTCGGCGGAGCCGTCGATCCTGATCTCGCATCCCCGAAAACGGAATCGCCTGATCAGAAAATCGAGCAGCTTTCTAACACCCGGTTCGGGAAGGAACGGTCCAAAATATTCTGCACCGTCGCCCTCGATCTTTCGCGTGACACGTAAGCGCGGGAAAGGCTCATTCGTAATCTTGAAGAAGGGATACTGGAGGATCTCACTCACCTATTCGCCTCCGGCTCATATTCTTCAAGAAGCGCGTGGATCGTCTCGATCGAATCTGCTTCCTCCGGTTTCTTGTCCTCGCGCCAGCGGTGGATCCTCGGAAACCTGACCGCAACCCCTGACTTGTGCCTTTTCGATCGCTGGATGCCTTCGAATGCGATCTCGAACACCTGTACCGGCTCGACGCTTCTGACCGGTCCGAAGGTCTCACGGGTATTGTCGCGGACAAACCGGTCGACGCGTCTGATCTCTTCATCGGTAAGTCCCGAATAGGCCTTGGCGAACGTAACCAGCTTGTCGTCATTCCACACGGCGAATGTGTAATCCGTGAAAAGGTTTGCGCGTCTCCCAGAACCTTTCTGTGCGTAAATAAGTACCGCATCGACCGTGAACGGATCGATTTTCCACTTCCACCAGTCTCCCCGCTGTCTTCCAACCCTGTAGGGCGAATCGAAACGCTTTAGCATGAATCCCTCGACGCCGTGGCTCCGGCTCTCATCCCGAAGCTCATCAAGCTTTTCCCAGGACGCACTTCTCAGCGGCTCTGTGATCCTGATCGTTCCCTCAACTCCGGCGATCTCTTCCAGTACTTCACGCCGCGATGCAAGCGGCTTTTGTCTTATGTCTTCGGTTCCGCTCTCGAGAATGTCGTAGGTTTGAAGGATCACAGGGATCTTCGCAAGCAACTTGTCGGTGAGCTTCTTTCGGTTGAGCCTCTTCTGTAGGTCCTGAAACTGAAGGATTCGTCCGTGCCTGAACGGCAGGATCTCGCCGTCGAGGACCGTGCCATCGGGGAGTTCTTCCGCTGCGGCAACGATCTCGGGAAAACTGTCATTGATCAGATCTTCGCCTCTGGACCAAAGAAACACTTCGCCCTCACGCTTGATCACCTGGCACCGGATACCGTCATACTTCCATTCGATCTGCCAGTCCTTCAGGCTACCGAGTTTTGAGAGATCGTCCTCGATCGGGTACGCAAGGTGGAAAGGATAAGGGCGCGCTATCGGCGCTTCGTCCTCCAGATTCGCATCGGTCAAAGTGCGGAAGAATTCGGCGGTCGGTTCCCAGTTTCCCATCATCCTGAGAGCGACGATATCGACGGGTAATCCAAACTCCTCAGCTATGGCCCGCATAACGAGCTTTTGTGACACACCAACGCGGAAGGCTCCCGAGATTAGCTTGTTCAGAACGAAAATGCCTGCCCGGTCAAGATCGGTCCAGAACTTTCCAATAACCGCTTTCTGAACCTCTTCGTCTGCTCCCCTCAAAGGCAGGAGGTGGTCTCTGACAAGTTCGTTGAAAGGAAGATCGTTCTTGTTCCCGCCTTCCGACAGCAACAGCGAGATCGTTTCTGCAGAATCGCCGACCGTGTTCCGGCATTCCTCGTACATCCAGTCGGGTATTCCCGCCAGCTCGGTCGCAAGTTCACGAAGCCTCCGGGAAGGGACAATCTGTCTGGGTTTGTTGCCGCTGAGAAAGTAGAGCGCCCAGGCGGCATCTTCCGGTCTGGCTTTCCGGAAGTAATCTCGCATCGCCGCCACTTTTTCATTTGTCTTGTTGGTCTGGTCGAGACTTAAGTAAAGGTTGGTAAAGAGGTTCATTTTAGCGGCTCAGCCTCCTTGCCGCTCTCGTTGAGCCAACGAACAAGCGGATCGACGAAGCCGTGTGTGACAAGGACACGCTTTGCCTTTGAGGCGTCAATCGCCTCAATAAGTCCGGGCCAGTCAGCGTGATCCGACATCACAAATCCGCGGTCAAGCGCTCGTCTTCGCCTCGCGCCCCGAACCGCCATCCAACCGGAAGCGAATGCGGTCGAGTGCTTTCCGAATCTGCGAAGCCACGAGGTTCCCGCCGCGGAAGGTGGAGCGATAACGAGACCGCCCGTAAATTCCTTTTTGTCCTCGATGTCGCCTACGTAGTGCGTTTCCGGAAGATGAACGCCGCTTTCGCGGTATGCCTTGTTGAGATTCTCGACCGCTCCGTGGGTGAATATCGGACCGATCGAAGGGTCAACGCTCTTGAGGATTCTTTGTGACTTTCCGAGCGAGTATGCGAAAAGCACAGACACTTTCTCAGCATCTATGTTTGAGCGCCACCACGAATTGATCTGCCTGGAAAGTTCATCCGGTGGGGTCCATCGGTAGATCGGCAGTGCGAAAGTCGCTTCGGTTATGAGAACGTCGCATTCGACCTTTTCGAATGGCTCACAGGTCGGGTCACGCGTCAGCTTGAAATCACCAGTATAGATCCACACCTCACCCTCAAACTCGACTCGGATCTGCGCGCTACCCAGCACGTGTCCCGCAGGATGGAACGAGACGATTACACCGTTGATCTCGAACTCCTCCCCGTATCGCCGCGTTTCCAACACGGCTTCTTCACCGAGCCGCATTTTCATAAGCAGTTCGCTCTTTTCCGAAACGAAATACTTGTTGCTTCCGGCATAGGCGTGATCCGAGTGCGCGTGCGTGACGACCGCGACGTCTACAGGTTTCGAGGGGTCAAGATAAAAATCTCCCGGAGGGCAGTAGATGCCCGAATCGGTTAACGAAAGGAGTTCCTGTCTTGATGACATTGTCTAATAAAACTTCGATTTACGATCATTGACGGATTCAAACTCGTAATTCTGATCCGCTTGTAGAACTTACTTACTGTGCCCAGGCGATGGCAAACCTACATTCTCAGTGATAACTGAAGTACGCTATTGACGCCGCTAGCCAGTGGTTTGGGGACCGAATCCCAGCATCGGGGATCATGGTCCGGAGTTGCGGCATATGGATTCGAATATGGAAGCAGCCGCGCTATTAATGATCGCCGTTCTTTTCTTTGGGTTCTCGCTCGTTTCGAAATGGATCAAGAGCCTTCCGATTACCGCGCCAATGGTCTTCACCGCTGGGGGATTCTGTCTGTATTTCTTTAGCCGCAAAGCCCTGGGGATGAGTGTCTCGGAGGGCGCGGTTCACTTTCTGGCCGAGCTGACACTTGTGCTCGTCCTCTTTTCCGACGCAGCCTCGATAAACGTCAGGAAACTGCTGAAGGACCACCTTCTTCCGGTGCGGATGCTGGCAATCGGACTCCCGTTCTCGATACTGCTCGGAGCAGGTTTCGCTTACGTTCTTTTCGGCACATTTACGATGTGGATGTCTTTGCTGCTTGCTTCCGTACTTGCTCCGACCGATGCCGCACTCGGCCAGTCCGTCGTTTCCGACAAAACCGTTCCCGAACGTATAAGACAGGCGATAAGCGTTGAGAGCGGACTGAACGACGGTTTGGCGCTTCCGCTCGTGCTCGTTTTTCTAGCGATCGCCGGAATGGGCACTGTTGGAACTTCGGCGCTTGAATGGCTTGGTTTCAGCCTTTTGCAGATTTTGCTCGGACCGGCAGTCGGCCTGACCCTTGGGTACGCCGGGGCGAAGCTAGTGGATGCTGCGGTCGACCGCGGTCTGATCTCCAAGTCCTTCGAAGGCATTTCGGCGCTGGCACTGTCGGTCCTTTGCTTCTCAACGGCCGAGCTCGTTTTCGGAAACGGTTTTATCGCCGCTTTTGTCGGCGGACTCGCGTTTGGCCATTTCATTCGCCACGAATGCAACTACCTGTTTGAGTTTGCAGAAAGCGAAGGGCAGTTCTTCACGCTCTCCACTTTCTTCATTCTTGGCGCGATCGCTCTACCGATAATCGGCGAGCATTTCGAATGGATGTACATCGTCTATGGAATCCTGAGCCTGACGGTGATCAGAATGCTGCCGATCTCTGTCTCGTTGATCCGTACCGGAATTGGCTGGCCGACGAAGGCTTTTCTGGGCTGGTTCGGTCCGCGCGGACTTGCTTCGATACTTTTTGCACTGCTGATCGTCGAAGAAGAGAAGTTTGCAGGTAGTGAGGAGATCGTCGCCATCGTGCTCGTCACTGTCCTGATGAGCATCGCGCTTCACGGCGTCAGCTCTGCGTATCTTTCCAGACAGTATGGAGAATACGTTCTAGCCAAAGGGGAATGTGCGGAGATGGAGAAAGTTAGGAGCGCCAAGATCAGGGCGCACTGATCGCCAGCGGCTGCGCCGTAGAATAGCATTCCCTGAGCAAGCAGATTCGCTCCACTATTGTTCGTACACGATCCTTCCACCGACTATCGTGAACAGCGTTCTTACCTTCACTTCTCCACGGTCATCGATCCACGATTCGGGATCCGAATCCAGGAGGTTCTTGTCCAGGACCGTTATGTCAGCGAGTTTGCCCACCGTGATCGTGCCTTTGATCCCGTCCTCGAAACTCGCGTATGAAGAGCCCCACGTATGCGCTTTGATCGCTTCTTCGATGGAAATGCGCTCGTCAGGGAACCAGCCGCCGGCAGGAGTCCGGCGAACGGTCTGGCGAGTGACCGCGGCGTAAAGTGCATAGATAGGGTTGATCGGGTAGTAGGAAGCGGAGGTTCCCGGCCAGTCACTGCCAAAGCTCAGCACGGCGCCTTTGTCGCGAATCGTCTTGAACGCGTAAGCACCTTTCGACCGTTCCCTCCCGATCCGTTCCTCCATCCAACGCATGTCATCGCTAAGGTGAAACGGCTGGACCTCAGCTACAACTCCGAGGTCCTGAAGACGCGCAAAGTCTCTGGGTGCGAACACTTGAGCGTGCACGAGCCGCATCCTGCGGTCGCGTTTGCCGTTCGCCTTGGTCATCGCTTCGATCATATCCAGCATCACGCCGATCGCTTCGTCCCCGATAGCGTGAACCGTAACTTGTATGTCGGCGGCATCAGCGTCGATCATCATCTGGGTGAATGGTCCGCGATTGAGTTCGGTCCGCCTGTCTGGCGACACCCACGTAAGGGGCCGCCAGTGCCCCCGGTTATTTCCTTCCGGATCGCTGTCATAAGGCTCATAGAATCTCGCGCCGCTTGTTCCCATTATCCCGTCGATATGGCCCTTGACCGCCCCCAGTCGGATCATAGAGCTTCCGAATCCTCGCTTTATTCCAAGCGCCTCCATTTTTTTCCAGTGCTCGATCCCGTAGCGGAAGTTGACCCGCGCTGTGAGCCGGCCCTCATCCAGAAGATCGTAGAAGATGCGAAGCTGTTCGTGGTCCGAAATGTCCTGAAACGAGGTAACGCCGGCCTCCCTCACAAGCCGGAGTGCGTTCTCGGTCATCAACCTGCGCTTGGCCGTATCCGGAGTCTGGTCGCCGCCCAGGAACTGGTGCTCAACGCCTCTGGCATTGCGGATCTCCATCGCTCCCGTCAGCCGTCCGTCACGATCCCGGACGAACCGTATGTTCTCAGTGTCCGCCGAATCTTCGGCAAATCCCGCATTCCGTAGAGCCGCTGTGTTCGCAAAGTAAACAGCGCGGTCGTACCTGCTGACAAATAGGGGTATGTCGCCAGTAAATGCATCGATCAGCTTTCGGTGGGGGAGCCATTCGTCTGCATCATTCTCCGCACTCTTCTCGGCTCCGAGCTCCCACTGCTCGTACGCACCCCAGCCTCCCCCGCGGATCGGTTCACCTGGACGGAGTTCTGTGTATTCCCGAACCCTTGAAACGAACGCCTCGTCCGTGTGTACGTCCATCAGGTTTATGTTCCAGAAAAAGTTTGACGCTGACGCAAAATGGACGTGGTTGTCGTTGAACCCGGGAAGAACAAAAGCACTTTTCAGATCAATTACGCGGGTCGTCGGACCGCGAAACTTAAGCATTTCTCCGTTTGATCCAACGCCAATGATCTTTTCGCCGAGAATCGCAACGGCCTCCGCCTTCGGGAGGTTCTTGTCGACGGTCCAGACGGTACCGTTGTAGAGAATCACATCCGCCTTTGGCTCGTAGGCAAACGAATACACGCCGAAAGACAGCAGGAGGATCAGACCGGCAAGTAGGGCGACGCCTTGTTTTGTCATCGTATTATTTTGTCTGTTCAGTAGCAGTATAGCCTCAAAGTTCTGCAGTCGTTCTTCGCACGAATTCCAGAGCGCTTCGCGATTTCAAATTTCAGCGTCGTGCTTCGCACGAATTCCAGAGCGCTTCGCGATTTCAAATTTCAGCGTCGTGCTTCGCACGAATTCCAGAGCGCTTCGCGATTTCAAATTTCAAATTCCATATTTAAGAAATTATCTTCCCTCAGTCCTCAGTCCTCAGTCCTCAGTCCTCAGTCCTCAGTCCTCAGTCCTCAGTCCTCAGTCCTCAGTCCTCAGTCCTCAGTCCTCAGTCCTTACTCCTTTGAACTACCTACACAGGTACGAACGTGATCAAAATGCATTGGACTACGACATAGATCGTGAAAGGCACGAAAAGATAGCCCATCACGTCGCGGACCGCGACCTTTACGCCTGCGCACATCACCGGAACGATCGTAAGAAAGAAGAACGGCTGAAGCAGATTCGTAACTGTCTCGCCATACGCCACTGACAGGGAAGCTTTGGCGATCATCGCGGTCTGTTCGCCGGCGCTCAATCCTGCGGCCATCTCCTTCAGTGCAGACACAAGGCTCGGTGCAAGCACTGCGTACTCTCCGCCTGCCGAGGGGATCGCGAAATTGACTATGGCGCCCGCGGCGTACGAATAAAGGGGGTAAGTATACAAGGATGCGTTCGAAGCCATCGCCGTGCCTATCGCAGCGCCGAGGCCGGTGTGAATCATTATCCCCATGATACCGGCGTAAAAAGGATACTGGAACACGATCCCCGAAATGTTGCTGCAAGCGCGTTTCATCGCTATCACGTAACGCATCGGCGTCCTGTGCAGGAGCAGACCGAAAACAAGGAACGTGAAGATCATAATGTTCAGGTTCAGATCAAAGCCGCGTGTGCCAAAGTAGTAGAAAATGTAAACAGCGCCCATCGCGACCAGTATCAATGAAAGTACCGAGCTGTTGTTGAGGCTGTCCGACAATGCCTTGTACGGAAGATTCTGCCCAGCAGCTTCCTCTTCGATCGATGCTTCCCGGACAGCTCCGTCGTCATCTTTCAGCGAGCCGATCTCGGACGAGTCGTCCGGTCCCGGCCTAAGCGCATAGATCAGAACAGGCGGGACGACCAGGTAGAAGGCGATCATCGCGATATTCAGCGGCGAGCCGAGAGTCATCGAGATCGGGATCTTGGCAGAGAGTATCCCTGTTTCGATCAGGAAGTTGCCGTCCGTGTTAAGTACCAGCGGGATAGAGCTCGACAGACCGGACACCCAGCCGTTGCTTGACAGGTAGACGATCGCGGTCAGGTAGAGATAATTCACTCCGCTTACCTTTTCCGCCAGTTTCCGAGCGAGAACCGCTGTTATGACCACCCAGCCCCAGCTTACAAATCCGAAAAGAGTGCCGATGATCGTGACAAAGACGTAGACCTTTGAGGGCGACTTGATCACCTTCGCGATCCTTTCTATCAGCCTGTTTGCCTGCGGAGTAAGGGCGATGGCATATCCGGTCACGAGTATCAGGATCATCTGCATTCCGAACTCAAGAAGGGTCCAGAAGCCTTCGTACCAGCCGGAAATGATCCTTATCGGGGTCGCGCGCACCGTCACCGCAGCGAGGACAGCGCAGATGATGGTCAGCACGATCGCGAAAACGAATGAGTCAGGTACTATACGCCTGAACAGATCTACAAACCTGTTTCCGCCGCTTTCAGTCATCGTTGACGTTCTTCTCCGGGTCGAGCTTCTTCATCTTCTTCCGTTCGGCTTCCCTTACCTTGCTATTTGCCTCAAGGACCTCACCTGACTCAGCCTTCGGTTCTTCCTGTTCCAGTTCTGCGCCGTTCTCGAGACTCAGAACTGCAAGTATCGGAAAGTGGTCTGAGCCGATATCGGGAAGTCGCCGGAGCTCGACGAGCTTGAAGTGGTTCGAATGAAAAACGTGATCGAGGGGAAATCTAACGAACGGATAGTCCGCGTGAAAAGAATTGAACATCCCGCGACCGATCCTAGGATCGAGCATTCCGCTGACTTTCTGGAATAGCAAGGTCGTCCTTGACCAAGCGACGTCGTTCATATCACCCGCGATGATCGAAGGCAGCGATTCTTCGTCGATGCGCTTTCCGACGAGGATCAGCTCCGCGTCCCGCTCTGTCGATTCCCCGGTCTCCGAGGGTACCGGCGGTTTCGGATGCACCCCGAAAAACCTGATCAGTTCACCAGAAGGAAGCCTGACCCTGGCATGGATCGAAGGAGTGTCTTCCTCAACAATGAACTTTACCTCGGGCTCAACGAGCTCGAATCTCGAGTACAGCGCCATCCCGTACGCATTGTCCTGCGGTTCTTCTACAACGTGCTCATACTTATCCCGTAGCGGAGCCACGTCCCGAATCCATCTTTCGTCCGGTTCTGCAAGGAGAACAAGGTCCGGGTCCTCGGCCTCCACGATCCGGAGAAGTCCGGCTGCGTCCTCGTTCTCAACAAGCACATTCGAGATCAACAGCTTTATCGTTCGCGAGGGATCGCGCTCAACAGCATCTAGCACCTGTTTCGGGTATAGGAAAGTATGCGGAAGGATCGCGTGGATCTGGTAAATGACGGCAACCGAGAGGAGAGCTGCCGCGGTCAGGTCGAAAAAACCTAATGGCCAACCCAGGATCACCAGCAGAACGATCACCGACAATCCCAGCACCGCGATCTGACTTCGCGGGAATTCTCCCACGCGTACCCACCACGAGCTGAACCTGAACAAGGGAGCGATCGTCAGCAAAAGGACAAGTGCCCCGATCGCATAAAGAACGTATTTAGTGAACTCCAACGGCTCCATCTACCCCGCACTGAAGAAGGTTCAGAGAAGGATAATCGGTTACGCGCCTGAGTGAAAGCCGCCCGGAGGTGTTATTTGATCACTGCTTTGTGAACAGATCGTATGTGCCCCGGGTTCCCCCTCCGATCACGAGCGCCGCGTCAAATCCGAAAACGATCCGGTTGAAGTCCGGATTGCCGCCTTCCAGCTTTCCCGCGTGGGCGTACTTCCTAAGCGGCCTGAGATCTATCACCGACCATTGATCCGCAGGGGCCGCATCGGCGAAGACTTTGTAATTCGGGTATGAACTCATTACCGAATAATCACCGGACTCATTGTTCACGTAAAGCGCGATCAAGAGGGCCTTCTTTCGATTGGCTATCGCGAACTCGGAAACGAAGTTGCCAAGAGTATGGATGTTCGACCATCCGCGTCCCCTGATTATGTGATAGTGGCCAAACTTCAAAAGCACCTTTGGTAGCAGATCTCCCGCGGCCTGTGCCTGTCTGTACTCGTCCACGAAGAGCCGCTTCATGTTCTCTTCGCGTTCGACATTTGATTTGAGTCCTGTCAGTTCCCCCTGGCCTGCTTTCCTGTTGTTGCCGTAAACGCGCGCAGAGATCAGCATTTGTTCGATCACGAAACGGGCTTCCGGGTCCTTGAGATCGTCCAACTCATTCAGCAGATCGAGAAATCCGTCCACCTCCGAGGCGCTGGCGATCGTGTATCGTTCTCTTTTTGCAGTCCGTTCCGCTTCGAGCTTTTTGAGTTCGTCCAGCATCTGCGAGACTTTATTCTTTCGAGTTGGATCGGGTATTTTTTCATAAAGGATCTCAAGTCCGTGGACCGCTCCGAAGACCTGGTCCAGGCCCCAGACCCGCCTGTGCTTTGCGCTGGAAATTTCCCCTGCGTCGGCGATCATCGCAAGCTCCTGATCCGTGGCAAAGGTAAAAGCGTTTGGCCTCTCGGATGCATAATCAAGCAGCCTTTGGCGCTTGCCGACAAAGTCCCTGCCCGACATCAGCCTCAGTGTTACGGTGTCCTGCTCAAGCGCTAAATAGTTGAAGCCGAGCTTTTGGTGCAAAGAACTGAACAAAGCCGTCGTGAATTCCGGGATCTCGCGGTTGTTGTGCTGCTCACCCATAGCGATGAACTGAGCATCCGATGCCTCCCTCATCAGGAAATCAAAGCCTTTCCCTGATAACTTCCCATCTTTAAGCTCGATCGCGTATAGGTTGGCCTTGAGTAGATCTACGGCATTTGATTGAGCGCTGACGCTGATTCCGAACGAAAGCGCCAGAAAGAACAATGTAAGGACTCGAAGCATTTTTCCCAACTCCCGTGGTTTTGCCCCGGCCGAATTCTTGCGGATGAACTTTTCTGTCAAGAATTCCGGTGGGCGGTGTTGTACTAGTAATGAGAATTGTAAAGAATTTGAGCGCTATGAAATCAATTGTCGCACTAACGGTTGCCTTGGTCTTCCTGAGTCTCACCGCAGTTGCCCAGAAGGATGGTGATGGAAAGAGTACAGCCGAGAGTTTCGGGAAAGTGATACCTGACCTGCTGGAGCGGTCGGATACGCCCGGGATGTCGATAGGTGTTTTGCGTGAGGGCAAGCTGGTTTGGACCGGCTCGTTCGGAGTGAAGAGCAAAAAGACGGAAGATGCGGTTGAGGCCGACACGATCTTTGAAGCGGCATCGCTTACGAAACCGGTCACGGCCTACGCCGCCTTAAAGCTTGTAGACAAAGGAAAGCTTGATCTGGACAAGCCATTGAATGAATACCTTGGCAACGACTACGATGTCGGCGACGATCCGCGTCTGAAGATGATCACAGCCCGCCGCGTGCTTTCTCACACATCAGGCTTTCCGAACTGGAGACGCCGGGGATCAAAGACGCTCCCGATCAATTTCACTCCGGGTGAGAAGTTCAGCTACTCAGGTGAGGGATTCGTGTATCTCTCAAAGGTCATCGAGAAGATCGTTGGAATACCGTTCGAGGAGCTTGTTGCAACAGAGGTCTTTGGGCCGCTTGGCATGAAACATAGCAGCCTGGTATGGAAAGAAGAATTCGGTTCCGAAAAAGCCGAGAATCACGACACGCTTGCCGAACCGAAAGGCCTGAACGATGACATTAAGGCAAATGCTGCGGCGAGCCTGCACACGACGGCCGGCGACTACGCGAGGTTCGTCTCCGCACTGCTCAAAGGTAAAGGTCTTGAGCCCTCGACGGCAAAACAGATGCTGACCCCGCAGATCAGGGTAGATCCAGAAGACGAAACTGCTCTTGCGTGGGGTCTTGGGATCGGGCTTGAGGTCGTTGACGGAAAGAAGGCTTTCTGGCACTGGGGTGACAACGGCTGGAACCGTGCGTTCGTGATCGCCGATGCAGAATCCGGCGACGGTTTCGTAATGTTCGCCAATGGAACGAACGGTCTTTCATTTCTAAGGGAGATCCTGTCGATCGGCCTGCCGGGTCGGCATCCTTCTGAAGCCTGGCTGGGTTACGAGAGATTTGACTCGGTGGGGCGGACGCTTTTCAAAGCGATCCTCGCTGAAGGAGCTGGGTCAGCGCTCGAACGATACGACAGCACGAAAGGGTCTACCGAAACCGGTGGCCTTTCAGAAAGGCAGATGAATCGGCTCGGGTACGACCTTTTGAGGCTTAAGCGCACGGAAGATGCGATTGTGATCTTTGAGAGAAACACGCGGGATCATCCGGAATCGGCAAATGTCTGGGATAGTCTGGCGGAGGCCTATTTGACTGCGGGAAAGAAGGAAAAGGCTATTGAGTTCTACAGAAAGTCGCTTGCGCTCGATCCAGAGAACACAAATGCCGCCGAGAAGATAAAGGAGATCGAAGAGGCGAACTAACTATCATTGGCAGTCTGCGAGAAAAGCTCCGGAGTCAGCGTTCTGTCGGCGAATCGTCCTTGTCGACCATTATGAGGGATACCTCGGCAAAGATCGCGTAGACGACCGACATGAGCACGAGGAAACCGATAAAGAAAATTAAAAGATCTGTTGTCATTGGTTCCCCTTATTTCCTGAAGTATCTGCCGGCCGTCAAGATAGACGGCACCCACAATCCCACAAAGATCGCGGCCTGTTTATTGTATGTCGCATCACCGGCAAGCACGCCGAACCAGAGGGCGATCGAGAATACGAATGAAACAAGCGCCGCACCTAAAATGAAGTAATCTGATTTTCTCATTCAAACACTCTCTTTTTTCCGACTCGTTCGCTTTTCGTTCCAGACCGACCATTAGAGAACAAGACGAGCCCAATGTCAGTATCAGTCATTACAGACCGACGGCATAGATGTGTAGCAGGGCCCCTTCGTCGACGCGCGAGACCCTGCTGTTTTATGCAGACTGTGACTTGGCCTTCTCCGGCGCTTCACTCTCTTCGACCATGCCCAGAGGGACCTGTGCGAAAATTCCGTACAGAACCGACATCGAAACGAGAAATCCCACGAAGAAGATTATGAGGTCCATTGTCATGCCGTCGCGCGCCTCCTAAAGTACGAGCCGACCGCAATGATCGATGGAACCCAGAGTCCGACAAAGATTCCAGCTTGCTTGTTAAAATCCGCGTCGCCTCCCCAGGCACCGAACCACAGTGAAATTGAGAATAAAAAGGACACGAAGGCCGCGCCCAGTATGAACATGTCTGATCTTTCCATTTGATCCCCCTTGTTGATCTAATATTCCTTAAATGTATTGTGGCCGCCTTTATGACATCCACCCTTTGAACATCAATGGCTTCGGCAGTTTTGCAGATTCAGATTCAAATGTTCACGGGCCGAAGCCCGCCAGGGGGTTGCATTCGAGACCAGTAACGGCGTCGGAGGATTGATTCAGGGAAGATGTTCGAGGTGACAGGCACTGGTACATTTGGTGCACCCGTTGATCACATTTCACGGGTCGACAGAGCCGAGTCGGTTTGCGTTTCCGATTCTTTGTAAAAGCTCAATAGGCACTCTGCAGAATTCGCACCGGACAGGCGCATCCCCCGAGACCTCGGCCCAAAGTCGTTAGTGCTTTGAAACTTTGGAATCAGGTAACTTGCGTTCGGTCCTGCAGAGAAGACTGAGGACGGGGCGATCGCGGTTTGGGCAATCAAGTCAAAGGATAGGAACGATCTGAAGGCAGGCTTGGACTTGCGCCTGCGCCCCTTGGGCTAACGACCCCAACCGTCAATGTTTTACTGCTCTTGACGGCCGGCTGAAGCGGGAGAAATTCTAAAAAGTGCCAAAAAAAGGAAAGCCGAACCCGTTCACAGTCGTCGACTGCGTTCCTAAGTTCGGCTTAAGCTGTTTGCCTGCTTCTAGTTAGCGAGAGTGGATCAAACGTCGGAGACGATCCGGGAAGAGTACATCGATCATTCTGTTCTCGAGTACCTCAACCACCTTGCCTCTTCCGAAGGCTTCGTGCTCCATTATCTCCCCGCTCTTGTAAGTCTTCGAGGTATCGTACGGGTCGCCCGGTTTTTGTTTGCTCTTATCGGGCTTAAGTTTGGCGGAACTGGCCTTGAATGTACCTACCTTTCCGCATTCGGAGCAGATAACCCTGGAGATCCTGCCGAGTTTTGTTACCGATTTTACGATATGTCCCAATTGCTTGTCGCAGTCGGGACAAACCTTCTCGACCCTGTCGCCAACGTTGTAATCCGGGTCTTTTTTCGTCTTCGATTTAGCCATAAATCATTCATACTTTATCACATACGGGTAGGCTGGTTTCAATTTCACAGGCCCCGGCCGATCCCGTATGTGAACTCTCCAAACCTGATCGCTACCTTCAGCGGATCGGTTTTCTGCCAAATTCCGGATGAACAATCCGCTCAACCTTCTGTTTCGTCAGGTACTCGATATCCCTCATCGCGAGTTCATCGATAGGTGTTACCAACGTTATCGCCTGTCCAAGTTTTCCGGCGCGTCCTGTCCTGCCCACGCGGTGTACGTAATCCTCAGGGGCTTTCGGGACGTCATAGTTGATCACATGTGAAACGGAATCGACGTCGATTCCTCTCGACGCAATGTCTGTCGCAACCAGCACTCTCGTCTTGCCGTTCTTGAAATCGTTCAGCGCTCGTTCTCTCTGCGATTGCGAGCGGTCCGAATGAAGTGTCTTGGCACTGAGTTCCCTTGCCTTCAGAATGTGTGCCAGCCTGTCCGCGCCACGCTTTGTGCGGGTGAACACGATGACCCGTTCAAAGTTTTGTTCTTCGAGAAGATTCAGAAGGAGCGCCGTCTTCGAGTTAGCAGCAACCGGGAACGCCAATTCTTCGATCGTTCCGGCTGGTTTGTTCTCGGGGCTCACCTCTACGACCTCCGGGTCGTGCAGAAAGGTGTAAGAAAGGCTCTTGACCGAATCGGACATAGTTGCGGAGAAGAGCAGGTTCTGCCTTTTCTCTGGGAGCAACGCAAGGATCTTGCGGATCGAAGGGAGAAATCCCATGTCGAGCATCCGGTCCGCTTCGTCGAGAACCAGATATTCAATGTTCCTAAGGTCCAGGTTTCCGCGTTCGTAGTGATCCAGGAATCGCCCTGGAGTGGCGATGACGGCACTGACGCCGCTTTTTAGCCTTTTGGTCTGCTTGTTGATATTTGCGCCGCCGATAAGATTTACGGAGCGCATTTTTCTTGGAGCAAAAGATTCGTAAGCCTTTTCGATCTGCGTCGCAAGCTCCCTGGTAGGGGCTATCACGAGCAGCTTTATCCCCGGCCTGGGGGATGACATCATTTTCTTCAAGAGCGGCAGAATGAACGCCGCCGTCTTTCCGGTCCCTGTCTCGGCACATCCGATCAGGTCCTTTCCCCCGAGTATCAGGGGTATCGCCTTCTCCTGAATCGGAGTCGGCGTCGTAAAGTCTTGGGATTCACATCTGCGCAGAAGCGCTTCATTCAGTCCCAATTCACTAAATCTCATATATTTCCTTTTCAAAGACCGAGTGCCCGGCGTTAACAAAAAGCCGGGCACTCATTGTTACTTGTATCTAACGCACAAACGCCTTACCAGCGGTTGCGACGTCCACCGCCTCCGCCGAAACCTCCGCCGCCGCGGTCTGTGCGGGGCTTGGCTTCGTTCACGACGATGTCGCGCCCGGAGACTTCTTTGCCGTTAAATTCGGCGATTGCATTGTTCGCTTCTTCCGGAGTGGACATTTCAACGAACCCGAAGCCGCGTGAACGGCCCGTGTCACGATCGGTGATTACGTTCGCCGACTCGACGGTTCCTGCGCTGCTAAAAAGTTCCTCGAGTTCCGATTCCGAAGTATCGAACGAAAGATTACCTACATAAAGTTTGGTTGACATAGAGTTTTACCTCGGCCTCCCATAAAAGGAGGCTTAAAAAGAAGCTTCGAATCGAGTTGTCTTCGGAGAAACGGTCTGCTCGGGAAGGGTCGGAGTTCGGATTGCTCTATTACTAAAGCGGCTTCTGTACTGTAAATTGCCGACTCTCGAACTATCCTAAACGCCGTCAGTCACTATCTAGCAGGACGGGGCGCATTACCGTTAATGCGCGAGAGTAGGTCTAACTTCTGACAATTGTGGGGGTTTACCGCGCTTTTTGCAAATCAGGAATCTTGTTTAGCTGCTTCTGCCATCTCTCCCGAAAGCGAGTCCGCCGCTTTCTCGGCAAGCCTTTTGTCATTCTTGTGGGCGCTTCTCCATGTACCAAGTCCCTCTCGTGCCAGTCCCAGGATGGGTTTCTTATTGCTGTAGATCAACTTTAACCAGGCAAGCTTGCTCATTTGTGGAAAGTAGATGCCGCGAAAGAAGAGCCTCGCTACAATAAGACTTATCCTGTACTCGATCGGTTGATCGGAGATCGCTTCCAGCGCTTCCGCATTTCGTTCCGGACTGTACGACTTCTTCCACGCGTAGTCCGTCTCGGATCTGGCTTGGCTGATCGACATCTTCTCTGGCGAATGCGCCATTTCAAACGGCGCAAACTCAAGCCAGTGTTTCGGCCGGTCAAGCCTGCCTTCCATCTCGAGCCGATCGTAAAGCGGCGTCGATGGGAACGGCGTAAGCTGACCAAACACAGGCAGTCCGGGCGACCAGCTTTCTATCTGTTCGACAGTTCTCTCCGCGACGCCTTCCGTATCGTTGTCCATCCCGAAGATAAAGGATGTGATCGCGTATATGTTCCTCGAACCGAGCCTGTCCAGAACCTCTTTATAATCTCCGGGTCGGGAAAAATTCTTGTTGACGGAAGCCATGTTCTCTGGATCTATCGACTCCATCCCGATGAAGATCCATTTTCCGCCGGCCTCTGCGATCAGATCCACAAGTTCCTCGTCTTTAAGAAGATTGGCACTGATCTGCGCCACCCACGGGAGCTGAGCGTTCGCGGCGATGATCTCACGCAGAAGGCCTTTCAAACGCTTCTTGTTGATCGCGAGATTGTCATCGATAAAGAAAACGGCTATCTGGCCCTTTTCGTTTTTCGCGCGATTCTTCAATCTCAGAAGTTCCTCTACAACGCTTTCATTTGTCCTGAACCTGATAGAATCACCGAAAAAGCCGGTCACCGTACAGAACTCACAGCCGTAAGGACAGCCCCTTCCCGTTTCGATCGGAACTACAAAGAACTTTCCCCATCCTTCGCCCAGCCGGGACATGAACCGACGCAAGCTCCTGGGGATCAGGCTGAATTGCTCCAAGTCCAGGCTTTCCCAGGGAATGTGCGGATAGGGCTGCAATGAAGGCTTCACGTCATTGCCCTTTTCATCGAACTTTGGCTGATAGATGTCTTTGAGCTGGCCGTTTGCGGCGTCGGTCAGGATCTCTGCCCAGTAGTCATCGGCTTCGCCAAGAGCCACAGCGTCTGCATAGCGTTTTCCGCCGTCTCTTCCAAGCGCCTCGTCTGGACATTCTGTTACGTGGGGACCTCCCATCACGACAGGAATTCCCGCGTCCCTGAGGGCTTCGGAGACTCGGTAGGCGCGGGCGACCATTCGAGTCATAGCGCCGATCCCGACAAGATCGATCCTTTCTTCCTTACAGAACCGGACAAGCTGGCTCCGGGACATTGCCCTGGCGTTGCCGTCGATAAGCACAACCTCGTGTTCGTCAGGGGTCAGGGCCTGAAGAAGAAACATCCAGAGGTGGGGCATAAAGTTTCGGGTTACACCGTTGTCCGGGTTGTAAAGAAGTATCTTCATTAGTCGAGGCTCGGGATCTTCAGAACAGGGACAATCCCGGGAAGCCGGGAGACTGGTCTTTGCGGACAACAAGGCAAAGGCGAACCGAGTCTCGAAGTTCGCGGCAAGTAGAGCTGACCCCGAACCTCGAACTGTCGGAAACATTGACCTGAAACCTCTGCCTTTTCGGCAGAAGCTTTCAGACTTTGTTTGTCACTGTATTAGCGATCTGACGGGACTACGGTGAGATACGGATCTCACGATTTGAAGTCTGATTGGAAGGGGTAATAAGGAGGAATTGATCCCGTCGATCATTTCCAGATCTCAAGACGCCGACCGTGTTGTGCAACACTTCAAGTTAAGCGTTCCCTCGATACTATCACAGCTGACGGCACCAGGCGCGGAAACAAACGACATCTCCTGTAAAGATTAACGGGACGAAGTTGATCGAATGTCACTCTGCCGCTTTTGCTAACGTGCCTTCAGGATCACGATCGAACTCTTCCGCGGCGCTCTCACTGGAAAAGAAATAGAGCTTTTCCTTATGGATCCGCCAGATGGTCGGCTTTCCCTTTTCATCTTCGCCCCTCGACAACGAGACAGGGCAGTGCGCTTCAAATCCTGGAAGGTATTTTTCCGGCGAGCTGAGGAACGAGTCCCTGTTCTCTTTACTTGCGAACAGATATCTTGCCCCCTGGTGAACTATCGAAAGTTCTGGAACTCCCTTTACTGCGTCTCCTATCAATGAATACGCTGTGAGGTCGTAACCATCTGCGGCAGCAGCGATCTCCGGTTGGTCCTCAGATGCAATGGTCGGGACCTCGGCAGAGTCCGACGAGATACCCGGAACCGAACAGCCGGAAACAAGCATTCCAGCGATTAGCAAAGAAACGGCGCAGATGGAAAAGACTTTCTTCATACGTATTGGGTCTCCATTCGAGAGAAGTGACCGCTATTGATTCCAAAAACATACGGGATTATTCCCAGCGGTGGGCAGTGAGCGGTAAGCAGTGAGCAGTAAGCCGTTTAACCCACGCATTCGCGCGTGGGAATAGAGCAGTGGGCAGTAAGCCTCGACTCACTCGACTCAACAGACTCAACAGACCGGATAGTCTCAACAGACTCAACAGACCGGATAGACTCAACCGACCCAACCGACCCAACAGACTCAATCGACTCAACAGACTCAACCGACCCAACAGACTCAACAGACCCATTAGACCCAACAGACTCGACAGACTCGACAGACCTGACCCCGTTTAACTATCATTCCCGTACCGATTCAGTTCTAACAAATATATGAAAGCTATTGTTAAGAGCAAGGCCGAACCGGGCTTGTGGCTTGAGGACGTTCCGGAGCCTCAGATCGAGATCAACGACGTGAAGATACGCGTCCTCAGGACCGGTATCTGCGGCACTGATGTACACATTTACAACTGGGACCAGTGGTCTCAGGACACTATCAGTGTTCCGACAATTCTGGGACACGAGATCGTAGGCGAGATCGTTGAGGTCGGCTCGAACGTTGCCGACTTTTACAAGGGAGACATCGTCAGTGTTGAGGGACATCTGGTCTGCGGCCGTTGCCGAAACTGCCTGGCGGGGCGGCGGTACAAATGCGCGAACACGCTGGGTTTTGGCGTGAACACGGACGGCGGCTTCGCCGAGTTCATGGTCGTCCCGTATACGAACATCTGGAAACACGACAGGGATATCGATCTTGATGTCGCCGCCATTTTTGATCCGTTCGGGAACGCGGTTCATACGGCCTTGGCTTTCGAGGTTTTTGGCGAGGACGTTCTTATCACCGGAGCGGGACCGATCGGCATAATGGCTTCCGCGGTCGCAAAAAAAGCTGGCGCGCGGCATATCGTCATAACCGATATCAATCCTAAGCGGCTCTCACTCGCTGAAAAGATGGGTTCGGTGACAAAAGCGATCAACACGAAAGAGGTTTCCGTTGCCGATACGCAGAAAGAGCTTGGAATGGTCGAAGGCTTCGACGTCGGCTTCGAGATGTCGGGAAGTCCGGTCGCGCTAAAGGATATGATCGCGAATATGGCCCACGGCGGGAACATCGCGTTCCTTGGAATTCCTTCGGAGCCGTTCGAGATCGACTGGAAACCCGTGATCTTTAACATGCTGGATATCAAAGGGATCTATGGCCGGCAGATGTACGAGACCTGGTATCAGATGAGTGTCCTCGTCGCGACCGGACTGGATATCAGCCCCGTTATCACCCATCGTTTCAGCTATAAGGATTTCGAAGAAGGCTTTGAAGCGATGAAGACGGGCGACAGTGGAAAGGTAATCCTTGATTGGGAGATCTGACAGGGATAAGGGAGATGAAAGGGATGCCGGCTTTTGCTCCGTAGGAGCATAATGTCAGTAGCACGGAGGCGCTCAAGTTCTTTGTACGAAGTGCCACAAAGCGACGGGCTTCGACAGTGACCAATTAAGTGTCGCGTAGCGACGACCTGCTTTTAGCCGTGGGAAAGCCCGAAGGGCACTACCCACGGGAAGGATGTCTCGAGCCGCTTTCAGCGGCGCATTGCACGCGGGACGCGTGCGCTCCGGACTCAGTACTCATCTCTCAGTACTCAGCACTTACGATTATGTACTCATCAGCAAAACAGCAACTTTCCGAACAGCTTGACGAGATCCGCGAAGCGGGCCTTTACAAGTCCGAGCGCGTTATCCAGACGCCGCAGGATGCTCACATAGACGTCGCGGGGGGCGAGGTCCTAAACATGTGCGCCAACAACTACCTGGGCCTTGCCGACGACCCGTCAATAGTCGAAGCGGCAAAGAAGGCACTGGATGACTGGGGTTACGGTCTCGCTTCCGTGCGCTTCATTTGCGGAACACAGACGATCCACAAGGTCCTTGAGGAGAAGATCAGCGAGTTTCTCGGAACCGAGGACACGATCCTGTACGCGGCCTGCTTCGATGCGAACGGCGGATTGTTCGAACCCTTGTTCGAGAAAGCAGACGCGATCATCTCGGACGAGTTGAATCACGCGAGCATCATCGACGGGATTCGCCTGTGCAAGGCTGCAAGGTATCGTTTCAAGAACTCTGACATGGACGACCTTGAAGCAAAGCTGAAGGAGGCCTCGGGCGCGCGTCGGAAGATAATTGCAACGGACGGCGTCTTTTCGATGGACGGCTACATCGCCAAGCTCGACCAGATATGCGATCTTGCTGACAAATATGACGCGATGGTGATGATCGATGACTGCCACTCAACGGGTTTTGTCGGAGCATCAGGCAGGGGGACCCACGAGTACCATGGAGTCGTTGAACGAGTGGACGTTATCACCGGGACGCTTGGCAAGGCGCTGGGTGGTGCTAGCGGCGGCTTTACATCCGGCAGGAAAGAGATAATCGATATTCTTCGCCAGCGGTCGAGACCGTACCTTTTCTCGAATTCGGTCGCTCCTCCGATCGTCGCCGCTTCGATCCGGGCGATCGAGATGCTTACAGAGTCGACGGCGCTTCGCGACAGGCTTATGAACAATACGGCGTTCTTCCGTGAGGAGATATCCAAGATCGGACTCGAGGTTCTTCCCGGAGAACACCCCATAGTGCCTGTGATGTTGGGCGATGCGACACTTGCTTCAAAAATGGCCGATCTGCTTCTGACGAAGGGTGTCTACGTTATCGGTTTCTCGTACCCTGTGGTTCCGATGGGCAAAGCGAGGATACGAACACAGGTTTCCGCGGCGCATTCAATGGCAGATCTTGAATTTGCAGTTGCCAAGTTTAGGGAAGCGAAGGAAGAGCTCGGGATTTAGGCAATGATCATTGCCCATTGATCATTGACCAATGAAAAGCGGCCCTAGCCGCGGCACTGATTGCATCCTTCGCGGATCTTTGCGGCTTGGCACCTTTGCGAGAGATTTTTTTTCGTCACTTTTTCGATTGCCGGGATACGACAATCCAAGATCGGGAAAACCTCTCGCAAAGACGCAACGGCGCAAAGTTCCGCAAAGAAAGCCAAACCCGAACCGAATGTTTGAACTTTAAGATTTGAAATCCACTGGGAACAACAAATGAAACTCCTAAGACCGATCACGCTGATCATTCTTGTTGCCATGACATTTAACGAACCGCTAAATGCGCAGCGAACAGCCAAACCGGTTCTCCACGGCCGGCACTGGGTCGCGATCACTGGAAAGCCTCTTGCGGCGACCGCCGGTGCGATGATGTTCCAGAAAGGCGGAAATGCGGTCGATGCGGCGTGCGCGATGATCGGTGCCACATCCACAATGTGGGACGTTTTGAGCTGGGGCGGCGAGACGCAGGCGCTGATCTATAACCCAAAGACGAAGAAGGTGATCGGGGTCAATGCTCTCGGAGTCGCACCAACCGGAGCGACAGTCGAATACTACGCCTCAAAGGGCTTCAAGAGTTATCCGCCTGAGCACGGTGCACTTTCAGCCGTGACTCCCGGGACCCCGGGGGGCATATTCGCAATGCTTGCCGAATACGGCACGCTCAGTCTTAAGGATGTACTCGAACCGTCTATCCAGATGGCCGAGGGATATCCGATGGAAGAGGACACTGCGGGCCGGATCGAGAGGGAAAAGGACAAGCTAAAAAAGTGGAAGTATTCACGTGACGTAATGCTTCCGAACAAGGGAAAAGAACGGGAAGCCCCGGTCGCTGGCGAGATCTTTCGTCAGCCCGATCTTGCGGAGACCCTGAAGAAGCTTGTCGAGGCTGAGGCCAATGCGCTTAAGAACGGCAAGTCGCGGAAAGAAGCGATCTACGCTGCACACGAGAGATTCTACAAAGGAGATATAGCGCGCGAGTTCGTCCGCGGTACGCAGGAAGAGGGCGGGCTGATCACGATGGAAGATCTTGCGGGCTGGAAGGTCAAATTCGAAGAGCCCGTAAAGACCAGCTATAAGGGAATCGATGTCTACAAGCTGACCCACTGGACCCAGGGGCCTGTCATGCTTCAGGCGCTCAACATTCTCGAGAACTTCGATCTGAAGTCGATGGGTTACAACAGCTCGAAGTACATCCACACGCTCTACCAGACGATGAACCTCGCGTACGCCGATCGCGACTTCTATTATGGCGATCCGGCTTTTCCACCTGCCGAGCCGATCCAAGGTTTGCTTTCCAAGGACTACGCGAAGGCCCGCCTAAAGGAAATGGATCCTGACGACAACGATCCGGATGTTAAACCGGGAGACCCGTATCCGTTTCAGGGAGAAACGAATCCGTTCAACGATCTGCTTAGGAACTGGGGAACGAAGACGCCCGGCGAGGGCGAGGTTGCGGAAGCCAGGTTCCTCGAATCGTTCTATGCAGGAACCACGACCGTTCAGGCTGCAGACAAAGAAGGGTGGATCGTTTCAGTTACCCCTAGCGGGGGATGGGTTCCAGCGGTGATCGCCGGAAGGACCGGGATCGGGCTGAGCCAGAGGGCACAGAGTTTTGATCTCGACAGGCGGAACAATCCGTTTAACGTTATCGAGCCGGGCAAACAGCCGCGTGTCACGCTTACGCCGAGCCTTGCCATCAAAGACGGCAAGCCGTTCTTGTCCTTTTCAGTTCAGGGTGGTGACGGCCAGGACCAGAATCTGCTTCAGTTCTTCCTTAATGTCGTTGAGTTCGGAATGAACGTTCAGGAGGCGGTCGAGGCAGCGAACATCAACAGCTATCAGATGAAGAGTTCGTTTGGCGACCACGAGTCCGATCCGGGACGATTACTGTTGGCTGATTCAGTTCCTGACTGGATAAGGCGCGAGCTGATCCGGAAGGGCTATCGACTGCGATTCCAGGAAAGAACTTCGGGCCCGATCAACGCGATCTTCTTCGATCGCGAGCACGGCACGATGTGGGGCGGCTCGAGCCACCACGGAGATGACTACGGTATCGCCTGGTGAGACGGTCGGGTCTGTCGAGTCTGTCGGGTCTGTCGAGTTTGTGGAGTCGATTGGGTCTATTGAGTCGATTCAGTTTGCGTCGCGGCGGCAATCGGAACCCGGAGCGCAAGCGACGGGCATAAATGGAACTCGTAAGATCTGCCGCGGCTGAAGCCGCCTAAGGAGATGTTGGTCGATTCCCCGGGGCTGCGCCTTCGGCTTGCCCCGTGGAATCTGTCCATAAACGGTCTCTTAGACGCGGAGCGACGGCGCCTCTGACTCTGAGAGTTTCGGCTCGCGCCTCAGGCACGCTCCCTGACGGTCGCGTTTCCGCCTAATATGGCCGGTAGCGGTCATTTTGGAATTTGGAATCTGGAATTTCTTCTCTTTATCCGGTCTTGCCCGTCGCTTGCGCTCCGGGTTCCGATTGCCACCGCAACGCCTACTGAACAGACTCAACAGACTGAATAGACTCAACAGTCTCATCTCGTGTATTATTCCGTCCCAACCATCAACTGTATTTCTGATCAATCGGGCGATCGGCTCCCATTGTTGGAGTGAAGCAGCCTTAGCCTACCGATCGGGTTCAATTCAAGGAAACACATCTTCCGAAACAGAAAGGAGAAGCCGCATGCCAAAGACCATCTATTTGTTCGTTATCGCTACCGCGCTTTTGACATTTACCGCTTGCCCGCCTGCAGATACAGGATCTAACCCGGGCGACAACTCCGCAGGCAATACAACAGGGGAAGCTTCAGTCGAAGAATCAGTCGTCGCTTTCGATAATTCGGCACAGGAAGCCTGGAAGAACAAGAACGGAAAATTCTTCGACGAGAATCTGACCGACAACTTCGTGGGCGTTAGCCAGAGGGGGCGTGCTGACAAAGCGATGGTCGTAGCTTCGATCAGTTCCGATGAATGCGATATCAAATCCGCGAGGTCGACGGATTCGAAAGTGACCGAGATCGCCGAAGGCGTAGCCATCCAGACAGGAAAAAATGATGTAGACGGCACTTGCGAGGGCAAGGACCTTCCTGACAGCCAATTCGTGACCCTGCTCGTGAAAGACGGCGACAAGTGGAAGGCCGCATATCACCAAACCAGGCCGATCGAAGCGGCTTCGGATGACAGCGGAGACGGGGACGAGGCTGAAAAGTCCGAAGGCGGAGAGAAGCCTGCGGCTGAGGCCGAGAACGGAGACGACGCCGAGAACAAAGAAGGTGCTGCGGAAGCGGAAAAGCCGGCAGCGCCTCCTATGCCGAAGTTCAGCAATGACGAAGCGGCTGCGGAAGAGCTGACCAAGCTTGAGACCGATCTTTGGGCGGCTTGGGCGGAAAAGGATACCAAGCCATTTGAGGGTGTTCTGGCAGACGATTTCATCGAACTGACTGCTGACGGCCCGAAAGACCGGGCGGCGATCTTGAAGCAGATCGCGGAGCACAATTGTGAGATCGACTCAACGGGGCTTTCCGAAGCGATAGCAACAAAGGTGGCTGACAACATGTACGTCTTTAGCTACTACGGAAGAGCTACGGGAAAATGCGACGGAGAGACAATACCGTCTGCCCCGAATTACACGACGACGGTCTTCAGGAAGGACGGCGACGTATGGAAAGCCGTATTCCATATGGGAACGCCTGGCGAGGCGGCTTAAGACAGAAGACAGAAGACAGAAGTCAGGAGTCAGGAGTCAGGAGTCAGGAGAGTAACATCTCCTGGCTCTTTTTTGATGAGTCCGGAGCGGCGCGCGCCGAAATACTCTTTTGCTTCGCTCATCGTAGGCAGGGCTGCCTGAGCTCCAGTCGGGAGGCCTCAACAGACCCGGTCGACTCAATAGACCCGATCGATTGAATATGCCGCCGCTAAAGCGGCTGATGGAGATGTTGCCTGATTCCCCGGGGCCGCGCCTTCGGGTTGCCCCGGGCTAACCTCTGTAGCCCCTTCGGGGCATACGTCTGACCAGACTACGATCCGAATTCCGATCCGACAGACACAACAGACTCAATAGACTTTACAGACCCGACAGACCCAATGGACTGAACAGACCCGACAGACTCAATAGACCCGACAGACCCACCAGACTCAATAGACCCGACAGACCCACCAGACCCGACAGACTCCCCTGACCAATAGCTCACCCGAATTTTCTTGACCTCTCACGTTGTTGGTGTATCATTTCCTTCCAACCAAGGGGAAAATCCAGATTCTGCGGTGAGAGCCGTTCCTGCCAAGCTCAGGAATGAGGCGTGAGCCTTTGATTGGATCGCGGAAACCCGAGTCCTATTTACACAAAGAGTAAAGGAGAAGCATATGTTGAAGACCACTTATCTTTTCGTGATCTGTCTGGCGTTGCTAATGTTCACAGCCTGTCCGCCGCCTGAAGGTGGCGCGAATGAGGGAGGGAACAACGGCGCAAACAACGGAACAACTGAGAAGACAGTTGCGGCCACGCTACAGGATATCGACAAGTCGTTCGGAGAAGCCTGGAAGAACAAGAATGGCGCACACTTTGACCAGAATCTGACAGACAGCTTTGTCGGAGGGGGCGCAAGCGGGTTTGTCGACAAGGCTTCGGTTGTGAGGATGATCAATGAATCTCCTTGCGAGGTAAGGTCGTACTCGACATCTGAATACAAAGTGGTCGAACTCTCAGAGAATGCAGCATTGCTTGCCGGAAAGGGTACGAACGACGCAACTTGCGACGGTCAGAAGGTGCCGGAGAACGAGTATTACGGTTCCCTTTATGTCAAAGAAGGCGACACCTGGAAAGCGGCGTATTACCAAAATGCTGAAGTGCCTGCTGCCGCAGGCGACGGAGACGCCGAGGATAGCGAAGACGGTGATTCGAACGCGAACACATCCGGAAACACAGCCAACGCCGAAGCCGAGAAGGCTGACGCGTCAGATGACGAGGCAGAGAAGGAAGAACCGCCCAAGCCGAATATTCAGAATGATGCAGAGCTCGCCAAGACCCTGATCGATATGGACAAGAAGTTCTGGGATGCCTTCTTCAAGAAAGACACGAAGGTGTTTGAAGACGGACTTGGCTCGAGTTTTCTCGCCGTAGGCTCTGATGGGATACGCGACCGTGCAGCCGAGATCGCCTATATCGGCGAGCACAAATGCGAAATTTCCAGTTACACGCTGTCAGATGAGAAGGCGACGAAAGTAAACGACAATTTCGTTGTTCTGACGTATGCTGCTGCCAGCAAGGGCACCTGCGATGGCCAGCCGATGCCTGAAAAAATGTACACCGCTTCTGTCTATATGAAGGACGGCGACTCCTGGAAACCGGTGATGCATATGAACTCGGTTGCTCGTGAGATGTAGGCTTCAAGAATTTAGAAGTCAGGAGTCAGGAGTCAGAAGGCGGGAGTCTTCTGACTCCTTTTTTGGTGATGGGAGATGAGTACTGCAAAATGAAAATGAGTACAGGGAAACAGATCGACAATTGATAACTAAACATTTTTCTTCACTTCTTACTTCTGACTTCTGACTTCTGACTTCTGACTTCTGACTTCTGACTTCTGACTCCTCGCATGTCACAAATCCCCGCCCCGCAGTGTTCTACTCACAGAAGATTCAATATTCGAAACTTTATTCAGGAGAGAACAGATGCCTTACTTATTTTCGATACTCTTCAGCGTGGCCGCACTTCTCAACTGCAGCGTGAATTCGTTCGTCGAAGAAGAAGTGGCGGCGGACGCAAAAGAGAACTCGCCGGCCCGTGTTGAAGTTGTTCAGGACGAGAGGTTCGACCAGACCTATCCCTTGAACCTGAACGGGGATGTCAAAGCGGCGAACGTCAACGGCTCGATCAAGGTCACCACCTGGGACAGCCCGCAAGTGCGTTTGGTCGCCGTGAAATCAGCGAGCAATCCGGAGCACCTGAAGTACGTCGACATAAAGGTCGAATCGGACGAATCAAGCTTTTATGTCAAAGCTGATTACAGGGACCGAAAGGAAATGGCAGACGAAGGGTGGAGAAGAGCCGATGATCTAAAGGTCGAGTTCGAGCTTACCGTGCCCAGAACGTCAAACCTGGTCGGAATATCGACAGTGAATGGAAACGTTTCGATCGACGGATCGGACGGAAACACCAAGGCCTCAACCGTCAACGGAACAGTCAGGGCTTCGAATCTTGGCGGCTCCGCAAAACTCACGACCGTGAACGGAACGGTCGAAGCCGATTTTGAACAGCTCTATCAGGCGAGCGACATAAAGATGACGACGGTCAACGGCCAGGTCATTCTCACGCTTCCTTCAGATGCAAATGCGACGATCAAAGCGAACAGCCTAAGCGGTTCGATCGACAATGAGTTCGGTCTTCCGGTCAGGAAGGGCGAATTCGTCGGGCGCGACATGCATGGAATGCTTGGCAGCGGAGATGTGAAGATCAAGATGTCGAGCGTTAGCGGCGGCCTTACGGTCAAACGAGCGAACGACGGCAGAACGCCGAACCCGACGACGAACCTCCTTAAAATGAAGGACTCGTCAGAAACTTACTAAACATTTACCATCGATCAATGAATTTGATAGCTGAGGGCGGACTTAGGTCCGCTCTCCTCTTTCTTGCCTTGAACGCTGGTCATTGGTCACTGATCATTGCCCCTGAGCGCTCGCTCTACAAGCAGCTTCTCCTCGACATTCTCGCGGTCTATCATTCCCAGCAGCTCGCCGTCTTTCATCACAAGCGCAACATCACTCTTGTGCGAAGCAACTTCCTGCAGAAAGTCGGACAAGTTCAATTCCGGACCGACCACAAAGAACTCGCGGTTCATAAACGAAGAAACGCGAGCTTCCGGACCTTTCTCGGTCAGGCCTTTGATTATCTCGCTTCTTGTCAGAAGTCCGATCGGCTCGTCCATATCAAGGACAACGAAGTCGGTTTCCTGACTGTTTAGCAGAGCTTCGACCGCCGTTCCCAACGTATCGAACGGACTTAAACTCGTAAACCTTCTCATCAGTGCGTGTTCGACCGTAAGACCAGAGAGCGCTGTCTTTGTTCGTTCTCCGGCGGATTCGACTCCTGCTCCGAGAAAGACGAAGAGTCCGATGATGATCAGCCAGGGGTTGTAGTAAAAGCCAAGAAGCACGAAGACGACTGCGAGGATCTGACCTACTGCGGCGGCGATCCTTGTCGCAGCCGGCTTTGCCATCATCAGGCTGAGAAGGGCGCGCAGGGCTCGGCCTCCGTCCATAGGGAAGGCCGGTATCAGATTGAATACTGCAACGATCAGATTTGCTGTAAAGAGAGTGAAAAGAAACGGAACATCAGACAGATTCTCAGCGCTTTCAAGCGCAGAAGGATCGGGAAACGTACCCGCCGCCGCAAAGTAGACCAGAAGAAGCGCCGCGATCGCCAGATTTACAGCTGGCCCTGCGATGGCGACAAGCAATTCGCGCCACGGCTCGTCCGGCATTTTCTCAAGAGAAGCGACGCCGCCGATGGGATAGAGGGTGATATCCTTCGTCCCGATCCCGAAACGTTTAGCGGTCAAGGCATGGCCGAGCTCGTGAAAGACCACGCAGGCAAAAAGTGCGAATATAAAACCGGTGGCCCACACGGCCTCGAATATCCCGCCTCCGCCGCTGATCTGTAAGTAGAGTATCCAGATAATCAGCAGCCAGAACGACCAATGGATGAAAACATCGATCCCGAATAGTTTGCCGATCCTAAGTGACCAGGTTTTCATGTGGATTACTCGTAAATCGTAAATCGTGAATCGTGAATCGTAAATCGTGAATCGTGAATCGTAAATCGTAAATCGTGAATAAAGTTTCAGAAGCCCGACCGTCCGGGAGGGTTAGTTCGAGTACTGAGACGAAAGTACTGAGGGCTGAGAGTACCATTGCGACTGTTCATTGATACCTGTGAATTCACTTCAGCACTCACTGTTATGCGGCTTCTGACACCCTGCACGGCATAAGATAACTCTCAATTCTCAACCATCCGTCTGCGATTCTCAATTACCTACTATTCACCATTTACCATTCACCATTAACTACACCGCGAACACCCTCGGGCGCTTGATCCATCGTCCGTTCGTAAAATCCGGGATCTGCTGAGGTTGTCCGCCTTCCGTGATCGATCGCTCGGAGAGCGGAGTGATCACCATCATTGCCGCACCGTCGTAAACGTCTATTGGCGGCGCCTTCTGCCCTTTCACCGACTCTACGAACTCCTTCAGCACAAAGAAGTCCATTCCTCCGTGCCCCGCGCCCTCGGCAACTGCCTGGTACTTCTTCCAGTATTCGTGGTCGTACTTCTCAAGGTAAGGCTGAGAGGGCTCCCACCTATGCGGTTCGGGGCTCACGCCTTCGATATATATCTGGTTTCCGTCCTTCATCCACAAACCCCTCGTTCCCTGCACCCGGAATGCAAGTGAGTATGGCCTCGGAAGGTTTGTGTCGTGATGAAGCACGATCACCTCACCGTTTGCACAGGTCATCACCGTTGTGACGATATCGCCGAGATTGAAACGGACCTTTGCATTCGGATGGTCCTCGCCGCCTTTTTCGACGATGTAATTGCGAAGACCTCGCGATTTGGTCGCGGTTGACGTCAGTGACACAAGCCGGTTGCCTCGGTTGGTATCTAGAAAGTTCACGATCGGCCCAAGGCCGTGTGTCGGATAGAGCTCGCCGTTTCGTTTGATCGAATGTTGTGTTCGCCAGCGTGCCTCACTTTTTCCTTTCTCGCCGAATTCGACGCCTGGGTTGAACTTCACGGCTCGAAGGTCGTGCTGATAGCCCCCGTGACACTGGATAAGTTCGCCAAACAGTTCCTGGCGAACCATATTGAGGACGGCCATGACGTCTCGTCGGTATGACACGTTCTCGAGAAACATCAGATGAGTACCTGTTTGCTCGTGTGCGCGGACCATCTCCCAGCATTCTTCGACCGATGCGGCCCCGGAGACCTCAAGACCTACGTATTTCCCCGCCTTCATCGAATCGACTGCCATTGGGACGTGCCACAGCCACGGGGTGCTGATGATGACGGCGTCGATGTCGTCACGAATCAGCAGATCGCGGTAGGCGTGATCGTCCTTCCCAAAAACAAGCGGTTCGGCGCGACCGGCGTTTGAGAGCATCTCGCGGCAAATAGAGATACGTTCCGGATCGATGTCGCATATTGCACGGATCTCGGTATCGTCGCGAAGGATGGCGTTCCGAAGATGCCAGGTCCCGCGCAATCCTACACCGATCAATCCAAGCCTCACCTTTTGTCCCTGGCCGGCGAAAAGGAAGTTTGGTGCCGCGGCGGCGGTCAATCCGGCGGCCGATGTCGTTTTTAGAAAGTCACGTCTTTTCATGGGTCAGGTGTCAACGATCAGGGATCAATGCGTCTTTCAAAGTTCAATGTTCAAAGGTAAATGAACCGTGACGAAGGCAGAAACGCGACCGAGATTCGGTTCCGGGTTCCACGTTCCGAGTTCCAAGTTCCAAGTAGAAGACTCTTTGCTGAATATGCGGCTTGGCGACTTTGCGAGAGTACTTGCTTCATTCAGCTTTGCGACCGTTCCGGAATGATTCGAGCCGCTCCCCTACCGCAAAGACACCAAGGCGCGAAGTTCCACAAAGCGAGCCATCCGGCTCTCGCGCCCGCTTCCTGTCTAATTTAAGATCCCAGATTCCGAATTTCAGATCATTTTGAAATTTGAAATTTGGAATCTGAGATCTCGAAGCGCTCGGAACCGTGAACCTTCTAGATCGCCCTCATCCGCTTCCACACTCTTGCAAGAGCATACCCAAAGACAACCGCTAAACCGGTAAAGACCAAACCGAGGGTATATCTTCCGTAAAGCCAGAATCCGGTACCGAACATTGCTGAATACACAAGGAACGTTCCGACTACGCTGGCCAGGATCCCGGGTGCAAGCTTCTTTCGGTCGTCAGACGTAGAGAACGCGGTCCCTTCGGCTATCTTCTTCCAGCCGGGCCCGCCTGGCCGGATCTTTTCATAGAATTCTATGAGCTTCTCGTCCGGTTCCGGCGGCGTGATATATGTGACCAAAAGCCATGCCGCAGTTGTGACAAGAACCACGAACGGGAATTCTAGATACGACGGCGCAGTTCCTCCCGGTCCAAACAAAAAGGGGCCGATCGGTGTAAATGCGAGTGATACCGAGACTATGCCCGAAACCGTCATTGCCGTGATCTCGCTCCACGCGTTTATTCTCCACCAGAACCAGCGAAGCAGAAAGATCAAACCGGAACCGGCTCCGAACATTATTATCACGCGGAACACCTGCGCGGCGTTCGTGAATGACAACGCCAGGAGCACTGCGAGCACCATCAGCACAACTGTCGTGATCCGTCCTACATTAACAAGTGTCGTCTCGGACGCGTTCTCATCGATCGTCTTCCGGTAAAAATCGTGCACGATGTAGGAGGCGCCCCAGTTCAGGTGCGTCGAGATCGTACTCATGTACGCCGCAACAAGCGATGCAACGACAAGCCCGAGCAGGCCCGTGGGCAGGAACGTAAGCATCGCCGGATAGGCCAGATCATGGCCGAGCTTGTCCGCTGTCACTGCCGGAAAAGCACTCTGAAGACTTGCGATGTCCGGAAAGACCACCAGTGACGAGAGTGCGACAAGGATCCACGCCCACGGACGAAGAGCATAGTGAAGGATGTTAAAGAAGAACGTGGCGACAATCGCCTGATCTTCGTCTTTCGCAGCCAGCATTCTTTGCGCGACGTATCCGCCGCCTCCCGGTTCCGCCCCGGGATACCAGGCGCTCCACCATTGCACGGCTATCGGGATCACGAAGACCGTAACAAGTAGATCTGTATTGTTGAAGTCAGGCAGTATCGAGATCTTTTCTGCGACTGCCGGATGCGAAAGAAGATTGGTAATTCCGCCGACCTGTTCGTGATTGACGGATACGTAAGCCGCACCTATGGCTCCCGTCATCGCAACAAAGAACAGGATCGCGTCGGTGTAAACGACGCCGCGGAAGCCTCCGAAACTGCTGAAAACAACCGTCACTGCGCCCGCTACTCCTACAGTTAATATCGGCGGGAGATCAAGCATTACCTGCCCGATCTTTATCGCGGCGAGTGTTACCATCGCCATCGCAATAACATTGAAGAGTAGTCCAAGGTAGACGGATCTGAATGCACGCAGGAATTTCGCAGGCTTTCCACTGTATCGAAGTTCGTAAAACTCAAGATCCGTCGTAACACCTGATCGCCGCCACAGCCTCGCGTATATGAACACGGTCAGCATTCCTGTCAAAAGGAAAGCCCACCAGACCCAGTTTCCGGAAACGCCGTGGGTACGGACCAGATCCGTCACCAGGTTGGGCGTGTCGGTCGAAAAGGTGGTCGCGACCATCGACATTCCCAGCAGCCACCAGGGAAGGTTGCGGCCCGAAAGGAAATACTCGGTCGTGTTCTGTCCCGAACGCTTCGATACCCAAAGACCGACGGAAAGAGTCAGCAGAAAGAACCCGATCACGACCGCGTAGTCGATTGCGGCAAATTGCATTGTCTCGTTGCGTTAGACGGCTGAAATGCCGGGCCGCCGGAAGAGTTTCAGAAAGATTTGCGACATAATACAGGTTTCGCTAATGAATACGAAAACTCTTGTGGTCCTGGCCGCCGGTCTCGGAAGCAGGTACGGCGGCAACAAACAGCTCGAGACGGTCACTGAAGAAGGCGAGACAATAATCGACTTCTCGCTTTACGACGCACTCGCGTCTGGAATCGAGAGGATCGTGTTTGTTGTGCGGCGTTCAATAGCAGAGAATGTCCGGTCCGAATTCGGCCCGAAGCTTAAAGGACGGGCCGAAGTTGCTTATGTGCATCAGGATGAGTTCACGGTTCCTTCGCCTGATATAAATAGGAGAAAGCCCTGGGGGACCGGGCATGCGGTCCTTGCAGCCAGCGTTGCGGTCCGAGAGAATTTCTGGGTGATAAACGCTGATGACTTCTACGGACGAGCCTCGTTTCTTGCGCTCGCATCGGCGCCGACTGACGGTTTTTCACTGGTCTCATTTCACCTCGGGCAAACGCTTTCGCCTAATGGCCCCGTCTCCAGAGGCGAATGCATGGTCGATGACAAAGGGTTTCTGTTAGGCGTGGTAGAAAGAAAAGGGATCGTAAGCGAGAATGGTATTGTCACTTGCGATGATCCTTCTGCCCTCCTCACACTCGAGACACCGGTATCGATGAACTTGTGGGGCTTTACGCCGGCGATATTCGGCATTCTGAAAGACGGGTTTGACCGGTTTTTGGGATCAGCAGAGACGGATCCTCTTGCGGAATTCGGCATTCCGCAAGCTGTAAATCGGGCGGTTTCGAGTGGATCAGCCTCGGTCAAGGTCCTGAACTCGGAAGAACGCTGGTCAGGCATCACCTTCAAGGAAGACAAGGAGCTGGTAGCGCGACACATTGTCGAGCTGCGTGAACGCGGCCTCTATCCGTCGCGGCTGTTCTAAATGGAATTCGATATCAAAAACGTCTTCAAATGCTTTGCCGTTGAAGGCGTTCCCTACGAAACGGTTCCGATAAAATCGGGACACATCAACCAGACTTTCCTGATCCGGTCCGACACCGGAGACGCGTACATTCTTCAGCGGATAAACCACACTGTTTTTCGGAATCCAGAGGCTGTTATCGGCAATAAGATAAGAGTCGCGGCTCACATAGCCGAGAAACGAAAGGGCCTTCCTGACGACAAGCTTGATCGGCGAATATTGAGGTTCTTTGAGACTCGATCGGGCGGCCACATTCAGCGCGATCAGGATGGCAACTACTGGAATCTTCTCAATTACATAGAAGATTCAAGGGTCTATCTGAAGACGCCAAACGCAAAAGTGGCTCACGAGGCAGGCAAGGCTCTTGGCGGTTTCTTGCGGGACACGGAAGACATAGACCCGACTACCCTTGTCGAGACCATCCCCCGGTTCCACAGCATGTCGTTCCGGTATTCACAGTTCGATGAGGCACTTGAGAATGCCTCCGAAGAACGGGTCGAGATGGCTTCCGGGCTGATCGAGACCGCGCACGATGTGCGCGATGAAATGCAGTCGCTGGAAAGGCGTGTTGCGGAGGGAGTGATTCCTGTCCGGACGACCCACAACGACACAAAGATCTCGAACGTGCTTTTTTCAGAAGACGACAAGGCGCTTTGCGTGATCGATCTCGACACGGTAATGCCGGGCGTCGTTCATTATGACTTCGGCGATGCGGTCCGGACGATCTGCAATCAAGGCGAAGAGGACGAACAGGATCTATCCAAGGTGGGATTCGACCTCGAATACTTCGAAGCCTTCGCCAGGGGCTTTCTCTCAGACAGCGGTCTGCATTTGAGCGAATCAGAGTCTGAAGGACTCGCATTCAGCAGCCGGGTGATGACGTTCATTGTCGGTCTCCGGATGCTGACCGATTTTCTGAACAACGACATCTACTTCGACACCCAGTACGACACCCACAATCTTGTTCGCGCGAGGAGTCAGTTCCGGCTTGCCGAGTTGATCGACGAGAATCTGGAACGGATGGAAAAAATCGTGGCGAAGGCGTAGTTCCGAGACGTGCTTCGCACGAATTCCGTGCGCTTCGCGATTTCAAATCCCAAAATTCAGATTTCAAAAATTAGAGCTATCTTCCTCCTGTCTCCTCTTCTTTGCGGATCTTCGCGCCTTAGCGCCTTTGCGGGTGGCCCTCAACTTGGTATGCAATAAACGTCCGAAGCTAACAGGCGCGTAAAGACCTCCCGCAAAGTCGCTAAGCCGCAAAGACCCGCAAAGGGAAACGCGCGCTCCTCTACACCGATCAGATAAGAACGGTCGCTACCGCTCCCGGTACCAGGCAGTGATGAGAAGAATGTACTGAGGACTGAATGAATACTCGCCTCTCCTTTCTTTCGGTAGTATCTGATCGTGTCTTAAGAACGGTCGCTACCGCTCCCGGTTCTGATTATCCTCGCCTGTCTCCTGTCGCCTGTCTCCTGTCTCCTCTTCTTTGCGGATCTTCGCGCCTTAGCGCCTTTGCGAGAGGCCCTCAACTTGGTATATGCAATAAACGTCCGAAGCTAACAGGCGCGTAAAGACCTCCCGCAAAGTCGCCATGCCGCAAAGGCCCGCAAAGGGAACCGCGTACTTTTCGAATCGGATCAGATAAGAACGGTCGCTACCGCTCCCGATTCTGATTATTCTCGCCTGTCTCCTGACCCCTAAAACCTTCTCAATTTCTCGGTTCTGAACTACACTTCCCAAAAAAACCAGATGGAGGAAGCAGACATGAAGCTATTCAAGCTTTTTGTGATCATTGCCGCGCTCGCATTCGCTGCGTGCAGTAGTGCTGAGATATCAGAGAACGGATCTGAAAGCTCGCCGGATGAAGAATTGGTCAAACGGGCGGGAGCTCCTCTGTTTGAAGGAATGGGCAAGTTTACAAGAAAGATCTCCACGAAAGATCCGGGTGCACAGAGATATTTTGACCAGGGAATGGTTCTCGCTTTTGGATTCAATCACGCAGAATCAATCCGGTCGTTCAAGGCGGCGCAGAAGCTGGATGACAACTGTGCGATGTGTTACTGGGGTGAAGCGCTCGCGACCGGCCCGAACATCAATGTGACATCGAACGGCAAACCGATAATGTCCGACGACGAGAAAAAGAACGCCTGGTCAGCTCTTTCCAAAGCGATCGATCGGAAAGCGAATGCGACCCAGACAGAAAAAGACTTCATCGATGCCCTCGCAAAGCGATACTCGGAGAACATCGACGACGAGCGCGAGCCGTTGGACCGGGCATATGCAGACGCGATGCGTGATCTCTACAAGGAGTACCCGGAAGATGACGAAGCCGCAACGCTCTTCGCTGAAGCATTGATGGACACGATGCCATGGGATTACTGGCTGGGTGACGGGCGGGCAAAGCCGGAGACGACTGAGGTACTCGACACGCTTGAAATGGTCATCAAGCGCAGTCCGGAGCATCCGCTCGCTCTTCATCTGTATATCCACGCGGTCGAAGCCTCTGAAGAGCCCGGAAGGGCGGAGAAAGTAGCGGATACGCTTGCCAATCTGGTTCCGGGTTCAGGTCACCTCGTCCATATGCCGGCGCACATATACTGGCGGGTCGGCCGGTACAATGACGCTTCGGAAGCCAATGTTCGGGCCGCAAATGTCGACGAAGACTATATTGCTCAGTGCAATGCCCAGGGCTTTTATCCCGCCGCCTACTACCCGCACAACATTCATTTCCTGTGGGCCGCGTCCAGCATGGAAGGCAGAAGCGAACTGGCTATCGACTCGGCGCGCAGAGTTGCAAGAGCTGTAAAGGTCGAACAGATAAAGGAGTTCCCGACCGTTGAGTTCTTCAAGACGATTCCGATCCTCGCTCTTGTTCAATTCGGAAAGTGGGACGAGATCCTCGCGGAGCCGGAATTCCCGGAGAATTTCGATTACTCCAATGCGATCAGGAATTACGCCAGGGGTGTGGCATATAGCCGGAAAGGCGACCTTGAGAAAGCACGCAGGGAAGGAGAGGGCATTTCGGCGGCGATGAAAACGGTGACGGTTACCTTCATGGATAAGAACGATTATCCGGCAACTGAGCTTTTGAAGATCGCCGATGATCTCCTGAAAGGCGAGATAGCAATGGCGGAGGAAAGATTTCCGGAGGCCGTTGCGTCTTTTCAGGCCGCAGTCGAAAGGCAGGACAAGCTACCGTACATGGAGCCGCCGTTCTGGTATTACCCTACACGGCAGTCTCTCGGGATCGCCCTTCTTGAGTCAGGCCAACACGCGAAAGCTGAAGCGGTATACAAGAAGGACCTTGAGATCTATCCGCACAACGGGTGGTCGATGTACGGGCTGATCCAAAGCCTTGAAGCCCAGAACAGGTCGGACGAAGCCGCTGAAGTGCGAAAGATGTTCGATATGGTCTGGCAGAATGCTGATATCAAGCTTGGATCGTCGAGGCTCTAGCATTCACATGCGCGCCTCTGCGAGAGGCCCTGACCTTGGTATGCGATCAACGTCCAAAACTAACCGGCGGGTCAAGATCTCTCGCAAAGGCTCCAAGGACCGCCATGGGACTCGTATGATCTGGCCTTGACCATTCTTGCCCGCGCGAATTCACCGTCGCGTTTCGGCTTTTGCCTCAGGCACGCTCCCTGACGGTCGCGTTTCCGCCAGTGTGCATCTCCTATCTCCTGTCTTCTTTTGTGCCCGTCGCTGGCGCTCCGGGTTCTGATTGCCCTGACTCCTGACTTCATCTTATGCCCGTCACTGGCGCTCCGGGTTCTCATTGCGCTGATTTCTGACTTCTGACTCCTCTTATGCCCGTCGCTGGCGCTCCGGGTTCTCATTGCGCTGACTTCTGACTTCTGACTTCTGACTCCTAACTCCTCTTCTTTGCGGAACTTCGCGCCTTAGCGCCTTTGCGAGAGGCCCTCAACTTGGTATGCAATAAACGTCCGAAGCTAACAGGCGCGTAAAGACCTCCCGCAAAGTCGCCAAGGACCGCGAAGAAAACAATGCTTTTAGAGCAGCGATATGCACTGAACCCACCCGTAAACGGGCGGGCTAAACGATGGGAGGGCTAAACGATGGGGTGGGTTAAACGACGGGTGTGGGCTAAGCGGAGGATTGATACATTCAGGTGTTCTGGCCGGGCAGGGATGAGCCCTGCCTCTACTATCAATCTTTCTTCTGACAGATGAAATAATACGCACAGGTAGGGCAGCGGCGGTCGCTGGGGTTCGGTTCAAACTCCCCGCGGTTGATGCCGTCGATCGCGTCCTCGTATTTCTTCAGCCGGTTCTCGATAACCTTTTCACTGATATTCTGCGTGTGCTCCGAGTCGTCAGTCAGATAGACCTTTGCCACCGACACTTCAGCGTCGGGATATTCGTTTTTCAGCGCCTGAAGCAGAGCCGCGTCAGCATCCTTTGTTTCGACGTTCTTTGGCTGTTTACCGGTCTTTACGTTCCGGGCCACGACTTTTTTGGATCCTTCAGACCCGGTTTCCTCGATCGAATCGGAAGACACCTTCACGACACCATTTGAAAGAGGGACCGGAATCGTTTTTTTGACCTGACGCGCTTCCGGATGAGCGAACCTTTCGACGATCTTCTCGACCAGCTCTTCACCCTTCGTCCGGTATAGATCTGCGTATGCGTGCCCATCCAACTCTGCTTCCTGCCAAAGCCTTTCGAAGGTATTCACTGCGAATGCCTTCGTCTCCGCGGGGCTGAGGTCAGATTCCTGGACCAGTCTTAATGTCTCGAAAACAGCGCCATGTAGCTTCTGATAGGCGGATCGATTGTCACCGGACTTCAACCCGGCTTCGTAGCGGTAGAAATACTGCCTCGGGCACTCGAGATAGCGATCCAGTTCTGCCGCATAGAACTCGCGGCGAGCATATGCTTCCGGCGGCAGCAGTTCCGGTTCGGGCGGTTTGGCAAGCGCCGCTATCACACTTTCTTCTGGTAGTACATCTTCGATAGCGGTAAGAAATGGCGACGGCTTGCTCTTGCGGTACTCCGAGTAGTTTATCGACCTCGAGAGGTGAAGCCGGTCGCGGGCCCTTGAAGAGGCGACGAAGAAAAGGCATTCCTCTTCTTCAATATGGTCATCTTTCGGATCTGTCCTGAGTCCGGGGGGCGTCGGACACTTTTCGCCCCGATAGCTTGTTGGGAACTTCCCAGCCGCGAGGAAAGGCAAATATACCGCGTCAAATTCAAGCCCTTTTGCACCGTGGACGGTAAGCAGGCGGACGGCGTCCAGGCCGGAAGCGGCGGCGGGGATCTCGGCCAGGTTCTTTTGCTCGCGGAACATCACAAGCCGCTTTATGTACCCCAGGAAATCACGTATGCAGGTTGCCGGATCCTCGAATTTGTCCTCGACGGATGAAGCGAATCCCAGAAGCTTGTAGATCGCTATCTGTTTCTGTTTGTCGGAAACGCTTTGACGCGAGATCAAACCCCGGAGGTACCTGCTCCGGGTAAGCAAATAGTCCGAAAGCAGGTCGTAAGCGGATGTCCCTTTTTCTACTTCCAGATGCGACCTGATCAGACCCAAAGTCTTTCGCGAAGCGTCCGCGATCCTCAGGGATTCGTCTTCCGGATCCAGATCGCTAAAACCGATTCCTTTGTCCTCGCAGTAACTCAATAGCGGGAGAATGTCCTCTTCAGGGATTCCGTATTCCGCGAATTGTCCGACGCGCATCAACGCGTGGCAATTGTCGGCAGATGCCAGCTCGAGCAGCGAAAGAAGATCGCGGATCTCCTCGCGCTCGAACAATTGTCCCAGATAGAAGACCGGCACCTTTTGTTCAGCAAGCACCGACGAGACCATCGCAAGCTGGCCGTGCGTTCTGCATATTACCGCCTGGTCCTTGAACCGGTTTCCGTCAGCCTGTTGATGATGTGCCCTTTCAGCAACACCGAGTGCTTCAGTTGCAAACTCGTCGGCAACAGTGTTCGACACTGCGTTCTTGTCGCCTTCGCCCCTGAATGCCTCCCAATCATTGAACGGTTCGCGGGCGATCATCGATCTGCCGAACTCGCTGAACGTTCTCACGATAGGAGCAACCGAACGATAGTTCGTTTCAAGGCTCAGCCGTTTCGCGCCCTCGTATTCTTCTTCAAACCGTCTGATGTTCTCGGGTGAAGCCCCGCGCCAGCGGTATATGGACTGGCGCAGGTCGCCGACTGCCCAAAGTCCATCTCCCTTTCCGGCAACAAGCCTCAGAAGGACCCCCGAAGCACGGTTCACGTCCTGAAATTCATCTACAAGCACGTGGTCGAAGGACTTTCGGACCTTTTCGCGGACCTCGAGGTTGTCCCTCAGAAGCCGAACGGAGAGCATTATCAAGTCGCCAAAATCGAGACTTTCGTGTTCCTCAAGAAGCCTTTGATAGATTTTGTAAATACGGGCAGTTTCGATAGCCTTTTCAGCTTTTAGCGTGTCATCTTCTTCGGCGTCCGCAAGCATCGCTTCGGCAAATTCTCTATACCGTGCCGGCCCGCAGAGCTCGTCTTTGGCCCTCGATATTGCGGTGAGCACGTCGGGCAGGTCGCGCATCGGATCGTAAAGCACGAGGTAGTGCTCAAGATCCAGTTCTGAAAGGTTCTTCTCAAGAAGGAGAAGCGCATCGATCTGGTCCAAAAGATCGGCGTCCTTTGCGATTCCGGCCTCCTCCCAGTACTTCATCAGAAGGTTGTACCCGAACGAGTGAAACGTGAAAATATACAGGTGTGACGCGTCTTCGGGCCTCGCCTCGGCTATCCGCTCGCGCATTTCCTGGGTCGCTTTGTTCGAGAATGTAAGCGCCAGTATCCTGCGCGGATCTGCGCCTTTCTCGAGTAAATGGACGATCCGGCGAATCAGCGTTTCGGTCTTACCGGTTCCGGGCCCCGCCGAAACCAGGACGGGACATTCTTCCGTCTGGACCGCTTTCCGTTGGCTTGGATTCAACTCAAAGCGTGCGCCAAAAGTATCGCGAACTTCAGCTTGCGCCGCCTGAACGCGCGGAACATCGCGTGCGTCGGGAGAAGTTTCGTATGGTGAGTTTCTTTCGTCGGCCTTGTCGACAAGCTGAAGATTGTCGGACGGACCGCTATCGGGAATCAATACTGCCCTTGCGAGCTGACGGTTCACGAACCTTACCTGCATTCCCGTTCTTTCAGCTATTTCCGTCGCGCTCAATCCGTCTTCGGCAAATGCCTTTCGCAGTGCAGCGCAAGGGAGCAGCAGCTCGATCGCAAAGAGGTTCGCTTCACGTTCTTTTCGTTCGTTCGGACCGTAGCCGATCACCTTGTCGCTTGCCGAGTCCGGCTCGTCGTCGAAGGTTAGCGCCTCGATATCTTCCGTCTTGCAGAAGGGTTTGAAGTTGTGGAGAGCTTGATGCCCGATCTCGTGCGCGACACAAAACCAGCGGAAGCCGCCTTCGAGCTCGTCATTGATGTAAACGATCCGATCAACAGGATCGAGGACGGCGAGCGCGCCTTGTAAGGTGTTTGATTCGGGATGTTCTGACAGGAGGTCGAGACCCGCAAAGTCCAATGCAGATCTTGAGAGTTCTTCAGCCGTGAGGAGGTCCTGAAACTTCAGCCCGTTCTTTCGGCAGACCTCGGAGCGGATCTCAACAGCCTTTCTTCTGATCTCGGCACCGTGGTCCATAAGGTTATGTTTTCTGGAGCTTGAGAAGCGAGTCCTTTTGTCCGGGCGAAAGATGCAGGTCCAGCTCGACCGCCTTCGCAAAATCTTCCTGATCGGGACTTTCGGGACGGTCGCTGGCTTTGAATTCGCTTCCCGCAGCCCTCTGCGGAAGTTCGAAATAAGTGCGGACAGATTCGGCAGCTACGCCGAGTTCAGTAGAGATCTTTTCCACGAGCCCCTGAGGAATGCTGGCAGCCTTGATCGCTCTTCGATTCAGTTTGAGCAAAAAGGTCACGCTCATATCAAGCTTCATCGCCAGTACCGTCCTGTCAAGGCCTTTCTCTTCCGCGGTCTTTATCAGGTCGCTTATCCGGGAAGACTCCCGGTCGGCCAATTCTCCGAGGACCGACTTCATAGCCGCGGCTCCTCTCGATCTTGCAGCTCCTTCGTCCTCCGGTGAAAGAACCGGATCTGGCATATGATCGATTCGCGATCTCGTCGCGGCGAAGTCCATAAGTTCATCGGCGAACTCCGGATACTCCCTGATCCACTCTTGCAGAACTTCCGGATCGTTCCCTTTGGGCGTCTCGACGGCGTAGCCTTCGAGCACTTCTTCGAGGCTTTCGGGTCTATTCATCATCTACTCCGTCGTCTTCCGTCAGGATCTCAACCGCCTTCCGGAGCCAGTTGTTTATAGTCCTGCCGGACACTCCAAAGTGTTTCGCGATCGTCGGTTCATCCGGGTCCTTGCTGTCTATCTGAAATTCGTCCCGGAACCGCATCACAGCTGCAGTCGCGTAGTTCTCTGGGAGTTTTTCCAACGCGTTCAGGATCATCGCCTCCTGCTCCGGGGTAGTACTGAACGAAACGGGATCGAGATCGTAACCGTGTTCATTCGGAGCGTCGATCTCAACATCATACTGTTCCCGATGTTCCACCCGCCACCGCTTCCTTCTTTCGGTCGCAGCTTCACGCGCGATAAAACTGCCAAACATCGCCTCTGCAAAATCACCCCGGTCGGAACTGATGTCAAGTAGTTTCTTCAGGACCCGGACATGGACGCTCTGCCTGAAATCCGTGATGTTTTGAAGGTTCGTCAAACGAGCCTCTTTCATCACAAGCCTTTCAACTCTTACAGACAAATGGGAATAAATGAGGTCGCATTTTTCTGAGTCATTTGCTCGCCGTGCCTCCCTCAGGAGAAACACAAGGGTCTCATCGAATAAATGTTCAGGTCCGCCGTTTTTCGGAATAGAAAGGCGCGGAACGAGCTCCTCGAAATCACGTCCGTCCAGTCCATCCAGCTGCTCTTGCACATCAGGCCTGCGAGTATAGAGTTCCCCTGTTTTCTTCCGTTTTGTGAGTGGCCGGATCGGCATATTGAGAGTCAGCCTCCTGACCGCAACGCAAATGGATATTTCTTGATTAGCGCGTTTTCAGGACCTACCCATTCTAGGAGTGGTTTTGGGAAATGTAAAAAGAGAAGTAAGGAGACAGGAGACAGAAGACAGAAGACAGGAGACAGGAGACAGGAGACAGGAGACAGGAGGCAGGAGACTGGAGGCAGAAGACAGGAAGCGGGAGACAGAAGGCAGAAGACAGAAGGCAGAAGACAGAAGTCAGGAGACAGGAGACAGAAGTTTGGAGATGTACGTTGGCGGAAACGCGACCGTGAGGAAGCGTGCCTGAGGCAGAGCCGAATCACTTGCCGGACGCCTGCGGAGCTGCGACGGTGAGAGTGCGTGCCCGCGAGAACCTAGCGCACCCGTCAGTAGCCCATGGCCAGATCGTACGATTCCCATAGCGGCCGCGCCTTTTCGAGAGGTGCTTGCTCCACAATTGTCAGCAACATTCCGATTCACCCGGCTAGAGAAGATCTCTCGCGAAGGCGCAAATCTTAAGCAAAGAAGTGAGAAGACCGGATCAGCGTGAGATAAAATCCGGATTTCCTGCGCGTTATCGTTCAAATGCCATCCACAAAGGAGACAACGACGATGCAGTTGAGAGAGATAACAAACGCCGACACGCAAGAATGCGGAAGGATCATTTACGAGGCCTTCAGAGGGATCGACGACCAGCACAACTTTCCGTATGACTTCGCAGACAGGGAAGCGGGGCTGCAATTCGCGGAAATGGTGATCAACAGCCCGGATATCTGGGGGGTTGCGGCGGAAGAGAACGGCAAGTTCGTGGGATCGAACTTCTTGTGGGAATTTGACGAAATAGTGGGCGTCGGACCGATAACCGTGGATCCTTCGGCCCAGGAAAAGGGTATCGGCCGGAAGCTCATGCAGGCGGTGATCGAACGTGGCAAAGACGCCCCCGGTATACGGTTGCTTCAGGCGGCCTACAACGCGCGTTCAATGTCGCTTTACACGGCACTTGGGTTCGACATCAGGGAACCTATCGTCGTCATATCCGGGAGTCCCGAAGTTGAACCGTCTTCCGAGTATACAGTCAGAAGATTTGAAGAAGACGATCTTGAAGCCTGTTCGGTGTTGCACATATGCGTCCACGGTTATAGCCGTCGGCGGGAGCTGCGAAGTCTTTCCAAGAACTTTCCTTCCTGCGTCGTGGAAAAGGACGGCGAGATACGCGGTTACATGACCGCGCCCAACGCGGGGCTCTTGAATCATTCAATCGCAAAGAAGGAGGCGGATATGGAAGCGCTGATCGCCGGTGCGGCGAAGATCACCGGCGAGCCGATCTCGTTCCTTCTTCCGACCCGTCAGGCTGATCTGTTCCGTTGGTGTTTGAAGAACGGCTTCCGGGTCGGCAAGCCTTTCACGCTGATGTCTATGGGCGACTACCGCGAACCCCGCGGAATCTTCACGCCGTCGGTGCTCTACTAGAAGACAGGAGACAGGAGTCAGGAGTCAGGAGACAGCGCAATGAGAACCCGGAGCGCGAGCGACGGGCATAAAAGAAGTGAGGAGTCAGGAGACAGGAGACAGGAGACGTCAGATCGTGCTCAGATGCTGGCGGACTCGATCTGCCCCGAAGGGGCTGCGGAGGTTAGCCCGGGGCAAGCCGCAGGCGCAGCCCCGGGTTAGGAGCGCCCCACTCCCTTTCGCCGCGGAGCGGCGTGTCTCCCGTGTGAGCGCACGTGTCAGTAGCCCAAGCGTGAGCGCGGGCGAAAATGGCCAAGACCAGATCTTGCGAATCCCTTTGCGGTCCATGGCGGCCTAGCGCCTTTGCGAGAGATCTTCTCTCCTTAGCAACTGTTTTTTCGAAACGGGACGAGAGTTGCGCCCGCAAACACGCAAAACTGCAAAGACCCGGCACGCTGATCATTCGAGATCTCAGATCAAATCGTAAATGGGAATCTGAGAAGGACAAGCACCTCGGAATATCTTCAACGCGCGCGGAATTATCAGATCGGAGGACATTCAATGAAAACCACGATCTTTTTATTCGCACTCGGATTCATAGCTTTGGCATTGCCGGTCGTTGCCCCGGCCCAGACGGCTTCCGGGTACGCCGGCGAAGAAACGCGTGAGGTCAAAAGCCTTTCAGCGCAGGATATCGACGATCTGAGGAACGGCCGCGGATGGGGTCTCGCCAAGTCAGCCGAACTGAACGGCTATCCGGGCCCGCGTCACGTCCTGAATATGAAGAAGGAGATAGGCCTGACGCGGGAACAGGAAGCACAGATCGAGGGGATATTCGCTTCGATGAAAGCCGAGGCGATACCCCTTGGAGTCAGGCTGATCGCACTCGAGAAACAACTGGACGAACTCTACACGGAAAGAACGGTCGACGACGAAAACCTTCGAGTAAAACTCGGGGAGATCGGTGAGGCGCTCAGTCGGCTGCGGTTTGTTCATCTCTCGGCACATCTGAAGATGCCGAAAATTTTGACAGTCCAGCAGGTTAAGAAATACAACGAATTGAGGGGCTACGGAAAAGGCGATCCGTGCAAGAACGTCCCGGCGGGCCACGATCCCGAGATGTGGAAACAGCACAACGGCTGTAACTAAACCAGCAAGAAGAGAAAGGACACGGATTAACACAGATTTCGCAGATAACCCGAACGCCCATCGAGCGAGTTATCCTAAATATCCGTGTTTATCGGTGTCCCTCTTATAACTTCAACCAGAAGGCAAGGACACGGATTAACACAGATTTCGCAGATAATTCGAACGCCAATCGAGCGAGTAATCTATTCTCATCCGTGTTTATATGTGTCTCTCTAAACACTCAAAACAAAGAGATAGGACACGGTCAAACACGGATTCAAGAGGATAACTATGACGTCGTGCAAACGAGTTATCCAATCCATCTGTGTTCATCTGTGTCCCTTTTCTGACTCCTGACTTCAGACTTCTGAATTCTTCAACAGCTACTGCGCCACTCCGCAGCCGCCCTTCACAGACGAAGATCCCGAGGTGTCCTTCTGGACGCTGGGGCTTCCGCCGTAACAAACACTGCTTGCGCCCGAGGCGTCCGCTCTCAACTGGCTGGTGACGTTCAGTTTGATGCTGCTAGCACCGCTGGCATCGATCTCGGCAGAATCGGTCGTGAATCCGATTGCCTTGATGCTCGAGGCTCCGCTCACGTCGATCATCGATGTCCGCGCGCTGCCGTCGAGAACCACGGACGAAGCGCCGCTCACGTCGATGTCGATCGTGTCGCTGTTTACGCCCTTAACAACGGCCCGGGTAGCTCCCGAGATGTCGAGGTCGTTTAACGTCGGAAGCGTGACCGTAACCTTCACCTTGCCGCGGTTCTTCCAGTCCATCTTTTCGCCCCACGCTTTGTCGTGCTTGACGATCAGGCTGTCGCCGCGAACTTCGGTGATGATCTTGGGAAGCACGTCGGCCTTGGCCTCGATGATCACCTCGTAAGCACCGCCTACAGTTATATCCGCTTCCATAGCTCCGCCGATGTCAACACCCGTAAAACCCGACACATTTCGCGCTTCCGACCTGTAATCCTGGCCGAATGCGGTCGCAGCAAATGCGATCGCCAATACGACCACGAGAAATGTCATTCCTGTTCTTTTCAATCCTTTCATGATTCCACTCCTGTCTTTTGCAATCCCGATCGACGGCTTGTTCGCTCGATCCGGCGTATCCGGCCAGCCCGTTTCGCGTAAGCTGCGCTCATTCAGGCGTGATCCGCTATACAGTTCTTGCCGCCGAAGGGAACGCGCTCCGCCGTCTGCATCCGGAAACCCGGACCGGAACGCTTCCCCTTCGTCGGGCTTTACAAACTAAACACCGCGAGTCGCGATTAAATGACAGAGAGTCGTTTGAGTCTACCGGGTCTGTTGGGTCTATTGAGTCTTTCGAGTCTATCGGGTCTGTTTGGTCGAATGAATCTTTCGAGTCTACTGACTGGAGCGCAGCGAAATGAACCGATATATCGCATCTGTTGATCGAAATTCGGTTCGTGGATCGGTCGGGCGAATGCCCCGGAGGGGCTACGGAGGTTAGCCCGGGGCAAGCCGCAGGCGCAGCCCCGGGTAGGGAGCGCCAACACCCGCTCAGCCGCGGAGCGGCCGACGCAAAAGGAGACAGGAGACAGAAGTCAGGAGTCAGAATGAACACACTTCTTTTTTGAGATCTGAAATTTGAGATTTGAAATCGCAAAGCGCCCCGCAAAGCGCCCCGCGAAGCGCAATCCTGATCCCTCTTCTTCCCAATCCCTTTCATCCCCTCCATCCCTGTAGTTCACTCTTCTTCCTCAAAATTTTCCATACTCGCCGGCAGCGATTTCTTCGACTTGATCCCCAGCGACTTCAATCCCTCCGCCCTCTTCACGAGGTTTCCGGGCCCTTCCTTCAATTGCCGGACCGCCTTGGTAAATGAGCCCTGCGCGTTATTGAGGTGGCGTCCGATGTCGTCCATAGAGTTCAGAAAGCCTATGAACTTGTCGTACATACCTTCCGCCTGACGCGCGATCTCCATCGCGTTCCGGCTCTGAAGCTCCCGCTTCCAGAGGTCTTCTATCAGCTTCACGGCGGCGATCAGATTCGTAGGACTCGTCAGGATCACGCGCTTTGAATAAGCCTTTTCCCAGAGATCTCGGCTTTCACGCATTGCGACCAGGTACGCGGGCTCGACCGCGACAAACATCAGCACAAAGTCCAGAGACCCGTCGAGCTCCTCGTATTTCTTCGAGCTCAGCTGCTCAACGTGGTTCGCTATTGAGACCAGATGGTCTTTAAGCGCCGCGACCCGGTCTTCATCCGTCTCGGCAGATGAGAACCGCTCATATGCGGTCAGGGAAACCTTGGAGTCGATTACCAGCTTTCGGCCTTCCGGAAGGTTGATAACAAAGTCCGGACGCTGGTCCGGACCTTCATCGGTCTTTATGTGAAACTCGCGTTCGTACTCCCTTCCGCGCTGAAATCCGGCCAGTTCCAGGATGCGTTCAAGGATGACCTCACCCCATTGGCCCTGCGTTTTGGCCTCGCCTTTCAACGCGATTGCCAGATTGTTCGCCTCCTGGCTGACCTTGCCCGTGTGCTCGATCAGCTTGTGGACCTCTTGCTCAAGCGCATACCTCTGTTTGGTCTCTTCGACGTAGGTCTCCTCGACACGCTTGCGGAACTCGCCGATCTCTTTGCCAAGCGGCGCAAGCATCTTCTCGATATTGTCCTTGTTGAGCTTTGTGAACTTCTCGGACTTCTCATCAAGCAATTTCGAAGCGATGATCTGAAATTCGTTTCTCGCGTTCTCCCGGACCTTCTCCTGGTCTTCACTGAGCGCTCTCAGGCGTTGCTCGCTCGCGGCATTCTCGGCCTCAAGCCGCGCCCGCACGGCGGCGAGTGACGAGTTCTCGACTCCCATCCGCTGATTCTTGAAGAACAGCGCGACGGCGACCGCGAAAAGCACGAGGGCGACCAGCCCGAGGACTATGTTCAAAGGATCCATCTGTTACCAACCTCCGCCCGAGATTCTAACAGCATCTAGAACAGTACCGGGAGCGGTAGCGACCGGCCCGATCTGAACCCGGAGCACTAGCGACGGGCATAACAAGAACTGTACACAGATGAACACGGATTGATTGAGATAGCTATGTTGAACCAGCCGTATGCCAGCTACGGCCAAAGCAATCTACGCTTCCGGCAGACCGATCCCAAATTCATCCGTGTTAATCTGTGTCCCATTCTTCCACACTTCCGAAATGGCGCCTGATCATCGCAGCCGGAATTGTTCTCGCTTATCAAACGCAGCAATCCTATTCATCCTGTCCATCCTGTTCCCTCTTCTGTTTGCTATACTCGCCGCGATGGAGATAACCGGAAGAGTCTTCAAACACTCCGGTGAATACGGCGACTTCGCCTGGATGATCGAACAGCCCGAATATGCCGACGCGCTGTTCATCTTCAACGACAACGAAGAACAGTTCCTCGCGTACCGGTCCGACCCTATCTCAAATGTCAATTTTGCTTTGGCGGTAGATGATTAATTTATTGAGTATTTTGCTGCAAGGAAGTTATTCAAATTGACAGCTCGGCCCGATGAGTTGCCAAGGAAGCAAACGTAAGGGGCGTGTAGCGGGAGGTTCAAAAAGGAATGGATGATCAGAGGTGTGGAATTCGACACACATGATTTACTACATCAACGATTTGGTCTGTCATAGAGTATTCTCAATCAGTTTTCTCGAAAACTCTGGATGGATTCAATTGAGACATTTTCAGTTAGAACGAATTAGTGTATCGCTCCGCGAATCTCCCCAACGACGTCTTCAAGTTCATCCTTGACTTGATGCTCCCAAAACCGAAAAACTCGAACTCCCATATTTTTCAAAGCAAGGTTGACAACCGCATCTCTCGCCACATTTCTTTTCAATTTGTTTCTCCAGAAATCTGGTCTCGTCTTAGGAAACTGAAAGTGAGCCGGACACATATGCCAGAAGCAGCCATCAACGAAAACGGCGATTTCTTGCCGAGAAATATAAATGTCGGGTTTTCCGGGCAAGTCGGGTTCAATCCGATATCGTAGTCCTTCCGCCCATAGGCGTTTTCGAAGCAGGAGTTCGGGCCTAGTGTTTTTACTACGAATTCTAGACATGTTAAAGCTTCTAATCGCTTTTTCATGAACATCTGTCATTGGAAAGAAAGTGCACTTTACACTACGAATCAACACTCTTCACGCGAGTGCACAAGAACAGCTGATTTTGTGCAATGGTCCCGTTTTAAGCTGCGGAGGACAATCCCATATTCGCTAGTACGAAGCTAGCATCAAGATCTGGGAAGCCGATTCGCAAGAAGTAATTCGCAGTTTGAGTTGTCAATGATTGTGCAAAGGGGTCGTCAAGCTGTGCAATTCGGTCAAAATCTGTGTCCAACTCATCGAAGCCGATCGCAAGTTTGTCCTCTAGATCGACAACGGAATTCTCGAGGAATTGTGTGCCTGGCAAGAAGAAGAATCTTGCATTTTGCCTATTCGCAATCACCCTTTCAAGATAATCAACTATGTTTCGCTGAGTACTTAGTTCCGTGTTCGATTTTTCTTCTTTAGCAAGGAGGACTTTCAAGTCTTCAATTTTCTTGACAAAAGTAGGGTGGCTTTCAAATGGGACCACTCGCAACAACACTACAAAGTCTGTCTTGGGATCCGAGTCTCCCCTACGCACCATATCGCAAGTTGGGGTTAATATCGCAAACAAAGCGCCATCAGCTTTGCGTTTAATGATCTCACCTTGGACATGATCTGACTCCTCTGGAGGGTATATGTAGAACTCCATAGGATGGACCTTTGTCGGGTCAATTTGATCATCATCAAGAATAGCTTTGATGTCCGTCTTTGAAAGTGACGAGGCTAAGCGACGAGTTGCCAAATACGAAAGCGAGAGTCCCTTATCGGAGTCTGGCCAATCAGCTTTGCGCTCATTCACTATGTCCCAAAAATATGCTCTCATTTGTGTCCTAACGTGATTCACCAGCAGTTTTACTAGCAAGGCTAGCCGGGAATTTACAACGCGCTCAATCTCATCCTTGAGAGATTCTATTCCATCGTTCTTACTGACGACAGAGACCACTTGCGACTTTAGATCTTGTATTTTGTAAGCATAGCCAGTAAAGAATACAACGGGAACGAATCCAATCGTTTTAATCTTTTGCAAAACTCCAAGCCCTGCTTGTTCGTCGACTGGTTCGGTATTTTTAAATAAGTCGAGAACGACAAGATCACATGAATTGTTACTCAGCCATTTCTCAGCTTCAGTAAAGTCGGAAAGGCCATTCACCCGAATTACGTAATCACCAATTGCCCAATCGTTGATCAATTCAATCATGTTTTGTCTGAGGCGTTCGTCGTCTTCAACAATCAATATATCTATTTGCATCTCACACTCTCTTTCTAAACACTAGCTCTAAAGTCGCCCCGGGCAATGGGCCGCCGTCAATCAGATTCAGTTCCCCCCCATACTCGCTCAATATTTCACCTACTATCGTCAGTCCCAATCCAATTCCGTCAGGTTTGGTTGAAAAGTAGGGATCAAAAATTAGGTGGTGAAGGTTTTCGGGAATTCCGGGGCCACTGTCGCTGAAGATCACTTCTAGTTCCCCGATCAGATTCGTTACTTCCACGATGATTCGGCGGCTGTCATCGTGGTTTCTCATCCAGTACAAGGAGTTCTGCAATAAATTAACGAAGATGATTTGCAATTCACTTTCATCAATTCTTACAAGCGTTCGGGATGTCGGTAATGTGACTTGGACATCGAGTTCGTCTATTTCCTTATCAAAAAGTTGGAACACACTTTCAAGGGCCTCTTCGAATACAATTTCCTTCGGCTTACCCTTCTTTCTTCCACCGAAAGGCTCCAGCCTCTTGAACAACTGAGAAAGCACTTTACGTTGCGACAATACAGTGTCTATTCTCGAATTTACCTTGTTGATATCCCTTTTACTACTGTTTATCTCTCTCCTTACCAATAGCAATTCACTGTCAAGATGAGCGAGAAAGTTGTTTCCGTCGTGAAGGACTACATCTAAAAGCACACCTAAGGTAGAAAGGCGACGATATCGTGCTAATACATCACGGATCCGCTGAGTTCCGGACTTATAAGACCTCTCAAATGCCGACAGGTTTGATAAAGCGTCTTTATCATGCGCCAGCTTCTCCCTAATTAGTTCCACGAGACGCGAGATGTCAATACTACTAAACAACCCTTTATTTTCGGGATCATCATCACCGCGTCGCGGTCTCTCTGCGTATCTTCTCTCTTCAAGTTTTGCCAGAATCGAGATAATGCTTTGCCTGAGTTGGTCAAATGCATCACTAGCAACAATACCCTCACGGTTGCTTTGATCAGTGAAACTTGGGTTGGACTCCAAACTTAGTTCCACGAATCCAATAATCTGATTATTACTAAGTCGAAGAGTTGGGTTGTTTACTCTTCTCAAATCCAGTCCCAACCAATCAACTTTTGGTTCTCCGTAAGGAAGTACGCGAAAGCCATCCCGGTAAATGCTGACTCCGGCCAGTGCATTGAGTGCCTGACGAATATCTTTGATCCTCACGCCCATGTTTTCAGCCAGTTCGGATAAAAGATCGCGATCCCAAACGTCGAACTTAAAACTGAATGGACCGGTTATATAAGTTTGGTCCCTATCAAGTAAACTAAAGGTCACAGAGTCTGCTGTGCCTGCCCCTCGGCCGGAGTAGTTTGCATCAACAAATCCATCAGCGTTGACTTTGCCGGACACAGAGTACATCGGGAATCTGAGAGATTCTGGAGGTTCAATTGTTCCGGAATATCTCTTGAACTCCTTGGGTAATTGAAGCTCAATAAGAAAATCTTCAACTGGCTTTACCGGGTTTACAAGCCTTTGGAGCGTAATACGAAGATCGCGAAACTTACTTTCACTCCAAGTCGAGTTTAACTCAAGAATTTCCAATTGTGTGCCATAGGTATCGTCAATAAAGACCTCTGGTTCTCTAACCACCCATGAACATTTGACTTCGTCCAAAAACAAATTCGGATCGTCAAAATCTTCCCAATCAAACCTTGCAAATATTTCATTTTCTCCTTTCTTCCTAGTTGTAATCTTCAACACTGATCCCAATCTAGCTGATGAGAACCGACCAATTCCTTTCTCACCTGTCAGCCTCCGACCCTTAGCTCTGCTTTCCACTATCGACTTCTTTGCGACCGTTGCAGGTTCCATCCAAGCCGTCCTTATGGTCTCAAGATCCATCCCTTCACCATCATCAAATACGACAATGCGAGAGCCCTCCCTATCAAGACTATGGGATTTCTTTCGACCATCGACTGCTTCTCTTACTTCGCCAGTAAAAGTAATTACAATAATTTCAGCATCCGCGTCATAACTATTCTTGACCAATTCGAGAATAGCCACCTTGTCACTACTTATTAGTTCCTCCCCAATGGTCTTGATAATTCTAGCGCGAGGACGAAGAAGTGATTCCCCAGACTCTATTGCCTTTTTTTTCATTTGTTCTATTGCAAATCCCTTCTTATCTCAGTTGTCATTCGTCAACCGCGCACCATTCAAACGAAATTCAAATTCCGAACCAACCAAGAAGACCTCGGACACATTTTAGGACGGATCTAAACATGTTCCTGCAAAGTTACTTCGTTTCCAGTATTTACGAAGCGTTGGTTCAACGTCCTTAGGATTTAAGCCAAGGCGAAACTCCGATTCCAAACAATCTTCCTTCAAAATCAATTTCAAGAGTATACCTGTTTAGAAAATTCAAACGCTTAGAAGAATCTACGTTCGCCGGATGCGCTAAGTACCGTCACTATCGACTAACATAGAGACTTTCTATTGAGTCAATCGAATAACCTGAGAATTTAGCCTTCTAATGAAACAGCTCGCCAACTACTTCCGATATCTGCTTAGACAAGAATGGAGGTACAGCATTTCCGATCTGATGGTATTGTTGGGTTCTGCTTCCCTCGAAATAATAATTGTCAGGAAACGTCTGAATTCTCGCTGCTTCTCGAACCGTTAAGCTTCTGCATTGAGTAGGATCGAAATGAATGTAATAGTGCCCGTCTTTAGATATGTGTGATGTGATCGTAGATGCCGGCTCGTCAGCAACCTGAACGCGAAATCGGTCTGCGAACGTTGTGGGCCTATTTGGTTTACCGTTCTGAAGGTGTTCGAGATTTGAATGATGAGGAAGCAAGACCTTTGGAAAGTCAGCGCCGAGAGATTGAGTTCGACCCTTTAACTTAGCGAAGACTGCAAGGTAGAAGTATCTCTTCAAATCGGAAGCCATATGAGATCTTGCTTCATGCTGCACGACTCCGCCAATCTTTGAATCATACAAGAATTTTCCAAGAGTCCCCTCAATCTTTCGTAACTCTTCAGTCTCCACAAAACTCCCACCCCAGTAGTCTTTCTTTATAATCTCTTTTTCGTAAGTTTCTAACGCGTTCCTTAATTCAGGCCCAAGTTCCCGCAATTCCGTTCTGGTTTCTCTAATTGTTCGTGTCCAACGCTCGAAGTTGTCGTTTCCTCGAGAGATTCGACTTCGAAGTTGAGGAAGGTTTCCGATGGCGTCGCCAATGCTTCTAGTCGGTGATGGTTCCAGAAGTCGCGGGAACATTTCCAAATCCTCTCGTATGCCCAAGATCAGAACTCTATGGCGTTTTTGCGGAATACCGTAATCCTCGCATCGAATTAGCAAGTCTTTCGGCCTTTCGAGCGAAAAATCCGGTGATGTAAATGAGTAGATCTTATACTTCAAGTTCTTGTCCAACAGAGATGTGTACCCGCTCGACAGCTCTGCTGCCAAAGCTTCGTATGGAGCGACCAGATCGCAAAGGATCCTCTCTATTGCGTAGTCGTTATCTAGTCTTGATGACAAGATTCCCTTAACATTTTCCATCACGAAGACGGAGGGTTTGTGGATCGCAACGATTCTCAAGTACTCTTTGTAAAGTTTATGTCTGAGGTCCATTGAGAATTTCTTAGCGTTGTCCCTTCGGAGTCTTCTTCGGTGTTTCTCGTTTTTCATCTCCAAGTACCCGACGCCAGTCATTCTTGATCTCCCTATTACCGAGTATGCTTGGCACGGCGGACCGCCAATTAGAATCCAGTGTTTAGAATTCGCTCTTCGCAATGCTTTTACGATTAAGGCATCGATGAACGATGGGTCCTCTTTTCCCAATTCGATGGGTCTCTGGGTCACATCTAAAGCAAGTTCGTGATTCTGGGGATACAGCGCAAACAATTCATTCAAGGAGAGCCTGTCGCCTCTCAAAAAACTGTAGTACTCAGGCGGAAAGCCATCCTTTCCGAATGAGTGAAGAAAACTTCGCAGTTGAAGAGTGCGATGGGCCACTAGGTCCTTTTCAATTGACAGGACAATTTCGAATGGATGTGATCCATCGGAATTGGTGCACTGTGCAAAGCCTTCACCAAGTCCACCCGGACCGGCAAATATGTCAACTACTGGTAAAGTTTTTCCCATAGGCTTTTGTTACCACTATTTCTCGTGTGTGGTCGACTCAAATGAAAACCCTTTCAAGTTGATCTAGTACATCCATTTTGAGGATAGGCACCTGATAACGGCCATTCACTTCGTCAAATAAGTTCATAGCTTTAAATAGTTTTCACCTGTTTAGCCACTCGATGAAATTGACCGTGGCGGCGATCAGGCGGAGGCGGGGAGTTTCGAGCAGTGCTGCGTGGTCGCCTCCTTTTAGCACCACCCATTGTTTGTGTGCGTTCGGGAGGTCCGAGAAAAGCTTTGCATGGGCTTCAGTCTTTGCAAGCGGATCGAATTCGGCCTGAAGCAAAAGCACGGGGACCGAAACTTTCTTCGCGTCCAGCTGGTTGTATTCGTGCTGTCTTCGCCAGTCCATACGGACGGGATCGGCCTCAAGTGCGTGGCGCACGTATTCGTCGATCGCTTTCTGGCTGATCGAGCCGGGCGTGATGAAATCTTCCGCGGCGGCCTTTGCCGTCGTAGGATTCTTTGGCGGATCGCCCTCGTTGTTGTCTTCCGGGACCACCGTTCCGGGTGTCCAGGGATAACCGAACAAGGTCACGCTCGCCAAATGTTCGGGATACTTCTGCGCGGCGAGCTGGCCGAGCATCGAGCCCATCGACCATCCCCACAGGTGCGTCTTCTCACCGTTCTTTTTGTGCAGCCATTCCAGAACGATCGCGATGTCTTTCGCCGATCTTTCGGGGGTGTTCCAGCCTGTCTCATCCCGCGGCGTCTTTCCGTATCCGCGAGCGTCCATCGCCCACACGCTGTAGCCTTCCGCGTTGAATCCGTCCATCAGCGAAAGGTCCTCGCCTTTGACCTGGAGGTCGAAATCGGGAAGCGAGCTCCAGGTCCTGCCGTGATGGAGAAGGATGTGGCCCTTCGGATCCTTAACGGATTTCTCCCAGACGGCGATCGGATGTCCGTCGGCCTGTATCGTGTGGAGCTTCGGTGACGCGGCGAAGGTGATTGACGCAAGGAATAACGAAAGTAAAATCTTCGTCATAGATTTCGTTATGAAAACTGGACACAGATGGACACAAATAGATATCGGATCGGTCTCCTGTGGGAAACGTATTCTGCTTTGGTTGTATGAGACATTCAAGTAGTTCATCGTTCCTGTTTCATTTCATCTGTGTTCATCTGTGTTCATCTGTGTCCGGTTCTTGTTATGCCCGTCGCGGGCGCTCCGGGTTCCGATTGTGCCCGTTGCTACCGCTCCCGGTACTGAACGGTTCGCGCGATGCGCTCAATGCCCGCGGGACGCGGGCGCTCCGGAAGACTCGTCTTCGATAACAGGAAGAAACGTGTAAGGAATGCGGCCGGCGAGTGCTTTCGGAAGATCCGCGGTCAGACGGGGAATGGCAGCGACTATCAGACGTTCGAACCCGTTCTCTGATGCCTTCTCCAAGAGATCTTCAAGGATCGCCGGTTTCATCTCGTACTCCGAAAACCGCCACACGACGACCGGATCATTTCCCATTTTTGAATCGTATCGAAACTCGCCTGCCGAACCTGGACAGTACTCGAGGCCGTGAGCTTCCAGGCAGGAACGGACAAAATCACCCGCGCCGTTCGCAATCTCTGAGCCAAATGTTCGCGAATCGTCGGTAACGCTGTTCTCGGGCAAAGGACTTACCAGCTTTAGACCGGAAGATTCGCGGCCTGCCGAAGGAGTACCTTCGTGATCTGACATCACCGAATTCATCTCGTCGAACAAACGGCTCTCCCGGAACCTCGTGAACAGATCGCGCAGGATCCGGCGCCGTTCGCCGACCTCGAAGCTGCAGAAGTCTTCGTTCCCGTAACGGTAATTGACCAGCTCGATCTCTTCCGCGTTCAGGAAAAGGGAAATGGCGTCGGCAAAGTCTTCCCACATCTCAGAAGGATAGAAATCGGCGTCTTCGATAAAGAGGAGGTCGATGAGAAGATCCTGCAGACGGGTTGTGGCGGCGAACTCTGGCATCGTTGAGAGGATAATGTTTTCGAGGTTCAAAGTTCAATGGAGCAGGTACAACCACAGAGAACACAGAGGGCACGGAGGTGTTTAAGTACGCGGGCCCGGGGTACCAATCTGGCTCAGTGTTCTCCGTGCTCTCTGTGGTAAATCATCTTCTTGTGGAATTGTTGTGGAAGATTCTGTGGAATTCCGGGCGGGAATATTGGTGCAAGTGTCCTGAAAGCAGTGAGATAGGATCTGTTGCACATGTGGAAAAGTAGAGCGTTGGGTTTTCCACATGTTGAAGAAGAGGTTTAACCACGGATTGAACGGATTTCACGGAAAAGAAGAGATGGCCACTAATTTCACGAATTGCACGAAAAAGAGGTCTGCCGCGGATTACACGAATTGCACTAATAAGAGGTTTGCCACGGATTACACGGATGACACGAATTGGGGGATTCGGAAAGACCAGCGTTTCCAAAATCTGCGGACAATTGGTTTAATCGTTGGCGCGGACAAGAGACCTATGAAAGTTTTCAGATTCGAAGTTTGCGTTCTACTGCTTGCACTTGCCCTGTTCTCCTCTTGTACTTCGGAACCCGAGAACCGTACGGGGAGGGCAGGCGAGTCTTCTCCGGTCGCCGGAGATCCGACGCCGGTTCCCGAGCCAAATGCGGTCGTCGTCAGAGTGGCAGACGGCGATTCGATCACGGTCCGCTTTCTCGATACCGGAAAGGAGGAGCGCGTGCGGCTTGCTACCATCGACGCGCCCGAGAACGGACAGGCGTATGGAGAACAGGCAAAGAAGTCGCTCTCGGACCTAGTAAAGGGAAAGAACGTTCTTGTTGTGGAGCTGGACCGCGATCAATACAGGCGAATCGTCGGCGAGGTTTTCATCGGATCGATTAATGTGAATGTCGAGCAGCTTCGACGCGGCTTCGCGTGGCATTACAAACAGCACGAGCGCCAGCAGGATCCCGATATGCGGGCGAGATATGCGGGGACTGAACAGCTTGCGCGGCAGACGCGCGCGGGCTTGTGGAGAGATCAGAATCCGGTGCCGCCGTGGAATTGGCGGAAGGAGAGTACTGAGAGGTGAGGACTGAGGACTGAGAGAATTGAAAATTGATGATTGAGAATTAGGCTTCAGACCGGCTAGCCGAGGAGCAAGGAAGAACTCGCCACAGATGAAGGGGATCAACACCGATAGATTCAAGAAACAGGCCTCGAATCTTACTGAACATCGATTCTTGGGATTTAAGAGAACCTCTGTTGAAACGATCCGGTCTTCGATTCTTAGTTGTCAGTTTTGGTCTTATCCGTGTTCATTCCCTTTATCTGTGGCTAACGCATTCTTAATTCATTGATCGCTGACCGATGAAAATTGAGTTTGATATAATCCGGCAATCCAAGATCCGTGATTATCTGTGTCCAGTATTCCTCAAAGAGAGTACTGAGGCCCGCTGCTCACTGCTAACCGCTCACGCTTATGAATGATTTTGAAAAACTAGGCCTTTTTTACCTCGGCAAAGAATACGATCCGGCGGCGCAGGACGTCACCGACGAACTCCTTCTGTACGACTCAAAGGACCTCACGACGCATGGCGTGCTGATGGGAATGACCGGATCGGGAAAGACCGGACTCGGGGTTGCGCTGATCGAAGAAGCCGCGATCGACAACATCCCTGCGATCGTCATCGACCCTAAAGGCGATATGACGAATCTGCTTCTTACTTTTCCGAACCTTTCAAAAGAAGAATTCCTTCCCTGGGTAAACGCCGACGAAGCCGCTCAGAAAGGAGAATCGGTCGAAGACTTCGCGCAGAAACAGGCTGATCTTTGGAGGTCAGGCCTAGCGAAGTGGGGGCAGCAGCCGGAGCGTATCAAGATGTTCGAGGATGCTGCGGAGCGCGTTCTCTACACTCCGGGCAGCACTTCCGGCCGGCCCGTCTCGATCCTCAAATCATTCACGCGACCGCAGAACACAGACGATCTCGAAGCGTTGGCGGAACGCGTCTCGACGCTCGTAAGCGGCCTTCTCGGGCTGATCGATATTGACGCCGACCCCCTTTCTTCAAAAGAACACATCCTGCTTTCGAACATCATCCAGACCGAATGGCTTGCGGGCCGCGACGTCGAGATCGTAAAGCTGATCTCGCTCATCCAGGATCCGCCTATGGACCGGATCGGGGCGTTTGAAGTCGAGGCTTATTACCCAAAGAAAGAAAGGTTCGAGCTGGCGACGCTGATCAACAACCTGATCGCTTCACCGCAGTTTGCGGTTTGGACCACGGGCGACGGGATCGATATCGACGACCTGTTCTACACCGAGGCCGGAAAGCCGCGGATCTCGATAGTCTCGATAGCTCATCTCGACGACAAACAGAGGATGTTCTTTGTCACTTTGCTTCTTAATGAACTGGTTTCGTGGATGCGCGCCCAGTCGGGCACTGGAAGTCTCCGTTGTCTCCTTTATATGGACGAGATCTTCGGATATCTTCCGCCGGTCGCAAATCCGCCTTCGAAGCGCATGTTCCTTACTTTGTTGAAGCAGGCGCGCGCATTCGGACTTGGGCTGGTGTTGGCGACACAGAACCCGGGCGATCTCGATTATAAGGCGCTCAGCAACGTCGGGACGTGGTTCATTGGGCGTTTACAGACCGAGCGCGACAAAGAAAAGGTTCTTGAGGGGCTTCTTACCGCGAACAGCGGAGCCGACAAAGGGGAGTTGAGCCGCCAGCTGGCGGGGCTCGGCAAACGAGTCTTCTTGATGAACAACACAAAGGACAATCATCCGGTGCTTTTCAATACGCGCTGGGTGCTTTCGTATCTCGCCGGCCCGATAATGCGGAACCGGTTCAAAGAGCTGATCGGCGAGGATCAAATGGCTGCGGAAGCATCGTCCGGTGCCAGTGCCGCAGGGGCCGCGGCGGGAACGGCCGCAGCGACAGCTACAGCGGAAGAACCGAAAGAGCCGGAGGGAGGCACGCGGCCGATCCTCAGTCCTGATATTCAGCAGACATTCGTGCCCGGAACTGGCAAGACTTACAAGCCTCACGCGATCTGTTATGCCGACGTGCATTACGAGGAAAAGAAGCTCGGGATCGCGGTCTCAAAAGAGCAGAATTTCCAGGTACCCGTCAGCGCGTACATCAACTGGGACGACGCGACGCCTTCCGAATTTGGTCTTGAAGAGCTTGAATCCGAGCCGAGGGAAGGGAGAGGTTTCGCGTCGCTCGAGGCTGAAGTAACTGCAAAGACAGTCAGTGGATGGGAAAAGGATTTCGTGTTGTGGCTCTATAAGGAGAAACCGCTCGAGATGTTCAGCTGCCCGACCATGGACGAAGTTTCGACGGTCGATGAAGACGAAAGGGCGTTTCGGACCCGCGTGGCTCAGACGGCCCGTGAGCAGAGGGATTCGGCTCTCGACAAGATACGCGAGGATTACGCGAATGAGATCGATTCACTAACCCGGGCAAAGGCGCGTGCCGAAAAGACCGCAGCCACGCAGGAGGCCCAGGCGAGCTCGCATACGATGGGCACCGTTATTTCGATCGGCACAAGCGTACTTTCAAGCCTGTTCAGTTCGCGACGCGGTTACAGCGGGATCGCACGCTCGGCTCAGAGGATCGGGACGACGATGAAAGAGCGCAACGAAGCGGCGGCCGCCGAGCAGGAGATCGTGAAGATAGACGAGGACCTGGCCAGGATCGAGAAAGATATACAGGACAAACTCGCGCGCTTTCAAAACCAGGATTTGGTCGAGATCGAACGTCTGAGCCTTTTGCCGTACAAGAAGGACATTATTGTCAAGAAGTGCGCGCTGGGGTGGATACCAAACGACTGAGAGAAAAGGGCTGAGGACTGAGGAAGAAGGTTGATAATTGATAATTGAAAGTTAGGCGAGTAAAAATTTGCCCGTTTAGAACAGCGCGGTCGGCCTTCGGCCGAATCTCAGATTCCGAATTTCAGATTTCAGAGGTGCTCAACAATACCGTTTAGAGCAGCGCTTGCGCTGCGGAAGGCGTGCGTAGCACGTCTCGTTTATTAATTCTTCAACTAGGCGGTTTAGTGCAGCGCTTGCGCTGCCAGTTACCTGCGAAGCACTGGCACGGGAGTATGCCACAGATGAAGGGGATGAACACGGTATTGAAGGGCGTTTAGGAAGTACTAAGCGCCAAAATGCTGTTTGGGACCCTAGCCGTCAGAACGTCTTGGCCTTTTTCGGATCTGTGTTCATTTCCTTCATCTGTGGCTGATTTCCCGACTTGAAACTTGGAACCTGAAACCTGGAACTTGAAACGAGATGAGCTGCGGCGACCGAATTGAAGACATCGACGATTACATCGCAAAGTCTGCCGATTTTGCGAAACCGATACTCAAGCGTCTTCGCGATCTTGTGCACGAAGTGTGTCCTGACACCGAAGAGAAAATGCGCTGGTCTTTCCCGCATTTTGATCACAAGGGAATGATGCTCTCGATGGCCTCTTTCAAAGGCCACTGTGCGCTCACGTTCGCAAAGCAGGCGCTGATGGACGACCCTCGGGGACTTTTCGCTGAATCGGACGAAGCGATGGGTTCGCTCGGGAGGATCACTTCCCTCGAGGAACTTCCCTCAGACAAGATCCTGAAGCAGTACATAGAAGAAGCCGTACGGCTGAACGACGAAGGCATTAAAGCAGAGAAGAAGCCGGCCGGCAGGGCAAAGGCGCTTGCCGTGCCCGACTATTTCTCTGCTGAACTCAAGAAAAACAAGAACGCGAACAAGGCCTTTGAAGATTTCAGCACCTCGCACAGGAACGAGTATGTCGAGTGGATCACCGATGCGAAACGGGAGGCGACGCGCGAGAAACGTATCGCGCAGGCGATCGAGTGGCTCAGCGAGGGCAAGTCGAGGAATTGGAGATACGAGCGCTGAGTCGGTTGAGTCTATTGAGTCTGTTGGGTCTATTGAGTCTATTGAGTCGGATTTAGCCTTTTGCGGCTTTGCCGCCCCGATGTGCGGTAAGCCTGTGGCTTACCGAAGAGACGGATAACAATTTGTATTGGCGGAGGCTGAACTTCCGCCAGCGTTCTTGGAGGCAAGTCACGGAAAGGCAAGCCTTTCCGCACAGCATCGCGGCGGAGCCGCAAAAAGCCCGAGTGTAGGCCGAGCATCAATCGACGGCCAGCACGAAGCCACCAGGTTTTTGAAACGTGATACTTGATACCTGAAACATGAAAAAGCTGATCTACATCCTTATATTTCTCGTATTCGCGCTTGTCGCAGCGTTTGTAACCCTCGGGCTTCTTATTCCGGCCGAAAAGGAGTTCACGCAGGTGACTGAAATAGAGGCGTCGGCGGAAACGGTTTGGACCGTCCTGAAGGATGTCGAAAAATATCCCGAATGGCAGGACCAGATCGAAAAGATTGAGATCCGGAACGAGAAAGAGTGGATAGAGCACACGCCGGGCGGCGCGATCGATTTCAAGATCGAGAGCGAAGACGAGCTGAGGTCGATGGATATCGGCTACAAGATGGGTGACAGCTTCACGGGCTCGTGGAAAGGCGAGCTGTCCCCGCGCGGCGGCAAGAAAACACTTTTGAGGACGACCGACGCCACAAAGGTCGACGGCTGGTTCACGAAGGTGATGATGTGGTTCTTCTTTGATATAGAGGAATTTGCAAAGGAATGGAACGGGAATCTGAAGGCGCGAGCAGAGGAGATTGATAATTGAAAATTGAGAGTTGACGATTCTAGGGAGCCGGTCGGCACACCTGTTCTTGGTAACAAAGATCTACGAGATACCAAAGTCGAGGACCGCTACCTCATTTACCAATCCTCAATTATCAATTTTCAATTAAGTCGATATTTGGCCGTTTGTCACATTTTCTTCCCAAACCGACAGTTGGTGAAGTACACTGCGGGAATTTGAAGATCTGAAAGGAGCACGATATGACAAAACTAGTACCGCACATCGCTTTCAACGGAAACTGTGAAGAGGCCTTGAACCATTACAAGGATGCGTTCGGAGGCGAGATCGAATTCGCCCAGCGCTACGGCGACTCGCCTATGGCAGACCAGGTCCCGGAGGAATACGGTTCAAAGATAATGCACGCGACCTTTTCCGCAGAAGGCATTCACTTCATGGCCGCCGACTCGATGCCGGGACACGAGGCGCCGGCAGGCAGCAACATCGACCTGAGCGTTATGCATGAGGACGCGGACGAGCAAGCCCGCGTATTCGAGAAGCTTGCGGAAGGCGGCGAGGTGAAGATGCCCCTCCAGGACACCTTCTGGGGCGCGCATTTTGGAATGGTCAAGGACAGGTTCGGCATCGGCTGGATGCTGAATCGGGAACTCGAAAGTCAGGACTGAGGAAGAGATTGAAAATTGAGAATGGATAATTGAGCTGAACGTCTGTCATATTTAGATCGAAATAACGCAAGCAGGCGTGAATTGAGTCCGGTATGAGCTGCCTCCAATTATCAATCTTCAATTCTCAATTGGCTCCAATACTCAGTACTCATCTCTAAGTTCTCATCACTTCTTTTTGGGAGATCTTATGAAAATCGTTTGGGCAATCTTAGGCGTGGTCGTCGGGTATGTTGCGATCGTGGCGATCATTTTCTTGTCGTTTTCCACTCTCTATCTGGTGATTGGCGCGGAGGGCGCTTATCAGCCCGGATCGTATCAGGTCTCGATGCTCTGGATACTTGCCAGCGCGATACTGGGGCTGATAGCAGCAGTCATCGGCGGGTTTTTATGTAAGAAGATATCCGGGAGTAGGGGCGCTGTTCAGGTATTTGCGGGCATCGTACTGGTCTTGGGACTGATCATGGGCATTGTGCAGGCAGTTTCTCCGGCCCCTGCTGAAGAAGCGAGGCCCGCCGAGGTATCAAATATGGAAGCGATGCAGAAATCACAACAGCCTCTTTGGGTCGCATTCATGAATCCGTTTCTTGGCGCAATCGGGATCATTATCGGCGGCGGGCTTGGCGGAGGAAAAGAGGAGTAATAGATATGAAGATCGGAGAACTTCTGGCAATGGAACTGGAACAGGAGAGCATCGCGACCAGAAAGGTGATCGAAAGGCTTCCCGATGACAAATTCGGATGGAAGCCTCACGAGAAATCGATGGAGCTCGGTCCGCTGGCGTCTCACGTTGTGAACAACCTGGGCTGGACCGGGATCACCATCGAGACGGATGAGCTTGATTTCGCGGGTATGGAGTTCGAGGCTGAAGAATTCACGAATTCGTCGGACTGTGTTGCAGGCTTTGACAGCGCACTGTCAAAAGCTCTTGGTCAGCTGCGCGAGGTATCCGACGAGGAATTGATGAAGAACTGGACCCTTCGAGAAGGTGAAAAGGTGCACCTGACCCTCCCGAAAGCAGCCGTCGTCAGGAGTTTCGTGATCAATCACGGCATCCATCATCGCGCACAGCTGGCGATGTACCTTCGACTGAACGACGTTCCCGTACCTCAGATCTACGGCCCAAGCGCGGATGAACCGGACATGTGAACACGTGTCTGCTATCAATGATCAAGGATCAGGGTCCATGGACCAGGGATCAAGTTTCACGGACCAGAGATCAGGGATCATACATTTGGAAAGCACAGTGATTTAGTAGGCATCGTTAATCAACCACCTTTCAAAATGTGCTGGAAGCTCGAATTCTGCAAATCAGTGGATGAGAATCTTGTTTCACGATCCCTGACCCCTGGTCCATGAAACACGATCCCTGAGTCATGGTTTACTCAGAAAAACTCGCGGAGCGAATAAGCGCGTATCTTGAGTCCAGGGCCGTCGCTGCCGAAGAGAAGAAGATGTTTGGCGGTATGGCCTTTATGGTCGACGGAAAGATGTGTGTCGGGGTCACGAACGATGACCTGATGGTGCGGATCGATCCTGCGATTTACGACGAAGCCTTGAAGAAGGAAGGGTGCCGGCAGATGAACTTTACCGGTCGGTCAATGAAGGGATTCGTTTTCGTGGAGCAATCAGCTCTTGCGCGGAAAGAGTCTCTCGGATACTGGGTCGATCTTGCACTGGAATTCAATCCCCGCGCTAAATCTTCAAAGAAGAAGAGTTAAGGGGACAGGAGACGGGAGAAATAAGAGAACAAACAGGATGGACAGGATAAATAGGATTGTTCGTATGCTCTGGTTGAGTCGAACAATGCCGGATTGGAACTGATCAACGTCACCCATTCAGGACGCCCAATCCTATTTATCCTGTCCATCCTGTTTCTATTTCTTGACGATGAATACTAGCCCTTCTCAGCCATCGCCAGTATCTTGTCGAAGTGCTTCTTCTTGACCGGCACAACAGACAAGCGCGAATGCGTCACGAGCTGAAAGTCTGAGAACATTTTGAGAGCCTTGATTTCTTTCAACGTGACCGGGTTCTTCAGCTTCTTGCCAGCCGAAAGATCTACCCACGTCCATGTGTCGTCCTCGGGACTAGGGTATCCGCCCTTCGTTACCTTCGCGAGTCCGACGATCTGGCGCTCTTTGCCGCTGTGGTAATAGAGCACCATGTCGCCGCGCTTCATCTCGCGCATATTGTTTCTAGCCTGGTAGTTCTTAACTTTCGACCAGGTCGTTTTCTTGTCCTTCTTGAATTCGTCAAACGGATACTTTTCCGGTTCTTCTTTTACCAGCCAGTGATTCATCTTCCCTTCTGTCCGTCCTCCACTAGGTTTTTAAATCTCACAAGATGTCCTCTCGTGCTTTCCTGAAAAGTAGATTGTAGCCAATAGAAAAGGGCCTTCCAAACGAAGTTCTTTGCCTCGATCGAATCGTGCTGAGTGAACACCGTCTTGCTTCCCTTATCCTCGAAGGTCACACGTACGTGATCGATAAGAGGTTCGGCATCCAGGGTGAACGCAAACAGCTCTTCTTCCTTGACTTCGGTAACTGTCTCGATCATCTCGACCGGATCACCCTCGTTCGCGACAATGAGCCTGTACTTTGAACCGGGCTTTCCCTCTTCACCACTGATTAGATCGATAGACTCAAGGCCTTCGATCCATTTCACGGTGTTTTCGTTATTGTTGAAAGCGGCCCAGACCTTAGACCTCGGCGCGTCGATCTCGACACTGCTGCTGTACTCGATTCGGTCGGTCGTCATCGGGACAAGAAATATCACCGCTGCCGCGAGCACGACCGTGATCGCAAGTGCCCCGAGGATCAGAAAAATGGCTTTCTTCATAGGACGCCTCTCAATTGTGATAGTTTTGGTCTCCGACTATATGTGAGTTCCGTTGCACGGGCAATAGTTGATCTTCATTAAGGGAGGCTAGGCTAGATGGCTGAACAAGACAGGAAAAGCTGGATGAAAGACATAACACCGATGCTGGAGGTGAGTGATCTCGACACATCCATACGGTTCTATCAGGAAAAGCTGGGTTTCGAATGCCAGGGTGTGTACCCGGAGGATGGGGAAGCCTGTTGGGCTTCGATGCGTTGTGGAAACGCATACCTGATGCTTACTGTTCGGAGCCCGCACTCAACTGTCGAGTCACCCACTTTCACGGGAACCTTTTATTTCTATCCCGAGAACGTGAATGATGCGTGGGAAAGGTTCAAGAACGGTGTTGAGGTAGAGTACCCGATCGAGGACTTCGAGTACGGAATGCGCGAGTTCGGGATCCGGGATCCTGATGGATATCTCCTGCAGTTTGGCCAGGGGCTTGAGGAATTGAGCTAAACCGGGAAGGCTTCAGTCTTTAAGCTTCCTAAGAACGGCCTTCCCCCGAGGCGAGAGCCGGTAGCCGACCGCCATGCTCTCGGTAAGTCCCAGGGCTTTCAGTTTTCTAACGTTCGCCTTGAAGCGCGGCTTGTCCATGCCTATCGAATCCGCGATATTGGCGGCCAGTACCTCGGGATTATCCCTGATCAGTTCGAGGTATTGGACAGTCCATTTGCCAAAAACCTTCGAAGAGTCCATCCTTTCGAGTTTCTTTCTGACCTCTTCAAACTCCTCCTTCGAAAGCCTTGCCTTGTTGCGCAAGGCGATTCTCGGATCTTCTCCGGCGTATCTGACCTTGATCCGGTATACAGCTCCATCCCGGTCAGACAGCTGACCGATCAGCTCGGATTTGCTGTTGAACCCTGCTTTCTTGGCCTCCGCAGGCTTGATCGAATCGACTTCACATTCTTCAACAGACTCTATCGCCAGCAGGCCGATGCGGGTAACGAGGCTCCCGCCGGTTTTCACCGTCGGCCGCTTCCAGCGCCGGAACACGAGCGAGATCTCGCCCGATCTGATCTTCTCGAGAGTGTCGTTCTTCAGGAGCATAGGCGGAGAGTGATGAGTGAAGGCTGAGATTCTCCCAACCCACGTTTAGAGCAACGCTTGCGCTGCCCGAAGCGTGTAATAACCGCTTCGTGATTCAGTCTACCGCCAATGGATCGAATTTTCCTAACTAGCAGCAGAACACTCTCGACGATGTGACAACGGTATATACCCGTCGAACTTAGTTGTTCACCGATGGAGGCATTTTCAGGATCCTGGCCGGGGTCATCAATAATCCCGAGAGAGCCCGGCCAAAATTACATTTGTCACAGGAATAAAGCGGGTGTGACCCGCTCAGGGCAGCGCAAACGCTGCTATTAACAGTTCGAAGTGGTCGCACCATTTCGTAACCCTCAGTTTTCAATTTTCACTTGTCAACCTTCCGACTCAGCCCTCAGTTACGCCCGTCGCCCGCGCTCCGGGTTCCCTCAGTCCTCATCACTCCTTTTTTCGTGATAGCTTTTCGGCCTCCGCAACGCTTTACCTTTACAGATGTGCGGATTCCGTGCGGGCGAAAATGTTGGGCTCTATCAAGAGCGCAAAAAACTGATTGCACGATAGTCCGTCTTCATTCATGCAAGAAAGCGGCCGGTCGCAATTCGATCGCAGACTCCCGACCGGCCGCCATTTTCATTTCAGAGGTAGCTATTATGAGTTTCGACATATTCGCAGCAGGTACACCGAACTTTCATTTCAGCCGCGACAACAATCCAGATGATGACGTATTCAGTACTGCGGAGGTGCTGAACATCCTGAGCGCGCTCGGTCCACACAGGAACCAGGTAGGGCTGGCGATCGAAGAAACACTCGCGCCTGACAACTTTTTAAATGCACTGAAAAAGCTGGCGGAGACCGAGGTGACTCATCTTTTTAATTCGGCAGCCGGTTTTCTGGCTCTGCAAAAGCGGGCCCGGCAGGGATGGATCGCGATATCGACGCGGGAAACGCATACGTTCTGGGTAGATACGACAGGGTTCTCGAAATACACATTCTCACCGGGGAGCAATCCGGGAAGGGAACTGTTCAAGGCGATCAAGAAAGATCTCGACAATACTGATATGAACAACTGGGGAGTACTTCGAATGATCGCTATCGTGATGACCTTGTATAAGAATCACCTCAAGGAGAACGATCACGTAATGCTCTCGATCGAACTTACGAACTAAGAAAGAGTGAGTGATCGGAACCTTGAGCAGCCGTCCTTAAGGATCGTGATCAATCTAGAGAAGCGATATAAGCGAATCGCCCTGAAAGGGCGACGGATGTTAGCCTCGGGCCAGCCGCAGGCGCAGCCCGGGGTCTCAGAATTCAAGTCTATTGTTGGCCGCGTAGCGGCGACAGACATTCGCAGCGCACAGGATTACCAGTCCTTGCCTTCGCTTCGCTCAATGCAGGCGGGACGCCTGCGCTCCGGCTTCTCAGTCTTCAGTCCTCGTTTACGCCCGTCGCTGGCGCTCCGGGTTCCGATGGATCTTTCACTTCTTCATCCCGCTTGTTCATAAGCCTGTTTCAGCCAACCGAACACCTTCTTGTCGATGTCGTCCGAGGACTCAACGCGTATCCGGTGGGTGCACATCGAGTTCCATGATCCGGCAGCCTCTAGCTTGCCTTCAGGCTTGACGTCCTTCATGTTGAGGCCGATATCCAGCCTTGTTTTGGTGGATGGCTGGATAAGTCCGAACTGTTTCTTGCGCCTCAGGCTAACGTACGCTTTCTTCGGAGCAAGCTTCACATCCTTCCCGAACGTTCTGATCTCTTTGACCAAGGATTCATAGAAAAGGTGCAGGTTTTCCTTGCCCTCGTATTGGGCGGAAACAAGATCGGCGTCGTCTGCGGAGCCGGCGTCCGATTGTTTTGCCTTGTGGGCGACAAGGTTGGCGTAACCGTGTGTAAATCCGTGATCGGACTTGAGCATTTTCAGGATCTCGCCGTGTTTGACCAGCCCCGAGTTTCGAACCACGTCTATCCAGTGGGAAAACGGCTTGCCCGTTTTCTCCTCCAGATTCTTGATCATTGTGTCTTCCATAGTTGTTGAAGTGTGAGATTAGCCACAGATGAAGGGGATTAACACAGATTAAGCCAGGGCAAATAGGACTCTTAATGAGAGCCGGATCTGTCGCAAAACGGCCGATACCCTATTCTATCCGTTTTTATCCCCTTTATCTGTGGCGAATAATACTCTTATCCGCCGGAGAGCGCGGGATAGATCGAGACGTCGTCCGAAGGGGCGACGTTCGCATCCAGCCCACCGAGATACTTGCAGTGGTCGTTTCCGACAAAGATTGCGACGTGCGGCCTTATAGTTCCAGTCTCGTCGAGTATCTTGAACAACAGCCGCTTGTCGCCCCCGCACACATCCCGGATCAGATCACCTAGCTTCATCTCCGAGGGGATCTCAAGCTGCAACTCGGCCGCCATCTTCGACGCCGTATGAAACTGGGGATGGATGTAGATCTTTGTCATGTTTCATGTTTCAAGTATCAGGGATCAGGAGTGGAGTTCTTACGTACCGGACTTTTATACAGTCAAGATGCATGGTCCAGCACTAGCGCGAATTCGTCATTCATAACGGATACTCAACGAACCAAACGCTCCACGATACATGATCCATGACACCTGATACCTGCCTACTTCTGGCTGTGTACCCCGATCATGTTGCCTTCGGTGTCCTGGATCATCCCGATGAATCCGTACTCGCCGATGCTGAACTTGTCGTGCAACACTTTTCCGCCGGCGTCCGATACGCGTCCCAGTTCATTCGAGACGTCATCGCAGGCAAAATAGACCATCGTGCCGCCCATTCCGGGGCCACCTTCGGGATGCTTGATAAGCGAGCCGGAGGCATTTGCACCTTCCGGATCCATCGGAAACGCCCACATCTCTCCGCTTTCGTCGGAACCCGGGAGATTTGTGAACTCGACTTGAAACACTTTGCCGTAAAAGGCCTTCGCCCGCTCCATGTCGTCGACATAGATCTCGAACCAATTAACTGGATTTGCCATTGGTATTAGTCCTCCAAATTTGAATTTTGTCCGGCTATTCTATTGAAAGCGCGGAAGTTTGTGAAGGAAAAGTGAGAATTAGTACTGAGAGAAAAGGACTGAGTACTGAGTGAAGAGTTTGACTTCTGGTCAAAGTTCCACGAATCTCCCTCAGTCCTCAGTCCTCAGTCCTCAGTCCTCAGTCCTCAGTCCTCAGTCCTCAGTCCTCAGTCCTCAGTCCTTAATCTTGCCCGTCGCTGGCGCTCCGGGTTCCGATTACTCAGTCCTCAGTCCTCAGTCCTCAGCCCTCAGTCCTTAATCTTGCCCGTCGCTGGCGCTCCGGGTTCCGATCACTCAGTACTCAGTCCTCAGTCCTCAGTCCTCAGTCCTTAATCTTGCCCGTCGCTGGCGCTCCGGGTTCCGATTACTCATTACTCAGTAAACCCTTACGCAAGTGATCCTAGGCAGGTGATCCGCTATCGTCTGCCACGATTCGCCGCTGTCATCTGAGAAATAAAGGCTTCCGCCGGTGGTACCGAATGCGAGATCATCGCCATTCGAGCCGAACGAATCTCTCAGCACGCAATCATAAGCATTTTCCTGCGGAAGACCCTTCGACAACGCTTTCCAGGTCTCACCGCGGTCATCAGTCTTGTATACACGGACCCGTCCGTCCGGAAAGGTCCTGAATCCGTCGGAATGGATCGGAATGATGAACGCCGTGTCTGGCTTGTTTGAAACGCAAGCGAAACCGAAGTCGGTTGGAAGATCTTTTCCCTCACTGATATTGGTCCAGGTTTTCCCGGCGTCGTCACTCCTGTAAACGCCCCAGTGGTGCTGAAGAAAAAGCGTTTCAGGGTCTGACGGATGGTATGCGATCTTGTGTACGCACTGACCAAACTCAGGCATTTCATCAGGGAGAAAAGGCGCTTTGATCTTCTGGTTACAGGCTTCCCAGCTCTTACCGCCATCGGCAGTTCTGTAAACGCCGCCGGTCGACATTCCGGCGACCCAGGTCTCGTCGCTAAGTTTCAGAAAGGTATGGAGACACATTCCTCCAAACCCGGGTGTCCAGTGCTCGCGGTGAGGATGGTTCCAAAGCCCTTCGACCATGGTCCAGCTGTCCGCACCGTCGTCGGAAAAGAAAAGCGCCGATGGTTCGACACCGAAAAACATCCTGCCCGAATCATCTGACGATATCTGCCAGATCTTTGCCAAAGCGGTCTCTGTTTCTTCCGGAAATGCGAGCGGATCACCTTCTTTTACCTGCCACGTGTCGCCCATGTCGTCCGAGAAAGCGAGCTCCGTTCCGGTCCATTCCGTAGATGGCGACGCAAAGATCCTGTCACCCGATTTACCGATCGAATAGACGGTCTTCCCTTCAAACTCCGTCCCAATATCCCACTTTCCGTTCTTTCTCTTGAATGTGAACAAGCCCTTTTTCGTGCCTGCAGCTATGATTTCACTCATGTGATCTCCCCATTTATGAATGCCAAAGGCAGCACGGAATAGCTGCGCGTTTCGCCGGAACCGATTGAAAAGAGCTTCAATTATAGTCAAAAGTGAAATAACATCTAGAAAATTTCCAACGAGGGGCAGTTCATTCAGGCACTGATCACTTATGTGCGGACGATATACGTGCAAATCTGAGATCGAAGAGATCGCGGACATCATTCCGGGCAAGTTCAACTATCCGGAATTTTCGAAGAGCTACAACATTGCTCCGTCCCAGCCGTCCCTGATCGCCACGATCAACGAAGACGGCGAATACGACGGCGAGCTGGCGAAATGGGGGCTCGTCCCCCACTGGATGAAGAATCCGAAAAAACCCTTTATCAATGCAAAAGCCGAGACGATCTTCGAGAAGCCTTCGTTCAAATACCTTTACAAGAATCACAGATGCGTTGCGATCGCCGACGGGTTCTTTGAGTGGGCGGTAATCGATGACGTAAAACAGCCGGTTTACTTTTACCGCGAGGATCAGAAGCCATTCGGATTCGCTGGATACTGGGAAAAGGATCGCGAGTCGGACGGCAGGACGTTTGTGATCATGACCGTCGATGCAAACTACGAAGTGGAGCCGTATCACCACCGGATGCCGGTGATGCTTACGAAACCCGAGATCGAAGCGTGGCTCAAGGACGGGAATGCATCCATTTTGAAACCCTTCGATTACCCTATGCAGAGCCACATCGTTTCAAGAGCGGTGAACAGTCCGAAAAACAATTCGGCAGAGCTGATAGTGCCGTATAAGGCTTAGAAGTCAGGAGTCAGGAGTCAGAAGTCAGAAGTCAGGAGACAGGAAACAGGAAACAGGAAACAGGAAACAGTAGACAGAAGACAGAAGACAGGATAGACCGGGATTCAACGCCCTGAAACGGCGAGGGAGGTTAGCCCGGGGCAAGCCGCAGGCGCAGCCCCGGGTATCGGTCACCCAGGATATTCTAGCCGCGAAGCGTCGGCATCAATAGGTTAATCAATCGGAACCCGGAGCGCCAGCGACGGGCATAGCAAGAAGGAAAAAAGAATGAAGAAGATACTGATCGCACTTGTAGCACTTGTCGTAGTCGCTGGGATCGCCATCGGGGCGATGGTACTGTTCGCTCCTACCGAATTCGGCGTAGAACGCGAGGTCGTAATCAACAAATCAAAATCGGAGACCTTCGAATATCTCAGGATACTCAGGAACCAGAATGCCTGGGGACCCTGGGCTAAGAAGGATCCGAACATGAAGCAGGAATACCGCGGCGAGGATGGCGAAGTCGGATTCGTCTCGGCGTGGGACTCTGAGAGTGATGATGTCGGTGCCGGCGAACAGGAGATCAAAAAGATCGTCGATGGCGAAAGGATCGACTACGAGCTCCGGTTTTTAAAGCCGTTTGAAGCAACCAGCGACGCGTGGTTGATCACCGAGGACGCCGGTGAGGGCAAGACAAAAGTAAAATGGGGATTTACAGGAGCGATGCCGAGACCGTTCAACGTGATGATGCTGTTTATCGACATGGAAGAAGCGGTGGGTAAAGACTTCGAAGAAGGCTTGGCGTCACTAAAGTCGGAACTTGAATCGCAGGGCAGTTGAGTCTGTTGAGTCTGTCGGGTCCATCGAGTCGATTGAGTCGTAGAGGGGGCGCGGTTTGTCATTTCTTCAGACCCAGAAGGGCTGCGCTTTCCGCTTGCATTGGGCTATTGACATGACTCCCGCTTCGCGGGCTCTTGACCCAATAGACTCAAGCGACTCGACAGACCCGACAGACCCAATAGACTCAACAGGCTCACCGATTCTCTCGCCTGATCACAAGCTTTAATCCCGACCAGATATCGCTCACCGCGCATACTTTCACGTCGACCAAGCCCATCGGGAGTGCGACGTCCCGGATAACATCCTCGGTGATCTCAGTCGGGATCTTCGAAGCCTTTTTGTGCCAGGAAACCCAGATCATTCCGTCAGGATGGATCGGATCATAGAGGTCAGAAAGCAGGTTTCCAAGGTCGGCTGTTCTCGAAACGAAAATGTGCGCGAGATCGATTTCCCTTGTGCGGCGTTTCAAAAAACTCACATTTTCCGGAACCGGCGAGATCCAGTCCCTATAATCGCCCGGCGCGTTCTTCAGATAGATTCTGAAGCCTTCCTTGATCCCTAGCTTCTTCCACAATGGTGTTCCGGAATATCCTGCACTCTTCATCTTTTCTTGGCTATCTCCAGAAGCTTGTTGAATGTTCTCCAGTTTCGGGTCGTCGCCCGAGTTTGGAGCTTTGATTCAATGAAGTTGTTCGTCAACCTGGTATTGCCGTAACCGCCGGGACAGTAAATATAGATCGCGTCCTTTTCGACCCTGAATTCGTCCTCGCCGTGATCGACCGAATCCAGAGTAGCAACGAGTTCCGCCTTGGGAGATTGCCCGAGTATCGTAACGCTCAGGAACTTCGGGTCCCTGCCTTCGAACGGATTGCTATCGATCAGGTGCTCGAAAAGTTCCGGTTCCCTTACCATCGCGGTAACCGTGTACCCAAAGTCCTTTTCGATGCCATTTTCCAATGCCCTCTCTATATCGGAGTTTGATTTGCCGCTTTCGAAAAAGATGTTCCCGCTTTGGATGTAAGTCTGCGCGTCTTTTAGCCTGATGCGTTCGCAGATCGCTCTTAAGTTGGCCATCGGAAGCGTTTTTCCTCCGACATTGATCCCACGTATGAGGCCGATCAAAGTTCTCACCTTCCGAACCTCGCCTTCGAGCGGGCCCTTGCCTTGGCTGCTTCTGTTTCCCGGTCTTTGGGGGGTGCTTTCGTTTCAAGCGAATCGAGGAGCTTCATGGATACGGCTTCGATCTCGTCGACAGCGGTTGCAAACGCGGTCTCGTTGACCGCTGATGGTTTTTGGTACCCGCTGATCTTCCTAACGTACTGAAGCGCGGCCGCACGTACTTCTTCTTCCGTCGCGGGAGGTTCGAAGTTGTAAAGCGTTTTTATGTTTCTGCACATCGCCGTCGATGATAACACTTGAGCAGTGAGCAGTGAGCAGTGAGCGGTGAGCAGTGAGCGGTGAGCTTTGAGCCGTTTAGACCACCCATTCATGGGTGGGAGCCGCGAGCAGAGATCGAGTTACAGGTTCCAAATTCCGGGTTCCGAGGGCAGAAATCTAGTAGCTGAGTCCGCCCTGCGGCTAGCCCCGGGGCTGAAGAACAAACAGACTCAATAGACTCAACAGACAGATGCCGCCGCTTCGCGGCTAAAAGATGTTGGGGGGGGCCGATACCCGGGGCTGTGCCCTTCGGGCTGACCCACGGCTAAATGCAAGCCATCGCTACGCGACTCGAAAGACCCGATCGACTCAACAGACCCAACAGACTCGACAGACTCGACAGACTCAACAGACTCAACAGACTCAACAGACCCGACAGACTCAACAGACCCGACAGACTCAAAAGACTCTCTATGCTAGAATCCCTCAAAAATCTCAAAACGAGGTGAAAAATGGTTCGAAACATTCTTGCAGCGGTTGTGGCGCTTCTCGTCGGATGGATCGTCACGTCAGCTATCCAGATGCTCAATTTTCTGATCTCGGGTCTTCCATGGCCAGATATGAACGATGCCAGCTCGTTCCAGCGGATGATCGATTCGATGACCACGCTTCACTTCATCGTCCTGTTGCTCGGGTATGCGCTCGGCTCTTTTGCGGCTGGGCTGACCATCGGATGGATCGCGAAGAGCAAAGGCAATATTATTCCACTGATAATTGGCGGGTTCCTGACTCTGATGTGGGTTCTGAATAACGTCTCGTACACTCATCCGATGTGGGTTCTGATCCTGGGCCTGTTTATGTTCATCCCGTTCATGATCCTGGGAAAGAATTTCACTGCAGGATCCGATACCGTTTCCGCTGAGGCTGGTCTGGCCGATGACGCTGTCGCGGCTGGCGGCGGTCTTTCGGAAGATGGACCGGAAGAGGCCTCGACTCAGGAAGAAGATTAGGCTCACGCTGGAATTTGTTCGTCCCCGGGGTCCAGAAGAGAAGGGGCGCTCAAAGCGTATGATTCTGAACGTCAATGAAGATGATGAATGAAGAGTTCATAGGCCTCGCGACATCTGCGTATTTTGTGCCGGATCTCGAGAAGGGAAAGGCCTGGTATGCAAAGGCATTTTGTGTCGAACCATATTTTGACGAACCGTTTTACGTAGGTTTCGACATCAACGGGTACGAGCTCGGAATCCAGCCGGCTGACGAAAACCGCCAGACCGGCAATTCGACGATCGCTTACTGGGCGGTCAAGGACATCCACGAGATGTACAAACGGTTCATCGAACTCGGGGCGACTGAACACGAAAAGCCGATGGATGTTGGAGGAGGCGTTGTAGTGGCGGCCGTGAAAGATCCCTGGGACAATCTGATCGGCCTCATCTTCAATCCGGAGTTCAAGAAATGAATCCGAGGTTTTTTGCGGCACAGGAAGACTTTCGCGCCTGGCTGAAAGAGAACCACGACAAATGTGATGAGCTGATCGTGGGTTTTTATAAGGTATCAAGTAAAAAGCCTTCGATGACGTGGCCTGAGTCGGTTGACCAGGCCATTTGTTTTGGCTGGATCGACGGGATCCGCCGTAAGGTCGACGAAGAAAGCTACTGCATACGGTTTACGCCCAGGCGTCCGGACAGCAACTGGAGCAAGGTAAACATTGAAAAGGTCAAGAAGCTCACGAAAGCGGGGCTTATGCGCAAAGCCGGTCGCGAGGCATTCGAGAAGTGTAAGGAAACGAGATCCGAGATCTACGGTTACGAACGAAAGGCCAAGCGCCTGAGCAGAGAATACAGGGAAAGGTTCAAGGCAGAAAAGAATGCCTGGGAACACTTCAATAGACAGCCGCCTTACGCAAGGAAGACCTCGGAAAACTGGGTGATGAGCGCGAAGATGGAGAAGACACGCGAACGACGTCTCAGCAAGCTTCTGGATGCGTGCAAGAAGGGTGAGAAGCTGATCTAGTATTAACGAATGTTAAAAGCTCACACACCTCTTGAGCAATTAACATCGGTGTGACTACTGAGTTACGAATGTAGCTTTTCGATAACGGTAACTTATGCCTTTTGCGTGTGCAGAATGCTAGAAATCGTTTTCCTCTAAACGATTACCCCGACGATTTCCCCCTTTTCCACAAGCTTTTCCACAGAGTTTTGTGGAAAACTCAACTCTTGAATCGGGCTGTTGCGTTGATGTATCATTGTTGCTCCTGCGAAACAATGATCCTCGAGCTCGACAAACTCAAACTTGACCTGAATGAGATCGCGGCCATCCGGAAACTGGAGAGGCGAAAGATCAAGGTCCATCTGAAAAGCGGCCAAAACTTCACCTTCGAAGGCCAGGAAGCTGAATTGATCTGGGACCTGTTTGAGAACGAGCGAAAGACCGCGAGTATGGGATCGAGCTAGTCAGGTTTCAGTGATCATGGATCAGGTATCAAGCTTGTTTAGACGACCCGTTCACGGGTCGGACAAGATGTGAAACCGAACGTTTAGCCGACCCGTTCACGGGTCGGACCCACCCATGAATGGGTGGGCTAAACGAATCGTTGATAACGAATCAATGATCTACGCCTACGCTATTCTAAGATTCCGCTTTTTCAGCGGAAAGCCGCGGTCGGTCTCCTGAAAGATCATTGGCTGGAGGAATCGGACAGAGTCGGGTCCGTTGGCCGGAACTGCCGTGAAACTGCCGTACAACTCCCAACCGGACGCCAGGCGTTCGTTTACTTGTTGTGAAAGTCTTTCGGGTGAATCGGCTGTGACGATCTCATATCTCATAGAGCATCCTCTCCTGCCGCCCTTGGAATGCCGGGTGGGACCTGATCAAACGCGCGATGGGAACGCGCTTTCGCTCAGACCTTATCTCATCAGCAAATGCGATTCAACGATTTTTTCACGAAGACCGCATAAACGCTTGACCGCCGCCCGGATTCCACATAGCATTTGAAGTCCCCAAAACAACAAAGAAGGAGAAGCAATAATGGACAAAGCACGATCAGCTGAGCTTCTGATTCAGCTCTATGACCTGAGGCGCGAGACCGTAATGCGCGAGGCCCGCAATTGGATGGGCACTTTTTTTGTAGACAATGCCGAGGATTTTGCGGCGGCGATGATGGATCCAGAAACCGGTGGGTATCTAAGAATGGTCATTTCCTATTGGGACATGGCAGCATCATTTGTCGAGCACGGCGCGATCGACCGGCAGATGTTCTATGACGCGAATGGCGAGTTCCTGTTCGTCTTTTGCAAGATAAGGCCGCATCTGGAAGGCATCCGCGAAATGTTCGATATGCCTGAATGGATGCAGAATCTCGAGAACCTAGTCATGGCAATGCCCAATGCCGAGAAGAATATCGAGAAGATGGAAGGCTGGATGAAGGAATCACAAGAGCAGATGAGCCAGATGGCTGAAGGGCAGGCCGGCTAAGGACTCAGATCAATGAGCCTAGAGACAATTTTCGAGCTTGAGGGACAGTGGGCTGGGAATTACAAATTGTGGTTCTCACCCACTGAGCCGCATTTGGAATCTGAAACCACGGCCGGAATAAAGCGCGGAGTTAACTTTACCTGTGCCAAGATCGCCTACGACTGGGTCTACGAAGAGAAGAAACAGGAAGGGCTGATCATTTGTGCATTCAATCCGAACCGGGAGCTCGTTCGCGCAGCGTTCTTTGATTCTTTCCATATGGCGAACGACTTTATGGAATGCGAAGGATCTGCGCGCGATGGTGAAATAAATGTGATGGGCTCTTACACTGCTCCGGTCGGGCCATCGTGGTATTGGAGGACGATCCTCGATGCACCGGACGGCGCCTTCAGAATGAGGATGTTCAACATCCATCCGGACGGAACGGAAGACATCGCGGTAGAAGCGGTGTATTCGCGAGGCGAGTAGGAAATCTGCTTAACAAGATGGACTGGATATAAAGGATGCGGCCGGGAAACGGTCGCGTTCTTTTTTGCGCTCAACGATCTCAGATTTCAGACCTCAGATTGCAGAGAAGAAGTTCCAGATTCCATATTCCAAACTAAGGGATCCGATCGACTCAACAGACTGAATAGACTCAACAGACTCAATCGACTCGATAGACTCAACAGACTCAATCGACTCAACAGACTCAACAGACCGTGTCCATTTCCTTCACCTTCGTTCGTCTACTGACTGAAACCCAGAGTTTCGTTTAACATTCACAAGACAAAAGGAGACGAAAAAATGGACGGATACATGCTGCTACTGCACGATTCAACGACTGCAATGGGAGACGTTTCGCCTGACGAAATACAGGCGATCATAGCCGAGTACGTAGCCTGGCGCGACAGCATCGCAGGTCAGGGGCGTTTGATCGGGGGCGAGAAGCTCACCGACGAACCGGGACGAAATCTTACCGCGAACAATGGCGAGATACGCGTGACGGACGGGCCGTATGCTGAAGCGAAAGAGATGCTTGGCGGCTACTTTGCGATCAAGGCCGAGAATTACGACGATGCGGTTGAGATCTCCAGGTCCTGCCCGCACCTGAAGTACGGCGGCAGGATCGAGGTCCGAAAGATCGACACTCATTGAGGCCGCTATGTCGCCTGAAAAGCACATAAACGAATCGGTCGATCATCTGTTCCGGCACCACGCGGGACAGATGACGGCCGTTCTTTCACGGATCTTTGGTTTTGAGAAGATCGACCTCATCGAAGACGCCATTCAGGAAGCGATGCTCAGAGCACTGAGCAACTGGAGTTACAAGGGAATTCCTGACAATCCCCGTGCGTGGCTGATCCAGGTTGCGAAAAACAACATTCTTGACCGGCTTCGGAGAGATTCGAGGAGCGAGGATCTCGAAGAAGAAACCAAGGCGCTCGACCAATACGCGGAACTCGCCGAGGGTAACACAGAGATCGGATTCGCGAATGAGATCCTAGAGGACCAGCTTCAGATGATCTTCGCCTGTTGCCATCCCTCTCTCACCCCTGACAGCAGGATCGCACTCACGTTAAAAACGGTAGGAGGCTTCAGCGTAGGCGAGATCGCGGCTGCATTTCTTTCGAATAAGGAAGCTATCGCAAAGATGCTGGTCCGCGCCAAGAAGCGATTGCGGGACGAAGGTGAGGTGTTGAGCATTCCGGAACCTCGGGACATACCTTCAAGGATCGAGCCCGTTCTCAAGGTCCTTTATTTGATGTTTAATGAGGGATACTCCGCGTCTGTCGGCGAGAGTGCCGTGAGGCGCGATTTCTGTTACGAAGCGATCCGGCTTGCGAGACTTCTGTCGGAACATCCCCTGACATCTGCTCCGAATGTGCACGCACTTACGGCGCTGTTCTGCTTCCAGGCATCGCGTTTGCCGGCAAGAAGCGGCGAGGGCGGTACTGTGATCGTCTTGCCGGACCAGGATCGATCGCTATGGGACCGCGACCTTATAGGCGAAGGCTTGCGACGCCTGAAACGCTCCGCGAAAGGCGAAGAGCTTTCTGATTATCACATTGAAGCCGAAATAGCCTCGCATCACGCGGTAGCTCAGGATTACGGTTCAACCGACTGGCGGGCCTTGCTTGCCGCTTATGACAGGCTGCTCGAAAGACGGCATTCGCCGATCGCAGCGCTGAACCGGATCATTGCATTCGCCGAAGTGAATGGGTCGGAACCCGCACTTGAAGAGCTTGAGAGGATCAGGGACGAGAAGCTTGAAGCGTACTATCCGTATCACGTCACGCTCGCAGAGCTTCAAAACCGCACGGGCCGGTACAAAGAGGCCCTGCAGTCATACGAATTTGCCGCAGGGCTTATCGAAAATGACGCGGTAAAACGATTCTTGACAAGCAAGGCCGAGGCGCTTTCCTGGGAAGTCAGGAGCCGTCAGTTCTAGAATATCCTCACTATTCCGTCAGTCTGAGTAGCCATCAGGCGATTTCCGTCGCCAAAGAACCCGATCGTGTAAACATTCGTATCGAAGTCGCGAAGGGTCATGACCTGCCTGCCGGTTTCTATGTCCCATATCTTTACGGTCTGATCATATCCGCCAGTCGCGATCCGCTTGCCGGACGGATGAAACGCAATTCCGAACACCGCGGAATGGTGGCCCTGAAACCGATGGATCAATTCAAAGGACTTCAGGTCCCAGAGCGTCACGTTGCCGTTCAATGCTCCGGCGAGCAGCTTATCTCCTTTGTCATTGAACGCAAGGTTCATTACGTTTTCAGGGGTAGACAATTTCCGGATGCTCACCCAATTCTCAGTAGAAACGAGATCGATCGTCCCATCGGTCAAGCCCAGAGCGAGCAGTTTTCCATTTGGCGAAAACTTAACGTAGCGGGGATGGCCTTTCTCATAGGTCAGTCGCTTCACTTCGCCCTCGGGTCCGTAAACGATGGCTGTTGATCCATCTCCGCCGGCGGCGATCAATCCATCCACGCTGACATCAACACCGTAAAGGCTCTTATCGTGCGGCTTGAACTCCTTAGCTGGCTTCTTTTCCGCGACGTTCCAGATCACAACCCGGCTGTCGTGTCCGACGGTCACCGGATGCCCATCGTTCGTATAAGCCGCGTAATTCGCCGCCGTACCTTCAAATGAATGTACCAGCGTACCGTCCAGTTTCCAGATGCCGATCTTCTTGTCGGAACAAGCTGCGGTGAACAACACGCCATCCGACAAGACCGGGGCCGACCAAGGACCGCTGTCGCAGACATCAAACGTGGGCGATTCATTCGTGGAAAGGTCCCAGATCCGAAGATCACCGTCTGCGGAAACGCTGTAAAGCATAGAGTCGTCTGGCGCAAACTCCAGCCGGGTCACTTCGTTGATATGACCTCGAAAGGTCTTTACAAGTCTGTTCGATCCGGCGTCCCACACTTTGACAAGCGTATCGGACGAGGCAGTCGCGTATAGCCGTCCGGACGCGGAAAAAGCAACGCTGTTTATCTTCTTCCTATGTCCCTCGGCAGGACCGATCTCATAGATGGTCGAGCCATCTTCAGCGTCCAGTGTCCGGACTACCTTATCTTTACCAACCGAGATCAATCTGTTTCCGTCCCGGCTGAACGAAACGTTGTCTACGGCGCGATAAACGGCTTCATCATAGAGATCCCGCTTCATCGCGACCTCACCAGTTTCGCTATCGGCAATCTGGACGAGAGCCCCCCAGTCTCCTACCGCAAGCATCCGCCCGTCGCGGGAAAACTCAACCGTGGAAGCCGGATGGGCCGTGCCGTCCACCCTGTAGAGCATTTTGCCCGTTCCTACATCAAAGACTTTCGCAAAGCCGTAAACCTTGAACGGATCGCGGGTGAAGTCCCACGAAGCCGCGGCGAGTTTGCGTCCGTCGGGATGGAACTCGACCTCGTAGATCTTCTGGGACAATCCCTCAGTTACCGTTCTTAGAACAGCTCGTGCCCCGACGTCCCAGATCACTATCGTTTTGTCTGCCGATCCGCTTGCCAGGAATTTTCCGTCAGGAGAAAAATCGAGCGTCGTGACAGTACCTTTGTGACCTTCGAGAACCCCTTCGGGCCCGCCGCTCTTTGAGTTCCAGAGCCTGATCGATCCGTCGTCTCCGCCCGTGGCGACAAGCGCACCATCCGGAGATACGGCAAGCGCGTACGCACCTTTTTCATCGACATCCAACTTCTTGGCACTGTTATCCGAAAGGCGGGTCAGGTACTCCCACTCCCACGAACGGTATTGCGCAGGTGCGGTCTGAAGATGCATTTTGGCTTCGCCAATCTCGTCGATCCTGATCAATGCTTCCGCAGCCGCAATCTTCGCCAGGTAGGTCTCATATTCGGGAGAAGACTGCGCCGGCGTTGAGACACTCACTGCAGCAAGACATAACAGCACTAAAAGGTATTTCAAATATTCCATCGTCATTTTTTAGTTTGCCGCGTGCAGCGCGACCCGGTTTCCTTCGCTGTCCATAAACAGCGCCATGTAACCGATCTCTTCGCTGATCTGTGTTCTCGGGAGCACGATCTTTCCACCTGCCGGCTCGATCCGGTCCAGCACCGCCTGGATGTCAGGATTCGCGTTCAGATAAACGGTTACTCCGTTGGCCGAAGGTTCGTACATTTCGTGCTGGCAAAGCGCTCCGTGAACGTGACCGCTTCCCATCTCCATCGGAAACGTAACCATCTTCAGTTCCGGCATCGGCATTTCCTGCATCTCGATGTCGAAGATCGCTTCGTAGAACTCGCGCGCACGTCCGATGTCCGTCGCCGGAATCTCGAACCAGCTGACGGTGTGTGAATTCTTGTCCATTGCTGCTCCTTTCTAAAAAGACCTCGGGCAATATATCAGCCCTATCTCCAGATCCCCAAGATGAAACCTATCACGGCGAAATAGACCGCGACGTATCCGCAATTGATCAACAGGTATCTGAGCGATCTTTGTTCAAAGAGACCGATAACGATGAACATAGTACAGACCCAGCCTACGCCCGCAAGCAGACCCGCTGTGATTCCCCACTGCCAAGTCGTTCCCGGCGCAGCCAGGAAGAAGGCGAGGTTGTAGGAAACGATGTAGGCAAGAACGAAAGAACCGCCAAAAGTCTTCAGGGGACTCGCGTTCTTCAATTCCTCGTCCGAAAGGCCGACCTCTTTCTGCCAGGGCTTGGCAAACAGCATCGGCGACCACCAGAAAGCTCCGATGACAAGGCTCATCAAAGCGCAGACAAATACGGCGATGTGGTTGATGTAGAAGTTTTCCATAGCGCCGGAATTCTAGTCCGGAAGGAAAACATCGTATTGGAAATTATTTACCTAAAGGACGGGGACGTAATTGAGCGCGTCGCTCTTTCTTTCCAGGTACTGATTGGGAGTAAATCCTGAAAGAGTCTTGAAGTCGTTGATGAAGTGAGCCTGGTCGTAGAAACCGGCGTCAAGTGCGAGAGCGGGCCAGTCTGGTTTGTCGCACGTTTCGATCTCCCCAATTATCCGCTGAAACCTGATGACCCGAAGGTACGACTTTGGAGTCGTGCCGACGTTGTTTTTGAACATTGAGATCAGGTGCTTTTGCGAGTAGCCGATCTTGTCACTGAGCTTCGCGAGATTTGTCTTGGAAGGATCCGCTCCGATGCCTTTCACCGCGAAATCGACGCACGGGTTCAGCTCCGTATCGGAATTCAGGCGGCGAAGAAGGAATTCTTCAACGATAGAGAACTTATCCGAAGGCTCAGCGGCCGCAAGTATCCTTTCGCGAAGGAATCCAAACTCGTTTCCCCAGAGCCGGTCTGCGTCGACGACCGAGTTGGACAGCTCGCTCATCGGGATCGGAAAGAACGGATGCGCCATTCCGGTCTTGAAAACGATCACAAGTTTTGAAGAGCCGCTGCCGGCTGGGATCGAGATCGGCCTCGTCCTTAGTCCGGAAGCCCATCCGCTCCTGCACGTCTGGATCTCTTTCAGGGACTCGTTGTGATAGACGTGGTCGGCCTCGTCCCTGAGGCTGATGATGATCTCGGTATTTCCGTCGGGCAGGAACCGCTCGATCAGATTCGGGGTGACGAAGTCGTCGAAAAAGAAGAAATTCTGGACGAATTCGTTCAGGGGAGCCCCGGGAATGTGCATCTCGAAGATCATAATCTTTCGAAAGAAGTCAGAATTCAGAAGTCAGAATAGGAAGTCACTACTTACTTCTTCGGACTGCACGATGATAAGAGAAGAGCATTCTTGCGACCTCATCTACTTTCGACCGCAGCCGATCAGTTTCTCCGTACTGCAAGTCCTTCGAAAGGATCAAATAGTACCTTACTTCTTCCAGTGATCCTTGCGCTATATTGAAGAATCGGGATTTGTCAGCTGTTCCCGACTTCCTATAGCCTTCTGCGATGTTTGCTGGAACTGACACCGCTGCGCGCCGAAGCTGACTCGTTAATGAATAGATCTCCCGTCGCGGAAAATCGTCCGTTAAGTGATATATCTCGAGCACAAGTTTATGAGCTTTCTGCCAAACTTGTAAATCTTCAAAACTTCGTGAGGTCATTACAAAACTCCTTCCATTTGTGGGAAATGGACTCTGGGTAAATGTGACGAGGCAAGGATAGCGGAAGTCGCAAACACATCCAACATGTGTTGATCGTGGGTACCAGACAAATCAATTTACGCAAATTCGAATCAGCTGGTATCTTCTTCTGACTTCTGACTTCTGACTTCTGACTTCTGACTTCTGACTTCTGACTTCTGACTTCTGACTTCTGACTTCTGACTTCTGACTTCTGACTTCTGACTTCTGACTTCTGACTTCTGACTTCTGACTTCCGCGTCAGCAATCACCCGGCGAGAAGTTCAGCTCAAAGCCTCTAACCTGGCCATTGCTATTTCCCTGGACCCGCACGTTGATCTTGTCTGAGCCTCGCGTGTAAGTGATCGTGTTTGGGAAATCGTGATCAGGATTCTCGAAGACCGCGACCCCTTCCTTTAGGGATGTCAGTTTGAAATGCGTTTCTTTCTGGCGCGCGGGGATCGCGACATAGTAGACGTCGCCTTCCTTTTCGATCAACTTCAGAAATTCGTAGTCGACGATCCTGCCGTCACGGACAGTTCGCGCCATTCCGATCATCAATCCGCCGGGACTCGACCACTGCTCATACGAAACGCGACCGGGACCACTCTCCTGCGTCCAGCACCCTGCCAACCAGGCAAGGTCGTTGACAGTAGGTTTCTTCGGTTCGTCCTGGGCGAAGGCCTGTGTTGAAAGGGCAAAAAGGAATAGAGAGAGCGTAAGAATGCGGATCATATTCAATCCTCCAAGAGGTTTAGCCTACAACCTTATTGATGGGCTAACGTCGATTCTGCGGCAAAGCCGCGAAAGAAAACAAGGCAGCTCCCGAATTTCAGTCCACGGCGAACATCAGTCATTCAAACGGCTCGGCCGTCACCAACGATACGCTAGCGGGCAAACCCGCCGCTAGACCATTGACGATTTACTATTCACGATTCACGTCATCGCAAACGTTCCTCTAAACGGTGCTTTGCGTGAAGTGGATCAGAACGCCCGAAGGGTCCCAGCAATAAGTGATCGTCGCGCCCCAGGGCTCGTCCTTGGGCGGTTTGACGCGAATCGAGTCGAACTTGTCCTTAACGATCAGATCGTTGATCATCCGCCACCATTCCGCAACGTCGTCCACCTCGATCGATATCATAAAGTTTTCCGCCCATTCCTTAACATAGTAATTCTGCAGCCAGATCCTGTTCCCGCTGATCTCCAGCTCCGCTAGACCTTCTTCGTGCTGCCAGTTCTTCTTGAACCCGATCGCTTCGTAGAAGCGCATCGATTCGTCAAAGTCTTTTGCCGGCACAAATACCCTGAGATCCTTAACCTTTAAAGACATATTTAAACCGTGATCCTCATTATAGGCCTCGACGGGGACCGACGCGCCACTTCCTCAAACCCGGCGCGCTCGAACATCTTCGCCACGCCGTACCAGGCGAACGCCGGCGGATAACGTTTTCCCTCAGCAGTCTCAACTGGATAGCCTTCGACGATCTTGGCCCCGTTGTCCGCGCAGGCCGTGACCGCAGCCTTCAACATCTCCGTCGCAACGCCCTTTCCGCGAAAGGTTCTTTCCACGAAAAAGCATGTGATCGACCAGACCTCCCTTTTGTCGACGGGCTTTAAAATGCGTGAAGTTTCCAGCCGAATGTAATCGGTTCGAGGAGCAAATGCGCACCAGCCCGCTGGATTGTTTCGTTCGAATCCGATGATGCCCGGTACCGTCCCTCCGCGGACAAGTGCCTTCATCAGCTTCTTGTTTGCGCTGTTCGAATTTGATTCGAACTCTTTAGAACGAAGCCGCCAGTACATACACCAGCATCCGGCGCAGCCGCCCTTCTCGCCGAATAGCGTTTCAAGATCGGACCATGTTTCCTGAGTCAGCGGCTTAAAGTCCAGTTTCATAATTCGCCGCCCGAAGTTATGTATTTCCGAAGCCCTTCGAACGTGTCGTGCCAGCCTTTTTCGCACGCGGCATAGAACTCGTCGGCGATCTCGTCCTGAGGGAATCCGCTTTGAATGACACGGATCGAGGTAAATCTGTCCGAGATAGGATCAACCTCGAAGCGGGCCTTGACGTTCAGATCGAACGGCGGCGCTTCGAACTTCGTGTGATACAGGGTCTCGTCCAGTTCGATCACGTGCGGATACTCGTACTCGGTGATCCTGTGAAACGTGATGTAGTCCGGGTCGTCTGTATCTCCCCACGCGGCGTTCCAAAAGCCTCCCATCTCGGGGAGTACGATCGCGGTGCTGGCACCCCACCACTGGCAGATCGCAGAAGGCGTGATCAACGCTTCAAAAACTGTCTCCGGGTCAGCTTCAAGATCTATCTGATAAATGTGGCTTCGCGTATCTTCGCTCATTTAGTCGGAAAGCTTCTTTTGTATTGTCTTCGGAAGTTTCTCGAAGACCATTCTGTAGGAGTCTGCGACCAGCTGTTCTAGATCTTCTTCCGGGATCGCCTCATACGACTCAAGTGCGACCCAGTGATACCGTGCAAGATACGGCGCAGGAATCACACCTTCCTTTTCAGTCAATTCGGCGAATTTGTCAGGCGTACATTTGAACGACATCACCGCCGGCCCGGGTTCCAGGCCCGCGACCGCGAACATCTTTTCGCCAATACAAAAAGTCAGGTCCTTTTCCCATTTCACATCCTCTGTTGCGTGTGGAAGGGAGAGGCAGAATCTTCGCAGTTTCTCAACGTTCATGGGTTTCAGGTGAAAAGTAGAAAAGGTAAATGGTGAATCGTGAATGGTGAATCGTAATTCGTGAATCGGAAATAGTAAATATTTAGATTTGTGAGGTCCTGATATTTTTCTGCGCCGTTTCCGTTCACTCAGGTTGTCGTAAGACGCCTTTTTGCCTTTTACCTTTGAACTTTTACTCTCTCCCCTTGTGCTACAATCCCGGATATTTACCAGGGAACTTGCCGGAGGGCCTATGAAATACAGGTGCGAGATAGAGATCGAACGACCTGTCGACAAGGTCGTTGAGCTGTTCGACAATCCGAACAATCTTAAGAAATGGATGCCCGGTCTTCAGAGCTTTGAGCACATCAGCGGGGAGCCAGGGCAGCCGGGCGCCAAGTCGCGTCTAAAGTTCAAGATGGGAAGCCGTGAGATCGAGATGATCGAGACGGTTACGAAACGGAATCTGCCTGAGGAGTTCAGCGGCACGTATGAAACCGACGGCGTTTACAACGAAGTCAGCAACTCTTTTCAGCCGATCGACGGCGGAACGAACTGGGTGGCTGACAACGAGTTCCGGTTTACGTCTCTGGCGATGAAGCTGATGGCATTTTTCATGCCGGGCGCATTTCGAAAAGAGACGATGAAACACTTGAACGCTTTCAAGGAATTTGCGGAAAGCGGATCAGAGGATGAAGCAGAATGAGCATTGGTCACATACCGAAGGGTTTTACCAGCATTACGCCCTATTTCATAGTCGACGACGGAGAAAAGTGGATCTCGTTCGTAAAACAGGCATTTGACGCAGAGGCTGTCGACGAGCATTTCGAAGACGGAAAGCTGAGGCACGGTGCTTTCAGGGTCTTTGGATCGATGATCGAAGGAAGCGAGGGCTCAGGCGATTATCCTCCGAGGCAGCAGGCGATACATATGTATGTGGAAGATTGTGACGCAGTCTACGCGAGGGCGATCGAAGCCGGCGGTAAGTCGATCCATGAGGTAATGGATATGGAATACGGCGAGCGATCCGGCGGAGTGGAAGACCCTTGCGGAAATCACTGGTACATCGCGACGCAAAAGGTGGATATGTATCCGGACGATGGCGAGTGACCAGGGATCATGTATCAGGGATCAGGAATGCGTGAGCGGTTTAGCCTACGCAATGATTCTCGGGATCAAGTCCGTTTAGCGGCGGGCTTGCCCGCCATTGTCGATTGCTAGAGCCGCGCTTGCGCTCTGCGGAGGGTCAATCGTGAATCGTGAATCGAGCAGAACCCGAAGCGGAGGTCACCGGCAGAATTACGAATTACCGCAGAGGCGCGGAGGCGCCTCTGCGGTTAATTCTTCTCCATTCACGATTTACGATTCACGATTTACGATCCACTAATAGAAATGAATTACTTCGACGTCATTATCGTAGGGGCCGGGCTTTCCGGGATCGGGGCCGGGGCGCACCTGCGGATGATGTGCCCTGACAAGAGTTTTACGATCCTCGAAGGCCGCGAGTCGATGGGCGGCACGTGGGACCTGTTCCGGTATCCAGGCGTCCGGTCCGATTCGGATATGTACACGCTCGGTTATCGTTTTCGTCCCTGGAAAGACCCGGAAGCGATCGCGGATGGGCCGGCGATCCTGAAGTACATTCACGAGACCTCGCACGAATACGACCTGGACAAGAAGATCAGGTACTCGCACCGAGTGAAGGATGCGAGCTGGTCATCAGACGATGAACGGTGGACAGTCGAAGCGGAAACACCCTCAGGCGCCGAAGTGTTCACCTGCAGCTTTCTCTATCTATGTACCGGCTATTACAAATATGAGGCCGGTTATACGCCTGACTGGCCGCATTTCGATCGATATAAAGGAACGGTCGTTCATCCCCAGAAGTGGCCTGAAAATCTGGACTATTCGGGAAAGAAAGTGCTTGTCATCGGAAGCGGAGCGACCGCGGTAACGCTTGTTCCTGCGATGTCGGATAGCGCTGAACACGTCACGATGCTTCAAAGGTCGCCGACATACATCGTGTCGCGCCCGGCAAGGGACAAGCTTGCAAATTTCCTCAATGCGGCGCTGCCTGCAAAGGCTGCGTACGGCATCTCGCGCTGGAAGAATGTTCTTTTTCAGCAGTTCTTCTATTCGGTGTCGAAGAAGAGGCCCGAGTTTATGAAGCGCCTGATCGCGAAAGGCGTAAAAAAGGAGGTTGGGGAAGACTTCGATATGCGGCACTTCACGCCCGACTACGATCCGTGGGACCAGAGGCTTTGTCTCGTGCCTGATTCGGATCTGTTTGAAGCGCTGAAAAAAGGAAGAGTTTCGATCGTTACCGATGAGATCGAAGAGTTCACGGAAACGGGAGTAATGCTGAAGTCAGGCGAATCTCTCGACGCCGACATCGTCGTGACGGCGACCGGACTCGTGCTCAAGATAATGTCTGGCCTTGATCTGCACGTCGACGGCTCGGATGTCGACCTGTCCGAGAAGTTCACATACAAAGGAATGATGTACAGCGATATTCCGAACATCGCCTCGGCGTTCGGCTACACGAACAATTCCTGGACGCTGAAATGCGATCTGACATCGGAGTTCGTCTGCAGGCTGATCAACCACATGGACGAGAACGGGTACAAGAGCTGCACTCCCCGGCTGAACGACCCTGAGGTCGAACGCGTTCCCGTACTGGATTTCAATTCCGGCTATGTTCTGCGGGCACTAGACGAACTTCCGAGCCAGGGGTCGAAGATGCCCTGGAAGCTGCATCAGAACTACATCAAGGACGTCTCTATGATCCGCTATGGAAAACTCGAGGACGGGGCTATGGAGTTCCGATAGTTTGGTGAGTTGGCTGAGTTGAATGAGTTGACCGCAAACCGACCAAAGAAAAGTTCTACAAAGACTTGCCTCTGAATTATGAAATTCAGAATTTGGAATCCTTGAACGTCGCAACCCACGGAACGGTCGCCAAATCACGCTTTCCGCCGCGTAGCGGCGAATCCTTTCCCCGGAGAATGGATCTATGTTTTTCCAACTTCTCAAGATATCGATCATTATTGCTCTTTTCACCGCAACAACCTTTGCCCAGTCTTCGCAGATGCCGGACTGGCTGCGTGAACATATGGATTATATGACCCAGGGGTCCGCAATGTGGGTAACGAGCAACGACGAGTACAAATCCGAGAACGAGCCGTTCGAAGCCTATGCAACCGAATGGAAGTACGGTGTCGGAAAGCAGAGCCTGATCGGCAGGTTGTACGGTATCCGGGACGGGAAACCGACTAACGACTTCTGGGAGTATCACGTTTTCTGGCATCCTGCGGAGAAGAAGGTGTACTTCTACCAGGTCGGAGCCGGCGGCGCGGTCGGAATGGGCGAGATGAAGGACAACAGCGGCGGCAAACGCACAGGGAGAAGAACGGAGATGGTCCTGCATTTCCCGAATGGCAACTCGATCACCGACCGGCACGAGATCTTCGAGGACAAGGGCGAGCACTCGACCAGCTCATATACCCTCGCTGAGATGCATTGGAAACCTGGCAGGACATATGTGTGGAAGCTGAAGGAGGAGTAGATCGTGAATCGTAAATCGTGAATAGGGTCGGTTAAGTCTGTCGGGTCCGAGTCTGTTGAGTTTGATGTCTCATCAGTCCGCGAAGCGGACGTCATATCTATAGCCCCATGCAAGCCGGAGGCGCAGCGTGGGGTAAAAGGTGCCACAAAGGCACTAGCTGCTTTAGCGGCGACATCGGCCGATCGCGTCTATCGAGTCGATCGGGCACCTGGATTTGGAATTTGGACTCTGGAATTTCTTCACTGATTCTGGTACTGCCCGTCGCTCGCGCTCCGGGTTCTCATTGGGATCGGAACTTGGACCCTGAAACTCGAGACTGAACTTCGGTCGCGTTCCCGCCTGCTTCATGCGCGTTTCGGCTCACGCCTCAGGCACGCTCCCTAACGGTCGCGTTTCCGCCGCCGGTGAGACGATATCTGGAATTTGGAATCTGGAATTTCTTCACTGATTCTGGTACTGCCCGTCGCTCGCGCTCCGGGTTCTCATTGGGATCGGAACTTGGACCCTGAAACTCGAGACTGAAGTTCGGTCGCGTTTCCGCCGATGTCCCGTTCTCTTAATTCTTTGCGGGACTTGGCGGCTTTGCGATCGGCTCAACACTTCAATTACCTGTGACGTTCAAATCCAACCGGAACGAAAAGAGCTCCCGACAAGGCGTCAGGACGCCAAGGACCGCCAAGAGAGCCACAGGATTTGGTCTTGACGATTTTCGCCCGCGCTCACGCTTGGGCTACTGACACGATCGCTCGGATCTCGCGGGCACGCTCCCTGACGGTCGCGTTTCCGACTGCTCCATGCGCGATTCGGCTCACGCCTCAGCGGTCAATTCTCCTTCTTCTCTTCTTTCTTGTCTTCCTCTTCCCAGTTTCTCTCAACTCCTTTGATGTACTTGTCGAACCAGCCGAGGAAGCGCTGGAACCTGTCCTTCTGGAAAGTCGGCCTTCTGATTCCGTGGTGCTCACCCGGATAGACTACCAGCTGGGTCTCGCGTCCTAGGCGTTTCATCGCCTGGTACATCTGTTCCGAATTCAGGATCGGCACGTTCCAGTCGTCCGAACCTCCGATCCAGAGGGTCGGGGTCGTGATCTTGGCTACGTCATTGAAAGGCGAGATCCTCTCCCAGGCAGCAGCGTTCTCCCAGGGCAGACCCAGTTCGACCTCCCACCACATTTGGTAGTGATCGTGGCCGTAGTTCGATCGATAGAGCGCCTCACTCGCTCCCGAAACGGCCGCCTTGAAGCGCGTCGATTTCGTGATCACGTAATTGGTTAGAATTCCGCCGTAGGACCATCCGCCGACGCCCAGCTTTTCCGGATCCGCGTATCCGCGGGATATGACGTGATCTACCCCAGCCATCACGTCCTGAAAATCGAGGTTTCCCCAGTCAGCGAAGAGCGCATATGAGAATGCCTGTCCGTAGCCTGAAGATCCGCGCGGGTTCGGAAGAAGCACCAGGTATCCGTTCGCAGCCCAGAGTTGAGCGTCAAAGTCGAAACCATAGTCGTATTGCGAAACCGGCCCGCCGTGAGGATTGAGGATCAGAGGATACTTCATTGAAGGATCGAAACCGATCGGCTTGTAGAGAAAGGCCTCAACCTCCGTTCCGTCTACGCTTCGATACCTGATCTCCTCAACTTCGGACAACTGGAGCTTGTCCAAAAGCTCTTTGTTCGCGGTCGTAACCTGCGAATGGCGGCCATTAGAAAAAGTGAAGATCTCGTTCGGATGGCCCGGCTGAGTGGTCAGAGTCGCCATTGTGCCGCCTGCGAAATCGAAGGTTTGAACTACGTCCTTTCCGCGAACGTGCCTTGTGACATCGCCTCCATTCGCGGGGATCGAGGCCAGGTGCTGTTCACCGCTGTCTTCGATAATGAACCAGATGGACGATCCGTCTTCCGAGAATCGGGGCCTGAGCACATTCCGGTCCAGATTTGCGGTCAGGAGCTTTGGCTGGCCGCCTGATGCCGGAACAGTGGCCACGTACTGCACCGCGTACCACATAGTCTTGAGATCCGCGGTTACCGTCCCGTACGTGATCATCCTTCCGTCCGGGCTCCACTGCGGGTTATTGTCCTCCCTCGGATTCTTCGTCAGCTGGAGCAGTGTCGCGCCTTTATCGTTGTTGTCTGCGGAGACGACCCAAATATCGGAGTTAGGTACGCGGTCCGGTTCCTCAGACCTGTTGCTTTCAAAAGCTATCAACTTTCCATCGGGGCTCCAGGCTGGATCAGAATCGTCGTAATCGCCCGACGTTATTTGCTTTGGTTCACTTTTTGACTCTACGTCGAAGACATAAAGGTGAGTTCTGTATCTGTCGAGGTACCCTGCATAGTCGCGCTTGAACTGAAGCCGGTCGATGACGTGTGGTCTCGGTTTCTTATCGTCCTTCGGGTCTTCAGTAAGCTCGTGCGGTTTCGGATCTGTGATCAGAAGCACCAGCCTCTTCGAGTCGGGGGACCACTCGTAACCGGAGACCCCCTGTTTCACCTTAGTAAGCTGTTGGGCCTCTCCGCCAAGCCTGTTCAGGGTCCACACCTGCGGTTTGTCTTCACTATCCGTCTTGTCCTCGCCTGATTCACTCCGTTTCGCGAGAAAGGAAAGGTACTTGCCGTCGGGGCTCCACCTCGGATTGGAGGCCGAGTAACCTTTGGCGGTCATCGGAATCGCTTCTCCGCCAGCCGCTGGTATCATCCAGATGCGTGTCTCCGATTTGTCCTTTTTCAGATCCGTTGTCGAAAGCGTATATGCGATCCATTTGCCGTCAGGACTGACTTGCGGATTGCCGACTGACTTCATTGCAAAGAAGTCGTCGATCTCAACCGGACGCTTCGAGTCCTGGGCGAAGAACGTTTGAACGAGCAAGAGAATCGCTGTGCAGAGAACAAGCTTTGATTTCATAAGCAGGAATATCCTTGAGATGGAATCTGAGGTCTGAATTCCCGATACTTTAGAACGAAAGGCGCTAAATTTCCAAGTGCCCCGCCAGAGCCCTTCTTCTTAGCGGTTGCTTGGCGTCTTCGCGCCCTGGCGGGAGGCTCTTGATCTCATTTCAGTTTGCGGCGAGCCAGTGACAAGCCTCTCGCAAAGCCGCCAAGGCGCAAAGCACCGCGAAGGGATGCAGAATTGGAATACCCTGAACGGTTTACCGAACCTTTGTCCCGATCGGCGGACCGAGTTCGTCTTTCAGGGTGTTACGGGTGAGCGGGGAATAGGTTTAAGCGCTCATTACATCTTTCGAAAACAAAATGGGCAGAAATTGTTGAGCTAAAAGAATGAAAACAAAAGAGAGAATTGAACGACACTACGGAACCGGCCGGATACTTGAAGCAATCAAACAAGGGCTTCAGGCAACTGGAAAGGATCTTGGAAATTTAAGGGTGGACGATGTCAGCGACGTGGACGAATTCCATCTGGGAGGACGGGTGGCATCAGAACACTTCTTTCCAAAGCTCTCTCTGCAGCCGGGCCAGAGGATACTGGATGTCGGAGCCGGGATCGGAGGCGGGGCACGATTTGCTGCTGACACATACGGTGTAAGCGTGACCGGAATCGATCTGACAAGCGAATACGTGCAGGCGGGCCGCGAGATCAGCGATTGGACCGGAATGTCGGAGAAGGTCGAGTTAAATGTGGGCGATGCGACTCATCTTGAGTTTGACGACGCGTCGTTCGACGGAGCGTTCACAATGCACGTACTTATGAACATTGAGAACAAGGCGACCGCATTCGCCGAGGTGTACCGAGTTCTCAAACCCGGGTCGGTTTTCGGGATCTACGACATCGTTCAACGTGATCCCGGAGACATCGCTTTCCCTGTACCGTGGGCTGACGAGGCGTCGAGCAGTTTCTTAAGTACTTCGGAAGAATACGTTTCGGAGCTCGAATCGGCGGGTTTCAATGTCGAAAAGGTCGAAGACCGGTACGAGTTCGCATTGGGATACTTCAAAATGGTGCGGGAGAAAATGGCAAATGCGGGAGGGCCTCCGCCTTTGGGCATCCACCTCCTGATGGGCGAAAGTGCCAAGACAAAGCTTGGCAACGTGGCGGGAAATCTCGAAGCCGGGCTGATTTCGTCGTGCGAGTTCATCGCGAGGAAGAGTTAAAGAGGGGATAGGCGTTCTCTTTCTTCCTTTGCGGTTACCTGGCGTCTTTGCGCCTTCACGGGAGGTCTTTCACAGCTAGATTGGTTCTCGCCGGATTAGACACTAGACATAAGAGCTTCTCGCAAAGACGCTATGGCGCAGAGTCACACAAAATGGACACACCGAACTTGATAGTCCTTCGCGGTAGCTTGGCGTCTTCGCGCCTTCGCGGGAGGTCTTCCACGGCTGGATTGGTTCTCGCGAGACCATACACTCAATGTAAGAGTCTCTCGCAAAGACGCTAAGCCGCAATGCGCCGCCAAGAAGAATTGCGAAAATTCGGAACCCGGAACCAGGAACTCACAATCGGTGGATCGGCTTACGCCTCAGGCACGCTCTCTGACGGTCGCGTTTCCGCCATTGGCCCAAGTACCCACTTCTCGGAACCCGGAACCAGGAACTCGGAACTAGCGCGGGACTAACCATTTCGCGCGTTTTCCCGTATAGTATTGGAACTCAAATCCAATCCCTGTTGAAAAAAGGAAAAGATGAAGAACTCATTACCTGGCCGATTTGTTTCTGCCGCGTTGTGCGGCCTGCTCTTGCTCACCCCCATAGCACTGCCTCAGGACGCAAAAACCGAGGACGAAAAGAATAAGAAATGGGATGTGCTCAACCCGCCCTTCCCCCTGAAGACCGTCCGGATCAAGACCGAAAAGACCACCTGGTCATCACTTGATGTCACCCCGGACGGAGAGCGATTTGTCTTTGACATGCTCGGCGACATTTACGTCGCCGACATCGACGGGGGCGACGCCGAGCCGGTTTTGCAGGACTTTGCATGGAACATCCACCCCGCCGTCAGTCCGGACGGAAAGCAGATCGCATTTGTGTCTGACCGCGACGGACTGACAAATCTCTGGGTAATGGATATCGACGGCAAGAACCTGAAACAACTCAGCAAGGAAAAGAAAAACATCATCCACAGCCCTAAATGGAGTCCCGATGGCGAGTACATCGTCGTTAACAAGGGCTTTATGTCGAGCCGCAGTATTCCGGCCGGCGAGATCTGGATGTATCACAAGACCGGTGGCGGCGGCCTCGTGATCAAATCCAGAAAAGGCGGAAGGCGTGAACAGAAGAACATAGCCGATCCCGCGTTCTCCCCCGACGGCAAGTACATCTATTACACGGAGGACATCACTCCGGGCTTCATCTTCAGCTACAATCGCGACCCACTTAAATCGATCTTCGCGATCACGAGATACGATATAGAGAAAGCGGAAGAGAACCGTTTTATCAGCGGCACCGGAGGCGCGATAATCCCGACTCCCTCTCCCGACGGCAGGTACATCGCGTTCATTCGTAGGGTGCGCAACAAAACAGCACTTTTCCTGAAAGATCTTGAAACCGACCTCGAGTGGCCGATACATCTTGAAATGGAACGAGACCTTCAGGAGGGATTTGGTTCTGAGGGTTATTACGCGTATTTCGACTGGATGCCCGATTCAAAGTCGATCGTATTTTGGACCGGAGGCAATTTCCACCGGATCTCGATCTCTGATAGCTCTGTCAAGACCATCCCGGTTTCGGTCGAGGCAGAGAAGAAGTTTGCCGATGCAGTGCGTTTCGACGTCGATGTTGCGCCGGACAAGTTTGACGTAAAGATGGTCCGTTGGGCTCAAAGATCGCCCGACGGCCGCTCGATAATCTTCCAGGCGCTCGGCAAGATCCACGTTCGTGACCTCTCGAACAACACAACGCGCCGATTGACGAAACAGGAAGATCACGACGAGTTCTACCCGCAGTTTTCGCTCGACGGGAAGTCGGTTATCTATACGACTTGGAACGATCAGGATCTGGGAACCGTCCGAATCGCTCCTGCCGCGGGCGGGGACGGGAAAGTGGTTTCGAAAGGACCTGGACATTACGTAGAGCCTGCGTTCTCTACGGACGGCAAGATGTTCGCCTACCGAAAGTTCTCCGGCGGATTTTTGCTGACGCCAAAATACTCAATCGATCCCGGTATCTACATCGCAAAAACTGACGGCAGCGGTCACAAGCGCGTGTCGACCTCAGGCTCAGATCCGCATTTCGCAGGCGACAACTCAAGGGTTTATTTCTCGACCGGGGTTCCCGGAAAGGACTATCCCGAGCGCCAGCTTGCGAGCGTGAATCTGAACGGCGACGACCGAAAAGAACACGTTTATGGTGCGGACGACGTTGAAGAATTCCGCCTGTCGCACGACGGGAAATGGGTCGCGTTTACCTCGCAGTTTAACGCTTACGTCGCTCCGATACCGCCGACCGGGAAACTGGTTTCAGTTGGGCCGGATGCGAAGGCGATCCCGGTCAAAAAGCTTTCGAGCAGATCAGGCGAGAACCTTGTATGGAGGGCAGACAGCCAGGCGGTCGGCTGGACACACGGTCCTGTCTTTTACGAGCGTGAACTCAAGGACGCGTTTGACTTCATCGAAGGCGCCCCGGAAAAGCTTCCTGAACCGGTTGCGAGCGGCACGAATCTATCGATCTCGGTCGATGCGGACAAGCCGAGCGGATATAAAGCGATCGTCGGCGGAACCGTCGTGACGATGCGCGACGCCGACAATACGCAGGAAGTTATCCGAGACGGCGTCGTGCTGATCCGCGACAACAAGATCGAGGCGGTCGGAAGGCGCCGAGATGTAAAGGTCCCGCAGGGCGCTACCGTCATCGATGCCAAAGGAAAGACTGTAATCCCCGGACTGATCGATGCGCACGCACACGGCGGGCAGGGCCGGAATCAGATAATCCCGAGGCAGAACTGGTCGATGTATTCGAACGTCGCTTTTGGCGTGACGACCATTCACGATCCCTCGAACGACACACAGGAGATCTTCTCCGCGGCCGAGATGCAGAAGGCGGGAATGATAGTCGCGCCAAGGATCTTCTCTACCGGCAGGATTCTCTACGGTGCTGAGTCTGTAGGCGCGAAATCGATCGTAAACAGTTACGAAGACGCGCTTTATCACGTCCAGAGAATGAAGGATTCGGGAGCCATCTCTGTCAAGAGCTACAACCAGCCCGGGCGAGCGCAGAGACAGCAGATCCTCCAGGCGGCTCGCGAGCTCGGGATGATGGTTGTTCCCGAAGGCGGAGGAAAGCTCCATCAGAACATCACGATGCTCGTTGACGGGCACACCGGCCTTGAACATTCATTGCCGATCGCCTACGGCTATGACGACCTTACCGAGCTATGGGGAGCGACCAAGTATGGTTACACGCCGACCTTTGTTGTTTCGTACGGCGGCCTTATGGGTGAGGAGTACTGGTACGGACGTACTGATGTCTGGAAGAACGAACGCCTGATGAGGTACTCACCGGACTTTATCATCGATCCGCGTGCGATAAGACGCGAGACGGCTCCGGATGACCAGTACAACCATATCGACGTTGCCAAATACGCCAAGACCCTTCGCGACAAGGGAGTAGGTGTTCACATCGGAGCTCACGGCCAGAGAGAAGGTCTTGGATCGCATTGGGAGCTTTGGATAATGAGCCAGGGCGGCTTTAGTCCGTGGGAAGCACTCCGCGGGGGCACGATCGACGGCGCCAGGCACCTTGGAATGGACAAGCATTTAGGCAGTATCGAGCCGGGTAAGCTCGCCGATCTCGTGATCATCGAGGGCGATGTGCTTTTGGACATTCGCCGGAGCGAGTATGTGACGCATACCGTCCTGAACGGACGTGTCTATGAAGCCGCGACAATGAACGAGGTCGGCGGCCGAAAACGCCAGCCTTTCTTCTTCGAGGGAACCGGAAGTTACTACATGCCCGGCGAAACACGACAGGAGATGGAGCAAAAGGCTTTCGAACATCGATGGGTCCACTGAAGAAGTGCTGAGAGATGAGCACTGAGAGATGAGTACTGAGAAATGGGTACTGGGAGATGAGTGCTGAGAGATGAGTACTGAGAGATCAGTACTGAGAGATGAGTACTGAGAAATGGGTACTGGGAGATGAGTGATGAGTGATGAGAGATGAGTACTGAGTCAGATTCGCCCTGAAAGGGCAACGGATGTTAGCCCGGGGTGGAGCGAAGCGAAACCCCGGGTGAAGAGACAACAAATAACCTTCGCCGCGTAGCAGCGGCGCCATTTCCTTTTTAGAAAGCTCTTCCGGCAGGAACTTCAAAGCGACTGTCTGGTCAAGCTCCAGGTCCTCGGCCTTGTAGACCTCTCCCATACCGCCCCGGCCTATCAGCCCGACGATCCGGTAGCGGCCGGCAAGCACGTGGCCGGATACAAAACGTGCCCCGGAACCGGACGCCGTGGTGTGAATATTTTCCTCAGCCTTTGTCTTCTTTATCTCGGTGGGAGTGTCATCCGGACTCTTGATCTCGGTCGGTGTGTTGGTGTCCCTCAAGTCGTACCCGCAGGAAGGACACTTTCCGTCAAATGAACGTACCTCAGATGAACACTTGGGGCAGAGGGGCATAGGTTAGCGAAAGGTAGATCGTAAATCGTGAATCGTAAATCGTGAATAGTGAATCGTGAATAGTGAATCGTAAACCGTGAATAGCGAATGGTGTCTGTAGCCCGACCGTAAGGGAGGGCGAGAATCGGCGACGCGACAACTCTAGAGCTTTGGGATCTCCATTCACAATCAACTAGCGACTCGAAGACGAAACCCTCAATTCTCAATCAGCCATTCACCATTCGCTCTTCACTATTCACGATTCACGATTCACGATTGACTATTTACCATTCCACTATCTCTCTATCTCAAATATCTCCGTCAGCTTTGCGATCTCGAAAAGGCGCATGATCCTGTCGCCCGGGTTCATCAACACAAGCCGGCCGCCTTCGCGATTGACCGCTGTCAATGCAGAGATCAACTCGCCGATGCCAGACGAATCGAGGTACCCGACGTGATCTAGATTCAGCCTGATATCGGATTTGCCTTCCCTCAAGCGGTTGCGTATTGCTGTCCTCAGTACCGTGTTGGCTTCACCAAAAATGATGTCACCGGTCAGATCAAGGACGGTCCCTTCGGAATTGTCGCGTTCGGCGATCTCAAGTGTGGACATTTGTTAGATTCTCCGGTGAATAGAGTCGTGCTACGCACGAATTCCAGATTTCAGGGCGCTTCGCGATCTCAGGGCGTTGCACGATTTCAGGGCGCTACGCGATTTCAAACTCCAGATTTCAAATTTCAAAACTTCTATATCTTCCTCACTCGTGTTATGCCCGTCGCTCGCGCTCCGGGTTCCTATTAAGCTTCCCTTTTATTCTGCGAAAAGTTCGGCCGCCGCCTCAGGCACGCTCCCTGACGGTCACGTTTCCGCCTTTCTTCGAAGACCAAAGCCCTTTGGAATCTGGAATCTCTTCATTTGATTCTATTATGCCCGTCGCTAGCGCTCCGGGTTCCTATTAAGCTTCCCTTTTATCCCGCGAAAAGTTCGGCTGTCGCCTCAGGCACGCTCCCTGACGGTCGCGTTTCTGCCATTCTTCGAAGACCAAAGCCCTTTGGAATCTGGAATCTGGAATTTCTTCATTTGATTCTATTATGCCCGTCGCTAGTGCTCCGGGTTCCCATTGCTCCTGACTCCTGCTATGCCCGTCGCTCGCGCTCCGGGTTCCCATTGCTCCTGACTCCTGTTATGCCCGTCGCTCGCGCTCCGGGTTCCTATTACTCCTGACTCCTATTTTCCCTTGCTAAACACAATATCCCGGAGTCTGGAGGTGCCGACATGGACCTTTTCTATCTCGCCTTTCGCATTCCTTTCTATCCACGCGACTGATCCTCCGCCGGCAACAAGAAAATGATCTTTGAACGCGGGCGCCATCGGGATCTCAAGCAGTGAGGGCAACTTTACCTTGTAGCTGTCCTTGTCCACTATCAGCCTTATCGTCGTTTCCGCTTCGTCGCTCGACCAATATCCGTCCAGACCCTCTAGCTCGCCCGAAGTCGGCTTCCATTCCTCTTCGGCGAAAAAGCGGATCTCATCTTCGCCATTGGTTCTTAGAATTGAAACCGGCCTGTTTCTTGAATCGACCTCAAAATGCAGCCGAACCGGCCCGTCACCTGCCTGAAAAGATCCGTCCTTCAAAGGACGCAAGGGAGCGCCGGCCGCGATGAGCTTGCCCGATTCGTCGTCAAACGACACGGTGATCGGCATTCGTGTCTTGTCCTGCCGCCACAAGCCTGTGTACTTCTTGAGCTCTTCTGCGGTCGTCTCTCTTCCTTCCGGCTGAGGCGGATCAGGAAAAGGACCTGCCGCTTCGTCAACGATCCGGTAGGCGATACGTGCCGGATTTCTGAAAGGTACGTTGCATAACGACGATATGGAAAGGCTAATTTCAGGATATCTGGCAAGAAACGTCACGTATCCTGCTGTTCTTCCTCCATGAGAGACTTCGCGGATTCCGTTGTAATCGCCGACGCCGAGTCCGAGAGCGTAACTGATCTTCCGTCCGTCGTTCAGTACGCCCTGCTCTTCAAGCATATCGACCATCGTCTGCCACTCGCCGGAATCGAGAGCCGCGTTCCATTTCAGAAAATCGCCCGTCGTTGTAAGGATTCCGCCGTTACCGTAGACGTTCATAAACGGCATCGATAGCTTCCAGGGTCCATTAGGTGGGCCGATATAAGCTTGAACACGCTTTGGAACAAGCCGCTCGTAGTCGTCTCTCCAGCTGGTGTTCTTCATCCCGATCGGATCGAAGAGGCGCTTCTTTGTGAATTCGGGAAGACTCATTCCGGAAACACGCTCGACTATGGTCGACGCAAGCTGGTAGCCGCTGTTCGAATATGAATACTCGGCGCCGGGCACAAAATCGAGAGCCTTCTGTTTGGTGATGACGTGCATCGCGTAGTTCTGGCGCACGATCCGTTCCCCGCGCCCAACTCCTGAAAGACCCATCACGGCTCCCCAGTCCCGGAGCCCGGCGGTGTGATTAAGAAGGTGTCGGATAGTAAGCGGAGCTCCGTAATCCGGAAGTTCGGGAATGTACTTTCGGACTGGATCGTCGATGTCGAGCTTGCCGTCTATCTCCAGCAAAACAAGGGCCGCAGCGGTAAACTGTTTCGCGACGGAGCCCGATTCGAAGATCGAATCGGCGGTGATCGGCACCTGATGCTCGAGTTCGGCCATGCCAAATGCCTTTTGGACTACCGGCGCACCTTCGAACGAAACTCCTACCGCGCATCCCGGGGCATTTGCCGGAGCCGAAGCCGCTTCCGCCGCGATCACTTTCTCAGCGGCTGTTATCACTTGTTGTCTAGTGAGGTCCTGCGCCTGCGAAGTGTGTAGGAACAGGACCAGAATGAACAGGCCAAAAAGCATCTGTATAAGCTTCATATTCCAGCAAGAAGAATTCTGGTGGTCGAGGATCATGCTTCCCATCCTTTTTATCCTGTTCATCCCTGTTTCTAACCTCCGATCGACGTCCCTTCGTGGACCATCAACCCCTTTTCGCTCATCACCGCCATCTGCGTCTTTCTGGGTCCTGGCATCGACGAACAGCCGTACTCGCCTTTCTTGTTTAGGGCAATGAATTTCTCGCCCGGAACAAAATCGGCATTCACTTTCTTATACTTGTCGAGGATCATTTGGAGGGCATCCTCGCAAGCCTGCTGCGGCGACCGTCCTGCACGCATCTGCATTACGATGAAGTACGAAGCGCACGACTTGATCACGTCCTCGCCTCTTCCCGTAGCCCCAGCCGCTCCTACCTCGTTATCGACGTATAGTCCCGCACCTATGATCGGCGAATCTCCGACCCGGCCCGGAATCTTCCAGGCCAGACCGCTTGTGCTCGTGATCCCGGCGATGTCCCCGTTCGAATCGACCGCGAGGACATTTGTCGTTCCCGTGTAGTGCTCAAGACCGTCGTAAAGCCCCGCCACTTCTTCATTCGTCTTCCGAAGATGGTCCGGCGGTCCCCAGTCGTCATCCTTATTCAGGTTCTCCCGCCAACGAAGATAAAAGCGGCGGGATTTCTCTGTCATGAGGTCTTCTTCCTTATAGCCGTAAGATTTTGCGAACCTAAGCGCTCCAGCACCGACCAGCATCACGTGATCTGTCTTTTCCATCACCAGCCTGGCGATCGAAGCCGGCGTCTTGATGCCTTCAAGGCATCCGACCGATCCTGCGTTGTAAGTCTTGCCGTCCATGATCGACGCATCCAGCTGAACGATGCCGTCCGCGTTTGGCAATCCGCCGTAACCCACCGAGGTGTCGTCTGGGTCGACTTCGATTATGTTCGTTCCTTTTTCAACGGCGTCAACGGCCAGTCCGCCCTTCGCAAGGATCTCATAACCCTCCCGTACGGCATTCTTTCCCGTTTCGTTCGTATGGTCGGTGACGATGACCGGAATTGAGCCCCCGGCGGCTGGCACAGAGGCTTTTGCGTTTCCAAACAAAAAGGCGGCCGCGCCTAAGCCGAGACCGCCTCTGAAGAATCTTCTTCGCGATATGTTGTTCATGATATTAGTATTGGCGGGCTTATCCCGCCCTCCCTGGTAAGGGCGCGGAATGTCCCTGCTTCAGCAGGAGCGGGGCCTGTCCCCGCCTCATTCCATTTTGTAAGTACGGCACAAGCGTGCGCGCAGATGAAAGAAGCGATGCAAGAATTTACCACAACTCTAGCTGGCTACCCGAACATCTGCCGAGTCCATACAACTCGATGGAAACTGTCTCAACCGCGAAGTCGCTGAGGCGCTGAGTTTCTATATGAATCGTTCGCCCACCAAACTCCGATCTAAGAGTCTGGAACTCAAAGTTGGAGCATGACGAAACACCCAGTCTACTTCGCGCCCTTGCGTCTATTCGGTTTGTCCTGGTCGCCGGATCACTTCGCTTCTTCCTTGAACAAGCTTAAGTCAGTGACTTTGCCGCGTTTGCCGCTTTCAAGGTAACGATCCGCTACTGCCTCATACATACGCAGGAATTCTTCTGCCGCGTCGAACCGCCACGTATCATTGTATTCGTCATCCGGAGCGTGAATGCGGCCGAATCTGGGTACCTTTCCGCCTGCTCCCTCCCTCAGCTCGAATCCAGTCCAGATCGTCACGGCAGGAACGCCGCGGCTGAGGAATGCCTGGGTGTCAAAGCTCTTGTTCATTCCGTCTATCCAGTCCGGCGGTGCGTAATTCATAGGGAACGGCTTCAGCGCTGCCCTAAGCTCATCCACGAAATCGACGCCCTGTCGGGGCATCACCCAGTAGTCAGCCGCCGGCCCAAGATTATTGAAGCCGTCGATGTTCAGATTGATCGTGATCCCGGATAAAGGAAAAAGCGGGTTGAGCGCATAGAAATCAGCACCCGTCATCTCCGCGCGGGGCGTTCGGGCGCCTCCTTCTTCGGCCGCTGTAGCGATGAAGACAAGGTTCTGCGTTGGGCTCTTCTTTTGAGAGTAGATCCTGGCCATCTCGATCATTCCGGCGACGCCTGCGGCATTGTCCTGCGCGGCGTTGTGGATCTTGTCGTCGCCCTCGACGGACTCTACGATCCCGTAGCCGTCATAGTGCGCTGTAAACACGATCGAACGGTCGGTCTTCTCCTTTGCAGGGATATAACCGATGACATTCCGTTCGGGAACGTCCTGGTTCGGCATATCGAACGGCTGGAAATAGCTGTCACCCCTGAAGGGTTTGAGGCCGACTTTCTTAAATTGTTCGGCGATGTAATCGGCCGCCTTCCTCGCTCCTTCGCTCCCGGGTCCGCGCCCGCCGAGTTCATCGGACGACAGGTAGATAATGTTTGCCTTGAGCGCCTCAATGTCCTGGGCGGCTGTGCTCAGACTGAGAAACAGAATCGCGATAAGTGCTGAAAATTGTTTCATATACTTTGCTTTGGGGTATTTGTTGGATTCGGATTCCTAAGATTCTAACACCAATCACAATACGCAGGCCCACGCCTGCAATGGAATCCGATCGGGATCAACCGCAAAGGCGCTGAGACGCAAAGAGTTCTACGGAAACACCGTTTGTGATTACTTCAAAGTTTCAGTTTGAGATTTCAACGCTTGCGAATGATCTCCTACTTAAAAGTTCTTTTTGCGCCTCCGTGGTCATTTCCTTTCCATTCACGGATCAACCGCAAAGGCGCTGAGGCGCAAAGTCTTTTGGGGAATCGCTCGTTTTGATTGCTTCAGGGTTTCAGATCCAGAGTTCAAGGTCTGCGGTCGGCGCCCCACATTCAAGCTACTTCGCGACTCTGCGCCTCCGCGGTCAATTTCTTTCCGTTCAAGGATCAACCGAAAAGGCGCTGAGGCGCAAAGGGATTTCGAAAAGCACTTCTTAAGAGAACTTCAAAGTTTCGTCTTCAGAGTTCAGGGCTTGCTGACGGGAATTCACATTCAAACTACGTTGCTACTCTGCGACTCCGCGGTCGTCGCTAACACGCTTTCGAGGATCCCGAAACCCGGCCGCGAGAAAAAGATCTACAACTCCTTGATCGTGAATTCATTGATTTTTTTGATCTTCTTGCTATAGGATACCGGCACCGCAAGCAATTTCGCCCGTTTCTACTTTTCTCTTTTGCCGACCAGACTGGAGCTTTCCCCAATGACTCGCAGTCATCCGAGAATCGTCGGATCTCCCAAAGAGATGCCCGTCTGTTCGCGTTCCAGTTTCTCTACAATTCAGCAATCTTCGAAGGAGGTGTGATTTGTCTCTCACTTACCGCCAGGTCCGTTCTTACATTATTTCTGCAATTCCTATAGCCCTTGTGATTCTGCTGAACGGCTGCATCAACGTGATTGTCGTGGAAAATGGCGTGGCCAGCGACGGGCGGGTTCTGACGCTTGAGTTCGAAGGCGTGAAGTTCGCCCCGCACGATTTTGAGACAAGCGGTATTGATTCGATAGGAAGTGCGCGAAGCTACTGGCTCAAGCAAGGGAATCGCGTTGTTTTCGAGTGGGACACATTCGAAATGCATTGGCAGTCGGATGGCGCTGTCTGCCCGTTTGAGAACAATCAGTCGACCGAGGGCTGTCTTGTCTGCGACCTTTGCCGACCGGACACGCTGGTCAATGATTGCGGATCCATAGTGCCCGCCCCTCGTCTCGTCACGCTCTTGTCTGAACCAACATTTCTGGAAACAGATTCCCCGAACGTGATCCTGGATTTTGACGGCCCCAATACTAGCCAGAACTTAAGATTTACCTGCGGCGAAATCGCACCAGGCAGACCAAATGATTTTGAGCCGACTGCCGACGGGCTCTATACCATGCGGGTCGGCCACAACATCAGATCGACAATCAAGGGAGAAACGGACGGCGAGGTGCTGATCCACGTGATCGCACCCGATGCCCCCCAAAGGGCGGCATTTCAACTCACACCGGACACAATTGACGGAAATACAGTATGGCGTTGGGATGCTGGAGGTTCTCCTGTGTGGGAGGAGAATTTCAGTCCGGACGTGCGAGTTTCAGAGATCAGATTCTATCGCGGGAGATGCATAGACGACCGCTCCACCGGACGGACGTGCGTGTTGCCCGAAGGAGCAGAACCGGTGAAGCCGTCCAGGGTTCTGTTCATACCTGTATTCCCAGGTACGCTCATACCGGTGTCTGAGGCTGACAAGAGGTGTTATGCGAGGCCAGAACCGGTCGAGGGGGCATTCTTCTTGTTCAACGAATGCCGGACGACCTACAGCACTGACCCGAATCTCCAGACAGTCGAGTATGTGATAAATCCCTCGTATAGACTTCCGCAGGAAACGGACCTCATCACCTGGCTTGTTGACTTTAATTTGATTGAGGGAGCCGATCAGGTACAGATGCAGGAGCCTTTGATAATCGAGTTCACGCTGGCCGCAGATTGAGGAGTTATAAGATGAGACTGAAAAGCATTCGTTCGAGCAGGATCGCCGCAGCGTTGTCACTCTTAGTTCTGATCTTCACGTCCTGCGACGACGACTTTTACTTGTCTGAAAGAGAGGTCGCTGCATACAACGGTGTGCTGTCCACAGAGGCGATCGCAAATATGCATCTGGACAGCCTTCAGGGCAGAACGCTCGAACTGCAATTCAGCAATTCGAGCGGTTCACCGACGCTTTCCGGTACGAATCTGTTGTCGGAAATGCGTGCGACCGAGCTCTCGACTCTCGAAACCGGGCCCGGCCCGATACTGCTTGGGCGCCTCGCATCCGAACTTGAAGCGCAGATCGGGAAATGGGCGGAGGACAGGCTCGAGCTTTATACAAGCCAGAACTCGGATGAAAAGGCTAGACTCACGCGATTAAACACGGTGCGCCTCACATTTCTTACAAACCCAGTGTTCGACTACAGAAGCAGGAGTCAGTCGATCGGCTACTCGGTCCGGACAAGGGTTGAGATCGATGGAGTTGTCGAAGTCAATGCGGTCAACTGGCTGGTCAACCTGTTTGCAAACATAAATGGGTCTTATCCGATGACCGTAACGATCCCGGATCTGCGGCTTGACGGCGAGGCCCTGGTCTATTCACCGGTTGCCAACGCCGGCCGGATACGTCTCAAGATGACTCCGTCTCTTGGTTCAGCGATTACGGTTGCCGGAAATGGGACGTCCGTGCCCGGAGCGGTTCAGGATGGACTCTCAACAGTGCTTTCGCATTCTATGACACGGCCGGTAGATCACATATTCGATCTTGGCTTCTATCACTTCTCGATCCCGGATCTGCGGATCACTCCGCAATCCCCAATGGGTCCGGAGCGCCTGAGGGCGTCCTACGCTTACAGGTCTGACTGGCTCGGACCCGACGACGCAAGGCCGGAACTCCACATCGTTGCCCCTCGCACGGACGGAAATCTGTATCACGGCGTGCGGAGGAATGGCGAATGGAGCGACTACGGCCCGGTGGGTTTTGGGAAGTCCGGCAAGCAGATCGATACGGCTAAGATCGATCATCCGGTTCTTGTACATTCCGGGGAAGGTCAGTTGGAACTGGCTGCATCGGACGATCAGGGAAGGCTTGTCTACGCTCACTGGCGGGACGAAGCCTGGGGTAACGAGGTGATCATCGAGCCGGTAAAAAACGCCGGCAACCTCACCCTTGCGAGGGGAGAGCCGGCTTTGGCCGCGACCGCACCGGGCCAGGTTGAGATCGTCGTTCAGGGTTCGGACGGCGAGCTCTGGCATCACCGAAGGGTCCACGGCGAGTGGGTCACCCCGAAAACCGTACCTTTAAAAAACTACCCCGGGTTCGATGCGCCTTTCCGGGATCCGGCCGTGGCGATCGTCGGCGGCAAGCTCGTAGTCGCATTCGTTGATTCACAAGACCTGGCAGGCGCGATAGCTTTCGATCTGGAAACACGTATCTGGGGTCAGCCTACAACATTGAAGTCTACGCGCAGTATTCGTTCAAAGGTACGCTACGCTCCGGTGCTCGCTGCCTGCGGGGGAGACAAGCTTGAGCTTGCGTATTCCAACGATGCCGGGCTTCTTATCCACCAGCGCCTGGAGGTCTACAGCGGAAATTTTGAGGCGGGAGTCGGACAGACCGGAATTTCTTTCTCGAGCCCGCACAAATTCAGACAATTCACTACGAATGCCTCGCCGGAATTGACCTGCTCGTCCTTTGGACAGCCCGAATTGATCGCCCGGGACACATACAACAGACTTCAACACAATCTCTCGTTCCATTCCCTTGCTCCGCATCCGATCGACGGCAGGACGGTTAATCCGGGCTGGCAGGGATGGACGATCCTTGCGGGCGGATTCAGCAATGCTCAGCCGAAATACCCGCTCCACGTCGCCGGCTTTTCGTCGGCGGGCACGCGTACCGGGAAACTTGAGGTGGCGGCTCTTTCAAGCCCCCAGGGTCAGGCTATACAGTCGAGGGTCTTCTTCAACGAGTTCGAAAGCGGCCGGTACGGACGGGAGCTCTGGAAGACAGTAGGCTGGCGGGGTTGGGACTTGACGGATATTGTCCAGTACACAGGTAGGCCCGCGATCGCGGCTGTCGACAGGAATTTTCAGTCGGTTCATATAGGCAACCGAAACGGTTTCGGACTAACACCGCACGTCGATCGGATCGCCGCGACAAATGCGACCTATCCGCTCGGCTCGACGATCGCCGTACGGTCGGCCAGCAATCACGTTGACCCGATCGTTCTCACCGCCGGTCCGGGTATTTACGACGATTTCATTGTCCGGGCGGACGGAACGCCCGTCCATACCCGTCATCGGTTGAGCGGAGTTTCGAGGCCCTTCACAGTTAGTGTTCCCGCCGATACTGAGATCAAGGCAATGGCAGCGGCCGGGTTCGGAAACGGGGCTCTAATGTTCGTTGCGACGGCGACGAACCGCAGCGTTTTTGTCTGGCGGTTCCGCGGCGACGACTGGAGTCCGGCGCTTCAGGTGGGAAGGGACGCGGTGTCCGCACCCGCACTGGTTCATACAGGCGCCGGTGATTTCGACCTGTTCTATCTGAACAGCGGAGGAGCTCTTATCCGTACCCAATACATGAACGGCGCCTGGGGCAATCCCGAGAAGATCCCGGCGGGCTTTTCAGCTAACGACGTGCTTTTCAGCTCGCGGTCGGTGGCAAGCTGGGGAGACGGGACCGTCGATTTGATCCTCGTGCGCCGGCAGGATGGAAGGCTCTTTCACCGCAGGTTCTTTGCTAAAGAGAATTGTTCGGTACCGCAGAATTGCCGGCCGGAGGCGTTTACCGACATTGGGGGGACTTCGAAAGAAGATCCCGTTCTGGCTGCCTTCGGTCCAGCGCATCTGAATGTTCTCGCGATGCGCGGACTGAAGTGGTATTCGACGGAAACGTCGGCCGGTCCAGTTCCGCCGCCCGGGAGAGGTGCGCCGCCCGCCCCGTCACTGTTGTGGCCCGACTTCGAGTCGATCGGAGGAAGCGAGACCGTTGTCGGCGGCATCTCGCATTCCGGGCCTATGAACGTATCGGCGATCGCTACGGCGACCGGCGAACTTTATATAGTACGGAAGTCGAACGGAGTCTGGACGGGTTTCCGACCGATCGCGGGTCAGCGCGCGGATACGATCGTCCGGATGCCGATCTTCCTGCCTGACATCACCTCGCACGGTGGCGGATGATCGAGACGGAACGCAGGCATCCCGCCTGCAACGGGTAAGATGAGGATCAACCGCGAAGGCGCTGAGACGCAAAGAGTTTTTGGGGGAACACCATTTGTTACTACTTCAAAGTTTCGGTTTCAGATTTCAACGTTTGCGAGCGATCCCTTCATTCAAACTACTTCGCGCCTCTGTGCCTCCGCGGTCATTTTTTCCATTCACGAATCAATCGCTAAGGCGCTGAGACGCAAAGTGTTTTTGGGAAACTCCGATTGTGACGACTTCAAAGTTTCTTCTTGGGATTGCTTTAGAGTTTCAAATCAAGAATCCAACCCCCGCAGGCGATCCCCCACATTCATGTTTCTCAGCGCCTCTGTGACTTTGCGGTAGTCCTGACGCTCTTGGGAAGAAAGCCAGCCTCGCTGTGATCAGAACCGGTAGCAGAAGCGACCGAGAAAAGGGAAATTGAAACAGGATGAACAGGATGAACAGGATTGCGGTCTGATGGCAACCTCGTGGGCAGTTCTATTCAACGCAGCTACTCAAAAGAAGCCATCCTATACATCTTGTCCATCTTGTTTCTCTGTTCTTCAACTCACGATTCACCATTAACGATTCACCATTCACGAATCACTACCCGTGATATATTTTCCGGATTATGCCCGACATCATTCATCAATTCCCCGTTTTTGCTCCCGCGAGCGAGGTCTTTGACGCTGTTTCGACACCTGAGGGCCTTGACGCCTGGTGGTCGCTTTCTTCGGAGGGCGAGCCTGCAAAAGGCAATGTGTACGAGCTTTTCTTCGGCGAGGGCTATGACTGGAAGGCGCGCGTGACGGAGTGCGTCCCGGAGAAGCTGTTCGAGCTCGAGATCTATGACGCGATGCCCGACTGGGAAAATTCGCGTGTGAGGTTTGAGCTTGCGCCTTTCGAGAGCGACAAGCCAGCTACCGAGGTCCGCTTCAGCCACACCGGCTGGCCGGAAGGAAATGACCACTACCGCATCTCCTGCTTCTGCTGGGCGATGTACCTGCGGCTGATGAAGAAGTGGGTCGAAGACGGCACGATGGTCGCTTACGCCAAACGTCTCGACGCGTGAGGTCATTGAGGGTGAGGCTTTTCTCTACCCTTAATCAATGCCGTATGCATGATTCCCCGAAGAAATTTTTTGAGCATTTCGGCACGACTACCTGTCGTTCATGAATCGGATCCGCCGACGTCACCCTAGGGTCGCAAGAGAAGAACCAGCGGTACCTCGATTCCAAGGCAGAATCTTTCAATATGGTGCAATGGTATTGAATGACAATTGTATTGAAGCGCTACCGGGATTCTCTTCCGACATTATCCCAACGGTAGACGGCCTTATCTCCATAATTATCAAGAAATTTGTTGCTATCGATTCCCGATTGTGATAAATAAACCGAAAAAGAGTTTGCACTTTTTCTCCCGCTAATCACCCAAAGAAGTTAGATCTACTTGCAGGTGCCGTACTGGCGTCCTGCTACCAGGAATCAACCTGCGGGAGTCTCGACCCTTTGCCCCTAGGAAGGTGGAGCGTGTCATCGGATGCCAAAACTGGATTCCCACACCAGTTGCCGATCAGGATATTGGAGAAGCGACCGTCCAGATAGGCGACATTAGCTAACTGAGGAGACAAAATGCCACAAGATACCGAATCCGACTTTAACATCATATACCTTCCTTTCTTGTTCTTGATAGCTCTTGCAGGTTTCATCTCTCCAATAGAAGTAAGCGGCCAGAAGAAGCCCAATGTCATTCGCAAAGACTCGGTTGTAGCTTTGAACGGCAAACAAGCGAGAAAACGTCTAAACGAATTGGTCGAAAAGTATGAATGTGAGAGAAATGAAAACAAGCTTGAAGACTGCAAAACAAGAAATCCAATGTTTTCAAGCCCTAGGAGTCAAGAACGATTGAAAGAGTACAGAAACGAAATCGTTTACTTCACAATTGCTCAAATTGACTACAACTTCTTGAGTTACAGAAACAAGCGTCGAAAAGGAAACGACATTCTGCAAGTGACCATGGATGTCTTGGAGTTAGCTGCTTCGACTGCAGTGAATGTAGTAAATGGAACCCGAGCTAAGGACGTCATAACAAACACGCTTACTCTGTTCCAAGGATCAAGAGCTTCGGCCACGAAAAACCTTCGATTAATGGAAATGCAGATTTTGTTTAACAAGATGATCGATCTAAGGGCCGACGTGAAGATTCGCATTCTAGATAATATGAAAGAGTCGCATGAAGCCTACCCATTTGAAGCAGCTTACATTGATCTTGTCGACTATTACATCGCGGGAACCTGGGACGAGGCGCTTGCAGCCTTAAACAACGAAACTGGGGAAGGTGCTGCTCAAGCGCGCAGGGAGCTAGCTGAAGCGGAAAGAGGTTCGGTCGCGCCGGGCTCGGTGTCACTAGCTAGTTCGAAAAAGATGTTTCAAGCTTCTTCATTAGCCCAATCAATCGTAGCTAAATCTAATGAGGATGACGAAGGTGCTGACAAACTTAAGGCTTTGTTTGGGCTTATTGTTGGAAACTCTTCTCTTGCGCCTGTGTTTGATTCTGTGAAATCAAGGAGTGGAAACATCGGAGAAACTGCCGAGAAAGTGGAATCTAACGAGACCGATGTAAGTAGAGAGGATTATCAATTGTTGCTGAGAGCAATAATTTCCGAAGCGCAGTTGAAACTAAACTCAAATCCCAGTATCGCGGACGAGTTGTTGAACATCCTTCGTGGGTATCCTGAAAACTGATAGATTTACCTTTTCAATTACTTATATATTGCCATTGTTAATCGCAATGGAGGGGGGACATCTTCCTGATTTCGCACAACATTCACATTGCAGACCCGGGATGTTTGGAAGTTGAAATGAGTACTTGATCAAGGTAAGGATTCTGTCGTAAGTCCGAATTCATTGGCGGTTGTGTTCGGAGCATCTAGGTGACAAGGTGTGCCCCGATCGGCTTCTCGCACTTTGGGCCCAAGCCGCGATGCCCGACTGGGATAACTCGCGCGTGCGGTTTGAGCTGACAGAAAAGGCTCTTGAGGAGGGCTCATCTTCTTCAGTTTCCGTCACAGATGTGCTTTTCAGCCACACCGGCTGGCCGGAAGGAAATGACCACTACCGCATCTCCTGCTTCTGCTGGGCGATGTACCTAAGGCTGATGAAGAAATGGGTCGAGGACGGCACGATGGTCGCTTACGCCAAACGTCTCGACGCCTGACTTCATTTGTCACTGGTCATTGAGCATTGACCAATGAGTTCTTCGCGTCCCTGGCGCCCTTTTGGTTCTATTCTTCACTTGCAATCTCTGCGGGCTCTGTGACCTCCGTGGTTGGCTTATTCTTGCCTGTCGCTCGCGCATTGGTCGATGGTCAATGATCATTGGTAAATGAGCTTGACCTCCCTCCTCCTTTCCTCTAAACTATCCAAACTGTCCATAAAATATCCGTAGAGTGTCTGTTATGCAGGAAGAGAAACTTCTGGAGTTTTTAAAAAGGAACGATTCGCCGACGCAGGGTGAGATGAAGCGGGCGATCGGGACGAAGTCGAACGCCGTTTTGTACAAGGTGCTCGATTCGCTCGAAGAACAGGGCTTCATAAAGCGCTCGAAGGGACGCTGGCGCGGGGTCAGCCTCGTTTCGTACGACGATGACGCCGGTGACGGGGCGTGGACGACTGTGCCTCTTCTGGGGATAGTCGCCGCCGGTCACCCGATCGAGGCGGTCCTGACGCCGGAAAAAATGTCCGTGCCCGCAACGATGCTCAAACCCGGACACGATTACTTCGCGCTCGAGGTCCGCGGCGACTCGATGATCGACGAGAAGATACTCGACGGCGACCGGATCGCGCTCAGGCATGCAAGCACGGCGTCGAACGGCGACGTGGTCGTGGCGCTGATCGACGGTGAGAACGCGACGGTGAAGACGTTCCGGAAATCGGGCAGGAAGATCCAGCTGATACCGGCCAACAGGGACTTCGAGACGATCGAGGTCGATGCGGACAGGGTGACGATCCAGGGTGTCCTGGTCGGACTTGTCAGGCACTATGAGAAGTGAATCGTAAATCGTGAATAGTGAATAGTGAATCGTGAATCGTGAATAGAGAAGAAGTAAGAACCCGGAGCGCTAGCGACGGGCATAACAGATGGTCACCGCAGAGGCGCGGAGGCGCAGAGGTTTTTAGGGTTGTTGCAGAGACGGTGGTGAGCGCCCTATTACGATTCACCATTCACGATTTACTAAAAAGGCCGTGAGTAGTTCAAGGTTCAGAGTCCAGGTTTCAAGATCGGGCGGGGAGCTCCCATCCCTAAGTTTCTCTGTGCCTTTGCGCCTTTGCGGTAAACACCTGAACGCGATTAGGTTCGCTCACGGACAGGGACAAGCCCTGTCACTACAAGCGTCCTATTCACGATTCACGATTCACGATTTACTACCGTCGTGATCGCCAAAGGGGTCGCAAAGCTCCGGGAGTTCGCGGAGTTAAGGCAGGCGGAGCGTGTCCTCACCGGCGTGGCGCCGTTCGACCGCCTGAACGGCGGTCTCATCCGCGGTGGGATCTGCGAGCTGACCGGTGCAGAGGGCAGCGGCAAGCGCGGGCTGGTATTTTCGATGATCGCGAATCTGACGCGCTCGAACAACATATGCGCGGTCGTGGACGCTTCGGACAGTTTTGATCCTCCGTCGGCCGAAAAGAGCGGCGTAAAGCTGGACAAGATCCTTTGGGTCAAATGCGGAGGTGATCCGAAGAAGGCGGTGCTGTCGACCGACTACCTGATCCAGTCGGGACTGTTCGGAGCGATATGGCTTGATCTGAGCCTTGCGGAAAAGGATTTTCTGGACCGTATGCCGAGTTCGTACTGGTTCCGGTTCAAGGTCGGTCTGAAGGACACGCCGGCTGTTCTGCTTGTGACGCTTGAGGAGACAAGGCTCCGTTCGGCGTCGCACCAGTCGGTGCGGGTAGAAAAAGAGGCGAGCGAATGGACAGGCGAGTCGGGTTTTAAAGTGATGCGCGGCTCGTCGGTGAAACTGGAGATGAGAAAACCGATATCAATGACCAATGAACAGATGTCATTGACCAATGAAGAGGGGTAGATGTAAGGGCGGGGCTTGTCCCTGCCCGGGAGCGGTAGCGACCGGCACAATCTGAACCCGGAGCGCTAGCGACGGGCATAACAGATGTTTACCGCAGAGGCGCGGAGGGAAGTTAGCCACGGATGAAGGGGATGAACACGGATCACTAAAGGAAGCTACATTGGCATAAATCCAACGTATTCAATATTCTTCAACGCCGTTCAGGTTCATCCACCCCTTCCCAAATCCGTGTTTATCCCCTTTATCCGTGGCTAAATTTCCCTTGGGCCGGTCGCTACCGCTCCCGGTACTGATTATGTACATCGCGATCCGATCAAAGTCAGACAATTCTCAGGCGCTTGAGGCGGCGCGGGGGCATTCGCCCAACATAGAGATCGTAGGGCCGCGGATGCTGATCTTTGACATAACCGGAAGCGCTGAGAGGAAAGCGAGACGGCTGGCCGAAGAGATATTCAGCGAAGGCGCATACAAGGCGATCGGAGTTTCCGACAACGCCGCCGCGGCGCTTATGCTCGCGCGTCATCGCGAAGGAGTCAGCTTTGCCACCGCCGAGGACCCGAAAGAGCTGGAAGAGATCCCGGTCGACGCGCTCGATGCCGACCGCGAGTTCCGCGAGCTGATGGACGCGTGGGGAATAGTCACGCTTGGCGAGTTCAGGGAGCTTCCGGAAGACGACATGGTCGAGCGTTTCGGGCTGGAGATAATCCCGCATCGCGAGGCGGCCTCGGGCACCGCGTATCGTGCGCCGGGATGGAACGTCCGCGACAACAACTTCCTTTGGTCGCGCCGGCTGGACGGCGAGATAAAGACCATCGAGCCCTTGCACTTCATACTCTCCGCCGGTGTCCGGCAGGTGTTCGAGAACCTCTCGTACACGGGCCTTTCGACGCAGACCGCAAACATCATCCTTTCTGGCCGAGGCGGTAGAAAGGAATACAAGGTGCGGCTGGTCTTTCCCGTGCTCAACGAAAAGATATGGCTCAGGCAGATCGTGTCGAAGGTCGAACAGGACCCTCCGGAATTCGGGATCGAATGCGTCGAGGCGGAGTTCGAGTCCTGCCGCCCGCGCGTCGTGCAGAACAATCTCTACTCGGGCGCGGTGCTTGAGCCGGAGAATCTGGACCTGGTGGTTTCAAAGCTGAAGAAGGTGGTCGGCGTGAAGGATATAGGCGTGCCGAGGCTTCGGGATTCGTGGAGCCGGCCGTTCTCGATGACCGAGAACCTTTCGCCTCTGACACGCGAGTTTGACGAAAAGGCAGGCGAGGTGGTCTTTGCTGCCTACTACCGTTATCCCAAACCGGTCAGGGCACGGATCGCGTTCGAGAACGGTATGCCGAGGGTCATATCGATAAAGGGAAAGCGGCAGATGATACGGACCGCGGCCGGCCCCTGGCGGGCGGACGCGGAATGGCACCGCGCGGATGTGTTCGCGCGGGACGAATGGGATGTCGAGACGGAATCGGGCGCGGTCTACCGGGTGGTGGTCAACGGCCCCGGTGAGGGGATGATCGAGGGCGGATTTGATTGAGAGGGTATTTAGCCACAGATGAAGGGGATGAACACAGATCACTGAAGGGAGCTACATTGGCATACATCCAACGTATCCAATATTCATCAACGCTGTTCAGGTTCATCCACCCCTTCCCAAATCTGTGTTCATCCCCTTCATCTGTGGCTAGTTCCTTCTCCGCCGGTCGCTACCGCTCCGGGTTCTGATACCTGATACTTGATACCTGATCTCTGATACCTGATCCATGTACGTCGAGCTTCACGCATCTTCAGCTTTCAGTTTCCTGCGCGGCGGGTCGCTGCCGGAGCGCCTTGCGGAGGCCGCCGCGGAGAACGGCATCCCCTCGATCGCACAGCTCGACCGCGACAACGTCAGCGGAGCGGTCCGTTTTCACCGGAAGGCAAAGAAGCTCGGCATCAAGCCTGTCATCGGGGCCGAGGTGACGATGTTCGACGAGTCGGCGCTTCCCGTGATCCCCGTCACGCTTGAGGGATACCAGAACCTGTGCCAGCTTCTGACCACCGCAAAACTGCGCGCCGAGAAGGGAGAGCATCGCGCGACGTTCGACGACCTTGAACAGTTCAACAAGGGACTGATCTGTCTTTCCGGATCGCCCGAAGACGGCCTGCTTCCCTCTTCGATAAGAAGCGGCGACAAGGACATCGCGCTCCACAAGTTCGACCGCCTGCGCTCGATCTTCAAAGATCGTTTCTATCTGGAGCTCCAGCGCCATCTGCGCCGCGACGAGGAGCGGATCAACCAGCACCTGATCGAACTTTCGGAACGCAGCGGCGTTCCGCTCGTCGCGACGAACGGCGTTCTGTACGCGGACAAATACGACCGGGAGATCTCCGACCTGTTCACCTGTCTGCGCAACTCGGCGACGGTCGGCACTGCCGGACGGCTTATGTCGCTCAACGCCGAACGGTTCGTGAAGCCTTCCGTTTATATCGAGAAGCTCTTTTCAGATCAGAAACGAGCAGTCGAGATGACGGGCGAGATCGCATCGATGGTCGAGTTCTCGATGGACCGGCTCGGCTACACGTTCCCCGATTACGAGGCGCCCGACGGTGAAACGATGCAGAGCTTTCTCCGCCGAATCACACGCAAGGGAACCTACCAGCGCTACGGCGGAAAGGTGCCGAAGAAGGTCGCCGAACAGATCGAGAAGGAACTTCATATGATCGAAAAGCTCGATCTGTGCGGATATTTCCTCGTTGTATGGGATATCGTCGATTTCTGCCGCCGCCACGACATACTCGTCCAGGGCCGAGGTTCGGCGGCGAACAGTGCGGTCTGCTACGTGCTCGGCATAACCGCGGTCGATCCGGCGACGAGCGATCTTCTGTTCGAACGGTTTCTTTCCGAAGAGCGCGAAGAGTGTCCGGATATCGATCTGGACCTTCCGAGCGGGCCCGACCGCGAGCTCGCTATCCAGTATCTCTATCAAAAGTACGGCGAGCACGGCGCCGCGATGACAGCCAACATCATCACTTACCGTCAGCGCTCGGCGATCCGCGAGACCGGAAAGGTGTTCGAGATCCCGGAGGAACAGGTAGGTAAGCTTGCAAAGCTCGCCTCGCATTTCAGGCATTCGGACGGCGATTTCTTCGAAAGGCTACGCGAGAATTCTGACCTGGGTGTCAGCAAACGGATCGCGAAGTTCGCCGAGCTTGTCGAGCGGATACAGGATTATCCCCGCCACCTCGGCCAGCATTCCGGCGGGATGATCGTCTTCAAAGGAAAGCTCGACCACGTTGTTCCGCTCGAGCCCGCCACGATGCCCGGCCGCGTCGTCGTCCAGTGGGACAAGGACGACTGCGCCAACGTCGGGATCATCAAGGTCGATCTGCTGGGCCTTGGAATGCTCGCCGCGGTCCGCGACACGGTAAATCTCGTGCGCGATCATCACGGCGAAGAGGTCGATCTGGCGACGATCCCCAAGGACGATCCGCTTGTTTACAAGACGCTGCAGAAGGCGGACACGGTCGGGCTGTTCCAGGTCGAAAGCCGCGCGCAGATGAGCTCTCTGCCAAAGACACTGCCGACGAAGTTTTACGATCTCGTGGTGCAGGTCGCGATCATACGCCCCGGTCCGATCGTCGGACAGATGTACGGGCCGTATGTCCGCAGGCGGCTTGGCCAGGAGAACGTCGATTATATGGACCCGAGGCTCAAGCCGATCCTGCAGAAGACGCTCGGTGTCCCGCTTTTTCAGGAACAGCTTCTGAAGATCGCGATGGTCGCCGCCGATTTTTCGGGCGGCGAGGCGGAGGAACTGCGCCGTGCATTCGGTTTCAAGCGGGCGGACAAAAAGGTTCCGGAGATCACCGCGCGGCTTATGGAGGGGATGAAGCGGAACGGTATCAACGAGGCGACGCAGGAGAAGATCGCCAAGGCGGTCAACTCGTTCGCGATCTATGGATTCCCGGAATCGCACGCGGCGAGCTTTGCGCTGATCACATACGCCAGCGCTTACCTGAAGTGCCATTATCTGGCAGCGTTCACGACCGGGTTGCTGAACAATCAGCCGATGGGTTTTTATTCGCCGGCGACGCTGATCAAGGATGCTGAGCGGCACGGGCAGGAATTTCTGCCGATCGACATACAATCTTCCGATTACCTGTGTTCGCTTGAGGGGCCGCAGAAGAAGCCGCTGATACGGATCGGCCTGATGTATGTAAAGGGCCTGCGGAAGAGCACGGGGCTCGAGATCGAGGAGGAGCGGAAACGGAGCGGGCCGTTCGGGGGAATCGCCGATCTTCTGGCGCGTGTGCCCTCGATAAACAAGCGCGAGATACGGCAGCTTTCTTTGGCGGGGGCATTGACGTTCGGCAAGGACCGGCGGGGCTCCTTGTGGGATGCGGAGCGCGAAATACAGAAGGTCGGGCCTCTGTTGAAGAACCTGCGCGAGAGGCCGAAGCGTTCGCCTCTGCCCCTGATGAACGAGTTGGAGAACCTTCACGCGGACTTCTCGGTCACGGGCCTCACGGTAAAACGCCATCCGATGGCGCTTATCCGCGACGCGCTGAACAGAAAAGGGATACTATCGTCGGAAGAGGTGACAAGAAGAAAGAGAAGGTCGCTTGTGTCGGTCGCCGGAGCGGTTATCTGCCGTCAGCGGCCGGGCACTGCGAAAGGAGTGCTATTCATAAGCCTCGAGGACGAGATGGGGATATCGAACTTTATCGTGATGCCGGACATTTTCGACAAGTTCAGACAGACGATAATCGAGAGCCCGTATCTTCTTATAAAGGGACAGGTGGAGAACAACGGCATCCAGACGCTTGTGAAGGGAATGTACTTCGAGCGGCTGTCATTTATAAGTCTTTACGGGGAGTCGCATGATTTTCACTAGTCGATCGTGAATGGTGAATCGTAAATCGTGAATCGTGAATGGTGAATGGTGAATGGTAAATCGTGAATTGTGAATGGTGAATGGTGAATGATGAATCGTGAATTGTGAATGGTGAAGAAATCAGTACCGGTAGCGACCGGCACAATCTGAACCCGGAGCGCCAGCGACGGGCATAACAGATATTCGTGAATGGTGAATCGTGAATAGTGAATCGTGAATAGTGAATAGAGAGGAAATCAGTACCGGGAGCGGTAGCGACCGGGATCATCTGAACCCGGAGCGCCAGCGACGGGCATAACAGATATTCGTGAATGGTGAATTGTGAATGGTGAATTGTGAATGGTGAAGAAACAGTACCGGGAGCGGTAGCGACCGGCACAATCTGAACCCGGAGCGCTAGCGACGGGCATAACAGATATTCGTGAATGGAGAATGGAGAATCGTGAATCGTGAATCGTGAATAGAGAAGAGATCAGAACCGGGAGCAGTAGCGACCGGCCCAACCTGGATTAACCGCAAAGGCGCGGAGGCGCAAGGTAATATGAATGTGGGGTGCCGACCACAAACCTGGAACTTTGAACCTGAAACTTTGAACTATTCACAGTCGGTGTTTTCCCAAAAACCTTTGCGCCTCCGCGCCTTTGCGGTAAACACCCCATATACCGGTCGCTACTGCTCCCGGTACTGATCTCTTCTCTATTCACGATTTACGTTTCACCATTCACGAGTCACCCTTCACGATTTCCGACAAAGGAGAGTAACTATGATCAAAGGCGTACATACGATGTTCTATTCAGACGATGCAGAGGGGCTTCGGGAATTCATCAAGGACAAGCTTGGTTTCACTTTCACCGATGTGGGACAAGGCTGGCTGATCTTCGATCTTCCGGAAGCGGATATGGGGGTCCATCCGTCTGATCCGGAAGGAAAGCACGGCGCACCGGCAGGCACTCACGATGTATCGTTCTATTGCGATGACATTAGGGAAACGGTCAATGAGCTAAAAGGGAAAGGAGTGGAATTCGTTGGCGAGGTAGTCGACGCAGGATTCGGGCTCGTCACGCACTTCAGAATGCCCGGCGGCGTGAAGGTCCAGCTGTACCAGCCGCACTACCAAAAGTAGAGGTTAGCCACGGATGAAGGGGATGAACACGGATCTAGGAGGGGGTTGATGAACCTGAACAGCGTAGATGAATATTGGGTACGTTGGATGGATGCCAATATAGCTCCCTTCAGTGATCTGTGTTCATCCCCTTAATCTGTGGCTAAATTCACTGGAAGCAGGTCCATTTTAACGGGGCTCGATCGTCTATAAAGAAGGAAGAACAAAATGGAAAAATCACTTAAGTTCCTCGCGAGGTTAAGAAAGAACAATGACCGTGACTGGTTCAAGGCAAACAAGGACCAGTACGACGAAGCGCGTGAGGAGTTCGAGGAGTTCGTTGAAGACCTGATCAGGCGTATCGCGGCGTTCGATCCCGATGTCATTGGCACCGATCCCAAAGATTGTTTGTTCAGGATCTATCGCGACATACGATTCTCAAAAGACAAGAGCCCTTACAAGACCGCGTTCGGAGCCTACATAGCTCCTGGCGGACGGAAGTCGATGCTTCCCGGATACTATATTCATATCGAACCAGGAGGTAGCTTTTTGGCCGGCGGGATGCACAGACCCGAGGCGAATACTTTGCTGGCTGTTCGCAATGCGATCGCTGCCGATCCGAAGGTCCTCGCGAAGATGGAGAAGAGCGCAGCGTTCAGGAAATACTTCGACAAGATCGATTCACACGAAAAGCTGAAGACGGCGCCGAAGGGGTTTGACAAGGACCATCCGGCGATCGACTACCTTCGACTCAAGGGCTACACCGTCGTTCACGAGATGAAGAAGGATGTTGATATAAAGGATCCACGATTCGCCGCGAACGCCGCGAAAGTGTTTAAGGCGATGAAACCGCTGATCGATTTTCTGAGGGCAGTAAGCAGTAAGCGGTGAGCAGTAAGCGGTGAGCTGTGAGCGGTAAACAGTGAGCAATAAGGAAGAAGTTGTTTAACGGCGGGCTGTCTGCGGCTATGCCGCAATGCTGTGCGGTACGCCTTTGGCTTACCGAACGCGAGCACATTCTTGCGTTCGCGGAGGCTTAGCCTCCGCGAGGAAGATAAGGAGAGGAAATCACGACGGAAAGGCAAGCCTTTCCGCACAGCCCGGCGGCAAAGCCGCAGAGATGTCGACCGCGCGATATCCATTCGATTGGTACGAGGACAAAGATCGCATTCATTAACCGGAGAACAAACCAAAAGGAGCACGACTCATGAGATCAATTCTTTCGGCATTGATGCTGTTGATACTATCCGCCGCGGCATTTTCCCAGGCGGCCTCACTGGACAGTCTCGTTGGTACGTGGCAAGGAAACGGCAAGGTCAACGGACGCCAGTCCGAGGTCACGATGGTATGGAGATCCATTGCCGGTGGAAAGCACTACAGGCTTGAGTTCAAGAACAAGATGGAAGGCGGAATCTTGTTTGAAGGAAACGCGCTTTATTCGCCGGGAGAGGAAGGAAGTTTCACGGGTCTTTGGGTTGATTCACTCGGTTCCGCACGTCCCATCGGAGCTTCGTTCAACGAAGGCACGCTGTTAGCGCTATGGGGTACAGCTGAAACGGAGGAAGGAAGGACAGAATACAAACTAACGGGTCCTGACACGATGACCGTGACTGATTCTGTGAAAGTGAAGGACGGATGGCGTGAATTCGGAAGCGTTGCGTACAAGCGTGTCGGCGGGCAGGAGAACGCGGTTAGAAAGTTCACGGCAGCGTACAATGCCCGGGACCTCGACTCAATGATGGGTCTGGTCCGGGACGACGTCCGCTGGCAAAGGATCAACCCTGAGAAGATGGAGGTAGTGACCGATGGAAAGAAGGCTCTGCGAGAGTCGCTCGTTCCCTATTTCAAGGACGGACCGTCAACGAACTCGAAAATTGAATCGCTTATGACTTCCGGACGGTTCGTGGTCGTGACCGAGAGGGTCTTTTGGAAGGACGATGAGGGAGCCGACCGGAGCCAGGCAGCGGTGATAGTTTACGAATTCAATGACGAACTGATCCGAAACATATGGGACTTTCCGGCATATCCGTGAGTCTATTGAGTCTGGCGAGTCTATTGGGTCTGGCGAGTCTGGCGCGTCGGACTTTGATCTGGAATCTCGAATCTCCATTCTGAAATCTGAAATCTGAAATCTGAAATCGCGAAGCGCTTTGAAATCGCAAAGCGCCCTGAAATCGCGAAGCGCTGCAGGACGGTTCGGCTTGCGCCTCAGGCACGCTCCCTTACGGTCGCGTTTCCGCCAGATGATCAAGCGCCATCTGGAATTTGGAATCTGGAATTTCTTCTCTGTGATCTGAACTTTGAAATCTTAAATCGCGAAGCGCTGCAGGACGGTTCGGCTTGCGCCTCAGGCACGCTCCCTTACGGTCGCGTTTCCGCCAGATGATGAAGCGCCATCTGGAATTTGGAATCTGGAATTTCTTCTTAGAAATCTCGATTTTCCGCTCTGAAATCTGAAATTTGAGATCTGAAATAGCACAGCGCTTTGAAGTCGCGAATCGCCCCGACACCTAAAACAGGAGGTCCCATGCTTGAATTTCCAAACGAATCAGAAGAATACAGAAAAGCCAGAAACGAACTGCTCAAGGCTGAGACACGCCTTAGAGCAGAGATTGAAAAAGTGGCGAAATTGAGGCGGGACCTCCCGACGGGCGGGCTTGTTAATGAGGACTACGTGTTCGAGCGTTTGGACGATGCCGGCGATACAGAAAGAGTCAGGCTTTCCGAGATGTTTGAGGACGGAAAGCAAAGCCTGCTTGTATACAACTATATGTTCGGTCCCGAGATGCCAAGCTCTTGCCCTCTCTGTACGGCATTTCTCGATTCGATAAGCGGCCACATTGACCACATCAGGCAGAGAATGAATCTCGCGATCGTCGCTCGTTCGCCTATCACAAGGATCATGGAGTTCGCTCGTACGAGAAACTGGGGAGCCTTGCCCCTATATTCTTCAGCCGGAAACAGCTACAACCGGGATTACAAAGGTGAGGACGAGAACGGCGGACAGTGGCCGATGGCAAATGTCTTTGTTAAAGAAGGAGCCCAAGTGCGGCACTTCTGGGGATCTGAAATGGTAGCGGCGGAGTTAATGGGAGACGCAGATCCGCGTCACGTCGATCTTATCTGGCCTCTCTGGAACTTCTTTGATCTGACTCCGGAAGGCCGCGGCGAAGGATGGTATCCGAGCCTTCATTATTGAGGCTTGGCAACTTCGCTTCGCCAAATCTCTGCGGAACGAAAGCTTTTCGATTACCGGACGGGTCAATCGGGCAAGCCGTGGAATGATTCCAAAAAGTCTTCAGCAGAATTGAACAAGTCGTTTCTTCGGGATTCGTCCATTTTCTCCAGCATCCGGGGCATCATCTGAAGCCTTGGATTCGATTTGAAGAACTCCTTGTGTTTGTCGATAAAACGCCAGTACAGCCCGTCCCAAATCTTCGACCAATCGCCCTCCCCGTAGTCCGACATCTTGCGAATGTAGTTTGAACCCGAGATATAAGGCTTTGTCGTGATCATCCCGCCGTCCGCATATTGGCTCATTCCATACACATTTGGCACCATCACCCAGTCGTAGGCATCGATGTACATCGTCATAAACCAGCGGTAAACCTCGTCTGGGTTTATCTCGGTCAGGACCATGAAGTTTCCAAGGATCATCAGCCGTTCGATGTGGTGACTATAGCCGGTCTCAAGCAAACTCCTGATCGAATCATCAACCGGGTCGATGCCCGTATTCCCGCTCCACAGGCTCTCCGGAAGATCGTGTCCGTGACCAAAGAAATTTGATGTCCTCTGCTTGCGGCCGGCTTCGACGTAAACACCCCTCATGAACTCACGCCAGCCGATGACCTGGCGGACAAATCCTTCAAGGGAGTTTAGAGGCAGATCTTCACTTTCGGCGTGATCGAGGACCCGGTCGACAACCTGTACAGGTGTCAGCAGACCGCAATTTAGCATCGGGGTCAGGACGCTGTGAAACAGGAATCGCTCCTCTTTGGCTATCGCATCCTGGTACGGTCCGAATCTCTCAAGCCTCTCGTCGATGAACTGATCAAGCCAGTTCTCTGCGTCCTCAAACGTCACGGGATAGAAGAAGTCTTCGGCGCTTCCGTAATTGTCGCCAAACTTCTCTTTCACGTAGCTCACGGCTTCATCGACCCATTCGTTCTCTGGTGCCGGTTTGATCGGAGGCAGATCGATGTTCTTCGGCAGCTTCTTGCGGTTGTCAGTGTCGAACGTCAGCTTTCCACCGATCGGCTCGCCGGAATTGTCCATTAGGATGTCTAGACGCTCGCGTTCTTGCTTATAGAAACTGGTCAGAAAGTACGAATCACGGCCCTCAAAGTAGGCTTCAATACGCTCACTTGAATTGAAGAACATTGGGGAATCTAACTTCTCGTATTCAATATCCTCTTCATTCAGGCCTTCGAGAAGCCGCGTCTCAAGCCAGTCGTCGACGGGGTCCACATACCGAACGTTCGAGACCCCTTCTCCTTTTAGAATCCCGCCGAGGTCGCCGGTTTCTTCGATCTCTTCCGCTTCAACATACCTGATCTTTGATACCTGATCGTTGATAGTCGACTCGTATGCTTTCATCGCTGCCCTGTGAAGGATCAACTTTTTCTTATGAAACTTGAACTGCTTGAAGAACAGAGAGTCCTCAACAAGGAATACAAGCTCGACAACCTCTAGGGCAGGATTCGATCTGAAAAGCTGGTGGGGATAGATGATCGCGGCTTTACACATTTCGGACATCACACGTGATTGAATTACGTATTCGATGTCGAAGCTGAATGAGTTTCAGGTTAACTGATCTCGCGGAGGGGAATCTCGCCAAGCGCGTCGATAAGTGTCGTCACCTTTTGATCAAAGACATCCCTTCGGGACTCTAGGTCCTTGATCACGGCTTGCAGCTGGCTGTTTCTTTGCAGGAGCGCATCCCGTCGTGCCTTTTCATCCGAAAGCTCCTGTCGCTTCTTAGAAAGTGCCTCTTCTTCGCTCTCAACCTCAAAAAGGAATCGTTTTGTCTTGTCGGTCAGATTGTCGAGAGACTCCATACCGGAGACTGAGGGTTTCGGCATAACGGCGAGCGGGCTCAAAACGCGGGCGGAAAGTATTGGATTTCAAGAACGGTTTGACGATGGTAATCGAAGCAGTTCAGATGGTCAAGAAAATGCCCGAAAGAAGTCAGGAAACTGGAGACAGGAGACAGGAGACAGGAGACAGAAGACAGAAGACAGAAGTCAGGAGACAGGGGTCCGGACACACGAGTCAGATTAATCAGAACCCGGAGCGCAAGCGACGGGCATTACAGAAGACAGAAGACAGAAGACAGAAGACAGGAGACAGGAGACAGAAGTCCGGACACACGAGTCAGAGTAATCAGAACCCGGAGCGCAAGCGACGGGCATTACAGAAGACAGAAGACAGAAGACAGGAGACAGGAGACAGAAGACAGGAAAACTGTATCGTTCTATTTGAACCTGGAACTTGGAACTCGGAACCTGGAACCTGAAACTCGGAACTGAACGACGGTCGCGTTTCCGCCACAGGCGATACGCCATTTGGAATATGGAATCTGGAATCTCGTTCTTGAAATCTGAAATCTGACATTTGAGATCGCGCAGCGCCCTGAGATCGCGCAGCGCATTCAAGCTTGGAACGTAAGTGCGGGCAGGGATGCCCGTGGTCCAACCTGGAACCTGGAACTTGGACGTTCCATTTCAATGTGCCTGCGGGTTTATGGTTTAATACAACATTCATATGACTTCAGACTGCATTTTCTGCAAGATCGCCGCCGGCGAGATGGATTCGACGATGGTCTTCGAAGACGAAAGATGTGTCGCTTTCGAAGACCTGAATCCGCAGGCACCGACGCATATCCTGATCATCCCGAAGGAGCATATCTCCTCGATGGACGAAGCGGAATCGAACCATTCTGAACTACTGGGCCATCTGCTTCTTACCGGGGCAAAGATTGCCCGCGAAAGAGGGTTTGCGGGACGAGGTTACAGGACGGTCATAAATACCAACAGTGCTGGGGGACAGACTGTGTTTCACCTTCACGTTCACCTTCTCGGCGGCCGCCAGTTCGTGTTCCCCCCGGGCTAGGAGTTCTCCGAAGTTTTATGTTTAAGACCATCGCAATACTTGCTCTCGCAGCATTGATCTTTTCCGGGTGTGGACTTCTTGGAGGGGACTCGGCGAATTCCAATGCCAATGCCAATGCGGTACCTGTCGATGATCCGAACGAAGTCCCCAGGTTCGAGTCAGCTGAAGAAGCTATCCGGAGCGGTGACGAATATCTTGACGCCAGCCTCTACAAGAAGGCGATCAATGCCTACAAACAAGCCGTCGAATTGAACGAAGAGCTTGGGGAGGCACATTTTAAGCTGGGTGTGGCCTATTCGCTCGACGAAGACCTTCCTCCTGGGGTTGAGGGGAACTCCGACAAGTCATTCAAAAACGCAGTTACCGTTTACAAGAAACAACTCAAGGAAAATGACGAAGACGCCGAGGCTTGGTTTAACCTGGGCCGCGCGCACGGCAAGCTTTTCGAAGACAAAGAGGCCGCAGACGCACTGAAAAAAGCTGTCGATCTTGACGAAGAGAACGGGCTTTACCGGACCGAGTACGGTGCAGCGCTGAACAAATTGGCCCGGTACGGCGAGGCCATAAAACAGCTAGAGAAGGCTCTCGAACTGGACGCGGAGAACTTCCTTGCGGAAGATCTGCTTGAGAAGGCCGAAGCGGGCAAGAAGCGCGTCGATTTCAAGCCGCCGGAATCACCTGACCCCAGGAAGGCATCGGATTCTAACTCCAACACCAGCGGCAACTCTGGATCATCCACTCCTGGTGCAAACCTTTCACGGCCGCGAAGAACACCGACCCCGGCAAAAACACCTCCTCCTCCTCCGCCAACACCTTTGCAATGATCATTGATCATCGATCATTGACCGTTTAGCCCGTCCGTTTACGGGTGGGGACAGTTGCGACGCCGTATCCCACGCATGAATGCGTGGGCTAAACGGACGGCAATCTGAACACTCGACTGGCATCACCGTATCTTCCGCTCACCGCTCACATCCGAGCGGGCAAGCCCGCCGCTAAACGGCTCACCGCTCACTGTCCCGAAATGCCACAGGCCCGGGCACTGCTGTGTCAACTTGACATATCAGAGGAAATCGACGAAAACTAGAACTCGACCCGGTTTCCGCTGTAAACCCCTGTAAAAGAAAGAAGTAGATGAAGATCGAGATCGAAAGTCCGCAGTCTCTCTCGCTCGAACGCAAGATCAAGATGCACGAGGCGCGGGAGGCGATAATAGACCGTCTCGCGAACGACCTGCCCGCCAGCATCGAGCTCGAACGTTTCCTGCGTGTGGTCGTTTCCGAGATCGGACGGATGATGCAGGCCGACCGGTGTGACCTGATCCAGCTAACTGATGACAACGAGCTGATGATCTCGCACGAGTGGCGCGCTTCAAAGCAGGTACCCGCCAGCGAGGGAACCCGGATACCAATCGACGCGGACAAGCTTTCCGAATACTTTGACCTTACGAAACCGATCGTCGTCAACGACACTTCGAAAGCAAAAGACGCGAAGGTACGTTTTCTCGCAAAGGCTCTCGAGACCCAGTCGCTCCTCGTCATTCCGATCAGCGTCGGCGGAAAGGTGGTCGGTCTTCTTGGCCTTCACGATACGGCAGCTCCCCGAGAGTGGCTAGACGAAGAGATCTCTTTTCTCCAGTCCATCGCGGGCCAACTCGCGGTCGGTTATCAGTACACAACGCTTTACGTGACGCAGGAACAGGAGACGCGCAGGACCAACGCGCTTCTGGAGATCGCGAACACGCTGAACTCGCATTCCGATTTCAAGATCGTCACATCGAAAGTGCTTGAAAGAGCTGTATCGCTTGTCGGGGCGGACTACGGCGCACTCGGAGTACTTGACCAGACGGAAAAGAAGATCTCACTCGCGTCATTCAAAGCCGCCGAAGGAAAAGAACCGAACAAGGTCCTGCAAATGATCGAAGAGTACAACCAGTCTCTCGACATCGAGCCGTTTCCGGTTCTCGGGGAGATCATGGAAGAAGGCAAGACGCTGAAGCTCTTCGATTCAGATATGTCAATCCCGGTAAGGCTCATATTCAATTCGCAGCTCGGCGGCAAAGCTGCACTTGTTTCTCCCGTAAGGGTAGGCGGACAGGCATTTGGCCTTCTCGGATTCGTATGGAGCGAGGAGCCGGAGAACGGCTTTGCGGATCACGAGGTCGCACTTGTTGAGGGAATTTCGGACCAGATCGGAACCGCTCTTGAAAGGGATCAGCTTTCAGCGGAAGTGATGCGGCTAAAATCCGAGCTTTACGAACGCCATCAGAGCCGGATCATCGGTCAGGCACCTAACATTTCGCGCGCAATCGAACTTGCGTTGAACGTGGCCGATACGAACACCACGGTTCTGATCGAAGGCGAATCCGGGACGGGCAAGGAACTCGTCGCCAACCTGATACATTTCAATTCCGGCCGGGAGGACAAGCCGTACGTCAAGATAAACTGCGGCGCGATCCCCGAAACTCTTCTTGAATCCGAGCTGTTCGGCCATGAGAAGGGCGCTTTTACCGACGCCAGGACCGCACGAAAGGGAAGATTTGAAGAAGCGGATGGCGGAACGCTTTTCCTCGATGAGATCGGCGAGATGAGCCTGCCGGCACAGGTTAAACTTCTCCGCGTGCTCCAGGAAGGCGAGTTCATGCGGATCGGAGGATCGGAAACTATAAAGGTCGATGTCCGTGTTCTCGCAGCCACAAACACCGAGCTAGAAAAGGCAGTCGAAGAGGAGAAGTTCAGAAAGGACCTCTATTACAGACTTTCGGTCTTTCCGATTACAGTTCCGCCTTTGCGCGAGCGGCGCGAGGACATTCATCTTCTCGTGTTTCACTTTTTGGAAATGTACAAGGAAAAGTCGGGAAGATTTGTCTCCGGCATTTCAAAGGAGGCGCTTACTGCGCTGGTCAACTATGAGTGGTGGGGCAACGTCCGCGAGCTCGAGAATGCGATCGAGCGCGCGGTGATCGTCGCGTCCGGCAGGCAGATCGAGGTTGAAGATCTGCCGGAAGCGATAAGCCGAAAAGCGGTTGAGATCCAGGCGAAAGCGCGTGAAGAGAGGGCGAAGGCTGCGAGTGAAGGGCGTTCGATCGGGCTCGAGATCGAACTGCCATCTGCAATGGCAGAGGTCGAAGAGCAGATAATAAGGGCGACGCTGGATTACACCGACGGCGACAAGTCGAATGCGGCCCGGCTGCTTAACATCGGCAGAAAGACGCTCTATAGAAAGCTCAGCCAATACGACGAAAAAGAGAGTAAGAAATGAGCTGGACCGTCGTAATCGCTTTTGTTTTCGCGGTCATCGCGGCGTCGGTGATCGTTCTTGCCGCGGAAGTCGGTGCGCTCTCCTTCCTGAAACTTGGGACAAACAGGTCGAGGATCGTTTTTGCATTGCTCTCGTTAGTCGCGGGCGTCATTTTCGCAATCGTCTCGGTAGTATTCGTCGTGGCTCTTAACGGGATCGGGCTGTTTGTGGCTTTGGACAAGGGTTACGACTCCGGCGAGAAGTTTCTGACGGCGGGCGTGCTCGCGTTCTTCATTTTTCCTCTTGGCGTACTGGCAAGCAGGACGATTCTTTTCCGGCTGACCGGCCTCGGAAGCTGGGGCAAAGCGGCGATCTATTCGCTTGTCGCAACGGTGTTGACCTCTATAGTCATTTCTATCTCAGCTCTCCTCTCCCTTTCACTCACACTTCGGTAATTGCCCTTAAATAGATGAGCTGAGTTGCCCCCGCTTTAGCGGGGGGTGCTCGAGCAGAACAACTGGAAATGGGGCTTCAGCCCCGTAAAGGTGTCGGCCTAAGCCGGCTGACGGTCCTAGTGATCACTCTTGATCCCCCCGTTGAAACGGGGGCAACTTATGTTTTCGTGTATCGGAGATATCGAGGCCAGGGCCGGAGCTGAATGGCCCTTAGAGATGTTGTGCTCCTGCCGGTGCGTGGCTCAATCTGCGGCCCGACATTCTACAGACATACGGCTCCTAACGGAGCCGAAGAACCTCAGCCAATATGAACAGGAACGTGCGATTCATCCGGCCGAGGAACTACCCCTGCTTCTGCAATACGAATTCCTGAATATTTGATAAGATTTGGGATTCGGTTTTTTAAGGAGTGTTTCTATGAGGATTCCGCGTGCTGTTTTCGTCATCGGTCTGTTGTTTGCTTTAGCCGCTGTAATTTCTGCCCAGCGAAATCCGGTACCGACTCCGACCGTGCCTCCGCCTCTTCCTCCCCCCGAAGATGTGATCCGCATTAGCTCGAATCTTGTTCTCGTCGATGCCCTTGTTGTCGACGAAGAAAACCGGCAGGTCAAAGACCTGAAGGCCGAGGACTTCGAGATCTTTCAGGACGGCGAGCGTCAGGAGATCACGAGTTTTTCGTATGTCGACGGTGCCGAGAAGAAGATAACTGTCCAGAAACAAAGCGCGTTGGGAAAGAAGCTGAGTCCGCCGCCTGTAAAGCTGACCGACGAGTCTTTGGGCCGCGTGATCACCTTTGTGATCGATGACGGCAACTGCCTCGCCACCCTCGAGGGCGCCGTGTTGGCGCGGGATGGAATCAGGAAGTTCATCAACGAGCAGATGAGGCCGGATGACAAGGTCGCAATTTACCGGACACGCGGCGGAAGTAGCCTCTTACAGATGTACACGTCGAACAAAGAAGCGCTCCTGAACGAGGTAAACCGGGTCAAATGGGTGCCCTCCAGGTGTAGTTCGGCGTTTGAAGCGGCTCGTGACAAATCGACTCTGAAGATCATGGGTGGCGCGGAGTCGTTCGAAAGCGAGGAAGACAAAGCGAACCGGCTGATGTTCTCGGGCGAAGAGAATCAGAACGCGGTCGTCGGTTCACTCGGTGTGCTCGGATTCGTGGTCGACCGCCTACGGGTACTTCCTCAGCGGAAGATCGTCTTTTTTGTTTCCGAAGGCATTCTGACTCCGTTCGGATCAAGGGCCCGCTCGGCTCTAGACGACCTCACTGACAAGGCAAGCCGCGCTTCGGTAGTGATCTACACTGTGAGCACGAAAGGCGTTTCGATTCCCGGATTCATGTCCTCACAGGACGATGTTTCTCCGGGAATCGTTTCAGGTGTTGATGAGACCATTCCACTTGTTCAGTCCAGAAGAGATGAAGAGAAGGCGCTTGACGAGGGAATGGCCTATCTTTCGTACAGTACCGGCGGAAAATGGATCAGGAACCAGAACTTCATCGATAAGGCGGTGGAAAATGTCCTGGAGACCGAAACCGGCTATTACCTTCTTGGATACGAACCGGATGACGAGTCGTTTGATGGAAAGGAGTATCACCGGATCGAGGTTCGTCTGAAACGGCCCGAGCTGAAAATTGCGTCCAGAAAAGGATTTGTTGGCCGGCAGGACGCGGCCGCCGGATTCGACTACAGGAATGCGAAGAATCCCGTCTATGCGGCGATCGCGTCGCCGTTCACCGATGCCAGGCTGGATCTGAAGATGACCACTCTGACAAAAGAACTGGGTAAGAAAGGCGGAACTGTGAGGCTGCTGTTTCATATCGACGGGCGTGACCTGACGTTCACTGACGAACCGGGCGGATTGAAGAAGGCAGTTCTGAACGTGGTCGTTGTAGCGCTGGACGAAAAGGCGAAAGTGGCACGGGAATTCAACCGCGCTTACCCCCTCAAAGTACCTGAAAGAGCCGTCAGCGCGATCCGCCAGAACGGTCTCGAGTACTCGACCGATATCGAATTCGAGAAACCCGGGCTCTACAGCCTGCGCCTGGTTGTGCAGGATGATGCTTCAAAGGAATTGGGAAGCGCGGGAGATTTTGTCGAGATCCCGGAGAAAGCCGACGACAGGTTCTTCGTAAGTTCGTTCGTCACGACATCCGTCGATCCGGGCAGCGGACCGGTCTTACCCCGAAAAAGGCCGCCGGAAGCAGGATTCGCGCCAGTTTTTGGCGGCGGGATACCCGCAATAAGAGAGTACGCAGCCGGATCAAGGATCGCGTACCTCTACGACATCTACAATCCGCGGATCGACAGGTCCACTGGAAAGACCAGCCTGACCACGTATATGCGGCTTTTCAAGGACGGCGAGCAGGTCGACGATCTTCCCGAAACTTCATTTAGTTTCAGTCCGGAGAAAGGTACAAACGTGTTCGAGGAAATCGGTTCCTATCAGCTCAAACCCGATCTTCTGCCCGGCGTTTACGTCCTTCAGATAACCGTGAACGACGTCGCCGCTAAGAAGTCCTCCTCGGCCTGGATCGATTTCGAGATAGTGGATCGAGCGCGATAATATCTCGCTTATGGATCTAGTCGTCGGAACCGCCGGGCATATCGATCACGGAAAGACAGCGCTTGTGAAAGCGCTGACCGGGATCGATGCCGACCGCCTTCCTGAAGAAAAGAAACGCGGCATAACCATAGACCTTGGCTTTGCGGATCTCCGCACGGATTCCGCGAGGATCAGCTTTGTCGATGTGCCCGGCCACGAGCGGTTTGTGAAAAACATGCTTGCGGGCGCGGGCGGCATTGATCTGGTCATGCTCGTAGTCGCCGCCGACTCGGGCGTGATGCCCCAAACGCGCGAACACTTCGAGATCTGCCGTCTACTTGGCACTGAGCGCGGCCTGATCGTCGTCACGAAATCCGATCTTGCCGAAGAAGAATTCATAGAGCTTGTCGAAATGGACATCGCGGAGCTTGTCGCGGGTTCGTTCCTGGAGAATGCGCCGGTTTTCCGCGCCTCGGCAAAGACCACGGAGGGGGTCGAGGCGATCCGTGAATGGCTTTCGCAGGCGGCGGCAGATAGATCGGAGCGCGAGTCGCCATTTGCGACTCGTTTGCCGATCGACAGGAGCTTCTCCGTAAAGGGATTCGGGACTGTAGTCACCGGCACTCTCTCGGCCGGAAAGATAAGGTCCGGAGAAGAAATGGACCTGCTTCCATCCGGGGTGACGGCAAGGGTGCGCGGGATACAGACCCACGGCGACGACGTTGACATAGCCTTTGGCGGACGCAGGACCGCGGTAAATCTCGGAGGCATAGATCACGATCAGATCCCGAGGGGCACGGTGCTCGCCGACCCGGGATCATTCAAACCGACTCAGATGTTCGACACACAGGTCGAGGTCCTGGCCGCAACAAGTAGGCCGCTTCGATCAAGGCAAAGGGTCAGAGTACACATAGGGACTTCGGAAGTATTGGCGAGGGTAGAGGTGCTCAACGAGTCTCGCGAGATCGCTCCCGGTGATTCGGACCTCGTCCAGTTTCGGCTGGAGACGCCAGTCGTTGCGGCCCCGTCAGACAGATTCATCGTCCGACAGTATTCGCCTCAGTTCACGATAGCGGGAGGAACGGTCCTCGTTCCGCTTGCGGAAAAACACAAAAAGAAAGATCTCGCCTCGACGCGGACACGTCTTGAAGCGTTGCTTGATGGCGATCTGATGCCCCGAGCGCTTGTGCTCGACCTTCTGCTTTCGGCCGGCATCAATGGCAAGAGTGCGAAACAGATTCAGGAAGCGACGGGGATCCGCCCTGATCTGGTTGGCGAGTTGCTAGCGGACTTGGTTGCCGCTGGCGATGCGACAAAGACCGAGAAGACCTGGGTCTCGTCAGATCGTTTTGCAGAATACGGCGAAACGATCGTCGCGTTCTTGAAGGAACATCACGCCGCCGATCCATTGGCCGAGGGAATGCTCAGGGAGACCTTGCGTGAGCAGTCGGGCAGTTACGTACCTGAGGACATCTTCAGGTTCGCATTGAAGCAAATGCAGGCCGAGGGCAAGCTTGTGTCCGAGAGGGACATCGTTCGGCTGTCATCGCATTCGAGAGAACTGAGTGCTGAAGAATCGAAAGTGCTGGATTCTCTTTCCAGGATCTACCTTGGCGCAGGCCTTGAAGTACCCGTCCTAAAGGATGCCATCGCCGAAGCTTCCGCCGGCACCTCTGTGAAGCCGGATCAGGCGCGAAAGATCTTTCAGATGCTTGTGGATTCGGCCGAGGTCCTTAAGGTGACGGACGAAATGTTCTTTGCTAAAGAGGCTATCGCGGAACTGATCACCAAACTGAAGAAGTATGCCGAGGAAGAGGCGGAGAATCGTCTGATCACGGTACCGGAGTTCAAGGATCTGGCGGGAATCTCTCGAAAATGGGCAATCCCTTTGCTGGAATATTTCGACGCAATCAAGGTAACGAGAAGAGCGGGAGACAAGAGACTGGTGCTTTGAGTCGGTTGAGTCTGTCGGGTCTGTTGGGTCTGTCGGGTCGGTTGGGTCGGTCGGGTCTATTGAGTCTATTCGGTCGGTTGAGTTTTAGGATTCTTTGCCCCGAAGGGGCTACGGAGGATAGCCCGGGGCAAGCCAAAGGCGCAGCCCCGGGTAAGACGGCAACACCTCCTTCAGCGGCTTTAGCCGCGACATATCCAGTCTGTTGAGTCGATTGAGTCTATCGGGTCTATTGAGTCCATTCGGTCGATTGAGTTTTAGGATTCTTTGCCCCGAAGGGGCTACGGAGGATAGCCCGGGGCAAAAAAGTCCTTCGACTCAACGAACTGACCCGACCCGAGACACCCGATAGACCCAACCGACCCGCCAGACCCAACCGACCCGAGACACCCAACCGACCCGAGACACCCGACAGACCCGAGAGATCCGATAGACCCGAAACACCCGACAGACCCGATAGACCCGACAGACGCAACAGACTATCTACTTATAACCGTGTACTCGATCCTGCGGTTGTCGAACTTGCCTTCCTCGGTATCGTTGCTGGCCTTTGGCCGGTCTTCGCCGTAACCCTTCGTCTCAAGCCTGGCCGGCGGAACGTCAGCGATGTTTACTAGAAAATCACGAACGGCCTTAGCGCGATTCTCCGACAGCGGCTGGTTCGTTTCGGGAGTGCCGTCCGAATCGGTGTGGCCGCCTACTTCGATCTTGACCGAGTCAGGCAGGTTCTTTATGTGTATAGCGGCTTTGGTAAGAATACGCTTTCTTGCGTCGGGAATGTCGTATTTATTGGGCTCAAAGTTGATTATCAGCCAGTTGAGAGCCTTTACGAGGCGGTCAAGATCGGGTGGATTGCCAAGCGTGTCGAGTATTTGTTCCGCACATTTTTCACGGTCTTCGACAACGCGTGTCTCGTCGCAGGCTTTTTCCGAGATCGTATCCGTGTTGGCCTTTGGCCTGCAGATCGCAGTGACCTGTTCACTTCGATTCCCCTCGCCCAAAGCGATCGGGATCGGCTCGCAATCCCTGGTCTTCGACAGGATGATGATCTCGCGGTCCCCAGGCTTGAGCCCGCTCAGAACGTGGGAGTTCCCAGTTGAAGATACTCCCCACTCTCCCTCGTTATCCAGGAAGAATCGGCTGTCGGCTGGAGCTCCGATCACAACAACCTCGTAGTCCCGGCCCCAGTATTCAAGTGCCAGCCAGACGCCCCCAATGATCACCAGGGAAATGAAGAACAAGGTCATCAGCCCGGCGGAAACCCAGAACCACGTAGGAACGCCGCCGGATTTTCGCTTTTCCTTCCTCTCCTGCTCTATCTTTTCGGTAGGAGTTGGCGGGATCTTGAACTTCTTGCGGTCGAGCTCCGGAATGTGAATTACGTGCTTGGTTGCGGCCGTATCGACCTCGTCCTCTCCGAATTCTTCCTCGGCCTCAAAGTCGTCACCCAAATGGACGTTTGTCTGGGTCATTCCCCAGTCGGGCTGTTCAGAGCTTCCGGAACGGCCGGAGCCCGCGCCAAAGTCATCCGCCGGATTGTCCTCTTCAAGTGAGGAATCGTAGTTGATGACGGTCTTTCCCCAGTCATCCGCGGGCGCATCGGGCGCGTTATTGTACGAGGTCTTGTCCCAGTCCCCCGAATCTTCTTCGTCTGAGTCGATGTTCAGTACGGTCTTGGAGAAATCGTCCGGCGGAGGGTCTTTTGGGCGTTTTTTGGAGTCGCTCACAGTTCAGTCTCCGGGGCAGGGCCAAACTCTGGCCGACTGCCGCGTAGGGTTCGATCGAAACCCCGAAATCCTTTTGCATGCGGGCTTTCGAGCGGTAACAAGGATAACACAGTGCCGGGGCAATGCCTTATTTGATGTTGGGAGGCTGGGCAGCCTTCAGCCGGATCTCGATGCCCTCGCCTGCCGTTACGAACAGCCGGCGCGCGTCATATGAAGAAGTGTTGGTGGGGAAGTACGACAGAAGGTACCGATTGTTTCTGAGTTCGTCGCAAATATACTTTGCCGCTTTCTTCGCTTCGGAGAACTGAAAAGACACTCCGCCGGATTTCTTGGTGATCTCGCTTACCACCTTGCCCGCTTTTGGCGAATAGCGGCGATAGGCTCCGCCGGTCCGGTCTTTCAGCTGAAGAGCATAGACCGTCACATTCTTGTCCATCAGCTCATTGAGCATGCCGTCGAAGGGCGTTTTGCTTCCGCGGTCGAGCCCGTCGCCGATCACGACGATCGCCGTTTTTCTCGTGCCGGGCATCAGCGGAACCAGGACTTCGCCCACAGAGGCATTCAATGCGTCGAAAAGATGCGGATTGCCCTGTTTGCGCAAGGTTGAAAGTGAGGCCTTCAGGGTTTCGGGATCGTCGGTCCATTCCTGAATGATCTCGGGCTTCTCGTCATAGGCGATCACGAAAAGCTGATCTCCGTCGTAGATCTCATAGACGAATTCCATTATCGCCTGCTGAAGTTCTTCGACGCTGGCAGGTACGGTCTGAGAATTGTCGACAAGCAGGATGATCCGCGCGGGCGAGGGATCGTAAGAAAAGTTCCTGATCTTCTGCTCGACTGCATTCTCGTAGAGAAATAGATCGGCGACACGGATCGGATCTTCCTTGCCGTCGGTCCGAACCGCCGTCACGGAAAGTATCGTTCCTTCAAGAACGCCGGTTGTCCGATTGCTGTGGCCGGACTGGGACAATGCGGGCAATGCAAACGCGAACGCAGCGGCAGCAACTGCCGCTCCCATCGTGATACCGTGCACCGCTTTCTTGGCTAGTCTTTCGATTTGGATTCGGATTTTCCCTCCGGTTTCCCGGCTTTTTCAGATTTCGTCTGTGATGCAGGTTTTGCCGAGTCGGTTGATTCGGCCGGTTTGGAATCTTCTTTCGCCTTCGATTCGCCGTTGGGCTTCGAAGCGTAGTCCGTCACATACCAGCCTTCTCCTTTGAACTGGAAGCCGGAGAGCGACCACTGCTTTGCCAGCTGCCCCCCGCACTCTTCACACGTCTTAAGCGGTTCGTCCGACACTTTCTGGATCTTCTCCACGTGCTTTCCGCAACCAAGACACTTGTATTCGTAAATCGGCATTATGGATACTCTGTTTTCGATCGTTTTCGCCCTTAAATTATAGAAAGCCAGCTTCGCGCAGTGCAAATGACCATGAATCGGTTTTGGCTCTTCAGGCGAACAAAGTATCTGGGAAGAACAATATTTAAGGAGAAGCAAATGAGCAGGTATATAACGGCATTATTCATCACGGTTTTGGCATTCGCGGCCTCGGGGCTTGCCCAGGACGGAAAGAGAGCGCCGCTCCTGACGGTTCCTTCGGTGGACCTTCAAAAGTACAAGGGAAAGTGGTACGAAATAGCCAGATACCCGAACAGGTTTCAGAGGAAGTGCGTCGGCAATACGACCGCGACTTACGAGATCGAAGACGACGGCGACATAAATGTCATCAATGAGTGTGTTGAAAAGGACGGCGAGATCGACCGGGCCAAAGGCGAAGCGAAGATCGTAGACAACTCGTCGAATGCCAAACTGAAGGTCCGATTCGCGCCGGGATTTCTTTCATTCCTGCCGTTTGTCTGGGGTGACTACTGGATCATCGATCTGGCCGATGATTACAGCTATGCAGCGGTCGGCGATCCGAAACGGAAGTACTTCTGGATCCTCAGCCGGACCCCCGAAATGGACACCGCTACTTACCAGGCGATACTCAGAAGAGCTGAAGAAAAGGGCTTCGATCCGCTAAAGGTTATTGAAACGCCGCAGAACGTCGACGTCATCAAGGGCCAGGTCGTCGTCGGAGAGAAAACTTCGAAATAGAAGTTATAAGTGAGAGAAAGGAGACAGGAGTCAGGTCAATAAGAACCCGGAGCGCCAGCGACGGGCATAATAAAATCAGGCGACCGCGTAGCGGTCAAATGCATTTAGCCGTGGGTCAGCCCGAAGGGCGCGGCCCACGGTAGGCAGCGTCCTCCTATTCAACCTGGCCGCGTAGCGGCGGCATCGATCAGTACCGGAAGCGACCGGCCCAAAGTATCAGTGCTTCTTTACCCCTCACCGCTAGCTGCGTCCGCCGATTCCTCACTTTCATTCTCGGCGAGGAACCGCTCCGCATCGATCGCTGCCATGCATCCGGTCCCCGCGGCCGTCACGGCCTGACGATAGTAACTGTCCTGAGCATCGCCGCTGGCAAATACTCCTTCAATGTTGGTCTTCATCGAAGAGCCTTCGGTCCTGATATACCCGACATCGTCCATTTCAAGCCAGTCTTCGAAAAGCTGTGTGTTCGGCTGGTGGCCTATCGCTACGAACACACCGCTGGTTGCCATCTCGCTCTCTTCGCCCGTCTCGTTGTTGAAGATCTTCACGGCCGTGACGCCCTTTTCCTGAGTGCCGAGAATCTCTTTCACCTCGGTATTCCAGAGCACCTCGATCTTCGGGTTCTTGAGCGCGCGTTCCTGCATTATTGCCGAGGCGCGGAACTCGTCGCGGCGATGGATGATGGTCACCTTCGAGGCGAACCGGGTCAGGAATGTGGCTTCTTCCATCGCTGTATCCCCGCCGCCGATGACAACCACCGGCACATCTCGGAAAAAGAACCCGTCGCAGGTGGCACATGCCGATACGCCGTTGCCCCCAAGGCCGTTCGGGACCGGGTCCTCGCCCGGAATACCAAGCCATTTCGCAGAAGCTCCGGTTGAGATGATCAGGGTGTCGGCCTTGATGATGGTCGAGATCTCTTCCGTGTCCTGGTTCTCTTTTCCGTACAGTGTGAACGGACGTTCGGACAGATCGACGCTATCGATCCACGTCTGGATGATCTCGGTGCCAAAGCGTTCCGCCTGTCCCCGGAATTCTTCCATCAGCGCCGGACCCATTATTCCGTCCGCGAAGCCCGGATAATTCTCGACGTCGGTCGTGATCGTCAGCTGGCCGCCGGGCTGCGGACCGTCGACTACAAGCGGGTCAAGCTGAGCACGAGCGGCATAGATCGCCGCGGTAAGACCGGCCGGCCCGGAACCCAGAATAACCACCTTTTTATGAATCTCTTTCTGCGACATAGAACTATAATTACCTCACGGTATGAATACATTCCTTGTTGATATGAAACTTAACTGGAACACATTAATTATAGCCGCCGCTCTCGATCGAAGTCGAACAGCCTGCTCATTGACCATTGACCATTGACCATTGACCATTGACCATCGACCAGTGACCAATGATAAAGCCTCTCTAAAATCTGCAATCTGTTATGCCGAAGGCCTTTGAAATCTGCAATCTGAAGTCTGAAATGCCGAAGGCCTTTGAAATCTGAAATTGTCTTTGAACACAGATGAATACAGATCTTAAAGAATACTCAGATCCTGGGCCAACGAGTCATCTCAACTCATCCGTGTTCATCTGTGTCTAATTCTTACTCTTTCTCTGATGTATGAAATCTGAAATTTGAAATTGTCTTTGAACACAGATGAATACAGATCTTTAAGGATACCCAGCGCTCTGGCCAACGAGTTATCTACCTTCATCTGTGTTTATCCGTGTCCTATTCTTCTGCTTCCTTTGAAATCTGAAACTTGAGATTCTCTTTGGTCACAGATGAATACAGATCTTTAAGGATACCCAGCGCTCAGGCCAACGAGTCATCTCAACTCATCCGTGTTCATCTGTGTCTAATTCTTTCTCTTCCTCTGAAAAATGAAATCTGAAATTTGAGATTCTCTTCGGTCACAGATGAATACAGATCTTTAAGGATACCCAGCGCTCAGGCCAACGAGTTATCTACCTTCATCCGTGTTCATCTGTGTCTAATTCTTTCTCTTCCTCTGAATTCTGAAATCTGAAATTTGAAATTCTCTTCGGACACAGATGAACACAGATGTTTCAGGATACTCAGCGCTCTGGCCAACGAGTTATCTACCTTCATCTGTGTTCATCTGTGTTCATCTGTGTCTAATTCTTTCTCTTCCTCTGAAATATGAAATCTGACATTTGAAATTCGCGCAACACGCGATTCCATCCGTGTCTTTTTCTTTTTCTTACCTTCTGACTCCTGACTTCTGACTTCTGACTCCTGTCCCCAGATATGCTAAACTTATGCCAAATCTACCGTTAAACGCGTACATTCCCTGCGGATATGTCCACGACGATGCAGCCCCAGTTTGAAGAGAAACGATTCGCTTTGCGGATGGCTCTGAGACTGCCTATCGTGGTATCCGGCAGGTCCGGAGACGGCGCCACCTGGAGCGAACCGACCGAGACAGACAATATCTCGACTACTGGAGCACTCTTTCACATCAACCAGGACATCGAGCCTGACCAGAGCCTTTACATAAGGTCGCACCGGCCCGACGGCGTGCCGGTCGAGGTTAAAGCGCTGATCATACGCACATCGCCTTCCGTCCACGGTACGACCCGCGTCGGAGTCGAGATCACCGAACCAAAAGAAAGCTGGCTACGCCTTTTCGTCTCCTGGGTCGCTGACGACCAGCCGGAAGACCAGGACGACGAGGACTAGCCTCTCGCCGACCTGCGGGATGTGAAATCTGCGATTTGAGATTCCTGAGCGGCGGGACCTTATCCGTTCCTGGGTCGCCGACGACCAGCCGGAAGACCAGGACGACTAGGACTAGCCTCTCGCCGACCTGCATAATGTGAAATCTGCAATTTGAGATTCCTGCGAAGCTGGACTTCATCCGTGTGAATCTGTGGCTAATTTTTCTTTCTGTCCGCCCCACAATGCACCCTACCGCACTTTGCGTTATCCTTAGATTTCAGTATTCACCTGTGTCTTGCTTTTTCATCTTCCTTTGAAATTCGGAATTTGAAATCTGAGATTCCTGCGCAGCAGGACTTCTTCTGAATTCTTTCTTATGTCCTACGAATCCATCACCCTCGACCGCCGCGGCCGAGTCGCCGTCATCACCATCAACCGTCCCGAGAAGCTCAACGCTCTCAGTTCCGCCGTCCATTGCGAGGGCATTTCCGCGCTCGACGAACTGCGCGGCGACTCCGGCATCGGATGCGTCGTCATAACGGGAGCCGGCGAGAAAGCATTCGTAGCGGGCGCCGACATATCCGAGTTCGCCGGCAAGTCCGCCGCCGAACAGCGCAACGTGATGAACGCTCGCTCGCTGTTCAACTCGATCGACACTTTTCCAAAGCCTGTCATCGCGATGATCAACGGGTTCTGCCTTGGAGGCGGGAACGAGCTGGCGATGGCGTGCGACATACGGATCGCTTCCGAGAATGCGAGGTTCTCACAGCCTGAGATCAACCTGGGGATTATGTGCGGCGGCGGCGGCACGCAGAGGCTGACCCATCTCATCGGCGAAGGTCGGGCGATGGAGATGGTCCTGACGGGAGACATGATAGACGCCGAAACGGCGGAACGCTTCGGGCTTGTAAATCACGTGTATTCGGCGGACGAGCTTGAAGAGAAGACGATGGAGCTGGCGGACAAGATCGCGTCCAAGGCACCGATAGCTCTGCAGATGTCAAAAGAGGCGGTCAAATTCGCCAGCCGCTCGAATTTGGACGAAGGGCTCCGCCGCGAGGTCGACCTCTTCGCGATCTGCTTTTCGACTGAGGACAAAGAAGAAGGCGTCTCCGCTTTCCTTGAGAAACGAAAACCGGAATTCAAAGGCAGGTGATGGATAATTGTTAGTTGCAAAGTCGAGGGTTGTTCGGTCTAGGACCTTGCGGCCTCAAAGACAATGTGAGTCCTGGCATCTGGATGTGTCTTGCAGAACTAGATCTTTGGTTGACGAAGAGTGCGCATTGAGCTACGTTCAGGACTGCAGGAACGGAACTTTCAATTTTCCATTCCCAACTATCAATTATCTTCGGGGCCGTAGCTCAGCTGGGAGAGCGCATGACTGGCAGTCATGAGGTCAGGGGTTCGATCCCCCTCGGCTCCACCAATCTTTTCAATAGCTTAGGGCGACCATCGTGGTCGCCCTTTCTCGTGTGTAGTAAAAATTGTAGTAAGTGTTTGCGGCCTAAAATCACTCATTCTGGATCAGCTATCTTAGGCAGGACACTAATCTTCATCTCGAACTAGATTTCGAGCCGCCTTCAATAGCTTGTCGTAGTTCGGGTCCAAAATCTCGACAAGTAGTGATTCAAACGAAGCCTCCAAGTCCCAAAGGACTCGCTCTTCAGCTTGATCGTCAAATTCGATTCCCTTCTCAAGGTTATTTATTCGCGCAAGTAGTTCAAAAAGAACCAACGCCTCTGAGGTAGACAGCTCAATTGAAATGACGGAGCCTTTCTTAGATGACCTCACTCCTTTAGATTCCTCCATGTGTATTGGCAGGCCTAATCTGACACCTCGAAACAGTATAGTCGATTAAAGACTAGGGGAAGGCTGAATCCGACGACCTCCCCTCTCCCTGCCTCATTTCTCGATAGCCGGCGTCAGCTAGGGCGCGCTTTCGAATGCAGGCGCGATGGATTGATCGTGGTGTGAGGTTTGGGACAGCGCGGGGCTTTCTAGCTTTTCTTTTAGGCTGGACCAGTTGTTTTGGGCAGGTCGCCGGCTCCATCGGAGCCAAATGTCTGTAGCGTGGGTCTGTAGACGGTGAACCCAGCCCCATCGGGGCTGAATGTTTCGCGAGTAGATTGCGCTCCTAACGGAGCGCGGCTCTTTGTGAGGGCGACTTTCTACAGACATCCGGCTCCTACGGAGCCGAAGAAGATCGGTACTGCAAGTCGAAGCACGCTGATTAGGCCTGACTCATTTCTCGATAGCTGGCGTCACCTGGATCGCGCTTTCAGGGGCAGCGGCGATGGATTGATCGTGTCGGTTGGTTTGGGAGGTTGCTGAGCTTCAGGAAATCGGTGGCGATAGAGGAAGTACTCTGCCTTCAAGAGGCCCGGTACACTAACTCTCAAACTCGACCATTAATACAAGGTTGGTCAAGTTCGTTAGCAGTCATCTCCAGGACCTTGAAGGAAGAAGTTCAACACTTGTGTTGTTACTACGTCCCTTGTCAAGATCGATCTCTTCGTTTTCATCACGAGAACCTGACCGTCCCTACCTAAAGCCACGCGAATGGGTGTTTCGTAGAGCTCAAAATTGTTACCCACTTCGACGCCAGAGCGGATGAATGAAACAACTGTGAGTTCGCGGGAATGCCTGGTTTTTCTTTTCTTGAGTTCAAGGATCAGGTCGGCTTCGGACACCTCGATGCGCGGACTATCGTCAGAGATAGTTCCTATGTAACGAGCTTCAAAGCTGGCTAATACTTCGTTAAATGTCATCAACAATGGCCGAAAGTCGACCCTAATGGACCCGGACTTTACACCATTCAATACTTCGTCGTTATAGCCTCTGGCGTAGGAAAGGTTCGAGTTCTCAAGTTCCGGTGGGCCACTCAATCCCAAATAGGGCAAACCTGTCTCGGAGTGGATGAATTCGCCAAATGCTCGCTCTCCTGTACTAATCCAAAAAGGCGTCCCGGCAGCAATAGCCTTTTTGGCAGCCCGAATTCCTCTTTTGTACGATTCTTTATCCAACACTTCTAAATGGCACGTCTAACGGACAATTCGGAACAGTATAATCGATTGAAGACTGAGGACGGGTAGTACCCCACGCTCACTGATCCGTTTATCGACAGATGGCGTCAGCTGGGGCGCGCTTTCAGGGGCAGCGGCGATGGATTGATCGTGGTGGGTAATTCGGGAGGATGCCTGGCGTCGGCCCCTCATACACTGAAAAAACGAAATCGCGACCTTTGAAAAGCCGGGAATACCAGAATTCGAACGGAACCAGCTCAATCGGTCAGGTCAAATTTCTTGTGTTTTTAAGGTTTAGGCAGTAAGTTTGCGCAAATGAAGAAGTCCGCAGGGGTTTAGATCGCATACACGAAGCGAATAGAAAAACTCAACGAATAACCGACCAGGCCGAAGATGTTAAACACAAGATGTAAGAGAGCTGGGCACTCGTTTCTGGGTGTGTCGTTTGTATTGCCGATCCTTCTCGTGGTTATCCTCGGATGCTCAGGGGTAACCGATCTCTTCGAAGCCCCAAATTCGGATTCCGATCAAAATCAAGCTGATGCTAATCCCTCACCGGAGATGAATTCCGGAAACGGGATCGCAACTGTTTCAAAGTCGTCGCCCTGCTTTCACAAGTACTACCCGATCGATACGAAAACCGTTAGAAAATACGGAATTTTCAATGAACAGCAGGTCAGGGATAAGGAGTTCGATGATCCTTCTTCGACATACGAATTCAGCCAGGAATACGACGGCGGGGAGACATTTGCAGATCTGAGCAAGTTCTCGACAGGTTTGACGCTTACGGTCAGTTGGGAATGTACGGCGGACGGATTGAACAACAATCAGTTTGTAGGAGATATTCAGCAGCAGGAGAATTCGCTGGATTTTAAACCGCTGAAAAGCGAAGGCGTATTTTTTCCAACCGAAGAATGGACCGTGGGAAAGGAGTGGAAATATGAACTCACGGCTCTGATGGTAGAGAAGGGAACGCCTGATTCTGAAGGAACAGAGACCAACGTCGTGTCTACGGTCAAGGTGCTGGCGATCGACGAAGAGATCGAGGTTCCCGGCGGTACATTTTATGCAGCGAAGCTCGAGATTGATACAAAATTCAAGCTTGCACTTCCAAACGGACAGACGACAAACGCTGACCTCAGAAGCACAGCCTGGTATTCACCGGAAGTTGGTCTTGTAATGATCGCCCAGGAAGGATTCGCGAAGCAGACGAGTGTTTATTTGGGTAATCAGTAAAGCGCTTCTGAATAAGTAGGTGCCCTAGGGATCCTGACCGCACAGAGAGATAGAATTAAAAAATGGAAATAAAGACAGGCATCGGAGCCGTCTCCAGTGCTGACATAGCCGTTCCTGAACACGAGCGAGAGCTGCGTTTCTATTCGCGTGTACTTACATCGGGCGATGAACCGCTCTGGCGCGAGGATCTGATGAATAGCGCAGGGCTGCCGATCATAGGACTGGGTGAACGCATCCCGGAGTATGAGAAACTTCCGCTCCAATGGATGCCGCACATACAGGTAGCCGACGTTGCGGCCAGTGCCGAGAGCGCGCTCGAATTGGGCGGGAGCGAACTAATGCATGGCAAAGACGACGATGGAAACAGCCAATGGGCGGTGCTGCTCGATCCGAACGGCACTGCGTTCGGGATCGTCCCGGTCCTTTCTGCGGAAGAGATTCCCGCCTCGCAAAATGACTCGGGTAATGCGGGTTGTATCTCCTGGCTAGACCTCACGATAAACGACGCCTCGGCATCACGGGATTTCTATCGCCGGGTCATCGGCTGGTCCGTCGAGGACGTAGAGATGGAGGACAAAGGCGAACGCTACGCCGATTACAACATGTTGGGTGGTGACGGAAACCCTTCGGCGGGAATCTGTAGTGCACGCGGCGTGAACCTGGGCCTTCCCCCCGTCTGGATGATCTACCTTCCCGTTGGAGACCTTGCCGCAAGCCTCAAGCGTGTTGAGGAGGAAGGGGGCAAGGTCATCAAGCCCTCACGCGGGACCGATGGGGAATACGCGTACGCCGTTGTTCAGGATCCGGTCGGCGCGTGCTTGGCGTTGGCGGCTGGCTAGCGGAAAGGTAAAACGCGAGAACGTCGTGTGAGAATATCCGGATATCGAACGCGCCCTGTCGGCGGCTTCGCGTACATCTTTTGGCTATCCGCTGTTTCGTGTAAAGTCCGCGATGCAGGCACGACCCAGTTAACTGGTCGCCGGCTCCGCTACTTGAAAGTTTGCTCTCTTACAAGCTCGCCCGTGTCATCGTAAACCTTCCAGGTGCCCTTCTTCCTGCCGTGTTCGAAACGGCCTTCGTCCCATAGCTGGCCATTGGGATGGTATCGCTTCCAGGCACCGTGCTTCTGCTCCTCGTCGTCGAAGCCGCCCGTCGCCCTTGGTTCGCCAGTCTTGTAGAACCATTTCCAACGACCAGCGATCTTTCCGTCCTTGTAGCTTCCCGTGGACTGCATCTGGCCATTGTTGAGAAAGTATGTCCACTTTCCTGATTTCTTTCCGTTGTCGAATTCACCCCGACAAGAGACACGGCCGTTCTTGAATAACACCTCGAAGGGGCCATTTTTCGGATTGCCTTCGTCATCGATTCCCGGGATGTCTTTCATTGGATCGCGCTCCTGGTCGAATTGGCTGTTGGGGGTGGAGAGGAAGTGCCGCACTATTAACCACTTCGACGATAACCTGCGTCACATAAGTGTTAAGTCTGAATGCTAGTATACCTGGCTTTCTGAACGCCGGGTTCTCGTGCCTCCTGCGGAACGGTTTATTGGGCCGACCTTCCCGCTCGCCAATCCACTTGTCGATAAACGGTCTCAGCTTCCGTTGACAAGTCAGGAAACAACAAGTCCCAAAGGTTCAAATTCACACCCTATGGAAATTAGCATCGCGACGTACTGCAGTCGCGTTGTCCGCTTTCAAGGTCAGATTGTGTCTTTATAGGTGAAAGCGAAATCGATTCGGAGGTCGTTTTCAAAGTTCATTTATATAGGAGCAATAATATGGCTAATCAGCTAATGACAGCGAAAGAACTGGAAAGTCAGGTCGGCGTAGCCGGTATAGACGAGACGGCCTGGGGCAAGGCGGTTTTCTTAGGCTTAAACAACCTGCGGATCGGCCTGGCAGCGTGGAAAGTAGGTGCAGCAGGCTTTGGGTCAGCAGCTGGCGCAACCGGGCTGGGTGGCGGCGTTGCTGGAGCGGTTATGGGCGTCGGCGCTATCGCGGCACCTTTGTTGGGACTCTGCGCCGCGCTGTTATCGATAGGGCTGCCCGTGGCGGCTGCGAAAGAGTTCGTTGCCAATAAAGCGGCAAGGCACGGCTATTCGATCGGCGTTGCTCTGGGCATTTATAACCACAACAGGCATTTCATGTCGACTTTTCTTGACAACACGATGGGCGATCCCGGCGTCGCTCCGAAATATATGACCGGCATCTACAAGAACGCTTTCAACGCGAGCCTTGTTTACGGGTATTGCACCGCGAGCAGATTGTCGCAGGCCGAGAAGAAGAAGATGGGCGATGGAGTCCTAAGGATCATGAACCAGGCGGCGACTCGTGGCGGTTACCAGTTAAGGTTTGCAAATGAAAGAGATGGAATTCACAAGTTTGCCAGGACATTTGCGAACAAAGTCCTTAAAAACTAAATAAAGGATCCCTGCTGACTGTCGGATTCCTTAAGTTCCCCCTTGCTTGAGCGGGGGGTAAAGGGCTTGACCACCCATATCTGGAGCTTTGGGCTCGAGAAGAGCCGGCTGAAGCCGGCCATAGGTTTTTCAGCAGTCCTTTGGTCCCACCGCTAAAGCGGGGGCAACTGATCTTTCCTGTGTCGGCGAATGCGATCGCGCAAACTGCTCCGCGCTCCGTAGGAGCGCAATGTCTGTAGAAGCGGCCGAACGAAAATAACATGGCCCCTTTAGGGGCCGAATCTGCGGAATCGACGTTGGGCTCCTAACGGAGCCCGATGTCATTTTGGGGATCTCGTCGCTACAGACAATTAGCTCCTACGGAGCCTGTAAAGGCCAATCAGTTTAGTGTTGGCAGTAGCGAAGGGTACAAGATCATAAGTTATGAGCTGAATTGTACACAGACTTCCGCGAATTAATGTCTCGGGGCTAAAGCCCCACTCAAAAAGTAATATGCCCCGTAACCCCCCGCTAAAGCGGGGGGCAACTGATGGTAATGCCATTCCCGCCCGCGCTAATCCGCAAGCTATTCGATAGTTACCGGTGCAATTTTTCGAAACCAACAAAAGTAAGAGGCCGTCTATTCAGACAGCCTCTTCTTACATTTTTAAAACCCAGCTGCCGTTCGCGGCAGATCAATCGGTTCACTAGCCTGCTTTCGGTGTTTCAACCGTGAATGCGCAGCCGCCCATCACGTTGTCCCATGCAAATCCCAGCACTCCGCCGTTTTCCGTTACATCCATGAACACGATCGTGAACTGATCGATCGAGTTCTGCAGCATCTCGGTCCTCATCGGAACGCGGATCACGTCCTTCGAACTGTCGTAGTTATAAGCACCCCAGATCCCTTCGCCCGGTCCACGACCTGTGTTCTTTGCCGCGTGATTTGAAAAGATCAGCGTCCAGCCCGACTGGCCGAGCTCGGCGAACATGCTGTATTCCCCCGCCGGCAGTTTCTTGTCGCCGAACATCAGGTCGATCTCGGTGTTTATACGCGTCGATTTGTTGGCGCCGAGGCGCCAGACCGGAGCTCCCGCATACAGTTTCTTCCCGTAATCCTGATCTGGGCCGAACACCCCGCGGCGGCCCCGAAGGATCGGACGCCCGTAATCGACGACAATCCATTTTCCGCCGATCTGGGTCGAAGCCTCACCACGCGGTGACGCGGGCCTCTCTCCCTGGGCGAAAACGGCGCCGGTGCCGAGAACGAAAACCATCAGGATCAATACTAGTTTGTTTAAGCGCATTTACTTCCTCTCCCTAAATTTGTGAATAGAGACAGTATAGCGACTGGCGCCGCCGATTTCACTCTTCGCTTTTGAATTCCCTCCGCCAGCCTTCGCGATTTCGCACCGTTTCCCCAATATTGAATCTGGTCGAAGCGAAGATGCGAACTCGTCAGGTTATTCAAGGTATACATTATGAGAAGCACAATCTTAGCGTTAACTCTTTTTGTTCTTTCTTCTGCCGTTGCGGCCCAGGAGACAAATACGCCTTCTGTGGACAACAAGTCAGAGCCGACCGTCAGCTCTTCTCCTGCGCCGGACACAGACACCACCGTCGTCCAGAAAGTTGATCCGTGTCCGGATCCTGGCCAGGGGAATACGTGCTACGAGTTTCCGGACAAGTCTGAGCGCTTAAAAAGGTACCTTAATAAAGCGTTTGGCCCAACGTCCTACATTGGTCCGGCGGCCGGCGCGGCCTTTCAGACTTTCCGCGGGAACCCGCCCGAATGGGAGAAGAACGGCAAGGGCTTTGCGCGTCGGTTCGCCTCGAACGTGGCCGAGAATGTGATCGAGGAAAGCGTGGTCTACGCTGGGTCCGAAGTCCTTGGACACGACCCGAAGTATTACAAAAGCGAGAGCAAGAATTTCGGCAAGCGGGTCGTGCACGCATTGAAATCGGGTTTTACGGCGAGGGACAGGAGGGGCAGAACGGTCTTTGCGCCGCAGAAGGTCGCAGCGCCGTTCGTTTCGAACGTCACCTCGACGACGGTCTGGTATCCGGAAAGATATAGCGCGCAGGACGGGCTCCGGCAGGGAGGATACAGTCTCCTGTTCAGCGCCGGATTCAATCTGTTAAGGGAATTTGTGTTCTAGAGAAACGGCCGGCAGAACCTGGATCGCTATCAGTTGCCCCTCGCTTTAGCGGGGGGGTTATTCAGTACAAAAACTTACCTTGGGGCTTTAGCCCCAATAATTGCCGGCTGAAGCCGGCTAGGAGTTTGTTGGCTGTCCCTTGATCCCCCCGGTAAAACGGGGGGCAACTAATAGGATTCTCTACTATGAGAGAAGTACGCGAAAGCATGGAATGAACCCAACCCCATCAGGGGCTGAATGTTTCGTGGGGAGATCGCCCTCCTATCGAAGCGCTGCCTATTGTGGGAACGCCATTCTCCAGACATTGCCCGGCAGGCTCCGAAGGAACATTAAACTAATCTGAAGGAACCTGGAATCCGCGAACCGGATTCCGGCACGCTCACGGACGCTCGCGTTTCCGCCTCGCCCGGAATACCCCTCAATTCCGTCCACTTTCGTACTGCCTAGTCCAGAGTTACTACTTCGCCAATCTTATTTTTCTTCGCCCTAACGTAGATCTCGTTCGCGACGGCGATGTCGAGCGCCGCGTTCCCGACCGATTTGAAGAACGTTATCCCATCGCCCGAATCCCGGCCTTGTTTCCTACCCAAAACGATCTCGCCTAACTCTCCGTAGATATCAGCTTCGCGGATCACGCCGGCGCTGATCGCCTGGATCAGATCGCCCGCTTCCGACATCGCTCCCGAGGAGGAATCGATCACGATCTTCGAACATCTCTTCAGCGCTTCATACCCGACTTCCCGCATCTCCGGCGTGAACGAGCCGATGCCGTTGATGTGCGTTCCGGCAGTGAGTGCAGAACCGTCGAAGACCGGCTCGCTTGACGTCGTTGCGGTGCAGACGATATCCGCTCCCGCGACCGCCTCATCCGCCGAATCAACTTGCTCGATTGGGACCGTCTCACCGAGATCTGCCCTGAACCGCTCGAAGGCGGCGTGATCCGTATCAAACACAAGGACCTTTTTAATCTGACGTACCGCGCAGACGGCGGGAACGATGGTCCTGCTTTGAGCGCCCAGCCCGATCATCGCCATCGTTGAAGTGTCCACGCGCGCAAGGAGCTTTGTCGCCAATCCAACCGAGGCTCCTGTGCGGAGCGCGGTCAGATAAGCGCCCTCGATCAATGCAACGGGCCTTCCGTCCGTCGGGTCAAGGAGGTTCACGATGCCGTAGATCGCGGGCTTTCCCCTGGTCTGATTTCCGGGAAAAACGGAAACGATCTTCACCGCCAGCGAGTCTTCTCCCGAAAGGTGGCCGGGCATAATGAGTGTCACCCCGTCTTCGGTCTCGACACCAATACGATCGGGGACACTTGCCGTCCCGGCTGACAGCTCCGCGTACGCACGCGAGACGCACGAGATCGCCTCTCCCACCGGGAGAAGTTTCTCGATATCCTTTCTGGAGATGATGAGCATTTCGGCACGGCCCGCCGGATCGGTCAAGGCCGGAGCCTAGTATACCCGGCTTTTCCTTGAGGATTGCCGTCCGAGGAGATCCGCTGACTCCTATACAGCAAGAGTTTTCGGCTTCTAACGGAGCAATAAAGGATCAGCCGATTTCTCGCACCTCGATCAGCTGGTTCGAGCTTAAGTTACTTAGCCTGGTTACCGTTCCCGAGGGCCAGTGTACTTCGAGCTCCGCAACCTTGTCGGTTTTCCCGAGGCCGAAATGCACGATCGGCTCGTTCTGGCTCGCATAGCCGGTCTGTGGCAGAAGCCAACGCGTGAACCACTTCGACGCGCCGTCCTCGTCGAGCTTTACACGTACCCGGGACCCGATCCCGTACCGGTTGGATCGGCCGCCGGTCAAAGACAGCTCAAGCCAGTTGGTGCCGTAATGATCGTTTCTGTAAAAAGCATTCGGTTCGGTGTTGTTTCCCCAGTTCGCGACGAAGATATCGAGATCTCCGTCGCGGTCGTAATCGGCCCAGGCCGTTCCCGACGAGATATTGGACGTTGTTACGATCGCAGAGTTTCCGGCCTCAACGAACCCGCCGTCCCCGTCACCCATGTAAAGAGCATTGACGGTCTGTTTCTCGTCTACCCCTTCGGTCCCGTTCGCGATAAACAGATCGAGATGTCCGTCGTTGTCGAAGTCCCCCCAGGTATGGCCTTTCGAAGGCCTGCCCTCTTCTTGGGAAACAAGTGTGTCAGTTTGCTCAAATTCTCCGGCCCCGTCGTTACGAAACAGGAGGTTGCGGTCGTTCCTGGCGATGTTCGTCAGAAACAGGTCCAGATCGCCGTCCTGATCGTAATCGACAAATGAAACTCCATAGGTGAGGTTCGGTTCTGATGTAACGATCGAGTCTCTGATCGACGAGAATCTACCGTTCCCCCGGTTCCTGTAGAAGAAGTTCGGCGCTTTTGCGTTCTTTTCCTTGTTCAGGAAGTTGCCGACGTAGAGTTCAGGGTACATGTCATTGTCTATGTCACCCCAGGCACACGCACGTCCGTCGCCTCCAGAATAGGGAAAGTCTTTGACCATTGCGAAGCTCTTGTTACCCCGGTTGTTGAAAAGGCGGTCGTCCGAGCCGTCCCTCTCGATCACGTAAACATCCAGGTCGCCGTCCAGGTCATAGTCGCTCCAGCAGGCGCCGGGTGAACTCGACTCAAGGCGGGTCAGGTCGCCTGCATCAGCTCTTGAAAACGATCCTCCGCCGGAATTCTCAAAGAGTTCATTGGGCCTTCCGAATTGAGTCGTAAAGAAGATGTCGAGGTCGCCGTCGTTGTCATAGTCGATCCAGTTGACACCTTCGGTCCAGCCGCCGGCTGTCACCTGATCGCCCTCGACGATCTGTTCGAATTCTATAGTTTCATCGTTCCTGTAAAGCAGGTCAGAGTTGTTCATCGTGTTCGCAACCAGGAGATCGGGATATCCGTTGCCGTCGTAGTCGCCCCACGCAACGCCTCTTGAAGATGTCCGGGCCTCGGTCACCACGCTCCGCGTAACCGGGCTGAAGAAGGCCGTTCTCTTTGCCGGAGCGATATCCATCACGTAGACCCTAGAGCCATCCGAATTCACACGGTTGAATGCGATCTTCCGGCCGTCCGGCGACCAGCTGGCGCGGATATCCTCTTCCCCTATCCGGTTCCAGGTTATCTGCTGAATGTCCGAACCGTCAGCGTTCATCACGAACAACTGCAAATGACCGGGAGTTTCGCCGTGGCGGTCCGATGCGAAGATGATCCGTTCTCCATCGGGCGACCATTCGGGGTATCCGTCGAAATGCTTGCTGTTCGAGAGATTCCTCAGGTCCGAACCGTCGGCGTTCATCACAAAGATCTCGGAGTTGTATTGTCTGGGTGCAGTGAGGTCGTCAAGAATCCTTCGCCAGAGGATCTTTTTGCCGTCCGGGGAATAAGATGGATAGGTATCCCATTCATGATAATTAGTAAGGCGTCTTATCCCAGTGCCGTCGACATTCATCTCGTAGATCTCATAATTGCGTTCGAAGGTCGTCAGGCCGGGCTTGCCTTCATCGTCTCTTTGGGAATTGAAGATGATCTTCGTTCCGTCACGCGAGAATTTTGCGTGTCCGTCGGGCAAGGGGTGATCGGTCAACCGGACCGTTTTTCCGCTTTCCAGATCGGTTATGAAGAGATCGACATTTTCATCGGTCACGTACTGGGAATACAGGATGCTTTTACCGTCAGGCGACCAGATCGCGCCTTCGTCCGGTCTGTCGTTGAACGTCACGCGCTTTATGTTGCCGCCGTCGGCATCCATCGTGTAGACCTCTTTGTTGCCGTCGTACCGGTTCGAGTGAAATGCCAGTTTGCTGCCGTCAGGCGACCAACTTGGATAGTTGTCTTCGATCCGTGTAACTCCCTTGATGTCGCCCACGATCACCTGCGGGAATTGGCTCAGGGGCAGTATCGCCAAGGTCATCAGGACCGAGAGCAGACGGCAGGTATGTTCGCCAAGATGTATATTTTTCATAGTACTGCTAATGCTGATCTCGAAACGCTGCGGGGGCACCCGTTCGAAGCATCCAGCGTTCGGGATCTTGTTGGACTTTTGGTAACTCGGGCGCCCGATACGATCACGTTAAATGAAGTCCACAGCGTTTTCCCGCTTCTTTCCTGAAATTACCTTGCAGTTCACTGATCTTAGTGAACTAGCCGTGAAATGCCTGACCGCACGCGTTCTTAGAACGCTGTTCGAGATTCCCGATTCCATTACCCCAAAACGATATGAAGCACTACCAATTCGCAGATTTCCGGCTTTGTCCCGCAACTCGCAAGATCTTCAAACAAGACCGGGAGCTCAGGATCGGAGACAGGGATCTGGACGTCCTTTTGTTCCTGGTCTCGAACCGGCCGAAGGTAATGTCCAAAGATGACATTATCGAAGAGGTCTGGGCCGGGACCGCCGTCGAAGACAACTCGGTGGAACGTGCGATCGGAAGCGTCCGAAAGCTTCTGGGCGACAGTCCGAAGGAATCCAGGTTCATAAAAACCGTCCGCGGCCGGGGATACGTCTTTGTCGCCGGGATCGAGGCCGTTTTCGAGGAACCTTCGTCAAACGTCTCCGATTACGAAACGCGGAATCTGAGCGAGGGGCCGGTCCGGCGAACCGGATCGGGAAGGCCTGTTTTGACGGTCGCCGCCGGTTTGCTGGTTATATTGTTCGCCGCGGGTTTCCTATGGAGTGGAGGCCCGATCTACGAGGCTCTTGCTCATTCGACGGTGTTTGAGGAAGACTTTTCGGGTCTCGAAACTGAGAATGAGAAATGGGTCACGACCGGCAGAACTGTGAATTTCGCGGAAGGGACGGCGAGGATCACGGTCGAAGAAATGGGGAAGGGAGGCAAGCTGCTTTCCAAGCCTTTTGACGTCGATCCCGACAAGCCTCTGATCTTGGACTCAAGAATGAAGGTCTCGTTCAACCAGAACGTCGAGGAATTCGTCAGGTTCGAAGGAGTTTTTGGATTGGTCGTCAAAGACAAAAAGGACTCCGAAGGCCCGGGCGTCCTGTACGGTGTGAAGTACGGGAACGCTGTGACAGAGTTTGAGCAGGAAGGCAAAGTTACTGCGAACGGCTTTTACCTGATCCGAGACAATGCCGATATTCTGGAGGAGTATCACCATTGCAACGGAAGTGTCGGCCCGAGGGCGGAGGCCTTATGGGGCAAATGGTTTCAACAGCGCATAGTTTTCGATCCGAAGAAAGAATCGATCTCTCTTTTGATCGATGGAGAGGAGAAAGGCGAGTTCAGCGCAGGTTCTCTGGAATTTGGGAAACAGTCCGAACTGCAGATCGTCGCCTATCCGAGGGGAACCTGGCTTCACCACGCCATCGAGATCGATGAAGTAAAAGTTAGGCAGTAGCACTGACACGAATTGATCAGGCAGCAACAGCCCGGCCTCGGTAGCTGGGACCTTTTGTAGGCTGAATACCGGTCGAAAGCTAAAAAGAAAGGTAACAGGGCGGCCAATAAGGTCGCCTTTCTTGCTGTCCAATAAAATTCGTGTGAAGTTCGGTTGTCAGTTATCGTGGAATATCCGGAATCGGCATCTGAGGGATAAGGCTTATAATCTTGTCCTCCAGTGTTTAGACCTTGGACCCGCTCGGACCTTCATTGACCAACAAGCTGCAAGATGCGCGATAAGACGAGCAATGTTCCGGAAATGGCTTTTGCGGTCAGTGCTGCTTTGGTGTTGGCTTCGATTCCCGTTTCAGCCTCCGTAAGGTTGCCTGATCTGCCGGGAATCACGCTTGTACTTTCCGGCGCGGTCGCTTCGTTGATCGCACTGCGGCGATCTGTCTCCCGGACAATCAGTCTGCTCGCCGCCCTCGTCGTGCTGACCGTGCTCAATCTCGCCCTACATCGTCTCATGCATCATTTTGGCAGTGCGCACGAGTGGCTGGATCCCTTCTATCTCGCCGTGGTGGCGGTTTATTGCCTTCTGGCTTTCGGCGTCTTCGCAAGGTCGATCATCCGAATTCGATCGTAAGCTGATCGACAGGATGTCCTGTTTCCGTCCGCATTTCCGTTTCTCCGAACAAGAACTCAAAGGAACTTTAGGAGGAACCAGCACAATGTATATCGTACCGGGAATGAAGCTTATACCTCAGCAAAGGACTGGCAGTTGCTGGTACGCTTGCGCGCAGATGCTGATCCACTGGAGGCAGGAGCGAAGCCAGATGTCTCACCTCGGCCTGATCCCGCCTGAACTCGACGCCGAGTGCCAGAGGCTTCTGGACAAGAACAGCGGTATTACCAATCCGCAGATAGTTCCGATGGCAAAGCGTCTTGGCCTCGAGGTGATCCCGCCTATGTCTATCGAGCGATCTAATCTAAGGGACCTCCTTAAAACATACGGCCCACTTTGGGTAAACGGTGTCAAACACATTACCGTGATCGCGGGCGTTTACAAGTATTCTCCGAAATGGGAAGCACGACAGATCTTGATGTACGATCCATCGCCGGTTGGCGTGGGCAAGGTCGGGTGGTTCAACTTCCAGATGCGCTACGAACAAGGTTCTGCGTGGCATCCGGACAGACGCGACACTCACCCTTCAGTCGAGGCAACATTTCTGCACTGTCCACAGGTGTATCAGCCGAAGTACTAGATCCTTTTGCGGCGGCGAATCCTGGTTCAACTCGCCGCCGATTTCTTGCGCCATCCCTTATCGGATAGGAGCTTTAGCCCCGAGAAGAGCCGGCTGAAGCCGGCCTGAAGTTCATTGGCTTTCATTGATCCCCCCGTTGAACCGGTGGGGCAACTGATTGACTCTTCTCTGATCGGAGAGGCAAAGGTCAGAGAATGACGAACCCAGCCCCATCGGGGCTGAATGTCATGTTCGAGATTTTCGCTCCTGACGGAGCGATGGGCGTGTAGTTGGCCTGTAGCTATCAATACCGGGTTTCTGACGGAGCCGAAGAAGGATGGTCTGACAATCTAAACGAACACAAACTAACTCGTTTCTTCATTTTCCGGAGGTGGCTCCGGTGACCAACCCATTACGATATTCGGGTATCTGTCTACGAGTTCCAGCAGCTTCAGAGCAGGTCCTGAAGGTTCGCGAATCCCCTGCTCCCAAGCCTGGATCGTCTTAGCAGACACGTTTAGAGCCCTGGCTATCACCGCCTGCGATACATTAAGCCTTTTGCGTATTCCTAAGATCTGAGACTTTGATCGTTTTTTGGGGATGCGTGCGAGAACCGTCGTACGAACTTCTACTTTCTTGCCCTTCGCATGAGACCTGGCATCGCGCATGCTCCGCATCAAGTCCTCCGTACGATCACGTTTCTTGTCGGTCATTGTCTTGTGCTGGCTCCTCTCTTTCTCTTGATTACTTGTATCTCAGCTTTATGTCCCTGGATATCCTGGCGAGCTCCTTTTTTTGAGCTTCCGATATGTTTACAAAATCACTTTTGGCGAACAGAAGGATCAGATAGATGACTCCCGCGTGCTTCAGGTAAAGGTACATGTATCTATAACTACCGCTCTTTCCTTTCTTCTTCCGTTTGTCGGCAACTCTCGCTTTTCTCAATCCTCCGGTTCCCGGAATTACGGCGCCTCGTTCAGGATCTTCAAGCAGGTCAGCCTGAATCGCGTAAAGTATGTCGAGTGAGCCTGTGCTATCGATATCTTCAACAAAGACCGGCAGCTCAATGAAAGTAAACAGGTGAGGACCATTCACGACCTGAAATATACTACGGCGTAGGATAGTTGTCAAAAAAGGTCGGCATCCTTTATCGATTTGAGGTTTACCGGCTCCATCGGAGCCAAATGTCCGGAGCACGGGTGTGCCAACGTAGAACCAGCCCCGTCGGGGCTGAATGTCTTTTGCTAGATTTGGACACCTGACGGAGCGCCGCGCAGCCCGCGGATCATGTTTCATTCAGTTGCCCCCCGTTTCAACGAGGGGCAACTGATTGAGCCGGCGAAGGGCAAGCGTCCGGATAGAAGAGGACGCAGCCCGGCCCGGAAATTCACATAAACTTTGCCGCCGGGGACCACATATATTAAGGTCGTCGCGTGAGCGGGATAACCTCTTTATTTGTCAGAAAGGTCCTCGGTATCGCTGACGGTTCTGTAGATAAAGACGCACTGCTGAGACCATTGGGGATCGATCCGGATGCTTCGGTCGATCCGAAGCTGATGGTGTCCGCTGCCGACTATTACGCGTTTCTCGAGGGTCTCGCCGGGGTCGATAAAGATCCGGTCACCATACCGTTGCGTGCTGGTGCGGCGATGCGCTGCGATGATTACGGTGCTTTCGGACTCGCCTTCAAATCCGCTACAACCCTTCACGGATCTTACAGGCGGGCCGGGCGTTACGCGCGGGTCCTGACAAGCGTTTCAACGTATGACGTCGAGATGACCTCTCGCGGGGGACTGATGCACCTGCATCGAGCCGGGGAGAGGACCCTCGGAATGCGTCTCTCGAATGAGGCCACGATCGCAAGCATCGCTTCGATCAGCAGGGAAGTATCCTCCTCCGAGTTCAAACCCCTGGCTGTCTACTTCAAGCACTCAAAGCCGAAAATGATCGAAGAGCATAAGAGGTACTTCGGCTGTCCCGTACATTTCGGTTCAGACAAAGACGCGGTTCTTGTAACCCGCGGGCAGTTGAATGCTCCAAACCGCCTTGGTGACAAAAGCATTTCCCGATTTCTGGACAAACACCTGGAGACAGAGGTTAAGGAGCTGGAAGAAAGCGAGACTTTGGATCAAATGGTATGCAGACAGATCTCCAGGTCTCTGAGCGAGGGGACGCCGGCCATCTCAGACATCGCGCGCCAGCTCGGAATGAGCAGCCGTTCGCTTCAGCGAAAGCTCTCGGAAGACAACCTCACGTACCGCGAGCTTATGGAGAGGTCCAGACGCGAACTTGCCCGAAGGCTCTTGCAGCAAACCGACTATTCGCTTGCCGAGGTCGCGTTCATGACCGGCTTCTCCGAGCAAAGTGCCTTTTCAAGGGCATTCAAGCGCTGGGAAGGAGAAACGCCCAGATCTTATAGGCTCGACTCATCTCAAGGCGCCGCCTGAATCCTCTCTGGCGTGTTCGGTCAATACATTGGCACTGAGCGTCAAGAATCTGCCCGCATCATCCGGCTATAGTTTGCCCATTGTTGAAAAGAAATGGAGCAAACTATGAAAAACGAAAATAAAAAGAAAGAAGCAAACAACAGAGGTTTGACTCTCGTGATCGGCGGTACGGGAAAAACCGGAAGACGAATCGTAGCCGGTCTCAAAGAAAAGGGCGTCCCAGTCCGGATCGGTTCCCGTTCTGCGTCTCCTTCGTTTGACTGGGGTAACGAGGCCGGATGGGACGCGTGTCTCGAAGGAGTCGAATCTGTCTACATCAGTTTCGCCCCGGATCTGGCTATTCCCGGCGCGACGGACTCTATACGGACGCTCGTCGATAAAGCGAAAAAGAAGGGAGTAAAGAAGCTGGTACTGCTTTCAGGCCGCGGAGAGGAAGAAGCTCAGGCCAGTGAGAGGATCGTTCAGGAAAGCGGTCTCGAATGGACGATAGTCCGGGCGAGCTGGTTCAACCAGAACTTCTCCGAAGGTGCCTTTATCGAAATGGTCCTTTCCGGTCAAATAACGCTTCCTGCCGGAAGCACGAAAGAACCCTTTGTCGATGTCCATGACATTGCCGACGTGGCGCTGGCTGCTTTAACGGAGGACGGCCACGGCGGTGAAGTTTATGAAGTTACGGGCCCGCGCCTGATGAGCTTTGCCGATGTCGCTTCGGATCTGTCTGACGTGACGAACAGACCGATCGAATATGTCGAGATCCCGCACGAAGCTTTTGTAGGTCACATCCGGGAAAGCGGAGCGCCGAAAGACGTCGTTTGGATAATGGACTACCTTTTCTCAACGGTTCTAGACGGCAGAAATTCCTATGTTACCGATGGCGTTCAGAGGGCTTTGGGAAGGAAGCCAAAGGACTTCTCCGATTATGCACGTGACATAGCGAAGGCCGGAGTATGGGAAACAGCTTGATCGCAGGTATTTCTAATAGAATTCTGCTTTCTTTGTAAGGTCTTTTTCTGATCATTGGAGGATCGATGATCCTCCTGTTTCCCCTACGCTTTCTACGCTTCAAACGGTGTAGCACCGGGAGTACCTATGGAACTGATCGATCTGCTATTGCCTGCCGCGGCGCTGCTTTGTACTTTGGTCGCCGGTTTTCTTTTCGCTTTCGCGATCGTCGTGATGCCGGGGATCGGCGCGCTTGGCGATCTCGAGTTTCTAAGGTCGTTCAAGGCGATGGACCTAGTCATCCAGAATAATCATCCCGTGTTTATCATCGTGTGGGTCGGGTCGGCTTTCGCAGCCATCGCCGCGGGAGTGCTTTCGGTCTGGCAGATGGAAGGCATTGAACGGATCTTGGTCGTCGCGGCGTCGGCTGTCTACATTCTGGGTGTCCAGGTGCCGACCGCCGTCGTTAACGTTCCTCTCAATAACCGGCTTCAGGCTCTCGATCTTGAAAAGCTTTCTGAGAAGGAACTTGCCGAAGAACGCGCCAGGTTTGAGATTCCCTGGCTTCGCTGGAACTGGTTACGTACGGTGATAGCGACTCTTGTATCTGCGGCCCATATCGTCGCCGCTCTTCTTGAATGAGGGGATGATCTGTCCTAGCCCCACTGCCGGGCCCACCGCAGCTGAACAATGTTGCGAGTTCGGTTTCCGCTCGGGAATCACTGCGATCTCAATTTGTCCGATACCCTCTTGAGATTCCTTTCTATCAACTCGGCAAGTTCCGTGTCCCCGAGCTGCTTAGCCTTTTTTGAACCAATCTCGTAACTTATTTTCGCAAGCTCAAGCTGGTCCGCGGCCTCGTACGCTTCTCCAAGGCTATCGTAAGGGTTTGCCCTGTCCGGATAGTATTCTGTGTTCAACTTGAACACTCGGATCGCATCCTCGAACTTCTTCTCCAAAAGCAACTGATACCCGAAGTTGTTCACGAACCGTTCGGTGTCCAAGTACTTGTTCTTTTTGTCAGCCTTGAACTCGCGTAACAGATCGATCGCCGCCGTCAGACCGTCTCCGACGAGCGTCCTCTGGATCAACTCAAATGGAGCGGGCCCGTTCGAGAAGCTCAGAATCGCCTCCATCGACGGGTCTATCCCCTTTCTGTATTGCTCGGATGTTAGCTCGGCAGCGATCTCAGGCGCGGTCCATTTCCGTTTGTCCCACGGCCCCATTTGCTCGAACCTGACGAACGAGGCGCGGACCGTGATTCCGCTGTTCGGAAGGACTATTTTGTAATTGTCGCCGTAAGGATTCACGTGCGACGCGGTCGGTTCTCCGACGACGACAGCGTTCGTATACATCTCCATCTCGTTGACGAAGTACTGAGCGGCAGAGAAGGTCCTTCGGCCCGTGATCAGGAACAGCTTGCCGCGCTTATTGAGTTTCGATCTTATGATCCCGAGGAGCAACGGGCGCGAGCGCAGATTGCTGCCGCCCCGGTTCCAGCGGACGTCTACGACCAGACGCTCCACATCGTTCTTATCTATGAACCCGAACATTCGGTCGGTGAACTCCTGAATGCTCTCGCCTTCCTTATTCTGAACCTCGTTATATCTGAGGTAGAGCGTCTTTGAGTCAGGCAGATACTCGAACCAATAGCTGTCTTCGGGATCTCGTTTCTGCCAGAGCGGCACCGGGACAGCCGGGTCGCGCGCGTCGACCAGGTCCATTCCATCGATCCCTTTCTCTGTCTGCGCGTGCCCTTCCAGAAGCAATCTGCCCTTCGGCTTGAAAGTGACCGTCGCCCGTTTCCCGTCCTTTTCAAGTTCAAAAGCTGCTGACCTGTGGTCTTTTGTTATTCGAAGTGAATGGAGTATTTCGGGAGTGGTCAAGAAGTAAGGCGCATAAAACCTGGCCCACATTTCGTTGTCCCTTGCTATAAGGGGGGTGACGGCCTCGACTGCATCTGCCGCGGCCAGGTGTCCGATTTTGGTCACACGTGCGCCCGCATAATCGGCGAACCCTTTGTCGATCTTCTGGACGAACAAGCCGTCCTCGTACATATAAAGTCTTATAGGAAGTGAGCTGAACGCGATCTTCGTGTCCGAATAAAGGCGAATGCCGGAGTGACCGTCGCCGATCAACGCGGTAATTCGCGACAGCTCAACAATTACCTCATGATCTTCAAGTTCCGGCAGCCGCCTGGAGAGATCGTCGAAGGCCTTTTCGAATTCGTTTCTCGGAGTCGTGTGGTAAAGGTTGAGGTGCCTCTTCGGAAGTTCGGAGCGGAGGAACTCGATGTCTTCGCGCCATTGCTCCGTCGTCATTCCGCGTTGTGCGCAGACAGCGGCCGGCAGCAAAAGAAGACAGACAGAAGCAAGGAGAAAAAATTTCGCGACGATTTCCTTGTTGAGTTTCATAATCGTTTCCAGGCTCTTTCGGCAACTCGGCCTATTCAGGTTTGCCGCCGATCGCAATAGATTTGAGCACACTTCCCCTCTGCCGGCGGGCAGGCGCCGGCGAGTTGATCGATCCGAAACACTATGGTTAAGGAATAAACCGACTTTTTGAGTCGTGGTTGCTATTGACGCGCGCCATTTGATTCAAGAAACGCCGCGACATCTGCATGTCCGCCTTTTCTTGCCATGCTGAGCGCCGATCGCCATTCGGTCTCTCCCGTCCTAAACGACCGCTGAACTTCGAACCGGGCGTTGATGTCCGCCCCTCTCGAAACCAGTAGCTTTACGACTTCGAGCTGGCCGGCGCCGCTGGCCGAGATCAGCGCATTCTCGTCGCTCGGAACATAGAGATCGATGCTCGCTCCGCGGTCCAGAAGGAGTTCGACGATCTTCAGGTGCCCTTCGCGCGCTGCAACGATCAGGGGGCTTCCGTCTCCTTCGACCGCCATATTCACGTCGGCTCCGCGGCTGAGCAAAAGCGTCACCGCATCCGTATGACCGTTCCGGGAAGCGCCGATCAGGGGGCTTCCGTCACCGTCAAGCTTGCAGTTGATATCAGCGCCGGCCGCAAGCAGTTTTTCGATCTCGTCTGTTTGGCCTTCTTCGGCGGCGGCAAACAACGCCCGATCAAGCGGCGAATCCTGACGATCAGCCGGGTCCGAGACTTTCTCGTTACCGGACGGCAGCGGAGCAGCCTTTGACTGGGCGACCGCGTGCAGAGGTCCGATCGAGAACACAACCGCCCCCGCGACAATGACAGATCCCGCGGCGGCAAGAAGTCCCGCTCTGCCGCGCTTCTGTCCGCTGTCGAGCAACGCGGTCACGCGCCTCGAAAGATCGCTTCTCGAGGCCATGTTGAGAACGGAACGGGTATGCGCTTTGGAAAGGTGTCGCGAAAGGGTGACAAGCTGGTCGGCATACTCGACATGTCCGGCGTTCTGAACGACTGCATCATCGCAAGCGCGTTCAGCTTCCAGGCATAGCTTTCGCCACGCCATCCAGACCAACGGATTGAACCAGTAAAAAGCGCATACTGCTCGGGCGGTCAGCTGTGTGCCCCAGTCGCCGCGCTTTATGTGTTCAAGCTCGTGGATGATCGCACGGCGCAGGTCGGCCTCCGACCATTCCTTCGAATCGACCGGCAGCATTATTATCGGTCGGATCAGTCCATAGGTTACCGGCGACTGAATATCCTCGTGCATCAGGATCTCAACCGGTCTCGCAATGCCTTTAGCTGAGGTTATATCGTCTTTCAGGTCCCTCATACCTTTGTCCGGCAAACCGTTTCGTCTCAGCTTGCGGACTCGCCACAGGTCTACAGTGAGAGAAACGATTAAAAGAAGGCTTCCGATGGCCCAAACGGCTCGAAGTATCGCGGCCAACGAGATCGAAGAGGGGCTTTCCGAAGCCGTAGCAATCGATGCCGGACCGGCGTTTGCTGCCGCCTCGACAGGAGCCGATACAGCCTCAGCAGTGCCGGAAAAGGCCGGTGCATAAGTTTGGGCTGTCGGGATCTCGATACTTAGATAGGGGAAGGCAAACACGATCATAGGCAGCGCAAGAAGCGACACAAGCGTGGTCGCGAGGATCAAATGACGAGTCGAGGCTTTCGCCTTTATCGTCAGGGTCGCGATCGCCAGACCAAGAACCAGTAACAGAGTTGATTTTGTCAGTATTGAAAGTTCGAAGGACTGACTTACCAAAAGTGCCGTTTCCGATAAAAATGAGTTCATTTTCCACTCCTTTCCTTGCGAACCGCGTCTATTCTTGCGCGGAGTTCATCCAGTTCCTCGTCGGTCCAGTCTTCCTGCTTCAGCAGCGCGGTCGCAGTCTCTCCCGGTGAGCCGCCAAAGAAGACCCTTACGATCTCATCGAGCGCGTTACGCTGTGCTTTTTGCCGCGGGATGGTCGGGACATATACGTATTTGAGCCCTTCTTCGTGATGGTTGACGTAGCCTTTCGACTCCAGCTTTACGAGCATCGCCCGCACAGCGGAATAGCTGGGCGGGTCGGTCAGCAGCTGACGTACATCTTCGACGGATGCTCGGTCTCCGATCGAAAATAGCGCGTTCATAATCTCGCGTTCACGGCGAGACAGGTTCTCAATGGGCGGCAGGCTCATAGTCTCTCCTTTCCGATGTGCTATGAACGTAGCATAGTGCTACATTCGTAGCATGTCAAGAATTTCTTTCACAATGCTTTTGAAACGGAAGAGGATCCGACCTAAACGAATTGCCGGTCTGCGAGATCCGATCAGCCCCTCCCTCAGCAACGAGTCAGGAACGACAGTGAAAGAGAATCGGCAAGTTTTACAATTTCTTAACAAACATACAGGCGTGTATGTATATAGTCGGGAACTATGAAATTCATACTTCTGTACTTTCTCGTGCTTACGATGTTAGGGCTCCTGAGTCCGGCGGATGTCCACGGCTTTAAGAATGACGACAGCAACGGGGCCGGACTAATGAAAAAGATGATCGGCGACTGGGATATCGAGGGAAGGATCCGGCAGGGTCCGGACTCCGATTTCCGAAGCCTTAACGGGAAGTCGTCGATCCGGCAGCATTACTCCGAAGGACAGCTCAGGGAGGAATTCGAGCTCGGCGGCCGATACAAGGGCGAGATATTTATGAACTTCTCGGGGGCTCACAAGCGGTTCGAGCTTTTCCAGATAGACGGCAACTCTGCACGGGCAAGCGCCCTTTTTCTCGTCGGCGAGGTAAGTGACTCGCGCATTAAATTCAAGGGCATGGAAAACTATCCGCAATGGGGAATCGGGCCCAGCCTCGATATCAGGTGGGAATACGTCTTCCTCGAGGACGGGACCTTCCGCCACGAGATCTATATGAAGGATCAGAAAGGAGAATATTTTCTGCAGTCCGAATACATTTATAGGAAGGCGGAAGAGAACTAGTCTCTGCTTCGAAAGCGGAGGCTGAAGGAGAAAAACAATGGGATCTAAAAAATTGCAGCGTCCGTTTTGGACCGCCAAACACATACAAGGACTATCTCTTCTCGCGATGTTGATCGCCACCGTTTCACAGGCCAATCCCCAGGGAATCATGGCCGGACTGCCGACCAGGGAAGAAGCCGAAGCCGTCAAGATCACCGAAGATCAGAAGCGCGCTGTGGTCGACGAGCTCAAGAACAGCATTGTCGAAGGTTACATTCTGCGCGATAGAGCGAAGGAGCTGGCCGACCACATCGAGAGGAAGTTCGCTTCCGGTGCCTACAAGGACAACGGAGACGCTTTTGCATTCGGAAGAGCGCTGACAATGGAATTGAGAGAATACACGAACGACCAGCACTTCAATGTCATTTATCACCCTCAGCTCGTCGAACGCCTCGAGCAGATGACACGAGCAGCTTCCGCGGATGATAACGATGGCACTGGCGAATCCCCCGGAGCGAGGCGCGGCCCTCCGCCGGGCATGACAAGAAGCAGCGACAGCAAGAAGAACTTCTTCTTTCGCAAGCTCGAGGTGCTGGACGGCAACGTCGGGTATCTGAAACTCGAGCTCATTCCGCAGATCAACGAGGCCAGGCCGACGCTCGACTCCGCGATGGGTTTCCTGGGAAACACTGACGCAATGATCATTGACCTGAGGGACAATCCGGGTGGCTTCGGTGGATTCATATCTTACTTTATGAGCTACTTCTTCCCAGCCGAAAAGACGCTTCTGTTCAGTAGGGAGATGAGAATTGGCGATACTCAGGAGTTCTATACGGAAACTGAACTTCCAAACAAGCGGCTCGACAAGATCCCGGTCTATATCCTGATAAATGAGAGGACCGGTTCCGCGGCGACGAATTTCTCTTACACGATGCAGAAGCACGGGCGTGCAACGGTGGTCGGCGCGACGACCGGAGCCGGCAAGATCGGCGCGCATTCGGCCGGGCCATTCACGCTTGCGGACGGATTTGTCGCGACGATTCCGATCGCCCGGGTAGTCCACGCAAAGACTAATTCCAATTGGAACATGACCGGCGTGGTGCCAGATCTGCCGACCGAAGGGGATGCGATAGAAACCGCCCACAACGCCGCACTCGAGAAGCTGGGAGTCGATAAGTCGGCTGACACAGCGAGGCGGCGACCCGGTTCGCCGTGAATCACATATCGGCATGAGGATTATTGCTCAATGTGATTCCTGCACGCGGACCCGCATATCCCTCAAATCTGCCTCCGGGTTGCGGGTCCGCTCTTTATCGCGGACAGTTTTCCGGTTCGCTGATCTCAGCTAGACTGTCGTCGGCGTAAGCGGAGTAACACCCTACTGAGCGAGGGACTTTTGAGACGTACAAAAGAAGAAGCGATACAAACGAAAGAGAGCCTGCTGGATGCCGCGTTGGCTGTCTTCCTTGCCAAGGGATATTCCGCAGCGACGCTGCAGGATATTGCTGAATATGCAGACCTTACGCGCGGCGCGGTTTACTGGCATTTCAACGGAAAAGACGACATCTATCGCGAGCTCTATGAGCGTGCCCACCGGATGGACACGGCCATTTTTGATCAGATAGAAAGCCTGGGATCGGGACCTTTCGAGAAGCTCCGCGAGCTGATGCATTCGCTCATCCGAAACATATATCTCGACAAGCGGTACAGCGACTATATAGAGCTGACGACGTTCCGGATCGAGTACGCCGAGTTCGAATCGATTAATGCCGAGAAATCGAGCACGAATTCATTCGCCGCCGCCGTAATGGAATCGCTCGCGCAGGAGGCGATCGAGGCCGGCGCGATCTCCAGCCGGGTCCCGCCCGAGCAGATCGCCAAGACCTTGCTCCTCTACGTTGTCGGCGTCTGCCGCCTGAAGTTCACAGCCAGGGAACTCTTTGGCGAACCCGAAGACGTCATTTCGATCATCGACGACTATCTCGATTCTCTTGCCTGAGACTTACTCCCGTTACATTTCCCCAACGTTTCATCTTCAAGGTCGTGTATCATCGCGACCAGTATGACCGTAGATACCGTCTCTCACTAGTTTCAGGCAAACAGGATTCTCAGGCTTCGTGAACTCGCTTGCCTGAGTTGATATAGCAAATCTGCCATAGAATCGATTTACTGATTATATGAGAAATGATATAAATCTGTATGATCGACAAGCTGGTCGAGAAACAGCTGGATTGGGTGGGTTCATCGCTGGATGATTTGAGATCCTTTCCGGATCCCGTTCAACAGAGATTCGGTTTTCAGCTTTACCAAGTACAGATCGGTGAAATGCCGTGTGCGGCGAAGCCCATGAAAGGCAAAGACTTTCGCGGAGTTTTTGAGTTGAGGGACAATTTCGTAGGCGATACGTTCCGAGCCGTATTTATCGCAAAGCTAAGAGAGAAGGTCTACGTGCTTCACTGTTTCAAGAAGAAATCGAAATCCGGGATCGCAACTCCGAAGAAGGATTTGGAACTGATTCGGCACCGCCTCAAGCTCGCGATCGATGACAGCAAAAGGTTAAAGAAATGAGCAATGCAATAAAGAGAGGTTCAGGAAATGTCTTTGAGGATCTGGGTTTTGAAAACCCGTCGGAACATAGAGTCAAAGCAGATCTTGCTCTCAGGATCATTAAGATCGTGGAAGAGCGAAAGCTGACCCAAGCGAAGGCTGCGATACTTATCGGCGCAACGCAGCCGGACGTTTCCAAGCTAAAAAGCGGACAGCTAAAAGGATTCACGCTTGATCGTTTGTTTTCGTTTCTTCTGAAGCTGGACAGGAGCATTGAAATTCGCATAACGAAACCAAGAAACAAGAAGAAACGAGGGATTCTCGAGACCGTCGGCGGGTAGATCCAGCTTCGCGGTGCCAGTGAACATCTGCTAGCGAAGAACGCCGCGCATTGGAAGAATTCACATCGCTGGATCACACGCGAAAACCAAGTGACAAGATCAGAAATGCAGCAGCCAATAACAAAGAGGCTGATCGAGTAAATGATGCCGGGGTGTGTGGTTGGTGTGTGGTTATTGAATTCTACGTTCAATCCACCCTTGGGTCCGAATCAAAGGGTATACTGACCATATTGTCAGCAAGGATGACCAAGCTGTTGTCTGTTGGAGTAGCGATGAAAGCATTTCTCATACTTACCATTCTCGCAATCGGTTTAATTCTTTCGGGTATCGCCTTTGGTCAGGACCTGGAGACACGGATCAAAGCTATCGACGGCGTTCTGAAGGACGGCGAGGTCGCATACCTGGAAAAACGGGCCGCAACCGATGAAATTACGATCCTTTCAAGGGACGACGGCGAATTCATTTCGATCGCAGTCAAGACCGCTCCTCATTTTGTAGCCAGCATCTGTCTTGCTTCGGCGGATGATGTAATCGTCCTGCACGCCTCGGCAGCGCTCGGGGAGCTTGAATATCTGAAGAAGGACGGCGCCTGGGACCCGAACGGAAAGTTCGAATGGAAGGTCCGCGACACTTCGATGGGACCGGAGGCGATACAGCAGAGGACCGACTATTTTCAGATGAACAAATGGGTGGCCAATACGACGCCGATGGGCACGAAAGGCGAAACCGAATTTCTTGTCCGCAAAGATATATTGAGCGGCGAAGACCTGATGCTGGCGGTCGGGATAATGCCTGAGAGCGATCCGGAAAAGATCATCTCGTTCCCGGAAGAGCCTGCCGGATGCGGCGACCGTATGCTTGTCAGTGGAAATTCCGAAAGAAAGGGAATGAGATTCGACACATCGTCGTGGATCCGGATCAGGTGATAGTGTTTCAACTTCACCGCTAATCGTACATCAGCAGACTCACCGATATCACTGGCGCTCGTCACCGGGCGCCTTTCATTTTCCTTCACTCCTAAAACACTGAAAACATTGACGAATTCTAGCTACTGGCCACCGCCAAAAAACGTATTGCGAAGTGTGCCTCACTGGTGCTAGACTGCTTCACCTTCACAAACGTGGAGGGTTCACGAGCACGCATTTCGGGAACGTGATTTCGTCTTCTCCCTTTACGAACTCACGCGATATCACGCACATTTCTTGGAGTGAAAACCAGTATGGTTCGTCTTTCTTGTATCTTGCTCTGCGTCCTTCTAACTGCGGGCATTCTCATTGCTCAAAGCACAGAAAAGTTCGACATTGTCAGCTATAGATCCCCTACCGGCTGGCAAAAGGAAGTTCAATCGAATGCAATTCAGTTCGGAGCTGAAAATGCCGAAGGCGGGATCTGCATCATCACCGTCTTCAAGTCAGTTCCCGGCGGAGAGAATCCCAAAGAAAACTTTAACGCCGCGTGGGAAGCCCTGGTCAAAGAAAACGTCAGCGTGGCGGGTGCTCCTCAGATGAAACCTGCCGTGAGCAACAACGGCTGGACGGCCGAGAACGGAATGTCGGTCTATGAGAACGACGGCAAGAAAGGCGTCGTGTCGCTGATCTCGATAACCGGCGGTGGCACATTGGTGAACGTTCTCATACTCACGAACACAGACTATTTTCAAGAGACCATTGCGGAGTTTCTTTCATCGATCGACCTGCCCGTGGTTAAAACGTCGGTCCAGAAACCGGTCGATAATCCTGCATCTCAGCCGGCCAAAAAGACCCCGACTCCGAGAGCAAGCGGCTTCAGATTCAACGAATCGAATTTTGATGACGGCTGGACCAGCACCGAACAGGAAGACTGGGTGGAAGTAGTAAAAGGAAATCTAAAGGTCCTGCTGCATTACCCGAAAGAGGGAACGATATTTCCGGCCGATCCGGAGCCGCTGACGAACGCTGCCTGGAATATTCTTGTGGCGCCGCGATACAGCGATCTGAAGAACTACAGAACTGCATATGTCACCACATACGAAAGACCCTATTTGGGGATGGGTTATTTGAAGGACAACGCGTCCGGCACGTCAAAATTCGTTGTCCTCTTCAGGCAGGGGAACAGCGGCTGGATCGAGTTCATTTCCCCCGATAAGAACGGATTCATTGAACAGTTCAAATTCGACCCGGAGACGATCAGATGGGACAGCAACAGCGAACTGATGGTCCCGCTTCGCCAGATGGCAAACTACAACAAATTCGCCATCGCCGAGAGCGATTTCAACGGCACCTGGACAAGTGATTTCACGGGTGTCCAACAGCTCTATCACGTCTATACAGGGAATTACGCCGGGATGAACATCAATCAGTCCAATGAAGAGTTCGTTTTCGGAGCCGGAAATTCCTACAGCTGGAAACTGCTTGTCGTGAATGGAATGGTAGGCAACATGCGGTACGCGAACGTAAATTCGGCGGGAAAGTTCACTGTACTCAACAACTGGCAGATCCAGTTTTCAAAGATCGAATCCGGAGCAAAGACCTACCACGCGTATTGGTCGTGCATCAAGGGGGCCAGGCTTCTGCACCTTCTGAACGCTAACAGCCCCGGAAGCGGAATCTATTCTGTCTACGCGAAAAAATAATGCGCCGGGTCACGTAAAGTTGCCCGGCGCTATCGAAACACGGCCCCTTGTGTTCTCACTTCGAGAACCAATATTGAATTGAAAACTATGAACGTGGTGAAGATCGCCGCACTCCTGTCGCTGTTCTTGTGCCTGGGCGTTTCTGAAGTCAGTGCACAAAATGCTCAGTTTCGCTTGGGAATTGCGAGTGCCAGCAGCTTGCTTTCAAACAAGGAGAAGTTCGAATTTTCGAACGGCAATGAAAAGGTCATTCTGAGCGCGTCAACTCCGGTCGTTTACTTCACCAGGAAATTCTCAGCAGGCGAGGCGTACAGGGTCTTGCAGCTCGCTGGCGCCAGACCTTGTGATCTTCAGGGAGCACAGCAAGGTACTTTCACAGGTACCGATGTCCTGGTCTACGCAAACTGCGGTTCTCCGCCGCTCACGATCTTCAAACTTGAGGTCACCGGAATCGGAATCGGCGAAAGCTTCAGGTTCTCTGACAACTACGGCCGAACCACCACATTGACTTCTTCTGCAACAGTCAACCTTGGGGGGTTTCCCCAAGGAGATGACTATGCCGTCACCCAGACGGAAGGCAAACGGCAATGCACATTGGCTTTCAGCCACGGTACCGTTCCAGTGACGGCGGTTACGGTTAAAGCTGCTTGCGGTAGCAACCCTCCGATCACGCCGGCTCCTTCGAAGACGAGCTTTCCAAAGTTCGACCTGGTCAGCCGAAGTCCCGACGACAAGATCGTTTCTTCTTTTTGGGAGTCGTTCACGCCAGTCATCGGCGGAACAGGTCCGGATGAAGGCAGGTATGTCGCGTTCGTGACATTAACAAAGGACCTTGGCGGCAGCGGCCGGTTTCGCCAGATCGTCTGGCGGGACAGGAAAACGGGGGACTTACGGCTCGTGAGCATCGGTCTGAACGGTGCCGAGGGCAACCAGAACAGCACCAATCCTTCGATCTCGGCCGACGGCAGATCGGTCGCCTTCGAGTCCTACGCCACGAACCTCGTTCCCGTAGACACGAATAGCGTCCGCGATGTTTTCGTCTGGAACGCAGACACTAACAAGGTGTCTGCCGTCAGCGAGAACGCGGGTGTCGAGGCAAACAACGAAGCCTTTGAACCTGCGATCTCAGGGGACGGAAGCCTTGTTGCATTCTCTTCTTCCGCAGGAAATCTGGCACCGGGAGTCGAGGGCACGTCGACGGTCAATGTATTCCTGAGGGATATGAGAAACGGATCCGTTACTCTGATCAGCAAAAGCGAGAAGACCGGAAAGGCAGGCGGCGGATCAAGGCCTTCGATCTCCGAAGACGGTACCCGAATCGCATTCCATAACTATTTTTCCCTGACGAATGACGATAAAAACGATCTTTGGGATATCTATGTTTGGGAACGCGGCAATCAGAAACTTAAAAGGATTAGTAAGACGTCTTCTGGAGCGGAAAAAGACCAGGGCATTGAAAGCGCGAGCCGTGTGGTAGCTCCTTCGATCTCCGGCAATGGGAAATTCGTGGCCTACTCTTCGACCGCAACAAACCTGGTTCCCGGAGACACGAACGGTCTTCAGGACGTTTTCGTTGTCGAGATCGATTCGGGACGTTTGATCTGGGCAAGCACCGGGAATGGTTCTGTGCAGGGAAACGGTGACACACCCATCGGACAAGGGGAAAGAGCGGCTATCTCTTACGACGGAAAATGGTTGGCGATCAGCTCCAGTTCAACCAACCTGGGTGGAAACATCCTTTTGAAGAATCTGATCACTGGTGAATTCCGCGCCGTTTCGGTAGACACCGGATCGACAGTCGGTCAACCCGAGATCTCTCGCGACGGTAACTATGTCGTTTTCGGAACCAGCCAGAAACTGGATGACCGTTTTACTTCATCCGGGATCTTCGCGGTGTTCGTCGGTCCGGATGTAGTTAACTGAGTTTGGCGGGTTTGGTGAGTTGACCGAGATTGCTGAGTCTTATGGGTCAACTGAATTGAATGAGTTTGCGGAGGTTAGCGAGTTGTTCTTTGGCCTGAAAGGGCGACTGAAGTTAGCCTCGGGTGCAGCGAAGCAAAACCCGGGGTGCGGAGTCTAACGATCCACCTAGCCTCCGAGCGGCGACAATGGTTCCGGCGAGTTGCCTCTTGCCATAGTATAAATCGGATTCGCCCGGCGCATTGCCTGCCTTCACGTTTCGGACCTAGTCAGGCAGACTTATCGGAACAAACTTGGCCAGGTGAAATTCATTCTCATCCCAGACCAGGTATCTCACTCCGTATTTCGGTCCTCCGTAGCCGTTTAGGATCAAGAGCTGGCTATCCGGCCTGAATTCAAAGTAACCGTACTTTTCTAGGGATTCCTCCGGGTGTCCCAGGCTTATTCCGAACCCTCGGAATAGCTCGTCCGGGAAATAGACTTTGCCAGTAGTCGCGTCAATGATCGCCGCTTGCTCACAACTTGTTCCGCAGCCCCACGAAGCGATTATGTAATGGCCCGCGAAGTTCACGCCTTCTGCTTGTGCTTCCCTCAGTCTTGTCCGAAACTGCGTGGCGTTCTTACCCTCAATGCGTACTGCCTTGGGAGTCTCCTTGGTCACATCTACTTTGAAGTCCTCAAATCTCGGCAGATCAGGCTGGCGCCCTATCGGAGAGATCGGATTCTGGTTCGAATTGCCATCGGCAAAAACAGATCCTGCCATAACAAAGGCGAGAATCATTGCGGATCCTAGTCGCTTGATCGTTTTCATAGTCCTTTCCTCAGAAGTTGGTTCTAATTTGGTGGACATCTCGATCGAAAATTTTTGCGGAGAACAGATTTCTTGCGCAAGAACCCATCGTTGCGGCGTCCCCGGGCCAAGAGGCCATATTTATTAGCAATTTTCCAATGAGGAGGAGACCATGACCGCAATCGACAAACACAGATCATTATCAGTACTAGAGAGCCTGGAACTGGTTAACCGTCCGGAGCGGGAGCCAACAAGCTCGTATAGTATGCGGGCATTAAAGATCGTCGTTTGGTCGGCTTTTGTTGGATTGCTGTTTCTGGCAAATACGGTTGGCGTTTATTCACAGCAGGTAACGTCGGCGTCTGCTCTTGCGGGAAAATGGCAGGGAACTGATAACAAGGTATATACGATCAAGGTCCAGCCCGGAAACGAAATCACGCTAACCGTCGATGGTGCTGATGACAGACCCGAGATCGACCCGAACCACGTCGTATTCGATAGGAAATATACCGGGGCGATATCACAAAAAGGCCTTGTGTATCAGGGCGCTTTCAATCCCCGAGTGTTCGATCTGGCGGCCCGGATCCGATCATCCCAGAATCTGTATCCCGGTATTATCGAGGATGGTGTAGTTCAGCAGATCCTTGCCAGGCATCCGGAATTCAGGGTCAAGTTGAAACTGCAAATCGTCGATGCAAAGACCATTAAGGTCACGCGATACCTGACCTCGATCTACTACAAGCCGGGGAACAAGGTCGGCACAAGGGGACCGGAACTGATCGAGGTGAATGAGAAGGAAAGAGAAAAGACGGTTACCATCACCAAGGAAGAGACATATATTCGTCGCCAGCCAAAGAGAGTGGACAAGGAATTTGAACAGGATTTCGTAAGCTCTTCAGCGGATGCCCCGCGCTCTAGAACTGCAAGCGAAGAGCTCGAGTTGATCGACCGAAGAATTGAGAACCACGAGAAGAGAATCCTTAATCCTGAAATGGAAGACCACGAGGTCGAGTATTGGAAAGGAAAGATCAAAGAGCTTCGGAATGAAAGGGCGAGGATGCTCGACGCTGCTACTGCCGCAGATCCGGAACCCCGTGCCGAACAGGGGGAAGGCGACACCGTGATGTCTGATCTGGACCGAAGAATTAAGAATCACGAAGAAAGGATCAATGACCCCGAAATGTCGGAGAGGGATGTAGCATTCTGGAAGAAACGGCTGGAGAAGCTGCGAAAAGAACGAGCTGAAGGTGAAATGGCTGGCAATTCACAGGAAGATCAGCCTGCCGTTCAACGCTCATCAGGGAACAGCGAGTTGGACAATCTCAACAGAAGGATCAGAAATCACGAGCTGAGAATTAAGGACCCCGAAATGTCCGAGCGTGATGTCCAGTTCTGGTCTCAAAGGCTCGAACTGCTTCGTCAGGAAAGAGCGAGATTGGTCGCAAGCTTGGCGGATACGCCGAAATCTCAATGATCTTTGATCAATGAATCTGCGAATCCTTTGAAGCGGCTGCTCCATCCCGGGACAGCCGCTATGATCGTCTCGCGATTGAATAGCATACGGACCGAACTGTGGGATTCGCTATCCGTCGCGGAGTCTGTAGCCGAAGCGTTCATCGATTCCTCGATCCATTTGATGTAAGATCCGACCCTCGTATAAACGTCCACAACGCCGTACTTGCCGGGTTTGCCGTTCATCGATCCCGAACTTACTCCGGCAACGTAAATTTTGCCGTCCTTTTCGATCAACGCGGGCCCGCCGCTGTCTCCCGGTCCGCCTACGCCTTCATATTCCGTTCCCGATGGCGGCTCATCAAACTTCATAAAGATACGCCGCGGTCCAGCGTCATCGACCTTGTTGGTGACTGCTCGCCTCTTGCCGTCCATACGAGTCAGTGCCGAATGAGCGTTGCCGAAATCACCGTATCCGACGATGTAGAGCGTCTTGCCAAGCTCCGAGTCACCGTTGTAGACCGGGATCGGCGATACGCCCTTTACTTTCTCGGCGAGCTCGACCAATGCAAGGTCTACTTCGGGTGGCCGGCCAGGCGGGCCGGTACCGTCGGGATGGACTATCACACGCTTTACTTTGTAAGAGGCATCTCCGATCCGTATCTCGCTCCCCTCTCTTATTGATCTGGCCACGTGTGCGGCAGTAATCACCCAACTCTCGGCGATGAGCGTACAGCTTCCGTCAGGAATTACTCTGCAGACTGCTTCGAACCGTTCACCAATTTTCAGCATATCGGCGTCGGTCCTGTCGTGTCGGATCACGGTCGCTGAGGCGGGTATCGCGATCAGCAAGAAACTAAGTACGATCGAGAGGGTGAATTGGGAGGTATTTTTCGCGCGAATCCTGTTCATTCCTGGCCTCCGATGATGTTCAAGGGTGATGTTGAAAGTGCCCAATTCTCTCAAACGTCTAGGCCGAATTCTTTAAGGACCGGTAAATTGAATGTAAAAGATGTAAATTTTCACAGAGTTGGAGAGTTGACTGAGTTTTTCTTCTCCCTGGAAGGGCGACGGATGTTAGCCCCGGGTGCAGCGAAGCGAAACCCGGGGTACGGAGTCCAATGATTCCACCAGCCGCGGAGCGGCGATCCCCTTTTCTACCAGCCGCGGTGGATCTCCCAGCGGTCAACGATCTGTGTGTTCTCCATCACTTCGTAATGACCAAACTGGGCGGCGGTCAGGCAGGAGTGGTTCGCGAGGATTCTGAGCTTCGTTCCCACTTTGAGCCTGTCCAGCAGGCGCTGATCTTCGACCTTTATCTCGCCATGTTCCTGTGACAAAGAGCCGACGCGCAAACCAGTGTCGTCGCCCGCCAGATCGAGGACCCTTCCATACCCGCAGCCGCTTTCAAGCTCGACCGGCCCTCGGTCCTTTGACAGAGCGATCGCACCGGCGTCGACGATGACCTTCTGATTTGTGAAACTTCTGTGAACGACCGAGGCAAGTACCGTGATCGCACAGTCCGAAAACCCGCAGCTTCCGAGCGTGGCCTGGAATGCGTCAAAGAACACATAGTTTCCGGGCCGTATCTCGTCGACTCCTTCAAGATGATCGATGTGCGTCATCGTTGGCGTCGATCCTATGCTAACGACCGGCACCGGAATTCCGCTGGAACGCAGGTCATCCGCAAAATCACACATCACGTCGCGCTCGGCCGAGGCGATCTCGGCGATCTCTTCTCTGGAACCACCGTGATACGAATGCCCGGCGTGTGTAAGAATGCCCGCGAGGTTCAGGCCTATACCTTCCGAGATCCCTCGGACCGTCCTCACAGCGGCGTCCGATCCCGGTTCGACTCCGCAGCGGTGATATCCGCAATCGACTTTCACAAAAACGTTAAGTTCGACGCCCGATGACCGTGCAGCCTTCTCCAGTTCAGCGGGCATATCCGGATCGTCAGTTAAAAGGTTCACTTTGACGCCGCTCGCAAGCAGGCGAACGATCCTTGGTATCTTTCCCGGAACGATCGGGACCGCGTAGGTGAAGTCGTCAAAGCCGTGCGCCGCAAATGCCTCGATCTCGCCTATCGTCGATGCGGTCACCCCACCGGAATGCCCTGTCGTCGCGATCCTGGCGACCTCGACGCTTTTGTGAGTCTTGATATGCGGTCGAAGCCGGACGCCGTTCTCAAGCGCAAATTCTGACATACGCGCCGAATTGCGCCGGACGCGTTCGACATCCATCAAGAGGGAAGGTGTCGAAAGTTCCTCGATCGGGTTTTTCATCTTTTATCGCGGCCTCGCACGGCCCTCTTCTTGGCGGTTGGCATCTTCAATGACCTGCTGAGCCGCCGGCGCCATCACCTTCTGGCTGTGGCCGGCGCCCGGCACCTCGATCATCTTCCAGGTCGTTTCCGGATTAACCTCCGAGATCTTTCTGAACATGTATCCGGCGCGGTCATAGCGGTGCTGTCCCTGTGCATCGGCCTCAGGTGTTTGTCTGAGATTGGGCGTTCTTTCTGTGTCCTCGGTTCCGCGAAGGATCACTACGGATTTCTTAGTCCATTCGATTACATCTTCACTTGCGATCTCAAGTAGTGGATGCCTCAGGCCGTAAGGAAACTCGATTGTTAGGTCTGGCGCTGTGTACCAGCCGGAATTCGCCGCCAGGAAAAGCCTTACATTAGCTTCCGGCATAAAGAGCGAGAACCTGTGTACGAACTGGCCTCCGGCAGAGTGGCCGAACATGTCGTATCTCGCAGCAGCTAGTCCGAAACCCTTCCTGACCCTTTCGGCAATATCCTCGGCTACCTGAAATGACCATCGTGACCGGGGCACCCGTTTACCGCCGGCGATCATATTGCCGGAATTATATTCGGCGGACGACCGCCAATCTTCGCGTCTGAACTCGGGAGCGATCACAACCGAATCGTTCACCTTCGCCCAATCCTCCCAAGACGCGATGTACCCGTCCGCGTTTCGCCCGAGGCCGTGCATCACGACGACCAAACGGCTTTTCTCGCTCAACGTAGCCGGAACGACAATGAACGTTCGTACATCGGGATTGCCCTTACTTTTATGTGTAAATGACGAGACCGTGTCTGGTTTGAAGACCTTAACGACGAAGTTGCGCTTTCTCTTGCCGGCCGAGACTCTGTAGGTTGTTTCCCTGCCGTCGAGCTTTCGTAAGAGGAACACCGCAGAACTGCCGCTCGATTCCGCAAACACCTCTGAAGGCAGGACTTTCCTCGAACCCTCTTCGATCGAGTCCCTGAAGACGGTCCATCCGGATGCCGCTTCTACACCGAACCGATGAATTCCCTCGAGCCTGAAAGATTCTTCACCTTCCTGGCCAAATGCGATCGGTGAAAACAGAAGAACGGCCGCGATTGACAGACCGTATTTGCAGAGCGATGACGTTCTCATCGAAATTGACTCACTTACTTGACTCCGACGACGCCGAGGACGATCAACAATGTACGCTGGCTTCCGACGTGACTGTCCGTGGAATCCCAGTACTCGTCAGGCGAATGCGCCTTGTAGCCCTTTCCTCCGATATCAAGTGTTACCGCCGGAATACCGATGCTCATCGGAATATTCGAATCCGTGCTGCTGAAGCCGAAGTCGTCCTCGATGCCCATATGCTTGTTCGCCAAGGATGACAGCCTGATGATCGGCGAATCAGGAGCTTGTCTGCCCGCGGGGCGGTCACCTATTTTCTCTACGGAAAGCTCGACCGCGTCTCTGTTATTCCAGCGTGTATTCTCTTCGTCGCGCGCCTCTTTCGCCGCAGCCTGGAATTTTGCGTCCAGCTTTGCGAGCTCCTGCGGATCCACCGACCTCATGTCAATATCAAATGAAGCGGTATGCGCAATCGAATTGACGCTGGTTCCGCCACGTATGACACCGACACTAAACGTCGTCTTGGGCTCTGACGGCGTTTCGAACCGGGACACCTTCTCGATCAATCTTCCGAGGGCGTGGATCGGATTCGCCATGCCGAACGCCCCGAATGAGTGGCCTCCGGGTCCGGAGTAAGTGACCCTGTAACGCTTGCTTCCGACGGCGCCGACCGTCACACCGAGTCCTGCCCCGTCGAGCGAGATGAAATGCGTTATCCGGCCCTTCAGTTCTTTCTCGAACAAATGTCGTGTCCCCTTCAGGTCGCCGAGCCCCTCCTCGCCTACGACTCCTACAAATATCAGGTCGCCGACGGTCTCGATCGAATGCTCGTTCAAGGCCCTTACAACGGCAAGGAGAACGGCCAGTCCACGAGCGTCGTCGCCGATACCTGGGAGGCGAATGATTTTGCCTTCGCGAACAGCCTCGAGTTTAGTTTCGATCGGGAAAACAGTGTCGAGATGGGCCACGACCACAAGAGTAGGCGCCTTCGCACCGCCGGAGCCGGGACGCTCCCCGATCACATTACCCGCCTCATCCACCCTCACGCTCTTTAGATCGAGCTCCTCAAAGCGCCTCTTGTAATACGCGCCTCTCTTCTCCTCCTGAAACGTGGGAGCGGGAATCTCGGCGATCTTCACCTGCTCCTCGATCGTATCGGGTTCTATCTCGCGCAGGTAATCGAACGCCTTTCGGACAATTGGTCGATCGGCCAGGTCGGAAACATCGGTATGGATCTGGGCCATAACCGACACGGAGGCGGCCACGGTGAAACAAACTACGTAAAGTATCGAATTTCGGAATCTCATATACGGTTCAGTTTTCTAAAGGCAGTGTCTGGAAGCGGTTCCTTCTAAGAGTTTGAATCTGTATCGTAAAGTATATTCACCAGACCAAGAAATCGGGCACTGGAGGCTCCGATCTTCCTTGCACGACTCGTTTCGCTGTTCATCCAAGCCTAACCTTCGCATTGGAAAACGGGATCGCCCAAGGCTTTCCAGATCGGTGCAACACCCAGTCCGGCGGTTGTCGGCGCTGCCATCCTTCCGTCTATTCTATGAGGGGCGCCTTCGGCAATACTTTTGGTCACATAGCTGTTGAAATCAGTCGCGGAGAACAGAAACTCTTCTGGAGTGCTGTGCGCAAGATGCGCGATTGCCGAGGTGATAATGTCGCCGCCCCACGTGTCTTCGATGGTCATCGCAATTCCGAGCGATACGCAAAGGTCCCTCGCCTGCCGGGCCCTTGTCAGTCCGCCGAACTTGCTTATCTTTATATTGACGACATCCATCGCGCCTTCCTGAAATCCACGTAGCAGTATTCCAAGACCGTCGATGGATTCATCGAGCACGAATGGAAGTGCGGTCCGCCTGCGTATAGACAGGCATTCTTCGTATGAAGAACACGGTTGTTCGATATAAACGTTAACGTCCTTAACTCCGTTGACGACCTTTGCGGCGTCGTGCATTAGCCACCCGCAATTTGCGTCTGCCACAAGCTGATCAGAAACATCGAGAACTTTGGCGCATTCCTTTATGCGTTCGATATCTTCCCTCGGATTCCCGCCGACCTTCAACTGAAACTTCGTGTAACCTTCTTCTTTGTAGCTCCTTACATTGTCAGCCATTTCTTTCGGGGCGAGTTGGGAAATGGCCCTGTAAAGCGCGAAGTCCTCGCCGTAAGTTCCGCCAAGGAGTTTGGCAACCGGCATTCCGCCCGCTTTGCCGAGAATGTCCCAACAGGCAATATCGATCGCTGACTTTACATACGGGTGGCCCTTCAGCCATTTGTCCATGTTATCGACGAGCACGGCCAGGTCGGTCGGATCCTGACCGATTAAGTTCGGTGCTATCTCCCTTATCCCTGCTCGAGCTCCGGCAGCGTAGGAAGGGAGATATACGGGTCCTAGCGGACACACCTCCCCAAAACCTTCGATACCAACGTCCGTTTCGATCCGGAGGATCGTGGAATCAAACACCTCGACGCTCTTGCCGCTCGCCCACTTGTAACTGCCTTCGTGTAGCGGCAGATCGACCTGATAAACGGATATCTTCCTTATCTTCAAGTCTTGCTCCTGTCGGAAATTGTCTTACTGCTCAAAGAATTAGCCCTAAGATTACATCAACAAATGCATCCTCAGACCAAGGCTCAGAACTTATTGCGCCTGGATGCCGTTCGAAGAATATCGACGTTTCGTCTCTCGTTCCAGAAGTCTGGTTGAGCCAATTTACCGGTCATCTATTCGAAAAGGACATCTTATGGAGAAAGCAATATTCTACCTTGTCCATTACGGATTGGCGGTCGTCCTGCCTGCCGTCAGCTTTCTAAAGAAGCCGGTATCGATGCTCGGCCTTTGGCTGGGAACGGCATTCTCGATCGCCACAATGGCATTTCTGTTCTTGTGGGGTCAATGGCCTCTAGTTGGTTCATACTATGCGAGATATCTGCCGGCAGCATTGGCCGCGGCAATGTTCGTACTAGCGCTGTTGCGAACCAGAACCAAGCTGCCTCTTTGGCCCCCGAGGATATTTGGTAGCGTAGTCGTCGTCGTGCTCGGATGTTCTGCGGGCTTCGTCATCTGCTTCGTCGTGCTGGCTTTCGCCGGCCGATGGCATCCCGAGCGCGGGATCGACCTTCAGTTTCCCTTAAAAGGCGGCAACTACTTCATTTCGTCCGGCGGTTCTTCAAGGACGATCAATAACCATATGCGCGACTTCCCCAACGCGCAGGAATTCGCCATCGATATTCACAAGCTCGGGGTCCTGGGCGGAGCATCCTCAAACATCTTCTCCAGCTCCAACGAGTATCACCACATATTCGGCGAACCCGTTTACTCGCCGTGCGCAGGTACTGTAAGGGAATCCAAGAAGGATGTGCCTGACAACGCCGGGACAAGCATGGATGTGGATGCCGAAGACGGGTCCGGAAATCATCTGTCCATCGTATGTGACAATGCTGTCGTCAGCCTGATGCATCTACAGCACGGAAGTGTTCTTCTCGAGCAAGGCGAACGGGTAGAGGCGGGACAGGAAGTAGGCAAGGTCGGCAATTCCGGGTTCTCACAGGAACCGCATCTTCATTTGCAGGCCGCTGTTCGAAACGATGCCGGAAGGCTCGTCGGCATCCCTATGCGATTTGGCGACCGTTCTCTCGCAAGAAACGACATCTCCACAAGCGCTAACTGAAATGGTTCTCGGGGTTGAGACCATTCTTCACTTGGCAGAAAAATTCTTGCAGCGAATATCAACTCTCACCACTTCCGGCCCTCGATCCTGAAGCGCACAAGCGAGACCACTCTTCCTGTGAAAATATTGAGGACACTCTTCTTGAGGTATAGAATGCGGGTATCGCCCAACGATTGTAATGAGCTGACAGAAGTCAGAATTCAGGACGATCAGTACCGAGAGCGGAAGTGACCGGCCCGACCAGAACCCGGAGCGCGAGCGACGGACACAAGAAATCAGATCAGAATACTGGATACGTCCAGTACCAGGGCTCATTTTGAAAGGAGTTGAAATATGGAAGCGACGACAAAAGCAAAGGAATTCGAGGTCCCTCAATTCAAAGAACAGTACGGAAATTTCATAGGCGGCGAATGGGTTGCGCCGGTGAAGGGCGAATATTTCGACAACGTATCGCCCGTTGACGGGCAGGTCTTTACGAAGGTCGCGCGATCGACCGAAGAGGACATCGAGTTGGCGCTCGATGCGGCACACAAAGCGGCGCCCGAGTGGAACAACACTTCGGCTACGGAACGGAGTAACCTGCTGCTAAAGATCGCCGATGTGATGGAAGAAAACCTCGAGACGCTCGCGCGAGCCGAAACATGGGACAACGGAAAGGCGATTCGCGAGACGACCGCCGCCGACCTCCCGCTCGCGATAGATCACTTCCGCTATTTTGCGGGGGTCATCCGCGGGGAAGAAGGCACTGCTTCAGAGCTCGATCCAGAAACGGTTTCGTTGAACATAAAGGAACCGCTTGGCGTGGTCGGTCAGATCATTCCATGGAATTTTCCCATATTGATGGCTACGTGGAAGATCGCCCCGGCTCTTGCCGCGGGAAACTGCACGATCGTGAAGCCCGCCGAGCAGACTCCAGCCGGGATTATGGTCCTGCTCGAGCTTATCCAGGACGTCCTTCCGCCGGGTGTACTTAACGTTGTAAACGGGTTCGGTCCGGAAGCGGGCAAGCCGCTTGCTTGTTCACCGAGGATAGCGAAGGTCGCCTTCACGGGGGAGACGACGACCGGCCGTTTGATCATGCAATATGCGTCGCAGAACCTGATCCCGGTAACGCTTGAGCTGGGAGGCAAGTCGCCAAACATCTTCTTCAACGATGTGATGGCCGAGGACGACGAGTTCTTCGACAAATGTCTTGAAGGCGCCGTGATGTTCGCTCTGAATCAGGGCGAAGTCTGTACTTGTCCGTCACGGATACTTGTTCAGGAAAACATCGCCGACAGGTTCATCGAACGCGTCGTCGAAAGAACTAAGCAGATCAAGATGGGGCATCCTCTCGATCCCGAAACGATGATGGGCGCGCAGGCCAGCGAGGACCAGTACGAGAAGATCCTCAACTACATCGATATCGGAAAGGAAGAGGGCGCGGAGGTTCTCGCCGGGGGCGAAGCATTCAAGCAGAACAGCGGGCTTGAGAACGGTTTCTACATTAAGCCGACCTTGTTCAAGGGCCACAACAAGATGCGCGTCTTTCAGGAGGAGATATTCGGTCCGGTCACATCGATCACAACGTTCAAGGACGAAGCCGATGCGGTAGAGATCGCAAACGATACGCTTTACGGACTTGGCGCCGGTGTGTGGACCCGCGACACGCACAAGGCATACGGCATCTCCAGGAAGATCAAGGCCGGTCGAGTATGGGTGAACTGTTATCATCTCTATCCCGCGCACGCTCCTTTCGGCGGCTACAAGAAGTCCGGCTTCGGTCGCGAGACGCACAAGATGATGCTGGACCATTACCGGCAGACAAAGAACATGCTCATCTCGTACGACAAGAAAGCGATGGGATTCTTTTAAGGAGCCAGGCCTCAGTATGAGCAAGATCCCAAGAGTCAAAATAACCAAAGCCGCCGAAGAAGTGGTCGACGAGCTTCGTGAGAAGAACGGAGACCTTATGTTTCACCAAAGCGGCGGATGCTGTGACGGATCGTCGCCGATGTGCTATCCGGACGGCGAGTTTCTTGTCGGAAGCGCGGACGTGTGGCTTGGCGAGGTTCACGGCTGCGATTTCTATATGGCAAAAGACCAGTTCGATTACTGGAAGCACACCGAGCTGACGATCGATATTGTGAAGGGCCGCGGTGCGAGCTTCTCACTTGAGATCCCTCTTGGAGTAAGATTCGTGACCAAGTCAAGAGTCTTTTCAGTTGAGGAAACGGGCAATCTCGTCGAGACCCGGCTTGGCGAAATGATCTAAGAGCGTTGTCACAGGTCTTTGGTAGAGCATGAAGCGCTGCTCTTGACGGCAAGTGATTGTTGTCCGGGGCGGCGCTTCGCACTTCACAAGCGGCGAGCCTCAGTAGTTGGGAGAGAACGCCATCCTCAGGGGAGCTACAGATGAAACTGTTCAAGAAGATACTCGTGTTCGCGGCGATCGGGCTCGTGTTGATCATCACCGTCCCGCTTTTGATCGGTCAGATCCTCAGATTCACGGCAGCCGTGGAACCTCCGCCGGGCAAGCTCGTGGATATGGGGGGCTACAAGCTACACATCAATTGCATTGGGCCCACGCAGCCGACCGATGAAGATCTCCCGACGGTGGTATTCGAATCTGGAGCGGGCACGCCGTCCCCGAACTACCACTGGGTTCAAAAGGCCGTCGCTGAGAAGACAAAGGTCTGCGTTTATGACCGGGCCGGACTTGCCTGGAGCGAAGAGAGCAATAAACCGAGGGATGCCGAGACGGTCAATTCGGCGCTACACACGCTTCTCGAAAAGGAAGGCATAAAACGCCCGTTTGTCTTTGCCGGGCATTCGATCGCCGGGCTCTATATGCGTAGTTACGTGGAGCGCTATCCGGACGATGTTGCCGGTCTAGTGTTCATTGATCCGAGTCATCCCGACCAACTCGAACGAACGGGTCTGACCAAGGACAAAGCAGAACAGATGATTGACCAAGCGAAGACTCAGATCTCGATTCTGCAATGGATGATCGCACTGGGAGTGACCGAAGTTTACAACCCGGTCGTGCAGATGAGCCCTGATTACGCAGCGGCTCCCGAGGACATTCAGCGACAGCTGAGTTACCTGACAAAAAAATCCGCGAACTACGATGCTGCCTTGGCGGAAATAGCCGGGTTTCCCAATGCGGCGAAGCAGGCGGCATTGAACAAAAACCTTGGAGACCGGCCGATCGTGGTTATATCGGCAACCGAAGAAATGCCGGACGGTATGCTGCCCGAGGGGATCTCGAAAGAAGAGTTCATGAAGGAGTTTATAAAGCTCCACGAGGAGATCGCTGCACTATCGACCCGAAGCGAGCACGTGAAGATCGAAACGGCGGACCACATGGGAATCGTCACGAACAAGGAAAATGCGGAGAAGGTGGTGCCGTATATTATCAAGGTGGCGCGGGAATCGATGAAGAAACCTGCAGATTCAGAAGAACCGGAAGAATAGAAAGTGCAGTGCCGGACAATGGCGAGCCTGCCGTAAGGAAGACCTGTTTTGAGTAAATCAAAGATGCGGTTTCGTGACCTTAAAAGCCTGTTGCTTCTTTTCGTCCTGCTGTTTGGCAGTAGTCCGCCTGGCATAGCCGGAACGAGTGCCCCCGGAGTTCCGAAGTTTCACAGGTCGGAAGGCGGTTACCCGCAGACCGTCGAAATGCTCGAAGAGTTTATCGAGCGCGAGGTCAAGGACAAGGACCTTCCGGGATTTGCGATCGCTCTCGTGGATGGTCAGAGGATCGTCTGGCAGAAGGGATTTGGCCACTCGGATCCCGAAGCGAAGAAGCCGGTCGCGAACGAAACCATCTTCCGCGTCGGATCAGTTTCAAAGCTCTTCACTGATATCGCCGTGATGAAACTTGTCGAAGCAGGGAAGATGGACCTCGACGCGCCGGTCACTAAGTACATTCCAGAGTTCAAACCCGAGAATCCATTCGGAAAGCCGATCACCTTGCGCCAGCTGATGTCGCACCGTTCGGGACTGGTCCGCGAGCCTCCGCTCGGACATTACTTTGACGACAGCGGCACGACTCTCAAGGAAACGGTCGCGAGTCTCAACAGGACGAAGCTTGTATACGCACCCGAAACCCGCCAGAAGTATTCGAACGCCGGAATAGCGGTTGTTGGGTACGTCCTCGAAAAGACACAAAACGAACCGTTCGCGGAATACCTCAAGCGGACGCTTCTGCAGCCGCTCGGGATGAAGGACAGCAGTTTCGAACCGGAACAGGAGATCGAAAGGCACCTTGCAAAGGCGCGGATGACAACCGTTTTCGAGAAATCATTCCCCGCGCCGACGTTTGAGCTCGGAATGGCTCCGGCCGGAAGCATGTACACGACGACCGGAGACCTCGCGAAGTTCGCGAGTGCGATCTTCGCCGCCGAAGCCGATTCGACCGGTGCGTTCCTGAAGAAGGAAACCCTTGAGAAGATGTGGGAACCGCAGTTCGCCGAACCCGGGAAGAAGACCGGAGGAGGCATCGGGTTCTTTGTCTCGGACCTTGAAGGCAGCCGAAGCGTCGGGCACGGCGGCGCGATCTACGGCTTTTCGACGCAGTTCACGATCCTCCCGGAAGAGAAACTTGGTGTGATCGCCGTATCCACCGAAGACGTCTCGAACGGCGTCACAAGCCGTGTAGCGAATCTTGCTCTGAGGTCGATGCTGAGTGAAAAGGCAGGCAAGCCGGTCGAGGCGCCGGAGATCACATTGCCTGTTGACGCGCAATCGGCAAAGTCGATCGCAGGACGTTACGCTAGCGAAGAGAATTCCATCGATCTAATCGAACGGGGCGGCAAATTATGGATGATAGATTCCGACGGAGGTGTCGAGCTGCAGCTGCGGATTCTCGGCGATGATCTGATTGCGGACGACAAGCTTGGATTTGGCCCTTTGATAAAGCGGGGCGGTGCGAAAGACTCGATCCGGATCGGTGAAAGGACTTACAAACGCGTACCTTCTGAAAAGCCTGCGGCGGCCAAAGACGATTTCAACGGTCTGATCGGCGAATACGGTCCCGATTACAACGTTTCATACGTCTTCGAACGTGACGGGAAGCTGTGGCTTTTGATCGAGCAGATCGAATTCGATCAACTAAAACAGGTATCGAAAGACGTTTACGAGTTCCCGAACGGCGGCCTATATCACGGCGAACGGGTCGAATTCAGGAGGGACGGTAGAGGCCGGGCGACGGAATTGATCGCCGCCGGCATTTCGTTCAAGCGGCGCAACATCGGTCCCGACGAAGGCGCGGAACAGCTGAAGGTGAATCCCGTTCGCCCGGTAAAGGACCTGATCGAAGAAGCTCTCAAAGCGAGGCCTCCGGTCGAGAAAGGCGAGTTTCGTGAAACGGACCTGGTTGAACTCGCGAAGCTCGATCCGACTATCAAGCTCGATGTCCGCTACGCGACGACAAACAATCTTTTTAACTCCGTTTTCTACTCGCAGCCTAGGGCGTTTATGCAGAGGCCGGCCGCGGAAGCAGTCGTCAGGATCAGCGAGAAATTGCGAGAAAAGGGATACGGACTACTTGTCCACGACGCATACCGTCCCTGGTACGTGACCAAGGTCTTTTGGGACGCGACTCCCGAGGAACTGAAGATATTTGTCGCCGATCCTTCGCAGGGTTCGAGGCACAACCGGGGCGCGGCTGTCGACCTTTCCCTTTATGATCTGAAAACGGGCGAACCCGTCCGGATGGTCGGGACTTACGATGAAACGACCGACCGTTCTTATCCGAATTATCCGGGCGGCACATCGCTCGAGCGCTGGCATCGTGAATTGCTCCGAGACGCGATGGAATCCGACGGCTTCACGGTTTATGAAGCCGAATGGTGGCATTTCGACTTTAACGACTGGCGGAAGTACAGGATCGGAAACGAGAGATTCGAGGAGATTGGGAGATTGGGGTGAGGAATGATCAGTTTCCCCCGGCTTCAGCGGGGAATCTGCCCACACCGACTCGAAGGATTGAAGCCATCAGTTGCCCCCCGCTGAAGCGGGGGGGTTGAAATGGTTGAAACGTTACCTCGCCGGCTTTAGCCGGCGGTTTTCGGGGCTAAAGCCCCTGGAATTTCGTTTGCGGTAATGGTCCCCCCGCTGAAGCGGGGGGCAACTTATGTATCCCCGAGAGAACAAGATTATGAAACGACTCGCACTACTTACGCTAGTACTCCTCCTACCGGTCTTTGTATTCGGACAGAACGTCGAAAGTATCCTGGAGACACGGCTCGCCGAAGAACCGGTCGGGTCCGCTTTGTCCGCCGTGATAGTCGACGAGAATGGCGCGACCTTTTACAACACTGGAACTGTTTCAAAGGAGGCGGGTGCGAATGCCGTCGACAAGCACAGCGTCTACGAGATCGGATCGATCACAAAGGTGTTTACGGGGATTCTCCTTGCGGAAGCGATCAAACGCGGTGAGGTAAAGAGCAGTGACCCGATCTCAAAGTACCTTCCCTCCTCGATCGCGCCGCTGAAGTTTGCCGACAAAGAGATAACTTTGGTTGATCTGTCCACGCACGGATCCGCTTTGCCAAGCATTCCCGACGACTTCAAACCCGAAGACCCTTTGAACCCATACGCCGATTACACGGTCGAGCAAATGTACGCATTCCTCGGGCGTTATAAGCTTACGCGCGAGATCGGATCGCAGTTTGAATACTCAAACCTCGCGGTCGGATTGCTTGGCCACATCCTGGCGAAGCAGGCGAAGATGGATTACGAAGATCTGGTAAAGAAGCGCATTCTTGAGCCTTTGGGGATGAACGACACCGCTATCACCTTTACGCCGGAGATGAAGTCGCGGCTTGCGATCGGTCACGATTCGGCAGGCAAAGCGACCCCGAATTGGGACCTTCCGACATTCGCAGGTGCCGGGGCCCTGCGCTCGACGCCGAACGACATGGCGAAATTTCTTGCCGCAAATCTGGGGCTCAAAAAGACAAGCATCAGCGATTCCCTCGCAAAAGCTCAACAGCTTCAGCATACGTACGAACGCGAGAACGCTCCCCCCGTCAGGATCGGTTTCAACTGGATAACGTCGAAACCGGGCGAGATCGATATTCAATGGCACAACGGAGGCACCGGAGGATACCGAACTTTCGCGGGAATGGATCACAGTAAGAAAAGAGGCGTGTTCGTTGCCACGAACGGTTCGGCGAGTGCAGATGACATCGGCTTTCACCTTCTCGACCCAAACGCGAAGCTTCGCGCAGTGGAACCCCCGAAGAAGGAGGTGGAGCTCAGCAAAGAGACGCTTGAACAGTACGTCGGTAAATATGAACTCACTCCCGCGTTTGCGATTACCATCACACGCGAAGGCAAACAGTTGCAGCTACAGGCGACCGATCAGCCCCGGTTTCCACTGTTTGCAGAAAAGGAGGACGAGTTCTTCCTGAAGGTAGTAAAGGCAAGCGTCACATTTACGAGAGGCGAAGACGGAAAGGTCAACGGTCTGATCCTTCACCAGGGGGGCGCTGACACTCCGGGTAAGAAGGTTCAATAGGAAACTAAAAGCAGCGCCCTCCGCTGCCGACCCCAGAGTCGCTTGTGATCTATCAGTTGCCCCCCGCTTCAGCGGGGGGCAACTGATGTTTCAAGACGGGGGCGATTGATGGCCGTATTTCCCGCTTTCTCGTCCATAGGGTATCCTTTCGCAAAACATTTCCACTTCTTCCCGCGTCCGAAACCCGAAAACGCCTATGAATGAAGAAACTCCTGTTGACGACCAAACTGGCGAACCCCACCTGTTGGTCTCTCTATTTCCCGTAGCTCTTCTCCTTTTTCTATTGATCGTAAACGTCATCGTCTACAAGGACGATGCGACCGGCGGATCAAATCAACTTGCGCTTCTGATCTCAGGGGTGGTCGCTGCCGCGTTGGGGATCTTCGTCTACAAGATCGAATACAAGAAGATCGAGCGGCAGATCATAAAGTCGATCTCGGTCGCACTGCAGGCGAGCATTATTCTCTTGGTCGTGGGTGCTTTGATAGGCACCTGGATCATCAGCGGCGTTGTGCCGACGATGATCTATTACGGCTTGCTTCTGATCAGCCCGGCGGTGTTTCTCCCCGTAGCCTGTGTCGTATGTTCGATCGTGGCGCTGGCGACCGGTTCAAGCTGGTCAACGACAGGTACGGTCGGAATAGCGTTGATCGGGATCGGGCAAACCCTTGGAATACCGCTTGGAATGGTAGCGGGAGCCATCATCTCGGGAGCCTACTTTGGAGACAAGATGTCGCCTTTGTCAGACACGACAAACCTCGCGGCCGCGATGGCGGAAACGGATGTCTTTACGCATATCCGCCATATGATGTACACCACTGGCCCCGCGATAATTTTGGCAGTCATCGGGTTCTCTGCGCTTGGGTTCTTCTACGGCCAGGGCACCGTCAACCAGGACGACATAAATGCGGTGCTGACCGTCATCGACAGCAACTTCAGCATCGGGATCCATCTTTTCCTTGTGCCTCTCGCCGTTCTGTTTATGGTCTACTACCGGATTCCGGCGCTTCCCGCCCTTTTGATCGGAGCCGTTCTGGGCGCCATCTTCGCCCTCATATTTCAGACTGAGCTCATCGCTTCGATGGCTGCAGACGGTCCAAGCATCAGGTCGTATTACCAGACGATAATCACGACCGCCTATGGCGGGTTTGTCATCGAGACCGACAACGAGCTCATCAATACCCTCTTCAACCGAGGCGGAATGGCGAGCATGCTTTCGACGGTCTGGCTGATACTTATGGCGATGATATTTAGCGGTGCGATGGAAGGGACCGGGATGCTTCAAAGGATAGCGAAAAGCATTCTAAAGGCTGTGCGGGGCGTCGGAAGCCTTGTCGGAGCAACGCTTGTAAGCTGTCTTTTTATGAACATGACCGCCGGCGACCAGTATCTTGCGATCCTTGTTCCAGGGCGGATGTTCAAAGAGGCTTACAGAAAGTACCGTCTGCATCCAAAGAACCTTTCGCGCACGATCGAGGACAGCGGAACAGTCACGTCTGTTCTTGTTCCCTGGAATTCCGGCGGTGCCTACAACTCCGGAGTGCTAGGCGTCGCGACGCTTACCTATCTGCCTTTCTGCTTCTTCAATATTCTGAGCCCGATCGTATCTGCGTTCCTTGCAGGATTTGATCTGACGATCGAAAGGCTGGATGACGAGGAAGAGGATTAAGGTGATCCGACCGGTTCTTCTTTAGAGGTACCCTGTTCGTCTGTCGGCGGGTAAATTCGATCTATCCGCCGTATGACGAGCAATCGGAATGTGCCTTTTAGCGAGTCGGTTTTCGGCCGTACAGAATCGAGAACTGATTTGAGGACGGTGCAGTTCAGGAGCCCTCTCCGGTTGGCTCAATTCCCAGTATCGAACAGTCATCTTCATGACCGCTGGTCGTCTCCCAACGTGAAACCGATTCCAGAACCCCGTCGATCGCTGAGCCGAGATCCGATTCGCTGTGCTTCACCAGTTCGCTCGCCAGTCTTTTTGATCCGAACTGTTCTCCGGCGGCATTCTCGGCCTCAGTTATTCCGTCGGTGTAGATAAAGATCCGATCTCTTTCTTTTAACCTCAAAACCGTCTCCGTGTAAGCAGGTTCGTTGACCAGGCCTACGGGAAAACCCCCTATCTCGAGGATCTCGGACTCAGACCCGTTTCGAACCGCTACCACCGGCGGTGCTCCCGCAGTTACATACCTGAAATCGCCCGCATCGACATCCAGGATCCCAAAACACATCGTGAAATACTGGATGTTCTCTTCGTCGATCTTGAACTGCCGGTTCAGCTCTTCTGCGACTTCAACAGGAGTAAACTCGAAGCCCCTGCCTTTCGGTCCCGCTAACACACGCGCGAACCAGTGGCTAAGCGTCACCGACAGCAAAGATGCGCGAACGCCGTGACCGCTGACATCTACCGCATAGACTGCATACCTGTTGCCCTGCAGGGGAACAATGTTCAGGGCGTCGCCGCCCAGTTCGTCACAGGGCTGAACCACGGAAGCAAATCGCACTCCCGCATAACTCTGCTCCTTCTCAGGTAGAAGTGAGCGCTGGATCCGCGCCGCCGCCTCGAGATTGCTCACCATTCGCAGATTCGCTTCTTCAAGCAAACGGTTCGCTTCCCGCAGTGCGTCCTCTGCTTTCTTCCTTTTCGTGATGTCCGACTGGATGCCTATGAAATGGGTCACCTTCCCTTCGTTGTCCAAAACAGGTGTGAGGGAGAGGCGGTTCCAGAATGCAACACCGCTTTTCGTATAATTCAGGATCTCGACCGTGCATTCTTCACCATTCTTCAAAGCGTTCCGTATCTGCTGAACTGTATCGGGGTCTGTATCCGCGCCCTGAAGAAACCGGCAATTTTTTCCCATCATCGCCGCTGCCGAGTAGCCTGTTAGCCTCTCAAAACCCTCGTTTATATAGATAAGGGGCTGCTCGGCCGATCTCATATCCGCGATAGTGATCCCCTCGGCGGCTATATCCAGCGCACGGTCTTTTAGCAGGAGGAGGTCAGGCCCTCGGTCGGCATTGTCTTCCACTGAAATCTGTGGTTTCTCGGTCATATTTGTGAGCTCTTCCGAAGAAAGGTTACTCAAGACTTACTCTGCTGTCCACAGACCATAGTTCCGGGCGTGAGATTGCGTTATGTGTACGATCTGCCGCCAGCGGCTTAAGGAAACGTGTTCGGATTCGGGATCTTTGTGAAGGCTTCGCAGGAATCGGCTTGGGGCCGTCCACTGTTACTGACGGCTGCAGGGCAGATTGCACTTTGCCGAAGTTACGCTCCTAACGGAGCGCGAATTGTTAATTGAATCGTCTGTCTACTTGTTTCGGGGCTAAAGCCCCTGATCCTTCACTCAGCCAATTGTCCCCCCGGTAAAGCGAGGGGCAACTGAAAGACACTAGGTCGCCGCCCGTCCGATCTCTAGAACTCAGACAAGGAAAGGAGACTGCCTCTTCAGACAGCCTCCAACTGATTACTGAGGCTAGAATCGTGTCAGGTATTCAGCGCCCGCTTCAGAACGTCAGGTAAAAGGTCGAACGCTTTCCGACGGGATCCTTCAAACGGCGGAATTTCGTTCTTTCGCGATTCTCTCCTTCGCAGGGAAGCGGATTGTACTGCGAGCTGCCATCCTGCTTGAACTGGATGATGCTGAACGCCGTCTTCTTATCGAGGCAAAGACTGTAGTCACTATCTCCACCGCTCCAATACAACGGATTATCGCCATACGTCCTCGCGTAGTAATAGGCACGCGGCATTGTTCCGTAAGGGATATTGTGCTTCTCCTTGAGCCTCTGGCTGACTGGAATCGTCTTGCACTCTCCTTTCTTTACGCTCCACCAACCCTCGGTCCAGAAGCCGTAATTCGTTTCCAGCCCGAGCGAAAAATAAACGGGATCGTCAAATCTCTCGTTGCAGACCCGCAGATCATATTTCGCGCGAATGTTCTTGAACCGGGAGAATCCGAAGCGGCCGCCCGTACCGACGATGATCTTGCCCGTATCCTGTGGAAGGTCCCGCGAATACAGGTATTTGTCGAGGATCTTTCTTGATTGGTAGATCTTTACCTTGAAGGGCGTGAACACGCCTTTCCGGTCCCAGAAGATGTTCTCGCCGCTCCTCAACTCAACACAGCCGATCGCGAACAACGTGATCGTCTTGTCCTTGTGAAAGCAGATCTTTCTCGTTTCACCTGAATTGTTCTTGATCTCGACCGGCGGGTTGGTGGTGAGGCTCTGTGCCGATGCGTCGTATGAGAATTGTAAAAGTGCGAAGGCGATTGCCGATAGAAATAGTGCTCTTGTCTTAGTCATTCCGTTGCTCCCGTTTATGATCGAAGTGAAGAGTCCCTACTAGTATAGAACACTCTCGAAAAACATCTTCCGAACGACTCACCATAATTTCTTGCAATAAGTGGGTTTCGGGGTGCAACTTCGCAAGCGCAAGGGAAATCTTCGTCGCGTTCTTTGGTTGTACCTGGGAGCCATACCTTGGTTCCTTGAAACTAACTTTGGAGTAAAATTCAACTATGACACTTAGAAAATTTGCAGTTTCGATGTTTGTATCCGCGATCCTGGCTTCCAGCGCATTGGCCGATTCACCCATCACTTCTACCAATTTCTCAGAGGCATACAAAGACGAACCGATAGTCGCTGAGGCGATTGCCGCGAAGGGCGTCATCAACGACCGGCTGATGGAGTATCTGGTCAATGAATACAACCCGGTCGGCGTAAAGATGGCGGTGATCAACGCCATCGGATGGCAGATCAGCGGACGAAAGAACTCGGAGCTGTTTCTGGTGTATCTGAAAAAGAACCGAGGCTATTCGAGCGCAGATAGACTCTACAAGAAAGGCAAGGCGGATGAACTGCTGTCGTATGCTTATCTCAAGGCAATGGACAATTACTTCAATGTCGATGAGGCGCTTCGGTTCGCCGAGCGCGCGGTGAAGAAGAACGACGAAAGCCGGACATTCCATCTGATAAGGGGCCTGATCAAGGCCCAGAAAATGATGGACGAGAGCTTCTGCTCCGTTTACCAGATCGCCGACGGAATCCGAAAGAACGAAGAGCTCAAGAATGATATCCGGACGGCCGCCGTCGACATCATCTACGAATACCTGGATATATACGGGGACTCGTGCTGATTCAAGTGTCAAGGAGCAAGTATCAGGGACCATTGACCAGGGATCAAAGACCAGGGAGCAAGGAGCAAGGAGCAAGGAGCAAGGAGCAAGGACCATTGACCAAGGATCACGGTTCGAAGACCAGGGAGAAAGGATCATTAGTAATCGACTAATGGTCCCTGGTCAATGCTCCCTGGTCCCTGGTTAATGATTACTGCTCAGTGTCCTTTGTGAATCCTTCGTGTACTTCGTGGTTGAATATTCCGCTGAAATCTCAGCTGACAGAAAGGAACAAAAAAGGAAAGGAATCTGAATCACCCAATGGTCAATACTCCCTGGTCAATGATCGATGCTCAATGTACTTTGCGGTCAACTCACTCGTCGAATCATCTGCTGCGAGATCACACTTAGCCACGAAGGACCCGTAGGCTTTCACAAATGAAACCAATGGACGAAACACCTATCGTCCGTTGTTCCTGCAACGATCAGTATTGATAGCCGGTCGCGGCGTAACGGCCGCCTTTTCTTTTCGCAACCGGCAAAAATCGACGATCCCTTCGAAATTGATGCAGAATTGAAGCGTCATTGAACAACGGTTCGGCGTTCAGGCTGTATCATCTGTACAATGCTGACCGGGGAGAATCTATGAAGAGAGTAAATGTCCTTATCGCAATCCTGCTCACAACTCTTGTGGCCGCGTCAGATGTTGCGTTGCAGACTACGGGACCTCGTCCGGCTGACGAACGCATAAAGCTTGAAAGCGACGGTTGGGAGATAATTGGCGAACTCCGAATCCCGAAATCAGACAGTCCGGTTCCGGCCGTCGTGCTTTTGCATCAGGCAAACGGTACGCGCGACGTTTACATTGAGATGGCGGCGCTTCTTTCTGAACGGGGAATCGCGTCTTTTCGTGTGGACCTGAGAGCGCACGGCGAAAGCACGAATAAGGGAAAATTCGGGCCGCCATTTGACGAGAAGATGCGCGAACTGCTCGTCGGATCCGAGAATGATGTAACGGTGATCCACAATTTTCTTCGGGAACATCCGAAGATCGACGGCGAACGGATCGGGTTTGTCGGGGCAAGTTACACCGGCGAGCGGATCGCCAGATCGGGGCGCATGACACGTTACGGAAAAGCTTATGTCCAGTTGTCGCCGGGGGACTTCAGCGATGAGTCGATCGATGCGGTCGACAAAAGCGGGGTTCCCTGGTTTTTCATCCGCTCCATCGACGAACGCGACTTCTTCAACGAACTTTACGACGCTATTCGTGAAAAATCGCGAACCGCGACTGTCCTCGAGTTGCCGGGGAAGCATCACGCCACGCGCATCCTTGAGAACCATCCTGAAATGGCAGAGATGATAGCGATCTGGTTCAAGCAGATGCTCAGCCGGTAATAGTTACGAGATCGTTGAGCGATACCCAATGTCCTTCGTGTACTTCGCGGTTGAGATAACCGTTGGTTTCTTGCTAGTCAGGTAGGAAATAACCACAGAGCACACAGAGAAACACAGAAAGTTTGGACTGGATCACACCCTGGTCAATGCTCAATGTTCTCAGCATTTGATCGTCTTCCGTTTCTTCCCGGCCTTGCCAAGCTTCTCGATCTTCTCGATATACTCAAGCGCTAGCGGCACCTTGCACGAAGTGCCGTGCATGTCGACTTCGACCTTGCCGAGCCTCTTGGCTGTTGCCTTTGCAAGCTTGTTGAGCGGCGAAACATAAGCACCTACGGCGATCACGAACCCGTTCATCGTGTAACGGACCCGGTTCGGGACCGAATCGATTTCATTCTCGATGCGCTTCAGAAGACGCTTTATCTCTTCAATATCCAGCTCCTTATCCGGAGTTACCGTCACAATACCCGACAGAGTGTTCCAGCCGGCCGAAGCCACTCCCTCTTTCTTCGAGTCGATCCAGTTGAGAGCAAGCTCGCGCGCGTGCTCTGATTCATGAGCAACGCCCGGAACGGAGTATTCTGAGATCATCTGCCAGTTTGCCTGCTTCGCCCACGAATCAAGCTGTTTCTTCGTCATCTTCGTACCGTCCGCGACGATTCCGGCGAGATACATTGCGTCCCCGTTCCCTGTGTCATAAAGCTCGCACGCCAGGTCCTGCTGGCCCTTGATCTTCTTGGCGATCACTTTCATATCCGCAACGCTCACACCGTAGATATTTTCCGGCGCGCCGTGAGGTTCATACGCCTTTACCCGCCTCGGATCACCCTTCTTCTTCAGTTCGGCCATTACTTGCTTTACCGTCGTCATAGCTTGGTCTCCTTCTATCAATTGCAATTACTCACTAGGTTTGCTCGGTAGTCCAAGATCAATTCCCGATTCGGCGGCTCATATCCAAGTAGGCAAATCGTACGAGATCTTTCAGTGCAGATGTAGCGATCCTTGTATCTGGATCGAGTTTCACATGCCTCATAAACTTGCCGGTTCCTACAAGTAAGTTCTCCGGATCGGGAAGCTGGGCGCCCCTGAAGAAACCGACATTAACGTGATTTGTAAAAGCGTTCACATAGCCGAAGGCCGCGTCGCCGACACAGGCGGTTGGATGCCCGTCGTGAAGAAGCTCGAGGACATCTTCTCCGCAGGCTCGCATCAGGCTGAACCATTCTTTCGCGATCGCGCCGAGATGTTCCGCCTGCTCGTCGAACCAATCATCGACCGCCGGATCGCGGCGAACTCCACCCGGAAATCTAAGGATCCTGTCCATCAGAAACTGCCCGGGCAAAAGCTAGAACATCTTCGTTTCTTCTTCCGGGTTCTCTTCGGATGCCTCTTCATCAAACGCCTTTCCGTACCGCATCAGGGCACTATTGACGGTTCCGTCCTTTCCGATAGTAACTACATAAAGCCGGTCGTACTCGCCTTTCTCGTTTATCTCCGTCCCTGGATCGCCGCCCAAAAGCTTCGTCAATTCCGGCGTTGTGTTGCTGTGACCCACGACGAGATGGCGGCCGCCGGTTTCTCTTAGCTTGTTCGCGAAGCCAGCCAGGTCACGGGGATCATATTTTTCGACCTCAACGCCCGCTTCTTTCGCCGCCGGAGCGGCCGTGTCGCGCGTACGTATGAAATCTGTGCTGTGCACATGCTCGACGTTCGCACTTCTAAGAACATCGGCGAGGACATCAGACCGTTCCTTGCCGGGTTCGGAGAGTTCCGGGTCTTTTCCGTCATCGGTCTTTTCGGCGTGACGAACAAGAAATACGACGAGCGGTTTGCTCTCAACGACAGGGGGCGTTTCTTCTGGCGTAGTCGACGGACAGCCGGAAAGGAAGACGGCAACTGCAACTATCAGCAAACAGATTATTCGGTTCATGGAGCCGACTTTACCGTAAATGAATGCGGCAGGAAAGAGGGGAGACAGGAGACAGAAGACAGAAGACAGAAGGCAGAAGACAGGAGACAGGAGACAGGAGACAGGAGACAGGAGGCAGGAGGCAGGAGGCAGGAGACAGAATCAGAACCCGGAGCGCCAGCGACGGGCATAACGAGAGACAGAAGTCAGAAGACAGGAGACAGAATCAGAACCCGGAGCGCCAGCGACGGGCATAACGAGAGACAGAAGTCAGAAGACAGAAGACAGGAGACAGAATCAGAACCCGGAGCGCCAGCGACGGGCATAACGAGAGACAGAAGTCAGAAGACAGAAGTCAGAAGGCAGGAGACAGGAGACAGGAGACAGGAGACAGGAGACAGGAGGCAGGAGGCAGGAGGCAGGAGACAGAAGACAGAAGACAGAAGAGCGGCGACTCGAAACCTTCCCCAATTCGAAGATTCGGCATAATATCTAGCAACTATAGATGCACCGATCTCCTGAGAATACTGAACGGCAGACAGAGGGCGTTGCGGCGATGCTTTCCAAAGCAGCCCGGCCGCTCTTCTTCACCGGAGCAGGGATATCCACCGGGTCGGGCATCCCCGATTTCCGCGGGCCGAAAGGGATCTGGAAATCCAGGAAACCCGTGTATTATCAGGAGTTCCTCGCCTCTGAGACGGCACGTATCGAACACTGGGACTACAAGCTCGAGGGATTTGAGCAATTCCGAAACGCCAAACCGAATAAGGCACATTTCGCCCTGGCGGAGCTGGAGGGTCTAGGAAGGCTTGATTCGCTTGTAACGCAGAATATCGACGGCCTTCACGAGCAAGCGGGCAATTCCTCTGTGATCGAGCTCCACGGGACGAACCGGTGGGTTGAATGTGTGGAATGCGGAAACAGAACTGAGCCGGAACCCGCGTTCCGGGAGTTCAGGGAAACGCGTGCCTGCCCGAGGTGTGAGTGCGGAGGATATCTCAAAACGGCGACGATCTCGTTCGGTCAGCAAATGCCGGAACGTCTGCTCGAACAGGCATTCGAAGCTGCCGAGAAGGCTGATCTTGTAGTCGCCATCGGTTCAACGCTTGAGGTTCATCCGGCGGCCTCGGTCCCTCTGGCTGCCGCCAGAAAAGGAGTTCCCTACGTAATAATCAATCGAGGGCCGACCGCACAGGACCGCCAAGCCAGTGTACGGATCGAAGGGGACGTGAACGTCTTGATTCCCGAGATAGTTGAAAGACTGAAGAAGATTCTAAGAGAGTAGCGAAATGAACATCGTGGTTCAGTAATCAATTCGCAGCGCAAGGGAGTGCCCATCCGAATTGGGCCACAGAATACAGCCCCGGCGTTTGAGAAAATACAAAATCTTGATCGAACAATGAACACCAAAAGAGTAACGAGCTCGGTCTTAGGGTGCCTGGCTATCTTCTTTCTGATAAATGCTGTTCCTGCGTTAGTTGAAGCTCGGACCTCTGAAGGATCGAAAACGTACCGCGTGGCAGTAGTCCGCTACCAACACGAAACCTGCACGTTCTGCCCCGGAGGCGACACCGAGGTGGAGGATTGGACCCGTCTTCGATCAATGCTCGAAGGCGATGAGGTCCTGACCGCCGGAAGCTATATCCGGGGATTCGTGAAACAGGCACGCGAGTATCCCGATCTTGAGCTGGTGGGTATCTCATCTCCGTATGCAGTTTTTGGCGGTTCTTCCAGGAGCTGGAATTCAAAGAAGAGCTTCGAGTTCTTTATGGGGCGCATCATTTCAGAGATCAGATCGAACAAGAGGATAGACGGTGTCTATCTCGCATTGCACGGCGCGATGGCGGTCAGAGAGATTCCGCGGCCGGAGGCCGAGATAGCAAAACGCATTCGCATGGTCGTTGGTGAAGACGTTCCGATCGTCGGGACATTCGATCTTCACGGCAATGAGGATGAGGAATTCTTGAAGTGGGCAAACGGCGCTTTCGTCACAAAGCGGTACCCGCATTACGATGCCTTCATTCAAGGCGAGAGAGCCGCACGTTATCTGCGCCTGATGATGAAGGGCGAATACAGGTCTGCAACTGCAACGCGGAAGCCCGGGATAATCACGCCGACCGTCCTGCAGTGGACCGGGAAATCCCCATCGATGGACATAATGGAACGGGCGCGGCGCTGGGAATCCCGGGAGCCGGGGGCGATCGTCAGTGTCTTCTACGGCTATCCCTGGTCTGATGTCCCGGATGTCGGAGCGACCGTACACGTGATGACCAACGACGACCAGCAGCTGGCAGAACGGATCGCCGATGACATGTCTGAATTCATTTGGCGTGTTCGGGAAGACCTCGCATCCGGCCAGTTTCCTATGCCGGCGGACGCCGTTAGATCGGCGAAGAAAGCGATCTCGGACGGCGCGTTCCCGGTTGTCCTGGCTGACTATTCCGACCGTCCTGGCGATTCAACCTGGATACTAAAGGAATTGATCGATCAGGGAGTCAGCGATGTTCTTTTCGCGGCGCTAAGGGACGAGAAAGCACTTTCCGAATTGTCACAAAAGAATGCTTCGGTGGGTGACAGCTTTGATTTGGAGGTTGGGGGATTTACAGGTGCATCGGCCGGAACACCGGTGCGCATCCGGGGAACGATACGCTACATCGGGTCCGGGCTTGGATACGATTCTATCGTGGCCGTCGAGTTCGGAAACAACAACATGCTGCTCCTGACTCCGGCGTATGAACAGGTGCTGTATCCTTTAAAGCTGGGGCCGATCGATCCGGCAAACTACAAGGTCTTCGTGGTCAAGTCGCGGGTCCACTTCAGGCGTGGATTTGATGAAACGGGGTTTGCGAAGACCATTCTGGTCGTTGACGCTCCCGGGCCCTGGGTAGGTACGACCCGGCTAGATGCTCTGAATTACAAGTTCGCGCCGATCGACCGGCTGTATCCCTTCGAGAAGAAGGTAAATAACAGGTAGGCTCTCAAGGATGAACCGGTCTGGAGATCCGGCACCCAAGAGAATGTTCGACATGCTTCAGCTTGTCGCTGACTCCATTTTGAAAAGAGAGACGGCGCAAACTGAAGTTCTCGCGATGCTCGGAACCTGGTGCTCGTAACCCGGAACTGCTCACGGTTCGAGCCCCGGCTCGTAGTTTAAGACAAAGGTCAGGAACTTCGAGACCTCGATCATATCTTTGCCGTTAAACCGGACGCTGTGCGAATCCGTACGCTCGACGATCGGAAGATAGCTTAGGATCTCGGAGGGCCGGTAGTTCTTGAACGTCACATCCAGCTTGAGAGGCTTCTCCGGTTTGTACGGCTTGAATTCATCGATCCTGCCGATGGCCGCCTTCACCTTCTCCCTGATAAGAGCATACGCAGGCTCCGGCATCATTGTCTTCGCAGAATGAAATCCGTAATTCCACTTCACGACCGCGCCTTCTACGTCGCCTAGCAGATCCTGCACTTCTTTAACAGCGGCATCGTCGCCTGAGATCATTATGATAGGCACATCGAAATGTCCCGCGATCGCCGCGTTGAATCCTCCCTCTGTCATCGATATTCCATTGAGCTTCACGTCCGCAAGACGTGCGCTCGACATCGTGTGCGCGCGGACGCCCTCAGGATTAGTCGTGCTTGAGTGGTAACCGAGATAGATCGCGCCGTCGAAGGTCTCGTCGATCCCCTCCATCATCATCAAGGGCCTTGGAAACCCGCGGACAAGCATCACGTTCTTTGGGAGCTTTTCGATAAGAATGTTCTGCGCATTACCGTGCGAATCGCTGACGACTACATCCGTGGCGCCTGCCTCAAAGGCGGCCTCGATCGCCGCATTCACCTCTTCGGTCATAAACTCCCGGAAGCGCTGGTATTCAAAACTTCCTGGTCCGAGCTGGTCACCGGAAACCGCTCCGACGACGCCTTCCATATCTGCGGAAATGTAGATCTTCATCTTCTTTGTTTGTGCTCCGGCAATTGAGAAAGCGCCGACGACGAGGATAGCGAGAAAAACTGCAACGGCTTTCATTTGATGGCCTCCAGAAGTTAGTAAATGGGAAAGGCTTAACTGCTTCCGGCCGACCATCTTATATCATTCGGGTAACTTGTTCGTGTCCGGCTCTCGATGAAGGCGGGTCGTCTGCGGTCCGATCATCAGGGAGAACTCAGTTTCCTGAACGAAGGGTTCAGTCTTACCGCTTCTTCGAAACGTTCATCGGCCAAAGAGTCCATACCGACATGCTTCAGGCGAAGGCCGAGCATCCAGTGAAAGTAAGGATCCGAAGGAGTGTAGGAATTCGCCAGCTGTTCGTACTTCACCGATTCGCCGGTATTTCCAAAGCTGTCATAGGCTCCCGCAAGGAAATCACTTGCAAGCGCAAGTCGAGGGTTCTTCGCAACTGCATCCTTCCAGACTGAGATCGCTTCCTGCTTTTTGCCTAGCATCCACAGCGATTCGCCGCGCTCGACACGGGCCAGGATAAGGTCCGGCCTTTCTTCAAGTGATCTGTCCAGGCTGGCAAGAGCTTCCTCAAACATCCTTGTCCTGTTCAGGATCGCCCCTCGGTAATAGAGGCTAAGCGCCTTTGCCTGCCCTTGTTGGGCATCTGCGGACCTCTCCAGCAGTTCGATCGCCCGGTCCGTGTTTCCGCCCAGATATTCCAACCAGGCGAGTTTCGGAAGCGCCTCAGAGTTCGTGAACAGGCTGATCGCCAGCGCTCTCGACAAGTCCTTTCTTCCCGATTCTATGTTCGCGAGGTCATCCGGGCTCAGCCAGGCTCTCGGATCGGGCTGCGCCAGGGCGAGCTCATCAGGGATTCGTACCTGCTCGTAAGCCCGAGTACCCGCGGATTCGTGGTACCTGACCCAACCGGAATGGACATTGAGGCCGATCCACAGCATCGCGGCAGACGCGAACACGAACCCGACGGCCGTGATCTTCCCTGAGGATCTAAGGCTGTAACCGTAGAAGGCCTGGTTTTTCACTGTGACCAGCTTCCAGACCTTTAGGACAAGGAACGTTGTTACCGAAGCGATGCCCAACGCCATCAACATCGGCACCAGTTGGTAAACGTTCCAAACTGCCAGGAAGCTCAGAAAGAAGACCGCAACACCTGCGATCTCCTCGGGCCAGCTTAAGGGATAGCGTTTAGCGACAGGTTCGGAAACGGATACAGCCGGCTTTCCGAAACCGAAATAGAGGGCGTCGTTGGGACATACGCTTACGCAGTCCATGCATTTCATACAGCCGGGATCTACGACCATCCCGTGTTCCTTTACTTCTTTATGAACAAGAACGTTTGAAGTGCACGTCGCTGTGCAATGTCCGCACTGTTCGCAGTCCTCGGTGACACGGATCCTGCCGGGCGCTACCTTGTCCGCCACCGCAAAGAATCCTCCATATGGACAGGCGTAAGTACAGAATCCTTTTGAACCCAGAAAATAGACCGTGACAAAGCCGCAAATGAAGAGGAAAGGGATCGCCACCGCGACGGGCGGAAACGTCGCCCAGAAATCGGTGGTGATCAAGTGATTCGAGAACTCCGGGATCAGCGGCTGTTTCTGTTCGGCAAGGAACGTCCGGTACACGGTCGGCCAGACGAACATGTACAGCGCAACGACCAATGGAATAAAAACGAGCAGACGTGATCGAAAGGGCCTTGGTTTGAGACCGGCCTTCTTGAGTAGCCACGCACACAGATCCTGAAGAGCGATGATGTGACAGCCCCAGCCGCAAACGAACCTGCCGAAGATCAGCGTCGCGAGGATCGCAAGCGAAAAAAAGATGAAACCTGCATTAACAGCCCCGTCCTGGATGGTGTACATCGCTTCCGACGGTTCGATCGGCGAAACTGTCTCGCCCATCAATAGCCACTGGACAATATGCGCGATCATCAGCAGATTGATGGTGATCAGAACGGCGGCCCGCCAGCCGGCATTTCGGGACTTGCGGATTCCGCCGTCCTTACCTGCGGCATCGTTCAACACGGGCAGTTCTATCGACTTCCGCTTGCGGCCGGGTCCTTTTGTGCAGTCCTTTGCCATACCTTTTGCGCCGAAAACAAGCTTCAACTAAGGAAATACGATTGTATACGCTACTTGATTAGAAGGCCCACGGTGGGTTACAAAGGAATACATTTCTCCGCACACCGTTTGAACAATAGTTTTTACAATAACAAGGCCCGGGGGGAGGTCAGCTGTCTGATTATGCAAAGAACACTGCTAATAGCAATTTTGACGATATTTCTGCCGGTTGCCGGAATTCTGGTTTACTACACCGAATCCGTGCAAACCGCGCCTAACGGCGAGTCCGGTACACTCGAGAAGATGATCGTGTCCAGGGGCACGGTGTCGCTTGAACTCGATCTTGACCGGCTCAACGGCGAGCGTTTGCGTTCGAAGCCGTTGGGAACCAGGCAGCTGAACTTTGATTCAGAACGCAATTCGTTCTTCTCGATAATAGTTTTCGAGGACGAGCTGCGAGGCCCGATCCCGGGGACGATGACCATCATACCGAGAAATGCGGCCGAGCTTCCCGGAAAGCTTAACTCATCCTATGAACAGCTTATGGTCGAAAGGTCGATGCCGGGCGAGCCGTACGAACTTACGGTTCGTGACAACAAGACCGGGTTCACGTTCTTCAATATCGAGGGACACACCTTCGATTATCAGCCGGGCAAGCGAATTCTGACGGTCAAAGGCGGGCGAATTCTCGTGTCTGAGGAGTTTGCGAGCGAGATCGGTCAGCCCGGGATCGCCGGGTCGGTCGTCGGGAAGTTCGCGTTTACCGCCAAGATGCACACGATCGAGGTAGCCGAGCTGGTTGACGGCGCAATCACTTCGGACGTGCTGCCGGCAATTGACAGCCCCGAGGCAGGCACTACGCCCGGCCCCGATGTTGTCGTCGGTGATGTGTTTGGACTTTCGCAGTTCGGAGTTAGCGGGTCTCAGGTCGGTCTGGCGCTTGGCACGACTTCGTGCAACTACGGTACTGAGAATCTCAACTGGTTCAGGCTTCCTGATAACGATCACCCCGTGATACCGCAGAACTTGTACAGGATGAGCGGCGGATCGAACAACGACGCCCGATTTGAGCAGATAGGACAATCGAGCGTAAAACACGCGTTCACCGCTCTGACTCAAAACCTCTGCGCGCTGGGTTGTAATGGCGTCGGCGGCTCGCGCCTTGGTTCGGGTTGTTCCGATCCATATTCTGCTAGCCTCAACGCGGGACCGAACCTCGGATCTCGCGCGTGGATCAACCCGTTTGACGGTCATTATCCGAGGGGCGATTCGGCGACTCCACCGAACGACCATTCAAGCCATGCCCATTCGGGAATTACGCACAGGATCCTGACAAACATCTCGGATCTCGATACGTCGCAGAACGTCGGCGCCACCTATTATGCGGAAGGACAGTACATTACTCCGCACGAATATGCCTGGTGCGAGGCGAATCCCGGCGAGTGCAATATGTACAACAATGTCTCCTACCGCCAGTACTCGGTCAATGGCACCGGAAGCCCATTCGGTTTCTCGCCGGTCGGAGCGACCCAAAGGGAAAAGGCAGCGATCGAAGCATGGCCAGGAGCGACTATCGTTCCGTTTGAGCCCGCACCTGGAACTGACGGCGTAGGAGCGGTGGCATACAAGGTCACAAGTCCCGGTCCGGGGGTTTGGCATTACGAGTACGCGGTTTATAACCAGAATCTTGACCGTGCTATTCAGTCGTTCGCCGTTGAGCTTGGCAGCGGAGTGTCCGTGCAGAACGTAGGATTTCACTCGCCGCCCCAGCATCCGGGTTCTCCGAACGACGGTACGCTCAACGACGCCGGATTCAGCAGTGCGGCGTGGTCCGAAACGCTTACGTCGAACTCAATGACCTGGAGCTCAGAGTCGTTCGCCCAGAACCAGAACGCAAACGCGATCCGTTGGGGCACGATGTACAACTTCCGCTTCGATTCCACGAGTCCGCCTGAGCTGAAGAACGCGACAATCGGGTTCTTCAAGACCGGCAATCCGATCGTGGTCCAGGTGATGGCTCCGATGGGTGCCCTGGCCTCAGCGACAATGTCCGGACGCGTGACTTCCTCGAACGGAAGGCCGCTGCCCTACACCTGGGTAGTTGCTTCAGGAGGAGGCGAAACGTTCTCCGCTATGAGCAATATGTTCGGATATTACACGATCCGCGGACTCCAGCCCGGCCAAACCTACACGGTCTCAGCCGGAGCCAAAGGGTACACGTTTACACCGCAGGACATCGATGTTAACGGAAACGTATCAGGCGTGGACGTGGTAGCTGATCCGTAAGAACTTTCAGATCGTTCGACCGTTGAGGCTGTCCGAAAGGGCAGCCTCTCGCTTTGCCGGAATCGGGGTCTCGATGTTTCGATTGAGCCAGATCGTCAGTTGCCCCCGTTTCAACAGGGGGAAGAAAGGGGTTCTCCGTTATCTGCGGTCTGCTTTCGCCAGCGATCTTCCAGGCCAATGCCCCAATTGCGGGTTGTGATGCATGCTAACTTCTCCACCGCTTAAGCAGGGGGCGAGTGACAGCAGTTCTTTTCCTGTCAGAGGGGTTTCCCGTTCTCTGAAAGGAAAAAGAGACCACCTTTTCAGGCAGCCTCTTGAAACATTCCTGGACCCCTTGATCCACTAAAGCTCCATCATTTCCATCGGCGCCCTGAACAGGAGGTCTACGGAACTTGTGCCGCCGAGGTTAAGATCAGATGGGTTAATCCCTGATGAGTCCGGTGTGTAGTCGGCGTCGTGCATAACCCAAAGATTCCACTTGCCACCATAACAAAGAACCGTTGATTTTGACGTCAGATTGTACACATCACCGTTCAAAGAAAAACGGATATTCTTGTCCTCGATCACGCCTGTCTTTGTAAAGCCATATCCGGGTTGGGGAACAAAGGAAAAAACGAATCTGCCTTTTCCAGGAATGTAAACCCAGATTACGTTCCCTGCCACACCTGCTCTTGAAGTAAATCGCTCTTCGTTAACTTGGATCGACGGATACTCAATCCGGAGGATCAGATCGTCCATTGTGAAGTCTTTAGCCGAAGAGTCGGCCGAGTAAATGGCACCAAATTGCCCACCACGATAGTTGATCGTGATAACGTCCGAGATCTTTGTTCCGGTTGCCGGATTTTCCAGGAGATCGATCGAGATAGAATCTCCGTCATCTATTACTACCGGGTCCGGATAGCTCTGAAGCGACTGAGGCGAGTAGTCCGTGTAGTCAGGCGAACCGCTCTTGCCGGTAGCCATACTGACTCCGCTTCCCTGAACCGCTCCCGTCCTATTCTTACCGACAGAAACAGAATAGCCGCCCTCGCCGCTTCCCTGAACTGCTCCCGTCCCGCCCGACGAATTCTTGGTCAACGCGTCCGGGGTCTTGGAAAGCGGTCTTATCGTGACCCTGAATTGCCCGGAATCACCGAGCCGTTCGACAGAAAGGTCATAACCCAGGTAGATCTTGTTCTTTCGGTCGGTCATCACTCTGTGCACGATCCCCTCGGACTGGCTTGAGTAGATATTCCCAAATGAACGGTCGTTGCTGCCGCTTGGCGTCGTGACCGTCTTGATCGAGATCGAAACGCCGTCATTCGTCTGTATCGTCCCGTATTGAGCTGCACTTGTTCCGGCAATGGAAAGTGCCAGAACTGCCGCGCCCATTAGCTGCTTAGTAAGTTTTGTCATTATTCCTCGTCCCTCCGCATTATGTTCAGTTTCATTTCGGAAACAGGTTGAAATCCTTCAAGATCTGCCCTTGTCAGATACTCTCCGTCGCGTACATAGCTTTGTAGCGGCACGTCGCCCGAGATCGAAGCGGTCTCGTTCTCGCCCGGGTCTTCGCCGCATCTGAAAACTGTTCTCGTCACGATCCTCTCCTTGATTTGCGGAACCCTGACGATCTTTTCCTCGACGATCGGAACTTCTATGATCTTTGTCGCCGGCGCCCGATCATCTGTCAGATAGGCATCGCGGCTTCCGGGTCGTACGCTGACCTCGGCCGGTTCGGCGGACAATCGTCCTAGCTGAAAAGCCAGTCCGCCCACGATCAGCAATGCAAGAAGCGCCCCGCCGAATGCAAGCCTTCCGAAGACGAACAGCCCGGGTCTATCGCGCTTGGCCGCTTCTTTCTTCTCTTCGAGCGCAGTGTTCATCGCAGCGAGGATTCTGGGGTCCAAAGCCTTCGGTGTTTCTATAACCGCGTTCCGCTTTACAGACTTCGACACTGTTCGCAGATTCTCGTACTCGATCCTGCATCCGGCGCAGGCTTCAATATGCGCCAGGACGTTTATCCTCGTAGACGCATCGAGCTCGGAATCGATCAGGCTGTCCAGGTTTTCTCTAACTTCTGTGCAGTTCATATGCGTTCGTTCTCGAATCTTTGAGGTAGGGTGCCAACGAAACAGCGAGCGCCTTTCGTGCCCTGTGGATCCTTCCTTTGATCACCGAGACCTCCGTTTCGGTGATCTCTGAGATCTCCTTGTAGCTGAGTTCTTCCATTTCCCTTAGTAGTAGCGCCTCGCGCTGCAAAGCCGACAGCGCGGTAATCCCTTCCTCCAGCACCTCAGAAAACTCCTTCCCCAGCAGAAGGTTCAGCGGTGATCCAACAGGACTTCCGTCAGTTCCGTTGAGATCGCCTGGTTCAGTCTCGGACCGTTCGAGCCGTGTCCCGCTTCTCGTCAGGTGGTTGAGGATCTTGTTCCTCGCGACTCCGCAAAGAAACGAGAACAGAGACCCCTTGTCCGGATCGAACCTGTCGCCGTTTTGTACAAAAAAAACGAAGACGTCCTGGGTAATCTCTTCGGCGACCGCTGTATCATTTGTCATCCGGACCGCAAAGCTGTAGATCGAGTCCTTGAGCAGCAGATAGATCTCTCCGCAGGCATCGGCATCGCCACGAATGGCGCTGTCTATCAGAAGTCTGTCGGGTTCGATCCTCAAATCGGTTCCAGGCCTGTTGCCGGATTCTTCTCCTAGTTATCTATTTTGTCGGGAATGCGGAAAGTTACGCTTTGGGTGCAAACTTTCCTGGAAGTGTGGTCTGGGGGGAAGACAGGAGACAGGAGACAGGAGCGATCAAGTTTCAGGTTTCGGGTTCCAGGTTCCGAGTTGGGTTCAAACTTCAAAGTTCAAGGCTCAGATATATGGATCGTAATGACGGGGATTGTGCGCGCCTTCAAAATGTTTGGAGACTTAATCCCGCATATGCGAGTACCGACGAAACCTGTTTTTGCGCAAGCTAAAGCGTGCGCGACCGATGAAATGTCCGACAAGCTTCAGCTTGTCGCAGTCAAATGCTGCGTCTGGTTGGGCGCAAGCCAAAGACGGACGCGATTCCGCCGATGCTACGTGCCCTCTCTTCTTTGAGCCTTAAACTCTGAACTTTGAATCTTGAACTTGAATCGAGGAACTCGGAACTGCGTTCCGGGCACGCTCCCTGACGGTCGCGTTTCCGCCGATGCTACGTGCCCTCTCTTCTTTGAACCGTAAACTTTGATTTTTGAACTTTGAATCTTGAACCCGGAACCCGGAACCCGGAACCCGGATTTGTCCCGCCCGCTTGAAAACGCAATACGCTAGCACATATTCTTAGGCGACCCCACTAGATCAGCTTTCAAGGAGACAACTTATGAAACGGTTAGCCCACGGCACATTCGTCTTGCTCGCTATCTTCGCGCTTATATTGTCCGGCTGCGAAAACACGGCTTCGACCGTCGACGATCCCGCCGATCTTGTGCTGTTGAACGGAAAGATCGTCACTGTGGACGAAAAGGAAACAGAAGCTCAGGCGCTCGCTGTGAAGGGCGATAAGATCGTCGCGGTTGGAACCGACGAAGAGATTCAGAAATACGTGGGTCCGGAAACAGAGAAGATCGATCTCGAGGGGCGCCTTGCCATTCCCGGTTTCAACGAAGGACACGGCCATTTTATGGGGATCGGGAACGCAAAGATGATCCTCGATCTGACGACGCCAAAGAACTGGGACGAGATCGTCGCGATGGTCGGTGAGGCGGCAAAGAAAGCCAAGCCCGGCGAATGGATCACGGGGAGAGGATGGCATCAGGACAAGTGGGATAAAAAGCCGGAACCGGCGGTTGAAGGTCTACCTGTGCACGACAAGCTCAGTGAAGTGTCTCCCGACAATCCGGTGATCCTGACGCACGCAAGCGGACACGGCTCTTTTGCCAACGCGAAGGCTATGGAACTCGCGAACATAGATTCTTCGACAAAGGATCCTGCGGGCGGTGAGATCCTCAGGGACGCTGAGGGGAATCCGACCGGCTTTGTGAGGGAAACCGCGCAAGGGCTGGTCTCAAGCGCGAATATAGGTCCCGCGACGGATGAAGAACGTGATGCGAACATGCGCGAGGCGGCGGAACTTGCGGCCAAAGAAGTCCTTGAGAACGGGATTACGACCTTCCACGACGCCGGGTCAAGTTACGGCGTGGTCGAGTTCCTCAGGAAACTGGTTGATGAAGGCAAAATGCCGGTTCGACTCTGGATGATGATCCGGGATTCAAACGAAAACCATGAGAAGAACCTTGCGAGCACAAGAGTGATCGGTCACGGAAACAACATGCTTACCGTGAGGGCGATCAAGCTTTCGATCGACGGCGCACTCGGATCTCGCGGCGCATGGCTTCTTGAACCGTATAGCGATGCACCAGAACTGAGCGGCCTGAACCTCATCCCGATCGAATCTGCAAAGAAGACCGCCGAACTTGCCGTCGCAAATGACTATCAGCTTTGTATTCACGCGATAGGCGACCGCGCGAACCGCGAGGTGCTCGATATCTTTGAAGAAGCCTACAAGGCGAATGAGGACAAGAAGGACCTCCGATGGCGGATCGAGCACGCACAGCATCTTCATCCGGATGACATTCCGAGGTTCGGAAAGCTCGGAGTCATTGCATCGATGCAGGGCGTTCACTGCACGTCAGACGGAACCTGGGTGCCCGATCGACTCGGCGACAAGCGAAGCGAGGAAGGTGCTTACGTTTGGCAGAAGCTTATGCAATCGGGTGCACTCGTTACGAACGGAACAGATGCCCCGGTCGAAGATGTATCGCCGATCGCTTCGTACTATTCGACCGTTTCGAGAAAGCTGAATGACGGATCGGTCTTTTATCCGGATCAGAAGATGAGCAGGATGGAGGCTCTGAGGTCTTACACGATCAACGTTGCGAAGTCCGGTTTTGAAGAAGAGATCAAGGGCTCGCTCGAACCGGGTAAGCTGGCCGATATTGTCGTGCTTTCGAAAGACATACTGACGGTTCCCGAAGACGAGATCCCTTCTACGGAAGTGCTGTACACGATCGTCGGCGGAAAGATCGCGTACAGGAAGCAGTGAGCGGTGAGCGGTAAGCGGTAAGCGGTGAGCAGTAAGCAGTAAGCAGTGAGCCGTTTAGCGGCGGGCTTGCCCGCCAGACGCAAACTGTGAACAGTCGGCTAAGTTCCGTAACTTCCGCGAGTACATCTGAAGTTTTTTAGGATGGTCTTAGCGTTACGAATCATTTCTTCGGCTGAGACTAGATCGCAAAGCAGTGAACGGTAACCCATTTAGCATCCCGTTCACGGGTGGGACGACGATCATTGCTCAGCGACCTTCGTGAAATCTTTGTGAACTTCGTGGTAGATCTTCTGTAACAAACTCAGAACCTCAATCCAGATTAACCGCAAAGCACGCCAAGGTTTTCGCAAAGGGCCGCAAAGCTGAGAGGGCGATGGTCATTGGTCGATGGTCGATGGTCAATGATCAATGACCAATGCACACTGATCATTGCTCAGTGTTCTTTGTGAAACCTTCGTGCTCTTCGTGGTATACCTCACGTTTACTACTCAGATTCTGAAGAATATTTAACCACAAAGAACACAGAGGTTTTCACAAAGGGCCGCAAAGCTGAGAGGGCAATGGTCAATGGTCAATGCACATTGATCAATGACCAATGCTTTGTGACCATTTTCGAATTCTGGTCATTTAGAGTACCCTATTGCTTACAAAATCATTGAATTCACCTGATCTCAAAGGAGAACTGTACTTATATGAGCACTTCCCCCAGATCGTTCTTCATCGCACTTGTAGTCCTGTTTTGCCTGGCAGCAACGGCATTCGGTCAGGCCACCCAAGAACAGGAAGCCGCCGTCGACAAGTTATTCGCCGAATGGAACAAGACCGACTCGCCCGGTGCGGCTGTCGGTGTGATCACGAATGGCGAGTTCATACTAAAGAAAGGGTATGGCTCGGCGGACCTTGAGCACGATGTACCGATAACCCCGAAATCGGTCTTCTATATGGCTTCGGTCTCGAAGCAGTTCGTCACGATGGCGATCCTCCTGCTGGAAGAACAGGGAAAGCTTGGTCTTGACGACGAGATCCAGAAGTACTTTCCTGACTTTCCGAAGTACGACGGCCCGCTAACGATACGCAACTTTATCCATCACACGAGCGGGGTTCGCGACAACCTAACGCTGTGGCAGCTTTCCGGCAGGGATATCTACGACTCGATCGAGGTCGATGAGATGTACCAGATGATCAGGCGTCAAAAGGAGCTGAACTTCACGCCGGGCGACCGATATCTCTACAGCAATTCCTGCTATTTCATGCTTGCCCAGATCGTGGAAAAAGTTTCGGGCAAGCCGATAAAGGAATTCGCCGAGGAAGAAATGTTCAAGCCTCTGGGAATGAAGAACACTCATTTTCACGACGACCAGTATCACATCGTCAAGAACCGTGTTTTCAGCTACTCGCCGGGAAAGGACGGCTATCGCAACCTGATAATGAGGTTCGATCTTGTCGGCTCGGGCGGTCTTTATTCAAATGTCGAAGACCTTCTGATGTGGGACCGGAACTTTTACGACAACAAGCTCGGAAAGAAGCAAGAGGCCCTAGTCGAGAAGATGGAAGAGGAAGGCCTGCTCAACGATGGAAGCTCGACCGGGTATGCTTTCGGACTTTCTAACGGGACGCACAAGGGTCTGAGAACCGTCGGGCACAGCGGGGGCTTGGCGGGATACAGCACTTACATGGTTAGATATCCGGACCAGAACTTCTCAGTGATCGTGCTGGCAAATCTAGCCGGTTTCAATTCGGTCGGAAAATCAAGGGAGATAGCAGAGATCTTCCTGAAGGATGAATTCAAGGAAAAAGCGCCGGCTGGAAATGCTTCGAATTCGACTGACCAAAAAGAGCCAGAGACGTATGCGACGCTAACAGCCGAACAGCTTAAGAGTTTCGAAGGCACATTCTGGAATCCCGAGAACTCGATCTTCTCGAAGATCCTCACCAAAGAAGGCAAGATGATGATCGAGAGGGACGGTATACCACCGACGGAGGTGAAGCCTTTGTCCGAGAACTCGCTGAAGGTCTTGTTTCCGGGTCTGAACGTAGTACTGACCTTTCAGAACGGGGACGGCGGAAAACACGGGTACGGAGAGGTCATCAACGGCCGACCGTCGCTCAGGTTTGACGCATACGAGACCCCTGACTACAGCGAAGCGCAACTCAGTGCGCTTGTCGGTTCGTACTTCAGTGAGGAAGTAAACGCCTACTACAAGTTCACGCTAAATGACGGCAAGCTTTCGCTCTCCATAAACGACAAAGATCTGGGAGCGCTAGAGCCGTTAGTGAAAGACCTTTGGAGAAACGAAACGGTCGGCGTTATCACGATCGACTCGGATTCGAACGGCAGTCCTACAGGGTTCCGTCTGGATGCCGGAAGGGTCAGGAACCTGAAGTTTGTGCGCCGATAGCCACGCCGGCAGCGCTCTTACCTAATGGTTCGCACGGCGTGAGAAGAATAACCAATGTCATAATTCCGAGGTCGGGGGTGTAATCAGCTAAAGATCCGAAATTTGCATTGAAGGACCTATGAAACTCGCAGGAATCTGCGCCACGCTCTTGATTCTAGTTGCGGGAACGCTCGGAAGCGATCCGCACGGTGAAGAGGCTGTTAAAGAAAAGGTAGATGCATACGCGATGTCGTATGCAAAGACCGGTGATTTCAGCGGCTGTATTCTGATCAGGAAAGCAGAGGAGACTCTCTACAAAGGTTGTTTCGGAAAGGCGAGTTACAGGTTCGGTCTCCAGAACACGATCAGCACCAAATTCAAGATCGGATCCATCTCGAAACAGATCACCGCCTCGGCGATACTCCTTCTAGAAGAAGACGGCAAACTGGAGACTACCGATCTCCTGTCCGAGCATCTCGGTAAAACGGGACCTTCTGATCGCATCACGATACATCATCTGCTGACCCATACTTCCGGCCTGGTAGATATCTTTGCCCTTCCCAACTTCAGAAAGATCAACCGCAAGTCGCTATCACTTGAAGAGGTCACTGCGGAGATCTTCGGTAATGACCTTGTCTCCGAGCCGGGAAAGACGTACGCGTACAGCAACTCCGGATACACGGTTCTGGCAAGGATAATCGAAAAGGTTAGCGGTAAGAGCTATGGAGACTTCCTTGAAGAAAGGATATTCGGACCTCTTAAAATGTCATCGACCGGCGACTACTTTGACGGGCCGGTGATCGAGAATCTCGCGGAAGGATACGATCCGGCTGGCTACGACGGAGTGACCCGTCCGGAGTACGTCAACGACGTCTTCTTCAGAGGCTCGGGTTCTATCTACTCATCCGTGGGCGACGTTGAAAAATGGGTGAACGCGTTGCGGGACGGAAAGATACTAAAATCCGCCTCACAGAAGAAACTCTTTACCGAGCATAGCGGTGGCTACGGCTACGGAATCTCGATCTACAGATCAAACGAGAATGATGTATTTGGCCACGACGGAAGGATAAGCGGATATATCGCGGACTATCTGCACTACAGGCAGGAAGATGTGACCATTATCATTCTGGGAAACCTGCAGACGGGAGTTGCGGATTTTCTCAGACGAGACCTGGCAGCGATCGTATTTGGCAAAGAATACAAGTCGAGAGCAAAGTCGACACCTGCCAGGGGAAATTATCCCGAGGGTTTTGAGAAGCTCGCGGGCAAATACGAATTTGCTCCAACTCTGAGCGTTTATGTGGATGTGCTGGACGGTAAGCTGAAGGCAAGAGCGAACGAAGGGAGCTATTCGGAGATGGTCCCTTTGACGGATGGAAAGTATTTCAGCCGGATGCTCTATTCCTATATCGATTTTCGGACCGACGATGAGGGTGTGCCGACAACGATGATCTGGATCAATAACGACGGCAACAAATTCGAGGGCAAGAAGACAGAATAACCGATTCCTGCACGCCAGGCAGGAGAATTGAATATGAGATTACAACGAATGCGAACCTCCTCAGCTTTTATCACGCTCTGCTTCTTTCTTTTTTCTGTTGCAGTATCAGGACAGGGAAATGCCAAGTCGCTTCGGACAGGATCCGTAGAGTCGGCCACAATCGGAGGCGAAGAGAAGCACAACTACACGGTCGAGCTCGACAAAGACAAATTTGCATTGCTTGTGGTTGAACAGAAGGGGGTCGACCTCGCGATATCCGGTTATTCTCCCGAAGGCGAAAAGATCGGAGATTTTGACAGCCCGAACGGCAGCAACGGACCGGAGTTCATAGCTATCGAGACTTCTGCGAAGGGTAAATACAGGCTCGAGGTCTTTCCGCTCAACAAGACCGGGTCGGGAAGCTACGACATTAAGATCCTCAGGATCGACGCTATTGCCAAGACTCCCGAAGGGCGGATCGAACAGGTGATGGCGCCTTGGGAAAACGACAATGGCCCGGGAGCTTCTGTCTCAGTGGCCAAGGACGGGAGGATCGTATTCAGCAAAGGCTATGGTCTTGCCAATTTGGAGTATGGGATCAAGAACTCTCCGAGCACGATCTTTCACATTGCCTCGGTATCCAAGCAGTTCACCACGTTTGCCGCTCTTTTGCTCGAGGCTGACGGAAAGCTCTCAATGGACGATGACGTCCGCAAGTACATCCCCGAGCTTCATGATTTTGGAAAAAAGATCACTCTTCGGCATCTTGCGAACCATACAAGCGGTCTCCGTGATCAATGGAATCTGCTCGCATTGGCAGGTTGGCGGCTGGACGACGTCATCACGCGGGAGCACGTGCTGAAGCTGGTATCGAACCAGGAGGACCTCAACTTTGATCCCGGTGAGGAGTATCTGTACTGCAACACGGGGTATACCCTTCTGGCCGAGGTTGTCGCGCGCGTCTCCGGGAAGTCGTTTGCTGAATTTACGGATGAGCGGATCTTCAAGCCCCTGAAGATGATGAATACACTTTTCTATGACGATCACGAGAGGATCGTAAAGAACCGTGCGTACTCGTACGCGCCGTCCGGGGCCGGCCATCGAAAACTTGTATTGAGCTATGCGAACGTAGGTGCGACAAGCCTCTTTACCACGGTCGAAGACCTAAGTCTTTGGGCGATGAATTTTGAGGATCCGGTTGTTGGCGATCCCGGGATCATACAGAAGATGAAGGAGCGCGGAGTTCTTAACAACGGCCGGAAGATCTCGTACGCTCTGGGGCAGTCGGTAGGCGAATACAGGGGCGTCGAGTCTATCAGCCACGGCGGCGGCGACGCAGGCTACCGGACGTTCCTGCTGAGATTTCCGTCCAAAAAACTGTCGATCACCGTTTTCAGCAACGATGCGGTATTCAACCCCGGCAATATCGCTTTCCGGATCGCAAACCTGTACATTCCGGAACCTGCTCCCGAACCGAAGCCCGAAACCCCCGAAAATGAAGACGCAAATTCGGTCTCCGTTCCCACTGCAGTCCTGGATTCGTACACTGGAGAATGGGAGCTGATGCCCGGCACCGTGACAACCATCTCACGCCAGGGCGGAACGTTGTTTGGCACGATGGGAAACCAGAGATTGACTCTTGTGCCGATATCTCAGACGAAATTCAAGGTCGAGGGACCGGGAGTCGAATTAGAGTTTAAAACGGGCGCTGACGGAAAGGTCAGTGAATTCGTATGGACTCAGAATGGCCAGCCGAACACTGCGAAGAGGGTCAAGCCATTTGAGCCGGATGCGAAGGCTCTTGAGGAGTACACGGGCCGGTTCTACAGCCGCGAACTTGATACGGCATACGAGTTCACCGTCAAGGACGGGAAGCTTGTCGCTGTCCATCAAAGGCACCCGGACATTTCGTTCACGCCTGCGAAAAAGGATGATTTCAACGGGGCGTCCTGGTTCTTCGGCAGGGCCGTGTTTGAGAGAGACGCTGCGGGAAAGATCGCACTTGTGAAAGTCTCAAGCGGCCGGGTTAGAAACGTGGTGTTCAGGAAGAAGGTTGCGCAATGAACGATCCTCTGTGTCCTTTGTGAAAACCTTCGTGACCTTCATGGTTGAAGTACGTCAGCAACTGCATTCCTCATAAAAAACTAACCACAAAGTGCACAAAGGTTCACACAAAGGACACGAAGTCGATCGCTCGAATCGCTCGGTCAATGGTCAATGGCCAACGTTGCCCCTTGTGCGCTCGGAATGAACTGGTTCCATCCATTCTCCGTAGAGAACAGAGGAGATGAGGGTCATGTTCGATGAACAAGTCAGCCTATTACAAACAGCTTAAGGAAAGATCTGAAACGCCTTTGAATTTAGGTGAGTTTCAGTTGTGGGAGATCTTCTACCCGGAGGATCTTTATATGCGCAAGCATTCCCACGGCGCGCCTTATTTCAGCTTCGTTTTGGAGGGCGGCTACTCGGAGAAGCTTGGATCCCGCGTGAACGTCCGGCAAAGCGGTGATCTTATCGTTCACACAGCACAGGAATCCCACTCTGTCCGCTTTCACGACCGCCTGACCCGTATCTTCGAGATCGATCTTTCTGACGGCTGGATCCGCGGAAATCCCGAACTCGCGAATGCTTTTGGCGACCGCACGGAATTCAGAGGCGGCGAGCTTGGTTCGATCGCCGCGCGCATGTATGGCGAGTTCCTTAAGAATGACCCGTTCTCACCGCTTGCGATCAAGGGTCTCGTGTTCGAACTTGTCGCCGGTGCCGCTCGGGAGAAGAGCTCGGAAACTCGAAGAGGGTCCGCACCGAAATGGTTGACAAGGGTCGATGAAATGCTAAGGGAAGGGTTCGCCGACAAGATCCTGCTTGAAGACATTGCCGAGGAGGCGGGGGTTCATCCCGCACATCTTTCCAGAGAATTCAGGAGGAGGACGGGATGTACCGTCGGCGAACGTGTAAGAAGGCTGCGTATCGACGAAGCATGCCGCAAACTCGCGGAGACGGACCTGGATCTTGCAGCGATCGGAGCACTAGTAGGCTTCTACGATCAGAGCCATTTTTCTGCGAACTTCAAGCGGCTGACAGGATTTACTCCTGGAGAATACAGAAGCGTTCTCCGAAGAGATCAAATTCCTACAAGTTGAGCACGATTCTCCAATACCCAGCGGGTTCCCGATCGATATGATCGAGTCGATCGGGCGCGTGATGTTGCGCCTTCGGGAGTGGAAATATGAGAAATATGTTCATCAGATGCCTTTTTACATTTGTGATCGCTTTGATCGTCGGCCTCAGTATTCAGGAAGCGGGTCCGCAGCGGGCAGCAGCGCGTCCGCAGGTAGAAACGGGGAAGCTCAAGTCGCACATCGAAGCCGTGATGAAACGGATCCCGACCTCACCGGGAGTGGCAGTAGCAGTTGTAAAGGACGATCGGGTCATCTTTTCGGAAGGATTCGGATACCGGGATCTCGAGAGGAAACTGCCGGTTGCAAAAGACACAGGGTTCTATCTAGCCTCGACGACAAAGTCATTTACGGCAGCTGCGGCAAAGCTGCTGGATGAGCAAGGAAAGCTTGATCTCGACGCCCCGATCGAGAAAGTGTTTCCGGACCTGAAATTAACTGCACCGCTTTCAGAGAAGCAGATCTCGCTGCGCGATTTCCTTACCCATCGCGCAGGTATCAGCAACAACGCGATAGGCCTAAGGACCTCTTACACGGGCCAGTACGATTCAGATCTTTTGCTTGATCTGCTTGCCGAGTTCAGCGAGCCGCGCTCTCCTGAGTATTCCTATACCAACCTCGGTTACGTCCTCACGGGTGTCGCGATGGAAAAAGCGACCGGCAAAACTTGGAAACAACTGGAAAAGGAGTTGTTGTTCGATCCGATCGGCATGACGAACACGACATCCTACGCCTCCGAAGCGAAGTCGTCAGGTAATTTCGCCAAACCATACCGATCCAAAGAAGGGGAGTTCACTGAGCTTCCTTACAAGAACGATCAGACAATGCATGCCGCCGGCGGAACGGTCTCAACAGCTGAGGACCTGGCAAAATGGGTCCGCGTGATGATGAACGACGGGATGCTCGGAGACAAAAGGATCATCTCTTCGCGAGCGATGCGCGAGATCCTTGCGCCTCAGATCAACCAGGACCGCGGCTTCTATAAGTATCGAAGGTACGCTTACAACCTGGGCTGGAACATTGCGACCTACGACGGCGAGGAATTCGTTCACTGCTTCGGAACCTACGCCGGCTTCAGACCGCACGTCTCCTTTATGCCCGAGCATAAGATCGGTGTCGTAGTCCTGGTCAATGAAAGTGACGAGAGCATCATCCTTCCAGACCTGATCGCCAACGAGATCTATGATCATCTGCTTGGAAAGAGGGCGCTTGACGCTGCCGAGAATCCGTTGATCGATGAGTATCTGCGGAATCTGGAACGCGAACGGGAAAGGAGCCGCGAGAGGGCCTCTTCCGCGCGAAATGAGAACGTGGCAAATTCGACACCGCCGACAAGCTTGAGCGGATTTGCGGGCAAGTACATCAATCGCGAGTTCGGCGAGATCACCGTAAGCCTGCGCGAAGGAAAGCTGTTTGCGGAGATGGGAAACCTGACTTCCTATCTGGAACACGATTCCGGCAACAAGTTCACCGTCGATTTCCTTGTCATCAGTCCGAGGCCTCTCGAATTCGACTCGACGGGCACGGGTGCGCTTGTTCTTGACGGTGATCGGTACGAAAAGAGGTAGGCGTCATTCTTGTGTCCCTTTGTGAAGCTTCGTGGTTTTGGTCTCGATTTAGATTCGGGAGTCGACGTCCACAGGATCAATCACGGATTGGCAAAAAGGGGCAGGAAGAGAAAAAATCCTGCTCATTGGTAAATGATCGTTGAGCGATGATCAATGCCTCTTGTCCTTTGCGGTTAATCTTCTTCTGCAAGATTAACTGCGAAGGCGCTAAGGCGCAGAGAATATATAGGTAACTCGTTTTGGTGCTTACCAAATCCGTTTGAAACGGCACTCCGAAATGTGGCTTAAATCCAACGAGTCCCGAAGGGACGGGCGATAAAAAGTGATGAGTGCCGAGTGATGAGTACTGAGTCTGGATTGGTTTTCGATTCTTTCGCTGCGGTAGACTCGGCACGGTTCCTTATCTGAACAAGTCGCGCAGCGACGAAATGCATTTAGCCGTGGGTAAGCCCGAAGGGCGCAGCCCACGGAACAGGACACCCCCCAAATCCCTCAGCCGCGTCAGCGGCGGAAGACCTGTCGATCAAGGCGAAAGCAATCAGTACCGGAAGCAGTAACGACCGGCCCTCAGAGATGGTCCACGTTTGTCGGACAGGTCGTCGGCTGATCTATTTCGAATATTTTGTCCGGGAATGCCGCCGCTATGCGGCTGGAATGTCATTCACGCTTCTTCCTCCACGTTCCGCTTCGCTCCACGTGGAGCGGACGTATGACGCCCGCTGCGCGGGCTAATTCTTAGAGCAGTTAAACGGCTCACTGCTCACCGCTTACTGCTCGCGATCAGGAAGATTACACGTGGGAAAGAAAACGACCCTGAGTCAGCGTCGAATGAAATTCAGCTATTTTCAAACCGGAACCGTGAAACGTCCGTAAAAGGCTCTTCGCCAAGTACCATCTGTTTCGCAAGCTGGCCGATTCCGGCCGAGTGCTTGAAACCGTGGCCGGAACACGGTGAGACGACCAGAATGTTCGCCGAGCCCGGAAGGAAATCGACTACAAACCCGAAGTCCTCAGTCACGGTATAAAGGCAGGTCTTGATCTTCACCGGATCCGGTTCAATGTTGAAGTTCTTCGATACAAGTTCAAATGCCTTGCGGGTATCCGTCTCTGAAACGCTTCTGTCGACCGCATCAGGATCAGATTCTGTTTCGAACTGTTCGATCCCGATCTTGATCGCGTCACTGCCCTCAACCGCGGGAAATCCGTAATACGACGAATGTTCATCCGAACCGCCTTTGATGAAGACCGGGAACGACGCATCGGAATAGTCCGAGAGACCCCTGAACCAGATCATCACCTGCCGGAAGATCCTGAACCTCTTTTCTGGAACCCGGTCTCCAAGAAGCTTGTTGACCCAGGCACCGGCCGATAGAAGCAGCCTCGAGCATTCATACTTGTCTTTGGAGGTTATGATCTCTACCTTGCCGTCCGTTTCATCGATCTCAATGATCCTCTCGTTGACCGCTGTTTCTGCTCCGTGAACCCTCGCCTGCCCGAGATTCGTCTCGATACACAGTTCGGGATTCAGATAACCCGAGCCGTATTCGTAATACCCCCTTGAATTCGGTTCGAACTTCAGATCGTGAAATCGCGACTCAAGCTCTTTGTGATCCAGTATGTCGTGCTTGATCCCGAAATTCCGCGCGATCCTGATCGTGTCGGCAAGAATATCGCTTCCGTGAAGGACCGATCCTCCTTCGCCCGATGTAAAGATCAAACCGCCTGTTGTTGTCAGCAATTTGTTCCCCGAGGCTTCTTCAAGCTCGCGCCAAACTTCATTCGTTCGCATCACGAGCGGGACAAATTCTTCGCCCTCGCCGATAGCGAGGCGCGTCAGCCTTGTTTCTCCGTGGGTCGATCCCAGGTCGTGCGGGGGACTGAACCGGTCAATTCCCAGGACCTTCACGCGCGATTTCGCGAGCTGGAAAAGCGCGGCGCTTCCCATCGCCCCGAGTCCGGCGACTATGACGTCGTAAGTTTTCATCGGCAAATCAAGGGAAGGAAGAGGTGATGGTGTTCTTCGGAGAGCCTCAGTGATCCATCGGTTCGCGGTCCTTGATCGTAACGATCGCGAATGTCCTGACCGACCTCTGCGTCGGATTAGAGATCTCAAAAACGATGTCGCCTGTACTAAGCGTCACGCCGTCGATAAAAGATTCTCCTTCATTGACCTCGGATATCCTGGATCTGTTCGGGATGCTCAGGACGGGCGTCTCATCATCCATCCCGATGTGTAAGTACTGCGCCGGTGCCACTCCGATCACATATCTTTTCGTCTCATTCGGGGCGAGTGTGAACCTGACCGTTCCTTCGGTCGCACCCGGCCTGAATCTGACCCGTTCCGGAGCTGCCTCAGGAGGCTCAGGAGCTAGTTCCGGTTCTTCCTCAAGCTGTTCTTCTGGCTCCTCATCCTCAAAGCCCACATCCGGTTCAGGTGTTGAGCGCTCCGTCTCGGTCTGCTCAGAGCGCCGCCGTTCCTCTTCCGTAACCGTTTCGTTGGCGTCTCCGTCGCACGCGAGTGCGACAAAGACAACGATGATCAGCGCTGACAATGCGGATTGTATCGATCGGGTCAAGTCGGTATTCCTCCCGGGTTTGGATAGAAGGCCCTGTAATGCCTCGGACCCGCGCAATCTTATCAGTGTTGGCCGCTTCTCAGAAGCTGCGGAGGGCAGGATCCGGGCCTTTTGCGACGCCTTTCAACACCCGCGCCGGCGGGCCATTGATCACCTTCGTACTTGACGAAAGTATTGGTAAAGGCCGGTTTCATCTATATAATCAGGAACACGATTCTGACAAGCGGACCTTCGCCGAACCGACCGGCCTACGCTTCGCCGTAAACTGAAAGAACCCGCCAGATGCAAAAGAAAGGAGCCCAAAGAGAACGGATTCTTCACCTCTTGGAGGAAGAGGGAGGTGTTACCGAGGATGTGGTCCGCAGGATCTCGCTGGAGACCGGAGTTCCTGAAGCCGACATCTGGGGCACGGGGCTTTTCTATACGCTTGTCAGCAAACCCGGTAAACGTGTCCGGGTGTGCGACGGTCTGTCGTGCAGGATCAAAGGATCGGACGAACTGTTCAGCAAGCTCCGCGACGCCGGTAAAGAGTGCGAGCCGGTCAGCTGTCTGGGGCAGTGCGATCGGGCGCCCGCGACTCTCGATGAGGATCTGGAGCAGGTTTGTTACGGAGTGGAAGCAAGGGGCATTGTGCCGGACGATCCTGAACTGCCGATGAATCTGGGCGGACCCGTGAGGGATTCATATTCTTCACTCGCAAAAGCAAGAGAGACAGGATCCGATGCGGTAATTGCCGAGATCGAGGCGGCAAAGCTGCAGGGCCGCGGCGGCGCGGGATTTCCTGCTCACATCAAGTGGAAAGGCGTCCGCGGACAGAAAGAAACGGAACGCTACGTCATCTGCAACGCCGACGAGGCAGAGCCCGGAACATTCAAGGACAGGGAGATAATTCTTCGTCAGCCGCATCTGCTGCTCGAAGGCCTCGCTATCGCGGCTTACGCCGTTGAGGCGAAGGACATTTGCATATACATCCGAGGCGAGTTTACGTCCGAGCGGAGGATGATCGAGAAAGCGCTCGAGGCGGCTTCTGAGAAGATCTCCGATTTCACGTGGACGATCTATAACGGACACGGCGCTTATATCTGCGGTGAAGAGACCGCGCTGATAGAGTCGATGGAAGGCAAGCGCGGAATGCCTCGCCTAAAGCCTCCGTATCCAACAGAGTACGGGTTCAGAGGCAAACCGACCTTAATGCACAATGTCGAGACCGCGGCCTGCGTGCCGGCCATTGTCGAACGTGGAGGCGAGTGGTTTAAGGATCTTGGTAAGACGGAGCCTGGCACCAAGCTATATTGCGTATCAGGGCACGTCAACAAACCGGGAGTCTTCGAGCTTCCTCTTGGCGTAACGCTGGATGAATTGGTTGAGGTCGCGGGAGGTTATGACGGCGAACCGGTCGCGTTTAGCCCCGGCGGTCCGTCTTCCGGATTCCTTCCGATCTCAAGACGCGACGTTCCGCTGGATTTCGGTCACCTCTCAAAGGAGGGGTCGATGCTTGGCAGTGCGGGACTTGTCGTCCTGAACGACTCTGTCGATATGGCGAAGGCGACAGGCTGGCAGCTGGATTTCTTTGAGCGGGAAAGCTGTGGGCAGTGTGCTCCGTGCAGGATCGGCACCCGCTATCTCAGGCGGCAGGTTGACTCATTTATCGGGGAAGGCGATCCTGACGCGCTCGAATTTGCCGAAGACGTAGGTTGGGAAATGGAAGAGGGCTCGATCTGTGGACTGGGAATGGTAGCAGCCAAGCCGCTCGAAAGCGCGATGAAGTATTTTCCGGAAGCATTTGGATCAAGGTCAAAGCAATGAGCAGTACCGAATTTGATATCAAGATAAACGGCAGGACCTGCACCGCGAGCAAAGGCGAAACGGTGTTCGAGGTCGCGGCGAGAGAGGGGATTTCGATCCCGACTCTCTGTCACGACACACGGCTTGAGCCGGCCGGCGCGTGCCGGGTTTGCCTTGTGGAGGTCGAAGGACAACGGCGGCTTGAACCGGGATGCGCCTGGAAGGTCTCTGAAGGAATGGAGATCACCACCGAGTCCGACAGGATCGAGCGCCACAGAAAAGTTCTTTACGGCCTCTATCTCGCCGATCACGATCTCGACGGCGAGGGCCTTCCGGTCGAAACAGCAAACGGAAATCAGTTAAGAGAACTGGCGCAAAAGACCAAGCCGCTTGCTCTGCATTCGGTGGATGCGCCGAGGGTAGGCCGTCCGGAAGATGTTAATCCCTACATTGCTTTTGAGCCGGACCTCTGCATCCTGTGTGCTCGGTGCACGAGGTATTGCGACGAGGTCGAGGCGGTAAACGCTATCACGCTGGCGAACCGAGGCTCTGAAACGACGATCGCGACTGCGGGAATGCGTGGTCTGCTCGATACGACGTGCGAGCTATGCGGCGGATGCATCGACACTTGTCCGACCGGAGCTTTGATCGAAAAGAAATCGCCCGACCCGCTTCCCGCTGACGCGAAGACGGTCAGAAGTACCTGCAACTTCTGCGGGGTCGGATGCCAGCTTGATCTGCACGTCGTAGGCACGAATGGTACAAGCAGAGTAGCGAAGGTTACGAGCCCTCCTCCGGGCGAGACCGTCAACGACGGAAATCTTTGCATCAAGGGACGCTTCGCTTACGACTTCATCCATCACGAAGACCGCATAACCGAACCGCTGATCCGAGGAGAAGACGGTGAGCTTCATCCCGCTACGTGGGACGAGGCGATCACTGCCGCTGCTGAAGGCATCGGCAGGGTAAAGGAGAAATATGGCGCTGATGCCCTGGGGTTTGTTTCGTCCAGCCGCTGTACAGGTGAAGAGAATTACCTGATGCAGAAAATATCGCGGGCTGTGTACGGAACGAACAACATTCATCAGTGCTCTGCTACCTGACACGCCCCAACCGTCGCCGGTCTGGTGACAATGTTTGGTGCAGGGGCAATGACAAACTCGATCGACGAGATCAGGGACGCGGATCTTCTTTTCGTAACCGGTTCGAACACGACGGAAGCGCATCCGATCATCGCGATGGAGATGAAACGCGCCATTCAGCGCGGCGCAAAGCTGATCGTTTCGGACCCCAGAAAGATATGGCTTGCAGATATGGCCGACATCTTTCTCCAGATCAGGCCGGGAACGGACGTATGGCTTCTGAACGCGATGGCAAATGTGATCATTTCCGAAGGCCTGACCGATGATGATTTCATAGCGCGTAGCACAGAGGGCTTTGAGAAGGTCAAAGCAGCGACCGCAAAATACTCGCCCGAAGAAGCCGAGAAGGTAACTGGCGCACCCGCAGAACTTATCCGCGAGGCCGCCAGGATATACGCCACCACCGAAAAAGCCGGTATTTATTACACGCTCGGCATCACCGAGCACACTCACGGGACAGATAATGTTTATTGCCTCGCGAATCTTGTTCTGATGACCGGCCATCTCGGCAAACGCTCGGCAGGAATGAATCCGCTTCGCGGCCAGAACAACGTGCAGGGCGCGAACGACGCCGGAGCTTCGCCGATCTTTTATCCCGGATACCAAAACGTCACAGATGAGTCGGCACGAAAGAAGTTCGAAGAAGCGTGGGGAGTCGAACTGTCACCGAACGAAGGCCAGAACCTGAACGTGATGATGAAAAGCGTCATCAAGGGAAAGATCCGCGGCCTTTACGTTATGGGCGAGGACATCGTGATATCTGAGCCGAATGCCTCGAAACTCGAGGTGGGGCTAAACGAGAACTGCGAGTTCCTGGTCTGCCAGGAGATATTCCACAATGTGACCACCCGGTTTGCAGATGTGGTATTGCCCGGAGCGTGCTTTGCTGAAAAGGACGGCGTATTCACGAACAGCGACCGAAGGGTGCAGAGGGTCCGTAAGGCGGTCGACCCTCCGGGAAATGCGCGCGAAGATTGGAGGATTCTTATAGACTTCGCAAAGGCGAGCGGTTATCCGATGCCGGATTACGCATCGCCTTCGGAGATCTACGACGAGATGGCGGCCTTAACTCCAAAGGTCGCGGGTATATCACACAGAAGGCTCGAGGAAAATATCATGGGCCTTCAATGGCCGTGCCCTGATCCCGATCATCCGGGTACCCCTACACTTCACATCGACGGACCTCTGAAAGGAAAAGCCGATTTTCAGGCGGTCGAATACAGGCCGAGCGATGAACTCCCGGACGATGAGTATCCCCTTGTTCTTTCTACGGGACGCGTCCTTTACCATTACAATGCGGCAACGCAGACCCGGCGCGAGGCCGGATCAATGGCCAAGATCGGACGTAATTTTATAGAGATGAACCGGAAGGACGCACGTCGGCTTGGATTTCACGACGGCGAGATCGTCGACGTTGTTTCCAGGCGCGGAAGGATCGATGCCGAGGTGATGATCTCTCCGCGAATGCGCGTCGGCTGTGTGTGGATGCCTATGCATTTTGAAGAGTCGCGGGCGAACCTCTTGACGAACGATGCGGGCGATCCTGTTACGCAGACTGGCGAGTATAAGGTGTGCGCGGTCAGGGTCGAAGGGCGAAACGGGAACGGACATAAGAACCCGGAACGCTAGCGAGAGGCATGATCAAGTTCCGAGTTTCAGGTTCCGACGGGCTTCGCGATTTCAGATCGCAGATTTCAGAGAAGAACTTCCAAATTCCAAATCTTCGACCCTGATCGCAATCGAAATCTCGGAAGGTTGAAAGAATACAACTAGTCCCGGACGGACGGTGCAACATTGACCAATGACCATTGAGCATTGGCCAATGGCACCGCTCCGTAGGAGCCTGATATCTGTAGCACACGAAAGCCCACTCCAATGCTTTAGCCGCGTAGCGGCGCTTGTGGGTCGCCTTTCGCCGAATCTCTAATTCCAAATTTCAGATCATAAAGGGAATGGCTGAATCCGTTAGTTCCCTTTAAGAAAACCGGCAAGGGTTTCGTTAAAGCTTTTCGGATCGTCGACGAAGACACCGTGGCCCGTGTTTTCCAACGATACAGCCTTCATCTTCGGCCATCTCTTTCTTGCCATTTCAGCTTCATCCACCGCTTAAGTCGAGGAGGAAAACACGAAAAGAACAGGGAGGTCGAGTGTGTCGATGAACGGCCTGAAGTCGCGTTCCTCGATATGCATCAGGTTCGAAAGCAATGTGACCGCCGTGTTGGTCGGCGTGATCATCAGTGCTTCTTCCATACGCTCAAAGTACTCTTCCGGATGCTCTCTCCGGTGAAATGCTCTTGACCAGTCGCTGATCCATTTCCGGCGATCCGTCTGAAGTCCTTTCATCCATCCTATCCAGGCGTTTCCAAACGGATGCGGCGTTCCGAGTTTCTCATCAAACCCGAGAAACATGTCCACAAGTACCAGTGACTTGAACTTGTCGGTGCCGTTCTCCTTTGCGAAGGTCAGTATCTCCAGCACTCCGAGCGACCATCCGATTGCTACAACAGGCTTGTCGCTTACGTGATCGATCAGTTCGCCGATGTCTCTTCCGCGACGGCTTTGCGTGTGGCCTTCGGTAGGTCGTTCAGATCTGCCGTGTGAGCGAGGGTCCATCGCGACAACCCTGTATTCTTTTGAAAACCTTTCGATCTGTTTTTCCCAGATCTCGGCGGGAAACAGGATTCCCGGAACGAACACAAGCGTTTCGCCCTTGCCCTTCTCAAGGTAATGGATCCTAACCCCGTCGCTTGTGGTGAAGAAATTGCTCTCGCCCATCTCCTGACCTGCATTAGATGGAACAAGGGCCGAGATCATGAGAATCGATCCAAGTGCGATACTGCAAAGTGGCATTCTCATTTAAGATTCACCGAAAAATGAACTAAAAGCTTTTCTCACAAAACGCATTCACACCTCGATAGCCAGCTCGACAGCGCCGATCTGATCGAACATAGCGATCGCGTCAGTTTCTCCCCAGTGCTCTGTAACCACGCCGTTCTCGATCCTTAATATATCTATAGATTCGAACTCGATCTCCCTACCCGTAGGAACCGTGCCTATGAAGGGTTCACCTGTATAGTCAGCTTTCACCCTGATTCGGAGTACCACCTTGTCTCCTTCTGCGATAATGTCCTCGATAGAGATCCGGTAATCGGGAAACGATGCCTCGAACATCTTCCAGAATTGCTTGAATCCTTTCCTGCCTTGTCCCACTCCGGGGAAGGGGTCGTTCTCGACGGAATCCTCGGCTACAAGTTCATCGGCGAGGTCGATGTTCCGACCATTCAACACCTCTTCGTAGATCCGCCGCGCGACTGCCTTGTTATCTTCCAGTCCCATATTCGACTCCTTGGAAGTTCCGCTCATTTGAGCAAAATTGGGTAATTTTGATCGGCTCCCGGGAGTGTATCAGAACATTGGTCGGCGCCGGAAGGATTTCGGGGGAGCGCTGCGCGGTTTCAAATTGCAGATCTCTGATTTCAGAATCGTGCTTCGCACGAATTTCGAAGCGCTACGCGATTACAAATTGCAGATTTCAAATTTCACCGGAACTCTTCCTTTGACTCTGAACCCGACTCGGAACGTGGAACCCGGAACATGGAACTTGTTTGTTCCCGTCCCTCCGGGACTCGTTCCGGTCTCCCAACGGCGTTGAATCTCGGTTGAAAACGAAATATTAGATTTGGAATTTGGAATTTGGAATATCTTCTCTGACTTCTGACTTCTGACTTCTGACTTCTGACTTCTGACTTCTGACTTCTGACTTCTGACTTCTGACTTCTGACTTCTGACTGCTGTCTTCTGTCTCCTGTGTTATAAATATCCCGCTATGAAAACTCTCAGGTTCCTTCTTGTCGCAACACTTCTTCTTGTTCCCGCATATGCCCAGCAGACCGGTCCCGTATTCAAGGACGGCGAAGCTCAGATCGTTGATGCGTTCTCCGATCCGGAATCCTGGATCCGCGAGGACCTTTGGGTTGAAACGGAATTCGACACCGACGGAGACGGGCGGATGGATCGGATGCACGTCAGTGTGACGAGGCCGAGACAGACCGAGACCGAAGGTCTTAAGTTGCCCGTTGTTTACGAAACAAGTCCCTATTATTCAGGAACCGCAGGTTTTGTGCCGGGATTGTTCTGGAATATCAGGCATAACCTCGGAGAGCCTGCACCTGAACCGAGAGTTCATCCCGAAGTCACAAGGCGCGGAGAAAGGCCGATCATATCGACATCGCAGGAAAAGACGTGGATCCCTAGAGGCTACATCGTCGTGCATTCCTCGTCGCCTGGCACCGGTCTTTCCGACGGATCGCCTACTGTCGGAGGCGACAATGAGTCACTTGCTCCGAAAGCGGTTGTCGAATGGCTGGCAGGAAAGGACAACGGATACAAGGAGCGGACAGGAACCGAAAAGGTGATGGCCTCCTGGTCTACCGGAAAGATCGGAATGACAGGAACTTCTTACAACGGAACGCTTCCGGTGGCTGCTGCTACGACAGGAGTGAAGGGACTTGAAGCGATCATTCCTATCGCACCGAATACTTCTTATTACCACTACTATCGCTCGCACGGCCTTGTGCGGAATCCCGGCGGATACCCTGGCGAGGATGTAGACGTGCTTTACGACTTCATACATAGCGGAGACGAATCCAAGCGTGCCAGGAACAATCAAGTCGTGCGGGACAACGAGCTTGTAGCCAATATGGACCGGATCACGGGTGACTACAACGACTTCTGGGCGGGCCGTGATTATCTGAACGATATGAAGCCGTTCAAGGCGGCTCTTCTAATGTCGCACGGGTTCAATGACTGGAACGTGATGCCGGAACACAGCTACAGGATCTACGAGGAGGCCCGGAAGAAGGGTGTTCCCGTGCAGATCTTCTATCATCAGGGCGGACACGGAGGGCCTCCGCCAATGAAGCTGATGAACCGCTGGTTCACGCGGTATCTTCACGGAATCAACAACGGTGTTGAGAATGATCCGAAGTCCTGGATCGTTCGAGAGGACGACGAGATGTCGAATCCGACCTCCTATCCGGACTATCCTCATCCGGAAGCACAGGATGTTGTCCTTCATCTTTCGAAAGGTTCACCGGAAAGCGGCGGTCTTTCAAGCATTGCATTGCCAAAGCAGGGAACTGAGAAACTGGTGGATAACTTCTCTTTCAGCGGAGACGCTCTCGCACAGGCAGAGTTCACGAACCATCGTTTGATGTATGTCACTCCGATCCTTTCAAAGCCGGTCCACATTTCGGGGATCGCCAGGATCAAAATCCGGCTTTCTAGCAGCAAGCCTGCTGCAAATCTATCGGTCTGGCTTGTATCTCTTCCCTGGACGGAGGGACGCAGGTCGAAGATCACGGACAACATCATCACTCGCGGTTGGGCTGACCCACAGAACTACCGCTCACTGACCGAAAGCGAGCCGCTTGCGCCGGATCGCTTTTACGAGATGACCTTTACTCTTCAGCCGGACGACCAGGTGATCAAACCGGGACAGAGGATCGGATTGATGATCTTCTCAAGCGACCGGGATTTCACGCTTCATCCCGACCCGGGCACCGTGCTGATGGTTGATGTTGACGCTACCAAACTGTACCTGCCGATCGTCGGAGGACAGTCAGCGTATGACGGGGCGTTTGAGAATCAGGATTAGGCGTGAAGACCGGTCAGGACGCGCCCTTAAAATTTTCAGGAATCTCAACAAAGATCACCTTCCCGTTCGGTGCAAGGTAGATCGCGGTATACCGGGTCTCATTGAACCTGACGAAAACGATCTCTTCTATCGGGACTCCGAATACGGATCTGCCTTTCCCCTTGAATGAGACCTGCCCGATCGCTTCCACCTCTTCTGCGTCCTTGAAACTGGACGCGAAATGCCTCTGCATTCCGATAGGGAATCTCTCGTGCATCGACTCCGGGTCGACGCGGCTTTCGCTCAGGGCTTTCAAGGCTGAAGAGTATTTCACGTCGTTCCCGGGCTTATCCGCAAACTTCTGCGTTCCTATTGGTGAGTAGAGCGGATTGTAGAAAGAGGCGAGCTTCAGCATCATCTCGAACTTTGAGAACTCTGCAAGATTGGTAAGAAGAACTATCGTTAGCCCGTCATCGACGAAGGTGAACATCGACGATCCGTAACCTGTCCTGTAGACCCCTCCGTGCTCTCGCGTCGCACAGCCCCGGAGAAATGAAATGAACCAGCCGCCGTTGGTCCGAGTTGTGATCTGCCCGTTCTTCTGTCGACCGGGATCGTGCATCCGAGAAGGATTCTTGTGCAGTTTCCCTTTATCGAGGCCGTTCAAAAACTTCAAAATATCGCGCGCCGAGGCCCTTACCCCTACATCTCCTCTCGCAAGTGTGACTTTTGAAAGCGTGTAGCCGTTTATTAGCCGGCCGCCCTCAATTAGATACCCAGAAGCCCGATCTGGGAAGATCGCTTCAGGGTCCTCTATGCGGGTTTCGGCCAATCCCAAAGGCTCGAATATGTTCTTCTGCATGAACTCCGGGTAGGAAAGGCCGGTGACCTTCTCGATGACCAGCCCCAGGACGTAAGTTCCGCCCTGGTACCTGAGGTCGGTTCCCGGCTCAAAAAGCAGAGGTCGCTTGTAAAACCCGCTCAGCAGTTCGTCATTCGAAACAGCCGTGGCAAGGATGCTCTTTTGGGTATTTTCCCAGTCATTGTAGAACGTCCAATCGTCTGCAAGGCCGGACTGATGATTGATCAAATGCTGAAGCGTGATCTCCTGCCACGGCTCCGGGGCATCGGGAAGGTACTTGCGGATGCTGTCTTCCAGCGAGATCGTTCCTCTCTCGGCCAACAGATGAACCGCTGCGGCGGTGTAGATCTTGGACATCGAAGCGATCGCGAATGTGGTGTGCCTTGTGACCGGTGCCCGCAATTCGACGTTGGCAAACCCCAGGTGCGACTCGTGAATGATGTTGCCATCACGGGCGATGACCACGCTCAGACCCGGGATATTCTGGCGCGCCATCTCTTCCATAAGAAATTCTTCGATCGCGTCAGATCTGTCCTGCGCATTGCAGACCAACGCAATCGGGAATACGCCCAGTACGAGCAAGCCAATGATCAGTTTCTTCATAACTACTTCCAGGATCTGCAATCTTGGGTGCCTTCAAATTACCATTGTCGGCAGTCAAAAGTGTATATTTCCGTGAAGGTAAAGCAATGAAGCAGACGATACTTATATTTGGTCTACTCGCAGCAACGATCTTCCTGTTGTTCGAGTTGAACAAGTACTCGCTGTCGAATCAGAGTGACGCGACGGAGATCTTCATCGTGTTGACCGGCGTGGCTTTTGTGGCGATCGGGTTCTTGCTGAGCCGGTTCTTCTCGCGTGAGGAAAAGCACGAGAAGCGGAAGAATCTTAAAGAGAGCGATCTAACGAAACAAGAGCAAAAGGTGCTCGCACTGGTGGCGGAAGGAATGTCGAACAGCGAGATCGGCGAAGAGCTTTTCATCGCCGAAAGCACGGTCAAGACCCACGTTTCGAACATCCTCTCCAAACTGCAGGCCAAGCGCAGGACTGAAGCTGTAAAGATCGGGCGCGAGCTTGAGATCATCTGATGTTCTTCTTAGCGGTCCTTCGCGGCTTGGCGTCTTTGCGGGAGTCCCTCATTCTGGCAATTTTCCATTGGAACGAAACACAAGGCCTCCCGCAAAGGCGCAAGGTTCCGCAAAGCGCAGATAATTCCTCCTTCTTTCGTACCAATTCACACCCGAACGCCAAAAATCCTACTTTCGGCCGATGTACAATAGCCGCCGTTCAATTACTCTCGACGGCATTATGAAAAACTACATTCTCAGATACGGCATCGCCGGCGGTTTGATTTCGATCGTGCTCGGGATACTCAACTGGTTCACCGTTGCCCAATGGTTCGGGCCTATACCATCTCAGACAGTCGGCTGGCTCTCGATCATCCTCTCGCTGATGTGTATCCCGCTTGGTATGAAGTATTTCCGGGACAAGCTGAACGACGGCAGTGTAGGCTTTGGCGAGGGGCTGAAGATAGGGCTCGGAATCACCGCCGTGGTCTCTGTCCTGATGTACTTCTACAGTGCGCTGTTCTTTCTTTTTCAGGGCGAAGAGTTCGTCGAATGGACAAAACGAGGACTTTCGACAGCCGAACTCGCGGCGTACGAACAGCAGATCGCACAGTCTCCGGCGTGGGTCTATACGCCCTGGGTACAGGCACTTCTGCTCTGCATCTCGATATTTGTGATCGGGCTGGTGATAAGTGTCGTCAGCGCTTTGCTGCTAAAGAGCTCCGGTATAGGAGAGGAGGTTTGATCTGATGACGATTGAGGAACTTGTACGCGACTGGTTTGCGAAATGGGAGAGCGGAGACTACCTTGACCTCCCGCTCTCCGATGATTTCTCACACACAAGCCCATACGGCACGATCAGCGGAAAAGAGGTTTATCTGGAGATAGCGGGTTCGAACCGGGACAAGTTCCTCGGAAACGAGTTCGAATTTCACGACGAGATCTTTGAGGGAGAACGTGCCTGCATCAGGTATAAGATCACGAATCCGGCATTCGCAATGGAGGTCACCGAGTGGCTTTATGCTGAGAACGGACTGCTGAAAGAGATCGTCTCATACTACAACGTCGACCAGGGACCGCTGACATTGGACAAGGACCAGTGACCAGGGACCAGGGAACAGGGAACAGGGAACAGGGAACAGGGAGCATTGACCAAGGACCAGTGGACATTGACCAGGGAGCATTGACCAGGGACCAAGGACAAGTGACCAGTGGACATTGACCAGGGACCAAGGACCAGTGGACATTGACCGGGGAGCATTGACCATTGGTTAAGGACCATCTACTTGGGACCAGCGGGCAAAGAAAGAAGTCCCACGCCATCAAAAACTTTCCCGATTACCTGATCCCTGATCCCTGACCAATGTCCACTGGTCCCTGGTCAATGTTCCCTGCTCAATGCAATTCTCACTCAAATCTCAACGCTTCGATCGGGTCCAGTTTAGAGGCTTTCCAGGCGGGCCAGAGGCCGGATACCACGCCGAGGCCAACAGAGACCACGAAGCCCACGACCGGTGCCCAAAGCGGTACGAAGGTAGGAAGGAAGGAACTAATAAGCAGAGTGAGGCCGATGCCGATCAGAATTCCGGCGGTGCCACCCAGACTTGTAAGCGTCGCGGATTCGATCAGGAACTGCGAGATCACGTCCAATCTCCGGGCGCCTATCGCCTTCCGGATTCCGATTTCTTTTGTCCTTTCCGTAACCGAGACGAGCATTATGTTCATCACGCCGATTCCGCCGATCAAAAGCCCGACGCTCGAGATCGCGACCATCAGCATGAAGATACCGCCGGTTATCGCACCGAACTGTTCCAGTATCTGATCCGAGGTCGTCACGCCGAAATTGTCCGGCTTTCCAAAAGGAACGTTTCGCCTTTGCCGCAGGATATCGCGGATCTCCTCCACCGCCTCATTGACCTTGCCCGGTTTTGCGACGGTCATGATGAAACAGTCTTCGTTAGCCGGATACTGCTGTTTTATCGTCTTGAAGGGAAGATACACCGACTTGTTCTCGTTGTTCGGGTCGTCGCTGTTCGTCAGAAATATCTCTCGTTCGGCAAGAACCCCGATCACTCGATATCTTCGGCCCTCGATCTGGATGTATTCGCCTACAGCATTGGTAAACGGAAAAAGGGTATTGGCCACATCGACTCCGAGAACCGCGACCTTTGCACGTGTCTCCTCTTCCTCCCGCGTGAACGCTCGACCCTCGTCGAGATAGGTAACCCCCATCTGGAAATAATCGGATGACGAGCCCGTGACCGTTGCGTTCGACATCTCGATCTCCTTGTTCCGAACCATCACACGGTCGACGAAGGGTCCTGAGGTGTAGTCGACAGGCGACATAAAGGGTGAGACGAGCAGGCAGCTGTCGCATTCTTCACGAATGGCATCCGCGTCTTCTTCTGTCAGCGGCGGACGGGTCCTCTCTTCCATCGAGGGATTGAAGTTGAACCCTGGATCGAACTTGAACGCGTAGACCGAATTTGTGCCGAAGGACTCGATCTCTTTGGAAACTCCCGCCTCGATCCCGGATACGAAGGCGGCGATTACGATCACCGTTATCGTCCCGATGGCGACGCCGAGAATGGTCAACGCCGACCGCAGCTTGTTCTGCCGCAGCGTATCCATCGCCATCCGCAGGTTTTCCAAAATGTCAGATCGAATGAGTTTCATTGAACTTTGCAGATCCGAACCTTAAGAAGGACACAGATGAACGCAGATCTCTTAGAGAACCGCGGGAAAGCTGGCGTGGTGATCATCACTGGGTCGATGAAGAATCGAAAACAATGGGAATTATATACTTGACACACACGATTTTTGATATATAATTCTTAGTATGAAGAGCCAAAAGATGCAAAAGCAACCGAGCGCGATGGAGTTCTTTGAGCGTTTCCCCGACGAGAAGACAGCCAGAGAGTATCTCGAATCCGCCCGATGGCCCGAAGGCATTTTATGCATTCATTGCGGGCACGAGGAAGTGTGGAAGATTCGCGACGGAAAAATCTACACCTGCAAGGGTTGCCGCAAGCAATTCTCGATTCGGACCGGCACCGTGATGGAGGACTCCAAGATCAGTCTTCGCAAATGGCTCTATGCGATGTATCTGATGACCGTCTCGCGCAAAAGCATCTCCTCGATCCAGTTGTCCAAAGAGATCGGCGTGACGCAGAAGTCGGCTTGGTTTATGGCTCACCGAATCCGCGAAGCCTGCAAGTCTTCGGGGTTGCTTTCCGGCGTTGTCGAAGCCGACGAAACCTACATTGGCGGCAAAGAGAAGAACAAGCACGCTAACAAGAAGCTGAATATGGGGCGCGGCGGCGTGGGAAAGTCGATAGTGTTCGGGGCGCGACACCGAAACGGCGAGGTTAGGGCGCAGGTTATTAGCGGCGTGGATCACGTCAATCTGCATTCAGCCGTGCGACAGAATGTCGCCTTTGGTTCCACCCTGTACACGGATGACAATCGCGGTTACTATGGGCTTTTCGATTACCGAAGAACAGCCGTAAATCACAGTGGAGGCCAGTACGTTGTCGGAGACGCTCACACCAACGGCATCGAGAGTTTTTGGGCTATCCTCAAACGGGCCCACGTCGGCACATTCCACAAGATCAGCAAGAAGCATTTGTCGCGCTACGTTGACGAGTTTGTGTTCAAGCAGAACACGAAAGAACTTCCCGCGTTTGACACGGAAGGCGAGGACTGCGGCATCACAGCCGTTCGCGCTTTCGTCGCCGGAATGGAAGGACGAAGGCTCACTTACAAGACGTTGACGAAAGTTACTGATTATGCCTAAGAAGCCAAAGAAACTGGAGCTTGTAAAAACAAACCCGTTATTCGGCAAATTCGATCAGGTGGTAAAGGCTGTTGCTCGATCAGAGAAACAGCCTCAACTTGAACTTGGCGATTATTGGGGCGACAAGTCCGCCTTGACCTACGCGGATCTGTTCTGCGGGATCGGCGGCTTTCATCAGGCCGCCGACGAACTGGGGCTGAAGTGCGTCTTCGCTTGCGACATCGACAAGGAAGCGAGGAAGGCGTACGAGCATAATTACGGGATCACGCCTGAAGGGGACGTTTCCCGGTTGCAGATGAAAAACGTCCCGGATTTTGACATTTTATTCGCGGGATTTCCGTGTCAACCGTTCAGCATCATCGGCAATCGCGAAGGCTTCGGAGATGCCAGGGGAACGCTCTTCTTCGACATCGCAAAGATTCTCAAAGCGAAAAAGCCGAAGGCGTTCGTGCTTGAGAACGTGAAGCAGTTGGTTTCCCACAACAAAGGAAAGACCTTCGAGCGGATCATCGAGATTCTTGAGGATGAGCTCGGCTACGATGTCGAGTATCAAGTGTTGAACGCGAAGGATTTCGGGCTTCCGCAGAAACGGGAGCGAGTGTTCATTGTCGGCTTCCGGGATTCCGCAAAGCCGTTCGAGTTCCCGTCCGGCGACAAGAAAATGAAACCGCTTTCGGATATTCTCGAAAAGAAGCCTGACGAAAGGCATTACGTTTCGGAGAGGATTCGCAAGTCCCGACACACGAAACACAAGGCGAAAAAGTCTCCGATGATCTGGCACGAGAACAAGTCCGGCAACGTATCCAGCCACCCTTTTTCCTGCGCGTTGAGGGCCGGAGCTTCCTACAACTATCTGTTAGTGGACGGAGAGCGGCGACTTAGCCCGCGAGAGATGCTCCGCCTTCAAGGCTTCCCCGATTCCTTTGAGATAGTATGCAACGATTCTCAGACGCGGAAACAGGCCGGAAACGCCGTTCCCGTACCTATCGTAAAGGCGATACTCGAAAAGGTCATCTATGCCGAACAGAATCAGACTGAGAGGGCAACGAGAGCGGCGTAACTGTCCCCACGGCCTCGGAGAACTCTCCCACGAACTAGCCATCGAAATTGGCAAGCGAATCATTCACAGGCTCGCGATCGGTCACTCCAATATCACTGGAGACGACTTCGCGAGTATTTTCGCGTCCGCGATCAGCGGCGATCATCGGGCCAGTCCTCTCGGTCTTGCGGATGTCGTATGGGACGGCTGCGCTTGGACTGTCAAAACAGTGCAAGCCAAGTATCCGTTCAGGCAAAAGTCCGTGCGGTTGATTTCAGGCCGAAACAATCCGCTTTATTCAGCCGGGGTTCACGATGTGTTTGAGGACATACAACGGACGGGACGGGCCGTGTTGGACGTTTGGAATGCCAGAGTTGACGAGTCGCTCCATCACCACGACGATCTGCGAATCTTTGTGTTCATTCGGAGTATGGGAACTCTGGAGTTTGCTATGTTCGAGAGCGAGGCCGCCCGATTCATTCCGGCGGAGTACGAATGGCGGCTGAACAAGAACAGGAACTTCGAGGGCTTTGACAGAGAATCGGACCGGCACTGTTTCACTTGGCAACCTCACGGAGCGCAATTCACTGTCATACACACTGTCCCCGCGTCCGCCTACAAGTTTCGGATCAAGCAGAATCCGGGGATTATCGAAGAGCATCACGTTCTGCGCCTGATTCGATATAACGACAACTGGATCGAAGCCGTCGAAACGGAAGAGGCCGATGACTGACACGGTTTCTCAGACAGAGCGGTCCCGGATAATGGCTCAGGTGAAGTCCAAAGGGAACGCAAGCACGGAAGCTAAGATCGCTTCGCTGTTTCGAGCGAATAAGGTCACGGGTTGGAGGCGGCATCTGCCGCTTCCGGGCAAACCGGATTTCGCGTTTCCAAAAGCCAAACTCGCCGTGTTCTTGGACGGCTGTTTTTGGCACGGATGCCCAAACTGTTACCGCGCTCCAAAGTCCTCAAAAGCCTATTGGAAGGACAAACTGTCAAGGAACAAGGCGAGGGACAAGCGGGTGACGGAGGAGCTGGAAGAAAAGGGTTGGCGGGTGATGCGGTTCTGGGAATGCGAGCTGAAGGACGGCGACCGGATTATCACGGGCATTCGCGAACTAACCGATTCCGAGTGTGTGTAAAGTATATAATTCCCAAAACAATCTGTGAAATCCGTGAAATTCGTGGCCATACTCCTATTCCGATCGCAGCGCTTCGATCGGATCCAGTCTCGCCGCTCGCCAGGCGGGATAGACGCCCGAGATCAAACCTACAGAACTCGACGCCAGCAATGCGACCGTCACCCAGACTATCGGCAACGATGTCGGGATCGGCGTCGCAAGAGCGATGATCGCTGCGATCGAATAGGCGATCAGGACCCCGATCGAGCCGCCGATCAGGGCCAGCAATGTAGACTCGACAAGAAACTGCTTCACGATGTCCATCTGCCGCGCACCGACGCTCTTCCTCAAACCGATCTCCTTCCGCCGCTCGGTAACCGTTACAAGCATTATGTTCATCACCACTATTCCCCCTACCACGAGAGAGATCGAAGTAACGCCGATTGCGGCGACCTGAATGGTCCCGAAGATGTTGTCACGAAGCTCGTTGATCGCACTTGGAGTCACGATCCCGAAATTGTCCTTCTCAGACGGCTCGAGCTTCCGGCGGACGCGCATCAGTGTTCGCGCTTCTTCAATAGCGTCGTCGTAGGTCTCGGGACCGGTCGATACGACGCTTATTGAGATCGAACGGCGCATTCCGTAAAGGGACAGGAAAGTGGTCAGGGGCATCGAGACGTACATGTCCCGCGACTGCCCGAAGGTCGAGCCCAGCTCTTCGCCGACGCCTATAACCCGAAATTGACGGTTATCGATCTTGATGAACTTTCCGATGGGATCTTCAACAGGGAAAAGTTTCTCAGCGACTTCGGAGCCGATGAACGTGACGAACTTGCGTTTCTCTTCTTCGATCTCAAGGAAGTATCGTCCACTTGCGGCCTCGATGTTCTCGATCTGTGCGACGTTTGGCGTGGTCGCATTTACCCGGACGTTCAAAAGCTCTTCACTACCGAGCTTTACATCGGCGATCGTTCCCGCCTTGCCGGCCGCGTCGGCTATGAAGCCGCCTTTCTCACGCAGCGCGTAAAGATCATCAATCCGCACATCCTTGTTTCGGCGTCTTGCGGAGTTCAGGGATTCGACGCTGGCAAAGTCGTCGATCGAGAATTTCTGGACGCTAAAAGCGTTCGTACCGATATTGGCTATCTTTTCGTCGACGTATGCATTAAAGCCCTCGATCAGCGACACGACCACGACCACAGTCGCGACGCCGAAAATTATTCCGAGCAGGGTTAAGAACGAGCGCAGTTTGTGAGAGCGCATCGAATCGATAGCCAGCCGAAGTACCTCTATAAATGACATTGCGAGGACCGATTATAGCCGAGAGTTATGAACTGTGTGAAAATCTCGCTTCTATGGGAAGTAGAACTATTAAGCGACACGAGCGGCAAATGATGTTCAAACCACGGTTTTCTTTTGGTTCCTGACCATAGTGAAGAAAAGCGTAAAGAATCAGGACGCTGGTCGGAAAGGGGAACTAACTCCGAAGACAGACGTACTGGAATGCTATGACCAAATTTGTGATCGGGTCACGTCGCAATCTCTCAATACTCTTTTCGATAATTGCCGCTTCGTTTCTCACGCGCGCCCTCGCGATCTGGTTCTTCCGGCCCGAATTTGCCGGATGGTTCAACCACACCTATTACTACTTCGTTCAGACCAGGTCGTTGATCGATACGGGCGTTCTTCCTTTCTCGGACCTGCCTCTTCTATTTTTTACCTACGCCGGGATCGCCCGCTTCCTTGGTGTGTTCGGGATGGAATCAGGGGAGGCCGTGGTTACCGCAAGCCGGTTCTTGATGTCCTCGGTCCCTGCATTGACCGCGGTTCCGGTCTATCTGCTTGTATTGCGCGTCGGGAAGGTTGATGGAATGTCGCAATGGAAATGGCTCCTCGTCGCAGCCGGAGCTTTTCTGCCCCTGAACTTTGTTCATATGCCCGAACTGCTTCAAAAGAACGCTTTCGGGATTCTTCTTCTCGCCTTCCTGTTTGTTGCGGTAGGGAATCTTCTTGAAAAGGTATCGGCTTTCAGGGTCGCTGTATCCATTGGTCTTTTGGCATTGATAGCCGTTACCCATTTCGGAACCCTCGCGGCGGCGCTCATGTTCGGGGCCTCGCTTCTTGCGGCTTCGATCATTTTCGAGGGACTCAGAAAACCGACGGTATATCTGGCTGCGGCGGGGGTTGCAGCGACTGCAGTTTCAACTGTTGTGATACTTGTTGCGGTGCCCGAACGATTCGGACGCCTTGTCGAATACGCGGCCGGCAGTATCGCGAACTCTCTACTGGGCCTTTTCATTCTCGAAGGATCGATCGCTGACAAGATGTTTTACCTCGCCGGCATACTCGTGCCACTTCTTGTGGTTGCGGGAGTTGCATTCCTTTTGAGGCAAAAATCCAGAGAGGTTCCGGCTTCGGGTCGCATCTTTCTTTTCGCCAATCTGCTGCTTATCTATCTGTTTGCCGCGCCATTCATCGATACGGCTCTTATTCCGCGTTTTCTTCTGTTCGTTCCGTTGCCTGCAATCGTTTTGTCCGCATATGTCCTGGAATTTGCGGAGTCGAAAGTCGTGCGTGTATTGCCGGCGGTTCTTCTTATTGGTGCGTCCGTCTTTATGACATTCGGTGAGACGATGAGCGTCGTGATGACGAACGGCTCGAACTCTGCGATTCAGGCCGAGCTTGAAAAGCTGAACGAGAGCGGTCTGCTGTCGCCTGACGATCTGGTCGTGACGACCTACGGAGTAAATACCGCGGTCAACTGGTTTCTTAGTACGAAGGCGACCCTGATAACGGAACTTCAAGAAGGTGACCTCGAGCGGTATCCGAGAGTTCTTGTGCTCGAAACAAACACCGAACCAATGGGAGAAGGCCCGGTAGATACTGACGACGACGGGGAACTAAGTGATATTGAACGGTATTCGGCGACGAGGAGGCAGATAGAATTGTCGGATGAACCGGACGTGTTCTTTGAGTCCGAGACCTTTACGCTATACGAACTTCGGGACCTGCCGGATAACTGGATCTTTGACAGGGATGGAAAATGGTTCGGCTATCGATAGTTCTTCGTGACCTCTCTGAGATTTCGGGTTCGTCGTGGCTAATCTTCCTGATAGCGAATTGAGAAGTTAGAAGAAGATTTAACCGCAAAGCACACAGAGGCATGCGCGAACGACTCAAAGGCATTCGAAGTTTATTTCAAATCGAGTCGCTCCTTGCGAAACCTTCGTGTCCTTTGTGGTGGAATCCTCATCACGAAGCTTCTCTTCGCCCTCCCTCACGGTCGGGCTACTGACGCACGATCGCTCACCGCTCATGAAGCGGGCAAGCCCGCCGCTAAACGGCTCACAAAGCTCGTTTCGTGCATTCGATCTTCCAGGTGTCGAAGACAAAAGATCCGTCGGTGCTGGTCCAGCTTCCAAGCCACTTAAATCCCGTCTCTGAAATGTCGTAGAACCTGATCCGGTAATAGCCGTCCGTTCCGTTCGGCGCTTTCTGTTCCGTGAGCAGCTCGATCTTGTTGCCCTCCCGGCCTCCTTTCCAGGATGGGAGCGTGGAAGGCTGCCCGTTCTTGCTGTAGTAATGGACGTACCAGCTTTTGTCATCCGCGTTGTACTGCCTGATCGAACCGGCGCGGAATCCGTCGGCTCTTTTCGTTTCGTCCCTTACCGCCGTTCCTCCTAGCTCATACCGGAATGTCCAGACCATATCGACTGGTTCACCCCAATCGGTGTTGGCCGAGCGAGAAACGCTCTTGCAATCGGAAATTCCGATCAGTTCCTTGTAGTCCTGGATCTCCGGCGGTGCGTCCTTGGCAGGCTTCCCGAACCGCAGTTCTTTCTCCAGGCTGGAGATCTTTGGGCTGTAGCCGCTTTTCGCAAGAAAACTTTGGGGATCGGTGATGGCGAGTATCTCTTCAAGCGCTCTAGACTTGTCTTCGGCATTTTCGTAATAAGCAGCGACGATCTTGTACCCGAGCGGATAACCAAGCATGTATGAATAACCGCCGTCGCTGTCGTCGAATGAAGCCTCAAGCCAAAGCTTCTGATCCTGTGTCGTCAGATCGTCCTTGAAACGCTCCCATAGCTCGATCTCGTTCTTCTCAAGGTGGCGAAGCCTTGAATAAGGTCTGCGGTTCTCGGCGACAAGTCGATAGGTGACGAAATCAGCGGTGCCTTCCCGTAGGACCAGTCCGAGAAGGTTATTCGGCTGTGAATAAAGAGCCTGATACTTGTCCGGGCCGATCGCAACCGCCTGCTGAAAGTGGGTTACTTCGTGGATCGCAAGTGTGCTTATCCTTTCGACGTTCTTCGTGCTCGTCTCGACCGTGACTAGTTGGCCGACCGCGGAAGCCTGCCCGATCCCTCGATAGGCACCAACCAATAAATAGGTTGGAGCGAAAAGGGCTCTCGTATAGATCTCTTTCAGCTTTTGAAGGTCTTTTCTGAATATCGAGTCAAACTCGCTTTGATTCTTGCGGAAATTCTTCAGGTTCTCATAAGAATCCCTGTGCTTTTCGACAGCTTCCGCAAGTTGAGCCGGATTCAGCCGGAACCTCCGAACGTACTCTTTCAGGCCTGGCGAGCCGCGGTCAAAGTACAGTGTCTTGAAGACCGCGGCGTTGTTGCCGCCGGCAGTAGTTTTCTCGAGAGCCTCAAGAAAGTTGTCGATGTCGGTTGTGACTATCTGTGCCTCGTCGGGAGACTGTGTCATTGGAGGCTGAGAAAAAACTTGCTGCGAAAAGACAGCTGCTAACACGGCTGAAAGGATCAGGATGTTTTTCATGATCGGTTCTCGTTAGATTTCGAATTCTTGTGGGCTAAAGGTATCGCGTTCTTCGACTATGGGACAAATTGCTCAACGGTTTTCTACGGTTCCAAGTTCCGAGATAGGAGTTCCAAGTGCCGGGATCTGAGCTTAATCAGAAAGCCGCTTTCTGCTTCGTGATCCTTTGTGCCCCTCGGTGGTTGTTTCTTTCGTTCACACTTGAAACGGATAGAGGAAGACTTACCGCAGAGTGCACGAAGGTTATCGCAAAGGGCATGAAGGTTATCTCAAAGATTGCAAAGTAACGTGGAGATCTTCGAAGCTTGAGATTTGAAACTTGGAACTTGGAACCAGGAATCTGGAAATGGAAACTCGAAAATTGGAACCAGGAACTTGGAACGGAATTAGAAGGCTGATAGATTTATCGCCACAAACTAGAACCGATTATCATTCTTCCAGGTTGAACTGAAATGCGAATTAAGATCATTGCCGCCGTTGTCCTTGTCCAGTCCCTTTTTCTTTTTGCACCAGATACCGCTGCGCAGAACACCATCAGGAAGTCGATCGACTATCCGACCCGTGCGATTCGGCGCGACGTGCCGCTGACGGATTCGATTCGCCGCGCAATGAAAGCAGGGACCCGCAACTTCTCCGGCCGTCCAGGCCCCAACTACTGGCAGCTGAAGACAGACTACACGATCAACGCGCGCCTGCTCCCCTGGACACAAACGATCCATGGCAGTGAGAAGATCGTTCTTCACAATAACAGTCCGGACGATCTCGAAGTGATAGTCCTTCGCCTTGACCACAATATCTTCCGCGGCCTTGTGCCTAGAGGGTATTCAGTTCCGGCCGAGAACACGGACGGGATGGTCATCACGCGAATAACGGTCGATGGAAGGGAAGTCGATCTCGCGCCGCAGAGGATCCGGACAAGGGATGGCGAAGAACCTCCGAAAAGGCTGATCGCGCAGTCGCTGGACCAGACGGTCGGCAGTATCAGTCTCGACAAACCAGTGCCTTCGAAAGGCCGAGTGACGATCGAGATCGATTGGAGCACCAAGCTTCCGGGCGGACCGAACGGACAGGGTCACCGGATGACCCAGCGATGGGACGACAGGCTTTTTCAGCCGACGCAGTGGTTTCCCAGGATCGCCAAATACGACGATCTGAGAGGATGGAATACCGATCCGTACCTAGGTCCGGCCGAGTTTCACAATAACTTCGGTCGCTTCGATGTGAAGATCGATGTTCCCGCCGGCTGGCTCGTCACTGGTACAGGCGTACTTCAGAACCCGAAAGAGGTGTACACGCCAAAGGCTCTGGAACGCCTTTCGAAAGTCCTTGAGTCGGACGAGGAGATTACGATCGTTGGTCCGGACGAGGTCGGTCCCGGAAAATCGACTGTCGATGGAGATCATCTTGTCTGGCATTTCATAGCCGAGAACGTCAACGATTTTGCGTGGGCGACCGCGCGGGATTATGTTTTCAAGGCGACCCGCGCGACCATCCCGGGCAAGGGGCCGGTTCCGATCTACATGGTCCACATCCCCGAACGCGAACGGTATTTCGAACGGGCAGCCGAGCTAAGCCGTCACGCTCTCGAGTTCTATTCGGAATTGTGGGCCCCGTATCCTTTTCCGCAGCTGACCCTTCAGGACGGGCCGAGTGCAGGGATGGAGTATCCGATGGTGATCAATTCCAACCAGGGTGCTGCCGATCACGAAGTCGCGCATCAGTGGTGGCCGATGATGGTCGGAACAGACGAACGCCGATACGGCTGGATGGATGAGGGATTCAATCAGTATATGAACATTCTCTCCCGCGCTCACAGGGAAGGAGAAGAACCGGACCTGAACGGTCTTGGGCAAAGGTACGGTAGCATCAGCGGAAACGAGATCGAGGCCCCGATGATGTGGAATGCAAACTTTGCGGGACCCGGTTATGGCTTTCAAACTTATGGTAAAACGCCGCTCATGCTGTCGATGCTCGGCGAGGTAGTCGGCGACAAGGAAGTCCAGAAAGCGATGAGCGAATATACGCATACGTGGGCATTCAAGCATCCTTCGCCTTGGGACTACATGTTCTTTATGGACAACGCGCTCGGACAAGATTTGGGGTGGTTCTGGTACTACTGGCTGTTCACGACCGAGGCGGTAAACGGTTCGATCGAACGAGTCAGAACCGAACGCGGAAAGACGATCGTCACTGTTCGTCAGGACGGTCAGATGCCCTCGCCGGTGGTTCTTGGCGTCGAGTTCGAGGCCTCCGGACCTGCTATCAAGAAGATGCCTAACGCGAAGATGACAGGCGACACCTCGGCCGAAGTCCGTTGGCCTGTCGATGTCTGGTTCGACGGCAAAAAGGAGTTTGAAGCGGTTCTCGACTTTGGAGGACGAAAGGTCTCGAAGGTCACCTTCGATCCGAACAGGCGCTTTCCCGACAATGAGCCGAATGACAACGAGTGGACTGCCAGTTCGACGGCGGCACCGTAAACTTTGCAGTTCTTCGTGGCAAGGAAGCGGCCGAGGGGCCTGTCCGTTTTCTCAAACGATTTCGCCTCTTCGCAATTCTATTTAGCTCTCAGATTCGAACTTTACGCGTTCGACTGGCGTATCTGCGCAGTAGTCGGATCGATGAGCGAATCAGTTCAAAAAACAAACTATCTAATCAGTCCTCTTTGGGCATTTCTGCTTTGGGCTTCGTTGATCGTAGGTGTTGTATTTATTGCGGTTGCCGGAGTGCCTTACCTCATACCGGGTTCGGATTCGATCAGTGGCTTCGCAGGGAGAGAGCCCTGGATCATTGCTCACATCGTGGCCGGATCTATCGCTCTCATCCTCGGTCCTTTTCAGATCTGGCTTGGTACGACGCGAAAAGCGATGGCCTATCACCGCACACTCGGGTACGGCTATCTCGTCTCTATACTCATCAGCAGTTCCGCAGCCTTCTATCTTGCAGTCACCACTAAAAACGGCTGGATGTTCGGGATGGGCCTTTTTGGGTTAGGCGTGGCGTGGGTCTTGTCGACCGGACTTGCGTTCGCTGCAGTTCTAAAGCATGAGTTTGATCAGCATCAGGAGTGGATGATCAGAAGCTATGTCGTTACTCTCGGATTCGTGTTCTTCAGGGTGTTTCTGGTCGCCTCAAGTGTTCTGGAGATAGGGATGATCGAAGAGCGGCTTGTGGTGGCGAGCTGGATCTGCTGGGCGTTTCCCTTACTTGCAACGGAAGGGGTTATCCAGGGTCGTAAAATTTTTGGGAAGGCGTAAACCCGTTTGGAAGCAGAGAGCGGAACTTGCAGGACATTGTCTGCGAGATCCGCTCTTCAAAGATCCACAGTTCATATTCTGACAAAGAAAGCCTCTTCAAGGCTTTTCTTTCTCTTGTGAACCCCCCATTTTCCGGGCACCCGGTAAGTGTTCCCTTCTATGGTGTTCGTTTTGGTTGTCTTGAATGCGGGATTGGCGACCGCGATCATCCCGGTGTGCGACTTTTTCTTCGTAATGTACAGATCTCCTTTCATAGGAGAATCGACTAACAAATTGTGAGCATCCGCCCACTTGTACAATTTCCCGCAGCTTCCGGTCCGGATCATAGGGGTCCTCTCAAACCCGAGCTCCTTTGCCGCTTGCAAAAAGCACCAGTAGGCGAATGACACGCACCACGCGCCGCCCTTTCCCACTCCGGCCGCGCTTGTATATTCATTTATCCGCTCTTCATTCTCGCCTTTTAGCGTACCGTTCTCCTTCAAGCCGATCTCGATCGCAAGATTTCTCAGTTCCGGGCTACAGAACATCGTTATTCTCCATTGCCTTTTACCTACCGAATCGCAACCGCAGGCGGCGCTCGGAAAGGTCTGTCCGAAGACCGTTGTCCGCGATCGTCGATTAGAAACGGGCCAAGGCTACAGGAGAAATGGAAAGGTGTCGCCACCTGTTCAGGTAGGGAATCGCGTGTCAAGTGTCGGCCTTCGGCCGAATTTCAGATTCCGTATCTCAGAAATCCGCATCAGTCCCCGTTTAGAGCAGCGCGGTCGGCCTGCGGCCGACTTTCAAATTTCAGATTTCAGAGGAAGGAAGCAGTTCCGGTTAGAGCAACGCTTGCGCTGCCCAAAGCGGGTCACATCTGAATCGATTCATAAGAATTCATGCGGGTTAAAGACTATTAATCCATCTGCAGATAAGATGATACCAATTCTGATTAGAGCAGCGCTTGCGCTTACCAAAGCGGGTCACACCCGCTTCGTTATTCAACCTGCTGCTGATGGATCGAATATTCCTCACCAACGATCCGAACACGTTCCACTATGTGACGATGGTCTGTACCCGTCGTTCTCGGTTGTTCGCGGACGAAGGGAATTGTAGGATTCTCGCACGAATATTCGACGAGATCCGCAAGAAACACCCTTTCAAGCTCTGCAGCTACGTCTTTATGCCCGATCACGTTCATATGATCGTGAACCCCCATCGACCCGAATTGAGCACGATCCTGAACAAGATCAAGGGCAAATCAGCGAGACTGATCCTGGACAGACTGATGAAGAACGGTGCGGAGAGGACTCTCGAACGACTTACGCTGAACATCGCCAACAGAAGATATGCAGTGTGGCAGACGCGATCGGCGGCGGTCGATATTGTCTCTTCGGAGTTCATGATCCAGAAGACCGGATACATACACAACAATCCGGTCAGGGCGGGATTGTGCAAACACCCGAAGGACTGGAGATGGTCCAGCTATCGAGGCCTGCATCCTGCGAACCGTGACCCGATACCGCTAGCAGTAGACAGGCCGGCGGACTGGAAGCCGGATGAGATCGAATGTGCCCGGCCTGAACTGCATTTGTCACGGGAATAGAGCGGGTGTGACCCGCTCAGGGCAGCGCAAGCGCTGCTCTAAGCGGTACGGGGTTGATCCTACGAACTGTGAGATTAAATGTCTTAAATAAAGACGAATTATTCTGAATCAAAGCGGCTGCGACTGGCTTCGAAGCATCGCAAGCGCAGCTCTAAACTGAGCTGGATGGGACGACCGTGTGAAATCTGAAATCCGGCCGCAGGCCGATCCCTACTCAGCTTCCACTTTGTTCAGCAGAATGGGATCACCGAATCCGAGTTCCTTCAGGCGCGGAAGCTGGGTCTTCGCATCGCCGACGACGAGCCAGATCATCTTGTCCGGGTCGAGATATTTACTAGCAAGTTCCTTGATCTTCGGAATTGTCATCCCTCGCACAATCACTTCCCTCTGCTTTACATAATCGCGCGGCCAGCCGTAGTCGCTTATGTTCTCAAGCATGTTCAGCTTCGCACCGGCGGTCTCAAATGCCCTCGCGTTGCTCTTGATCAGGAAGCCCTTGGTCGTTTCAAGGTCCTTTTCATTGAACGTTGTCGGATATTCAGCCAGGATCGATTTGACCAGATCGACAGATTCAAGAGTAACGTTGGAGCGCACGCCGCTGGCGATAGTAAAAGTGCCGTCGTTCTTTGAACCGCTGAATGAAGAGTTGATCCCGTATGTGTAGCCCTTTCCTTCACGCAATTCCTGTGTAAGCCTCGATGCGAATCCGCCGCCGCCGAGAATATAGTTCGTTATCGTGGCCGGGTAGAAATCCTTATCGGTCGCGGCAAGGGCGGGGTATCCGATGCGGAGTACCGACTGCTTCGCATCCGGTACGTCGTAAAAGTAGATCTTCGATGCCTTGGGGGGAGCGGGATTATCAAATACAGGAACCTCGACCTTCTTTGCTTTCCAGTTCTTTGCGAGACCCGAAAGCGGTTTTGTGATCGACGCCTTATCGAGCGCTCCGACGACGTGCATCGTGGCGACCGAAGGTGAGATGTACATCGAGTGATACTTCTTCAGATCATCGAGCGTGATCGTTTCTACTGATTCAACGGTTCCCAGAACATTCTTTGAACGGATGTCATTCTTTCCGTAGAGCAGTTCGCCGTATTGCAGATTGGCGACAGCGTTCGGGTTCGCCATCTGCTGGCGGATGTTGCTGATCGCGCTCTGTTTCGCAAGGTCGAACTCCTTCTCGTCCCATCTAGGCTCAAGCAGGATCTCTTCGACAAGTGCGATCGTCTCTTCGTAATTACGCGAAAGAGTGTTGCCCGAAACACGAACGCTCTCCCTGCCTGCCGACACGTTGATCGTCGCTCCAAGCTGCTGGATCGCCTCCTCCAGTTCCTCGGGCGTCTTGTTCTTTGTACCGCGGGTGAGCATTTCAGCGGTCAGGTTCGCGACGCCCACCTTCTTTAGGTCCTCAAGGCGCACACCGCCATCGATAACAATGTTGAACTGGACTAGCGGGACCTCGTCATTCTCGATCCCATAGATCTCGAGTCCGTTAGAAAGCTTGTCGGTCCAAATCTCGGGAACGATAACTTCGGGAGCCTCGCCATAAGGCGGTTCCTTGGTCCTGTCGAATGTAGATGGAGTCCGTTTATATTCCGCCTGTTGCGAGGCGTCGAACGATTCTTCCGCGCCCTGTACTATGGCCTCTTCGACGACTTCGGCCTTCTTCGAGCCTTCCAGGGCCAAAGCAACGCTGCCCTTCGGCACAAAGCTTGTGGCGACAAACGGCTTGTCCTTGATGTATTTCTTGTAAACGCGCATCACGTCGTCTGTTGTAACGGCAAGAATGTTCTTGATGTCCTGTTCCACGAACCCGGGGTCGCCGGCAAAGATGTTGTACTGCGCAAGCTGGAATCCCTTGCCGAGAACGCTGGAAAGGCCGTTGTAAAATGCGGTTTCCTGTCCCGCCTTGATCCTGTTCAGGTCTTTCTCCGAGATCCCGTCCTTTTCAAACATCGCTAGGGCTTCATTTACTGCTTTTTCTGCGTCATCGAGGTCCTTCCCGTCAAATGCTCTCACTCCCAGGTACATCTGGCCTGCTAGTTCGTCCGAGCGATTGAACATCGACACGCCGGGTGCGATCTTCTTGTCTTCTACGATCACCTTGTACAAGGGAGCCTTCTTACCGTCCGAGAGATACTGGGCAAGAACATCAAGCGCGTACGAGTCCGGATGGAACTGTTCAACGGTCGGCCAGACCATCCTAAGGTCGGGAAGCCTCGCAAAATTGTCCTCGTGAAAGACCTTGACCGTCTCCTTGACCTTCCCGGAACGCTTCGGGAGCGGCTTGATCTCCTCTCCCTTCTTTATCTCGTCAAAGTACTTGTGAACCCATTTCTTTGCCTGAGCCGGATCGAAATCCCCTGCGACGACCAGCGTCACATTGTTCGGCACATACCACCGATTAAAGAATTCCTTCACATCCGCGAGCGTCGCGTTCTGCAGATCGTCTAGCGAGCCGATAACCTGCCAGTTGTAGGGGTGGTCTTCCGGATACAGGTTCTTGTCGATCACATAGAAGGCGTGACCGTAAGGCTGGTTGTCGACGCCCTGCCGCTTCTCGTTCTTGACTACCTGTTTCTCTTTCGCAAGCACGGGCTCCGTGACCGTGTTTATGAACCAGCCAAGCTTGTCCGCCTCGGCCCACAACATCTTCTCGAGGGCATCCTTAGGCACAGTCTGGAAATAGTTGGTGCGGTCGCGCGAGGTGGAACCATTCGCCCCCGATCCGCCGACACGTGCTGAGAGTTTATCGAGCCCGCCTTTTCCGAGATTCTCCGATTCGAGAAACAGAAGATGCTCGAATAGATGCGCGAACCCGGTCCTTCCTTCCTTTTCTCTCGCCGATCCGACGTGTGCCGTAAGAGCTACGGCGACCACAGGGTCAGAACGATCGATGTGAAAGATGACTTCCAGACCGTTGTCGAGCTTGAATTTCTCGAACTCGATCTTGAATTCGGGCTGTTTTGCGGGTTTCTGCGGGAGAACAGAAACCGGCAGTATGAGTGAGAAGACGAAGATGAGCGCAGCGAAGACCTTTAGGCTTTTCATAATTTCTATCCGTGGACTGTCGTTTATATCGATGACAAGTTTAGCAGGAATGGTTTACGCAGCGAACCACGTCCGGGTTTATTAAGGAGAGCGATAACCACTGAGGGCACAGAGGACACGGAGGACACGGAGGACTGAGAGAGAAAAAGCGCAGATAGACGCCGATGGGTAAAGGTACTGGAAGAGGCTCTGGCAGCGGGCTTAGTCCTTATCTCTCTTTATCAGTGTTTTTCTGTGTCCAGTTCTAAATATTCTTGTCAAACAAGAACGAGAGTGTTACTCTCGTTTCGTAATGCAGAAGACGAAGAGCAGACTCGCGCGACAGCGAAAGCGCAGGCCGCCGAGGCAGGACCGAAGCAAGAAGACATACGAGGCGCTCCTCGATGCAGCTGAGAAGCTATTGAAGGACAGGCCCTGGGAGCAGATCTCCACCGTAGCGATCATGGCCGAAGCGGGATGTTCCAACGGAGCGATCTACGGCAGGTTCAAGAGCAAGGACGATCTTCTCGTCGGACTTTACGAGCGCCACGACGCGCACTTGAAAAGAAGGCATTCCGAATGGCTCAAGTCCGCTTCGAAAGCAAATCTCAATCTCGAGGAGTTTCTTGACAGAGAGCTCGACAACCTGATCAGGACGCTTGAGGAGAACAAAGGCCTTTTGCGAGAAATGGGCCTTCTATCAAGGATCAGGCCCGAGGTAGTTTCTGAATCCGTGCGCAGCGACAGGAAAGTGATTCTTGACCAGATCGTCAAAGGCGTTCTCCGGTATCGGAACGAGTTTAAGGTCCCGGATCCCGATAGAGCGGCGGAGTTAATGGTCTTTGCGGTTTCGACGGTGATCAGGGAATCGATCCTTTACCAGGGCCCGCATTACGGAACTTTGAAGATGGACAGGGCAGAACTCAAGAATTTGGCCAGACGCATTGCTCTGGGCTATCTGGGAATCAGTCCGAAAGGTTGAAGAAGAGGGTCCGGGAACGAAAATAACAAGGCGACCAGGAGGTGCCGCAAACATGTGGAAGCAAAGAGCCGTTAATCTCACAGCATTCATAGTTACTTTCTCTATATCGATGGTGGGAACTGGAACGGTAGAAGCGCAGGAATGGAGGCAATACGAGACTCCGGAAGCAGCCGGCTGGTCTTCGGACAAGCTTGAGTCAGCCCGTCAGTTCGCGGCCGAATCGGGTTCCGCTGCCGTATTTGTAGTTGAAAGAGGGAACGTGGTGGCGGCCTGGGGCCACGTCGACCACCCATTCAAGGCAGCGTCGATCAGAAAAAGCATCTACGACGTGACCTTCGGAGCGGTCAGCCTGAAGAAGAAGCTGGATCTTTCAATGACCGTCGGCGCCCTTGGTCTCGATGACCTTGAATCCCTCACAGAAACGGAAAAGCGCGCTACGGTCGAACAACTGATGGAAGCCCGCTCGGGCGTCTATCATCCTGCTGCGTATGAAACGCGTTCGAACGCTGACCGGCGTCCCGAAAGGGGAGCGCACGATCCGGGCAAATTCTGGTACTACAACAACTGGGATTTCAATGTGGTCACTGCTGCGTTCTCGAAGATGACGGGATCGGAGATCGATTCGGCTTTCGAGAAGGAGATCGCGAAGCCTCTCGGTCTCGAAGACTATCAGTCCGATCACGTCTTCCGATGGCTCGAGCCAAGGAGTTCGAAATATCCGGCGGTCACTTACCGGATCTCTGCTCGTGATCTTGCGCGTGTCGGTCAGCTCTACCTGAACAAGGGCAAATGGGCTGGGCAGCAGATCGTATCGGAAGAGTGGATTCGCGAAAGCACCCGCGCTCATACGGTTTTCGAAGAGGACAGCTACCGTGGAGAAGGCAATGGATACGGGAGGCTTTGGTGGGTTTGGCCTGCGAACCGGGAATCCGGATCGAAGTTCCAGTCCTATCATCGCATTGCGGCGAGAGGCGCCGGCGGTCAGGTAATGATCCTGTTTCCGGAGATCGACCTTCTCGTAGTTCACCTTGCCGACACCGACTCGGGAAACGGGATCCAGGACTCGGTGGGAGCAGAATTGGTGGAGAAGATCCTGGCAGCGCGGAATGAAGGAGCGGGCGCAGGAGCGAACACCGGACCTGTTCGTGTTGAGCCGCTCTCAGACAAGAAGCCCGTCCCTTTGAAGTCTCTGAAAGCGATTCCGGCCAAACTTCTGAAAAAGGTCGTAGGAACCTATATGGTCAATGAATCTATAGGAATGGAATTCTACGCATATGAGAATCGCCTCTTCGCTAGACCTCTAGGGATAAGGCTTCCTGATGCCGAGATGCTTGCGGACACGGACGGTACTCTCACCTCGCCTTTGGCTGAGGTCGTGTTCAAACCTGTCCCGGACTCTGACGGAGCGATCAACGAAATGAAGATGACCTTTGCCGGCAGAACCTCTGTCGCAAAACGCTCCAGGTGATCTGAATCGAAACAAGGAAGATCTTGCCGGTCCGCTTTTTTCCGAAAGGGCGGGCCGGTACTTTGTTTACAGACCGGAGCGTCCCCGCCCCACAAACGGCAAAGCTATGGACATAGGGGAGAAAGCCTGTAGACTTATTCCAAGGAAAGATGACCATTCCACCGTGGCTGCAGCCGTTGACCGAACGACCGCACACGCACCGAACTTTCTAGTCGACTATGAAAGCCTTGAGATCTTTGCTGCTATCAGCTATTGCCGTGACGACTTTGCTGCTGTCCGCAACGGCCATCGCGGCACAAGTGGATCTGTTGGGCTCCGGTTCGCCGAGCCCCACTGTTTCGCCCGAGACCGAGCCTTCCCCGACTCCGATTCCCATTTCGGAAGTGATCAACGCCGCGGAAGAGGTCGACAGGAGACTCGAAACCGGCGAGTCCAGGATCGCACAGGACAACACGGTCGAAGAGGTCACCAGGAGCCTTTCGGACCAGGCGTCAGACGTTTCGCGGTTGAGTGCCGATACAAAGCTCCTTTTGGCACAGATACCGTCCCTCGAGGCGCTCGAATCGCTCGAAGAGGAATGGCGCGGATTGTCGGGCCCTGTTTCCGGATGGAAGGCCAGGCTGCAGAGCCTTTCAGATGACATTTCCGATCAGCTTAAGAGTCTCGAGAACACCCTGGAACTGTGGAATCAGCTGAATGCTTCTGTGGCAGGCGGATCGGGCAGTCAGGATGCGGAGGCGTTGGAATCGCCTTCGAGCGTCCCCGCTTCTGTCAGAGCGAGGATCGGCGAAGTCATACGTTCGGTCGAAGCCGCTAGAGAGCGCTTGACTGAGAAACGCAGGTCCGTACTCAGTCTCCAGGCAAGGGTCAGCGAGCGTGAAAACCGGATCGAAGAACTTCGCTCGCAGATCAGGAGAGAACGGGATGAGGCGTTGGCCAATCTGCTGCAAAAAGATTATCCCTCGGTCTGGGAGGCAGGAGCCTTTGAGGGGAACCTCGGAAGAGATGTCACCCGGTCGTTCAACGAACTTTACGCCGAGCTCTACGCCTATGCCAGAGAGCATACGACGTCGATAGTAGTCCACCTTCTGCTGACACTGCTCTTTATCGGCCTGCTTTTTGTAGTGAGACGAAAAGCCGTGGAGTTGATAGAAGAGGAGCCAAAGCTGCGCCGGGCCGTTTCCGTGTTCGCAGTGCCGGTTGCCACCGGCTTCCTTCTTTCGATAGCGTTGAGCGGCTTTTTCTATCCAAGGGCGCCCGCCCTGCTCGAAGCGATCCTTGCAGCGGCGATCCTGATCCCGGGATATCTGGTGCTCGAACGTATCGTTCAGCGCCCGCTGGTGCCGAGTCTGCGCGCGATAGTCGTCGTTTTCTTCTTCGACGCCTTCAGTGATCTGTTCATAGCGTATCCGTACATTCTGCGGACGCTTCTGATCCTCGAGACGACGGTAGTCCTTGCGCTCCTTGTCTGGCTGTTCAGGACCCAGCAGGGGATCGACGCGGACAGGCCGGACCATTCAAGGATCTCGAAAATACTTCACGCGATCGTTCCTTTCGCGGCTATACCGTTCGCTGTGTCGCTAGTGGCAAATGCGTTCGGGTTCGTGAGCCTTGCGCGGCTTCTTGCTGAGGGAATGCTTGAAAGCGCGTATCTGGCTCTGCTGATTTACGCGTTGTATATGGTCGTCGACGGGCTGATCCTGTTTGCATTCCGCGTAAGGCCGCTTTCGGACCTGATGATGGTCAGGAATCACGGCGACGCCCTTCACGGCAGGGTTTCGAGGTTCTTCCGCTGGATAGCGATCGTTCTCTGGCTGGCGCTGTTGCTGAGCAACCTTTATCTTCTGACACCGCTCGTCCAGCGGGTCGGCGAAGTCTTGACTGCCGATCTGGCAATCGGTTCGCTGGTATTCAGTATTTCCGACATTCTCCTCTTTGTGATCACAGTCTGGCTCGCGTTCGTGCTTTCAAAGCTGACGCGGTTCGTGCTCGAGGAGGACATCTATCCGAGGGCCGGCGTCCCAGGCGGCGTTGGATACGCCGTTTCTACGATCCTGCACTACCTCGTGCTTCTCGCCGGATTCTTCATCGCGATATCCGCCGTGGGAACGGATCTCACGCGGTTTGCCATTCTGGCCGGCGCGTTCGGAGTCGGGCTTGGATTCGGTCTGCAGAACATAGTGAACAATTTCGTATCTGGGATAATCCTGCTCTTCGAGCGACCTTTCAACGTTGGTGACATGATCCAGGTCGGCGACAATACGGGAAATCTGAAAAGCATAGGGCTGAGAGCCAGTATCGTAAGCACGCCCGAAGGCGCGGACGTGATCGTCCCGAACGGCCAGCTGCTTTCCGAAGAGGTCACCAACTGGATGGCCGCCGACCAGCTGAAGCGGCTTGATATATTTGTCGGCGTTAAGTACGGCACGGACCCGAACGAAGTCATGAGACTTTTGGCCGAGGTCGGAAACAGTCACGAAGGCATTCTCGAAGAACCGCCGCCGCAGATTCTGTTCGTGGGCTTCGGCGACAATTCTATCGACTTTCATCTCAAAGTCTGGGCCGACAACGAGTCACGGTGGTGGATCACCAGAAGCGATCTCTACATAGGCGTTTATAATGCGCTCAACGATGCCGGCATCGAGATACCGTTTCCCCAGAGAGACCTTCACATCAAGTCTGACGAGAAGAGCGCTTCAGGGCTCACGGAAAAGGCGCCTGAAGACGGAGAATAAGGAATTTCGACGGGCGAGGCCTGCATTCTTTTCCGTTTGCCGCCCTGATGCGCGCATTTAAGAACGGCCCGGCGGCAGGTTTGAGGGTCGATATACGAGAGGCAGTAGCTTACGCGGTAGAATTCAACCCTTTATAAGATGGCCAAGCCTTTTTCATTTGTCTCAACTGCGCGAACTGTCGTGTTCCTTTTGGCCGCAGTTATCGCAGTCACCGCGCAGACAGCATCGAAGCCGGATGTCATCGACGAGCTTCGCAAGATCGGATTAGCCGAATCCGACCTCGAACGGCTGGAATCGGGTGAGCCTGTGATCAAGGAACTCGAAAGGAGTGTCAGACGCGAGGTGGCGATAATCGGCGCAATGAAACTTCGCTTCCCTTTTGAACTTGCTGCAAAAGGCCTCGAAAGGGCGGTCGACAACCAGCGAAGGGAGTCCGCGAAAGAAGCCGGTTCTTTCTCCAGGTCTCCGGACGTCGAGGACCTTGCCTCGCTCGAGTTCGACTCCGGGGACATCGGTGATCTTCGGGGTTGCGTTGTAGGGGGATGCGAGTGGAACCTCTCAGAGGAGATAATCAAGGCGCTTGAAGCAGAGGTTGACTGGCAGGCAGACGATGCGGAAGCGAGGGCGGAAGCGATCCTAAAACGCGAGCTTGTCGAATATGTACGCGCTTACCTTGCCGATGGGAATCGTTCGCTGATGATATACAGGGATACGGACCCTGCAGTTGACCTCGGCGAGGAGTATCAGGAGATCGGCCCTAGAATTCCTTTTCTTAACAGGTTTGCACGGCCGCTGGCGATCCACGTCCGAAGCTATCCGGCAGATCGCCCCGAATCAACTGAAGAGGTCCTAAGCTGGTCTGAAGTGAAGATAGGCCTCAAGCCGGTGGTGATGTTCACCCATACGATCAGCTACCTCCCGGACCACGCGGCACGATATAGCGTCTCAAAACAGATCTTCGCAAACCACTACATCGATTCGACGCTCGGACTGACCGCCCTGTTCGGGTTTCCCGGAGACAATGGAGATCCCGAGAGCCTTTTGATATTCGTCAGCCGCTCACGGGCTAGCGCTTTGAGAGGTCGGCTCGGAGGGCTTATGCGCGGCCTGATCGAGGATCGCGCGAAAGGCAAGCTGAACGAGTTTATGTCCGATACCAGGAGATTCACGGAGCTTGCATTCGCAAACCGCAATGCCGATGCGGAGAGAGAGGCGAATCTGCGGGCCGAAAGGGAGCGCTCGCGGATCATCACCCTGCTCTGGATCGCTGTTCCTTTAGTGATGGCCGCAGGAGGGATCGTTTTGTTCTTGCTTCTCCGAAAGCGTGCGAGTTAATCTTAGTCTTTCCCCGCAAAACCTATCCAGTCAATTGAACGGAGACCCGTATGAAGAGAATTCTATTGCCAGTCGTCCTTTTCTCGCTGTTGCTCAGCGGCCCGATCGCATCGCAACAGAAGATGAAGAAGATTAGCGAACAGGATCTGATCGCGAAAGCGAGAAAGATCCACGCCGAAGTGATCACTCTCGACACACACGCCGACATAAACACCGCAAACTTCACCGACGACAAGAACTACACACAAAGGCTCGAAACCCAGGTCGATCTTCCAAAGATGAAAGAAGGTGGGCTTGATGTCGCCTGGTTCATCGTCTACACCGGCCAGAGTGACCTGACTGAAGAAGGTTATGAAAAGGCCTACGCAAACGCGATCGACAAGTTCGATGCGATCGACCGGCTCGTGACGAAGTACGCCCCGGACCAGATCGAGCTCGCAACGACGTCCGGCGACGTCCGGCGGATCGCAAAGAAAGGCAAACTTGTCGCGATGATCGGGGTCGAGAACGCATATCCGATGGGCACGGATCTTGGAAACGTCAAGAAATTCTGGGAACGCGGCGCCAGGTACATGTCTTTGGCACATAACGGCCACAGCCAGTTCTCTGACTCGAATACCGGTGAAAGGGACGGTGAGTACCTGCACGGCGGGCTAAGCGAACTCGGTAAAAAGGCGGTCGCGGAGATGAACAAGTGGGGGATCATGATCGATATTTCCCATCCGTCGAAAGAGGCTATCCGCCAGATGATCGAGCTCTCGAAGGCACCCGTTATCGCATCGCATTCTTCGGCTCGCGCCCTGGCGGACCATTCTAGAAACCTCGACGACGAACAGCTTGAATGGATAAAGAAGAACGGAGGAGTGGTCCAGACCGTCGCGCTCGACTCCTATATCAACACGGAAAAGGTTGCAAAGCGCGCGGAGATGTCGCGCGGGATAATGCAGGAGCTTGCAGAAAAGGAAGGATTGAAGCTCTATGAATCACGCGCCGAAGTAATGAAGCTGCCAGAAGCGGAAAGGGACGAATACATCGCGAAGTTTATGGCATTTCAGCGAAAGACGCGTCCCATTATCGATGAAAAGTTAAAAGATACGGCGCCGCCCGTAGACGTCAGTGATTTCGTCGATCACATCGATTACATGGTCAAGAAGATCGGGATCGACCACGTCGGGATAAGTTCCGACTTTGACGGCGGTGGCGGGATCGCGGGCTGGAACGATGCTTCTGAAAGCTTCAATGTGACACTTGAGATGGTACGCCGCGGCTACACGAAGGAAGAGATCGAGAAGATCTGGAGCGGAAACCTCCTGCGCGTTCTCGACGAGGTCCAGAAAGTAGCAAAAAGACTTCAGAAAGCTGAATAGATCAAGGAGAGGAAATGAGATTTTTTGCTGTTGCTGCGATTTTGACTTTCCTTTCCGGGATCGGTCTTGCGCAAGACCGCCCGGAGAGGTTGAACGTCCCGACGCTGAGCCCATTTACGGAGATCACCCAGGAAGTCGCATTGACCGACGTCAAGCTGACATACGCGCGGCCTTCGGCGAAAGGCAGGACGATCTTCGGAGGCCTGGTACCCTTTAACGAAATCTGGCGGACGGGAGCCAATGCCTCAACAAAGCTCACATTTAAGGAAGATGTGACCGTAGGCGGGAACCAGCTCAAGGCTGGAACGTATGCGCTTTACACGATACCCGGAAATAACGAATGGACGATGATCATTCACAGTAACCTCGGCCTGCGTTCGTTGGCGGGCGATGTTTACAAGGAAGCTGATGACGTCTTTCGCTTCAGGGCAACGCCGAAACGAACGGCTGGATTCGTGGAAACTTTCACCATCGAGTTCGCCAACATCACTACCGATTCGGTCGATGTCGTGCTCAGCTGGGAGAACACGATGGTACCGTTCACGGTCAAGTTCGACGTGAACGCGCAGGTTGACGCCCAGATCGCAAAGCTTCTGGCCGATGAAGCGACCGCGAACGAGTTCAATTATTTTCTCGCCGCCGAGTTCTATTTCCACAACGACCGCGATCTGGACAAGGCGGTCGAATGGATCACGACCGGTCTGGAGAAAAGCCCGAAGAACCCCAGATTCGGCCTGCTTTACGCCAAGATCCTAGATAAACAGGGCAAACGAACGGATGCACTTCGTGTGATAGCTGAAGCGAATGCGTGGGCAAGAGAAAGCAACAATTCCAACTACACCGAACAGACGCAGATCTTTTGGGAAAGCATTAAATGAGTCCGGTCGGTCTGTTGGGTCTGTTCGGTCTGTTGAGTTGATTGAGTATGTTGAGTCTTCTGCGCCGACGGGGCAGCGGAGGTTAGCCTGGGGCAAGCCGCAGGCGCAGCCCCAGGAGCAGGTTGGACAAGGACGTTAAGAGACGGAGGCCCGCATCCGCCAATAGACATTCGAAGATTCTATGTCGCCGCTACGCGGCTGGCGGTTATTTTGCGAACTTAACCCCACGCTGCGCCTTCGGCTTGCGTGGGGCTATCGAAATGACGCCCGCTTCGCGGGCTCTTGACCCGATCAACCCAATAGACTCAACCCACTGAACAGACCGAACAGACCGAACAGACCGAACAGACCGAACAGACTGAACAGACTCAACAGACCTTCTCCCTGAAACCTTCCCCTTCCTCTTGCGTAATGGCAATGCCCCCTCAAATCTATGAGTGATGCCTTTGCCGTATGAAGAAACCAAAGAACAAGAAACGCTGGGTCCAGAAATGCGACCTGGGCCCTGACCTGCCTGTACCTACGCAGATCGTCTCGAACGAAGAGTTCGTTCCTATCCCTCAAACCCGAGAGCAGGCGAAGGTTCAGCACAAGCTGATCGAACTCGCTGAAGAGTCTTCCAGGAAGCTTGGAATTTCACGACGCGAGTTCCTTGCTACGTCCGGTGGGATGGCCGCCGCTTTCCTGGCTATGAACTCGGTGTTTGGCGATCACTTTACAGTGGACGCGGCTGAGATGTTCGAGTCAGCTGCGACAGACGAGAAGTTCCCTAAGAAGCCCTTCATATTCGATATCCACACCCATCACGTTGAAACGGGCAAGGTGATAAATGACCCTCCGCTGCTCAACTATCGGAATGCCGGCGCCGCCTGGGGAAACAAGGACCTTGTCGGCAGGGAACACGTCTGGGAGGACATGTACCTTGAGAATTACATCAAGGAGATGTTTCTCGACAGCGATACATCGATGGCGGTGATCACCGGCCTTCCGGCCAAGGAAGACAAGAACAACGTGCTGCCACCGGCGGAGATGATCGAGACGCGTACAAAGGTCAATGGTCTTGCGGATTCGAAGCGGATCGTCGCTCACGGTTTATTCTCGCCCGATCTCGGCAAATCTGATCTCGAATCGATGAAGCGCCAGCACGAAGATCTCAAAGTAGAGGCCTGGAAGGGTTATCCGGGTCAGCCGCTTGCTGATGGTAGCGTCGGCTGGTGGATGGATGATGAGAAGACCGCATACCCGGCGTACGAGTATTCGAGGAAGATCGGTATCAGGAACATATGCGTCCACAAAGGTTTGCCATTGCCCGGATGGGACCTGGACCACAGCAGTCCCAAAGACGTTCCGAAGGCCGCAATGGACTTTCGGGATATGAACTTTCTGATCTATCACGCGGGTTTCCAGGGCGGGCCGGGGATTATGCAGATAATACGGGACAAGTTTAAAGAACGAACACGTGTGCCGTGGGTCTCGGACCTTTGTGAAGCCCGGAAAAAAGATCCAAAGATGACCAATGTCTATATGGATCTTGGCACCACATTCGGGATGACCGCCATTACCGCGCCTGAACTGTGCGCATACATGCTTGGCGAGATGATCGACGCTTTCGGTGAAGATCACGTGCTCTGGGGAACGGATTCGATCTGGTGGGGAAGCCCGCAGTGGCAGATCGAGGCCCTGAAACGCCTTCAGATGCCGGAGAGGTTCATTGAAGACTTTGGCTTCAAGCCCCTGACAGACGAGGTGAAAGAAAAGATCTTTGGTCTAAATTCAGCCCGCGTTTACGGGATCGATGTAAAAGAAAAGATGAAGGCGATCCCGGGCGACTACGTGACAAGGCTCAAGAAAGACTACTCGGCAGCGGGAGGAAGCCGTTCGAACAGGCAGTACGGTTGGATCAGGGGGAGTTGACCGAGTTTGGTGAGCTAATAGAGTCTGTCGAGTCGATCGAGTCAATCGAGTCCTTTGAGTCGATCGAGTCTATCGGGTCTGTTGAGTCGCGTAGCGACGCCTTGGACGAGTCTGTTGAGTCTATCGGGTCTGTTGAGTCGCGTAGCGACGGCCTGCGTTTAGCCGTGGGTCAGCCCGAAGGGCGCAACCCAGGGGATACGTCACTGTTCGTGTCGCCGCTACGCGGCTCAAAAAAAGGGGGGTATGCTCGTACCCCGCAGTGCGCCTTCGGCTTGTACGGGGTTAACATACACTCGTCCCGCCGGGACTCGGCCCGAGCAAACGATCTTCCGAGTCTTCGGCTACGAAATCGAACTGCCTTCTGAATCCAGATTCCTGACTTCTGACTCCTGACTCCTGACTTCTGACTTCTGACTCCTGACTCCTGACTTCTGACTCCTCACTTCTGGGTTATATTGTTCTTGTCTATGCCCGAGCCGAATAACGAAACGCAGATCGACGGCCTATTCAGGCACGAGAGCTTCCGTGATTACCTGCCGTGGATACTGATGGCGGCCGTCCTCATATGGATGACGCTTCAGCTCTGGTTCCTGGGCAGGATATGGTGGTGCGAACTCGATTCACCGATCTACATCCTCACTCTCGACCCGATAAGCGATCACACCTCTCAGCACTTCTTCGATCCCTACACACTGACGCACCTCTTGCACGGATTTCTATTTCTTTGGCTGGCACAGCTTCTGTTTCGCGGAAAGGTAGGTTTTGCGTGGCTTTTGCTGGTTGCCGTGTTCGCGGAAGCGGTATGGGAAGTGGTTGAGAACTCGCCAATTATAATCGAGCGATATCGGCAGAACACCGCCTCGCTGGAGTACTTTGGAGACTCTATCGCAAATTCGGCGGGCGATGTGATCGCTTGCATCGTCGGGTTCATAGTTGCGTACAAGTTGAAGTTCTGGAAATCTCTCGCGGTCTTTATCGTCGTCGAGATCTTCCTGATACTCACTATCCGCGACAGTCTGATAATCAACATCATCCTTCTGATCTACCCGTTCGAGGCCCTGAAAGATTGGCAGATCGGTTGACGAATTCCTGTAACTGTTGATCCAAAGAGCCTTTACACCGTGGACCTATGTTGATATCGTTTCCCCGGTCCGTTCCGGATCGTTCCATTAATCCCGCCATAAGGAGTCAGCCGCGATGGCAATCGAAGTCCACTCCGAGATCTTTATTGCAAGACCTCCGGACGAAGTAGCAGGCACGATGTTCAACCCGAAAAGGGACAAGATCTGGATACGCAGTCTTGCAGAGGTGTTTCCGATGGGTTCGGGCCTGTACGAAAAAGGCGACAGGGTTGAGCGTGTTGGCGATTTCATGAGCCGTAGATATTCGGCGAAAGTAGTCGTTATGAAGTGCGAACCCGGCAGGATGGTCGAGCTTTATGCCGACGAGCCGTTTGAGCAGAAGCAACGGTATATGCTTTCGGAAGCGGAGGGCGGAACCGACGTCAGGATCACGGTGCAAAGTATTGGCGAGATCAACTACAACTCGCCGATCACAATACTCTCCAGAAAAATACGCGAAGACCTTGAAGGCGATCTGAAAAAACTGAAGAAGTTTGTCGAGTCCCAGTGACCCACTTCCCGTCGCCAAACCCGCGATCTTTTGAGTTGAAGCATCTCAGCGTCTAAAATGAAGGTGTTCACGGATCAAATAGCAGTTTGAGGAGTGTTTCTAATTATGCGCAAGTATTTGTTTGCGGGAGTTTTACTGACCCTGGGATTCGCAGGTCTTTCTGCGTTTCAGTTTGAGGCTGACGCGCGTAGGACCTCGGTCAGTGAGAGGCTCTACCTGATCACAGTCGAGGACAAGCTTTCAAAGGAAGAACAAGCTGGGCAATACGCCTTTGACCGGGCGCACAGCTATCTCGGTTTCAAGATCAAGCACATGGGTCTGGTGGATGTGCCGGGAGGATTTACCGATTTTGCCGGCGACATTGATTTCAAGCCGGGTGACCTTGAGGACTCCACGGTCGCTTTCACTGCTCAGGTGACGAGCATCGACACGAGGGTCGACGCCCGCGACAATCACCTGCGCTCGAAGGACTTTTTCGAGGTGGAGACCTATCCCGAGATGAGGTTCAAGAGCACTGCGATCGAGAAGCAGGGCGATCGTTTGCTTGTTAAAGGAAACCTCACGATCAAAGACGTGACAAAAGAGATTGAGATTCCGGTCAGCATCTACGGGCCTATCAAGGACCAGCGCGGAGCGGTCAGGATGGGCGTCGTCGGCTCGACCGTGATCAATCGGCGTGATTTCAACGTGAACTACGGCGGCAACCTTCCGAACGGCACCGCGGTTCTGGCGGACAATGTCGCCATCGATATTCAGGTCGAGTCGGTGAAGAAGAAAGAAGAAAAGGCAGACGCAGGCAACTAAAATGTTTACAGATCTAGTAAAATGCCCCGCTTTTCGGTGCGGGGCATTTCTTTTTGTCTCGGCGTTAAAGGATCAAGGCGGTCAAGGCACCTCGATCCTCCTCAGCGCCACCGAATGTTGATCATTCGTGTTGAACAGATCAAACATCTTCTTCAATGCTGGATACGCGTTGGTTCGGAAGAAGATGTTTTTCCTTCCGAAATGAAAAGTCCGCTTGTACATTAGCTTCCTTTCCGCCTCATCGATGCTCACGTTAAATTTCTGGCTGGATATTCCGCTGCGGTCGGTGACCTCTCCGGGCGACTCGATGTTCTCGGGCTCGAATCCTTCAGGATAAACGATCTCGATATCATCCGATTCCGACCATGGATAAGGGAAGTAGATATCATACGACCTGTTCTCGGACGGAAAGACGGCTTTCGCACCGTATTCGAAGAATCCAGGCCGCAAAAACATACGTTTGCCGGTCCTTTGCGCGTAGTTAGGGATCCTTACTCGGAATGAGTAGGTGAGTGGCAGCGACGGGTCAGAGAAGTTCTCGATCCGGAACCCGCTTACCTCAATCTCTGACAGGTGCTCTTTAAGGTCCTGCACAAACTCAGCCTCGCGCTTTGCTTCCGACTGGTCCCAGCCGTTCATTCGCCGAACGATCGCCTGGTGGCCCGTGTATTCGTACCTTATTGTTCCCTCGAGTCTGCCTTCGTCTGATAAGACAAGCCTCGCCCACCTCTTTGCTTCCGATCCTTCGGGCGGGGTCAAGCGGGTTGTCCTCCACAGAAATCCGTACCTTCCGGTCAGAAGCGCATTCGAGTGTTCCTCGTACCAAACCAGAGTTCCAAAAGGCAGAAAGGGCGTTCCCGGATTAAAGTACTGCCACAGTTCCCCGACTTTCACTGCAATACAGCATTGGTGGACGAATGCCGCATCGTTGTACTTATCCGGATTGAAGAACTGCTCACTTCTGTCCCCCGTAAAAACAAGGTTCGTTTCGAAGTTGAGAGCCCTCGCAAGCGCGGCAAAAAGGACATCGATGAAAGGGGCAGTCCCTGCGGACCGCTTCAGTACGTCTTCTGCGTCTTCCAGCTTGATCTTCTCGAGTTCTTCCTCAGTCACTGACGGATCATAGGTTAGATTCCTGATCGAACCTTGTGCATAGCGGTACAGTTTCCTAAGCTTTTCTTCATCTGTCGAGGCTCCCGAAGCTACGGACCTAGCCAGTTCTGTCAGCTTCTTATTCGGCTCGCTGGCTTTGAAGAACCAGGCGGCCGCTCTTCGATTCAGTAGGCTCCATTCGAAGTAATTACCCAACACTGAATATCTAAGGTAAACCCATCTCCGCACCTCATCGTCGGGCGGCATATAAGGTTCTTCCTTTATTGCAGGAACGTTGGTGCGGGTGAGCACCCTGAAGCCTTCTCTTTGGCTGTCATCGACAAAGTGTGTATCTCCGGTCATGTTGTACGCGACCGCCAGGAGATCCATCCCCTTGTAGGGGCGGATGTAATATGAAACACGCTGCAGCGGTATGTCCCTCTGAAACAAGAGACGTTCGCCGCTTGCTGAATCACCCTTTCTAGACTCTTCGTATTGGTACTCGACGATCACGCCCGGCTCGATTCCCGGGACTGCGAATGACTTCGCATAGATCTTCACCTTCCCCGCCTTCAAGATCTCCCGATCAAAAATATCGCTTCTCTGGACATTGATGATCGTGCCGTCGGGCTTTACAACCCTCGCCGCGACGTTCTCGATCTTGATCCGCTTTGAGTACGGGATATCGAACTTGCTGAACTTTTCCCTGCCGCGTTCGGTAAATATCTTGACCCTCACATAGTGGTAAAGCGTCATCCTCTTCTTCTTTTTATCGTCGAGGGTCACATCCCAGAAAATAGCCTCCGCATCGGCATCCGGATCGACAACGGGTTTGGCCATCTCCAGTTCGGCTTGAGTGACGGTTCGCCAAACGATCTCATCTTTAGCAGTGGCAACCTGGAACAGAACTAGAAGGGACGCGAGAAAAACAAGAGGTCGCGGCAGAAAGGGAGTGTTCATGGGTTTGCCTGTATCGAACTATCGGGAGCAACATCGGGAAGGGGTTTGTCCGAATTACGCTTATCCGGCCCCGACCCCCCGAACCTGTTCACGGATAGTATCCGAAAAGCTAAATCGCGGGCAAGGTTTTCGTCTGATCAGATCTTTCTGAGATCGACCGAGGTCACAGCGTTGTGTTCTCAGGGATACCCTCCTGACGAGCACTGTCCCTAGGTTGCAGGGCCTTGTGCTATAATCCGTGCCCGATCCCTTACCAATTACAAAATTCCTATCTATTTCAGGAGAATCAGAATGGCTGTTGATTACAGTAAGATACAGGAGCTTTTAGGCGACGACGCCGAGACATTATTGGGTCATACCTGCAGTACGATTCCGAGAGACCAATTGCACGTTCCGGGCGGCGATTTTGTAGACCGCGTATGGATCGAGTCCGATCGGAGGCCAGCCGTGCTCAGATCGATCCAGACCCTCCTCGACAACGGACGGCTTGCGGGAACCGGCTATCTATCGATCCTTCCCGTCGACCAGGGAATAGAGCACTCCGGCGGGGCGAGTTTTGCTCCGAATCCGAAGCTTTTCGATCCTAAGAACATAGTCGAGCTAGCGATCGAAGGCGGATGCAATGCTGTGGCCTCTACGTTCGGCGTGCTCGGGTCGGTGGCGAGGAAGTACGCCCACAGGATCCCTTTCATAGTGAAGATAAATCACAACGAGCTGCTGACTTATCCGAACAAGTTCGACCAGGTGATGTTCGGAACGATCGATCAGGCGAAGGACCTTGGGGCCGTCGCGGTCGGCGCTACGATCTATTTCGGCTCCGAAGAATCCTCCCGGCAGATCATTGAGGTCTCGGAAGCGTTTGCATATGCGCACGAGCTGGGAATGGCGACCATTCTGTGGTGCTACCTCCGGAACCCGGTCTTCAAGACCGATGAAGGCGACATGCACAGTGCTGCGGACCTCACAGGCCAGGCGAACCACCTCGGCGTTACCATTCAGGCGGACATAATCAAGCAGAAGCTTCCGACACGTAACGGCGGCTACAACGTGCTCAATGTTGAAAGCAGCTACGGGAAGACAAATCCGAAGGTATACGACGAACTGACCTCAAGTAATCCGATCGACCTCGTAAGGTACCAGGTGGCCAACAACTATATGGGTCGCTGCGGATTGATCAACTCCGGCGGCGAATCAAAGGGAGACGGAGATCTCGCTGCTGCTGTTCGAACTGCGGTAGTAAATAAGCGTGGCGGCGGAATGGGACTTATTTCGGGTCGAAAGGCCTTCCAGCGGCCGACTGCGGAAGGCGTCGAACTGCTGAATTCGATCCAGGACGTCTATCTGACTAAAGAGATTACGGTCGCGTAGTCAGGTATCAGGTATCAAGGATCAGGTATCAAAGAAGAACGGGAAAATCGTGAATCGTAAATCGTGAATAGTGAGTAGTGAGTAGTGAATCGTGAAACGTAGATCTAGTGAGGGTCTGATGACCTAGGCACAAGCAGCCTTGCCTGTCAGAGTGCGAAGCGCTAGAAGATCGCGATTCGACCATTGTCCGTTTAGCGGCGGACTTGCCCCCATCAAGAAGCGTACTTAAAAAAGAGTACTGAGAACCGAGTAACCCGATGTTTCATTTCGGCTACTCGGTCTTTTTTTGTCTCGAGTCTCCCTTCGTGTACTCTGTGTGAGCATCTGTGTCCTTGGTGGTTGATTCTCATGCTAGGTTTCAAGGAGACCATAAGGTTTCTACCACAGAGGAAACTGAGGGATTTACAAAGAACCAGAAAGCCGAATCGCAACGCCCTGTTGGTGAAACGTACATCCCGTGTATTCTGTGTGATCCTCCAGATTTTTCGCGGCTAACTTTTCTACCGTGGATCCTTTTGCCGCCCAATCACCGGTCAAGACGCATATGAAAGGGCATAGAACAAATCTATGAAAGTCTTTGCAATCCTTTTCCTTGTCACGTTCGTCGCGGGTTCGGTGTTTACCCAACAGAATCCTGATCTTAGAAAGCTCGTGGAAACAGAGCGGGCTTTTGCACAGATGGCTCGCGAGAAAGGCACGAAAGAGGCTTTCCTTTATTACATGGCTGACGAAGGCGTCGTATTCGAGCCGGAAGCGGTGAATGCCAAGGAGGTATGGTCAAAGCGCCCGGATTCACCCGCGCTTCTCTCCTGGGAACCCATATGGGCCGATATCAGCGCTGACGGCTCTATCGGCTATACGACAGGTCCGTGGGAATTCCGGCCGGAAGGAAAGGACGGCAAACCGGTCGCGTTCGGTCAATACGTCTCGATCTGGAAGAAACAGAAGAACGGTGAGTTCAGGGTGATACTTGATATCGGAATTACGCACAAGAAACCTGAAAGGCATTCTCTTAAGCTTCGCTATCCGGAAGAACCGTCAGTTTTGCCAAGGATCATTTGTTGCTTCTGGGGAGCGGTAGAAGCACCTTTAAAGTCCCTTTCTCACAATGCGCGAATCTACAGAGAGGGTATGGTTCCGCTTTCTGGGGCGTTGGCAAGGAAGCAGTTGAAGGAAGAGGCCCGCACATTCGATGGTACGCCGAAATGTGACGGTACAACGTCATTCCAATATTGCTACGGCGTGATTCGAACAAGCTCCGACAAACGCTTCAATTTCTTGCAGATACTAACGGACCGTTCAGCTACGATGAAATGGCAGGTAGATTTAGATCTTCTGAATGGTATCTCAAGCTAGGACCTAAGGGCTGAGTTAATCTCCTCGTAAGCCATAAGGGTGTTTTGATTCAGCGCTGTGCGCTGCTCTAAACGGTTTCACTATAGAGGTTTAGCGCAACGCTCCGCGTTGCTTGTTTGGCAAAGTTGGAAATTGATCTATGAACCTCAGAAAACCAGTCGCCGGTCTCTTTCCTTTAGTCTTGCTTCTTGCTCAATGCGTGCTTGCGCAGTCCGTCTCAAAGGCCGATTTCGCCGACGAAATCCGAAGGATAGAGCAGTTCGTCGAGGCGCAGATGAAGCGGGATGGTTCCGTCGGACTCTCGATCGGCTTCAGCAAGGATGGGTTCGTATGGACCAAAGGATTTGGCTATGCCGACTTTGAGAACAAGACGGCAGCTACCGCCGATTCGTCGTACCGTATGGCCTCGGTTACAAAGCCGATGACCGCCGTCGGAATCCTGAAGCTCGTCGAACAAGGAAAGATCGATCTTGATGCCGAGGTACAGGCTTACGTTCCGTACTTTCCCAAGAAGAAGTATCCCGTAACTGTCCGTCAGCTGTTGGGGCACATCGGAGGGATCTCTCATTACAGGAACTACTTGGTCGAGGGCAGGATCAAGGAGCCGAAGACCACTCGGGAAGCGATCGCGATCTTCGAGGAATTTGATCTCATTGCGGAACCCGGCACACGCTACAGCTACTCCAGCTACGGATTCAACCTTCTCGGTGCCGTGATCGAAGGTGCCAGCGGTAAATCTTACGGCGAGTATATGAAAGAGAACATCTGGGGGCCGCTTGGAATGAAAGCCACACGTCTGGACGATCCTCTCGAGATCATTCCGAATCGCGTGCGCGGATATCAGCTGGTCAACGGAAAACTCAAGAATTCGGAGTTCGTGGATATCAGCAGCAGATTTGCCGGGGGAGGAACGAGATCAACCGTCGGCGACATGCTTCGTTTCTCAGAAGGTCTCCGGAATGGGGAGATTCTGAAGCAGGAAAACGTCATTGAGATGTGGACCTCGCAGGTCACGAAAGTTGGACGCGACATAGGCTACGGCTACGGTTGGGGTACCAACACCGCGAACGGAAGATTTGTCGTAGGTCACGGAGGCGCCCAGCAGGAAACCAAGACCTACCTGCTGACGGTGCCGAAGAAGAATTTTTCGGCCGCTGTTGCGATCAATTTCGAACCTGCGAACCCTTCGGCTTATGTCCAGCAGGTCTTTGAGATCGTTCTGGGAGAGCCCTGGTCGATCCAGTATTACGCTCCGGAGCCGTCTGAGAACGCCTGGCTTGAAGGCCTCGACGGCGGCTTCGACTTTGGAATGCGATATTTCGACCAGCACGGCCGGGCGATGTCCGAGGACGCACACGATCTGGCCAAGGCGTTCGAGTATCTCAACTCGATCGAGAGCACGGATCCGGATGTCATCCGCCACGCCCTTGGTGACGGACGGCATCCTGTAACAGGGAGCCCGCTGGTGAAGGTCATTTCTCACATGGCCTCCACGATGGCCCGTATGAAAGGCGGCGACCTTGGCGACTATTACAAGAAAGGTGTGCCTGCGTTGCTAGATGATTACTCGGTGATCGCATCTGAAGCGGGCTTGCCCGCACGAGTGAGGCTTAGTGAGGATCTTAGAAAGAAGGCTTCGAAATGGGCACTCGACTGGAGAAGGACTTCGAGGGAGCTGGAGACCGGTTTTTCTGTCGATGAGGACACGGATCTTGACAAAATTTCCGCGAAACTAAGATCGACTTTTAAAGGCGCCAGCGTCTATCCCGATCTGATACCTGACTTCGATCGTCTTATCCGCTCACGTGTTGAGAAAGGGGATGTGCCGGGAGCATTGAAGGCCGGGAAAGCCGCCGTGGATCTCTACCCGCTTTCAGCCGAGACCAACGGGCTATACGGAATTCTTCTTGTGATCACAGGGCATGAGGAAGAAGGCGTGTCTCTCTTAAAGAAGTCGGCTGGAATAAATCCGAACGGTCCTGCTGGAAGAAGAGGGCTGAACGCTGTTGCCTATGACCTCGCATCCGTAGGAAGACCGGAAGCAGGGCTCAGGCTGTTGCTGACCGCTGTGAAGATGTATCCGGACGAGGCAAACCTGTTTGACAGCGTCGGAGACTTCTACAATCGTATGGGCGACAAGGCAAAGGCGATCGAATTCTACGAAAAAGCCCTGGCTATTGACGACAAGTATCCCGCGGCGGAGAACGCGAAAAAGATACTTGCGGATTTGAAGCGCGGGCAGTGAATCGCGAATCATAAATGGATGATTGAGAATTGAAAGTTGAGAACTGAGAACGATGTAACAAGAACAGGCACTTGAGGTTTCCAAGGCAGGTACCTTCATTTCAAGCGCTGGTTGTCTGCGGGCAATTCTCGGAAAACAATTCAGAATCGGTTTCGTCAGAATCCACCTTACTTCTCACATTCAAAGTTACACTGCCCTTTTCACACTTTGCCTCAATTCTCAGTTCCCAATTTTCCATTGACGATTTCCTATTCACTATCCCTCCATCTTCGGTGAATAGCTCCTGTAGATCGTCTCGATCCACGCATCCTGGTTGATGAAACCGGAACCGGCATCTTTGAACTTCTCGGGCAGCCCCGCCGCTTTGATCTGGTCGAGAGTCTTGCCCTCCGTCATGTGGGTCCTGACAATGACGGTCGTCTCCACGAGCATTGCGTGATAGTCCTTCAGGTCCTCAAGCGTCGAAACGGGACCGTGGCCGGGAATTATCTTAGCGTCAGCCGGTATCATCTGGATCATCTTCCCGATATTCATCACGAGGCCTTCAACCGAACCTCCGCTTGCAAGATCGACGAAAGGAAATCTCCCGACAAAGAAATCGTCACCGAGGTGCACGACGTTGGAACCCGTGAAAAAGACGGCCGTGTCTCCGTCGGTGTGGCCCTTCGGGAAATGGACGGCCTTGATCTCTTCACCGTTAAAGTGGATCGAGAGCCCCTTTGAGTAAGTGATCATCGGCGCGCCCTCTTTTGAGATCGGTTCACGCGGCTGGTTGTTTCGTGGATTCACTGTGCTCAAGAGCCTCTCCCTGACGTTTTCGTGAGCGACGATGATCGCGTCGGTCCCGAATACAGTGTTTCCGCCTGTATGATCTCCGTGCCAGTGCGTGTTGAATACGAATTTTGGCGTGTCGCTCCCGAGCGTCTTTAACTGTGCCTTGATATTGTCGGCCACATTCTCGAACTGGGTGTCGATCGTCAGCAATCCGTCCACACCGTACGAAACACCTATGTTGCCACCCCTGCCGAAAAGAACATGAACGGTTCCGTTCACCTTTTCGAGCCGGAAATTGTCCTGCTCCCCACGAACGTCATTGTCGGATTTGATCAAAGAAATGTGAGCGAACGATTGAGCCGTCAAAAGCACTGTGAACAAACCGGCAGCCAGAATTCTCCTCATAGACTCCTCCCTTAAAGATCTGAAATTTTGAATTTCAGCAAGGATACACTGCCGGAATCAGGCCGTCCAAACCTGACCTCCTCTGGATCTCGGTGTCACGAAAATACTTGCCGCGGGGTTTGGTGAACAAATGCGAAATAAAATATGCCCTTTCAAGTCCGCAGTTCTACTCATCGCGTTTACCCTTCCGTTTACTGCCGAAGCGCAGGAGCGTTCCGGACTGCCCGAGGCCACCGGGGAATATGCGGTTGGAACTACGGTCAGGTACTTCGAGGACCGTTCAAGGGAAGAGGTCTGGACTACAGAACCGGGGGACAGCAGGCGGCTGGCCGTTCAGATCTGGTATCCCGCAGCTGAACGAACAGGAACTGTGGCGCCTTACGTGTTCGGCCTGGACAGAATCAGGCCAAGTATTGAGAAATACTGGGAGGGAATTCCGAGAGCTTCGACCAACGCTTACATTGATGCAAAGCCGCGGAAGACGGAACGCGGTTATCCGGTAGTCGTCTTTTCTCACGGCATGAACAGTCCCCGATTTGTTTACACCGCTATTTCAAGGGAGCTTGCTAGCCACGGTTATCTCGTCGCTGCCATTGACCATCCGTTCTGGGGTCCTGCTGTCGCGTTCGAGAACGGCGCGCCGGTCCTGTTTGAAGAGAGCATGATCCAAAGAGATACGCTCGGTTCGGACGAGATCGATTCGATGATGACAGGCGGCGTTGACACAATGGCTGCGGACCAGGCGTTTGTGGCCGAGAAGATCCTTGAGTTGAACCGCTCGGACACGCTTCTGAAGGGTATCGCGGACGTAACACTGATCGCCTCCGCAGGGCATTCGATGGGAGGGATGGCGGCGACCGTGTCTTGTCTCAGATATCGCGTGTTCAAGGCCTGTATCAGCCTTGACGGCGTTTTCTATTTCCTGAACAAGATGCCGACTCCTTCCCGCAAGCCGTACCTGCTTCTTCTGAATTCCCAGTGGGGCCGCAACGCACCGGAGAAGATAGCGGTTCGGTATCTTGAGGCATTCGAATCACCGGAAGTCGCGATCCTGAACGGTTCGAAACACAGCTACTTCAGCGACATACCTCTTATCGAACCCTCGGCCTCAGGATCAGACCTCATCAAACCCGAGCGGGCATTCAGGATAGTTGCAGGCGAGGTCTCCTATTTCCTTCAAGAGCACTTCAGAGGCAAGAGGGAGGGGTCTCAGCGTGCGCCTGAGGTCGAACCGATAAATCTCAGGAAGGTTCGTGACAGCAAAACGCAGGCGCAGCGTTAGTGTTATTCACCCGACGAGTGCCGGAAGAATCTTTCATTGCATTAGCGCTTCGGATATCATTCCCGCGTGAATCTCTACAGAGTTGCAATGCGGACTGCGGGCTTGATCCTCGCGATAAGCCTTCCGATCTTCTATTCCGCGTCAGCAGTAAAAAGCGAATCACAAACCAGCGGCCGTTCGTTGGCCGAAGCTCCGGTGCTTTGGGCCGGCCCCGATCCAGGTTCGTTGCCGGCCGGCGAGAATATCACCGGTCTTTCGATTCAAAGCCGTGACGGCGGCAGGGTCCTCTATTCCTATTCGAAGAGATCAGATCAGGGCACGACCGACCGTTTTTTCAGACTTTCGCTTAACGCCGGAAAGACTTTTTCGGCGGAAGAAAGGATCCAGGATATCTCCGAGACCTGGATCGACCCGCCGCCGACCGGACTCACTTTGCTGGAACGCGGTCTCGGAGCGGTCAGGATCCACGACAGCAATATCTACTTTCGTATGCGAACTGACCGGGACCGGAGGTGGACCGCCGAATCAAGGGTCAATGACGAGTTGTCGACCGTTCGCGGTGCTCCAGTTTTCAGGCAGGCACCGGACGGTTCGATCATCTGCGTGTGGACCGACATGAGACACGGATTTCCACTGGTCTTTGTCTCGAGGTCTTCAGACGGCGGGTCCTCCTGGACTCCGAACAAGCCCATAGAGTACGACTTTCGCGAAGGCGACCAGTGGGGGCCACAGCTCGCGATCGGAGCGGGAGGCCGCCTGCTCGCGTTCTGGGAAGACTGGCGCGACAGGAAGACGCTCGTAGATATCCGCTACGCCATTTCCGACGACGGAGGCGAACACTGGCGCGCCGGCGGAAAGGTTAACGATGACGCCAAGCACGTCTGGCAGCTTGATTTCAGCGTTGCAGACCACGGTTCGAACATCTACGTCGCCTTCTCCGATTTCCGGGATCCTGGAGAGCAGGGAGACAACGACTGGAATATCTATTTCTCGCGATCAGAGAACAACGGAAACACCTTCAGCCCCAACTCCCGGCTTAACGACGTTGTGCCCGGCATCGACAAGCAGCCGCGCCTGACCGTCGACAACGAGGGAAACCTGTTCTGCGCCTGGCAATCCGGACGGCGATCGATCTTCGGCGACGTCGCCGTGGCATATTCACCCGACAGCGGCAGGATCTGGTCGCGCTCGGAACTGATCAGCGACGTCGATGATTACGGCGAGATCTCGGGACTTGGGATATCGAACGTAGGACCGGGCACCGTCGCGGTGACCTGGCTGGAACAGGGCCATGCGGGAGACCGGCGTCGAATGAAGTCGGTTGCCGCTTCCGGGACAGAGCCGCTTCCCGCGTCCGAAGAACCGGACAGGAAAGCGCGGAATCCTTTGAACGCGGATTCAGGCGAACTGCTGTATAGCGAGGATTTCTCGAAACCGAGGTCGGGATGGACCGACTCCGCGGGCGTCTGGCTGAATGTCGAGAACAGCCTGATGGGTTCGGTGGTTGGAAAACCTAACTATTTTGCGTCGTTCGCTCCGCTTGAGGAACCGGAAAGCTATGTGCTTGAAGGACGGTTTATGCTGGATCCGGTCGCTCACTTTGTTGCGGGCATTTTCCTGCGGGCGGGTCCGGAGAGCAGCCGGCAGCTCGTCATCGGGAATCAGTTCCGCGTCGGGGCGTGGATCAGTCTGAAAAACGATGATTTTCCATTGAAGGGATATCGCCTTAGCGGCAAGGTGCTCGACCAGACCAGGTTCCCTTTTCAGAAAGGCAAGTGGTATCCGTTCCGGGTGGTCGTCACCCCTCGTCAGATCGACTATTACGTCGATGGCAGGCTGATGTTGAGTGCAGAGACTGACGGTCTTCCGCCGCCAGACCGGATCGGTTTTGGAGGTTACACTGCGGCACCTACTTACTTTGACGATTTAAAGGTCTTTTCACTGAAACCGTGAGAATACGCAGCAAGATCGTTGCTTATATGCTTCCGCTTATTCTTGCGCCGTTTCTCTTGACGGCGTTTGCGGCTTACTACTTCCTGATCAGGGGAGAGGCGATCGAGGTTCGCGAGGCAAAGGACCGCAGGGCCACAGAGGCCATTGCAGAACTTCGCAAAGAGCTGAGGGACGCAAGAAAGGACCTGGCATTGCTAAAAGGCGTGCCGGCAGTGATCGATCTTCTCGAAGAAGTGGAATCCGATCAGAAAGAGTCCCTCGCGAGAACCGCGATGAAACTCTTCTTTGAACAGAATCCGTACTATCTCGAACTCGGGCTCGTCGGTAAGGACGGCCGGGAGTTAATAAGCTACAGCCGTATTACCGAGAATGCCGAGCGGCGATCGGTCGCGCACGAAGATTACTTCAGACGCACCCTTATAAGCGGTGCATTTCAGTCTCCGGTTCGGGAGCTTACCGACGGAAAGAAAGTGACAATCCTCACCGACCGGATCGTCACCGACAGGTTCCTGGGGATAGTCGTTCTCAGTTTGAATGCAGAGTCGTTCGAGCGGCGGCTTCGTCCGCTGCTTGCGGGCCAGGGTCTTTCTTCGTTTCTATTCGACGACAGCGGACTTGTTTTCGCGCAGTCGCTTGAGACCGTGGAGCACGAAGAATGCGCGGCCTCGCTTGATCTTGCACAGTCAACTTCGGGTCTCCTCGACGAGGCTTCAGAAGAAGTTCTGAGAATGACCCCGCAGGGAGCATGCACGGGATTCGGGCTTTCGATCTTCCCCGCAGAGGCGTTTCAAAGGACGGTCTATGAACCGCAGGCCGGCGAGAACTGGTTCGTAGGGGTGCTAGACAGGGAAGTTACCCCCGCGCCAACTCTTGCGTTTCAGGCCTTTTTCGTCGTCGCATTGATCGCGGCGTGTTTCGCAGTATTGTATGCGGCGACCCGGTTTGCGGCGCGGATCACCGTGCCGCTGGAAAAATTCGGAAGCGCGACCAGGCAGATCGCGCGCGGCGATCTGGATATCGATCTTGAAGTCAGCACCGGCGACGAGGTCGAAGAACTGGCGAAGACCTACAGGAAAATGACGGCGGACTTGCGAGACTACCAGGAGAGGCTGATCCGGTCTGCAAAACTGGCAGCTATCGGCGAACTCACCTCCGAGATCTCCCACGAGATCCAGAATCGGATCAGCGGCATCAGCCTCTGGGTCCAGTATCTCGATTCAGAACTTGAAAAGGAAGACCCGCGCCGCGAATACCTCGAAGAGATCAAGCTTGGAATGGAAGGATTCCTCGAGATGCTCGCGAATCTGAAACAGTATTACCGGACGCCGAAGCTCAGGCGGGGCGAGGTCGACGTAAATGAGCTTGTCAGGGGTGCGCTCCCGTACGCCGAGACGGAAGCGGCAGCCAAGAATGTCGCTGTGAAGGTAGAAGAATCCGAAGGCTCGCCAAAGGTGCTTGGCGATCCGGAGCTTCTGAGAAGCGTGCTCATCAATTTACTTCTTAACGCGGTCGAGGCCGTTGATATTGGTGGAAATATCACCATCCGAAGCTCGAACGGCGATCAGCACGCCGTGATCGCGGTCGCGGATGACGGTGCGGGCATACCGGAGAAAGACAGGTCCAGGATCTTCTATCCATTTTATTCGACGAGGTCCGGAGGAAGTGGACTAGGGCTCGCTATCGCGTCGAACATCGTTGCCGCGCACGGCGGATCCATCGGCCTGGAAAGCTCCGAGGGCAGCGGCTCGGAATTCACACTGACGCTCCCTGTCTACCATTCTTCGGGCGGACAAAAATCGAATAACGGCACTTATGAGTAAACGTCCAAAGATTCTGCTTGTTGACGATGAGGCCCAGATCCGGCGGCCGATCGAACTGCACCTGAATCGCTGCGGGTACAGGGTGCATAGTTGTACAAACGGCGAAGCAGCTCTGGAACGGCTTGATGCCGAGAAATTCGACCTCGTTATCACCGATATCAAGATGCCAAAGATGTCGGGCTCGGAGCTGCTCCAGCAGATTCGGGTCGGAGGGTCCGACCTTCCTGTGATCGTTCTTACCGCATTCGCGACGGTAGAGTCGGCTGTCGAGGCGATGAAACTTGGGGCCGATGATTACATATGCAAGCCGCCTCAGTTGGGCGAAATAGAGATAAAGGTGCGGCAGGCGATCGAACGCAGATCGCTTGCCGCAGAGAACAAGCGGCTAAAGACCGAACTCGACCGGCGCTTCGGTTTTGGCGGGATCATCGGCGAAAGTGCCGTAATGCGAGAACTTCACGAGAAGATCGCGCCTCTTGCCCGTGACCGGGACATTTCTGTGCTTCTTACGGGAGAGAGCGGAACCGGAAAGGAGTTGGTGGCTCAGGCCATCCATCAGAACGGGCCCCGATCCGGAAAGCCGTTCATAGCCGTAAACTGCGCGGCGCTGCCGGATAATCTCATCGAGAGTGAGCTCTTTGGTCACGAGAAAGGCGCTTTTACGGATGCTTCGGTCCGTAAGCAGGGTCTTTTCGAGGCGGCGGACGGCGGCACGCTTTTTCTGGACGAGATCTCGTCGATGCCGCTTCCCGTTCAGGCAAAACTATTGCGGGCCATAGAAGAAAGAGAGGTGCGGAAGGTGGGAGGAACGGTCTCCTCGAAGGTCGATATCCGGTTGATCTGCGCTTCAAACGCCGACCTGCCAGACCTGGTTGAGTCCGGTTCATTCAGAAGCGATCTCTTTTATCGGATCGCGGTAGCCACAGTCGACCTGCCCCCTCTGAGAGACCGGGAAGGCGATGTAAAGCGCCTCGCACTGCACTTTCTAGAGGCACAAAATGCCGCAAAGGGAAAACAGGTCGAATTGGCACCCGAGACATTACGGGCCTTTGAAGAGCATTCGTGGCCGGGAAACGTGCGTGAGCTTGAAAACCTCGTGGAGCTGATCGTTGTCACTGCTGGCGAGGACCCGGTCGGACCGGATGATCTGCCAAAGTCGGTGTTCGCGTTGGATTCGAACAACGAGGCTGCCGTGCATTCGAACTCGGACCTGAAAGAGGCAAGGGGAATGCTGGTCGCAGACTTCGAGAAGGCTTTTATAAAGGACCATCTTCAGAAGAACCGCTGGAATATCTCCAAGACGGCGGACGAGATCGGCATATCGAGGCCGGCGCTGCACTCCAAGATTAAAGAATACGGATTGTCCGGTCCCGAAAGCGAAAATGCGTGAGACTTTGAAATATTGAAACTACTTTCTGACAAGCCAGCTTTACACTCTGCCATTTCTCGTCTTCACCAGCGCTTCCGCGTGTGAACTTCCCTTTTTTCTGTAACTCGTTCTAAATGCGATAGTTAGATGCGAGTTTGCGTCGATATCGAGGATACCCGCAACAGGTACGGTAGCTGCATCTCTGTTTCTCAAATCCATCACGCGAGAACTGAGGGACAGCCATATGAGATTACCTGCAAGAGTCCGCACCGCCGCTTCGATCCTGATCCTTTTTCTGCTGGCAACTTCTATCGCCGCCCAGGTGAGTTTCGACATTCCCGCCCCAAACGGAAGCGACAACTTCGGCGAGAATATTTTCACTCTTCCGAACGGAAACATCGTGATCACAGATCCGGGTTTCGATCTGTCCGGCGGGCCCGATGATGTTGGCGCGGTTCACCTTTTCAACGGTTTTACAGGCGCGCTGATCAGCACGATGACCGGAAGTTCCCAATCGGATGAGATCGGCGGTACTGATATCTATATCCTCCCAAACAGTAACTTCGTCGTCGCGACCTACAGTTTCGACCTCAGCACAAGACAGGATGTCGGATCAGTGACCTTGTGCAGCGGCACTACAGGATGTCCGCCGATCATCGAGCCATTGACGAGTCTGGTGGGAGGCACGGCAGAGGACAGCATCGGTTCCGAGATAATCGTCCTCCCAAACGGCAACTATATTGTTCTCGCAGATACGTGGGACAACGGAGGAACCGTCGATGTGGGAGCCGTGGTCTTTTGCAGTGGAGTGACAGGCTGCGTCGGGACGATCACCCAAGACAATGCGCTGATCGGCTCGAACACGAGTGACCGCGTCGGCGATCGAATCCAGGTCCTTTCCGACGGCGATTACGTCGTCAATTCCTTCGACTGGGATTCGAAGAGTGCGGCAAATGTAGGTGCCGTTACCTACTGTTCGGGAACGACCGGATGTCCGACCGGAGCCGTATCAGCTGCCAATTCTCTTGTCGGTACGACTGCAAATGACCAGGTCGGACGGCTTGGGATCACCGAGCTGCACAATGGCAACTTCGTGGTCTCCAGCCATTTGTGGGACGGAGGTGCCGTCAATACAGGTGCGGCGACGTTCTGCAGCGGAAGTACGGGATGCGTCGGCGAAGTCAGCGCCGCGAACTCTCTGGTCGGCTCGACGAATCATGATCAGGTCAGCAACTTCGGTATAACCCCGCTTGCCAGCGGAAACTACGTCGTCGGGAGCAGATTCTGGGATCCTCCTACAACCGTCGATGGCGGTGCAGTGACCTTCTGCGACGGAAATGTAGGCTGCACCGGCCCTGTTTCAACCACCAACTCTCTGCACGGTACGTCTTCCGGTGATGAGGTTGGAGCGGTGATGGCTCTGGCTACCGGCAACTATGTAGCAATGACGCCGAGATGGAACAGTCCGACAGGGTCAAACGCAGGTGCTGCCACCTTCTGCAACGGCTTCTCAGGCTGCAACGGACCCGTTGCAACCTCGAACTCGATGGTTGGAGCGACAAGTTCGGACGTAGTAGGAAACGTCGGAATGCCTCTATCCAACGGAAACTATCTCCTTCTCAGCAAGAACTGGGACAACGTCGGTGCGAATGAAGCCGGTGCCGTTACGAATTGCAATAGTGTCACGGGCTGTGTCGGAGTCGTCGGTCCCTCGAACTCGCTAGTCGGGACAACGGCAAACGATCTCGTTGGGGATAGCGCGGTCGAGCTTGCAAACGGAAACGTGGTGATCGTAAGCAGGTTCGCAAGTATCAACGGTGTCCAAAACTCAGGCGCGGTTACCTTCTGCACAGGTGCAGGATGCCCGACCGGCCCTATAAACGGATCAAACTCGCTTTTCGGCAGTTCCGCTAGCGACCGTATAGGCGGAAACGGGATCCTGACGCTTGCGAACGGAAGTTACGTAGTGCTTTCAAGCGACTGGGACCGGGGCGGTATCGCCGATGCCGGCGCTGCTACATTATGCAACGGTGTAGTCGGATGTACTGGAGCTGTTAGCGATGCGAACTCGTTAGTCGGGTCATCCCCGAACGACGATGTAGGAAGTGAGGGGTTCGTCAGCGGCTCGCGGTATATCGTCAAGGCGAACCGTTGGGACAATGGTTCGGCGACCGACGCTGGTGCGGTCACACTGTGCGGACCACAAGGCTGCTTCGGTCCCGTTTCGGCTGCCAATTCGATCGTCGGTACAACTGCAGGCGATGAGATCGGAAACGGACCGCTGACAGTGCTGCCTAACGGGGACTTTATTATTCAAAGCCGCGGATACTCTGTCCCGTCACCGCTTACCGTTGGAACACCCGGTCAGAATGTCGGTGCCGTAAGCTACATTGACATAACTGCGGGTTCGACGGGCACGATCCCCCAGAACACGAGCGTGATCGGGACCGTTCCACAGGCCGGTTCGTCGATCGAGTACGCCTGGGATCCCGTCTTCCAGCAGATAGTGGTTGCGTTTCCGAATCTCAATCAAGTGACAGTCCTGAGGCCGCTTGCCTGCGGCGGCGGCGACGTAAGTGCAGACAGGGATTGTGACGGAAAGTCAGACCTCTCGCTTTTCCGGCCTTCGAACGGCACCTGGTATTTCTTTGGATCAACAGACGGATTCGCTGCGGCGCAGTTCGGCCTTTCGACAGATGTTCCGGTACCGCGCGATTTCGACGGAGACGGCAATGTGGACATCGCCATTTTCAGGCCCAGTTCGGTACCGGGACAGCCGGATTTCTACATTCTTCCGAGCAGCGGCGGACCGGCACAGGGGATCGAGTGGGGAGTTCCGGGAGATATTCCGATCGGTCTCGACTATGACGGCGATGGAATGGACGACATCTCGGTATTCCGCCCTTCGAACGGATTCTGGTACATCCTGCAGAGTTCCGACGGACAAGTGCAGTCGCACCAATTCGGTGTGAACGGAGACCTCCCGCTTGTGATGGACTACAACGGTGATGGCAGGGACGATCTGGCGGTCTACAGGCCGTCCGATGGACGGTGGTACATCGCTCGCCCAACCGGCATTCCAAACCAAAACTTCGATTCGATCCCCTACGGCATATCGAGCGACATACCGGTTCCCGCAGATTATGACGGTGACGGAGAGGATGACATCGCTGTTTTCAGGCCTTCGAACGGCGGCTGGTATCTGCTTCAAAGCACAGTTGGTGTTCAGATCATTCAGTGGGGAGCGAATGGAGATGTTCCCGTCCCCGGCGACTATGACGGAGACGGCACGGCAGACATCGCAGTCTTTCGCAACGGCGCTTGGTGGCAGAGACTCAGCACAGGGGGATTCAGGGTGGACAGTTTCGGTGTTGCTGGAGACAAACCACTTCCGGGCAAACAGCCGGAGTAGCCTGCACTTGGATTCGCCAATGACGGAAGAAAACAAACCGCATTCAGAAGCAGAGCCGCCGTGCGTCTACGTGATCGAGGACGACGATGTTCAGCGGCGCGGGCTCGCGAGCTACCTTTCGCGCGAGGGTTTTGTCGTCAAGGTTTTCCCGGATGGCGAATCCGCGATCAATATGATCCGCGAAGATCGCGACCACGTCGAACAACTGGTCGTCTGCGATTATCGATTGCCAGGATCTAGCGGGTTGGAAGTGTTTGCCGGTCTAGCTGGTACCGTCGATGCTGGCCGGTTCATTCTGATATCGGCGTACTTGAGCGATGAACTTGCCTCGGAGGCATCATCGATGGGAGTAGCGCGGACACTCGAGAAGCCTCTGATACTGGAACAGCTCGTGGCGGAATGCAGAGAGGCATTGTCCTCAGGACGGCAGAAGACAGTTGGCAAGGGTTAAACGAACCTACCCTTCGAAGGTTGATAAACGCCTGTCAGGAAAGGGTTTGTCCGTTTTTCTTTGCCGATGGACGTTTCAGGCCCATGACCGGAATACACGGTGAAATCGTCTCCCAGCGTCACGATCTTCTCGTTGAGCGAGTCCATTATCTGTTCGTAGGACCCCCCGGGCAGATCCGTCCGTCCGATCGAGCCCTGAAACAGGCAGTCACCTACAAACACCTTCTTCTCCTTCTCTTCAGCAAAGATCACGTGCCCCTTCGTGTGACCCGGTGTGTGCAATATCCGGAAAACCAAATTTCCCACGGCATACTCTTCGCCGTCCTCCCAATACCTCGTGATCTTTGGAGGATCGCCGTAATCCATCTTCAAAGGCTTCAGCTGCGCCTGGGGAATCCCCATCATCAGCGGCTGTAAAGGAAGGTTGAGGTACATCTCCTCGTCGTCCTTGTGAAGAATGATCTCGGCATCGGGAAAGCTGTCCGAAAGCGCGAGCGTCCCTCCTACGTGATCGAGATGGGCGTGCGTCAGGGTGATAGCCTGAAGATCAAATCCGCTTTCGTTCACGAACTCGACAAGCTCCGGACATTCTTCGCCCGGATCGATGCAGATGGCTTTCCTTGTGTCCTTGCAGGCGACGACTCGCGTGTTCTGCTGAAAGGGCGTGATGGTGAACTTCTCTATGATCATTGTGTGGTTTTGCCACAGATAAAGGGGATAAACACAGATGGCTATCGGGTCGGCCTATGATTACGGTCTTGAGTATTGTGTTCAATTCAACTGAATCCGTGTTCATCCCCTTTATCTGTGGCTAGTATTTTTGCTCTTGAGCATTCGTGAGAGATGTTTCTCGATATCGAAATTCGTCTCGCGGCGGTTCTTCAAAACGTGATGAATCGCCTTCTTATACGTATGTGCGTCCGGAGTGCCCGAAAAACAAGGCGTTTCCGTTTCTGAAAGGCTTAAATAGCTTATCAGCACGCTGAGAAGCATCCACAGGAGGATCTCTTCTTCGGTGCCTATCGGGTTATGACGGACGATCGATTCTCGGTCTTTTGAAATTTCTCCGCAAATTTTCGCGAATCTTGCTTCTGTAATAGCAGCCACTGAAGCATTTAACAGGAAGGTGGGCAATATCTCAAACGACTCCGTGAATCCGGAGTACACCGGGAATCAGACCAAGTCTCTGAAAAATAGTTAGAATTCCGTGTTTAGTTCGATATCGTCAATACAAATTGAGCAAGGAGGTGGGTGTCGATGGGTTATTCGATGAGGAATGCGGGCCGCGCTTTCGCGTCCGCCGAAAGAAGAGTTTTTGGAAAAAAGATAGGTGTGATCGTCCGCCTTTTCGGTTGCCGGCACGGGAACCTCAGCCGTCCGTTTTCAAAAGGGAGGCTAAGCTATCGGAGCTGCCTTTCCTGCGGCGCTCGCAAAAAGTTCGATACCGAAACCCTTGTGACCCACGGGGGCTTCTACTATCCTCCGGAGATCTCTTTGAAATAGTTGGGACTCACAAGATTGCCGAGGCTGCCGAATTTGGCAGCCTTTTCTTATGGAGATTCCTGGGGAAGGTTGACTTCCAATGAGGGGTTACCTGGCATGAAAACCATGCCCAGGGGCTTCAGCCCCTAAAGACGCGGGCTTAAAGCCGGCAGAAGATTATGTGAGTCGCTTCTCATCCCCCCGCTGAAGCGGGGGGCAACTTATATTGCTGGTCGAATGGAGCTTGAGAATAGAAGCTACCTGTCCAGTTCCTCTTCGAACATCAAGTAAGCGGTCTCTTCCATACCCATCCTTTCGTAAACCTTCTGTGCGCCGAAATTCTCCTTTTCTACATATAACCTGATCCCGAAGACATCCGGGCGCTTTCTTGCGAGGTCCCGGACGAATTCGTGGAGTTCCCGGTAGACTCCCCCGCCGCGGGATTCCGGTACTACATAGACACTCTGGATCCACCAGAACCAGGCGTTCCTCCAGTCGCTCCATTCGTAGGTGATCATCAGCCCGCCGACGATCCCGCCTTCGTTTTCAGCGACCACATAGAAACCCTTTCCGCGATCCTCGAATACTGCCGCTACTCCTTCTGAGATCAATTCGTCTACGAGCCTCTTACCCTCGGTCTCTAAAGCCATTGCCTGGTTGAAAGCGATCAACGAAGGAATATCTGTCTTCTCCGCAATGCGAACTTTCATATCGGTTTTCGAAAGAGAAACCCCTTGCTTGACGATTTGAAGCCCTCCCTCTAATCTTGAATGTTTGCCCGGACGGGGGCTCAGGAAACTGTATGGATTTGAGGATACTTTATCACGGAAACTGCTTCGACGGCGTTTCGTCGGCAGCCTTCTTCAGCAAGTTCTACCGCGCGAAGATCAAGCCCGATGCCGAGATCGGCTACACCCCGACTATGCACCGCGCGGGCAACGCTTTTGACCGCGAACAATTCGACGGGGACGAGAACGCGATAGTCGATTTCAAGTATTGCGCGGATGACCGTCTTACCTGGTGGTTCGACCATCATCAGTCGGCATTTCTGAGCAAAGAAGACGAGCGGCACTTTCTTGCGGACGAATCCGGCAAGAAGTTTCTGGATACTGAGAGCAAATCCTGTGCGGAATTCATTGCGAAGGTCGCGAAAGAAAAATTCGGGTTTGAAGACTCCTCGATGGACGAGCTGATCGAGTGGGCGCACATCATCGATGGCGCACTTTACGAATCGCCGGCTCAATGCGTCGAGCTAAGGTCTTCGGCGCTAAAGCTGATGCAGGTGATCGAATCCGAGAAGGACCCGAAGGAAGTCGAGAAGATCATCATCGCGCTGCAGAGCAAGTCGCTCGATGAAGTTGTGGCAAGTGAAGAGGTCAGGGCCAAGCTCGAACCCATCCTCGAACAGCACTGGAACACGGTCGAGCTGATCAAGAGCCGTGCAAGCTACTCGCGGGGCGTGGTGAGTTTCGATCTCACCGACAAAGGGATCGAAGGCTACAACAAGTTCATCCCTTACTATTTCTATCCACAGACCACATACAACGTCGCCCTTACGCAGAGCACTTTCCGGACGAAGATCTCCGTTGGGTCAAACCCCTGGTCTCCAAGGCCGAGGCTTCACAACATAGCCGAGATCTGTGAACGCTATGGAGGCGGCGGCCACGCCGTCGTCGGTGCCGTTTCATTGAAGCCTGAGGAACTGGAACTCGGCAAGCGGTATATGAAGGAGATCATCGAGGAACTTCAGTTCGAAACGGATTAGGGAATGGAACAAGATGGACAGGATGGAAAAGATGTGGTCAGGTTTCAATGATCAAGGATCATGTGTCAATTGTTGTGTACCACATCTGTCCGGTTAATTTGATAACCGGTCTCACTTTGAGTACTGGGTTCTCAGAGGTTTTGATCCTTGATCCTTGATCATTGAAACCTGACTTGTGCCTGTTAGGTCTTCTCTCTTGTCACTTCACTGAGAATTTTAACGGCGCGACGACCGCTTTCGCCTCCTCGTTGTAATAGTCGTAGGTCATCGAAGCCGGAGTCTGGGCGTCTATCCCGTATCTAGGCCTGAACGAGAAATCGAATTTTGTTCCTCCCGGCCGCGCCCACATGTAGGCTATGATCCGGTCCGGAAGTACGTCGTAGCGGCTGATCCCGTTTCCTTCATCGAGTGCACGTTCCAGGGATTCGCGGCTGACGTCGGCGCCCGGCGGGATCCCGATCTCGGCGAGAAGCATTCCATAACCGCGGAATCCGACCCTTTCTGCTCTAACACTGCAGGTGACCTCTTCCATTACTTTTGCATTCAGTTTGTCGCAGGAGTAGTCCATCTCGAGCAGACGCGAGACGGACTCGTCTGAACCGCTGTTAGTACCGGCCTGATTACTCGCGAGTGCGATGTTCCAGGCCAGGAAATGCGTCCCGACAACCTGAGCCATCAGATCGGCGTCGTCGCTTGTTCTGATCTCGACGATGTTTGTCGCCGGGCCCAGTTCGGCTGAGAGATCTATGTCGATCGCCGGAGCCATCTCGTTTACAGGCGGAAGCTCGAGGGATCTTACGACTCTTCCGTTTACAAGGACCTCGGCCGTCCGTTTCGCTTGTGCCTCAGATCTCGTACTGTCGAGCACGGCTAACAGGGCATCGAGAACGTTGATCGTCGTCTGTGTGGAATACCAGACGCCGTAGCGGTCCTTGTTCTTCAGAAGGAACATCGTTCCAAGCTGAATCGATTCCCGCTCCGCCTCTGTGCCGGCCGTTTTCTTCAATAGCTGTACTACGAGAGCCGTCGTTTCGATCCTGCCCGGAGTTCCCCATCCGTAGAAAGGCGTGTTCGTTTCAAGCTTCCAATAGGCGGAGTTTCCTTCGCGGATCATCATTTGTTCAAGGCGTTCTGCGATCGCGTCGGCATCTTCTTCGAATCCAGCCTCGGAAGAAGCGAGCCCGTATAATGCCATCGCGTACGGCTCGTCGATCTCAGAGTTTCGTTGTTTCAGCCATTCAAGACCCTTTCGAAGCGCCTCGTCCGTATTGTCGCTCGTGGCATTCTCGGGCCTGCTCATTGTCAAAGAACGGACAATGTACGAGGTCAGCATCGTAGTCCGGGCCCTGTTCTCGGAACTCTCCCACGAGTATTTTCGCGTCCAGCTTCCATCGGGCCGCTGCTGTTCGATCAACCAGTTCTCCGCTTTTCTGATAACGGACGCGTCTATCTCGAGCTCGCTCCGCGCATCCTTCAAGAATCTGAGGGCGTAAGCGGTTAGCGAAATGTCGGCTGATCCTTCGCGGCCCCAGTACGTAAATCCGCCGGTCGAATCCTGATAACCGAGAAGCCTCTCATACCCCTGACGAAGAAACTTCGAAGCCTTTTCGCGCAGCCTGCTCTTCTTCGGTGAAAACTTCAGGATCATCAGGTTCGGGTATGTCGAAGAGATGGTCTGCTCGCCGCAGCCATATGGCCTTCGAAGCAGACCCTCGGCGGAATCGGCGACGTTTGCCAATAAATTCGGATATAGCCTTAGATTCCCGCTGCGTCCTTCTTCGAGCGCATCGGCAGGAAAATCAATGCGGAACTTTGCACTTCCAGAGAACAGGTCCGAATCCGTCGAAACCCTCTCCTGGCCGTTAGGCCGCACCGAAACCGGTTTCTCGATCGCGTCGGAATCATTGTTCGCGATCGCCGTGACTCGCTGCTTCCCACCGTTGACCGCTCGCTCGGCACGGAAGCCAAAGACTGCATTCTCGCTGGCGTTCGAAGCGACCTGGAGATTCAGCTCGCTTTCGCCAAGGAACGAGAACCAGTTGGCCCGGTCCATCGTCACCTTTACAGGCTGGGAGTCGGGTGTGTAGTTCCTGATCTGCACCGGAAGATGGATCTCGTCGCCGGTTGTCAGGAACCTGGGCGGCTCGAGATCGGCGAAGAAGGGCTGGAATGCCGTGATCTCGTTCTCTGAGACGCCGATCTTCCCGTTCTTTGTCGACGCGATCGTGTACATCTTCCACGTGGTGATGTTGTCGGCCATTTTGAACTTCAGCTCGGCCTTGCCCTGATCGTCGGTGATGACTTCGGGAGCCCAGACAAGCGTTTCCGGGAAGTATTCTCGCAAGCGGGGAGTCTCCATCTGAGCACCGGTCGTAGGAGCATTTGGCCCCTCACTTACGGTCGTTCGCAGTTCGGCGAAAGAGGCACTCACTATCTGCTGGGATTCACCTGAGCTGACATCCACCGTCGCTGTGACTCCGCCCGGTGTAAGCGAGATCTCTATCTCAGTCAACGAGTATGCCCTGACCTGGATCTGTGAATATACGTAAGTGTCAAAGCCGCTCGCTTCAGCTTTCACCCTGTATCTTCCGGAAGGAAGGTTCTCTATCAGGAACACGCCTTGAGAGTCCGTTTCCGTGGACCTGCTTATCGATCTTGCGTCATCTGAGACCGTCACAATCGCTCCGGGGATAACGGCTCCGGTTGAATCGGTGACGGTGCCGGTGATCGCCCCGTTCGATCCCGCGAAGACGATCTTCTTGATCGTGAGCTTCGACTGAGGAGGCTTTATGTGGCGCCGAATCTGGTTTGAAGAGAACCGTGCGAGATTGAAATCATCATCAGGGTAGACACCGTCGTCCATCTTTCCGTCAAATCCCAAACTGCGGACCTCAATGTGGCGGACCGTCTCCGTAACGGGCTTGATCGTCATCTTGCCGTCGCTGACAGAGGCTTTGTCCGAATACCTTGTCTGTTCGAAGATGTTGATGTAGACGGGGCGTCCGTAACCGTCTTTGATCGAATCGCGTTCGATCCCGTGAAGCTTCTGGATCTGCCAGAATTCTTCTTCCGTTTCCGGAAACTTCCAGTATTCATCGTCTGTTCCGACACTCAGCGCCCATCGCATCTTGCTTTCGGTCGATGCGAAATAGGAGGTGTAGCTGCGAGCCACTATTGCGTCGTCGCCGCGCCAGATCTCAGATTCGAACTTCCCGTCTGCGCCGGATGTATACACCTCGATCGCATAGCTGCCGTAGTTTACGCTGAACGAGAAACGGTATTTGTTGCCCCAGGGGTCGCGCAAGGAGTCGAGTTCGATTCCAAGATTGGCGATCTCGCTGCGCAGGGTTTCGTAGTCGCGGATAAATCCCCGTTCGGAATCTCGCTTCTCTGCAGCCGCCTGCTTTATCTTCTCTTCGATCGCACTGAAGTACTTGTAATTCATCCGTTTGAGGATCAGATCGTCCCGGGTCCCCATCTTCTTGTCGGCGCCTCCGCTTACGATCTCGATCACGCGATATTCTTTGACCGCAGAGAATCGAGCCTCGTAGGGTCTCCCCCAGGGGTCGGTCAGACTTGAGAAATCGATCCCGCGTCTCGAAAGGATTTCCTCAAGCGTCCGAAGATCGGTCGCAATCGAACTGTCTTCCTTAGATCGCGCGTCCAAAGCCCTTTCGATCGGCCCGAGTTGGGTATTGAAATAGCTCTTGAAGAAGTACTCAGGTTCGGTGAGATCTATCTCGCTTCGTTCGACCTTTGGCCAGTAGTAGCCTCCCGCACCTAGAAGGACCAGCTCTGCGGTGATCTGCAGTTCTTCCGAGACGGGTTTTGTTAGATCGAGGTCGTTGAGGTCTTTTAGCGTCAGCGATCCGAATCGCCTTGATCTTCCCAGCCAAGAATCAAACCTCGTAAAGTAGCTTCCGAATTCCGCGTCGGTACGGGCCCGCTCTTCCACGGCTTTGTCGAACACCACTACACCGAGCGCGCTCTGTGCTGCGTTGCCGCGCCCGTCATTTATTGCGAAGTTCACCCTTGCGTCCTCGCCGGGTTTGTAGCTCGCCGCGCTAAATTTTGTGTCGAGAAGAAGGTTCTGCTGCCTCGGATAGATCACAGAGGTCTTTGTTCTTGCGACCTGAACATCGAGGTCTTTGTCTATGTACTCAGCGTAAGCCCAGATCTGAAGGTCTCCGGCGAAGTCAGCTTCGTACGGGATCTCTATCTTGGCCCTGCCGTTCTTTAGCTCGATATTGAGGCTTGCCACGACGGACCAGTCGCGAACGACGTCTACAAACAAAGGGCTGTCTTCAAGCGTCGCAAAGACCTCGACTGAAACAGGTTCCCCAGGCTTATGTATCGCTTTTTCCGGAAAAATCGTGATCGCGGGATCTTCACTCAGGTAGATCGTATCGGAAAAAGTTCCTTCAGAACCGGACCCGTCCCGCGCGACTACCTTTAAGTCCAGATCGTCACTCTTTGATTCGAGTTCGGGGCTGCGGAAGATGACTTTGCCGGCACCGAAGCGGTTGGAGTTCGCCGCCGCGATGTGCTTGTAAGTCGACTCGGCGTTCGTGTCTCCTTTCGCTTCCACCGTTATCTCGCAAACGGCAGGTGTGCCGTCGGCGTAGAAGGTCGAAACCCAACCGGAAATAGGCAGGGACTGATTGAGGCTTTCGCCGTTGACAGACAAATAGACGTGGATCGGCTCTTTGGAAAGTCGTATGTCGAACCGCTTTTGTTCCGTTCGGTTTGTCGTCAGATCGGTGAAGTATGCGGCCAGATGAAGATCTTCGAATCTTCGCCACCTTGATGATGTGAGCTTCATAAGCTCATCGGAGATATCAAGTTCAGCTACAAACTTGCCTTCACCGTCGGTTGGTCCTTCGAATGATCTGCCCTCTTCGATGTCCCAGGACTGTTTCTTCCAATTCCATTTACGGTCGGTCTCAAGCACGAGCCGGACCTTTCCTGAATGGACCGGTTTCCCGAACAGATAGTCAGCCGAAACCGTTATTGTCGCAGTCTTGTCTGAGGGAAGGTAATACGACTTGTCTGGCCTGGCCGCGACTGTGAAGTTTGGCAGATCGTAGCGAGTGACCTTGAAGTGAAGAACCCCACCCGAAAGGTCATCTTCGCCTTCGACTTCGACCTTGTAGTTACCGAGTTTCGCATTGTCCGGGATCTGCCAGGATACAGAGGCCACGCCGTAGTCGGAGCTCTCGACCGTTTCGCGGAATAGAAGCGTTTCTTCCTCGTCATAGATCGAGAACTCCAGTTCCTCCCCGGTTATCACCGTGTTGGAGGTATCGAACATCAGAGCTCTAACATTGAAACTCTGGCCCGGTTGGTAGATCGGCTTGTCTACCGTCAAGAATAGGACCCCCTGGGAGTCCAACTCGTCGAGGCCGAGTTCTACTTCGCGGACAAAGCCGAACTTTTCGGCCTTTATGTTGAGGTCGTTCGCATAGTCGATATAGATCCCGGACGGGATACGGAACTCCAGCGTCGCGATCCCTTTAGAATCGGTCTTGCCTTTCGCCTTTAGTTCGATCGTATCGTCGTCGCCTTCTGTCTCGATTTCGATCTCCAATGCCGCGGCGATGTTTACATCCCTCACAGGGATCTTCTTAAACGGGTCATTGGCGCGGATCCGGGTCCGGAATGTCTGTCCCGGTTTTATCGTGTCGGGCGAAGCGACGCTGATTTCGAAGAAGTCCTTTATCAGCTGTGAAAGGGACGCTATGCCGTGTGCGCTCCCGAGCCTGTACCGGATCCGGTACCACATCAGATCTTCCCGCTCCTCTTGCGAGATCTCCGTCAGAGGAAGAAGCACGGAAATCTGTTTTCGGCCTTTTCTAACACGGACGTACCTGTTGGTCGTCGCCGAAACTCTTCCGTCGGCGTCCAGCAGGTCGACCGTCAGTCGGGTGTCGAACTCGTTGCCGAAGTTCTTATAGGCGAGCGTGAATTCCAGGCCGCCCTCGCCAAAAACCGCACCCGACCTTTCTTCATCGATCTTCTGGGCCTGCACGCTCGAAAGACACATTACGGCCAGCGCGAACAAGGCTATAAACCTAAGCCGCATAACAACTTACCTCTTCAACTTTTCGGATTTAGGATGGTTTCTTGAAACTACGGCTGTGATGCGGCGATTTTTTTGAACGGTTGCATAACCACAAAAAACAGGATGGGCAGGATGGATAAGATAGGGGTTGGCAATTCTCAAAACGTGCCCCCATCTTGCTCATCCTGTACATCCTGTTTCCTCCGAAATTGTCAGAAATCGGGCGGTGCCGGTGTTTACCTAACAGAACACCGAATCAACAAACAATCATTCAAACCGGAGGATTCTTAAGAATGAAAAGATCTGTACTTAGTCTGTTTGCATTCGCGGCGGTTGCCTTGCTGGCGGTTTCGGCAAGCGCCGGTGAGTTTTGCTCAAACAAAAATTACTACGGCGGGGATAAAGAAAGCGCAGTCGACCTGCGCGAGATGACGATCCCATCGACGGGTTCGATCGACGTCGACAGCGGAAAGAACGGCGGAATCGCGGTAAAAGGCGAGAACCGCAGCGACGTGCTCGTTCGCGCCTGCGTACGCTCGTGGGCTGATACGGGAGCCGAAGCAAAGAACATAGTCGACACTACCCGCATTGAGACGTCTCCGACGATCAGAGCTACAAACTCGGGCGAAAGCTCGAAGTATTCCGTGTCGTTCGAAATTCTCGTACCGTATCAGACAAGCCTCAAGCTTAGGGCTCACAACGGCGGGATCAGCATCAAGTCTGTCCAAGGAGACATGGACTTCTCAACGCTGAACGGCGGTCTTTCGCTGACTGACGTTGCCGGAGATGTAAAAGGCAGGACCACGAACGGCGGCGTGAAAGTATCGCTCGTCGGCACCACCTGGAGTGGAACCGGGCTCGACGTCCAGACGACGAACGGCGGCGTGAAGCTCGCGCTTCCGACGAACTACGCTGCGAACATTGAAACGGGAACAGTCAACGGCGGATTCAAGAGTGACTTCCCCGAACTTCAGGTCCAGAAAGACCCGAACCAGAAGTACTATCAGCGGAACAAGAATGTAAGCGCCAGCCTAAATGGCGGCGGTGCATTGATCCGTGTGAAGACTACCAACGGCGGAGTCAAGATCGGCGCGGCCGACGGCGTCGAGCAATAGAAACGGAGCGCACGCGTCCTTCATGTATCAATGATCAAGGATCAGGTATCAATTGAGTCCCAGAAATCCAAGGATTCTACTATCTGATTCAGTTCGTATCGGACACAAAGGGTCGGTCAGCCGGCAAGGTCTACAGACTTCGCCGCTGATCGACTCCTTTTCTGTTTGGAGAGTCAGATTCTTCCAATCCCTCGTATGCGGACCAGAACGGAGTCGGGTAACTCGGAGACTCGAAGTTTATGAAACTGACACTTGATACCCGACAATTGATACCTGATCCTTGATACTTGATCATTGCTCTATGCTTTCGGATGGGCCTTGTCGTAAACCTCGATCAGTTTTTCCATCGAGACCTGCGTGTAGATCTGGGTGGTTGAAAGGCGGGCGTGGCCGAGCAGTTCCTGTATGTCGCGCAGGTCCGCGCCGCTGTCGAGCAGATGCGTCGCAAACGAATGCCTCAGCGAGTGCGGCGAGATGTCCTTTATGTCCGGACACATCTTGATGTATTTGTCGACCATCCGGCCGACACTTCTGGAAGAGATTCTCGTGCCTTTGTAGTTCAAGAATACTGCCTGTTCGTCTCTTTCCTGCGGAGGCGAGTTCTGAAGGAACTCGTGCCGCGCCTCGTTCAGGTAGTACATCAGCGCCTGCAAAGCCGGATCGCCGAAAGGCAATATTCTCTGCTTCTTTCTCTTGCCGGTAACCCTCACAAGCTTTTCCTTGTAATCGATATCCTTAAGGTCCAGGCTGACAAGCTCTGAAACGCGAATCCCCGTAGCGTACAAGAACTCGAGGATCGCACGGTCACGGCGCCCCAGGTCCGTGTTGAGATCCGGTGTTTCAATGAACCGCACTATGTCTTCCATCGAAAGATGGGTCGGCAATTTCTTTTCGATCCTGGGAGTCGTAACCAGTTTTGCGGGATTGGCGTCGACGACACCTTCGCGAACAAGGAACTGAAAGAAGGTCCTGAGCGAGGCGAGCTTTCGCGCTATCGATGATTTCTTCTTGTTCTCCGTGCGAAGCTGCGACATCCATTCTCGGATCGTGATGTTGTCGATCCCTTGCACCGGAACATCATCTCTCGATCCGTCTTCCTTCTCCGGTGCGAGAAACTCCAGGAACTGGCCAAGGTCACTGGTGTAGTTCCGCAGCGTGTGCTTCGAGACGTTACGCTCGTACTTCAGGTGCTGGAAGAATTCTTCGATGTGGGTTTCAAGGGACATCTGGTAGGGGCGGGGCTTGTCTCCGCCTCAGGAATTAGCCACGGATGAAGGGGATGAACACAGATATTTGGGTATGGACCCCGAACGGCAAACCCGTCAAATATTTTTAATGCAAGAGAAAGATGCCGTAACCCCTCATGTTATCCGTGTTCATCCCCTTCATCTGTGGCTAACTTATTTCTACGGCATTTCTGAATTTTTCCGAAGATCGTTCCAGAACATCAAAGCGTTATACACGAACGCGTGGTCGTGGTGGTTCAAATGCCGGTGCATAGGGTTCCAGCCAAGCAGGACGACCTGTCCTCTTCCGACCGAAGCCGAGATGATCGCCGGAGCGCCGTCAACAGCAGATCTCCCGCTGAGGATAACGCCTGAAAGTACCAAAGGAGGTGATTTCGCTTCTTTCTTTTTCTCCTTTTCCTTATTCCACGGTCGCTTCGGAAGCGGATCGGTCCCGAATTGCGCGGCGACAAGGTGCGTTTCGTCCTTTCCTACACGCAAGAGAGGCAAGTTGCCACGGAAAGCGTGTGTGAACTCGTCGTAGCCAAACGTCAGGGGCGATGTCTTGTCGACGATCTTCATCGTGATCACGGATCCGGGAGTATTGATCCCCGGTGAAGACATCGCGACGTCCGGGACTATGCCGCTGTCCACGACGAGCGTGCCTCCGGTACCAAGCCCGACAAAGGTCCCGCCCGAGTTGATGAACTTGTCGAGAGCAGCAAGGCCCTCAAAGCCGTATCCGCCGGTGATGTCGGACGAGCTGACGATCTTTCCGTGGCTCGGGGTCTTGTCGGTCGTTTCGTAAGCCAGAGGGCTCCACTTCTTATCGACGCCTGTGATAAGGCCGCGCAAAGACCTGCCGAAATGCGGTGCGAGAATTACGTCGTACTTCGCCCGCAGATTGCCCGCCTTCAACTCCGATTTCTCGATGATCGAATAAGGCACCTTTGACTGATCAAGAGTGAAACGTACCCACCCGGCGTTCTGTGTCGAGGTCCAGCTGTGAAGCATTCCGATCCTCGGTACGTCGATCTCGATCATCTTGCCCTTCGGAATTTCAGAGACCCTTTCGACTTCCAGAAGCGTGTTGGAGACGACCTGACCAAGTGCGTTCCTGTCCACCGTCGAAGCATCGATGAAGATGGTGCCGGCAGGATAGATCTCGTCGCCGGCCTTAACCTCCTCAGCGGCGGCTTTCATAGAGGCGCCGGGAAGCGCAAACCTAAGTTCGCCGATCCCTTCCTGGCCTTTGTGTCGAACCGCGTAGAACTTCGATGAGGGAATCGAAGAGGATCCGTAAAATTCACTGCCTGAGGAGGCGAGCTTCGAATCAAGCTCAAGGACCGCCTTGTCGTCGGCCATTTTCACATCCACTCCGCGGATCAACCCCAGCGTCCACGCGACGTCGTCGTAAGGCGGCACCTGTGCATCCTGAGGAAAATCCTGTTTCTCATAGAGACCTTTCGCGAGCGGTCCGTAAGGCTGATCGAGCCGGATCACGGCGTCGCCTTTCTTCACCTTTAGGTCGCCAAACTCGCCGTCTTCTGAAGCTTTGCTGATCTCGATCCCGTGTTCGATCGTCAGATCGATCAACTCCCTGGTTGCACCGGGATCTCTTTGCTCGTTCGGAATCACGATGGCATAAGGCGCTTTTTCCTTGCCCTTTCGGACAGAATTTGCGCTCTTGTTGTAGAAGTTCTCCACAAGTTCGGTCTTGTTTCGTGCAGCATATTCCAGCGACACGTATACCCCGCTCGACATATAGTTCAGGTTGTTCCGCATCGACCATTTGACCTCTTCATCTGGAGGGCTTGGCCTGTACCAGGTACGGTCGATCACCTTTTCGCCGGCATAGCGGCTGTCTCCCAGATCGCGCATCATCGTTTCCGAGCTGCCGTTTCCGAAGGTCTCGTAAAAGCGGCCGTTCGAATTCCTGTTGTTTGTCACCCAGAGCATGTATCCGGGGAACCATCCTGTATAAAACCCCCACGTCCATACACCAGGAAGGCCCATCGCAGTTAGCCTTGAGACCTCGTAATTCGCTATCGATCCCCATTCGCCGATCGTCGTTGGACTTATCATCGGGTTGTAAGGACCGGTTCCCGTCGCAACGTACAGATAAGGGACCGACTCGTGAAGGTCGAGCGAAAGCGTCGGTTTGTACTTCAGGAATCCGCGCAGGAAGTTCTTCGTCATCGGCTGCGAAAGGCCGATGCCGTCGCGATTGTTGTCGTGAAACGTGTACTTGCCCCAGAATGGCGGGCTTGTCGGCGGCCTGTCGTATGCGTTCGTATGGCCTTTTCCGTGTTTATGGAACCACTCGGTCGAGCGGTTGCGGCCGTCGACTTCGAATACGGGCGTGATCATCGTGATCACGTTCTTGCGGATCTCCCGGAATATCGGGCGTTCTTCTGCTGCCAGCCGGTAAGCGATCTCAAGCGATGTTTCCGGCGGTCCAAACTCAGTCGAGTGAAGTCCGGCGGTGATCCAGTAGATCGGCTTTGCCGTGGCGATGATCTTCGCCGCCTCTTCTGAATTCGTCTTCCTCGGGTCGGAAAGTGCATTCAGCTTTGCAACGTAAGAATCAAGATCTGCGATCGTCTCTTCATCGGCGATGAAAAGCGCGATCATCTCGCGTCCTTCGGCCGTCTTTCCAAGGCTTATTACCTTTGCACGGCCTGTCGCTTCCGCTATCGCGCGGTAATAACCGTGGATCTCCGCCACGTTTGTCATCTCGCCCGGAGCTCCCGCGATGTAACCCAGGAAATCGCGCGGGCTTGGAATGGTTGCGTGGTCCGGTATCGCCGAGACAAGAGGTGTCAGGAACCTCTCTTCGGTGGTAGCGTCCCGTATCGCCTTGCTCGATTCCATATCGACCGGAAGCCCGCCAAGCGTTGCAGGGATCTCATCTCCCGAAGCAAGTACGGACGCCGGAAACCCGGCCACCAAGCCAACGATCAATGCCACGACACATAGAAATCTCGCGATCTTCATAATGTTCTCTCCTGAACCTGGGTTGAGTTTACGGGTTCAAGATACACGAATCGCGAAATTATTTGAATTATTGAAGATTCTGGGCGGCTTGTCGGGACAGGAGATCAGCGGACGTAGTAGCCCTTCCGTGTCCTTACTATGAGGTCTTTGTCGGAGCGGACGGTCAGCTCGATCTCCCGAAATCGATCGTCTCTAGTCTCTGCCTCAGGGTAGTACCCGAGGATGTATTGAGTCGTGAGTTCGACGGATATCTGAGCAAATGCGCGGTCGAGTTCTTTCTCGTCGATAGGAGAATAGACCTCTCCGCCGGTCTGCGCCGCAAGATCCTGCATACGGCGCTCGGCGGCGAGCGCCCTCAGGTTTGCGCTTCCGGTTCTACGTCCCGTCCTCTTGTAGTTCTCGAACTCGTTCGTGTGGACGATGTAGACCTGGCAATTGTTCTGCTGAACTATCCGGACCATCTCGTCGAAGGTGTAATCGCTGAGGGTGTCCTGCCCGTCGGAAACGATCACGATGACGCGTCGACCGTCGAAATCCTGAAGGTAGTTCGAGGCGGTCACGATCGCATCGTGAAGCGAGGTCGCGCCCTTGGGCTCGCCAAGATTCCTGATCGCCGAAATAAGTCGCGAAACTTCCTTTGTCATTGACTGCTCCAGCAAAGCAACACCCGCGACAGAGAACAATGAAGCGAGATCGACCTCAGGGCGGATCACCCGCCGAAAGAACCTTATCGCCGCGGTCTGTTCGAACTCACGCGCGACCGTCACGCTCGAACTGTTATCGAACAGTAGGGCGAGACGGACAGGGCTTTCGGACTTATAGAGATCGTCGATCACCACCGTCTTTCCATCTACCTTTAGCTCGAAATCCGGGATTCGAAGGCCGCCGACCGCGGTTCCGGTCGTCCTGTCGACAACTGAAACAGGGATCGGAACCAGGTTTGACTCGATGTTGATCACTTCACCGTCGGAAGGGGGAGGAGGCGGCGGCAGAAGTTCTTTTGGCGTAGGAGTAGGCCCCGGATCGAGGTTCTGGGTCGGCACGTACCTGTCTTCGGCAGATTCCTTCTCAGAATCCGGTTTTTTCTTTACGCGCCCGCTTTGGCCGGAAACCGCGAGCGTCAGAAGTCCGAAGAGGACCAGAATTGTTAAAAGTCGTGCCATTTGCCGGCTTTGATGATCCGGCGGCCGGATCGGACAACTGCCGATCCCGAGATTTTAAAAAGCAATGCCGGATCGAATAGCGAATTATATCATTCGATCCGGCTGCCTGGTCTTCCGTGGGGCTATGCCTTTTTAAGTTTCAATGAGTAGCTTGTGACAGGCGACGCCGATCCGTCATCAAACTCCGCCCCCGCCTTTGCCCCGGTTTCGGCGATCTCTTCAGCGGTAAGGTCGCCGTCATAGATTGCGTACATCGCTCCGAGGGCGTACTCGGCTCCGCTTCCGTTTGCATAGAATTTCGAATATTCCTGCACGAACCTGTAGGAGCTGAGTCCGTAAATGCCCGTGTTGTTTGCGATCAGGATGTCTCCTCGAAACGTCTCGAAATCTTCTTCGTCATCGGCCCTGAGAAAATACTCTTCCTTCAGATCCCGGTGAAGCTGGAGCCCGAAGCGAAATATCTCATTGATTCCGGACAAGTTGACGGCCTTTTTCTGGCGCTTCAGAAAATCCTGTACTGCGATCTGTAAGCTCGCGGAGCCGGATATGCCCAAATAAGAATTGCGATAAGCGAAGATCTTTTCGTGATTTACTACGTACGCGGCGGATTCTTTCGTGTTTCCGCAGGTCGTGAGCGTGTCGGCGGCGATGACCGCCTTGCCGTCCTTTCTGACTACTACGATCGTTGACATAAATGGTTAATTGAACGCGGTCAATTGCACGGAAACGTTCCCGTATAGATTCTCTGGTAATCGTCGGGGCTTTCAAACTCGAGCTGCATGGTTGAGATAGCAGGCGCGACGTAAGAACTGATGTAAAGATTGCCGACACCCTTTGAGCCCTTTAGCAAAACGCGGAAATAGGCTGTCCTGAATCCACCTCCGCTTTCAAAGCTCGAGATCCACGCGAAGTTTCCGGCAGTTACATCTTTTCCCAGCGCATCGGTGACGGCCGGGTCTTTCAATGCGTATCCCACTGCGCACTCGTACTCCCTCGAGTCCTTCATCGAGAATGCAAAAATATACCCGAAAAGCACCCAGAAGAACATCATCAGAAGAATCGGAAATACCAGCACCATTCCTAAAACTACTTTCTTTTTCGGCTTTGGGTTCTGGTAAGTGGAAGAGATCATAGGGCCGTCTGCTCTCGCAGCTACGAAACTCTTGAAAATTCCACGGATCACGAGGAGAAGCGGAATTCCGCACAGGACGACTGTCAGGATCGACAGCAGCCAGATCATGAAGTTGAAATGAGTGATCTCGTAGACGAGTTCGGATACGATGTCCATAATCTAACCAGAAATAGAGTTCATAGAGATGCTGGGCACGGATGCCAAAGTCTATATCCGAATGCGGCACGAGGGCAACGGTTCCAGCGGAGGCAACGATGAGTGTCAGAGTATTGCTTGTTGAGAATCAGGAGATCGTCAGGCTTGGCGTACGCACCGCTCTTTCAGATGACCAAGACATCGAGCTTGTGGCCGAGGCTGCAACGGGAGCCGAAGGTCTAAAGGTATTTTCGGAGTCGAATCCGGATGTAGTCGTTCTGAGTTTGCGTCTTCCGGATGCCTGTGCGGTCGATGACATCGACAAGTACCTGGCATCAGATCCGAAGGCACGGCTTCTGGTCCTCGCCGATCATTCCGGGGATTCCGAGATCGCGAAGTCGATCAAGAAAGGCGCTCTCGGGTATGTTGATAGAAATGTATCAGCAGAAGAGTTGGTCCGAGCCGTGAAGGTGGTCGCCGCAGGATCGAAGTTCATTCCCGAGCGCATCGCTTCGATCCTGACCGAAAACCTTGGCGCGGAAGAACTGACGAACGCCGAACATAGAACGCTCGAGATGCTGGTCGGGGGAATGTCGAACAAAGAGATAGGATTCGCGCTCGATGTGTCCGAGAACACGGTCAAGACCCACGTAAAAAACATATTCGGAAAGCTCGGAGTATCCGACCGCACTTCTGCAACCACCACCGCCATCAAGCGCGGGCTTGTGAGGATCGACGTCTGACGCCTCACCCGAATTGATGAGGCCGGCCTAACCGTATCGGATGATTACACGAATCCCTTCCACGCGTAGAATCGAATCAGATCAGACAAGGAGGGAGAAATGATCAAGGTTAGAAAGGCAGAAGAAAGGGGCCACGCAAACTACGGCTGGCTGGATACGAATCATACGTTCTCATTCAACACCTATTACGATCCCGCGCATATGGGATTCCGAACGCTTCGTGTGATCAATGAGGACCGCGTCGAACCGGGACAGGGATTCGGGACGCACGGGCACAACGACATGGAGATCATCTCGTACGTTGTCGAAGGAGCTCTGGCGCACAAGGACAGCAGCGGCGGATCGGAAGTGCTGAAGCCCCACGAGGTCCAGAGAATGACGGCCGGGACCGGCATCAGGCACAGCGAGTACAATCCGTCAGACGAAGATAGGGTCCATTTTTACCAGATCTGGATCGTTCCGGAAGAGAACGGCCTCGAGCCCGGATACGAACAGACGTACTTCTCGCCCGAGGAAAAGAAGGGCAAGCTCAGGCTTGTAGCATCGAAGGGCGGCGATGACGGATCGGTGAAGATCAATCAGGACGTCGCGCTTTACGCTTCAATACTCGGCGAGGGCGAATCGGTGACTCACGAACTCGCGGAAGGACGCCACGCCTGGGTCCAGGTTATCAAAGGCAAGGTCGCGCTGAACGGTGTCGAGCTTGATGCAAGCGACGGCGCGGCTGTGAGCGAGGAAACGAGACTCGAGATCGAGTCTGTGGCCGACGATTCTGAGATACTGCTGTTCGATCTGAACTAGCGACCGGCCCATTGACCAATGACCATTGAACATTGACCAATGAAACGGCTCCATAGGAGCCAAATGTCTGTAGCAAGATCCCGCCGTCATAGATCCGGGCTCCGTTAGGAGCCCATCAATACTTACAGCATTCGCCTCCTGTTGGAGACGAGATGCCAACGCTGCCGATCCGCTGAGTCGCCGGGTACTGTTCTGCAAAGCGTTTCACGCTACTTCCTGCTATCCTCATCAACGATGACCGAACCGAGGGACGCCGCATCTTTGATCCTGATCAACAGCGACCGAAAGCGCTTGCTTTGGGGCCACCGGAACCCTGAACTCTCATTCTTGGGCGGCTTTCACAGCTTCACAGGCGGGAAGCTGGAAGAGGACGACAGGAAATGCGACGTACGAAACGAGCCTGACGGCGAAATGCGTGCGCTTAAGGCGTGCGCGGTACGCGAGACCTTTGAAGAGTGCGGCGTCCTGGTCGTGCGAAACGGCGACAAGCTTACGAAGGGCCAGTTTCCCCTTCTTCACGACGATCTGGTCTCGGGGCGTGAAAAGTTCAGCGAGATCCTCGAGCACTGGGGCCTCTGGATCGACGGACGGGATCTTCACTACGCCGGGTTTTGGACCACTCCCGAGTTCTCGCCTGTCAGATTCAAAACTCGTTTCTTTCTGGCGGAATGTCCGGACAAGCTGGATCCGTATGCAGCAACGGAGGAGCTCGGCAACTTTGAGTTTCTTGAGCCTTCCGAAGCACTTAGAAGATGGTCGCGATCAAAGGTCCTTATCGCGCCTCCGGTTTCGTTTCCGATCCGCGAGATGGCGGAGACTGCGACTGAAGAGATCGATATCGCGGCGACAGCATCTGCCCTGAAAGAGTTTTCCTTCAAGCATTCCGGTCACGTAGATCATATAGAATTGAACTCGCACCTGATCTGCATACCTCTTCGTACCAAAACTTTGCCGCCAGCCACGCACACAAACTGTTTCATTGTCGGAAAGAAACGGTACGTCGTGATCGACGCTGCTTCGAGAGAAGCAGAGGAACAGGAGAAACTTTTCGCGTTGATAGACGATTTGCAGAGTGCAGGCGGGAAGTGCGAGGCGATCATCATTTCACACCTGCACCGGGATCACTTTGGCGGAGAGGTCAATCTGAAGAGATATCTGAAAGACCGTTATCGCGAAGAAGTACCTATCCTTGCTCACGATGAGACTATTGTTGCGATCGGAAACGAGACCGAGATAAACGGCAGACTACAAGAAGGAGACTCTTACGACCTGCAAGATGCCAATGGCACCGAGTTTCGGCTTGAAGTCATTCACTCGCCGGGACACGCAAGGGGCCATCTTTGCTTCTATGACCCGGAATACGGCTTTCTTCTGACATCAGACAATGTTCTCTCGCACGGATCCGTTCTGATCAACCCACCTGAAGGCAATATGAACGACTACCTGGAATCGCTCGAGCGTTTGAGGGATCTTACGGGGCTTCGTTTCTTATGCGGTTCTCACGGTCCGGCTGTTTACAACGCGAAGGATAAGATCGAAGAATACATCGGGCATAGGCTTGAGAGGGAAGAACAGGTGAGAAGGGCGTTGGAATCGGGCCTCACAACACCCGAAGTCATTGCGCCGGTGATCTACGATGGTCTTGATCCGAAACTGCTGCCTCTCGCCGAAAGATCGGTCGCAGCGCATCTCGAGCGATTGCAGTCGGACAAGATCTAACCGACATTCCTCGAATCCGCGACCAAGACGAGCCTGAAGGGAAAAGACCTCTCTACGGAATAACTCCTGAGCCCAGCCTCGCGGGCGTAATCTCTCAATTCATTTGACTTAAAGCCTCTGAGGATCGAGAGCGAGCCATCTTGTCTTACAAGTTGACTGATCTTGAAAGCCGAACAAAATGCCTTGTACGCCAAGAGGGCGACCGGAAGTCTGTGAAGGTCGATCAGAACAACCGTGCCCCGAGCCACCCTGGACATTTCTTGCAATGCGACAACTATCTGACGATCTGTAAGATGATGAACGAATAGTGACGAAATTACAAAGTCGAATGTCTTATCTGGAAAGGGAATTTCAAGCGCATCTCCCTGAACCGAGAGTATTTCCGGGTATTCCGCGGATTCTCTTAGTATTGCTCTTGCCGACCGCCGATTAAGCTCCAATCCGACAAGCTTCGAGATTAAACGTCTCTTCCGGGAAAAATCCGCTACATCGCGGAGCAGTTCTCCTGAACCCGCTCCTACGTCGAGCACAGATACGGTGTCCTGGCCCACACTGCCCAACTCCGAAAGTACAAATCGCCTCAGAGCACGAGCGTCCCCCGCAAATCGATTGACCTTTCTTATATCCTCAAGGAAACGATCGTATTCTTCCGGAGTGTAATCGCCGGTGTCGATCCTCTCAAGCTTCATACTTCGGTTTTTGAACACCTTGTAAGAATAGCAGGAAGAAGAATTTGTTGATAAAGGTTCACAGTTGGAATATCATCGCGCCGAAGACAGTTGAAAATCCCGGACCGCACGAATCCCGCAGAAATGGAGGAAAAGCGATGAAACTCGTAAAGCATCTCCTGGAAAACAAAGGCAACCAGATCTGGTCTATCGAGCCGGACCGCTCGGTCCTCGATGCGATAAAAATGATGGCTGAAAAAGGGATCGGCGCATTACTGGTGATGGAAGGTCACCACCTGACCGGTATTGTCTCGGAACGGGACTACGCGCGGAAGGTAATACTTCAGGGCCGTTCCTCTGACAAAACCGAAGTGCGGGAGATCATGACGGACAAGGTGTTTTCGACAGGCCCGGACAATTCCGTCGAGGAATGCATGACAGTGATGACACGAAAGCGGATTCGGCATCTTCCTGTCGTGGAAGGCAATTCTGTGATCGGCGTCTTGTCGATCGGAGACCTTGTAAAAGCAAAGATCGAGGAGCAGGAACACCAGATCGAGCAGCTTCAGAATTACATTACGACCTAAATGTGAATCGGAAGTGGTAAATCGTGAATCGTCAATGGTGAATTGAGAATTGTGAATTGAAAGTTGAAAGTTGAGAATTGAGTAACTGACTGTTGTGCAGAAATCAGTTTGCATTCTCTCTTGAAGACGTTAGTTGCCCCCCGTTTCAAAGGGGGACAAAGAGCGACTTCCAAGATCACTCGCCGGCTTTAGCCGGCATTTTGATGGGCTGAAACCCCTCCACAGGGTCGTGAGACCAAATACCCCTCGCTAAAGCAGGGGGGCAACTGATGCCATTTGTGATTTCCTATGAATACCGCGCTCGTAAGGCTCCCTCCAAGGTCGATCGAGCACTGCGAACTCACAAACGTCTCCCGCGAACCCATCAAATACACCAAACTCGTCGAGCAGCACGCCTGCTATCGTCGTGTTCTTCAAGAATGTAATTACACCGTTATCACAATGCCGGCTGATGAGTCGCTGCCTGACAGCGTGTTTGTCGAAGATACGGCGTTGGTTCTTCCCGAAGCGGCTGTTCTTTTCCCGCTTGGAATAGATTCCCGACAAGGTGAAACGGTTTTGATAAGGCCGGAGCTCGAAAAGTACCGGGAGGTGTTCGAGATCCGTTCGCCGGCGAAGATCGAAGGCGGAGATGTTCTTCAGATCGGGAAGCGCCTGTTCGTAGGCTTATCGACAAGGACGAATGAAGCGGGAGTGAGTTACCTCAGGGAACTATCAGAACCACTCGGTTACCAAATCTCAGCCGTTTCCGTTGCGAACGCATTGCATTTGAAGACCGCGGTAACCGCTGTCGATAACGAGACGGTCATCCTCAATCCTGAATGGGTGGACCGGACTGCATTTGAGAGTTTCGAGATTCTCACAGTGGGTTCTAACGAACCGTTTGCCGCGAATGCGCTCCGACTGGAAAACAAGACCGTCGTACATGATGGATTCAAAAGGACGAATGAGAAACTGCGGGAAGCCGGCGCCGATCTGATTGAGATCGATATCTCGGAGTTCCTGAAAGCTGAGGCCGGGCTTACGTGTTTGAGTTTGCTGTTCTAGTTACCTGGGTATAGGTGTTTGTAAGGGAGGAAGAATTTTAACCGCAAAGAGCGCGAAGGTTTTCGCAAAGTACCGCAAAGTCCCTAGCAGTTCCTCCTCGACCTTTGCGAAAACCTTTGTGTCCTTTGCGGTTAGGTCTTCTTCAATCTGTAATTCGAAAAGTGAGTTCCTCTCGCAAAGACGCCAAGGCGCAAAGTGCCGCAAAGAAGAGAGTGCTACCTAACTCTTGAACGCTTCCAGGTACTTGATCCCCGAACCGGTATTGAACAACACGATCCTCTCATCGTGCCGCACCTTTCCGGCTGACGAAAGTTTCTTCAATGCCGAAAGAAGAGCTCCGCCCTCAGGAGCGGCAAAGATCCCCTCGTAAGCCCCTATCGCCCGCGCATCCGAGACAAGTTCTTCATCGCTGACAGCCACCGCCGTCCCTCCGGACTTTCGAAGAATGTTCAGAATTATGAAATCGCCGATCGCTTTCGGAACCCGGAGCCCCGACGCGACAGTGTGCGCGTTCCTGATCTCTGTGCCGTTCTCCATGCCCTGGTGAAAGGCCTCAACGATCGGAGCGCAGCCGGAAGACTGAACCGCCACCATCCTTGGGCGGAAAGAACCGATCCAGCCGAGTTCCTCCATTTCGTCGAAAGCCTTCCACATTCCGATCAAGCCCGTTCCGCCGCCGGTCGGATAGAAGACGACATCCGGCAGTTCCCAATCCATCTGTTCGGCAAGCTCGTAGCCCATCGTCTTCTTGCCTTCGATCCGGTAAGGCTCTTTTAGTGTCGAAACATCGAACCAGCCTTCCTCTTCTTTCCTCTCGGCAACGATCTTCCCGCAATCCGTGATCAGTCCGTCAACAAGCGTCACGTGTGCGCCGAGAGACTGGCATTCGATTATGTTTGCGCTTGGCGTATCTGAAGGAACAAATATGTGAGCCTCGATCCCCGCGAGCGCAGCGTACGCTGATAGAGCGCCCGCTGCATTCCCGGCCGAAGGCACCGCGGCCTTCTTCACCCCGAGTTCGTAGGCCATCGAAACAGCTGCCGTCATTCCGCGTGCTTTGAAGCTCTGCGTAGGGTTCAGCGATTCGTCTTTAATGAAGAGATTCGGAGCCTCAAGAGCCGCTCCAAGCCTTCGTGCGTGATGAAGCGGCGTAAATCCCTCGCCTAAAGAGATCCTGTTCCTCTTGTTCACCAAAGGAAGTATCTCCTCGTACCTCCACATCGAAGGGATCCTTGAATGAAGCGAGTCCTTTGAAAGCGTGATCCTCACGGCATCCAGGTCGTAATTGACCAGTAGAGGCTTTCCGCATTCGCACAGATTGAGCAGCTGGTTGGGTTCGTAGCGTTTTGAACACGCCGAACAGTGAAGATGCGTTACGTTCACAAGTTATCTCCGGAATTTCGAACCGTCACCAAAGACGGGAATTGTGCGCCACGGTGCGCCGGGTGTTTGTCGCGTGAAACCACTGAAGCGGATTCCTTGAGATCAATCCTTGCTGAGTGCTGTTGGCGCCGTCGCAGGTTCCGTTGTACGTTGCAGTCCCTGTGTCTGGTCCAGAGGTCCCTCCTGGATGCCGGAACACCGGGTCGCGCCATTCGACATCAACTGTTTCGGTCCCGCAGCTGACTCCGTAGCCGGTTTCCGTAAAAACGACCGCATTCTTGATGTATTCGGATTTCGTGACGACCTTTCCGTACTGTTTCTCGACGCCAGAGGCGCGGTCCATCACGGCAAAGAGCCATTGGTAGAGGCCCTCTTCATTCTTGTCGAGCCGCCAGGCGCGGAACCTGTACCACTTTCCGGTCTCCCAGGTGAACGGAGTGTTGGTCGAACCGATCCCGCCGTAACCGGCCCAGTCGGATCCGCCTCCCCAGTTGATCCCTTTGTTATTGTTATCGCGAAACTCCTTTGCTCCCGCCCACTGGATTCCTCCGTGCGACCATTCGTCGTGACCGGTGAAGTTCACCTGCAGTGAGAGGTAGTAAAGCCAGCGCTTGTCCGGCGCAACGGGAAATCGGTTTATCCGGATATCCACGTCACAAGCGTAATTGTCGCTTCGCGGAGGAGTGAGCCAGGTGTGGATCGACTTTGGTTCCTGCGAAATGGGCGTTCCTGAAAGGTATCTCCCAAGCCCGTTTGAAGGAATAAGAAGCCCAGCGGCTCCCAGGATGCCTGGAATGAATTCTCGTCTGTTCATTGTTCTCTGCGGTTGATCGTGATCACGATAATGGAACACCAGAACCAGTTGTGAAGCAAGGCAAACTGTCCTTTCGAAGAACTTTGCGGCGGGATTAAGCGTTCGAGGTCAATAACCATACAAAAAACTGGAGGATGCGATGAGAAAAGGAATTCTGTTCGCAGCGAGCCGAAGGAGGATTTTCCATTTACTCCTTTTGATGCTGGCCGCCTCAACGGTCGTCAGCGCCCAGAAAGGCAGGATCGTCAGCGAGGTTCTAAAAAGCGATCTGCTGGTTGACACGGCAACAGGGGAAGATCCGAATCGAAGTGTCGCCGTATACCTGCCGCCATCTTACGATTCTTCTCCGCAGCGAAGGTATCCCGTCTTGTATTTGCTTCATGGGATCGCAGACACCGAAAAAACCTGGCTCCGTTCCTGGAATGACGAGAATACGGGCTACGAGGGCCTTCCTGCGGTCATGGACCGCGGGATCGAGAGAGGGAAGTTCGGAGAGTTCATCGTCGTGATGCCAGATCAGAGGACCAAGTGGTTCGGCAGTTTCTATGTGAACTCTACTGCCACCGGCAATTGGGCGGATTTCACAGCAAAGGATCTCGTCAGCTTCATCGATAACAAGTACCGGACAATTCCCGATTCGGAAAACAGGGCGATCGCGGGTCATTCGATGGGCGGTTACGGCGCAATAACTCTGGGGATGAAATATCCGGACGTTTTCACGACGGTCTATGGAATGAATCCGGCGATCATCGACTGGGGAGGAGACCTGACGATCGAACAGCCGGGATTCAGGACCGTCATTGAAGCAAAGTCTCCCGAGGAACTTTTGCAGAGCCGGAGCGTTTTCGTACTTGGCGCTATCACCGTCTGCCAGGCGTTTTCGCCAAACCCCTCGAAACCGCCTTACTTCTGCGATCATCCGTTCAAGATCGTAGACGGTCGGCTTGTACCTTCCGAGCCGGGGTTCTCGAAATGGGCAGAAAATTCGCCGATCCGAATGGTCCCCAAATACCGTGAGAACCTTTCGAAGCTAAATGCGCTGAAGTTCGATTCCGGCTACGAAGACGAGTTTCGGTTCATACCCGTAAACTCACGTCTGCTTTCACTCGCTTTGACGAACAACGGGATCGATCACGTGTTCGAGGAATACAACGGCGATCACAGGAACCGGCTTTGGGGCCGGCACGGCAGGATCGTGAACGAGGTTCTTCCGTTCGTTTGGGATCATATAGCGCCGGATGCGCCTTAGACGGACCTCAGGACCAGCGCCGAATTCTTCGATCCAAAACCTATGCAATTGCAAAGTGCGGTGTCGATACGGGCTCCCTTTGCGGCTTCTATCGGAGTGTAATCCAGGTCGCATTCCTCATCCGGAATATCGAGATTTATCGTCGGCGCGATCGTGCCTTCGGAGAGCGCCAGCAATGCTGCGCCGATTCCGGCAGCTCCGCTGGCACCCTGTGGATGGCCGACCTGGGATTTTGTTGCGGACATCTTTAACGACTCAGAATGTGAATTGAACGCGTTTCGAATCGCACGCGTCTCGATCCTGTCATTAAGTTGTGTAGACGTACCGTGCAGATTTACATAGTCCACTTCTTCGGGTGCAATTCCGGCGTCGTTCATCGCGAGCTTCATAGCCCTCGCGGGCTCGACTGCGTCTTCGTCAAGCCGGACCCTGTGATAAGCATCGCAGGTCGCGCCGTAGCCTGCGATCTCGGCGTAGATGTGTGCTCCCCGTTCACGCGCAGATTCAAGAGTTTCGAGAACGTAGATCCACGAACCCTCGCCTAGAACGATCCCGGAACGGTCTTTCGAGAACGGTCTCGATGCGCGTTCGGGCTCCTCATTCCAATCCTTCGTAAGGACCGTCATCACGTTAAACGCCTCAAGGATTCCGCGGGCGATCGGAGAATCGACACCTCCTGCAAGCATCACGTCCTGTTTTCCTAATGCAATGTGTTGAGCGGCGTATGAAATCGCGTCGGTCGAGCTTGTGCAGCCTGTTGAAACGATATGAGACAGGCCTTTGAGGCCGAACACCATTGAAAGCTCGCTCGAAAGACCGCCGTGTGTCGAGGAAGGGATCGTGTAGATTGACGCTTGTTTCTCTGTACCGCCGAACCAGTGCGCATACTGCTTCTCGGTAAACTCCAAACCTCCGCCTCCGGTTCCGAGCACCACTCCGAACGACTGTTTTTGTTCGATCGAGAATTCTTCAGGCTCGATCCCGGAATCCGCCACGGCTTCGCGAGCGGCGGCAAGTGCCAGAGGAACGGTTCGTGAGACGTGTTTGAAGTCTTTGGGATTGAGTTGAGCTTTCCAGTCGAACTCCGGGATCTCAGCCGCGATCTGCACCGCGGAGTCGGAAACGTCGAACGACTCGATCCGACGGACGCCGCTCCGGCCTTCAGAAAGTCCCTTCCAAAAGGCGTCTTTGCCGATCCCTATCGGGGTGACGCATCCGAAACCGGTTATGACCACCTTCCGCGGCGGCTTTAAGTCGTTGAACATACTGCACCAGAGGATTCGAGAATATCATCCGGACAGGTAGGCGGGAAGCAACGGAACGCACGCGTCCCGCGTGCCGAAGAAGGACTGAGATGAAAGGACTGAGGACGAGAAGAAGTATCGAGAGAAAAGTACTGAGGACGAGAAGTAGGACTGAGATGAAAGGACTGAGAAAAAAGTACTGAGGACGAGATGAAGTACTGAGAGAAAAGTACTGAGGACGAGAAGTAGGACTGAGATGAAAGGACTGAGAAAAAAGTACTGAGGACGAGATGAAGTACTGAGAGAAAAGTACTGAGGACTGAGAGAAGAGGTTGACTCTGATCGAGCGATCCGTTTCCCTTCCTCAGTACTCAGTACTCAGTACTCAGTACTCAGTACTCAGTACTCAGTACTCAGTACTCAGTACTCAGTACTCAGCATCCCCCGACTCCCTTGACACCCCCTCTTCCCCGACCGTATATTTTACGTTCGGCTAAACCCTCCAGACGTTTTCCGAAGCACACCAAAAGCCACCCTAGCTCAGCTGGTAGAGCGACGCATTCGTAATGCGTAGGTCGTCGGTTCGAATCCGATGGGTGGCTCCATTTAGTATTACGATCACCTCAGTTTATTACCTTTCTGAATACCGTTCACTTGTATCGCCGATGATTCGGCCCGAGTGATCCTGGAGGGAGAAAGCCCGACATTCCGCATACTTCAGGTCGGCAAACCGAACGGGATAACAAATCGATAAACGACAAACGGTCCTTCCTGGTACACAGCCAAGTATCTCCTTCCGCCAAACCCATATCTTGGCCTTTTCACGCGTTAGAACACCGTGCGCGATCAAGCCACCTCGCAGAATACCTTGACCACATCGATTCCATTGGTGAGGTTCTTGAAAAGCTCCTCGTAGTTCTCGAGACCCTTGACGGGATGCGTCAATAATCGCTCTAGCCAGCCCGGGAACTGCAACGATGCCTGGGAAAGGTCCTTCACACCCATCTCGAAGTACTCGCGGTTCGCATTCACCGTACCTACCATCACCTTGTTTCCAAGCACGAAATCGAGGTTTATCCTGTCAGCCGGCACCTCAACCGTGCGGTCGCCTCCGGTGACGCTGGAAAGGACAAGCACGCCGTTCTTCGCGAGCGCCTGCATAGCATCAAATACGATCGGCGAGAATCCTGTCGCTTCAAAGACGAGGTCGAACCCTCCCAGCTTCTCCGCAGCTTCCACGACCGAGATCTCCTTTGTCGATTCATATGTCGCGCCGAGAGCTTCTATCAATTCCGAGTTGAGATATGGGCCTTTCTCAAGCCCAAAGGTAATGACCTCAAGGCCCTTCAGCCTAAGCACGAGAGTTGCCAGAAGACCGATCGTTCCGGCACCCAGGACCGCAGCTTTTCCAGGTTTCCAAACCCGGAGCCGACGCTGGATCTCGTACGCCTGGGCGATCCCCTTTTCGACCACTGTCGTCGGTTCGAGCAGTACCCCAACCTCCTTCAGGCCCTCCGGCACTTTGACGATGAACTCCTCGTCGTCAACGTAGTACTCGGCAAGATAGCCGTGACGGAGGTTGATCCCGCGCTCGAAATAAGTGTCGTCCGTCGTCATATCGTTCGTGCCGATCAGGTCGTACACGCTCGTTCCCGGCCTTCGCACTGTGGCGACTACGAAGTCTCCTTTCTTAAGGGACCTTACAGCCGGACCGACTTCTTCTACGACACCAAACCCTTCGTGGCCTATGATGAGGAACTGGAACCCGTCAGGAGCGGCGCCGTATTCCGCGGCATTGATCTCTTTATCGGTACCGTCCACTCCGACCCGAAGCACTTTGACAAGCACACCTCGTCCGCCGTCGATCTCCTCGACGGACGGCTTTGGCGTTTCCACAAGGTGAACGGAGTTCTCGACTCCGGGAAGAACTGCAACTGATTTCATAAATCCTCTTCTGCGATCCGCAAGGCTGATCAGGCGGCGTACGCCATCCATTCGGTATTCATTCCAAGCGTGCTGAGAGTTCCCAGGACCCTCACCGGTTCTCCAAGGTCGCTCCAGCCGACATCGCTCACCCGGAGCACATGCAGATCACTTGTACATTTCTCAAGGATCTCATCCGAGAAGTTCGTTTCCGGCAGATATCGATAGATGATCTCCTCGTCGACAGCAGGTAAAGCCTCAAACGAGTCAGCCATCAAGCTGTAGAGTTCCGGAAGGTACCTTTCGAACTGCCGAAGAAGGTCACTCACCCTTGCGATCATGATGAACGTATTCCAAAGCCCACCGCGCTCAAGCAGCCTTCCGGCCGTTATCGGGTCAGGCTTTTCCCAAAATTTCATTACTGACGACAACGACGATGAAAGTCCGCCAAAAAGCGATTCAGAGGGCTCGATCCAACCGTATGAGGTCTCTGCGGAATCGGCTTCCATCCCGAGCAGAACAATTCCCGCCGCCCGGCTTTCGACCGATCGGAATGCTTGCTCGACACTACTCATCAGCAGGGCATCGTCGGTGAAGAAATGGTCCGAAGGGAAGAACCCAACAACGGCGTCCATTGATTCACGGCTTATCCTGAGCAGGCTGTAAAGGATCGCAGGTGCCGTGCCCTTGTTCATCGGTTGAACGTGAAGGCGGCGATCCGGTACATCGGCGAGGATCGTACGGAAGTATTCGCCGTGCTTCGCTGTAAGACTGTAATGGATATTTGTCTGGTCGATCGCAAGCGAGACCCTCTGTGTGGTTGCCTCGATAAGGCTTTGTCCGCCGATGATGTGGCAGAATTGCTTGGGCCTTTCGTCGCCTTCGATCAGACGCGTGAGGTCTCGCAGCCTTGATCCCTCGCCGCCGGCGAGGATAACGGCATGACGCTCGTCACGCACCTCGTTCCTGGCTCTTGTTTCGTTTATCTTTTTCAACATTGCTACCTCGATCACGCTATAAGTCGTTGGCGATTAGATCAGGGAAGGCGCCGACTTTATTCCTTCCCGGTCAACAAAATGCGGGATCCTTTCGGACCCCGCGGGCACCCTTCCGAAGTGCACAACAAAGCTACTCTCCACTTTGCTGAAGAAGCTTCGCGACTAGTCCAGTCCAGCCGGTTTGGTGGCTGGCGCCAATGCCGGAACCGTTGTCGCCGTGGAAGTACTCATAGAAAAGTACGTGATCGCGGAACTCCGGGTCGTTCTGAAGTTTCTCGTTCGATCCCCAAACGGGCCGCCTCCCGTTGTCGTCCAGAAGAAAGATATGCGAGAGCCTTCTAGAGATCTCTTGCGAGACCTCCCAAAGGTTCATCTTGTTGCCGGATCCTGTTGGGCACTCAACCTTCAGATCATCCCCGAAATACCAGTGAAACTTCTGCAGCGACTCGATGATCAGGTAGTTGACCGGGAACCAGATCGGGCCGCGCCAGTTGGAGTTCCCGCCGAACAGCCCGCTCGACGACTCGCCCGGCTCATAATCGACTCTGTGCTCGGATCCGTTCACATTAAGTACATAGGGATTCTCGAGATGGAACCTGGATACTGCACGAATCCCGTGCGGCGAAAGAAACTCGTTCTCGTCGAGCATTACTTTCAAAACGCGTTCAAGCCGTTCGCGGAAGGCAACGGCGAGTAAACGCCGTTCACCTTCGCCGGGAGTGTTCATACAGGCCACGTGCGCAGTCAGCTCGGGCCGGTTCTCGATGAACCATTGCAGATGACTCCTGAAATCGGGCAGTGCGGCTAGCGATTCAGGTTCGATCGTTGCGACCGCGAAGAGCGGAATCAGCCCGACCATTGAACGGACCTTGAGCGGATGGCTTCCCTTTCCATGAAGATGGAGGACGTCGTAATAGAATCCGTCCTCTTCGTTCCAGAGCGCGATCCCCTCGTGTCCCAGATCGTTCATTGCGGCGGCGATGTACAGGAAGTGCTCCCAGAATTTGGTCGCGACATCTTCATAAGTGTCGTCGGTAGCCGCCAGCTCGAGCGCGATAGCCAGCATGTTCAGACAATACATTGCCATCCACGAAGTGCCGTCCGACTGCGCAAGTTTGCCGCCGGTCGGTAGTGCCTGGCTTCTGTCGAACACTCCGATGTTGTCGAGACCCAGGAAACCGCCCTCAAAGACGTTCATTCCTTCTGAATCCTTCCTGTTCACCCACCACGTGAAGTTGAGAAGCAGCTTCTGGAAGACCCGCGCGAGAAATTTCACATCGCCTTTTCCGCACTTCTTCTTGTCGATCTGGTAGACACGCAATGCGGCCCACGCGTGAACGGGAGGATTCACATCGCCATAGGCCCATTCATAGGCTGGAATCTGGCCGTTGGGATGCATGTACCACTCGCGAAGCATCAGGACCAGCTGTTCCTTCGCGAAATCAGGATCGACCATCGCAAGCGGGATGCAGTGGAATGCAAGGTCCCAGGCCGCGTACCAGGGATATTCCCACTTGTCGGGCATCGAGATGATGTCGGCATTGTTCAAATGCCTCCATTCGGCGTTCCGTCCTTTCTTTCTCGACTCGGGTGGAGATGGCTGTCCTGGATCGCCCTTAAGCCAAAGATCGACGTCATAGTGATAGAACTGCTTGGACCAGAGCATCCCGGCAAATGCCTGTCTTTGTACGTGTCGCGCGTCGGAACCAAGGCTGGTTTCCTGCAGTCCGTTGTAAAATTCGTCGGCTTCTGATCTTCTATTTTCGAAGGTCACGTCAAAGTCCCTTCCGAACGGCTGCTTTAGGTTTCCAGCCGAAAACCGCAGCTTGACGGTCTTCGAACCTCCGGGCTCCAGCTCCAGCTTGTAGTGCCCGGCGGCCTTTGTGCCGCGATTCATCCCATTCACCGCGGACTTGTTGGCCGAAACTATGTAATCGTTGATCCCGTCCTTTGCGAAGTTTCCGTCCTCGAGGCCCCAGATCCGCCGCTTGTTCGTTTCATTGTCCGTAAACAGGATCTCGTCTGCCTCCTTGAAGTAGAGGGTCATTCCCTCGACCGTGTCCGATTCAATAGAGACGGTGCCGACATCCGAAAGTGAAAGCTCGGGCCTCTTTGATCCGCTCCCGTTCCAGGACCACGTGTTCCGGAACCACACGGTGGGCAGTATCCTGAGCGCTGCGGCTTCCGGACCGCGATTCTCCGCGGTGATCCTGACGAGAAGGTCGTTCTCAGATGCCTTCGCGTACTCCACATACACGTCGAAGTATCTGTCTTCGTCGAAGACACCGGTGTCTAAGAGCTCGTACTCTCTTTCCCGCTTTCCGCGCTCCCGGTTAACCCGGAGCAAGTCTTCATACGGAAACTCACCCTGCGGGTATTTGTAGAGGAACTTCATGTAGGAGTGAGTCGGAGTGGAATCCAGGTAATAGTAGAGCTCCTTTACGTCTTCCCCGTGGTTCCCTTCAGTGCCCGTAAGTCCGAACAGACGTTCCTTTAGGATAGGGTCGCGCTCATTCCATAACGCGACGGAAAAGCACAGGTTCTGACCGTCGTCGCTTATTCCTCCGAGACCGTCTTCGTTCCAACGGAATGCACGGGAACGAGCGTGGTCGTGCGGGAAATGATCCCATGCTGACCCGTCTTCAGAATAGTCCTCGCGAACAGTGCCCCACGCGCGTTCGCTAAGATATGGTCCCCACCTTCTCCAGTTCTTCTTGCCTTGTCTTGTTTCTTCAAGGCGCTTCTCTTCTGCGTTCATCATCATTGCGCGGCGCGGCCGCACCCTCCAGGCCTATTTTGACGCTATCCGAACGGCGTGGCCGTCAGGGTCCCTGACGATCAGTGCTGAACCAAAGTCATAACCTGTTCCGCGCAGATCTATCGTTCCCGAGGAGACTGCGATGGATCCGGCCCTCCGGAGGCGCATCGAGATCGATCCGAATTCCTGGATCTCGAAACTTGTCTGCCAGTGCCAAAGATCACTGCTTCGAGTATCTGAGGGAAACGGCCGGCCATCGGTCGGTGCTTCGTACTCAAGGAACTCAACTGCTACTCCGGGTTCGCCGGTACGTAGTCCTGTTATCCTGAGTCTCGCCCCGAAGACGTTGTTCAGGTGCTCCTGCTCGGTCCCGAAGTTCATGCTTTCGCCAGCTACCGAGAGCCCGAGCGTGTCTCTGTAGAAACCGAGGCTTTTGTCAGTGTCCTCGACGACTATCGCGGTGTGATCAACCCCGAGGAACAGATCTCCCGAGGCCGAGCGTTCACGCCATTTCGGATCGCCTTTGTCCGGGGGAAACTCAAGGATCTCCAGGACGTGTCCGTCCGGGTCCTTGAAGTAGAAAGCCTTTATACCGGCGGCATTCGGGATGGTCTTCGGGAGCGTTTGCGGGCCGGTCGAAGCGTGTCTGACCTTATTCTTCCGCAGCACCGCGTATGCCTCGTCCATATCACGAACGATGATCGCAACGTGCTGAAACCAGCGGTCGTTGCTGCGCGAATCTGCCGGTATCGGCCTTCCCTGATGGGTGAGGTATTCGGTCAGCTCGAGGATCTCGTCTCCGAGCCTGAACCGCGCCACGTTCACCCGGGCACCGAACACTCCCGTGAGCAATTCGACCTCGCGGCCCCAAAGTTCTTTTTCCGAGACCTTCTTGAACCCAAGTACTGACGTATAAAACTTTTCTGCTCTCTCAAGGTCGGAGACGGTGAAACCTACCGATTCGACCCTTGAGACGGGCTGCCCGAAAGCACTCGATAGAAACACAGCGATCAGAGACAAACCGATCAGGAACCAGCCTATCGGCAGACCCTGATATCGCATCCGTACGGGGTACCGTGTGTTCATCATCATCTCCTAATTAAGCCTCTCCGCGAGGTGATCTCCGACCCTTAGAGCGTTCGCCATTATCGTGAGCGCCGGGTTGACCGCCGAGCTAGAGGGAAAGAAACCACCGTCGACGACGTAGAGGTTGTCGATATCGTGAGCCTTGCAGTTTCGGTCGAGCACAGATTCTTTGGGATCGTCTCCAAACCTTACGGTGCCGTTCTGGTGAGCGACCCCCGCCAGGGGTATCTGTTGGCCAAGGTACAGGTTCCTTGAGAAAACCCCCTGGTGACATTCACCTCCGTGAACATCGCACTTGCGCTGGTTGTTCATAAGGTGTTTCAGCTTATTGATCAGCCGCTTGTGGGCCTCGACGTTGTTCGGCGTGTAGGCAAGGACTATGTTCCCGTTCCGGTCAAGCGTTACTCGGTTTTCGGGGCGCGGAAGGTCCTCGGTGGTAAGCCAGAAATCGAGCGAGTGCTTTGCCATAAGATCGAGCGTAAAACCTGGCGCTATCGAAGGCGCTCCCGCCGAAAGGGTCACGCCGTCCAGCTTTCCGACAAACGAGATGTGACCCATTGGGAACTGCCAGTCCCTGTCACCGAAATAGAAATCATTTACCGCCAAGGTCTTTTGGAAGACGGTCGGGTTCGGACACTTCGAGACCGCGAGCACAACGGAATTGACGTGACCCATGTAGTTCCGGCCGACCTGGCCGCTGGAATTGGCAAGACCGTTCGAATGGCCGTTGCCCGCCGACCTCAGGAGTAGCGCCGCGGAGTTGATCGCGCCGCAGGCGGAAACAACGATATCCGCCGAATAGGTTTCCAGTTGTCCTCTGCGCTCGACCTCAACCGCTGTGATGGTCCTGCCGGACGCATTGGTCAACAGCCGTGTCGCACGCGCATTGGTCAAAAGCGTCACGTTCGGATGATCAAGAGAAGGCTCGATAGCGCAGACCTGTGAATCGGATTTCGCCTTGACGAGGCACGGAAACCCGTCGCAGGTTCCGCACCGTATGCAGTTGCTTCGGGGATCGCCTTCGTTCAGCATTACCCCGAGCGGAACGTGGAACGGCCTGCATCCCGCAGCCGCAAGATCGTCCGAGAGATGCTGGATCCTCGGCTCGTGGCTGACCTCTCTATGTGGAAAGGGTGTCGACGACCAGGGCTCCGTCGGATCTTCTCCCCGTTTGCCGTGGACCTGGTACAGCTGCTCCGCGAGACTGTAGTACGGCTCAAGCTCCGAATAGGTGATCGGCCACGCGGGCGAGGTCCCGTCGTAATGATTGAGCTCGCCGAAGTCTTCTTCTCGCATGCGGAACAACGCCGCTCCATAGAACTTCGTGTTGCCGCCGACGTTGTAGTTCGTATGCGGATGCAGCGGCTTGCCGTCCTTGTCGTACCAGACCTCTTTTGTGTTGTACTTTCCTTCGACGTTGACGGCACGAGATTCCCAGTTGTCCTTTTCACGGACCACGTAGTCGCCTCGTTCCAGGATCAGGATCTTTTTGCCCGTCGGCGCAAGCCGGTATGCAAGTGTGCCGCCGCCGGCTCCGGTGCCGATAATGATCACGTCGTAATGTCCGTTGTTCATCGGTTTCGTCCTCATCGGGCACTAGTCAGCCCTTTGCCGCCCGCTTGCGCGTCCAGCCTTGAAGTATCGTTTTTTTGTATCCTCTTACCTGCGTACCAGCTTGGCCGTCCCGAGCGGCACATCGTAATCCGTGCACCAAACCCAGACCTCGTCAAAATCTCCGGTCTTGATCGCTGCCGGGATCCTGTAAAAGTGTTTCCCTTCGTTTTGCCTGAGTGAGCCGATCTGCGTTTCCTTCCTGTAGCCTTCTCTTCCAAAGGCGACCACCGGTGCCGGGGCACCGTCGAAGACAAAATCGTCACCGAACTCCAGGATGTAGCCGCTACCGGACTGCCGCAGGCTGACCGTTCCCGACATTGCGTGGCCGCCCCTTCCTTCAAGCGCGCCCGAAGCGATAAGGTCAGAATCGGCTGCGAGTTCCGCCGCCTCTTCGCCTGCCCGTCGTTCACTTTCGGTTACTTCTACAGCTCCTGCGCAGGCGGCGAAGGTCGCCGCAAATATCGCGATGGAGAGTGCCAGTGATCTAAATGTCATAACCATAACTACCAATACCTCTTAAGAAATTTTTGCCCCGCTCCCTTCGTCCGGCTTTCCGCAGAAAATGCATCTCTGCCGGTTATGGTGGTGATACTTCGCACATTTAACTGATCCCTTTCCTTTTAACGTCACGTAAACCCTTGCTGCGGAAAGCATCGCCAATGGGGGCGCGACAAAGTAGAGCCACGCTTCTGTCCAGACATTCGCCGATGCCGCCGATCCGAAGGTCCTTGCCGGGTTCATGCTCATCCCGGAGAACGCACCTTCGAAAACTATGAAGTTCGCGATCAGCAGTCCCGCAAGAAACGGCGTGGCGCTCATAAGCCGCGTGGAATTCGTTGTAACGAGGACCATCGTCATAAGAAGGAACGAGATTACGAATTCGGCGGTAAACGCTGACAGCGCACCGCCTGCGCCCGGCACCGTGACCACGAAGTTCACCGAAGCGTCCGCAAGCAGCCCGTCAAGGAACACCCGCGACAGAAGCACCCCTGCAGATGCCCCTGCAAACTGAGCGAAGATGTAGAACACGGCGTCTGCGGGCTTTATCTTTCCCAGCCAAAGGAACGTGATCGTCACCGCCGGGTTGATGTGTGCTCCCGACCGTTTTCCCCAGGGCGACAGAATTATCCCTATCGCCGTCAGGCCCATCACCAATCCCATCATCGCGTCTGACACGATCTTCGAATCAAAGAACAAGGGAGAACCGGGGTGATAGAACGCTACTCCGAACGTGCACGCCGAGACCATAAAGATCCCGAGTCCCCATGCCTCCATCAGGTATTCCGGCCAATGTTCCTTCACCGCTTTCAGCATCTCTGCAACCGTTCCCGGCGACCAATTAATCACTCCTCGAAGCACCCTTATTCCATTCCGGACTCGATCAAATGAGATCGAGTATTGAATTGAATCCCCCAAAACCGTCTTCTTCCTTCAGCCCGTGGCTGCCGTCTTCAGTCCACCGTTTTCCATCAACCAGGAACTTGTAGGCGTACCGTCCTTTCGGGAGGCAAGGCGTTGAAGCGCACCAGAGTCCGTTGCGGCAGGAATAGAATGAGTCGGAAGTCTCGTTCCAGTCGTTGAAATTGCCCACCAGCTTCACGTCGGTGGCGTTGTCGTCGTGAAATGAGAAGACGATCCGCCGTCCCTCGATCCGAGGGGGCGAGTAGTCCTCCTTAGAAAGGAAATGGGTCTCCGATCTCGCTGCGGCGACCGCGGCCGCCGCGTTCACTATCCCGAATCCCTGCCGGACCGAAGGAAAGCCCGCTAGCCTCCTTGCAGTGGAAACGAGAATGTTCTTAACAACCGAAGGAGTGAGACCGGGGTTCGCTTCCAGCATCTGAGCCACGATCGAGGCCGCGATCGGAGCCGCAAAACTCGTCCCGTCTACGTGCTGGTAGTGCGCCGCGACTATCTTTCGCGTCTGCATATGACTCTCTACTTCGGTTCGCGCCGCGGCTGGTTCGGACTCGCGACCGATCCCTGCAATAGGCCCAAGCACCGGAAGGAGCTTCGCGAAAAGATAGTCAGGTGCCGAGTACAAAGCGGAAAGTGCTTCGGCTGCACGGTAATCATCAGTTCCCGGCAGAATTGGGGCGGCGACATACATTGCCGGAGCGATCACCTCGGGCTTGATCAGTCCGTCTGAGGTTGCTCCGAAGGTCGAGTGATAAAGGTCAAAATGATCTTCGTCGAACGAATTGCAATCGCTGTATCCGCCGACCGTGATGACAGAGGGAGCGCTCGCGGGGGGAATCGGTTTAGATCCCGAGTCGTTTCCTGCGGCGACCGTAATGACGACGCCAGCATCGGTAAGCCTCTCCGCAAGAGTGTTTATGCGACTGTCAACTGTTTTGACGTTAGCGTCTCCGCCCAATGAGAGATTCAGGACCCTGATCCCAAGCCGCTGGCGGTGCTCCAACACCCACTCGAGCCCGGCTTCGATCGTCCGGTCCGTGATCATTCCGTTCTCGCTTGCCTTTACGAGAACCAGGTTCGATTCGGAGGCGAGTCCCCGGTAGACCCCGTCAGAAAGCGCACCCTCACCTGCGCAGGAAACAACTGTCTGGGTGCCATGCCAATGATGCGGCCTCGGCTCGTGAATCCCAGACATGTCGCGCTCCTCGCCGGCGACGTCGTGGAACTCAATGATCCTGGCTTCGATGTCCGGATGCAGAACGAAACCCGAATCCAGGAACGCGACGGTCACTCCGCGCCCTCTAAGGTCGGGGTCGGCGTTCAGTTTTTCGCGGGTCGGTATGACCGCCCAACGGTTTTGTCCGTGATGATGGTCGTGTGCCTCTGATGAAAGGCGCTGGATCGTGTTCATACGCGTTCTCCCGGACAGGTGTCCGAGGCGCGTATATCGCAGTTCTAAAGAGGATTATTCCAAGATGGCGGGTCCTGGCGGTACAAGGCAGGTGACCGGGAATCACGATGCACCTTCAGTTTACTCGTCAATCTGTCCCTGCCGATTTCTGAATTTTTCGCGGATGCGTTCGACGGCATCGTCCGACAAACCGTCCCTGCCATCGTCGCCAAGGATCGGTTCAGCAAGGACATCCCCCATCATCTTCAGGTTTGACAGATAATTGCGGCAGGCTCCGCAAACCATAAGGTGAAGACGCAAGCGGAGCCGCTCGCGGATAGTGAGTTTGCGGTTAAGTGAATCGCTGACCAGCTCGGTCGCAACGCGGCAGCTGGACGTCGTCTTTCTGATCCCGCTTCCGGCGAGGGACCGAAACGCTCTTGAGAATCTTCCCGGCATTCGTACCTACTAAGAAGAAAGATAACACGGAAGGATTCCGGGATACATTCTCTGAGTCACTCTCGTATCACTCGTAGGATCTCCGCCACGCTCCAAGCCTGGGCGAAGCAGCCCTTCGGTTCATGAGGCGGCTCGGCATCAAAGATCTCCGAGATCTGGTTCAATCCTGTGCCGAACAGGTGCCCTTCGATTGCACCAAGCATCTCGCTCACCCTTTTCTCCGTCGTTTCGTTAGGCGGGTTGACACGTCGGAACGCCTCAATAAACGGACCGAGAAGCCACGCCCAGACGGTACCCTGATGGTATGCCGAATCGCGCTCGAAGGGACCGCCCTCGTAGCGTCCAATATAGCCAGGATCGGATGCGGCTAGAGAACGGAGTCCGTACGGGGTAAGCAGCTCCTGTTGCACTTTGCTGACTACCTTCCTCGCTTTCTCTTTGGACAGCATCGAGTGATAGAGGCTGACAGCAAAGATCTGGTTCGGACGAATACTCGCGTCCGCTCGGTCATCTGCTACCACGTCGTACAGGCAATCCTGTTCATCGTTCCAGAAGAGATTCGTGAAGCTCCGTTTTGCCTTTAGTGCAAGATCTCTGAAGCGCTTTGATTCGCCAGTTTTTCCAAGCTGTTTTGCAAGGTCTTCCATCGTTCGGAGCGCGTTGTACCAGAGAGCCTGTATCTCGACGGGCTTTCCGGCTCGCGGCGTCACGACCCAGTCTCCGATCCTCGCGTCCATCCAAGTCAGCTGAACCCCTGGTTCGCCAGCTCTGAGAAGCCCTCCGTCGTCGACAACGATCCCGTGCCTTGTACCCCGAAGGTGCCAATCCACGATCCCGGCCAGAACCTTGTACAGACTTTGTCCCACAGTATCAACTTCCCCTGTCTCCTGAAGATATGCCCGGATCGCTTCGAAATACCACAGCGTTGCATCGACCGTGTTGTACTCGGGCTCTTCGCCGTCGTCTGGAAAACGGTTTGGCAGCATCCCTTCAGAGACATGATCTGAAAATTCGAAAAGTATGTCCTTGGCTATATCGGGTCGTCCGGTAGAGAGAGTCAGCCCCGGCAGGGAGATCATCGTGTCGCGTCCCCAGTCGGAGAACCAGGGGTATCCCGCGATCACGGTGTGTCCGCTTCCGCGCCTAACCAGATACTGGTCAGCCGCCAATGTCAGTTGCCGAGCGAGTCCGCTTCCAAAGCCGGCTCGCGCCACTAATTCGCTTCGCCTTCTTGTTTCAGAGGCCTCGAGTCCTTCCCATTTGCCCGGATCAACGTTCTCGGTCGACGCGAACAACCTCGCTGGAACAGACAGGTCGAATCTGAGGACGAAGGGCTGGTAAAGGTCTTCGGTGTAGTCGAATCCTCGCTCCTGTTCTATCCCGTACTCAAAGTTGCGGTACCAGAACCCGGTCATTTCGATCAGGGCACCCTCGCTGGAAAAGTACAGTTCCGGCGAACCGACCGAAGATCTCACCGCGACTTTTCCGCCGACCGATTCAAACGAAACTTCGAGGTCTCCTTCCTCGCTCAGAAGATGGTGATAATCGCGGAATGCCAACAATGGTCTGACCTCCAATGTTACGGGTGCGTCGGCATTCTCAATTGAAACGACCTCCCACGAGAATGCGACCGTGTTCCTGCCGTGCGGCATGAACAGCCTTCGTTCGAGCACGACCCCGCCGACTTCGATCGTCCATACCGGATAGGGATCAAGACGGAATTCCCTGATGTAACGAAAGCCCTCGGGATCGACCGCGCCGGGATATCGGCTGGCCGAAAGTCCGTATCTCGAGTCACCGATCGTCAGCACTTCCTCGAACTTCGAAAGAAGCACCATCCTTCCGAGTGGAGGGTCCGTTGCGGCAACTAGAAGGCCGTGGTACCTGCGGGTGTGGATCCCGGAAACGGTCGAGGAGGAGTATCCCCCGATTCCGTTCGTCTCGAGCCATTCCTTTCCTGTCGAGCTTTGAAGCTCAGATACTGCTCGTGTTTGTAGAGTGATCATTGCGGTCCTCCGCCGGGCAACGCTCTGCCGGTCCGGCACCGCTCTGAAGTACGGATTGTCTTTACATTATTCCAAAAGGCTGTTCTGAGCAGGCGGGTAAAGAGGGGTGATGTCAGTGGTCGCGGAACTTTTCACGGATCCTCGCTTTGGCATCTTCTGTAAGCCTGGCAGATGGTTCGCCCGGAGCGAAGCGCCCCGTTTCAATATGCAGGAGCCTGATCTGATCGAGATACCGGACGCACGCATCGCAGATCAGAGAGTGAAGCCAGACCTTGTACCTTTCGTAGAAGGTCAGATCGCGGCCGACTGAATCAGACATTTTTCGGGTGATCGCAAGGCAACTATCCGACCTGGCAGCAATGAATCGGACAATTCTCCCGCGCAATCTTTTAGGAACGAACTTCATTCTTGGTTGTGTCTTGAGCGGACCGGACCCTGCGCTGCTCAAAGGGCCTCATCTGTGCCGCAGAATATCGATCTCACACGCGCTTCGAGATCGGGCGGTGCAGTTTCACGGTTGATAGCTTTCTTCAGTGCCTTGCTCAATCTTTCGTCCGCGACTGACCTGAACTTCGGCACTGTCGGGTTCCTGCCGGATATCACTACCATTCCGGTTTTCTTGTAGCGGCTTCTTTCCATTTTGCTCCTGTCCCCCTTGCTCTAAAGATGCGGGATTTCACCGAACCTGAATCGCCTGAACCGGGGCTTATATTCCAGAATTTTCTTCTTCTTGAATTGGAATAGCCTGGCGTTCGAAAGCGATTGAATGCTTCCCGGAGAGATTCAACCTATGAACACCAAGAAGCGAATTCTTATCCTCGGAGGCGGCTTCGGCGGTCTCTACACTGCGCTGGAGCTCGAGAAGGTCCTCGGCCGTCGCGGCGACATTGACGTGACTCTGATCAGCAGCGAGAACTTTTTTCTCTTTACGCCGATGCTTCACGAGGTGGCGGCCAGCGACCTCGACATCACACATATCGTGAGTCCACTTAGAAAACTCCTGAAGCGGGTCAGATTTTTCGTTGGAGATGTGGAAGCCATAGACCTCGAGGCGCGGAAGGTCTCGGTCTCACACGGGGAAAGCCATCATCACCACGAACTGGAATACGACCACCTTGTTCTAGCTCTTGGAGCGGTAACCAATTTTTACGGAAACAAGGGACTCGAGCGGACCGCTTTGACGATGAAGTCCCTCGGGGACGCGATCCATCTGAGAAACCGCCTCATTTCAAAGCTCGAGGAGGCTGATTTCGAATGTCTTTCGGACAGGAGGAACGAGCTCCTGACCTTCATTGTCGCAGGCGGAGGGTTTGCCGGAGTTGAGACGATCGCGGGAGTGAACGACTTCCTGCGCGAAAGCCTTAAGTTTTACCCGAACCTGACCGAGAACGATCTCCGGGTAGTGCTGGTTCACGGCGGCGACGTGATCCTCCCGGAGCTCAGCGCAAAGCTGGGAAGGTATGCGGAGAAAAAACTCGAATCGCGCGGAGTGGAGATCCACGTGGACAAGCTCGTGACCAAAGTTGAAGGCAAGACCACGACGCTGAGCGACGGTACGCGGATCGAAGCTGGAACGATCGTGTGGACAGCCGGAACCGCTGCGCATCCGATTCTATCCACCCTTCCCTGCGCAAAAGAAAGTGGTCGCGTGCTCGCCGACGAGACGATGAGTGTCGCGGGGTTCGACGGCCTATGGGCACTTGGCGACTGCGCCGCCGTTCCTGATACGGCATCGGGCGGTTTTCACCCTCCGACGGCTCAGCACGCAATACGGCAAGGCAAGGTACTGGCCCGGAATCTTGTTTCCGCGATCGACGGCCGCAAAGCAAGACCGTTCAGCTTCGAGACGATCGGCCAGCTTGCTGCGATCGGGCGAAGGACAGGTGTAGCGCAGATCATGGGCGTGAATTTCTCTGGATTCGTCGCCTGGTGGCTATGGCGGACCATCTATCTGATGAAACTTCCAAGGCTTGAGAAGAAACTCCGTGTTGCGATCGACTGGTCTCTCGACCTTCTGTTCAGCAAAGACCTAGTCGAGTTCCTGACGACCCGGTCGGACTTCGTTTCTCACGAATCAACGGTACCCGGGCAAAATGTCGAGGCTAGCGTGGTCCCGGCGCCCTGATCAGCCGATACGAATTATTTTTGCGGGATCTGTAAGGATTTCCGATTCCGAACGACTAACGGAAAACGGCGCCGGTTCTCGGGCCGATCATTCTGGAAGGAGTTATTGAAATGGAATCGGATAATACACTTGAACTGTTTGAAGCGGAAGCGATCCAGTATCTGAACGAGCTGTACAGGACGGCTAACAGGCTGACGATGGATCATTCGGAAGCGGAGGAACTGGTCCAGGAAACCTATATGCAGGCCTGGAAGTCTTTTTCAAAATATGAACCGGGCACAAACTGCCGTGCGTGGCTCTACAAGATCCTGTTTAACAAGTTCGATCACCACCGCCGGAAGAAATACACGAAGGCCAAGTACCTAACGGAGGCGGACGAGTTCGTGTTTGAGAACGCGACCGGGAATGAACCGGTTTCCGAAAGGATCAATGACCGCCAGATCCTTACCGCGCTTGATAAATTACCGGAGCATTACAGGTCTGTGCTGGTGCTTTCAGACGTGCAAGATTTCGAGTACAAAGAGATCGCAGAGATTCTTGACATACCCATCGGAACGGTAATGTCGAGATTGAACCGTGCGCGGGGAATGATGAAGAAGAGCCTTGCAAGGGTGGCGGTCGAATACGGGGTGATACGGGCGGAGGCAGCACTGCTGGCCGCAGCGTAGAGTCCTTTTAGCAGAATCTCCTGTCTGGCAATTATGGCCGTCGTTTAAGACGGCCTTTTTTCGTGAGCACGGAAGAATGAAGGCGGCAGGCGGGCAGGACTAATGGATGGTCTTTTGATGTTTCGGTTCAAACCAGTTCTTTTCGAGGAGGTGCCGGAGTTGCAGGCGGGCCCTGTGCATCGTGACCCAGAAGTTGGACGAAGAGATATTCAGTACAGAACAGATCTCCTTGCTCGGAAGGCCTTCGATCTCGCTGAGGACAAAGACCGCCGCCGACTTCGGAGGCAATAGAGCAAGCGATCTGCTCAACGCACGCCGGAATTCCTTTCTTTCCAGATCATCGGCCGGCCCGGGATCCCAGGAACGGGGCGCGTGGTCATCGGTCCAGTGGCCGTCGTCGTCGAAAAAGCCCGGGTCCTCCCGTTCATTATCAAACTGAACTTCACGCATCGCCTTGCGGTAATGATCGATCACCTTATGTTTGAGAATCGCCGTAAGCCAGGTTCGCTCCGAACTACCCCCCGAACGCTTTGCGCCCTTCAGCGAGGCAAGCAGAGTTTCCTGAACCAGATCTTCGGCGACGGATTCATTGCCGACCCTCGACAAAGCGTACCTGAAAAGGTAGTCGCCGTGTTCGTCGAGGAGGCGGCCCGCATCTTCACGCGGTGCCGTTTGCCGCTTTTCAATGGATTTTACTGTGTTTTCAAGCATTGCATTCGCCGAGCTTTAATTGTTCGGCCAGAAACGGCGAGCAGTTGATCATTAATACGCGGTGCTTTGAAAGCGCCCGGAAGCCGTCAACCGCAGCCCGTTCCACAAATGAGAGCATTGAAAGGTCCAGTATCGGAGTAAGTTCGATTCCGTTCGCCTGTTTGCAGACATTGTCTATCTCCGTTAGTCCGGATGGATCTACCTTTCCTTCTATTAGATATGTGACTGACTGTTCGTTTCTTTCGGTTTCAGTGATCCTGAGCATCCCTAAATCGATCTCCTTCTTTACACCACCCCCAATTCAAGTGTCATGCCACAATCCCGGCTGCTACGAATTTTCTTGTAAACACAGGTGAATAGTGAGGTTAGAGAATTCAGGGACAGCTCGCCATTATCGGGTCGGACACGATATATCGTGCCGTCACTAGAACGACGAACTTGTGACACACGATATTTCGTGCCTTTCAGGGTGTCGGTCGTGTGGGGGGGGGGTCAAGAAGGACGTCGTATGCCCAGTTTCTTCATACGGCTGCGAAGGGTGTTCGGATGGAGATCCAGCACGCTCGCGGCACCGCTTGTACCTCCGATCACCCAGCCAGTACTTTCCAAAACGTTCAGTATGTGCGTTCGTTCGATCTCTTCCATCGAAGCACCCGCGGAATCGGACGACGATCGAATGGAACCGGAAGTGCTCGCCGGAGCTGCCGCCGCCCGAATCTGCTCGGCCCCGGAGCCCACCGGGATCAGCTCTGCGCTCAACGATTCAAGTTCAGTTGGTGCCAGCACGACTGCCCTTTCTATCAGATTCTGCAGCTCTCTGATGTTTCCGGGCCAATCGTATTCGGAGAGCATTCGCAGCACGCCTTGAGGAACGCTTTTGATGTTGCGGCCAAAAGCTTTGCTGAACCTGTCGAGGAAGAATGTCACAAGCGCTGGCAGGTCTTCAAGTCGGTCGCGCAGTGGCGGCACGGCGACGGGGAACACATTTAGGCGAAAGTAAAGATCGGAGCGAAATCTTCCCGATCTGACCTCATCCTCCAGGTCGCGGTTGGTCGCGGCTATCACGCGAACGTCGACTTTCACTGTCTTGCTGCTGCCGACCGGCTCGAACTCTCCTTCCTGCAGAACGCGCAGGATCTTGACCTGTGTTTCAGGTGGAAGCTCGCCAACCTCGTCCAGGAATATCGTACCGCCGTCGGCGAGTTCAAATCTGCCGGAACGCTTTTCAACTGCTCCCGTGAAGGCGCCCTTCGTGTGTCCAAAAAGCTCGCTTTCTACCAAGCCGGCAGAGATTGCCGCGCAGTTTACTTTTACAAGCGGCCGGTTCTTTCGTTTGCTGCGCTCGTGGACGGCACGGGCGATGAGTTCCTTTCCGGTTCCGGTTTCGCCGGTCACCAGGACAGTTGCGTCGGTTGGAGCAACTTGAGCTACATCCTGCAGAGTTTTCAGGAGAGCCGGGCTTTCTCCGACGATCTCTTCGAAGTTGTGGCTTTGTCTGATCTCATCCCGAAGGTAGACGTTTTCATCCTGAAGACGGTCTTTCAGCGCCTTGACTTCAGCAAGCGCGCTTTGCAATCCTCTCTCGGCGCGCAGGCGCTCAAGCTCCGCGCCCGCCCTTGCGGCGAAAATACTCAAAAGCGATTTGCCGAGCTCCGACTCCTCAAGCGGCCCGTCGTCGAGCACGGCAAGGTGTCCGATCACTGAGCCTTCCATACTCCTAAGCGGAATTCCCCAGTATCCTACGGCCCCGATCTCGACCAGGTCCTGGTCTTTCGGGAACCGCTTCTGGACGCCTTCGGAATAGAAACAGGTTTCCCCGGTCAACACCTTCTCGCAAGGAGTTCCTTTGACTTCGTACGAGGATGTTTCTGCGAGCTCGTCTCTTTTCCAGAAGGCGAGCATTTCGGCTTCGCCGGTATCGGGCCGGAATTCAGTGATGAGGGCAAACCCAACTCCAAAGGCATCCGCCAGATGTCTAACGAGCGAGGAAAAAAATGAACCGCCGGTCACAGACGCGGTCCCTTCGGTGATCGAGCGGAGCGTTTCTTCAGCCTGCCGCCGCTGATCGGCCTCGATCCTCATTCCGTGATAGAGCGAAGCATTCTCCAGAGGGATCGCCACCTGCGACGCAAGCACGCGGCAGACGCTGACACGCTCTGCGGAAAACGCCCCCTTCGTGACCCGGTTCTCAAGATAAAGAATTCCCTTGAGAGAGCCTCGCCCGATCAACGGGACGGCCATCGCAGACTGCGGCTGGACCCTTGTGAAATAGGGGTCGCTCTCATACCGCGTCCCCGTGCCTCGGCTCTCAACAACCACTTCCTCGTTCGTTCTCTGAACGTAGTTCAGGATGCTGTGGGGCACGGTGTCGGTATCCCGGAGATCGATAGGCGAATCCAGCATCGTCGTCGGCCCGGCCTCCGATCTCTCCGCGACGGCCTCGAGCCTTCCGCCGTTATCCACAAATAGAACCGCGCGTTCCGCGCCCGCATTCTCGGCAACGATCTTCAAGAGGTCCCCGACAAGCTGTTCAAGATCGATCTCTACCGAGAGCGCCTGAGCGGCTTTTATCACGCTTGCGGCATCCAGCCGACTCTCAGACATGCCGGAACTCGACGCAAGGAACGGAAAACACTGCCTTAGTTCGGCGCATTTCGCGGAGGCTTTGAAGCGCGTGTACTGGTTAAGGGACTCACGAAGGCAGGCACCGGCAAGCACGTCGTTGCCCCTTGCGAGCCAGTATTTCCCGAACAGCTCGTTGGCAAGCGCCCTATCTCGTGTTGCGCCCGATCGCTCGGAGTACTTCACCGCATTCTCGAAATGAACCAGCGATTCGGCATCAAGGCCAGAAGCAACTGCAATACTGGCTTTCAGAAGCAGGGAAGGTACGAGGTAGTTTTGCGGACAGTTTTCGGCGAGTATCTCAAGTCGTTGCGACGCGTCCGCCGCTTCAGCGATCAGAGGGTCTCGTTCGTCTCCTTCCCGCTCGAGCGCGTTGGCCGCAAGGGTCAGGCCTCCCCACGTATCGAGCAGCACGGGCCAGATGGTTCCAGAGACGTGACTGACGAGCGGGATCGCCCGACGGTATTCGGTCAAGGCGTTGTCGTATTCCCCGAATGTGTAATACAGCTCAAGCTTGGAAACGCTTAGAAAAGTGGAAAAGAACGGATTGTCCGCGTAAGCCCTTGCATACTGTTCTTCGCTGAAGTCACCGGCGGTCACAGACACCGGCGATTCTGTTTTCCCGCAAAGAGCAAGTGCGCGGTTCAACATCAGGTTGTGAGCATCCGCAAAAGAACCGACCTTCAGCTTCTGGATAAGATCGAGGCCTGGTGCATAAGATCTGGAAAACTCCTCCAGGTCGTCTGCAATCTGGTATGCAGACCACGTCTCGGTCATCGTGCCATACGACGCGTAAAGGAAATCTCCTGCCTCAAGGCCGCTCCGCGCTGCCTCCCGGGCGTGCTCAGCGCAAAGGCGGAAGGGCAACCTCCAGAGTGCTACATGCGCGTGGAACTGCTGGTGTACCTTTGCTCGGCGGCGCGCGTCTTCGAATTTCTCATTTACCTTTAAAGCCAGTTTGCCGAACTCGAGCGCAGATTCGTAGTCACCAAGGACAGGTCCTACGGTGATCGCATGCGTTACGTACCCATAAGCCGATGCCGCGGCACAGCCGTGGGTCAAAGTTATCCGCACGATCGTCGCGGAAATAAGCCGGGCAAGCACCTCATCTCCGGTGATGTACGTTGACGACCATATGTCCGTGAGGATGTTGAGTACCATCTTCATCGATGGATCCGTCATCTCGGGGAGGTCGACGAGTTCGCCGATCGGTCTGCCGGAGATCAGCCGCTCGATTTCCGAGATCTCTTCGTTCAGTTTTGCGGCTTTATCGCTGTCTGACCGAGGGAATGAGAATCCGAACAGCGAAAGGCATTCCAGCGCCGTGCCGACCGCCTCGCGGTACATCCCCTGGTTCTCGAAACGAAGCATCTTCAGGTTCAGTACCCTTGCACGGTCGAGATCGCTTCGGGCAAACGAAAGAAGAGCTTCTGTCGCGATGCCATCCTCGTCCAGGTCGCCGCAGAGGTACCCGCATTCCGAGGCTCCAAGCCGCAGCTCGAAGTCGAGCTCGTATCGTCGGGACCCTTCGAGAATCTCAGAACCAGTTCTGAAAAACGCGAGCGCGGAGTCGAATGCCGCTGAAGCTCTCGCCTTTGTACCTGCCCGGAGATTCAGCTCGGCGAGCCGCTCGTTCTCGTCACTATCCGTTATCAGGTCCTTTCCAAGATTGAGGTGGTTTACTATGTCGAATAGCTCTTCGTCTGCCTTTTCCCTGGAAAGCGTCGACATAAGCAGGCGGCCGACAGTTAGATGGACCATTGCTCTTTTCTCGTCCGACATCAGGTCCTGTGCTGCTTGTTGTACGCGGTCGTGAAGAAAAGAGAACCCGGGGTCGTTCTCTGTCATCCCGGGGTGTCGGACGACAAGCCCTGCCTCGATAGCCTCCGAAAGGGCCCGTTCGACTTCCGATGCTTTTTCGCCGCTGATAGTAGAGAGCATCTCCAGCGAGAAGCGGCTTCCGATTGAAGACGCGAGCTGAAGCATTCGTCCGGTATCCGAGGGTAGTCGTGCGATCTTCCGCGTCATCAGATCGATGACATTGTCCGCAAGACCGGCTTCCGCGATCGCCTCGCGGTCGTACGTCCATCGCCTTGCTTCGCGGTCAAAGCGCAGAAGGCCCTCCTGATTCAACGTCGAAAGGAACTGCAGAACGAAGAACGGGTTGCCGGCAGTTTTCTCCTGCACTATTCCGGCAAGTTCTTGCGACTGCTCTTCGCCTGTGCGCAGAGAGTCCGAGACGAATCTCACCAGGTCTTCCATCTCGAGCGGACCAAGTGTAATCTTGTGAAGACTTACGCCAGACGCTTCGAGCTCCGAGATGGTCCTCGCAAGAGGATGGGTGACTCCGATCTCATTGTCGCGGTAGGCACCCACCAGCACGAAATGCCTTGCGGATGAAGATCCGCTCAATAAAGGCAAAATGAGATCGAGGGTCGCGGCGTCCGCCCATTGAAGGTCGTCCAGGAACACGACGAGCGGATTTTCGGATGTGGAGACCGCCGAAAGGAATCTCTGAAAGACAAGCTGCAACCTGTTAAGAGTCTCCCTCGGTCCGAGTCCAGGTGCCGAAGGCTGGTCACCGATCAAAAGCTCCAGCTCCGGGACCACCTCAGTCAGAACTCCTCCGGTCCCTCCCAATGCCAGGGCTATCTTTTCCCGTTTCGCTGCTAAAACATCGTCGTCCAGGGTAAGAAGGTCGCCGACAAGTGATCCTATGGCCTGAATGAGAGCACTGAACGGGACCCCGCGGGCGACGAGGTCGAACTTGCCCTCGACAAAAATACCGCCGCGCCTTGATGCCTCAGCACCGAACTGCTTGATCAGCGAGGTCTTTCCGATGCCGGGATATCCGGCCACGAGCAACATCGCCGGCGGGCCGTCCGAGATCTGTTCGAATATCTCTGATAACTTCCCGATCTCGGTCTGCCTTCCATAGAGCGTGTCTGGAAGCCTGAACCGATCGGATATGTCGTGGGTGCCCGGTTCAAATTCCGGGATCGAATCGTACGAGGCCAGGGAACGCGCGCAGCGTTCAAGGTCCTCAAGCAGACCTTCGGCACTCTGATACCTCTTGTCGGGCTGTTTCTCGAGAAGCTTGGCTACGATCCTGGTCAGCTGGACCGGGGAATCAGGATGGATGTTTCGGAGTTCCTCGGGAACGGAAGCAATATGTTTGTGTATCAGTTCGAGCGGGTCTTGCTCAATGAACGGCGGTCTACCGAAAAGGAAGTGGTAAAGGACGGTTCCAAGACTGTAGAGGTCAGATCGGTCATCAACTGATCCGTCGATCCTGCCGGTCATTTCGGGCGAGATGTAACCAAGAGGCAGGCCTTCAGGGATGCCGTGTTCGTGCGAACCATTTTTGTCAGGCCCCCGGAACGAGTAGCTCAGGTCAGCAAGCAGGATTTCCTTCGTTGTCGGATCGAAGAGAACTGCCTCGGCATCGATCACGCCTGCCGCCACGCCTGACCGATGGAGACCGGCGATGGTCCGGGCCAACGAGGATGCGACGGCCAGAAAGTCTGAGATATCGAGCGGTGGTACAACGGGCCGCCCCTCGAACGGCTCCAGTACAGATATCTTTCTGCCCTGGCTTGCTAGAAATTCGATGGGCTTGGGTATGCACGCAAGATCCAGGTCAGAAAAAAGAGTGTGCTCCTTCTCGGCGTAGACGTTGCCGACCTCACGGATCTTGAGCAGAACCGCTTCGCCGTTCTGATCCCGCACGGCATTCGCAAACGCGAAAGATGGTCCGCGGAAGATCTCCCTCAAGTCTCTATAGCCCGGAATCTCCATTTCGACCTGTGCGCCGGATAGGGCGAGGCCGCATTATTGGCGGTCCATCGCCTGTTGACCCGTCATTTTCCCGGATATGCGAGGATGGTAGACGCATCGATGCGTACTTGCAAGAGATCTTCGCATGTAGGAGTGTGCTTCGGGAATCAGCGAAACCACCAACCCGCGGACGGCTATGGAGCCGACTGCGTTATCTGCGACCAACTCTCAGCGTAGCGACGTTCACCTGTGAGCGGACAAGATAAAATCGTTGAAGGAGATCGGTCGGGAACTGGTGGCTGAGGATGGATTGATGCGGCTCGGGTCGTGTGCACGGGAATCGGAAGGGAACTCGTGCCCGTTCCCAGATTCCTCGTTTCTGAAGTCTCGTTTGTTTTATACCGTCGAAGCCTTCACCCGTACTCGAAGATCAAGTCAGCGAACGAAACCGGATCGTCCTCTGTAAAATGGACCATTTGCGCAGGGAAATATATCCGTTCAAAGGCGTCGAGCGTCTCTTCCAGACCCAGCACGTCTATCCAGCTTTCTATTTTTCTTTCACGTTTTAGAGGGAGGACGGTACCCTCGAACATCTCGGATAGCCGAAGACCGTTCCTGTAAAAATTCCCTCCTGGATCGGTGTCCGAGAAGCGGACTTCCGGGAGGCTTAGCCAATGATCGGCGGTAAGTCTTCCGACACGGATGCCTTCTCCGGTGAGAATTTCCATCAGCCGGTCCGCCGCCCACCCTTTTCCGCTGGCATCGAGCCCGGGGATGCCAGCAAGAAACGCCGCATTCGATCCGTTCTGCGATGCTTTGTGAGAGGGGAGACCGGCAAGCTCGCCGATCTCCTTTACTCTCAGACTCACCTGGCCGCAGGCCTCACTCCCTCGACGTTCAGGCGCATCCGGTACAAACCGCTCCGTGCGGTCAGGTAGAGCGTCTTTCCGTCGTCTTCGCCCCAAGCCATATTGTGAACGTGCCGCGGCGCGTTTATCGTGCCCAGGTGCTTTCCTTCCGGTGAAAGGACCTGGAGCCCTCCGGGCGCCGAAACGTAAACGTTCCCTTCCCGGTCCACCTTTACTCCGTCGATGGCATCTTCGCCGGGGAACGGAGTGAAATCGAAAAAAAGCTCGCCGTCGGCAACGGTCCCATCCTGCAGAACCTTGTACCGGTAAACGGTCTTTCTCTTCTCGTCCCAGTTGCCAACGTACAGATACTCTTCGTCGGGCGAAAGCGCGATTCCGTTCGGGCCCGTGAATTCGTCCGTTAGAAGCCGCAGGTTGCCGTTGTGGACCGAATACACGCCTGAGAACGGGAGTTCCTTACGCGGATCGTCCCCGAACTTCGGGAGACCGAATGGCGGATCGGTGAAGAAGAGAGTCCCGTCGGATCGATAGACCAGGTCATTCGGCGAGTTGAGCCGATGGCCATCGTAACGGTCGACGATCACTTCTTCGGTCCCGTCGGCCTTCAGACGGACGACCCGGCGGTTGCCGTGCTGGTTGAAGACGATCTGACCCTGCGGATCGAGCGTTATGCCGTTGGATCCGGGCTGCCCGTATTCGGAAACATCCTTACCGCTGTAACCGCTCGGTGTGCGGAACACGCTCAGCTTCCCTTCTTTTGAATAAAGGTAAATGACATTGCTGTTAGGATCGCTGAACAAAAGGCCTTTCGACGTCCAGACCGGACCTTCGGTGAACTTGAAGCCCTCGGCGAGTTTCCAGATCTTCGGATTCGGACCCACGATTCGAGTGAGCGCAGGATCCCTGACGTCAATGTCGACGTTCACCTCGCTCGGGGTAATCGCATACGGACCTGATCCGCTATCCGAGTAGAACTCGAGACGAGCTTCACGGATCCATATGAAGTTGGTTGGTGGGTTCGAGATCGGGCCGTTGATGCCGAACACGGCGATCTGTATCTTTTGTCCCGGAGCAACATCCCTTCCGATGACGAGCCGGTTAGGGGCATTCCAGCCGCCGACCACCGAACCGCCGCGCTGACCTATGAACCGCGCCAGTTCGCCATCAACCCAGATTTCCGCGTAGTCGTCCAGGGTGGTTTGGAACACTACGGTCGAGCCTCTTGTGTCGAAACTTCCAACAGATCGGGGGATCGAGACATTGATCCGATACCAGTTAAAGGACAGCTTTCCGTTCCCCCGCCTTTCAGAAATCCCCTCTGCGGGGATGACCTCCCACAAAGCGTCATCAAAGTTGGCAATGCCAGCCTTCGGCTGATAATCGAGAGTCCTGACCGGGCTTCCCGTAGGCTGCCCGTCGGGTCCCGCTTTTCTGAACTCTGTTTCTACGATCTTTGCGTCGCTGTATCTCCAAACGCCCGAGACGAGTTCCGCCCCGGTTTTAGTAGCAAGATCGATCACCGCGTCGGCATTTCCTGTCGGGATATCCTGTGGATAGGCTGCTCCCGCCATCGATACCGCGGTCAAGAACATTGGTAAAAATAGCCGTTTCATTTCTGTACTCCAAAGTAGAAGGCGGGTCGGCCCCAGGCCGCCCGCCTTGCAGTTACCTGACCTTTACAACGTAGTAGAGAAAGGTCCCTCCGATTTCCTTAAACCAGTGCGGAGTATTGTTCGGAACGATGATCACATCGCCCTTGACAAGCTTCCGCTCATCTCCGCCCTCGATCGAAGAACCGCGAAACTCATTTGCCGCGACTTCCTTCGACCCTACGGACCTGCCACCGGTGACAAACGTCGCGGTTCCTTCCAGGACATAAATGATGTCGGTATCCAGTTCGTGGACCTCGCTCATCCCGGCTCCCTCGCGCCGCGAAGCGTGGACCATATAGTTCCCTCCGTTCGAACCGTCCTCGATCACTGCGCCCTTCGAGAAAGCGTCCTTGACCGAATCGGCGCCAAAGAAACGGACAGAAGCGGATTTCGCACCCGTCAGGGCGTTCGCCCCGGCGATCGCGAGCTCTTCATCCTGCTGGGCGGACGCCGCGCCTGAAACGCCTACACCTCCGACTATCTCGTCGTCTACCATGATCGGCACGCCGCCCTGAAGCGGTGTGAAATCGGGCAAAGCGACCATCGAAGTCCTTCCGTTCTTGATGATGTCCTCGAAGACCTTTGTCGGCCGCTTGAACATGACCGCGGTCTTCGCCTTTCCGACCGAGATGTTGGCTCCCGCCGAGAAAGTGCCGTCAAGCCTTTCAAGAGCTATAAGGTTTCCGCCGTCATCGACGACCGCGATTACCCCTCCGGGAGCGTTGTTTTTAAGCGCGTAATCCTTTGCGCCTTCGATCACCTTCCGAGCCCCCGCAAGCGTGAGCGTCGGTTTGTTTTTTACCTGGCCAAATGCCGAAACCGCAGTTAGGGCTGTCAGCGCCAGTATCACAATCTTTTTCATTGATAGATCCTCTTTTCCTTCAAAACTCTTGAGCGGGGTCCCGGCATCCGAGCTGGGACCCGTAAAGCCTGACGGGCCGTCTTTAGCCCGCGGAAATCGTGACCTTCAGAACTTCACGGGTCTTGGGATAGACGAAGCTGTCCATTACCGTCGACACTTTTCCGTTCTCAGCCATGCCGATGTTGGGGCCCGCCTGCCGGGGAGCCTGCTGATCGCCGACCCCCGGCGCCTGGTTGACCTCGGTTCCTGCGTCCCAGAGCATTAGCAGGTCCGTGATGTCCGCCGAAACCGGTTCTCCGCCCTTGAACAGTTCTATTGCCGAAGCGGGCGAGTAGAAAAGGTCGTTCGACTGGCCGAACATCGCGATGAGGTTCAGTTTCATTCCCTCGCTTGCGGTGAAAGAGAACTCGTAAGAGCCTCCCGGAAGTAGAGGTCCCGGAGCTTCGGCGCCTTCAGGCGTGTTGAACACACCCATATACAAGGAACCCACCTTGGTGAGAAGCGATTTGGAAAGCGTCTCCGGATTTCCGTCCTCGGCCTGAGCCTCGAGACCCGAACTCGCTTTCTTGCCGACCTTGAAGAAACTCATCTTCTTGTTCGTCACCACGTACATACCGGGCGAGAGCGCAAAGGGATACGTGGCGTCTCCGACCGTCGGAAGTCCTGTCCCGGACGAAATGTTCTCGATCCGGACCGTAAACCGGGCCTCTTTCTTCTTTCCGCCTGCATGCGCCGCATCCTGGGCGCCCAGAACCAGGGCCGCAACAACCGCGAATGCGGCAATCATCCTTTGTTTGATCATCACTAAAATTCTCCAATCTCTTTTGAAATATTCGATCCCCCGGGATTCTGGCCGGGGGAACCGGGACATTGAATCCCGGTTATGAAGTCCGGTATTCCATGCTTTTATGTTGGAATAATCGCGCCGGCTCGGGCGATAGCGGTGTGGAATATGATCTTAGAGCACACTGGAGAATCGAGATGGCAAGTTCAGTACAGTTGATTGGTTGGGCTGCGAGAATAGCGGTTGCGGCAATTCTTCTGCAGACACTGTTTTTCAAATTCACGGGTGCGGAGGAATCGCGATACATCTTCACGACCCTGATGGGCCCGGAGTTGGAGGCATACGGAAGAATAGGTTCGGGAGTGGTCGAACTGATCGCAGCGGTATTGATCTTGATCCCGCAAACTGCATGGCTGGGGTCCCTGATCGCGGTGCTAACTATCCTCGGCGCGATCTTCAGTCACCTGACCAGGTTGGGGATCGAGGTAAAAGGGGATGGGGGCCTGTTATTTGCGCTGGCGCTTGTGGTTCTGGTACTCGGTACTCTTTCGTTGCTCCTTAACCGAAAAGATATTCCGTTTATCAGCGCGTTCCTTCCGAGCGGTTAAAACCCGGGGCAGCGACCCTCTCCTTGAACTTCTTCAAGTATTCAATCAAACCTGGAATATGACAGGTCCAAACCGAGCACCCCGCAGGTTCAAATCCATGGGGTGGCTCCATTTCGCGATCCGTAGATAATAGTTGGGGACTATCGGCAAGTGTCAGTAGCCTGATCCTTGGGCAGGGCGAGTATGAAAGCGTGCGGCTCTGCCCCCGCGGGATGGAAAAATACAAGGGACTCTACAAGGTTGCGGACGAATTCCAAGGATCGGCTTGATCGGAAGGATCATTGGCCCCCGGCTTCACCCGGGGGTTAAGCTGCTGGCTAGAGCCATCTGTGCCCTTGATGTGCCTTTCGATCCTCCGGCCATACCGAAGGCCTTCTGTTCTATCCCGATGCGAAGCCGCAAACGACACTTTCGATTTTCGTTTGTAACGCTGCTCAGGAGCGGTCATTCTGTAGAATAGAGCTTGTTCGAAATGTTCCAGGGATCAAAGAGAACGGAATACATATATGGCCAAAGAAGACCCTACTGCAGAGCAAGCCGAAGGCCCGGTCATCTTCAAAGCTCTGCACGATCTCTACGACAACCGGTATGTGCTGTTCCTGCCACGATTTGCTGATCGTATGGAGGTCTTCAGACGAGATCTCGCCGGATGGGATATCGAGTTCTTTGAGGGGCTAGACAGCAGCGACTTATCGATGCAGCAGTTCATCGCCGACGGGACTTACGACGAAGATCTCGCTCGCAGGTTGGATCGACGAAACAAGCCGATGACGCTCGATACTGTCTGCTGTTCGCTGGGCCACAAGGGCATCTACGAGGACATGCTTTCGAAAGGCTATGAACGAGTGATGATCTTTGAGGACGACGTATTCGCCTTTCCGGAAATGGAAGAATACCTTTCGGCGATGCTAGAGCAGATCCCTGAGGACGCCGACCTTATCTACTGGGGCTGGCTTGGATACTCGAAGGCGCCGCGGTTCGCGTCGATCACAAAAGCGATCTACCATCTGCAACACGCCGCAGGCCTGCTTCGTTATGATCACACGATGATCGGGAACCTGTATCCAAAACCGTACAACGACCATTTCAAGATCGCCGGAAAACAGTTCTGTACGCACGCTTACTCTGTGAATCGAAAAGCTGCAGAGCTTCTTGTAGATATGCAGACACCCGTGGCCTACAACGCGGACAATCTTCTGATGAACGCTGTCATGAAGGGACGCCTCAATTCCTACATCGCGATCCCTCTGCTCTTTGGACAAACAAGCATCGGCATCGACTTCAACCCCTGGCCGTAAGTCTTGGAGTACGCCGTCGCCTCTATGAGAGCAATATGGTAAGCCAACAACCTTCCCTTTGTTCTTTAGAAACTCACTCTCTACTACAGAAACCGAACGGCACTTTCTCTTCTTGCAATCACTGCGAGGGGTTAAGGGACTTCACCCACACGCTTTGCACTGATCAAGCCGCGCCGGCAACCTCCGCAAAGGCCGATAATGCTCCTCCAAAAGGTAAATTAGAATCGAAATTGTGGTAAAAGGTACTCTGTAGTATTCCACACGGAACCGTATCTATGAGTGATATGAATTGGGCCGAATTCTGGCCAGTCCGACAGCTGATCCCAACCGCTGTATTTCTCCATTTTCTCTTCGCTTTTGCTACCGCTCAACCATGCGTAATGCCGGTCTTTTCCGGGGGAAAGGAATTTCCGGTAGGCAATCGGCCGCAGTCGATCGCGCTCGGTGATGTCGACAACGACAATGATCAGGACGTTGTTGTGGCCAATCTTCAATCTAATGACGTTGCTGTTCTCCGGAACAACGGTGGAGGCGGCTTTCTCCCGGCAATTTCTTCCGGAGCGGACATCGGTCCATTGCAGGTTGTGCTAAAAGACCTTAACAATGATCAGTTCCTTGACGCCGTCGTCCTCAGCCGCGCAGTTGCTAAGGTTTCGATCTTACTTGGGAATGGAGATGGTTCGTTCTCGCCCGGCGAGCAACTCCAACTGATCGATCCTGCAATACTCGATATCGCCGATTTCGATGAGGACGGTCAATGGGATATAGGCGTGCTGCACGGCTCATTTTTCCAAGGCAAGATGTCAGTGTTCACTGGGGTCGGAAACGGCACATTTCACGCCCCTGTTGACACGATGGTGACCAACGGAGTCTCGTTCAGTCTTGCTGTTGCTGATTTTGACCAGGACGGTGTTCTCGATTTTGTCTCAGGCACCAATGGCTTGATTTTCTACAAAGGTAACGGAAAAGGAGGATTCGAGCGCACTTGGTCCATCGTGTCGAGCCAAGGCGGGGTCGTTGCAGGGCACTTAAATGAAGACCAGATCCCGGATATTGCAGCATTCAACTCAAGCGGCGACAGGGTTCACGCACTCATTGGCAATGGAGACGGGTCATTCAGGAGGACAGTGGAGTACAGAGTCGGTGAGGTTGTTCAGAGGCTGGCAATTGGCGATCTAAATAATGACGGCCGGAACGACATCGTAACTTCCAATTTCGCCTCCAACGAGGTCTCGATTTTGATAGGTACCGGGAGCGGATATTTCAAGCCGCCGATCTTTCAGGTGACGTCAGGCGAGCCACGAGATCTGGCATTGCACGATTTTGATGGTGATGATGTGCTTGATGTGGTTTCTACAAGCGGTCGAAATGGGTCGATAGCGCTAACATTGGGAAAAGGAGACGGTACCTTTCGGGCTCCTTCAACGGTAAAGATCTTTAACGGCGCGTTTCCGAACATGGCAGCAGTTACGGATGTGAATAACGACGGTCGGGCCGACGTTATCAGTGCCAACTCAGGCGGATACGGAGTAACTGTCTTTCTGAGAAAAGGCGACTATTCTTTCCATGCCCAGAAACGGTTTCTTCAGAACATTTACGTAAATTATCTTACCGTCGATGATTTTAACAACGACGGAGAAAAGGACATATTCTCAGTGGGCCTTGGAACAGGCCAGACCCTATTGGGAAATGGTGCGGGAAGCTTCACCGCTTTGCCTACCTTCCAGACCTTACCGGGGGGCGGCTTTGCCGTGTATGTAGGCTCAGAAGATTTCAACGGTGACGGGAAAAAGGACATTGTTGTTTCGGACCGTGACGTCCAGAGATTCGTTGTCTGGTTTGGACAGGGCGACGGAACGTTCAACCAGAATCCTGCTATCTACTTGTCGAACGGACGAGTTCTAAGGGGTGACATTGCGGATTTTAATCGTGATGGTAGACCGGACCTTGTTTTTGCTGTGGACACTTCCGGCGACTCGATAATCGGCCGATCGGAAGTCAGGATCAATTCTGGTAACGGCACTTTTCCTGTTGGTACCGAATTCAATATAGGAGTTTCAAAACATCCTTACTCTGTGATTGCGGATGATTTCAACAACGATGCGAAGATCGATTTCGCAGTAACGGTTGATCATGACGCGACGATGCCCGGGCATTTCAGGGTGTACATGGGTAACGGTTCGGGCTCTTTCTCTTCGGGTGGGATATTTAATATCGGAGGTAACAGCAGTTTTGACATAGTGGCACATGATTTCAATCGTGACGGCAAGAAGGACCTTGCGACTACGGCCAACATCACGGAGGAAGTCAAGATCTTCGAAGGAACGGGGACCGGCTCCTTTGTGTTAAGACAATCATCGTCCGGAGGCGACCAGCCGAGAACTCTTAGTGTAGGGAATTTGAACGCGGATTCTTCGGCAGATCTTCTGGCAATGAATTACAACGCCGGATCTTTGACCATCTTTCCGAATGAATGCGCCCAAGCGTTCGAATTCACATCTTCCGGCTATCTCGACTTTGACGGCGACGGCATTACTGATATTGCTGTTTTCCGGCCAAACAGTCTTCCAGCCTCGCAATGGTGGCTGCTCAGATCCTCAGATCAAGGTACTCGCGGGCTTCAGTTCGGTAGTTCGACAGACATCCCGGTTGTCGCTGACTACACAGGGGACGGACGGTCGGACATCGCTTTTTGGCGGCCATCCTCTGGTGAGTGGTACATACTTCGATCTGAAGACGATTCATTCTTCGCGTTTCCCTTTGGTGCAAAAGGCGATATCCCCGCTCCCGGCGACTTTGACGGAGACGGCAAGGCAGACCCTGCGGTTTATAGACCTTCATCTGGAACCTGGTTTATTTTGAGTTCTTCGAATGGACAATTGTCTGTGGTTCCATTCGGTGTTGCCTCCGACCGGCCGATTGTAGCGGACTATGACGGTGACGGGATCGACGATGTGGGTGTCTACAGGCCGTCGGAAAATCAGTTCTGGCTCTTGAGATCATTTTCGGGGTTAAAGGCTTATCAGTTTGGTGCTTCAGGAGACCGGACGACTATTGGGGATTGGACAGGTGACGGGAAGGCCGATGTGGCGTTCTTCAGACCCTCAACCTCTGAGTGGTTTGTGATCAGGAGCGAGGACGACTCGTTCTTTGCATTTCCTTGGGGGGCACCAGGAGATGTCCCGAGCCCGGGAGATTTTGACGGCGACGGAAAGTTCGATCCTGTTGTCTGGAGACCTTCTGATAGGACCTGGTACATCTTCGGCTCAACGAACGGATTCCAGGCGATCAACTTTGGTGCGAATGGCGATGTTCCGCTGCCAAGCTCCGTATCTGTGAATTGACAGGGATGAAGGGGATGAAAGGATTGGGGAATTGATAATTGAGAATGGATATTTGAGGTTTCAGGGTTTCAGGGTTTCAGGTTGCGAGTTCCTTGTTCCCAGTTCCGGGTTTCACTTTCCGAATGTTGTGATCACAATCATTCCGGCTAAGAAAAAGAATCAAACGTCCCGGATCGGCAAAGTTGTAACTCGGAAGCCCCAAATTCTCCACCCTAAATCCTCAATAGTAATTCTCCATTTTCAATTTCCAATTCTCAATACCACTCAAAAAGGAAAGAAGACCGGAACTAGGAGGACGAGGGCGATCAGGATCACGATCGTCAAAGGGGTGCCGACCTTTACATAGTCCATCGAGCGGTAGCCGCCGGCGCCCATTACAAGAAGATTCGCTTTATGGCTGAACGGAGTCATGAAAGCCGCAGAGGCCGCGAGCGCGACGCCCATCATCAGCGGATACGGCGAAATGTCGAGCCCGCTTGCCGTCGAAAGAACGACCGGCGTTAGAAGCACGACTGCCGGCGCCCCGTCGAGGCCCTGGCTCAAGAGGCTCGAAAGGACCACAAGCGAAGCAAGTACCGCGTACGGACCCAGTGCTCCGCCGTATTCGACGACCCAGTTCGCAAGAAGTGTCGCCGTTCCGCTGCTTTCCATAGCTGCGCCCACGGGAAGGACCGCCGCAACAAGAAAGATCGCGCGCCACTCGATAACACGGTAGGCCTCTTTCATCGTCAGAGCACCTGTAAGCACGACGAGCGTAGCCGCTGCAAAAGCGGCAACGTGGATCGGCTGCCATCCCGCTACGACCAGGACGATCATCAGCAGCAATCCGCCGATCGAATATGGAGCTTTGCTCAGATCCCTCTCTTCGCCTTCGACAGCTGAAAGGACAACAAGATCGTCGTCAGCGCTCAAACGCGCAAGTGCTCCGTGTTTGCCCTGAAGTAGCAGGCCGTCACCGACCCTTAGCGGAAGGTGTGCAAGATTGTCACGGAGCGATTCTCCCTCCCGCCAAACCGCCAGTACCTGTACGCCTTTCGTCTGTCTGAAACTGATGTCTGCCAGAGTCCTTCCATCGAGCGAACTACGGGGCGCGACTGTTGCCTCGACGACGCCTACCTCTTCCGACACAAGCCCTTGCGAAGATACTTCTGAGACGAGATCGACCTCGCCGATCTTCAGAAGCTTTTTCAAACGGTCTTTTTCACCCGTTACAAAAAGCTCGTCCCCGGCCTGAAGCACTTCATCCGGAGAAATTGACCACTGGACGGACCCGTCTCGCATGATGCCGACGATCATGATCCGCATCGATTCGGAGAACTGGCTCCCGCCGATTCGTCTTCCCACAAGAGCCGAGTTCTCGGGCATACGGATCAGCATAAGGGGCTCGTCCTTGAGATCGGAAAACGCCGCCATCCCCGTCAGCTCGAGATCAAAAAGGTCGGATCTCGGGGCCAGGGCGGCGACCCTGTCGACAGTACCTATGCCGTAGAGACGGTCGCCCTCGCGGAATTTCACATCGCGTATGTGTCCGGTGACCCGCCTGCCGTCCCTCTCGAGAGCGAACACGGCGATCCCGAGACCGCCGCGGAATCCCGTCTCGCGAAGAGTTTTCCCGAGGATCGCCGAGTCCTCGTGAATCCTGAGCCGCACGCCACTCACTCCCTGTTCGGGCGTTCCGAGCTCTCCCACGGTTGCGTCCGTTAAATGGATGTCGCGGACGTGAAGCAGCTCACGGATCCTCTCCTGGTCTCCGCTAACAAGCAGTTCGTCGCCCTTCTCGAGCTTTATGTCGGCGGCGGGAGCCGAAATGTTCTCGCCTTTTCGGGTGACCGAAACAATCTGTATGCCAAGCGCGTTTCCTATTTCGGTCTCCGCCAGTGTCGCACCTTCCATATGCGAGCCTTCCGGGATCCGGATCGTGAATAGCGCTTCGTGAAGTTTGTAGAGAGCCGCCAGTTCTCGACCGGTGTCCGCTTCCTGGATCTTCCTGTCGGGAAGAAGTTTTCTGCCGAACGTGACCATATAGATCACGCCGAGGGCGAGCAGTGTGAGTCCGAGCGGAGTGAAATCGAACAGCTCGAACGGTGTCAGTCCACGGTCAGCGAGGACCGCTCCGGCAATGATGTTTGGCGGGGTTCCCACTAGAGTCGTACCGCCGCCGAGGATCGCACCGAACGAAAGCGGCATGAAGATCTTTGCCGGCTGGATCCCGCACCGCCTCGCGAGGCTCGCCACGGCGGGCATCAGGACCGCTGTCGCAGCTATGTTGTTCATGAATGCCGACAAAATGCCCGCGGTCAGCATTATCGTCACAAGAAGCGGAAGTTCCCGGTTTCCGACGATCTTGTGTATCCAAGCGGCGGCGACATCAGCAACACCTGAATTCATCAGCGCCGCGCTGACGATAAAGATAGCCAGCATCGTGATGACGGCCGATGAGGCAAAACCTGAAAAAGCCTGGTCGGAGGTGACGTAACCTGTGAAGATCAGGACGACGAGCCCGAGAAAAGCAGTGAGGTCGATGGGCAGCTTCTCCGTCAGGAAAAGATAGACCATCGCGGCGAGAACTAGAATTAGGAATGCGATCGAGAGAGTCATTGATCGTCGAACACAGCGTTTCCAAACATCGGACTCTGAGAAATATCTACAAAAACGGCCTCGAATTCAAGAGAGAGGAGTGAATGAAGGAGTCAGAAGTCAGAAGTCAGGAGTCAGGAATGAGAACCCGGAGCGCCAGCGACGGGCATAACAAAAGTCAAAAGACAGGAATGAGAACCCGGAGCGCCAGCGACGGGCATAACAAAAGTCAAAAGACAGGAATGAGAACCCGGAGCGCCAGCGATGGGCATAACAGAAGCCGGGAGTCAGAAATCTTTGTCCGCGAGGCGGACGCGATGTAACTAACCCGTGCAAGCCAATGGCGCAGAGACGCCGCTACGCGGCTGATACATTCGTTTCGACCTGACCCGTGCGCTGAAGCGCACGGGTAAGTCACACCGTCCCTACGGGACGAAAGCATATCGATCATGGGACGAGAGCAAATCAATCACGGGACGAATGCATATCAATCTTGGCACGAGAGCATATCATTCATCGGACGAATGCGAATTTATTTCAGGACGACAACGAGTTCATCTCGGAACGAAAGCGTTATAATCGTCCGATCGCGTAGCGATCATGTATCTTAGCCGTGGCCTTCAGGCCGCGGAAGGCGTAGCTCAAGAGTATTTAGTCACTTAGCGACGTGATATCCCGAACCGATCCACTTGGCCCGCCGTTTGTATTTATATGGGATTAGACACCATCTATTGTCCGAAGTGCGGGACCGAGAACTCGGCCGAGGTCCGCTTTTGCCGGAACTGCGGAGCAGAACTCGAAACGGTCGCCGCTCTTGTGGAAGGCCGGCTTGTCGTCGCGGAAGATAAGGATAACGAAGGGTTCTTTCGCAAGGCGAGTTGGGAGAAAGCGCTGACGGCCTTTTCACTCGGTGTTGTACTGCTGATCATCTCGTTCATTTTCGGCGTCGACAGCCAAAACGATACGACAACCCCGTGGCTGGCTCTACTTGTACTTGCCTGCCCATTGATAGGATTCGGGGTCGGGCAGATCATCAAGGTCTCGAACAAAGACAAGAAAGCCGCCGAGATGACGGTCCGGGCGGCTCGTCCGATCGGCGGAAACGATACGAGAAGACTTGCTGAGTCAAAGACCGATTATGTTTCGCCCGATTCGCCGAAAGCAGATCGCGAAGAAATGTTCGCCCCGGGAAGCGTCGTTGAGGCGACCACCAGGCATCTGGAGATGCAATCGGACGTTGAGACCAATGATCTCGCAGATGAGAATAAACAATGACCGATCGCCAGGTTAGCATCGACCAGTTGCCTACGGGACCCAGCGGGGGGTTCGTCTCAATAACGCCGGCTGAATATTGATGGCGGTAGCATTATCCCCCCGCTGAAGCGGGGCCATAGATCACTAGGACCGACCCGTGAACGGGTCGGCTAAACAATCGGGTCGGCTGAAAGAATCGGGCTATCGATATCCGTTTAGCCCGCCCATTCATGGGCGGGAATCAACGTGTCCGACCCGTGAACGGGTCGGCTAAACAGGCGGGACGGCTAAACCAACGGGTCGGCTAAACGATCGGGTCGGCGAAACTATCCGTCGTCTTCGTGCTTTTCCGGCTTTTTGGCGGGCGGTTCGAACCATTTCTCCTTCGGCACGAAGGTCGGCTCGGCTCGGTCGTCGATGTAGTTCGGGGACATTATCTGCACACCGTATTCGTTGAAGACGTCCTGGATGTTCTCGTGAAGGTCGGAATACATCTTTGCCATCTTCTTCGGCTCATTCGTGTACGCATTCAATTGATACTCCGCATAGAAATCATTGAGTGCCGTCTGAAGAATGAACGGCTTTGGTTCCGAAAGTACGCCCTCCGTCTGCTCCGCCGCCATGATCAGCATCGCGTGGACCTGCCTCCACGGCGTGTCGTATCCGATCGTGACCTTTGTATTGAGGATCAGTCCGTTGTTCTTCGCATACGTACTGTAGTTCACGATCTGGCTGCCGACGACCATCGAATTCGGAACCATGATCTCTTCGTTCTTTATGGTGCGAAGATGTGTTACCTGAAGTGTCCACCGCACGATGTCGCCTGTGTAATCGCCGATCTTGACCCTGTCTCCGATGTTGAAGGTTCGCAGATAGTTCAGGGTTATCCCGCCGACCGCGTTGGCTACGATCGAGGTCGAACCGAACGAAACGAGCACGCCCAGGAAGATGCCTATCGCCCTGAATGCCTCCGAATCAGATCCTGGAATATAAGGAAAACAGACGATCAGCGCGAGGATCACGACCCCGATCTTTACTAGCCGGAAAGTGAACATCGCCCATTCTGGCGCGAATGACTTGAAGGTGATCGTCTCGCGGTGAATGGCCGTGAAGAAAGCCCGAAGGATCTTTATCGCGTAGAACGCAAGGACGATCACGACGATGATGAAGATCAGGTTTGGGATCTCCGAGATCAGCGCCGCGCCTAGTGTTCTCAGGGGTCCGATCAGCAGCGTCAGCAGCTCGTTGGCAAGATTTCGGGTCCACGGCAAAAAACCAAGGACAAGCTGAACCGTGACAAACAATAGAGCTACCAGCGCAGCCAGTCTGATCAAATTCATCAAGAACCCGATCGTGACTTTGACCTGATTGACGTCGATCAGCGTCAGGACTCTCCACTTCGTTGACCCTATAAAGCCTGCCGCCTGATCCTCGACCCAATCCCGCAGTTTCGGAAAGTTCTTCTTTATAAGGATAAGCAGGACGATGAAAACGCCGATCGTGACCAGAGCGAGGCCGACACCGGTCAGCGCGCTTTGCCATCCATACTTCACACGGTACGCCGAAACTGCGTTCTTAATGTTTACAAGATTCTCTTCGGCAACAGATCTCTTTGTCTTTTCTGCGGCTTCTGCATCCGGATCGATCGCAGCGAATATCACCGTATCGCCGTAGACAAGGTCGACAGAATTCTCAGTCTCGACGATGCGCACATCGTCGACCGCGACCGAAGTGTCGTCGGCGAGCTTCTTAAGGCGTGCGGATATGTTCGCCGCTCGCTCCTGGATCGTCGCTCCCTGGAATGTTGCACTTACTTCAAATACGGGCTTTCCGTCCAGGACGACCGGCGCGGCGATATCCTGCTCGGGTTGTTCCGGCTTGTCCTGCTCAGGTGGATCCTGCGCCAGCAGGGGGAAGGTCAAAAGGCCCGCGATCAGCAAAGCGAATATCAAACCGCAGAAGCGTGACCGCCGGACTTTGTTTGCGAATGGGGAAAGGACGTTTGAGGAGTTTGTCAGACGCATTTGAGAATTCCTCCCCGGTTCTGAAACCGAAGGCGATTTCCTGATTCATTTCCTGTTCACGGGATCAAACCCGCTTCAGGAAGAACAGAATTCCGGAGCCATGAAACTGAGAAACGCCCGCCTCGATAAAGCAGGAAAAATCCTGGAAAACCTGGAAGGATCAGCGGGGCGAGCAGCTGTTTCTCGTCCGCTGTCTACCGGGACTCGCGCCGCAAAAACAATGGAGCTCCCGACTTCGAGATCCAACCATACTTTCTCGGGCATCATTAAATCTCGCCAGCGCCAACGGCGTTTACCTCAGCGCTATGAAACCGCAAGGAAGCGGCGGCGATCATCGGAATAGCGATGACTTCGCGACAGTATAGCGAATCAACCGGCAGCCGGTATATCCGTCAGCTGACACAATGCAAATTGTTTTCTACTTGATGGTGATTTCCGAGGAGGCATTCACGAACAGGATGTCGCCCAGCGATTCGTATCCGTCCAGGATCGCGTCGTGATCCGACATCGCTTCCTCAGCCGAGAAGCCGATGATCGTGAGGTCGCTCGTCTTGGATCGTTTGTTTATAAGGTCCTTGGTCGTCATACCCTCTTTCTGCGAGATCATGTTTATGTTCTTGACTGAGATCGGTATCCGTCCCGCCTTGACCCTGGCACGGAGCTCCTGCCTTCGCTCGATGATCTCTGCTTCAGGGTAGATCGCAAAGATCTTCAGCTTACCGTTCCTCCATTCCTTGTGGCCGTTGATGATGTAACCGAGGAGGATCATCAGGTTCTCGTTGTTCTGATCGGTCGAATTAAGCCAGATGTGGATCTCCCTTCGAAGTCCGAACGCTCGTTCGTTGGTAGCAAGAATTCCGATGTCGAAGGACTGGCACTTGACTAGCGGTATGGTCTCGACGAAGTCGTGAAGGTTCTCCCTCTTCTCCCGCGAGCAGGAGAACATGATCATATTGTTCGCTTTGCCCGAGATGCCGGGAAGCTGAACCGCCTGGGCGATGGCCGTCTTGAAAGAAGGGCTGATCAGCGTATCCAGATAGACATTGCTCTTCTTTGCTTCGACCATGGTCACCAGCTGTTTCATCGCTTCTTTCGCCTTCGCTGCGGTCTCGTTGGACAGATAGCCGACGATCAGGTGAATAAACGTGCCGAAGCCGTAGCGTTCTGAGATCCAGCACAGCAGGTTAAAGGCATCGTGATTATCGAAAGTGCGGTCGGTGATTATGACGATCGAAGGTCGCCAGTGCTTGGTCTTCTTGTCGCTTTCCCGTTTCTGGAGGAAGACCTGAAGCCCGCGGCTGAGCTGAAAGATGACGCCGCTGAACAGGTCGCCGAGCCCGCCTTCGTCGCGGGTGAACCGGCTGATGGTCAGGTAGAGCACGAAAATGATGAAGATCGCGATGACCGCATAGAAAGGGCTCATCTGGAACATCAGCCACAAGCACATCATCGCACCGAAAAGAGAGATGTACCAACGCGAGCGGAACGTAGGGCGGTACGAGGGATTGCTTGCAAAATGCTCGAGAAACGAAATGACGCAAAGCGATCCGTAAGTGATCATAAAGAACATCGAGATGATCTTCGCGACGATGTTGATGTCGCCAAGGAAGATCACTATGAACGCAAGGGCGCAGGTGATCGCCGAAGCATTTGTCGGTTCGTTCGTTCCTTCTTTTCCAAACGAAAGCCACTTGTTGACCTTGCCAAAAGGCATTATTCGGTCGTTTCCAAGGGCCTGGAGCGTTCGCGGTGCGACCATTATCGATCCGAGCGCCGAAGAGATCGTCGCACACGCCAAACCGATCGGGATGATCGGTCCCCAGAGCGCTATGTCGGCCATTACGAGCTGGTCTTCGACAAGCTTTTGCGGCGATGCGGATGTGGCGAGGTGATAAGCGATGAAGACGTACATTCCCATGCCGGCAAATGTCGCCAGCATCGTGCCCAGAGGGATCGACTTGCCCGGTTCCTTCAGGTCACCTGAGAGTCCTACGCCGGCCGTCATACCGGTGAAAGCGGGAAAAATGATCGCGAAGACGATGAAAAATGCGTCCGGGTCGGCGACCGTGTGCGAAAGTACGTTGGTTCCCTCGGGGGGTACGTAAGCCGTGTCGCCAAGAAAGAACATCAGCAAGGCGACAAAAAGGACTCCCGCAACACCGTAAAGAAGCTTGACGCCGGCACCGGCTCCCCTTGTCAGCATCAGCAATGTGAAGAGGGCCATTGTCGGAAGGCTTACGAAACGGCTGTCTATGGGACCGAAATTCCAGGTGGCGCGAACCCATTCAAGTACCGGCGAGAAAGCCTCGGCGAATGCAATGACATAAAAGGCGACGCTCAATGCCTGTGAAAGATATAGGGCGACGCCTATCGTGCCCCCGATGGTGAGCCCGAAGGACCTTGAAATGATGAAGTACTCGCCGCCGCCTTCGACCTTCTGGTTCGTGGCGATCTCGGCGATGGCCATCGCGGTGGGAATCGTGACCAGATGCCCGATTATCACGATCCCGACCGTACCGAGGAATCCGACGCTTCCGACCGCGTAACCGAACCTGAGAAACAGGACCGCGCCAAGTATGGTCGAAATGGCGGTGAGAAACACGGGCGCCGTCCCGAGTCCAAGTTTTCCGTTGTTGGTTTCGTTTCCCATTCCTTACTCTGGAATCTTCCTATCTACATAGGCTTCCGCCACGCAGAGCACTACGTTATCAAATCAAAGCACGGGCTTCGAAGCTGGAATTCAACTCGATAACTCTACTTTTCAGAACATATCCGAAAGGTCTGAAATTTTCTTTTCGGTATAGTGTAAGGTTTTCAGCAGTTCTTTCACTAGAGGGGTATAGCGAGGCATTCAGTCCTCGGACTTACCAATAATGAGTTAAAGGAGAAAATCTATGAACAGGAAACGAGGAATCATAAGTTTGGGCGGCATCATTTTGGCTTTGCTAATGGTCGGGAATCTGGCCGCGATCAGCAGCGACAACGCTACAATCGGCGCTTCGGCCGGTTTCGAGGGAGCCGAGGTCAGGCAGGACAACGAAGCAGACTTCCTGAACGCAAAAATAAAGGAATGTACGGGCAGCGATGAATCGGAAGCGAAGCGCGAAAAATGCGTTGATGAGGCACTAGACACTTGCATCGATACGTATCAATCAACGGCGGGTCAGGTCGCTTGCATTCGAACTGCGACTGACATCTGGGAGAAGAAAATGAACGCCGCTTTCAATGAACTGACTGCCAAAATGGACGGGGAACAGGGAAAGGCGCTTTCGGTTGCACAGGAGAGCTGGAAGAGATCGATTGAAGCTGATCTCGACCTGCTGTATGCGATTCAAGGAACAGGCACGATGTATGTACCGATGAGAGCATATCAGAAGTACGAGTGGGTGAAGGGACGAGCGAATACCTTGCAGGCCTTTCAGCAGATCTATCACGAGACTAACGGGTAAGAGGCTTAAAGTCGATAGAATCAGCACCTCGAATGGCCGGGGCGGGGCCCCTCGAGGTGTTGTTCCGATTCAGGCCCGACCCCGAAACAGTGACCCACTTAAGCGGGAGTTTTTAGGTCTAAGTCATTCCAATAAGTACGAAGGCCGGCAATGCGAAAGTGGGCCATCATAGACCGGTAGTGCATTCTGCGGGAAACTCGCGTGAACGATCCTCAAAGAGCGGATCTCAAGAACGATCCTCGCGATTTCCCCGACCTGCAATCGGGGCCTCGAACGGCATAGATCGACGGGATCGATTTACGCCCGCGGACTACAACCAGGAGAACATTGACCCTTTGGTGCGTGAACTTATAGATTCTCTGCAATCAGGGGAGTTACCTGACAACGTTCGCAAAGACCATGAGGATGAACATTGCAAAGTTCAACAGGTTGGGTATGGCAAGTTTGCCGGCAGTCCTATTTGTTTCGGCAATGCTTTTCCTGCCTTCATTTCCTACGGGCTCTTCGAAAGTACAGGCCGCTCAACAGGTCGACGCAGCGCGGCTGGTTGTGCAGACGGGACATCCGAGGAGGATAAATCAGGCGGTCTATTCTCCTGACGGCCGTCTGATAGCAACCGCCGGCGATGAAGGTGTCGTCGTGATCTGGGATTCCGGCACGGGCCGCGCTCTGCGGTACCTGACCGGACACAACGGATCGGCATACCGATTGAGTTTTTCTGGAGATGGCAACGACCTTGCGGTCGGCGCCGGGTTAGTGGAGGAGGCAAAGGGACAAGGGTCCGCGGTGCTTCAGACCGAACAACCTGAGCGATTCGACATTCGAGTGTGGAATGTCCGGACGGGTGAGCTGAAACGAGAACTGAAGGGTCACACCGCACCGATCGTCTCATTATTCCATTTGCCCAAAGTCAGAGATCAGATAGTCTCGGCGTCGCTTGACGGAACGGTCAGGGTTTGGGGGCAGGAGAACAAAGTACTGTTTAGTTCGAATTCTGTGGAGATCGGGGAGGTCGAAAATGAGTTCATCCCGGGAGTCGAGGCCGATACTCTATCCGTAGTGTCCGCGGCCCTAAGCCCCGACGGATCCGCTCTTGCCATCCGCTTAAGAGGTGAAAAGGGGATCAGGGTCCTTTCTGTCGGTGATGGACGGCAGATAGCGAATCTCAGGTTCAGTAAGGGAAACGAAGGCGGTGGCTCCGCTTATTCGCCGAATAGTATCGGTGCAAATCTTACTTTCAGCCCGGACGGCAAATATCTTGCAAGTGCGGTCTCGTTCCCAAATGTCCACCGTGAGATCTCGACCGACGACGTTGCGTATTCCCTTGAGTTGTGGAATGTCGAGAACCTGTTCAAGGGAGCGGTCGCTCCCGGTTCCGTCTTTCACATGCCGACCGCGGAACCCGGCGAAGATCCGCAAGGGTTCTATGGGCCAATGGCCTTCTCTCCCGATTCCAGACGTCTAGCGATCTCGTGTGGGTTCGGAAAAGGGATCTGTTCCCTTACACGCTCCGATTCAGGAAACTGGGAAGTTGGAAAGCCATTACAGAATTGCGATTCGGGGGCTTCAAGTGTCAATTCGCTTGAGTATTCGCCCGACGGTACCAGTCTTTTGATCGCGGAGGGCGAGGTCCATTCAGGCGGTAGATTGGGCGGATACTTTGGCTCGAACCTGGTCACGATCGTCGATTTAGGGAAAGTGACTGAAGCTAACGGCGGAACAGTATGTCGACCCCGGTCCGAGCTCAGAGCTGTCACGAATTCCGGGAGCGGTCCTACGCTCAACGTTCTGGGCAACGGCGATGCACTTCAGTCGGGACGGACGGTCTGGGACCTCGATACCGGAGAGGTGTCATTCTACGGAGACGACGTATCGCTGGTTTCGAGTCCTTTCTCGGACTGTTTGATCCAGATATCGAATTCCGGCGCCCTGGCAGTAAGAGAGACTTGCAACACAGATGATCAAGAATCGACCAAGCCCGACAGTGCGAGAGACGATGCATTGGAAGTCATAGAAACCGGTACGGGCAGGAAAATCTTCGAATTACCATATGAACTTGTGCGCGATACGTTCGTTGAGTTTTTCGAAACCCGGTTTGTTAGGTTCTCGTCGGATGATAAATACGTCTTTGTCGCGAGCAGCGAGCGCGTGAGCATCTTCGATATCGCAAACAAAAGCGTGGCTTTTACGCAAGAGATAAAGCTGCAGGGAGGCAGGTTCCTGGTCGGCGGGGAGAACGGCTACTATGCGGGAACTGACCCGCTTGGGGAACTCTTCGCGTTTTATTCCTGCGAATCCACACGGCTCAATTTCGAGTCGAAGAGTTGCACGCTCTTCAAAGTTGATCTCAATGACCTGCGACTTCAGAGCGTCGCGACCTTTGGAGCCGTTGAGCCTTTGCTTGCAGTTCTCCCCGGAGGCAAAAATGCCGTCGTAGCCACGATCGACCCGGAATTGACCGGCACCGAGTATATGCTGGTTGATCTCTCGACCGGCGCGACAACAAAGCTCGAACTGAATGCTGACGGAAGGATAAGGAGCGTCATTCGCGAGATCAGGGTGGCCCCGGACGGGTCTTATGTTCTGATCGGTGCGGACAGGTGGCCTGACCTCAAACAGATCCGCCCCGACACAGAATCCGGTAGTGATCCGCCAAGTCAAAAGGAGCTCGACCGGCTCCTGACTGCGGCTGAGAGAGAAGCGAGTGCCTCGGTCGGGTTCATCGACATTTCAACTGCCAAAGTAGAGTGGTTGACCAAGACAGAGAGCATTGTCTCGCTATCGATCTCGGACGACTCGGAAATGTTCGCGACAATTGCCAAGGAAAGAAGAGAATCTACATTATGGCGGTCACGAACAGGAGAAGCGTTTGGGACGATCGGCGTTGATGAGGGTTTCGTCACAAACGTCGCCTTCGCACCCGGCGCCGAAAGTTTGTTCGTAAGGCTCAACGATGACTCGACCAAGATCGTCGAGATCGATTCCGGCAAAGACGTTTGCAGGTTGTTCTCACTTACTAACAATAATTGGGCGGTCACAACGCCCGAAGGCTTTTTCGACGGAACGCCAGACGCCTGGAGACAGATGATCTGGCGCTTTAACAACAACACGTTCGATTGGGGGGAGGTCGAGATCTATTTCAATGCTTTCTACTATCCCGGCCTTCTTCAGCAAATGATGTCGGGCAGCCCGCCCAAGGCGCCGGATGGGCAGGAGCTTGAGAATATCGATCGGCGGCAGCCCGAGGTGGAGATCTTGACATCAGGCGGCTCGGCGGATGGTCAGGATGCGAACTCCGGGAGACTCTCAACGGTTGCGTTAGAAGTGACCGACAACTCGGAAGCGAAAAGACAGCCAAACCACGGGAACACAAGCGGGGCAAAAGACCTGAGGTTGTTTCGGAATGGATCGCTTGTAAAGGTCTGGAAGGGAGATGTCTTCGGGCTCGGAAAAGCCGACGGATGTGAACAGCTGAAGCCGAAGGAAGGGAACGGACCGAGAAGGGCCCTCTGTTCGGTCGAGATTCCCGTCGTCGCGGGCGAAAACCGTTTGACCAGCTATGTGTTCAACGCCCAGAACGTGAAGTCCCGCGATGCTACCGCGTTGCTTACCGGAAGAGACTCGCTGAAGCGAAAAGGATCTCTTTATGTTCTCTCGATCGGGATCAATGAATACGCCAATCCGGACTACGATCTCAGTTACGCCGTTCCCGATGCGGTCGAACTGTCCTCCGCTATCAGGAAGAATCAGATCGATCTCGGAAGATACGAGGCCCCGGAGCCGGTCCTTCTTACAAACAAGGAGGCGACGAAGGCGAACATACTCTACGCGCTGGAGAGATTCTCGAAGGGCGAAGATGCGGAGGCGCCTCCGGGCATCACCGGCGAACTGCGAAAGAGGCTGTCAAAGATTAAGATTGCCGAACCCGAGGACGCGATCATCGTGTTCTTTTCCGGCCACGGGTTCGCGGACATGGACAGGTTCTACCTGATGCCTCACGATCTGGGGGTCGATGAGGAAGTAAGGACGGTCGGAGACGAGAAGCTGCGAACGCTTAGGAGTCACAGCGTCTCGGACCTTGAACTAGAGCGATTGATAGAGCCTGTGGACTCGGGGCAGATACTGCTGATCATCGATTCCTGCAACTCGGGCCAGGCACTCGAGGCGGAAGAGAAACGTAGAGGGCCGATGAACTCGAAGGGCCTGGTACAACTCGCGTACGAAAAAGGGATGTACATCGTCACTGCGTCCGAGAGCTTTCAGCTCGCACGCGAGACATCGGCGCTCGGTCACGGGCTTCTCACATACTCCCTTCTTGAAGGCCTGAAAAGGCAGGAGAACGGCGGGCCTCTGAACGCGGACAAAGACCGGGACGGAAGCCTGTTCGAGAGGGAATGGTTTGACTACGCGGTCGATCTGGTGCCGGGCCTCCAGAGAAGCCGTGCAAGGACAAGGTCCGACAAGGTAGAAGTGGCAGGCGAAGAGGCAGCAGTGCCTCAGACTCCCAGGGCCTTCTATCGAAGAGAGTCAGAGGGAAACCGGTTCCTTATAGCAGCAAACCTAGATTGACAGTCGAAGCTGGTACCCGAACTTGTCGCGCGGGTACAGGGACGTGTCCTGACGAGCTGGAAACTCCCTCACCGAAAATCTTGACCCAGCATCGCTTGAGAGTATAAGTTCCTTATATTCTTGCATATCGCCTCTTCTCCGGATCATTTTTGTTGGCGGGGCGCCGCGTGAAGTCTGTACGGCGCGGCGGATCGCGTGTAAGGGATTATGGATTCTCGCTATACGACACGAGGAACCGTGGATCGTAAACCAAACAACTACGAACTCACTGCCGGCCCGTATCTATCGACCATCGAAAGCTGTTGTTCCCCAAACGAAGAAATTTCTACCAGTACGATTACAAGTATCCCCGAGCCGCTTCATTGTGAGTGCTGCCGTAAGGTTTTTCCCGAATCCGGCACTATTGGACAAACGGTTGCCTGATGGCCGGAGTTGTGACCCATATGAGGATGCTTAAGAGAACAATGTTTTTGGCGCTAGTGTTCGGGGTTCTATCCGCCGTTCAGGTAACCCGGCCCTGGGCAATGAGCGAAGCGGCCCCGGCTGAAGACGCCGGCGACGGAAAGTTCGCGCTTCTCGTCGGGATCGACGCATACAAGGGCTCGATTCCTCCCCTCGAGGGAGGCGTTAATGATGCAAGGGCGATGGCCGCACTTCTTAAGAGTGAGAAGTTCGGTTTTCCGGAAAAGAACGTCCTGGTTCTCGAGAACGACGCGGCGACTGCCAAGGACATAATCAGTTCGTTTCGTAGCCACCTGACTGAGAACGCTCGGCGATACAGGGAACAGACCGGTAACGAGGCGTCTGTATATTTCCACTATTCAGGTCACGGGTCTCACGTAGCGCCGCCTGAATTCGCAAGCAAGAAAGAGGAGCCCGACGGCTTTGACGAGACCATTGTTCCTTTCGATTCAAGGAGGGACGGCGACTCGAACGCAGCAGCGCCAACCGGCGATGCCGACGGATACGATATTCGCGATGACGAGATAGGGGTCCTCATCGCGGAGCTGACCGAACAGACATCGAATGCGGTTCTCGTCTTTGATAGCTGCAACTCCGGGACCATAAGTCGCGGCAGTAACCGCTCAAGGGAGGTTCCTCTCGATAAAAGGAAGCAGCCGGCCTACCGGATAAGTTACAAAGGCAAGGGCTCGCCGCCGGACACCTCGAACGAAGGGCTGGTCTCGCCGGGAGATTCCTTTGTCGTCATTTCTTCGACAAGCCCCGACAGGCGGGCATACGAACTGGAGATGCCCGATGGAACTTCGAGGGGCGTTTTCAGTTTCTATCTTGAACGGGCGATGCGCGAGGCGGCTCCGGACACGACATACGGGGAGCTGATAAGGAGAGTGGCTGCGGAGGTCAATCACACGAATTCCGATCAGACGCCTCAACTCCTTGGTGACGAGCGAAAGCTGGTTTTCGGAGGCCGCTTTGAAGAAGGTCAGATCCCGATACCTGTCGTAGCGGTCGACAAAGAAAGCTCGCGGTTCGAGTTCGCGGCCGGGTCTATGTTCGGCCTTCGAACCGGATCGCTGGTCGCAGTCGTGAGCAGAACTGGCGCAGAGATCGCGGAAGGTGAGGTAACCGAGGTCGCTGCGAACAGGTCTTCCGCGATTTACAAGCTTGCGTCTGAAAAACAGATCGATCCGAAGAGCGATCTCGTAAGGATCCTTTCGCCAATGTTCGGTTCCGAGCCCTTGCGGGTAGATCTTGGGCTTGAACGTGAAAGCGGAGCTAGCGACTCACCTCTGGCAAGGGTCCGGGACGAAGTGAGGACTATTCTGCTCAGGGATTCCAGGGGACTGATCGCATTCGAAGAGAGTTCAATAAAGGGCGCTCCTGCCGGCTTATCCGCAGTGGCGGTAAGGGTAGACGGATTCCGGGCGGCTTTTTGTGGCCCGATCGACACTTCTACGGTTTTGTCTGCCGTCGCAAAGGCCGAAAAGTGCGGGCTCAGGATTCCGCGAAGCGAAGCTGTCAAACCGTCCGACCCTGTTTTTTACATTGCCCAGGTTTCCAACGGCGAACCACTCTTCGAATTTTTTGTGCCGGTCTCCGATCCATCGGCTCCTGCAAAGATCTCTGACGCACTTACAAAATACGCAAGGCAAAGGAACCTTTCGGCACTCGATAACGTGGGCAGCGAGATCGGTGACTCGATCGCCGTTGAGGTCCTCGAGAACAAAGGCAAGATGAACGAACGGAACCGATTCGTGCCGGGTGAAGATGTCGTGCTCGAGATGGAGGCTGACAATTCGTTCCGTTTGCCGGTCGGTTCTTTTCTAAGGCTCCGCGTCATCAACAATTACAGCAGACCCCTCTACATAACTGTTTTAGGACTGAGCACGGACGGGGCGATCAACGTCTGGTACCCCAACAACCGTATGCGGAACCAGATCGGGGGTATCAGCCCGCTGATGCGCCGAGGCGGAACCGGGCTGACAGATTTCTTCCGAACTACGAGGCCTTTCGGTATTGAGCGAATAAAGATAATAGCGACGACCGGGTACTCGGATTTCACCCCGCTTGCGCAGGGGAATGTGACAAGGGATTCGAAGACCGCGGGTAACCCGCTTTCGAGGCTTCTGAAACAGGCGATCGTGGGCACCAGGGATTCGGCCTCAGGATCTTCAGCAATCATCGGCATCGACGAATGGGGTGTAGCGGAAGCAAGCATGATCGTCGTTTCCAAAGACTAAACGTACTTTGTTTCAACGTTTGCAGAAACTGGTTCTGGATGGCTAATAACAGAATGTCTGAGCATTTTCGGCTAGCGGCTCTCATACTGATCTTGCCGTTGCTTATCTCCGCCGGTTTCGAGACTGGGACTAGTGACGTTGGCAATAGCGAATCGAACGCCCCTGTCGCAGAAATGGTGGTCCAGACGGGTCACAACCTGCCTGTATATGTCGTAGCTTTTTCCCGTGACGGCCGCTACGTCGCGTCGGCCTCCCTGGATATGACCGTGAAGATTCGCGATAGCGAAAGCGGTCGCGAACTCAGGACGCTGCAGAGCGGACGCCCGGGGTTCGCGGCGGCGCTGACTTTCTCTCCGGACGGGAAAGAGATCGTTGCACTTACAACTGAAGGAAGAATACGCAAGTGGGACCTGGAAAGCGGCACGGAACGTTTCAATGTTACTTTTCCCAAACCTGAGAAATTGAGGCGTCACGGGTATCTGCAGTTCTTTCCGGACGGAGAAAGATTTGCCGTATGCGGATTGGACCAGGGGATAGTGAGCGTCAGAAACAGTTCGGACGGTTCCGAGATCCTGCGGTTCGAGGTTCCAACTTCGACATACACGTTTTCGATCTCGCCTGACGGAACCGAGCTTGCGACAACGGGAGGCGTGAACGAGATAAATGTATGGAGCACTTCCGACGGCTCCCGTTTGCGCGTACTTTCGGGCCATTCAGAGCCGGTCGCATCGGTCGTATATTCTCCCGACGGTCGAAGTCTCTATTCCTTAGCTGCAGACGGGAAGGTCATCGCGTGGAACGCGGAAACAGGTGAGGCAAATAGGATCTATGATGGCATTCGAATGTGGAGAGGAAAGGTCGTCCTCGGCCCGGACGGGCGTTCATTGCTGATCACAGACACTTCTGAAGTCAACAGGCTGGACCTTCAGAGCGGCGCAGTTTCCAAATTGCCGGTGCAGCGGCGAAGGGGGGCGGGCGATGCGGCGCTCTCGGATCAAGGCGATCTCATAGCCTTTGGTCTGGAAGATGGAAGAGTCGAGATAGTTGATCTGGCCGACGGGCAGTCAAAGGGGCCTGATACGTCACACAGCGACTTTCGAATGTTTGCGGGTCTGTCTCCCGCCGGTAACTCGATTGCGGTCGGTGGAAGAAATGAAACTTTTCTGTTCGATCTAGACAACGGTGAGATGGCAAGGCTCCGCCGTGGACCCGGGTGGGTAATAAATGCGGCGTTCTCTTCAGACGGGAACTATCTTGCCAGCGTAGACGCTCAGCGGCAGCTGACGATCCACGATCTGAACACCCACGAAATCGTAAAGAGCTTCAGAACTTTGGAGCAGACACCCGTGATGCTGTTCGCCTCGGGCGCGTCGACCTTGATCACGGCAGGCGCGGGACCCGATGTTTTCGTCTACGATCTGACCGACGGCGCTTCGGGCCAGAGAAAGCCGAGAAAGATCGCGCATGGCGAGATCGTCGAGCCCGGAAAGTGGGCCGTACTGGCGCTTGCCGTTTCGCCTGAAGGCAACGTCCTTGCTTGCGGTTCGGGCAACGGAAATATAGCCCTTCTGGAACTATCGACCGGAAGGGTGCTGCGGAGATTTAAGGCCCACACGGCGATGATCAATACCTTGGAATTCTCAAAAGACGGGAGATTTCTCGTTTCCGAAGGTATCGAAGGAAAGATCAAGGTTTGGGATTACCCTGGCAATTCGCTTCTGGCTGAGATAGACGCTTTGGCTCCCGATGCGGATCGAAAGGTGGACAAGTATGCTCCCGGATTTCTGATGCGTTCAAAGATCTCGCCTCAGGTTCAAGGTTCCAGGCTCCGGCTTGGGGCTGTCCCCAGTGGCGGCGTCGAATTCCGCACCATGGACGCAAAGCAGACGGTGATGACGCTAATGCTTTTCCGAGATGGAAACTGGGTGGCAACCACGCCGGAAGGCTTTTTCGATGGCAGCGAAAAAGGTTGGAACAGGTTCATCTGGAGATTCAACGGGAACACCTTCGACTGGGGAGAGCCCGAGATCTTCTTCAACGAGTTCTTTCGTCCGGGGCTGGTGCAGGAGGTATTAACAGGAAACTCGCCTGTCGCTCCGCCGGGAAGGGACCTCGCCAGCACGGACAGGCGGCAGCCGGGCATCAAGGTCACCTCGAAAGATGAGAATAAAGGGGATGAAGGCGTAGTCCGTGTTTCAAGGCGATCTATCGAGGTCTCGGTCGAGATCGAAGACAACAATTCGCGAAAACGTCAGCCTGATCATCCTGAATCAAGCGGAGCCCGTGATCTCAAGCTCTTCCGGAACGGCTCGCTCGTGCACTCCTGGAAGGGCGACCTCTTTGCGAAAGATGGAAAGGAAGGATGTAAAGCACTTCCAGCTTCCGGAAGAGAATCGCCGAGACGGGTGAGATGCACGACCGTGGTTGCGGCGGACGAAGGCGGGAATTCGCTATCCGCGTACGCCTTCAACACTCAGAATGTGAGATCCAGGGAATCCTCGGTCTCGGCAAAAGGCCTCAACCCGGGCGAACTTTCGCGGACCATCTACATACTCGGGGTGGGCGTAAATGAATATGCAGACTCCGCACTGAACCTGAACTATGCGGTTCCGGATGCGTCGAAGTTCGCGGAGACATTAACCGCCGAACAGATGAATGGCAATTGGTTCGACAGCCAGGTTGCCGTTGTCCTCGCCGATTCTGAGGCCACCAGATCTAACATCGTCTACGCACTTGAGCGATTCTCCAGAGGCAGCGAAGCGATCCCTCCGGCCGGAGCTGATAAAGCCGTTCTACAGAAGCTTGAGGCTGTTGAACGATCGGGTCCGGGCGATGCCGTCATCGTCTTCTACTCCGGGCACGGTGTAGCGAGGAACGACCGCTTTTACCTGTTGCCTCACGACTTTCGTCCGCGCGAAAGATGGCGTGACGAGAACTCGATCTCGGATCTGGATCTGGAGCAATTATTCGAACCGATAGATGCCACCGGCATTCTGCTTATTGTCGACGCCTGCAATTCGGGACAGGCCCTTGAGGCAGAAGACTCGCGGCGCGGCCCTATGAACTCAAAAGGCCTTGCGCAGCTCGCGTACGAGAAAGGAATGTTCATCCTGACGGCTTCGGAGAGCTTTCAGCTGGCGACGGAAACCTCGAAGCTCGGACACGGGCTGCTGACCTATTCTCTCCTTGAAGGATTAAAGTCTGGGTCTAATGGGCTGCTTCGCAATGCTGACCTCGATAGGGACCGGGCTGTGCATGCTAGGGAGTGGTTCGACTTTGCGACAGCTATGGTCCCGGGCCTTCAGAGAGCTCGCGCGAGGACGAGGAGCTCCGATCCGCTGGTAGTAGAAGGAGAGGAAGAGGCTCCGCCGCAGACGCCCAGAGCATTCTACAGAAGGGAATCGTCAAGGAACCGATTCGTTGTGGCCAGACGTTGAGGCGGTCGGAGTTTTGGTTAATTGCCAAACGGTGCTCTTAGGCGAAGTCACTGCTTTTCTGCCTCGAGCTGACCGAGATGTAAGGTTTTCGGGATCTCCCTCACATAGGATCATATTAAGGCTGTCCGTGCGTTGGAGAGCCCTGCAGTTTATTGACGTTCGGATCGATGGAATGGCCGTAGGGCCGGAAATGCAATGGAGGAGTAGGATGAGCGAAGATCGCAAATCAAAGACGAGTATGAGTATACGAAATGAGATTACGTTCAGGGTAGGTGCGTGCCTGGTTGTGCTGGCACTTTGGGTCGGTATGCTGCCGCTATTGCCCGGCGTGACGGTTCAAGCGCAGGCCGATTCGCCTGCGAACACTGAAAAAGGACAGGAACGGTACTACCTGGACTATTCAGAGGCGGAAAGTGATTCCGGTTCGGACCTGCTCAATCCGAGGGTGCTTCGCGCACTCGGAACCGGGTCGGAACAAATGACTACAACTGTCTCCCGAGACGGACAAACGTACAAAGTTGTCGCGATCGAATTTGACAGTGCCGAGTCAAGACAGAGGTCGTTCCCTTCGTCAGCCGCTTCCCGGGTGCTTGGAACTCATACCTTGGCGACCTATGACCGGTTTGCCGATGTCTTTGTATCGAGTGACAACGTAAGGGCAAGGCTCGCTCGACTACCCGGCTATGTATGGGACGAACAGCTAGGTGAGGTCGCCCTTCCCCCGAAACCGGAGCCCGAAACACGAGACCAGCCCTCAAGGGCAGTTCCCGACACCATCGTGCGTAACGGATACGGAGATCTTAAAGGCGCCGGCGTGATCATTGCGATCGTCGATTCCGGCGTGGATTTCAGGCATCCGGACTTTATCAGGTATGACGAAGCGGGGAGGCCGGAATCGAGGCTCCTTTACCTATGGGACGTGGGCCTGGACCACCAAAAAGGCCGTGGAGACCCCGCGCCGGTCGATTATCCGAATGAAGCATCAATCGGGACGGTTTTCACCAAGGAACAGCTAACAAGCGAACTACGTTCAAACACGCCGTCGATTCCTTCGACTGACCGTGACGGACACGGAACATCATGCGCCAGCATTGCCGCAGGAAACGGAAACGCTGACTTCAAGGAAGGTGGTCTCAAGCGTCCGTCGGTGGTCGGCGTTGCTCCGGAGGCGGACATTATCGCCGTAAGCCTCGATCTGAATCGTAATGGCGGTCTGGCCGGCGCATTCGCGGTGAATGCGATCGTTGACTGGCTGGACCGCGTTGCGGGAGAAACTCCGCTGGTTATGTCCAATAGCTGGGGAGGTCATTCTGACGGGCACGACGGAAACGGAGTGCAAGATCGGCACCTGAATGCCAGGTTCCCGGAGAGCAAGAAAGGCAGGGCAGTATTGTTCGCCGCTGGAAACGAGGGGGACAGAGGTCTGCATGCTGAAGTGAATCTGACGGCAAGCCTCAGTCAGAAAACGCTCGAGCTTACTGTTGCAAGAAATTGGGTTAACACACAAGGCAATCCTCTCCCAATACCTGTCCGGTTTTACGCCGACAACGCGGACACCCGGCTTTGGGCCGAACCTAAGGCCTTGGCCGGCAGAGTACAAAAGAACCCGATCACGGGTCAGCACGAGGGCATTCTGATATTCAGCCCCGACGTTAGATCGATCAAGATCGGTAACAACTCGAAAACGTCAGTGAAGCTGAACCTTTACATTCACGAATCGGCAGGCGATTTCGTTCCTGCGAGCAGAACGCGTCAGGGCACCGTCGGTTCCCCAGGGACTATCAGTTCGGTGATTACGGTCGGAAGCTATGACTGGAACGACAATTTTCACCTTCAGGGGTCGAGGGTCACGATCCGCGACTTTGTTTGCGGAGCCAAAAACAAGCCGATCGATGTAGGAGCGCTGTCGTGCTACTCGAGCGTTGGTCCGACCAGGGACGGGCGTCAGAAACCTGAGATAGTCGCTCCCGGTCAGTGGTACACGTCGAGTTTTGCAAGCGCCGTGCTGCCAGGAGCATTCCAGGGGGCCTTGCGGGACACCACCGGCAAGTACAACCTGATGAACGGCACAAGCGCCGCGACACCTTATGCCGCAGGCATCGTGGCTTTGATGTTCGAGAAACAACCAGGCCTTACTTCCGGCGAAGTAAAGCGGCTGTTGATGAACAATGCGTCTCGGGACCCGTTCACCTCGGGAACCCCGGGGCCGGAATGGGGCGCAGGCAAGCTTAACTATGCCGCGGTCGGCAAGATCCTCGCGGCTCTGGATGCGCAGTAACCGACAAAGATCCTCCTGGACGGCGGCCAAACCGCCGGACTGATTTGAGCTAATAGGATGAAGAACAGATCGATCCTCTTACTTGTACTCGCCGTCGGTTTCGTTCTCGGCTCTGTCGGCACTTCTGCCCAGTCTGCCGATGAGCCTGGAAGGCTCGACGCCGGGGTTGAGTACAGCGGGACTATCAAAAGCGGGGAGTCCATTCGTTTCGGGTTTGAACTCGATGAGGATACGGCTTCCCGCATAATTGTCCAACAAAATGGGATCGATCTGTTTCTTTCCGTGAAATCGGATTCCGGCGAACTGATCGCCGAAATGGACGCAACGACAGGCGGAGACGGAATCGAATCGCTTACCGTCACAGCTCAAAGCGGTGGCTCGTTCGTCCTTGAAGTCACCTCCAAGGGCAGCGGTCATGCCACGGGATCCTATTCTGTAATCCGCACGCTCATTCCGGCAGGCAGAGAGGTTTCGGAAAGGATCGAACTGGAACGGCGCTTTGTACTCGCACTGAAAGCCGCTCGTTCGGACGCTTCTAATCCGGATGTATTCGCCCGGCTTCAGTCGATCAGCAAAGAATGGTCGGAGATTGGCGAAGAGTACCTGGCGGAAGCAACGCTGGAGGAAATACGCTCCGCAAGGGTCCGCTTAGGGCTCAAGTTGATGGCCAACGCACGGGAAATGTTCACCTCTACCGGCGAGGAGAACGCGAAGCGCTCCATACCGGTTCTCCAACTCGCATTCGACGTCTTGCTGGAGGCCGGTGAAAAAGAGTCGGCTTCTCTGGCGTTGGCCTGGCTCGGAAGCGTTTCGTCACGGTTGGGAAACAAAAGATCGGCTGTCGACTTTTACACCCGCGCATTGCAAATGGTTGTCGAACTGGGCAAGAAAGATGCGGAAAGCGCCTTGCACAGCGACCTGGCTTCGATCTATCTGTTCCTGGGAGACCCGAGAAAGGCTCTCGACCATTACTCTTCCGCGCTTACGATTTACGAAAGAGAGGGAATAAAGGCCAACGTGGCGGCGATGCTCAACAATATAGCAGCGGTCCACAATCAACTGGGGAACAGGCAGAAAGCGCTCGAACTGCTAGAAAGGTCGCTCGTACTTGCGCGTGAACTGAACGACAAGCGGGGCGAGAGTGTGGTCCTTTTGGTGATCGGTACGACGAAAGCAAATCTTCAACGATATGAAGAAGCTCTCGCCTCCCTTGATTCCGCGCTTAAGCTGAAGCGGGAAATCAAGGACCGTCGTGGAGAGGCTGTGGCGATCAACACCATCGCAATGGTCAACAGGTCGGTAGGCGAGTGGGAACGGGCACTGAGACTTTTGGAGGAGTCTCTGGCGATACGCATTGAGACAGAAGATATAGCCGGCCAGGGGGTGAGCTATAACAACATCGACGCCGTTCTCAACAATCTCGGGCTTTCCGAGCTTGCCCTCGTGAACTATTCCAAAGCGCTCAAGGTCGCACAGGCGACAAACAACAGGACTGCTGAAGCAGTTACCCGAAACAATCTAGGGGATGTCTATGCGGATCTGGGCGATCTGGAAAAGGCCCGTTCTGAGCTTGAGAAGTCGCTAGAGATTTGGCGAGATCTTGGGAAAAACTTCGGGATCTCGTCCGCTCTTAACAATCTGGCGCGCTTGCCGCTTTTATCGGGGAACTACTCCGAAGCCGAGGCGCTGTGCGCTGAAGCACTCGAAGTTAGCGAGGTTTCGGACGATCTGAGTGGCCGGGGAGCTGCTATTCACTGCCTGGGGCTTGCGCGTCTCAGGAAAGGGAATGCGAAAGCAGGGATTGAAGCATTTAATAGAGCTCTTGCCATTTGGAAACTGCAAAGGGACGGGCTTGGCGAGGCGCAGACCTCCAGAGAAATGGGAATTGCGTACCTTGAGATCGGCGTGCCGCGATTGGGAGTTCTATACCTGAAACGGGCTGTGAACTCCTATCAGGCTATCCGCCAGTCGATCCGGGGCCTGGACGAATCCATACAGAACGCTTTCAAAGGACAGGTCGAGGAAGTCTATAGGGAGCTTGCCGAGGAGCTCATTGCGCAAGGTCGTCTGATCGAGGCCGAGAACGTGCTCGGTTTGCTCAAGAAGCAGGAAGTTCTCAAATTTGTAAGGCAGCGGGCCGGATCCGGGGAACTAGACGGACGAGCGGAGTACACCAGTGAGGAGCTGTCAGCGATTCAGACTATTGAAGATCGCTCGGAGGACCTTGCGAGGCTCGGTGAACAGTTCGAGAACCTGAATGATCTGAAAAAGAAGGGAATTGTTCTTTCCGAAGCTGAGAAAGAGAAGCATCGGGAGCTAGGCGATATGATAACCGTTGCGAATAGACGGTTCAGGGAGTTCCTTAATGGTCTTGCTGAGGAGTTCAGCAAGCGGCCATATAGGACCAACGATCTGGGCGAGAGCCTTTCACTGCAAGCGGATCTGAAACAGTGGGGAGATGACATCGCTTTTGTTTACACGTTGGTGGGTGAGGATCGATTCCGGACGATCCTCGTTACGCCAACGGTAAAGGTCGCTGGGAAGTCAGAGACATCAGCAAAAGTGCTGGACAAGAAGATAATCAGCTTTCGGCAGGTCCTGCGCGATCCGGGTCTTGATCCTCGGCCGTTGGGCAAGGAGATCTACGACATAGTCTTCGCAGGGATCGAGAAAGAGCTCGAAGGCACAAAGATAAAGACGCTTCTCTGGTCGCTTGACGGCAATCTGAGGCTGATTCCTCTTTCGGCGCTTTGGGACGGAGAGAAGTACCTGGGTGAAAAGTACCGCAACGTCGTCATCACGCTAGCAAGCCGTACAAAGCTCGGCACGACCTCGCGCCCGGATGCGAGCGTACTCGGCCTTGGGGTTTCGCAGGCGGCGACGGTCTCGGATCCGGCTGGCACCCGAAACATAAGTTTCTCTGCGCTGCCGGCCGTTCCGGACGAGATCTCGTCAATAGTGAAGACGGACGAGAATGACGAAGGAGTGCTTCCCGGCGTCAGCCTTCTGGACAAGAGTTTTACCGAGGATGGGTTCGTCGACGGTCTTTTGGGTGGGCCGGGGATCGTCCATATCGCGTCGCATTTCAGTTTGAATGCGGGTGATGCAGGCAATTCATTCCTGCTGCTCGGAGGCGGGAACATCCTTACCGTTCAACAGATGCGTAATGATCCCAGGATATCTTTCTCGGGCGTCGACCTTCTGACATTGTCCGCTTGTGAAACGGCCGTAGCCGGAAGCGATTCGACCGGTCGCGAGATCGAGGGGTTCGGCTACGTCGCACAGCAGAAGGGAGCAAAGGCCATACTTGCCTCCCTTTGGCCGGTCGTCGATTCGTCGACGAGGCTTCTTATGTCCGAGTTCTACCTGATAAGGAACGAGAATCCTTCGGTCTCGAAAGCGGAGGCGCTGCAGATGGCCCAGCAGCGAATGCGCGAGGGCAGGATCGGAGAGGACAGGTCCAACTCGACAAGGCGGTCCGATCCGGTCACGGTGGAAGGTGAAGGTGACATCGCACCTGTTTTCAGAAGAGATCCCGAAAGACCCTATGCTCACCCTTACTACTGGTCGCCTTTCGTTCTCATAGGGAACTGGAGATAAGAGCTTGCCAAGGGCAGGACCTCCCTAATTCTCTTCCACCACTTCAAATCCGTACCTCACCGATTCGGCCCTTCCGGAAGGCTTTACGGTAACAACATACCTCCCGGCAGCGAACGGAGCTCCTGGGACCGTCCGGATCGACAGCCTCTGGTTGTTCGGACCGAAAGGTTTTGCTGCATCGCTCGAAAGAACGACGGACCCGGCCGCGTTCCGAACGTCTATTGTGTAAGTATCACCTGAAAAGCCTTCCGGCAGAACAAGCGTCAGCCGAACCGTCTGAACGCCTTCCCCGATAACGATCCTCTTATAGCTTCCAACAGAACCGGTCGCACCCTCCGAAAGAGTCTCCGAAATCTCCTGACGTATCGGCGTCGCAAACGTGGGATCGGTTCCGCCCGGAGGCATGATGTCGCGAAAATCGGGATTGACAGGAGACTTGTCTTCCGTCGGGGTTCCGTTCGGAACTTCCACCCCGGGACCGACATTCGGATCAGGGGCCGGCGGAACGTTGATCGGCGGGTCGACATTTGCGTCTATCGGAGTGACGGGACCCTGAACATTCGTCTCCGCAACCGGCTGAGGGTTGGTTTGCAAAATCCAGAGCGTCCATAGAATACCGACACCGATCAGAACTATCGTTGCGACGCTCGCCATCTGAAGAACAGATATTTTGAGCGAAATGCCCTCAAAGAGCCCTGCAAGGAATCCCTTGCCGGCCGGGTTCATCTTTGCGAGCTCATTGTGGAACATTTCGGCTTCGGCTGTCTTTGACCTTCTTTCCGCAGAAACAAGGTAGCCATTCTCGAATCTCTGTTTCTCTTCCGGGCTCATCTCGCGACGCACATAGCGGTCGATGAGCCGCATTTCCCGAGTCTCTATCTGTTCGAACAGATCATCATCGGTAAAATACTGCTCTTCGAACGCCTCGAGCTCTTCGCCGGCGAGTTCGCCATAAAGATAAGGTTCTATCAGTTTGTTCGGGTCTTCACTCATTTTCAGGTTCTGATCCTCCACGTTTACAAAGTGAGAGGATCCTGAAAAACCTTACACTCCGTCAGGAATTTTTCTTATCCAGACAGTTCTCAACACACTTGCCCACCTTCTTTCTAAGTCGGCAGATGTTCGTGTAAAGAGTATCTGTGGTCATTCCGTTCTCGCTCGCAAGCTCTTTTCGCTGGTCGATATGAGTCTTGTCCGTTCCTTTGATCCTGTAGAAAGAGATCAAAAGGTTCTGCTTTGCCTCGGGAAGTTCTTTAAGGCATTGCCTGAGACAATCGATGTCTTCAGGTGTTTCGATGAATTCCGGAGGAGATTGAACAAGCTGGTCCGGAACCCTGTGGCCCGGATCGTCCTCGTCCTTCCGGTTTCCGATCGCTCCCGTATGGTCGATGGCAACGGTCTTGGGGTCCTTGTATGCTTCCAGGCAAACGAACTTCGCAATTCCGAAAACATACTTGCGGAGATCTTCCACTTCCTCTCCCTCACTGATCTTGGTGACCGCCCTGAAGATCACCTCGTCCGCGTAGTCCTCGGCCGGCGTAAGGCGGCGGCCCGAGAAATACATCACCAGCTTCTGCCTGAGCTTCGCAAACTCCGCTTCGTTTTCCAGCAAATGAGAGGACACGGCAATCAGTCGGGATAGCAGGTACTTTTCAACTTCAACGACCCTAAACCTTTATTTCATCGCGGGTAAGCTGTCAAGAGTTTTCCCGCAGAAGCGGCACATAAGCGAATAAGTCAATGGTTCGAAAAAAAATCTGTAAGGTTTTCCCTCCTTCCTCCACCTATGGTCATGAGCCGCGACAAACCGGCCAAAATCAAAAACAGAAACAGTGAGGAAAAATCAAAATGACTAAAGCAAAACTTTTTATCGCAATCGCAATAGCTTTCATCTTCGTATCCAACACGTTCGCTCTTTCAACAACAAAACTTTCACAGGTCGACAGATCCAGCGAGATCGCTGAATTGTCGAGGTCAATGGCCGCGGGTGGAGTAAAGACCAACCTGGGAACCAGCAGCTTCGCTCTTTCTTCGGAATTTGAATGGACCAAGATCTACATTTTTCTTAGTGCCAAAGACGAGAAGTATGGTCCTATGCTCGCCGAGTCGCTCGACTATCTTCAGGAGTACCTTAGCGGTAGCGAAGAAGAGATGATCATCGACAAGACGATCAATACTCCGGGATTCACTTTTGAAGATCTTCTCAACTCGGTAATCGCAGCTGAGAGATCGATCTACTCCAGGCTTTCGGGAGAAAGCAGGTGGGCATTCGATCTCGCAAAGGTACTTACGGATGTAGGCCTGACGGCTTACCCCGAAGCAAAAGATGATCTCGTGGTCTACCTGATGGCTCTCGAGGTGATGGCAGAGGAAGGCAACGCATACGCATCGGCTGAAGAGGTCCAGATGCTGAAGGATATCGCTGGATTGGCAAAGAAGGATAACCTGAATGATGAGGATTTCGAATCAGTCAGGCAGAAGGTTTCCGAGTTCATCACGGTCTATATGACCACGATGTAACGAACAATTGCTCCTGGGGAAACCTGAAAACCTGCGCTCGCCGCCGTGGAAACACGGCGGCTTTTCTTTTGCCGACAGGTCTCGCGGGGCTGATCTTTGCAGCGAATCCTCTCGGCTTCAATTTGATCCTGCAAGACAGAGCACCTGAGACATTCTTTCTTAGCGCGACTAAGAATGAACCAGCCTAGCCGGCTCTCGTTGAGCCGCAAGGAGAGAAGTTATGAATCAGAGACTTTCAGTGACGATCGGTGCGATTTTATTCGCCTTTGCCCCGTTCCTTATCCTCTACGCAGCAGGGAACGGCTTTTTTGTATCTGGCGGAATAGATGACCCGGGAATAGAGGTCATTCGCAATACGGGACCCAATACGCTTGAGGCGTTCAGGAACGACCGTGAACTAAAGCAATATCTCCGGGACCTGGCCAAAAAACTAAAGAAGAGGCGCGACAGAGCGAACGGCGGTGCCAATGCGAACAGCGCAAGCGCCGACGTAGCGGCGAGTCCGGCAAGCGAGGCCTCAAAATCGGACGACTCGGTAACAAACGTCCAGCACGCAGGGGTAGACGAGGGCGGGATCGTGAAAATGCATGGCGATCACCTTGTGATTCTCCGTCGCGGACGGCTATTCACGGTGCGCGTAGGCGATGACTCGCTGAAGCCTGTTTCGGCGGTTGACGCATTCGGGCCCGGACTGGATCCGGGAGGCGCCTGGTATGACGAAATGCTGATCTCCAAAGACACCGTGTTCGTCATCGGTTACAGCTACCAACGGGGAGGCACGGAGGTCGGGCTGTTCCGCATCAGGACGAACGGCGATCTTCAATACCTTTCAACCTATCATCTGCGCTCGAACGACTACTATTCGTCTAGAAACTACGCAAGCCGTCTGGTGGATGGAAAGCTCGTTTTCTACATGCCTCAGTATCTCTCTTCATACGATCTGGATTCTGATCCTCAGTTGCCTGCGTACAGGCGATGGCGAAATGGAGCCGGGGAAGACGATTTCGTGACGCTTGCGGATCCGCGCCGCGTCTACAAACCCGCCGGTGATCTGGTCGACGACTGGGGAATAGCGATCCACACGGTAACCACTTGCGGAGTTAGGGGCGATCGCCTCGATTGCAAAGCGACAAGCGTTCTTGGGCCCGCGGGCAGGGTCTTTTATGTCTCACCCGGGTCGGTGTACGTTTGGACGACGGAAAACCGGTACTATTCGCGAACTCCTGAGAGATCGAGGTCAGTGCTTTACAAACTTCCGCTTGATGGTTCGGCACCGAGCGCGCTTGGCGTGACAGGAAGCCCGATCGACCAATTCTCGTTTCAGGAAAGCGGCGACGGATTCCTGAACGTACTTGTCAGAAACGGCGGTTCGGGAGACGGAATGTGGGGAGCCGAGTCAACAGACGGAAAGGCCTCTCTGCTGCGGGTCAGGATCGAGCGGTTCTCCGACGGCAGCAGTTCCGCCCTTGCATCCGAGTACACGGATGTGCCGGAGCCCAAGGGGTACATGGTGCAGAACAGGTTTGTCGGCGACTACCTTTTGTACGGAAGCGGGTCCGGATGGGGATATGCCAACGACAGTTCTGGAGGATCCAGGCTGAATGCTGTCAGATACGAAACTGGCGAGGTTTACAGCCTGCGGATTCCCCACGGCGTAGACCGGATCGAAGCCCTCGGGCGCGACGCGATAGCGATCGGCACCGACGGAACCAACCTCCATTTCTCGCCGGTAGACCTCGCCGGCAGGCCTTCCATCGGATCTCCGTATGTCAGGGAGAACGCTTCGCAGGGAGAACTGCGAAGCCACGGTTTCTTCTATAAGTCAGACTCCCGAAACAGCGGCGTGCTTGGATTGCCGATACGTGAATCCGGTCGTCCCGGATATGAACACCTGTTCAATGGCTCTGCTTCGATCCTGTTTCTTCGGAATGACGGGCTCGAACTGAAGGAACTGGGATCTTTGAGATCGGGCTCTGAACGAACATCGGACGACAACTGCAAGGCCAGCTGCGTCGACTGGTACGGCAACGCCCGACCTCTTTTTGTAAGGGGCAGGATCATTGCGTTGCTTGGATATGAACTGGTTGAGGGCAGATTCTCCAGGGACCGTTTAGCAGAAAGGCGAAGGACCAGCTTTTCGCCTGCAGCGAGACTTACAGAGTGATCGGATTCCTCTTTTTGACCAGTTGCCCCCGGCTTTAGCCGGGGTTCAAACAACAGCAAGAAAGCCTCAGGCCGGCTTCAGCCGGCCGGAATTGGGGCTTTAGCCCGAGGTGATGATCCGTCAGCTACTTCACGCCAAGCTAAAACTAGGGGCAACTGATAGTCGTGCAGCTCTTGCCGGCCCGCTTTCCCTGATACCGAAAAGCAAAAGTGGCTGCCTTGTCAGACAGCCTTCCTTTTCCATTCGATCGATTTCCAAGATCACACCCGATCTCGATGTTCCGCGCTACTTGTTAATCTACGCGGCCTTCACGAATGCGACCTTTTCGAACCGATCACCTTCCCAGCGGAGCCACGTAGTCCCCGGCTCGTCCGAGTTTCCCGCAACACCTTTAATAATGAACAGCTCGCTGTCGCGCCTATATTCGACATCGGTCTTGTATGGGTCGTCCCCGAATCCGACGTTCTCCAGAACACTGAGCTCATCTGGGAAATACACCTTTCCAGTCGGAACGTCGATGATCGCACCCATCTGACAGCTCGTACCGCAGCCCCAAAAGGTGACTATGAAGCGGCCGGCGAAGTTCGGGCTCTCGCCTATCTTGTACCGCAGACGAGTCCTGAACATCCCGGCTTGCGGATGGCTCGTTAGATCGACCTTTTTTAGTCTAAACTTCGATACTGCTACCAGGTAGTCCGAAAAAGTCGGATCCTGGAGTTGCGCTTTCGTGCCTTGCGCACCGCTTAACACGGGAGCAGCCTCCGAAGAGTGCGCCTTGACGATGGCTCCTTCGACGAACGAAGAAACCGAACTTACCGCAAAAAGGCCTGTCGTCATTCCGATAACAGCCAACGTTGCTGAAAGGATCAATTTAAGCATTACGAATCTCCTCACTATCTGGATCTTTATTTCGCGCCGCAGAGATCGCGGCGCTTACAGTGTGGTGTGAGAAAGATTCAGAAAACCTTACGGGGCGGGTCAAACCGGCTAAGTCAGGTTTACTGGGGCCTGTAGAGTTTCAGGGAATATACCGTATGCGCCTGAATTCGTTGTTCTCCCAGAGCAGAAAGTGCGTACCGACCTCGTCGCTGCCTGCGAGCGCTCCTCGGACAATGAACATCGAGCTGTTGAGCTGATACTCGAGTGCTTCCGCTTCGATATCCGTTCCTGGGAGGCCGACGCCCAGGCCCGCCATCTGTTCGGGAAAATAGACCTTTCCGGTCGTCGCGTCGATCACCGCCCCGACAAGGCAGTTTGTGCCGCAGCCCCAGTTGGCAAAGATGTACCGCCCTGCAAAGTTGATCCCTTCATTCCTGGCCTGTTTGAGGCGTGTACGGAAAGTTCGGGCATTCCTGTGGCTGTTGAGGTCGACGGGTTTCGGCGTTCCGGGCCAAAGCTCCGTTGCGTGATCTTGAAATTTTGGCAGTGCCTGCCCCACACCTCCGTGGATCTCCTCGACCTTTCCTGAAGGAAGCCGGCCAAAAAAGCTGTACCTGGAGTCCGGGCCATTGACGGACAGCCTCCAGTGCGTGAAATCCTCAACGTTGTTGCATCCGTTTCCGCGTCCCTGAAACACGAGGATGTAATCGGCGCCTTTCTTCAACCCCGCTGAGAACATCCCGCTTCCCGAACTTACCTTGCCTTTGAATCTCAGTTCTTTGTAAAGCAGCGGGCCGCCTCCGGATGATCTTCTTCCGTCGTGAATGTCCGCGGCGTAGTACTCGCGTTCTGCAGGAAACGGGAGGGTTAGTGCACCGGAGGTCTCGTCCACGGAAAGAGTGAATGTCCAGAGGTTCGAACTGACGGAAACCCTGGTTTTAATCTTGTCGAACTCCGCCGCGGTCTCGGAGGATTCGTAGATCTCGCGAAGGGGATCGACTCCGCTTATCACTTCGAATCCGGCTTCATCGAGATACATTGACGATTCGGGCGCGTACTCCATGTTCGCAAGAATCCCGCGCTCGAAGTCGTCTAGTCCCGATGTGCTGGAGAAGTACGTTCCGCGTTCGGCACAACAGGCACACGGAAACGCTGTCGAAGCGAGAGCAAGCAACATCAGGCAGGCGAGCAGGCTGTCGGACAGTGATTTCATTTTGGCTCCTTGGTATATGATTTACCTAAAATTTTCGCGGCGACCGTGGAGAAGCATACAAAGTCACGGTCCAGGTCTGAAACACCGGAGGCGTAGAAACCGTTGACTCTGTTTGGTGCATCACTCAAGGCTACTACACATCAATGCGACGAGAACCGGAAAAGACTCTCATGAGAACTCGAACGAATACTATTACTGCTTTTGCCGCCCTTCTTGCTGTCGGCTTGCTTTCTTCGTCGGTCTTCGCCGACTGTGGATTCATAAAAGGACTTGTTGAGAACGACCGGATCAAGTGTGGGCGGATCGGAGTTCCGGAAGATCACGCAAGGCCCGATGACCGGAAGATAAAGATCGCGTACGCGGTGGTGAAGGCGAAGAACGGGCCGTCAGACGAAGCGGTGATCTATTTTTCCGGAGGGCCCGGAGGCGGAAGCCTTAACGCAGGTTTTATGGGGTTCCTGGCAAACAGTCCGCTTACGGAGGACCGCGATCTGGTCCTTTTTGATCAGCGCGGGATCCAGTTCTCAAGTGCGCTCCCTGATATCGGAAAAGGGGTCTACCAGGCGATGGCGGCGAACACCGATATGGCAGGTGAAAGAAAGCTGATCGCAAAGGTGCTCTCTGAGTACCGTAAGAAAGCTGAGAAGAAGAAGATCGACCTCGGTGCCTACAATTCGTTTCAGAACGCAAAGGACGTGGGTCTGATGATGACGGAGCTCGGGTACCAGAAGTACGACCTTTTCGGCATTTCGTACGGAACGCGACTGGCGAGGATCATACAAGATCTTTACCCGGAAAAGGTGAACGCAGTAATCCTCGATTCTCCGAACCTTATGACCGACGATTTTCTTGTCGATCGAATGAGGAGCTATTCGGCGGCGGCAGAAAAAACGTTCAGGGCGTGTGAAAGAGACGAAAACTGTTCGAGGTCCAATCCGGATCTTGAAGCCGAGTACGTGGCGGTCATTGACAAGCTAAAGGACGAACCGATCAAGGTCAAAGCCAAGTCCGGAGATTTCTGGATGAACGCGCAGGACGCAGTTTATTTCCTGAGGCGACAGCTTTACCGGACGGATGCCCTTGAGCGGTTTCCTGCTTTCCTCAACGCGCTGAAAGACAACGACCAAAAAATCCTGAAGGCAGCGGTCGACACCGAGCTTGCAGACGTCGAGGACGGTTCCTTCAACACGTCGATGTTTCTCGCGGTAAGCGGCTACGAAAGCATGGACGAGGCAAATACGCCTGCGAAGATCGACGATCTCTACGGCGAGATTCCCCATTTCCCCGCGCAGCTGGGGTTCTTCACCAACCTCTATATCGAGGGAATGAACTGGCACGACAAAAGGATCAAGCCGGCTGACCGCATCTTCAAGATGTCGGCAGTTCCGACGGTCATCTTCGTAAATCAGTACGATCCGGTCACCCCGCCGGAGAACGGCAAGTTCTTTCAAAAGAAGCTTGAGAACTCGCACCTGTTCGTGATCGACGAAGGAGGCCACGCGGGCGGAGACTTCGACTGCAAGATGAAAATAATGAACGAGTTCATGGCGTCGCCCACGAAAAGCCCGGATGCTTCGTGCCTCAAGCTTTTCGGCGGCGACTAAATGATCTCCACAATGACCCACTGAGGGTAAGCACCTTTTCCCAGATTTGCATTAGGTATAAACTCGTGCCCTATGCCGGTGCTGATAGCCGAAGACAACCTTGCGCAGCGAAAGTACCTGAGGGAACTGCTCGAACGTGAGTTTCCCGATCACACTCCCGTCGTTGAGGCCTCCGACGGTGAGGATGCGATCTTCAAGGCGCTTGAAGAAAAGCCGCAAACGTGTGTCTTTGACATACAAATGCCTGACCTTTCCGGAGTCAAAGCTGCGCGCCGTATATGGGATGAGCTCCCCGAAACGCGAATCGTTTTCTGGACCCAGTTTCCTCACGAGGTCTACATAAACGAGATCCGCAAGATCGTCAGGTCGATCTCTCCCCAGCCGACTTACGGCTTTATCCACAAGAACAATCCGGAAGCGAGGCTGCTGAGGTTTGTTGCGACCGTGCTCGAGGACGGGGCTGACATGATCGATCCGGCATTCAAGGATTCGTTCAAACGGCCGCTCCTGACGGAATTCGAATCGGAGGCCTTGAAATACCTTGCACTCGGTCTGTCGAATTGGGCGATCGCCAGAAAATGCAGCCTTTCACTTCGAGGTGTCGAGAGCAGGCTCGCTAACCTCTACGAAAAGATGGCAGGGCCGGGGTCGGGAACTGAAAGCGAGGAATATGACAAGCTTGTTTTCAACGTCCGCACGAGAGCTTTTAGCGAGGCATTGCGCAGGGGGCTCATAAACGCGGACGAGCTGGAAAAGTCCGAAAGAGAGCTTTCAAAGTGGCTGGAGCGCGACTGCAGAAAATACCTCGAAAACCGGGAAAAGGAATGACCTCCTCTGCGAGAATCCGGTCCATTCTATACCGAATCGCCTTTTTTGCTGCGGTTACATTTCTCGCGTCTTCGTCTCAACTGTATTCACAGACAGAGTTCAATCTCCATCAATGGAGTTCGTTAACACTTTTCAACGGACTTCCTTCTAACTCCGTTCTCGCCATTGCCCAAACCAGTGACGGCGTGATGTGGTTCGGTACGGACGGCGGATTGGCGCGTCTAGACGCACGCGGGATCCAGAAGGTCAGCCTGGGCGAGTTCGAGGGTTCCATTAGGCTTCTTTTCGCGGACGGCGAGAGCCTTGTAGGCGTCGCGAACGCCAGGGCTTTCGTTTTCAAGAACGGGAAAGCGGAGGCTGCGGACGGGCTTGGAGGGCTTGATATCAGGGCTTTTCGGCCCATGCTTTCAGGAGTCGCTGCGGTGACTTCGTCGGGAATCTATTTGTCTCCAACCGGTGACCACGATTTCCGTCGAACGGCATTCAGACAAGAGGAGAATAGAGATTACTCGGCCTTCGGGGAGTATGGGCCCGATGCCTTCCTGTTCGGAACTGCCGGGCGCGGTGTTCGGAGATATACGGACAAAGAGTGGGACGTCGCCGCCGCCCCTCCATACTTTATCAACACGATCGAAACGGATGGACGCGGTAGGGCCTGGATCGGGGCCAACACAGCTAACAGGTCCGGCGGCCTTTTCCTGTTCGACGAAGAAAGGGTCGTGCAAGTCGGCGGGGCATCGATCGGCTCGGTCACATCAATCGCGGTCGACAAAGACGGGGAAAACACCTGGGTTGGATCTGAGGTTTCCGGACTGTTTCTTATAAACGGAGGAAATGCCGTTGCGCATTTCACCTTCGCAAGCACGGGCGGCGGGCTCCGCTCGAACCGGGTCAACGACGTTTACGTGGACCGCGAGAACACTGTCTGGGTCGGGGGTGATCGCGGTGTCAGCCGTTTCGATCCCGGAAGCCCGGACAATGAGTCATTCTCTGACGATGCCGCGGCAAACTTTGTAAGGCTCTTGTTCTCCGATCCTGAAGGCGGCATCTATGCGGGAACGAACAGGGGTTTGTTTCGAAACACGAACGGGATCTGGGAGCTCCGGAGCGGTTTCTCGGACGCGACGGTCTACTCGCTGGCAATTCAGGATACTGGTGAACTGCTTGTGGGAACTCGAGCCAATCTGTTCTCCGACGACGGACAAACGCTGGTAGAAGGCGATATTCGCGGGATTGGATTTCAGGAGGGCAGGAAGTATGCAGCCGTTTTTGGCCTCGGGCTAGTCGAGATCGAAGAAGAGGACCCGGACGCCAAGGAAACCCGGGACATCGTCTTTCGGCATCCCGAACTGACCTGCGTTCTTTCTGACGGCCAGACCCTTCTACTAGGTACGGGCAAGGGTGAGGTCTTCAAGCTCGAGTCCGGAACGGCATCGAGAGTGCCCGGACTTGAAGCCGTCGAAGGGAATCCCGTCTGGAACTTGAAGAAAATTGAAGGGGGCGATCCTGAGGCATTGGGAATTGCGACACAAAGCGGTTTCTTTGTTCGCCGGGGAAACAATGTAGACCGCTACCTGGAAGGCACGCCGATCCGTGACCTCGCATTTGTTGAAAGAAGCATGTGGGCGGGTTCCATCGGACAAGGTCTGATCCATCTTAAGGACGACGAAGAATTCGGTTCCCTCAGGTCGGCCCTCCGCACAGAACAAGGGCTTCCGTCCGACAGCGTGTTCTCGATCCTTCCGCTTCCGGACGGAAGGCTTCTGATCGCATCAACAAAAGGTCTGTCCTTTTACAGGCCCAACACTCACCAGCCGATCGTTTCCGCTGTAAGGCTGCTTGGCCAAAGACTTCACAGCGATCAGGAGATGAAAGAAGGTGTCTCGCTGGAGTACCCGCAGAACAGCCTTTTGCTCGAAGTCGGCGGAATGAGCAGTCGAACGTTTCCCGAGAGATTCCAGTATGGGTTCGTGCTGAAGGACTCGGACGGCAACCCGATCAACCGGCAGGTGTCCGGTGAACCGGGATTCGCGATGGAAGATCTCGACGCCGGCAGATACTTCGTCGAGGCGTATGCGTTCAACCAGGATCTTGTCCGGAGTGAACCGCTGACGTTTCAATTCACTGTAGCTGAAGCGCCGTTTCCCTGGACCTCAACCGCACTCGGGGTGCTGCTTGCCGTGGCGCTGATCGGATTGGTGTGGGCCGTGATCGAACGAAAGAGGATTCACTCCGTGAACAGAAAGCTTACGGAGGCGCGCCTCGACCTGGCAAACGAGGCAGAACGCGAACGCCGCCGGATCGCACGGGACCTGCACGACCAGACACTTGCCGATCTGCGGAACCTCATGCTCCGATCCGACAGCATCAAGGGAGAAGGATCGGAATTCCGGGGAAGGATCGAAAGCATATCTGAAGAGATCAGAAGGATCTGCGAAGACCTTAGCCCTTCGGTCTTTGAGAACGTCGGCCTGTTTGCGTCGCTGGAGTTTCTGTTGTCAGGATCGGGGCTCTCTACAGAATTCAAGGTTGAGAAGGGCTCGGATGAAGAGCTCGGATTTCCCCCGGCAGACCAGATCCAGGTTTTCCGGATCGCTCAGGAGGTCATATCCAACATATCGCGCCACGCAAATGCCTCACGGATCCGAATGCGGGTCTCGGCCGGTAAAGCATCCGGATTCTCGTTGCAGATCGAGGACGACGGCAAGACGGAGTTCGATCCTGACCTTGAGCGGAAAGCGGGAATGGGCCTTTCCAACATAAGATCCAGAGCCAATCTGATCGGTGCCATTGTGAAATGGGAGAAGAAACCGGCCGGAGACGGCTTTTTGTTCACGCTCTCGAAACCCGGCAGCTAATCCGGGTTCCGGGTCCGGCGTGGATATCCACATCGTTTCATCCGCCCCAGCACCTGCCAGTTCTGTTGCCCAGCCACGTTAAATTCTGCACGCAATCCGGCCAATAATCAGTGCGTGCGGTCAAACCATACGAAAAAACTTGCCGGAATCTTATTGCTCTCCGCCATTGTCCTGGCAGGTTCAGAGGCTTACCGCATCTTCCAATCCATCCAGTCCGCGCTCGATTCAGAGCGCTCAAATCTGACAGACGTAATAGCCGTCGCCCACAAAAAGACGGCGCTCACCCCTCAAAAAGAATCGGGGATAAGCATCTGGCAAGATTTCACGGATACGCGGTCGATCGCCGAGTTCGGCGGTTCTGTATTCGCGGCGACAGCAGGAGGCCTTGTCGAGTATTCCCGGGAGGGAGGACTCATTCGCCACTACACGGTTCTGGACGGGCTTCCGGAAAGTGATCTCACAGCGGTAGCTGAATTTCAGGGGAGTCTGTTCATTGGCACGCGTTCGAGCGGACTCATCGAATTTGACGGGCGGTCAATGTCGCGGTACGAGTGGCCCGACCGCGATCCAAAAGCGATCACATCGCTGGCGAACGATTCCGGCACACGGCTGATGATCGGGACATTTAACGGTGGCCTGCTCAGCTTTTCCGGGGGTACGTTTTCGGAAAGGACAACACACGGGAGATCGATCAAAAAGATCACCGAAGTCCGGATGGGAATTTCGGGTCCTGTCGTCTCCACCTTCGACAACGGGATCTGGATCGCCAACGGTGAAGGATGGGATCACCTTTCCAAAGAGAACGGGCTGCCTTCGAACCGAACGCTCGGGGCAGCTATTTCTGCAGGGCGCCTGATCGTAGCGACCGATCTTGGTCCGGCAGAATGCAAAGACGGCCGGTGTTTCACACGCGCGAACATCAGCGTCGCCTCCGGGATCGCCTACCTCGACGGTTCAGTGATCATTTCGCGGGAAACCGGTGATCTGTTCAGGCTGGGAAAGGAGATCGAACCGTTTGGCAAGTCCGGCGGACCATCAACGAACTTCAGGGTCGTGAACCTGGGTGAAAGGGCATACGCATTGGGCAAAACAGGGATCTTTGAAGTCCGAAAAAGCAGGCTCGCTCCTTTTGCCCGTAGGGAACAACGGATGGCCGGCAACTTTGTTTCATCTATTCTGCCGCTCAGAAACGGGCAGATCTGGCTAGGCAATTTTCGAGAAGGGATCGATGTCGTCACGGACGACGGACGGCTCATTAAGCACATAGAAAGCGACGCCGTTTCAGAGGTCAATTATGTGACTCGCGGGACCGATGGCGGGATACTCGCTGCAACAACGAGCGGTGTTTTCAGGATCGGTCATGACTTTGAGATCAAAGAAACCGAGGTCGAAGAACGATCCGGGGCGGTCAGCCATATTGACGGCGAGATCAGGAGCACTTCAAAGGGACTGCTCGTCGGTGCCGGCAGGAATGCCAAGAGGATCACCGCCGAACATCGTCTTCCCGCGAACAGCGTCTACACAAGCCTAAAGACCGGAGGCTCTGTACTTGTGGGCACTTTATCGGGACTGGCGAGAGTTCGGGCGGGACGGGTGGAAAAAACGTGGAAGGATTCGAATTCCGGGCTTTCAACGAACTGGGTCACGGCGATCACTGAGGTAAACGGAAGGATCTTCGTAGGCACCTATGGCGGCGGCATTTTTGAGCTGGCTCCCTCGGACGAGATTCGCCGGATCACGCCGAAGGCCCGGGGAGTCGTCGTGAATCTAAACGCGCTTGCTTCAGACGGTAAGAGGATCTTTGCCGGCACGATGAACGGCTTGGCCGTTTTCGATCTCGGGACCGGCGGCTGGAGAGAGATCGTTGCCGGGCTTCCGTCGCGAACGGTCCTTAGCGTCGCGTGCGACGACGACAGGCTCTACGCGGGGACCGACAGCGGAGTTGCCGTCATTCCGCTTGCCTCGTTCCATAGATCGCCGGGAGGTACACGATGATCGGTCGCATCTGTGAAAGCTTCGTTGACCGGTTCCTGGACTTGACCGTGTTCTTTGCCAGAGTGGCACTGCTTGTCTCGGTCGTAACAGCGCAGACCGGTGTGCTGATCCCCTCGTCTACATCCGACGTCCCAGACCCTTCGGTTCTGTCGCTGGACAAAATGACGGTCGACATCGAGATCGAGGACCAGCACGCAACGGTACGTGTACTGCAGATCTTTGAGAATCACACGAGCTCCACATTGGAAGGAAAGTATCTGTTCGCATTGCCTACCGCCGCATCGGTTGCCGACTTCGCGGTCTGGGACGGCGTGCAGAGGGTCCCGGGAGTGATGATGGAGAAGCGGCGAGCCAATCGCATCTACGAAGAGATCAAGGCGCAGGCGATAGATCCGGGGCTTCTTCAGCAGGACGACGAACACGGTGGAAGCTCTGCCTTCTCAGCCAAGGTCTTCCCGATCACGCCATACGGCACCAAGCGTCTTGAAATGGAGTACACGGAAGTGCTGCCGGTTGAGGACCTCCGTAGTGTCTTTACTTTTCCGCTTCGACCGTCGTACGGAGAATCGCAGTCTGTGAGAGACCTTCAGATCCGGCTTCGCATTTCGAACACTCATTTGTTCGCTTTGACCTCGAGCAAAGAGTATCCATTCAAGACCGTAAGATCGAGCGCGAACGAATACGTCGGAGAGTTCAAGGGGTCGAACGTAACGCTCGTATCCGACCTGTCGCTTAGCTACGAACTCAAGATCGATACTGCGAAACTCGCATTTCTGGCTCACCGCTCGGACCAGTCGATCTCCGCATACGATCTCAAGGATCCCCGCTCCGCAGAGAAGTCACGCGACGGATTCTTTCGCGCAGAGGCGATATTTCCACGTGCTGGAAACATAGGCCCGGCGCCGCCTTTGAACCTGCTTCTGATGTTCGACACGTCGCTCTCAATGTACGGGGACAAGCTCAGAAGGTCAGTCGAGGGCATCGAGCATCTTGTCGGATCTCTCAGGGAACAGGACCGGTTCAACCTGATTCTGTTTGATGACACAGTGAGGGTGCTCGCGGATGCTCCGGTTCGCGGATCGCCCGGGAACAGGGAGAAAGCGCTTGCATTCGTTCGCCGGTCTGCACTTGGCGGAGGTACGAACCTGCGGGCGGCCCTCGCCTCGGCAGCCGCGGAGTCGTCAAAGTTCGGAAAGGGTGGATCGCCGAGAGTCATAATTATCTCCGACGCGAATCCAACGACTGAAACGGTCAATCTCCCGAGCATCTCAAGTGCATTCGACAGCTCGAAAGCGAGATTCTTCGCATTCGGGATCGGCTCCGATACGAACGTTCCTCTACTCCGGGATGTGGCGCGCAAAACAAACGGCTATTACACACAGGTCCGGGAAACCCAGGACATTTCTGTCGAGCTGGACCTCTTCCTGAAAAGGGTGGTCTCGCCCGCGATCGAGAACCTGTCGTTCAGTTCCTCGGACGATTCGAATCTCTACGAGATATACGCTACGAATGACACCGCCGCTTCCGGCTCCTCTTACGGTTTTGTAGGGCGGTATAAACGACCCGGAACCCAGAAGGTCAGACTTAATGCGACCGTTTCATCGATCGCGACCGAACTTTCGAAACTTGCGGCGCTGCCGGACCGGGAAACGGCAAATGCGTTCATCGCGAGGATCTGGGCGAAGGCGAGGATCAATGCGCTGATCGACGTGATGAACGTTTCCGGAGAACGCGAAGACCTGATCTCGGAGATCATATCGCTATCTGAAAAATACAAGATCGTCACCCCTTATACGGCTTTCATAGCGGCACCAAGAGCGCTCTTGCGTCCGAGGCTCATCCAGCCCGGCGACCCGGTGATCAGGGTCAGGACGGACAAGGCGATCTCCGAAGTATTCGCGGTGCTTCCGTACGGAGAAACACTTCCGCTCAGGTACGTCGATTCCGAAGATGTATGGCAGACACGATTCCTCGCGCCGGTCTGGATGCAGGACGGCACATATTTCTGCAGGCTGATCCTCAAGGACAAGAACGGGAATGTCTACGAAGAGAAGAAGTCCTTTGTTATTGACAGCAAGAGCCCGAAAATCAGGTTGATTCTGCCCAAAACCACTCTCCGGGCCGGTGAGACCGTGAAGTTAAAGGTCCTGGCCGACAAGGATACGAACCGCCTGACCGCCAGGATCTACGGCTCGCAGGCAGCTCATCTGCGGTGGGCATCAGAGGAAAAGGCGAACGTCGGTGAACTGAGGATTCCTTCAGATCTCACGCCCGGGCGATACGTCATAACTGTCACGGCGGAGGACTTCGCACATAATCAGACGATCGAGGAATACGAGGTCTCGGTTACAAGGGGGGCTCGATGAGTCAGCAGGACCTGAGAATGCTCTTCGTGTCGTACCGGGTACCACGGGTTCTCGGAATCGCGCTGGCAGCAACCGCAGGCGCCGTCCTTTTGATCGCATTCGGCTTCTTCGATAGTGCTCCGACGGTCTCTGCTTCCGAAGAGGGCCCCTTTTCCGATCCTATAACAAGGGCTCTCTACGACCGGACCGAGTTCTTTGGAACTGAAGCGCTCGTCCCATTCGCTCCCGATACGGCTAAGGCGAACCTCCTGAGCCTGTACGAGAAGGATCCCAGTAACTTCCAGGCGCTCGAAAAGGTCGCTGAGATCGAGGAACAGAACGATGCCTTTGAGGCGGCAGAAGCGATCTGGAATGAACTCACGGATGCGGACCGGACCTACTACGACGGTTACGGGGAATTTCTCAAACGGAGAGGCAGATTCGAGGAACAGGCCAAATTGCTTCAACGGCTGTTTGTTGAAGAGACCGATCCAGGTTCAAGACCGGCGCGGCTTGGAGATCTGCTCGATGCCGCGGGCCGTCACGGATTCAGTAGATATCTCACGCGCGAATTCTTCGAATCTCACAGAAGTGACCTGACGGGAGACTTCGCGACCTTTGAACGGTTTCTCACAGGAATCTCGGAACACGGTGAAAAGGCGGCAGCTCTGGAACTGGCGAGGACAGGCAAGAAGATATTCGAATCCAGGGAACTTGACCTGACAATGTTCGAGATCTCTGTGCTTCGGGCTGTCGGGCGGGATGAGGAGGCGGAAGAGATCTACGTCGCGGCCTTTGATCCCCTTTGGAGCGATTCCCAGACCCGGGACTTTTACGAGTTTCTAAGCGGCCGCGATCGCCTGCTTGAATACGGCACCGAACTCAAGAAGCGGTTCCGGGAAGATCCTTCCGATTTCGGGACGGCCGTAAGATTTGCTCACTTCAGAAAGTACCGATACGAACCGTCTGCACCTGTAATTGCCGAACTCGAAAAGCGGAAGCGTAGCTGGACAGGAGACGAGCTGTTGACCGCTGCAAGACTGCTCCTTTCGGACGGCGAAGGTGATATGGCCTCCCGGTTTCTGTACACGCTTCTGAACCGGAAGGACACGGAGAACGACCGTGGCCTCCGCGCCAGAGTAATCTACCAACTGTTCGAGATCTTCTCCGATGCGGCCTCTTCGCGTCTTGCGTTGAGCGCCGGCGGCCTTGGTTCATATGCCGAACTGGCAAAGATCGATACCGATCCGGGGATCTCGAGCGGCGTTCTTTCGCTGATCTTTTCCGACACTGATCCGGGCGGAGAGTTCGAAAAGAAGCTCGACCGGGCTGACGAATTGTTCAATCGTGCGGCGGCATACCGGCTGTTTTCGATCTACAAGCAGGAATTCGGGACCACTCCCGAAATGGCTCAGATGTATCTGGACCTGGTACGTCTTTACAGTGTGGCTGGCGGCGAGAAGGTGGCTTACGAATTGCTCGGAGAGTTCGAACAGCGCCACGAGATCACCTCTGACTATCCGGCCGTAGCGATGCGGCTGGCGGCGGCGTTCGAATCCCGGGAAGACTATGAACACGCGGCGGAGATCTATCAGCGGGTACTGGACCGGACAGGTGATCGAGGTGATCTTCAAACGGCGGATGGAACCCTTCCGGAATCCGGATTTCCCGGGATCACTATTCCGAAGAAGTTCAAGGATGAGGAGAATGACCGGTCATACGATTATTCGCCGTCGTCGAAATTCAAAGATTCTCTGCAGCAACAGTCCGACATTCCGTACTGGTACGCCCTCGAGAGACTGGTCGAACTCCTTAAGCGAAGAGGGGAAACCGCCCGCATACTCAAACTTTATTCTGACGAGATCCGGAAATATCCCGACCGCGAATGGCTCTACGAACAAAGGCTGGACTGGCTTGAGGGAACGAATCTTACGGACGAAAAGGCCGAAGTCTATAACTCCGCCGTCAGTCGTTTCAAAATGCACAAATGGCGCGATAAATTTGCAAGGTTTCTTCTTCGACAGGGCCGGGAGAGGGAACTGAAAAGGTTTGGCGAAAGCATTTCCGAATCTCTTGGTGATGCGAAGCTCGCGGCCTTGCTTTCGGACATCGCATCTAGCGGGGCGGGCGAAGCGGAGTTCCGAAAGGCCATCCTCGAAAAACTCTACCTGTCGGCTCTAGAACGATATCCGTCCAACACCGGATTCGCAACCGGTCTTCTCGCTCTTTATTCGGAAAAGAAGGATGAACGCAAATGGCTGGACCTTGCAGCCGCGTACTTCTTTATCTCAGATTCGATCCGATCCCAGTTCATGGACAGGATCGCCGCGAAGCAGGAACTGAAGGCGTATCAGGAAAGAGCGGAAGGCGATTCGGACGTCTACAGGTTGTTCAGGGCAGAAGCCAACGCGAGGCTCTCGCGATTTGAAGAATCATATCGAGGATTTGCTGATCTGGCGAAACGGTATCCGGGTCATACTGAGTTCCAGACCCGGACGTTAAGCCTTGCAAGATCACTCGGCCAGACCAGCAGGTCCGACCTGGAAACCGCTGCGGTCATTGCCGAGCGACTCGCGAAAAAGGACCTATCGCAAGCTGAATGGCTGATCGTCTCCGGAGAGATCGCGGCTGAGCTCGGTGACTTCGAGCGCGCGGGCGCCAACTGGGAACCAGTCATTTCGTCTTCGCGGGGAAATAGCGAGACTTACCTTGAAGTGGCAACGATCTATTGGGACTACTTCCAGTTTGACAAGGCCCGGAAGACGATCGACAGGCTCCGCCAGAAAACCGGAGATCCGCTTCAATATGCTTACGAGGCCGGAGCGATCCTTGAGAATGAAGGGAGAACGGAGGAAGCCATCCGTGAGTACATCAACTCGCTTTCGGGGACAGCTGGTCAGGGAGATCAACGTGAGAAAACCGTAAGACGGCTTTCGGTGCTGGCCCGACGAGATCCTGCATTGGCACGCTCCATCAATTCCGAATACCTGCAGAAGAGACGTAAGCTCGAGAGGCCCGGCCATCTTGTACTCGGCTACGCCAGTGTCTTGTCCCGGGCCGGTCTGAGAAGTGAATCGGAAGCGCTGTTTGGCACCGAACTCCGGAAAACCAGGGACAAAATTTTTCTAAAGGATGCGCTGGACTTCTTCTATTGGGAAGAAAACGAAGCTGGTCGGCAGGCCGCTTACCGAAGGCTGATCGAGATTGAGGGCAATCCCCGCGCATTGATGGATCACCACCTCCGGCTGGCTGAGAGTCTCAGGGAATCCAGAAAGCTGTCCGAATCCAAAGACGTGATCCGGTCACTCGCCGCGAGATTTCCATCCAATTACGGGGTCATCACGGAGTCGTCGCGATTCCTTGTCTACATAGGCGAAGGCCCGGAAGCGGTCAAAGTCCTGCGGCGAGGGTTGTTGCGGGCCCGTGGAAAGTACCGCCTCAAACTAGCGAGAATGCTTGCGAAGACACAGGTCGATCTTGGCCGCCTCGACGAAGCGTCGGAGCTTCTCTCCCGACTTCACACGGATTTCGATTACGATCCCGACATCTTTCGCGCGCTTGCTACAGTTCTCGTGAAACAGAACCGCCCGGCTGCTCTCCGCACCGCATTTGATAAGACCCTCGCTTCGCTGAATAGTGGAAACCGGGAACGGATCTATGTGAGGCAGCGATCGTATGAACTTCGAAAGGAAATGGTCGAGGCTTTCACGATACTCAATGATCCTGTATCCGCGATAGACCAGTACATCGAAATAATCAATCGGAATCCGAGAGAGACGGGAGACCTTGTCGATATGGCCATCTCCTACGCAAAGAGATACGGCGTCACGGGTCGTCTGACAAAATACTACGAAAGGCTCTCTGATGATTCGTTCAAGAATCACCGTTGGAACCTGGTTCTCGCGAGTCTTTACGAAGCAGAGGGAGAACTCTCGAAAGCCGCAGACCAGTTAAATAAAGCGATCGCCAGCAGTCCGGGAGATGCGGAAATGCACATCAGATTGTCGGTCGTCGAGCTTCGTCGTGGCAGGTACGCTGAATCACTTCGAGCGATCGATCGGGTAATCGAACTAACGGGCGAAGACACGGAGAACCTGAAAACGAGGCTATCGGTCCTCGAAAAGATGGGAAGGTCGGTCGAGGCAAGCGCTTTGCGCGAAAAACTTGCGGGCAATACCGGCGATGCAAGCGGTTTCGATGCCGCCTCAAGGACCTCGGACGCTGCTGAGGCGCTTGAACTGTACCGGAAGGCCTTTGAGGATCTTCTTGCCGATCCGATAAAAACAAAGCTCGATCGATCCGATCTTACACTTTACGCTCGCTGCATTCGGGACGCGGACTCTCTGACCAAAGCGAATTCCGATCTGTGGGGCCTTCGGGAAAAGTACGTCGCAATTGCCGAATCAGCCGGTTCGACCGAGGCAGGCGCAGCACGCGAAAGGATCAGGCTGGTTGATTCGGTTATCGGTTCGGTGATCGGCGGGATTGCCCGGGAACGAGCCGACAACGAGGAGTTGAGATCGCTTTACGATTTCTTGCTGGCGAAGCTTGGCGAGAGGCCGTCAGTGGTCGACAAGTACTCGACCTTGGCACTTGTCGAGGATCTGGGAAAGCAAGCGGGTTTCGGAGTCCTTGAAGAAAAGATCCTTAGAAACAAGGCGGGAAACTCTGTCGATGCGAAAGACCGTCGCGCGGCGATCCTTGCGCTCGGACAGTTTTACGAATCCCGTGGCTCTTTCAAGAAAATGGCGGATGCCTACCGGGATCTTGGCCTCGACGACCTATCTTCGCTTGCGTATGCTGCTCGGCTTTCGGGAGACTCCGGGAGCGAGCTTCGGCATCTCGAGTCCATCTACTTCAATGGCAGCGGGGCTCCGAACGGATCGACAAGTCCGGAAGTAGCACGCTTTCTCGATATTCTGTACGAACGCGACAAGAAATCGCTTGCCAGAATCACACGCAGGTCTTCGAAGTATCAGATACAGACGATCAATTTCCTTCTTGCCAACGGAGAGCGGAAGCTCGTACACAGCGCGATCGAATCTGCAGAGATGCCCAAAGCGTGGAAGCTCTCGAGGCACGCCGAAGCCAGTCTTGCACTCGGCGAGACAGGTAAGAATGCGGAATGCTATTTCTGCTATGCCCTGAACCTTGATTCGATCGGCAAGATGATCGAGGTCGAGCCGGAAAAGAGCTCATTTCTGGTCAACGACGATTGGTTCCGGCTCGCACGAAAGTACGGCGAGTGGCTTGAGAAGGCAGACGATCCGGTCTCGTCTCCCGAACTCCTCCTTCCGGCTTCAGTAGAGAACCGGCCCTCGGATGCTTCTGCGCATTACGAACTCGGTGTTCACTACCTGAGCAGGGGCAAGACAATGATTGCGATCCGGCATTTCCGGCCGTCTACCGAGCTCGCTCCGGATAATCAGAAGTACGCTGCAACTCTTGGCGCTGCGCTGAGGAGAATTGGTGAACGCGAAGCAGCTTCCAGGATCTTCCACAAGCTGGATACGGACCGTGAAGTAGACTCGGCAGCTGCATACGTTGCGGCGTTGTCAATGGCCGGACTCACGGAAGAAGCCCGCAGCGAATCGGCCCGCCTGATCGAATTGCATACGTCCCTCGACAGGTCCGCGGGGGAAGGACTTGCCCGGCTTGTAAGGGAAACTGCGTCGATATACGAAAGTGAGCAGGAGAAGGCTCGGGCGTTCGAACGGATCACGGACGCCATCGAGGCTCCCGCTGTAGTGATTCAGCTGATCCTGAACGATTCGCTTGTTTCGGACGCATTCAGGCCCGCGCTGCTTCAAAGGCTTGTTGATGTAAGCGAACGGGGATCCGACAACGATCATTGGTTCGTATCCACCACTTCAAATCTGCGCGTGTCTGGACCGGAGGCCGAATCCATCTACGACCAGCAGATCGGCTATGAAGAGGTTTCCGAGCCCACGACGGACCGATACGTCGCTCAGCGCCAGTTGTTCGAGCTGCAAAAGAGGCTCGGCCGGTATGAGGACGCGCAACGCACAGCCGAGAACATTGCGGCAGACCTGAGGGGTCGATACGCTCGGCCATCGTGGCTAAGGCTTGGGCAGATCGAACTGGAGATCGCAACGGGCAGATTCGATCCCGCTTCCGCCGGGCTGTTCATCGGAATCGATGACTCGAATTCCGCATTCTCTCAAGTAAAAGCCCCTGACATTGAACGCCTGAACAGTGTCCTGAGGCTCTTGAACAAAGGGGGAATGGCGACCGAAGCCGCGAGGCTCGAATCGGCGTTCTTTGCGAGAATGCTCGCTTTGGGCAACTACAATATAGAGAATCTGGCCGGGCTCGCGAGGGCTCTGTTCAAACTCCGGAAGGATACCGAAGCTCTCGCACTCTTGAACGTCACCGCATCATTGTTCGATCCGCAGAGCACAGCCGAATCCCTTCGTCTGCTTGATGAACTGCCGTCGGTGAAGGGACGGCTTCCGCTCAATAGAAGCCAGTCAGCGTTTCCTGAAACTGGCGTTTCTCAAATGATAGCGGCACTGGGAGCGTCGGCGTCGGTAGCCGGGGAAGCGGGCCACCTCAAAGATGCGATCAAGTTCAGACGGCGCATTGCAGAGCTGAATCCGGCAGACTCCGTGAACAGAGAGGCTTTGGCATCACTGCTGTCAGAAACAGGTGAACAAGCGGAAGCGGTGAAGATTTGGAACGAGTTAGCCGATGACCGATTTGCGCTTCGGCCGGTTCGCTGGACATCGGTCGCTATGTTGCTGAGGGCTGGTTCCCGGCCCGAGTGGACAGAGGAGGAGTACGACGCCTATTCGCTACAGCTGGCGGCTTCGGTCGCATTCGCGAAGGGTGACAGGTTGTCGGCTATTGAGAAGTACTCTGCCGCGCTGCTCGCAGATCCTGGTTCACAGGAAGGATCTAAACGAAGACTGACAGTTCTGTACGCCGAATCCGGATTTAATGCTGCGGCGCTCAGACTGGCCGATTCTCTAACGCATCCGTGCGAGGCGGAGCTCTGCCGAAAACTTTCGGTGGCTGCCGAATCCGAACGTGAGTTCGAGAAGGCGATCAGGTACGAGCAACAGTCGGGGGCACAGGACGCGGACCGGATCGCACGGCTAAGAACCGCGGCACGTAGAAAAGAGAAGAAGTTCACCGCGTTTACTGTCGACTTGAAAATGGTAAGCAGACAATGAGAAGAGAAGCTTTGATCCCGGGTTTGATCCTTGTCGTGGCGGCGCTGATGTCGATATCAGCCGCGGATTCGTTCGTGCCGGCTGAAGATCTGCCTGACGGGGCGATCATCGTCGCCGAGACCGGCGACCTGAAGCGCCTGATCTCGATCTGGGAGGGGTCTGAAACGAAGGACAGATACCTCAATAGCAAGAACTTCCGGGAGCTGTCCGACCGAAGGCTGGGTCTGAGGCTCGCGGCGAGATGGGAAGAGTTCTCGAATGGGATCGGGAGGAAGATCGACCTTCGCTTCCTTGGATCTCTCGCCGACAAGAATGCCGCGCTCGCAGTCTATGATGTCGGCAAGCTCGATCTCTTGCTCATCACCCGCGTGTCGCGGCCGGTCTTTGAAACCTCGGTGCTCTACGGGCTTCGGGAACATTTCAAGGAGTCGAGGACCGAGTTGGGTACGACGATCTACTTAAGGGAATTCAAGGCAGACAACGGCAGGCAGGATGAGCAGATCGTTTTCGGGCTGATTCAGGGCCGGTTAGTGATCTCGACTGACACAAAGCTTTTCACCTTGACGGAGGCCAACATCCTGAATCCGGGCCGGGGCCGGCGGCTAATGGGAAACCCCGGCTATGCACTGCTAAGAAAGGGCCAGAAACAGGGGATGCTGTCGATATGGGTAGACCAGGATAGGCTTAACCGGGACTTTTACTTCAAGAAGTACTGGCTTGGGAAGCCGATCGGTGAAATGGGTGGATATCGTTCGGGATTGTTCACGATCTCGGTACAAAAAGGGTCATTGATCGAAGACAGGCGTTTTCTGCTATCGCGTCCGGAACCCGCGAACGCCCTTTCAGAATCGGCTGTGCGAAGTCTCGCCGAATTCATCCCGGAAGGGACTGCGCTATATCGGATCAGAGCCAGGAGCGCCCGTTCCTCGGCCGGTGATGTCCTTAGAGCTTTGTTCCAGGGTGATTCCAGGAGGGCCCCCCGGGAGCAGGGGCTTGATCTATCCTTCAGGCGCGAGAGCTTTCTCGAAGACGACGCATACTACTCAGGATTCTACAGGCTCGACGATCGATTCGATCAGCTGGTTGACGAAACGGATCAGGAAGCTTCAGCGGCAGATCCCGGCAGGGCCTCAGATGTGCGAAAACTCAGCGACGCTTTTGGCGCCAGGAGGATGGAAACACTTGAGGTGATCGATCCGACAGGTCTTCAGTTTCCATTGTTCGCGGATATGAGGCGCGGGGGCGCAGTAGTCATCGATGGCGGATTCAATGAAGCGATGTTCCGGAGGGTCGTTTCTGGCTTTGCTTCGGAGAAGGCAGGGGCCGGCGGTCAGGACCTGGGTTTGAAATGGCACTCATCTCCGTCATCAGGGGTCTCGGTCAACCGCCTCGAATTTCCGATGCTTGGTCGAGAGTTCGTATACGCAGTTAAGGGACGATTGCTCGTTTACGCGAACAGCCCGGAGCTTTTAGAAAGAATGCTCGAAGGTTCCGCCGCAAGCGAAGAGGTCAAGAACGGGTCGGGAAGTTCCGAAATATCTGTTCTCGACCTTAAGGAGGGGATTCAGGATTTCGATGACATATTTGCCCGGCTAAACCCGGATTCCATGGAGAATGATTTCTTTGAAGGCAACATCGCTAGTTTGCTTGCCTCGATCTCGGATATAGAACGGATCACGGTTGAAACGAGGCCGGGCCGACAGATCCTGGAGAAGACGATAACGTTCCACACCATTGATAACTAGCCTCATCGTAAAAAACTTTTCTTTTCCTTTGGCAGGCTTTCCGATAGAGTCGAACCGAAATGAGATCGACTCTTCAACTGTTCCTTTCCGCTGCGATATTGATCCTGATAGCAGGGAGTTCTTTTTCCCAGGAATCGGGAACCGTTACAGTCGGAAGCAAGACCTTCACGGAAAGCCGTGTTCTTGCGGAGGCGATCGCACAGCTGATCGAAGCAAGGACCGATCTGAAGGTCGAAAGACGAATCGGCCTCGGCGGTACGATGGTCGTATTCTCGGCGCTTCGCGAAGGCGAGGTCGACATATATCCGGATTACACCGGCACAGCCTGGTCGGTCGTCCTTAAGAGGGAAGAGCGCGCACCCGACCCTCTCAAGACCTATCTAACAGTTAAGCGGGAATTCGAAGAAAAGTACGGGATCACCTGGCTTGATCCGTTCGGTTTCAGCAACAGCTATGCAGTGGCTGTCAGGACGCCTGTCGCGAAACGGCTGGGCTTGTCGACGATCTCCGACCTGAATAACCACGCGGGAGAGTTAAGTGCCGGCTGGAGCCTGGAGTTTCTTAACCGGGAAGACGGGCTTCCCGGACTTATGTCGCACTACGGCCTCAGCCTTTCATCATCACGGGGAATGGAACACGGTCTGGCGTATGAAGCCATAAGGTCCGGCGAGATAGATCTGATCGATGCCTACACGACCGACGGCAAGCTCCTCAAGTACGATCTCACGCTGCTTGAAGACGACAGGAGGTTCTTCCCGCCGTACGAAGGCGCGCCGCTTGTTAGGATGGCGACCCTTGAACGGCATCCGGAGCTTCGCGGGATCCTGAATGAGCTTGCGTTCAAGTTGCCAGCCGAGAAGATGCAGAGGCTCAACTACGAAGTCGAAGAAAAAGGCAGGCCGTTCGCCGATGTGGCAAGGTCATTCCTTGTAGATGAGGGCCTGATCTCGGAAGACGGCAGCGCACCGAAAGGCGAGGCGATCGGCGGCGGCAGCCTCGGAGAGTTTGTCGTAGCCCGGATACCCGTGACTCTTCGATTGATCGGGGAACATCTTTTCCTGACCGGTGCCGCCGTTCTTCTGGCGATCTTGATCGCGGTCCCGCTTGGGATCTATCTGACCGGGAACGAAAAACTGAGCGGATGGGTGATCGGGATGACCGGAGTGATCCAGACCATACCCTCACTTGCACTACTTGCGTTTATGATCCCGATACCGTGGCTTGGCCTTTCGATGCGTTCCGCGATCGCCGCTCTCTTCCTTTATGCACTGCTCCCGATAGTTCGAAACACCTTCACCGGAATCAGCGAAGTGGACGCCGATCTCGTCGAGGCCGCCCGCGGAATGGGCCTTGAGGACCGCCAGATCCTTCGTCACGTTCAGATCCCTCTGGCGGTTCCGACGATCATGGCAGGTGTGCGAACGGCGGCTGTTATTTCGGTCGGTGTCGCTACGCTTGCGGCGTTCATCGGCGCAGGGGGACTCGGGGAACCGATCCTGACCGGGCTTGAACTTAACGAGCCCAGACTGATAATGGCCGGGGCGGTCCCGGCGGCACTGCTCGCGCTGGCCGTGGACGGCTCGTTGGGGCTGGTGGAGCGATTCCTTTCGCCTGCGCGCTAAACGTTTGATCTATTAACAAAATTCGTGGAGATATGTAGAATTAAAGATGTCCTTTAAACAAGGACCCCCTTCCGAAGCATCGAAGCCCCCTCTTTTAAAGCCGCAAATTAAAATGGATAAAGAATCAAAAGAATCGATCGCCGCACGTCTTACCCACGCATTCTATGCAAATGCCGAACGGCGCCCCGGATACCTTGGTCCCGAACGCCGATCAGCAGAAGACCTTGCCGAAGGCCAGCGCGACTATCGACAGGGCACGGTCACCCCGGGCGAGGTGTATGAGACCTATAAGAGGTTTCTTTCAATGCTCAATGGTCAATGATCAATGCTCATTGATCGAGCTGGCTTCCCACAAAGTGTTGTACAAAATCCGATTCGGGTCGCTCGAGGAAGTCCTCGACGGTGCCGGTCTGTATCTGTTTTCCTTTATGAAGGAGGACGATGCGGTCGCCCAGTTTGAATGCCTCGGCAAGGTCATGGGTTACAAGAAGCGTGGTCTTGTGAAGTTCGCTCTTGAGCTCAAGGAATTCCTTATGAAGCTCTGTCTTTGTGATCGGGTCCAAAGCGCCAAACGGTTCGTCCATAAGTATGATTTCCGGATCGAAAGCGAGCGCCCTTGCGATACTGACCCTCTGTTGTTGGCCTCCTGACAGTTCGCTCGGCATGCGGTCGGCGAATTCCTTCGGCGGAAGATCGACCAGCTCGAGAAGCTCGTTCACCCGTTTCGCGGTTTCTTCCTTTTCCCAGCCTTCGAGCCGGCACAATAAACCAACGTTTCCTGACACGGTCATGTGAGGGAACAGGCCGCCGCGCTGTATGACATATCCGATTGACCTTCTCAGCGCCACGATATCCGCGTCTGATACGGACCTTGAATCAACGACCACCTCGCCCGTAGTTGGCTCGATCAGACGATTGACCATCTTGAGAGCGGTCGTCTTGCCTGACCCGCTGGTCCCGATCAGACAGACGGTCTCACCCTTCTCGATTTTCAAGTCGAGTCCGTTCAGGGCGACCACTTCGCCGTATTCTTTTCGAGCTTGTTTGAATTCGATCAAGGGTTCTCTGAGTCGGCTGAGTTAACTGAGTTGCAGAGTCTTCGGAGTTGGCTGAGTTGCCGAAGTTAACTGAGTTATCCGAGTTTACGCAGTCTACTGAGTTCACAAAGTTACCTGACTCCGGAGAGTTTAACAGATAGAGATTGAGGGCCGCGACGCTTTACCAAAAACTATGAGACAGGCTCAGCGCACCAAACTCAGCTAACTCAGTCAACCTGCATATGCCGCCGCTACGCGGCTAAGAGTGTTTCTTCAACGCGGTACCCCGGGGTGCGCCTTCGGCTGCCCCGGGGCCAACATCCGGTGGCCCTCCGGGGCAAGGGAAAACTACAGACTCAAAAGACTAAAAAGATTCATTTAACCTCCTTTAAAGCCCCGTAGATCTTTCGAAACTGTTCGTAGCGTTCGCCAAGGAGCGAAGAGTTCTCTTTATCCGGATCGATCTGCTCGGCGACTCTGATGGATCGCTCACAAGCTTCGGGCACTGATGACCAATGCCCCGCACCGACGCCCGCAAGTATCGCCGCGCCAAAAGCCGCTCCCTCATCCGCTTCGACTATCTCAACCTGGTGACCGTAGATGTCCGCCTGGATCTGTCGCCACAGGGCGGATCTGGCGCCGCCGCCTCCGAGCCGTATGCGCTCGATCGGGATCCCTACTTCCCGAAATATCTCGATGCAGTCTCGAAGACTGAACGCGACACCTTCGAGAATCGCCCTTACGATATGCCCTCTGGTGTGTCTCGTTGACAGTCCGATGAGCGACGCCCTCGCGTTGGGGTCGATGTGCGGCGTCCTTTCGCCCATCAGGTAAGGGGCCCACAAGAGGCCTTCGGCTCCCGGTGGGATCATAGAAGCTTCAGCCGTCAGGTCGCCGTAAGATCTTCCGGAAGCGAGAGTGTCTCTAAACCACTGAAACGAAAGACCTGCGGCCTGGGTAACCCCGGTCACCTGCCAGGTTTTGGGGATCGCATGGCAGAGCGTGTGGATCCTTCCGAGGGGATCTGTCTTCGGTGCTTCGGTCGCTGCAAAAACAACTCCCGAGGTGCCGACAGTGACACTAACGTCTCCCGGTCTGACGATCCCCATCCCTATTGCTGCAGCTGCATTGTCGCCAGCACCAGCCACGACCGGTGTTCCTTGTCTTAGCCCTGTCTCCCTGGAAGCCGATCTTGAAACTTCTCCGGTGATCTCCGGAGATTCGACCAGGTCCGGGAGCAGGGACCGTTCGATCTCCGCGTCTTCAAGTATCTCTTGCGACCAGCTCCTTTGGACTACGTCCAGCATCAGTGTTCCCGAGCCGTCCGCCAGATCCAGCGACCTGTCACCGGAAAGCCGCGTTCGGACGTAATCCTTTGGAAGCGTCACAGTCCGGACCCCTTCCCAAACTTCGGGCCAGTGCTTTCGGGCCCAAAGAAGTTTTGGAAGCGTGAAGTTTGGCAAAGCCGGATTCGATACAAGCTGGATCAGCCGCTTTGCCCCGACATTTTCCGTAAGCTCCCTGCATTCTTCGACGGCCCTGTTGTCGCACCAGATGATAGAAGGTGCAAGCGGCCGGCCGTCCCCGCCAAGCAGAACGGCTCCGTGCATCTGACCAGAGAAGCTGACACTTCCGATCGCATCCGGATCTACTCCTGCGTCCTTGATCGCTCGCTGGATAGCGAGCGACGAAGCCCGCCACCAATCGTCAGGATCCTGTTCCGCCCATCCGCCACGAGGCGATCTGAACGGTTCATGTCCTTCAGCCGCCGTGCCGGAAACCGACCCGGAGCCGTCGACGATCACTGCTCTAGAACCCGAAGTACCGACGTCAATACCAAGGAAATACATACCCGCAAGCTGCTATTGAGAACTTAGTTGTATGCCTAAACAAAAGTAATATAGTATATGGCCCATTTCAACGATCGGCGCAGATCGTCAGGCACATTCCTTTGGGCAGGGCAATTCGACCCAAGTGCCGGTCAAGAACTTAAACATAGCGAAATCGGGTTTTTTCGAGGCGCGTTCGACGCAATCAAAAAGAAAGGCTTGCGGGATGAGTCACCGTTTCGGGAAACACCGATAGTGCCTCATTGCAGCGGATCGGATCAGGTACCCAGCCTACGGCGATCTTCATACCTGGCGAGCCGGATGGCAAAGGTGCTGGAGAAGTATTGGTAAAACGACGAAGTTCTCGCGAACTTGCCTTACGATAGCTTTCCAAGGATTTTGAAGCAGTCTTTTCGAGAAGATATGGAGATCAAAGCGAAAACGGGCCGTATCAAGATCAGGACTTCGGCGCTGAGGGCCTACACAATGGTCGGTTCTCTGGTGCTGATCTGGCTTTTCTTCCATTGGCAGACCGGCTCGATCTTCCTGACACCGAGAAATCTTTCTAACCTGATGCTCCAGACGTCGGTGACCGGTATTATCGCGATCGGAATGCTAATGGTCATCGTTTCCGGGAATATTGACCTTTCCGTCGGATCAATGCTCGCGCTTGCCGGTGGAGTCGGCGCGATCTGTCTGACCAACCTGGGCTATGGGCTAGTGCCTTCGTTGCTGATCGCCATCGCGGTCGGATTGGCCATCGGATTTCTTCAGGGCTTTTTAACTGCTTATGCGAGCATTCCAGCATTCATCGTGACGCTTGGAGGACTGCTGGCGTGGCGCGGCGCGATCAAGGGAATATCTGAGAGTGAGACGATCCCGGTCACAGACGCCAGCTTTAAGGCGATCGGACAGAATTATTTAGCACCCGAACTAGGTTGGGTGCTGGCCGCGATCGCGATCGGTCTTGTGCTTTATGCGGCAGTGAGGAGGTCGAAGGTCAAGAAAGAATATGGTCTTGAGGAAGGCCGCATCGGCACGGAACTTCTAAAAGCGTTTCTTCCAATTGCCGGCATCGTGGGTTTCATTCTCGTAATGAATGCGTATGCCGGTATTCCGGTTCCTGTTCTGATCTTCCTGGCGGTCGCGCTCGTCGGTCTTTTTATAACGACCAATACGACCTTTGGCCGCTACATCTATGCTATTGGCGGCAATGCCGAAGCCGCGAGGCTTTCGGGCATCAACAACAAAGCTGTCGTGATGATGGTCTTCGCTATTCTCGGTGCTTTTACCGGGATCGCGGCTTTAATCTACACGGCCCGCGTCGCAAGTGCTTCGCCGGATGCCGGCAGCCTGCTCGAACTTGACGCGATCGCCGCCTGTGTGATCGGCGGGACCAGCTTGATGGGAGGGCGGGGAACAGTGTTCGGTGCTTGTCTGGGTGCGCTGATAATGTCGAGCCTCGATAACGGAATGTCACTTCTGAATCTGCAGGACTATGTTCAGGAGTTGATAAAGGGTTCGATCCTGGTCGCTGCTGTTGGTGTCGATATGGTAGGTGCGAAGTAGGGTTCCTCTGCCAAAATGCTGCCCGGGGTCCGCTACCGGCGGTTGAAGTGTTAGAAGTGAGGTCGGAGACCGGATCCGACAAACAGGTCTGATGATCAGACGACTTAATCTCAAAAAAGCGAACGTAGCGCGATCTAACACGATCCGGGACTACAACCGGCAGATTGTACTCAATTATATCCGCGAAGAAGGACCCATCTCCCGAGCCGACATCGCGCGGGCCACCGCGCTTCAAAGATCGACAGTCTCTCTGATCGTGGATGAACTTTCCAAACACGGATTGGTTCAGGAAGTCTACGGCGAATCTTCAGGCGGCCGCCCCCCTAGACTACTCAGTCTCAAAACCGCCGGAGCGATCGCGCTCGGTATCGATCTCGGAGAAAAGAGGATCTCCATCGGAGCCTGCGACCTCAGCGGTCGGGTATCGGATCATGAGGACTTTCCAACAAGTAAAGATCACAGGAAAACGCTTTCCCGGATTATCGAGGTCTCGCGAAAGTACATCGACAAACACGGAGGCAGTATAGAGGGAATAGGCCTGAGTGTTCCTGGTCTCGTCGAGTCGTGGGACGGCGGCGTGATCATGATTCCGCACCTGGACTGGAAAGAAACCGACATTTCCAGACTGCTGACCGAGGCAACCGGACTTCCGGTCCGGATAGAGAACGACGCCAACGCCGCAGCGTTCGCGGAGCTTTGGCTTGGTCGGCCGGAGATCAGCAACGTGAGCCATTTAGTTGCTTTTCTGATTCAAGAAGGCATTGGGACGGGCATCGTCTTTGATGGCCAGATCTATCGCGGAAAGGACGGCACTGCCGGAGAGTTTGGACATATGACGATCGGCAGCGGCGCACCGAGCCTATGTTCCGCCGGGGACAACAGTTGCTGGGAGGCGTTCGCTTCGGAGACCGCGTGTAGGGCAAGATATTCGAACTTCTCAGGAAGCAAGTCGGGTAACACCTCATTTGCCGAAATAATTGATCTTGCACTGGACGGCGACGAAAAAGCGCTGAAGGCCCTAAAGGATACTGCACAGTACATAGGGCTCGGCATCGCGAATGTAGTTCAGGGGCTTTCGCCCGAATTGTCGATCGTCGCAGGCGAGATCGTGAGGGCTTGGCCATTGGTGGGCGACGAGATCGTCAACGCCGCTGAATCGGCCGTATGTCAGGATCATCCAAAGGTGAACGTAATACCTTCTACACTGGGACCACGCCCGACGTTCAAGGGCGCACTCAGCCTGGTGCTCGCGGACAAGTTTGCTTCGGTCTCACTGAGCTGATCCTGATCACATGCCGTTCATTGCGCCGGTCTCGTCCTTCATTAGACTTGTCGATGGCCCACTTGCCAATACTCTGTTGCAAGAGTACGCTTTGTCGATCCAAACACTGGGGTCAGGGACCATGCAGGAAGTGAGTACAAACAACTTGAAGGCCTGCGACGTGTTGTGTAGGGAACAAAGTTGAACCCGGGAGCGAGGAAACCGCCCGGTTTCATTCCTGCTATTCCACCAACGATTCTCGATGGATCGAAACCAGAGGTGATGACCTGCTGATGCGGCATCAGCATTGTGAAGAGATAGGATCTCGAAGGATGAGGCGAATCAATATGAAGGGGTTCGGAAACGGGATTAGGTTCCTGGCGTTCTTGTTGGTTGCTATTTTCTCAGGATGCGTTCCCGGGCCTGAAAATGCAGGGAGCGAACGATCGGCAGGGAGCGATGCGAAGATCAAGGTCGGGTTCTCGATGGCGACTCTAAAAGAAGAGCGCTGGACGCGGGACAAGGAAGAGTTTGAAGCACATTGCAGAACGATGGGGATCGAATGCGTCGTCACGGTCGCAAACAATAATGCTCTGAAACAGGCGAATGACGTAGACAATCTTCTGACGCAAGGTGTTGACGTGATAGTTATCGCTCCGCACGATGCTACCCAGGCCGGTTCGATGGTTGAGAAAGCGAAGGCCCAGGGCGTCCCCGTGATCAGCTACGACCGGCTTATCAACACGGACAAGATCGATGCCTATATTTCGCACCAGGTACCTGTGATCGGACGCATGATGGCTGAATATGCTGTCGAGAAAGCGCCAAAGGGAAACTATGTGCTGGTTTACGGCGCTTCGACCGATAACAACGCCCTGATAATGAAGAAAGAGCAGAACGAGGTTCTGAAACCTTTTGTTGAACGGGGAGACATCAAAATTGTCGCCGACCAGCACGCCGCGGACTGGAAAGCAGATGAGGCCTTGAAGATCGTCGAGAATGCTTTGACGCAGAATGCGGACAACATCAGCGCGGTCATCGCTTCAAACGACGGTACCGCCAGTGGTGTTGTTGCTGCATTGCAAAAGAACGGTCTTGCCGGGAAGGTGGTCGTAACGGGTCAGGATGCCGAGAAGGCTGCGCTTCAGAGGATCGCATCCGGAACCCAGACGATGACGGTGTATAAACCGATCAAGCCCCTGGCCGTGGCAGCCGTTGAAGCGGCGGTGAAGCTAGCTAGTGGCGAGAAGCCGGCTACATCTCCATTCATGAATGACAGCCTTGGAAAGGAGATCCCTGCGATACTGCTAAAGGTGATCGTCGTGGACAAGAACAATCTGCTGGATACGGTGATCAAAGACGGGTTCGTTTCCTACGAGGACGTCTACGCGAATGTGCCGGTAGGAGAAAGGCCTCCGAAGCCTGAATAGCCAGCAAAGTTAGCGAAATTAACTGAGTTCACCAAGCTAGGAAAGTTTGGTGAATTGGCTGAGTTGGGAGAGTTTCGAGAGGGTTCAGCCCTTCAATTCATCAGATTTCGTGCCTTCCATCAGTTGGAGGCTGTCTGAAAAGGCGCTCCAAAGGCGCTCGATACTTCCACAATCCCGCAAGACCTACTGCAAATCGAATATCATCTGCCCCTCGCTTTAGCAGGGGGTTACCTGGCATCACAATCGAAACAGGAGCTTTAGCCCCTAAATTCGCCGGCCGACAATAGTGTGGGAACCTTTGCTTCCCCCGTCGAAACCGGGGGCAACTGATTTTTGAGAAAGACTAATCCTCCCGCTTTCTTCTCCTCCTCCGGCTGTAACTGCGTCCACCCCCGAAATAAGAAAGGAGCAGAGCGGCCATATGGGCGATGAACCAGACATTTTCGTAACCCATGTTCTGGTAGATGTAGATCAGTATCAGAACCCTTGGGAAGAGGACTCCCAGCAAGATGTCTCCCCAAATAGGGACCTCGTTCGCCGGATACCGCTCAATCGCGAGGAAGACGATCATCACGATCCGCGGAAAAAACAGCGAGAAAAGTAAGAAGTAGAAATCCATCGTTTTGCTCCTTTAGACCGGATACGCTGTTAACGTATACGTTGTTCGGGGGGCAGTTCAGTTCACCAGCCGATTGTAACCGCCTTTGAAATACAACAAAGGAGAACCTCCATTAACTGTCGTTCTTTCCACCTCGGCCACAAATATCGTGTGGTCTCCGCCTTCGACTTCTTCACAGATCGAACATTCAAGCGTCGCGACCGTTCCAGAAAGCAGGGGCGTGCCGTTTCCGTTCAGGCCGTATTCGATCCCTTCGAACTTGTTCTTAAGCTGAGTCGCGAATCGGGCAGAAATGTCGATCTGCTGTTCGGAAAGAACGTTTATTGCGATCTTTCCGGCTTTTGAAAAAGCATCCCTGCATCTCGCGGCATTCTCGATGCAGACCAGGATCAGAGGAGGTTCCAGCGATACGGAACAAAAAGCTGATACGGTCAAACCATACAGCTGGTTGCCGGCCGACGCCGTGACAACAGTCACTCCGCTGGCGAACGTAGCCAATGCATTCCTGAATTCCTGGTTTGAAACTCCCATCTGTTCGTTTTCGGATTGTCTAAGCGGCGGTCTGGCTGGCTCCTGCAGAGGCAAACTCTCCGGACATCCACTTGTCCCAGTCATCCAGTGCAAGCCCGACCTGAAAAGCGTGCCTCTCTCGCTTTCGCCTGTATCTCCTACGCAGTTCAGTTGGGAGCGGTTCAAGCAGACCGAATGTAATGTTCACAGGCTGAAAGTTCTTTGTCTCTGCCGTAGCAACGTACCTGCAAAGCGAGCCGATGGCGGATCTCCTCGGGGCGACAAGAAGGGATTTTCCCATCGACAATTTCACCGCATTGATTCCGGCCAGCCAGCCTGTCCCTACCGATTCCAGGTACCCTTCTACACCTGTGATCTGGCCCGCAAAGAACAGGTTCGGCTGTTTCTCGACCTGAAGCGATTCGTTGAGCAGTTTCGGCGAATTTATGAACGTGTTCCTGTGGATCTGACCATATTGCAGGATGTCGGCATGCTCGAGCCCCGGGATAAGGCGGATAATGCGCTTCTGTTCCGGGTACCGAAGGTGATTCTGAAATCCCACGAGCGACCACGCGTCGGCCATCTGATTTTCCTGCCTAAGCTGGACCGCGGCGTAGGGTTCACTCCCGGTCTTCGGATCTGGAAGCCCCCGTGGTTTCATGCATGCGTATCTCAATGTGTCGACGCCTCGGCGGGCGGTTTCCTCTAACGGGAGGCAGGCTTCGAACCAGTGTGTTTCTTCAAATCGTTTAAGGGGGACCGACTTGGCGTTGATCAGTTCGTTGTAAAAAGTCTCGTACTGTTCCTTTGAAAAAGGGCAGTTGATGTAATCGTCACCGCCTTTGCCGTACCTCGCCGCCTTGAACGCGACAGACATGTCGATCGACTCGTATGACACGATCGGAGCGATCGCATCGTAAAAGTAGAGCTGATCGTCGCCTGTAAGGCCGATTATTTTCTCCGTCAGCGAGGCGCTTGTAAGCGGCCCGGTGCAAATGACCGTGATCTCGTCTTCGGGGAGCTCGGAAAATTCTTCGCGAACGATCTCGATCCTTGGGTGCGATTCGATCAGTCTCGTGATCTCTTCGGAAAACTCGAGCCTGTCGACAGCAAGAGCTGCACCAGCCGGCACACGATTGGCGTCTGCTGCCTTCATGATCAAGGAACCGCCCCGCCGAAGCTCTTCTTTCAGGAGAAAGGGAGCCGTCCCCGGCTCATCGGTCTTGAAAGAATTGGAGCAGACGATCTCAGCCAATTTGTCTGTCCGGTGAGCCGGTGTTTGACTCACGGGCCGCATCTCGAACAAACGCACATCAGCGCCGGCTTCGGCCGCTTGCCATGCGGCTTCAGAACCCGCGAGGCCGCCGCCTACTATGTTTATAGGTTTCTTCATCGCCGAAACCTAAATTCTAAGTGCGCGCCGTAGGTCTGTCGAGTCTCCTTAGTCTGTTGGGTCGATTGGGTCTGTTGGGTCGGTTAGGTCTGTTGGGTCTATTCAGTCCGAGGAGCGGCGGTCTGCTGTCGCGCGAGCCTCAGCTTGCGCCGTGTTGTTTCGATCGTTGGAGTAGCGACAAGCTAAAGCTTGTCGAACACCGTTGCACGCTCCCTGACGGTCGTGTTTCCGCCAGATGATGAAGCGCCATTCGGATTATGGAATCTGGAATTTCTTCTCTGAGATCTGAAATCTGAATTTTGAAATCGTGAAGCGCCGTGGGACGATTCGGCTCACGCCTCAGGCACGCTCCCTGACGGTCGCGTTTCCGCCACCACTTGTACGGGGCTTGTTTTGGCATTTGGAATCTGGAATTCTTCTCTGTGATCTGAACTTTGAAATCTTAAATCGCGAAGCGCTGCATGACAGTTCGGCTTGCGCCTCAGGCCCGCTCCCTGACGGTCGCGTTTCCGCCGCATCGTCGCGCAGGCATCAGCTCTCGGATCGATCGAAATACAAAAAGCCCCATGCTGTAATCTCATGCATGGGGCTTCAATTGATCATTGATCACTTGGCATTGAAGACTGCGCAATGACCGTTGTTTATTGCCGACTGAATACCATCTTCTGTGTGCGGTTTCCGCGCGGAGTTTCGGTCGAGCTGGTGACTGTAAGCGTCTTGCCGTCAGCAGAAAGCTGCCAGGTCTCGATGGTAGTCAGCGAGATCGCTCCCATCGGACCGTTGAAACTTCGGACCTGGGTCAGCTTAAGGATTCCGCCATCTCCAGTCGATGCCCTCAGCGAAACCTCGCCGCCCATTCCGCCGGAGCTCTTTGTTTCTTTTCCTGCAAGGCTGTATGTCAGTTTCCCTCCGCCGAGCATTCCGCGTCCCGGAGGCCTACCCGCCGCATTGCTGCCGCTTTCGGCGATCTTCGGGTTTCTTTCGACAGAGAGGGTATCCGCAGTCTGCTCGACGGTCATATCCACGGCCTCGATCCTCGAGCGTTCTCCAAGTTCGCTCTTCGAGACATCGAGACTCCATTTGCCGGAATAGTCAGCACTGCCGCCTTGCGAGAATGCAAAGCCGGCGAACAGCAGCATTGAGAAAGCCGCTGCGACTACAGTTTTCTTGTTCATTTAAGTAATCTCCGTAAAGATAGATTTCGGTATAGGACGGAGATTATAACTTTGCGGCTGAGAACGAGTTGCAAAGAATTGTAAAGCGAATCATGAAGAAAAGTACCAGGTGAAAGCCCCAAGAGCCGCGATCACTATCGCCGTAAAAACGGCCACGAGAGCATAGACCCTGTACCACCATTCATTTGGCTTTTCTTCAGGAACGCTCTGCGGCTGCTGCCGATCTTGCTCCGAGGATTCTTTCATAGAATTCAATGTATCGCGGAATGATCTCATTGGCGCTGTACCGACTGACCGCGCTGTCCCGGCCCGCCTTGCCAAACTGAGTGCGCAGATCTTCGTCGTTCACAAGTCTGAGCGCGTCTTCGCCCATTTTGTCGACATCGCCTATATCGCTCAAATAACCGGTCTCGTTGTCCGTTACTACTTCGGGTATGCCGCCGACACGCGATGCAACGACGGGCACCTCGCAGGCAAGGGCTTCAAGGGCCGCAAGGCCGAACGACTCCAGCTCCGAAGGCAGGAGAAAGATATCCGAAACCGCAAGATAATCGGAGATGTTCGCTTTCTTGCCTGCGAAAGTAATGTATTGTTTGATCCCGAGCTGTTCGGCCCTGTACTCACAGGCGGATCGTTGAGGGCCGTCGCCGACCATTACGAGTCTTGCTTTCGCGCCGTGTTTCAGGACCCTGTCGAGGATCTCCACACAATCGACCGGCCTCTTCACGCTTCTGAAATTGGATACGTGGGTCAGGATCGTCTCGTTCCTGTCTGCGAGTTCCTTCCGCAGATCTGATTCAGGGTCCCGCACGTAATGATTCGGACAAATGAAGTTTGGGATCACCTCGATGTCGTCGTAATCGAAAGTCTCGATCGTCGCTTTCTTGAGGAACCTCGAGACCGCCGTCACTCCGTCCGACTCCTGAAGGCCGTATTTCGTGATCGGAAGGTACGATCTGTCGGCGCCGACCAACGTAATGTCCGTTCCGTGCAGGGTCGTAATGACCGGAAGATATCGCTTGGACTTGATCGACTCCCGGGCGAGGATGGCGCTGATCGAATGCGGAATCGCGTAGTGGACGTGGAGCAGGTCCAGCCGTTCAGCCCGGGCAACTGTGGCCATTTTCGTCGCAAGAGCCAGGCTGTAAGGCTGATGCTCGAAAAGCGGGTAGGTCATCATTTCGACCTCGTGAAAATGGATCCGCTCGGTGAGCTCGGTGAGCCTGCTTGGCAGAGTCGAAGAAATGAAATGAACGTTGTGTCCGCGCTGGGCGAGTTCCGCTCCCAGCTCTGAGCCGACGATACCGCTACCGCCGTATGTCGGATAGACCGTAATACCTATGTTCATAAACCTTTTATCCCGCAGCCGGCCAGCGGTATCTCAATTAAACACTCCGGCGGCGCTGTTTGCCAAGCGCGAAAAGAAGGGTCAACTTGTTCCCGAACCGAAATACGGAGCGGAAAGCGGAGACGTTTCAATTACCGCAAGTTTTGTATAAGCTTACCTTTATGGATGTTGACAAATTCAGGATCAAGGACGGTTCCTCATTCGATCTGGGAGACCACGATGCAGGATACACGGCGGACTATCTGAGCAAGGATACGGCGGTCAAGCATATGAAGGCGAACATCCGCCGTCTGTATGAATTGCAAGCCGTGCTCTATGCGGACAACAAGCGATCGCTGCTTATCATTTTTCAGGCAATGGACGCCGCCGGAAAAGACGGTGCGATCAAGAAGGTGATGAGCGGGCTGAATCCACAGGGCACCCAGGTGTTCTCATTCAAGAAACCTTCCCAGGAAGAACTGGATCACGATTACTTATGGAGATGCTCTAAATCGCTGCCTGAACGCGGCAGGATCGGTATCTTTAACCGGTCCTACTACGAGGATGTGCTGATTGTGCGCGTTCATCCGGCGATTCTCGAATCGAAAAACCTTCCGGATCCTGTCAAGAACGATCCTGATATCTGGAACAAGCGATATAGGCAGATAAGAGACTTCGAACGTCATTTGACCGAGAACGGGACGAAGGTGATCAAGTTCTTTCTGAACGTTTCAAAGGAAGAACAGAAAGAGAGGTTTTTGTCGCGCATCGATACTCCACACAAGAACTGGAAATTCTCTTCTGCTGATGCGAGGGAACGAGGGTTCTGGGACCGTTATATGGAAGCCTACACTGAAGCGATCCGAAATACTGCGACAGACGAGTCGCCGTGGTACGTCCTCCCGGCGGATCACAAATGGTTCACAAGACTTGCGGTATCGGAGGCTGTCGCTCAGGCCCTTGAGTCGATGGACCTCAGATACCCGACTATGACCGAGGAACACCTAGAGAACCTTCAGTTGGCGAAAGAGATGCTTTTGAAAGAAGATGGGGAAGGGTCGGCGGCGTCTCAAACCTGATTCAGGATTACGATCTCGGCTCTGGCTTCGGCATTATCGATAAACCTCTCGATGTCCTCCGCAAGCCTCTCTTCTGTGAGAATCCGGTTGATCTCTTCCCGGACATCGTCGATCTTCGGGAGTATTCGATCCGGGTTTTGCTGCCTGAACTCGGGAGTGTAAACCTCCCGGTAATACCTTAATTCCTGCTCCGGCGTGATCACTACAAAGGACCGAAATCTAAAATCGACGTATTTCTGGATGGAGATCCTCTGTCCTACAAGTTCCCTGAAATTAGGATCGTCAACTGACTTAAAGCCAACCGTGTTTAGTCTTTGACGAAAATCAGCGGTAGAAGGAAATGACCGGAGCGTAATCTCGATCTCTTCACGAATCTCGTCGTCCGTAGGTTCGATCCCGCGAGGCAATCGTTCTGCCTCAAGAGCGATAAGCCTCTGCCTTATCACCAATTGAAGAGCCCGGTTCAAATCCTCGGAAGAAGCAGGTTCAAGAGGGACTCCAGGAACAAGCGCCAGCTGCCACATCAGATCGGAATAGGTGATGAGTTCCGTTCTGACACCGTCGCTGACTGTTGCGACTGTCTTGTCGACAACTATTTGCCCTGAGGCTTTAGAAGCAAAGGATATGGCAAATACGGTTATGCAAACTGTGTAACCGATTGTACGAATTAAGTTTATCATCAAGCCAATAAGGTCATTTCACAAGATTCTGCTTGTTGCTTCCCGACGTGTCAATATCAATTATTCAGACGTTAAACAGATTGACAAAAGACCCAACAATGTTTTTTAATCTTACTTAGGAGTATTTGCGCTTCTCGTTGTTGAAATACCTGCCTTACGCGCGACTCTGATGACAAACACTCCCCTCGGTTTGTCACGACAAACACTGATCCAAAATGCTGTCCAAGGATAACGCCACACACGGGACGGAAACCGTTCCTGCGGTCGGACCGATCCACGATCCGGCGTCCGGGATGAGGTTCATCTCTGATCTCGGCCGTCGTCTGCTGGTGACGGTCCACCCGAAAAAGGTCGCCAACAGGGTCGCCGATGCCTTTGTTACATCGGGCGGCGCGGTTTCGTGTGCTGTCGCGGTAAAGCTCCAGCATATTGGTCTTGTCTGCAGTTCGTTCAAGGGACCGGAAGATGAAGCCGAATTCGATCGAGACAGATTTCGCCGATGGCTCGACCTTCTGCCTCCGCAAGTGGGTGTAACGAATGACGATCCGGACAGCTTCTTTATAGAGGAAGGATCACATTCAGCTGAGTACGTCGCCCCTATCCATATCGACGGGACTGTCAAAGGAGCGGTCATTGTCGGCTTCGAACACGACGACGAATGTACAAAGGAAGCGCGCCAACTGGTCGATGCCGCGACGCAGATGGCCGCTATGAGCATCAACCTAACTTCTCACTACGAGGCCACGATAGACAGCTCGATCACGGAAGCCAAAGAAGAACATAGAAAGTTTACTGAAGCTGTTCTGGATACGCTTCCTGTTTCGCTCTACGTTATCGACCGCGATTACAACATCGTGATGTGGAACCGGCACAGGGAGATCGGCATTCAGGGAATGCCGCGAGATGAGGTTATCGGCCGGAATGTTTTCGAGGTCCTTGCCAAATACCCGAAAGGAAAACTCAGCGGTGAGTTTGACCGGGCCTTCAGGACCGGAAAGATCGAAAGGATCGAGCAGCAGACGACGGACCGGGAAGGCATCACGCGTCATTGGATGGTCAGCAAGGTCCCGATGCGGGACGAGAACGGAGACATTTCGCACGTTATCACGGTAGGCGAGGACATCACGATGCGCGTGGAAGCGATCCATGCTGTGGGGCGTGCAGAAAAACTTGCTGCGGTCGGCCGGCTTGCAGCGGGTGTAGTCCACGAGATAAACAATCCGCTTGCGACCATCTCCGCCTGCGCTGAAGCGCTTGAATCGAGGGTAGATGAAGGCGTTTTTGGTACATCTGGTGATGTGGAGGATCTCCGCGAGTACCTCGGATTGATCCACTCCGAAGCATTCCGCTGCAAATCGATCACAAACGGACTTCTGGATTTCAGCCGTGTACGGACCGGAAACCGACACGAGGTCGATCTTGCGGAGGTGATCCGCGCTTCGGCAAATCTGGTATCTCATCAGAAGCGCGGCGAAAATATCGATATTGAGGTCGACCTTGAAGAAGATCTGCCGCTTGTAAAGGCCGACGAAGGCCAGATCCAGCAGGCGATAATCGCGCTTGCCACGAACGCGATCGATGCTATGCCGGAAGGGGGTACGCTTACCTTCAAGGCCGCCTCCGACGGCAAACGGCTTCAGATCGAGGTTCGGGATACCGGAATCGGGATCAGCACCGAAGACGTTTCCAGGATCTTCGAACCATTCTTCACCACTAAGGAAGTCGGCAAAGGCACCGGACTTGGGCTTTCGGTATGTTACGGCATAATCACCGATCACGGCGGGCGCCTAAATGTCAGATCGAATCCCGGCAAGGGAACGGTATTCTCGATCTACCTGCCGGTTCTCAAATAACCATCCTCACGATCTACCGTCCCGCACTTCACACTTACTGCTTCCCTCCATCAGACAAACTAGTATGGCAAAAATATTGGTAGTCGACGACGAAAAGAACCTCAGGCTTGTGGTCCAGAAAGAACTCGCAAGGATCGGCCACGAGGTCGAGGTCGCAATGAATGGCGAAGAAGCCTGGGAACTGCTTCAGGACCGCGATTTTGACGTGATGCTCAGCGACATCAATATGCCGAAACTGGATGGCATGGCTCTTCTGAGGCGAATTACCGAGAACATGCCTGACCCGCCCGAGGTGCTCATGCTTACGGGACAGGCCACTGTCGAGACTGCGATCGAGGCGATGAAACTTGGCGCCTATGACTACCTGACAAAGCCTTACCGAATAAACGAGCTCACGATGCTCGTCTCACAAGCGGCCGAAAAACACGAGCTGAAGACCGACAATCAAAGAATGAAAGCGCAGATCGAGCGCACAAGCAGCGGGATGCCGGACATAGTTGCCGAATCGCCGCAAATGAAAGAGATCTTGAGACTAGTCAAACGAGTAGCTCCTTCCGACACATCGGTCCTGATCACTGGCGAATCGGGAACGGGAAAAGAACTGATCGCACAGGCGATCCACCGGCTTAGCGAGAGATCTGACAACACATTTATCGATCTCAACTGTGCTGCCCTGCAGGACACACTTCTTGAATCCGAACTCTTTGGACACGAGGCAGGAGCTTTCTCCGGCGCCGCAAAGAGAAAACTCGGGCTTTTTGAGATCGCAGACGCAGGCACGCTATTCCTGGACGAGGTGATGGAGATGCCTGCCCCGCTTCAGAGCAAGCTTCTTCGCGCGCTCGAAACACGTTCGTTCTTCAGGGTCGGAGGGGTGAAAAAGGTTGAGGTCGATGTAAGGCTCGTGGCGGCGACCAACAGAAGTTCACGACAGGCAGTCGAGGAAGGTGTCTTCCGCTCTGACCTGCTTTACAGGATCAATTCGTTCGAAATAAATATTCCGCCGCTAAGGGAAAGGCGAGAGGACATAGAACCGTTGGCAAGGCATTTGTTGAAGCAGATCGCCGGTCCGAACCCTCCGGAACTGGCTTCCGAAGCGATCGAGTCCCTTGTCTCCTACAAGTGGAGCGGAAACGTAAGGCAGCTAAGAAACTGCCTCGAACGTGCGGTTTTGCTTTCGGATAACGGACGCATCACAAGGCGCGAACTCGCTCCGGAAGTTGTTTACGAGCGCTCCGAGCCCAAATTCTCGGTAACCTACGGAGAGCCCGCGAGCGAGACAGCAAGGGAATTCCAGAACGCGTCGCCGACAAGCTTGAAGGAAATCGAGCGCCAACAAATTCTAAGGGCTCTTGAGAAAACAGGCTGGCATAGAGGTAAAACCGCTGAACTGCTAGGAATATCGCCTTCAACGCTCTATCGAAGGCTCCGGGAATATGAGCTCGACTCCAGATAGTTCCGAGTTCAAGGTTCAACGTTCAAAGAGAAGAAGCTGTTTAGCCGACCCCGTGGAGATGTTTAACCCACGCGGCGAAGATGATTAGTCCACTGGCCGAAATGTTTAGCCCACCCGTTCACGGGTGGGTTTCTCGTTTTGCCTCCGCTACTACGAAGTTTAGCCAATCCGCCGAGGTATTTGGTCCAACCCGCCAAAATGTTTAGCCCAACCCGCCGAGGTAATTAGCCCAACCCGCCAAGATGTTTAGCCCACCCGTTTACGGGTGGGTTAACAGCTTTTAGAATCGTTCGCGATTTGACCCGGCCATAAATGGGCGGGCTTAACATCAAATGTGCAGGCTAAACATTATTGGAAGCCAGGCGAGGCATCACTATAGAACTTTTAGCATTGAACTTTGAACCCCCATTGCTTTGGCGTATCCTACTGCGCAAACACCAGTAAAGGAGTAGACCGCCGATGCGTTTGGTTTCGATAGCACTGTTGACCATCATTCTCGCCGTTTCATTTAACGCTCAGACAGACAGATCCCACGACAACGAGGCGACGCGACAACTGTACTCTTTCTTTGATGAGCAATGGGAGAAGGGTCTTGAAGAGAACCCGACATTTGCTTCCTATCTCGGAGACAAGCGTTACAACGATAAGTGGGGTGACAACTCTGTTGCCGCGATCGAAAAGCGCCATAAGGACGACGTTGCTGCCCGGGGAAGACTCAAGGCGATCGACCGGTCTCAGTTGTCCGCAAGCGACAGGCTCAATTACGACCTTTATCTCAAGGACCTTGAGGCGGGAATCGAAGCCTTCAAGTACCTAGGGCACCTCACGCCTTTGAACCAGCGGGGCGGTATCCAGACGGCGGACGGCCTTGCGAGGAATCTGCCTTTCACGACGGTAAAAGATTACGAGGATTGGATCGCGCGTTTGAACGCCTTCCCCGCCCGTATGCAGAACACGATCGCCGTCATGCGCGAAGGGATCAAACAACGATCGGTACTTGCCAGAAAGGTGCTTGAGCGAGTTCCTGCACAGATCGACGTCCAGATCGTGGACAAACCTGAAGATAGTCCTTTCTACAGGCCGTTCCGGAACTTTCACGACTCGATTCCGGAAGCCGACCGAACACGCCTGAAGAATTCCGCATCCGAAGCGATCGCGGAGAACATCATTCCGCAGTACATGCAGTTTAAGAAGTTCTTCGTTGAGGAGTATTTGCCAGCCTGTTACCCGGATGCGGGCATATGGCAGCATCCGCAGGGCGGCGAGTACTACTCGTTCCTTGCGCGTAGATTCACTACGACGGAAATGACCCCGAAGGAGATCCACGAAAAGGGGCTTTCAGAGGTGAAGCGCATTCGGGGGGAAATGGAGAAGATCAGAGAGCAGGTCGGATTCAAAGGAGATCTGAAGGCATTCTTTGAACACCTAAGGACTGACAAGCAATTCTTTTACGAGACGCCTGAAGAGCTTTTGGCAGGGTATCGCGCGATATCGAAGAGGATCGACCCGGAAGTCGTAAAGGTCTTTCGGACACTGCCGAGAATGCCTTACGGCGTAGTTCCGATCCCCGATGCGATCGCTCCCGATACGACGACGGCTTATTACAACGGTCCGGCAGCGGATGGTTCGCGAGCTGGTTCGTACTATGTGAATCTCTACAAACCGGAAACCAGGCCTAAATGGGAAATGATGGCTCTTTCGATCCACGAGGCCGTCCCGGGTCATCATCTGCAGATCGCCCTTCAGCAGGAGCTCGGCGAAGTTCCGAATTTCCGTAAGTTTGGCGGCTATACGGCTTTCACGGAAGGCTGGGGACTGTACAGCGAGTCGTTGGGTGAAGAGATGGGGCTCTACGAGGATCCCTACGATAAATTTGGGCAGTTGACCTACGAGATGTGGCGCGCGGTCAGACTGGTCGTCGACACGGGTATCCACTATTACAAGTGGGATCGGCAGAAGGCGATCGATTTCTTTATGGACAATGCTGCAAAGACCGAGCAGGACATCGTGAACGAGATCGACCGCTACATCGCCTGGCCGGGTCAGGCGCTTGCCTACAAGATCGGTGAACTGAAGATCAAAGAGCTGCGTGCGAGGGCGACACGTGAACTCGGCGACAGGTTTGACCTGAAGGAATTCCACGACGTGGTACTACTCTCCGGCGCCGTTCCTCTGGATATTCTCGAACGGCACGTGGATGAGTGGGTCGCTTCGAAGAGTGAGCAGTGAGCAGTAAGCGGTGAGCAGTGAGCGGTGAGCAGTAAGCGGTGAGCAGTAAGCGGTGAGCGGTGAGCAGTAAGCGGTGAGCGGCGAGCGGTGAGCAGTAAGAGTTTGTTTAGCCCACCCGTTTACGGGTGGGTCCTTCTTTAGCGCCGGGCCTGCCCGGCGATCCACCATTCCTTCAGATTCGTGAACAAAGTTGGAAAAGATACGGATGAACAGGGAAAAGCATTCAAGACTTGGCGTCGCTTCCGTGATCATCGCGGCAGCCGTTCCGGCCCTGCTTCTGCTTCTTTACACAGTATCGATCCTTCTAGGGACGAAAAAGGGATCGCCGGGAAACTTGACGTTGATCGTGGCCGTCATTTTCTCTCTGCTCGGACCTTTGCTTCACGTCGTCGGCGCGGGGCTGGGGATCGGCGGGTTGTTCACAAAGAGAATCAGGTTCTACCCGGTAGTCGGAACCGTCTTCAACCTTATGCTGGCAACGGGCGGGGCACTGATCCTGTTCTGGATCGCGAAAAGCATCACTTACGGGTTCCGTTGATCGACCCCACAGGCTCTGATCGTGAGATCTACTTTGCAACTTCAGCGTCGCGCCGGAAAGCGTGAAGCTTTGGCTGGCCTCAGCCACAGGAACCCGCCTTGCTGCTACCGACTGGTAAACGGGAGCGGCCAATACCCCCGGAACCTGGAATTTGAAAGCCGGAACTCGGAACTCATTGATCGTTCTCGGACGCCGGGACCATCACCGCCGAAGGAAAGGTGTCGGGTGAGGTGTGAAGATGAACGATCTTCCATCCCTCGCCGAAGTCCTTGAAGACCAGCGTCATCCGTCCGGACGATTGTTCAAGCTTGCCCTCAAACTCTTGCGTTTGTTTCCACTTACACGAAACGTAGGCCGAGGTCGGGCTCAGGATCTCGACGCGTACGCCTGTGGGCTCGATAGAGGTGTTCGCGCGTTTAGCGTACGACGACTTGCGGTTCTCGTACATCTGCTGCCAGCCTATCGTCGCGGTTCCGTTGAAGTTGAAGAACAACGTACGGTCATCGTTGTGATAGACACTCATCACTTTCTCGACGTCCGCCTGACGGATTCCCTCGATCAGCCGGTCGAATGCGGCACGCACCTCCTGCTCCTTTTCTTTGGCCAAAGCGACCGCCCTGTCGCGAGAAGAACCGCCGTCCTGTGCGAACGCGCCAAGTGTAAATGCTAGAATGAACAGGAAAGCGGCCGGAAATAACTTTTTCATCGTGATTGGACCTCGTGTTTTCGCGCTGTCGCGTTAATGGTCGCGGGAGTGAATTATGAGTATCGCATATCAGTGTCCGTCGTGTCTCAAACCACTTGAATACCGTCCGGGCGATCCGACCTTTCAGACTTGCTACCACTGCAAGGGAAAGATAATGGTTCCCTCAGACACGGTGCATCAGGCTGAAATGATCGATGCCGACCCGACCGAATACTCCCTGAAAGAACAGAGGGATCTACGCCTGGCGGAGATCCAGAAAGAACTCCAGGCGGGAAACAAGATCAACGCTATAGCGATGTTCAGGGAAACATTCGGCACGGGATTGGCCGACGCCAAAGATGCGGTCGATGCAATGCAGCGCGGCAGAAAGCCGGACGTTTCGCGGTCGGCGCTTCAGCAGAACTATCAGGCGCTGCAGGAACAGCAGCCGCAGTCAATATATCCCGACGCAAAAGCCGAAGCTCAGAATCCGGGCAGAATGGCTCTTGTGATCGTCGCAGCGCTGATCGCGATGGGCATCGCGATAGCGGTAATGGTGCTGGGAGAATAGTTTCTATAGTGAGCAGCAAGCAGTGAGCGATGAGCGACTGGCCGTTTAGCGGCGGGCTTGCCCGCAAACGGTAACTAGTAGGCTAGGACTCTGCGGAAACGAACCGGGCTGTTCATTGTTCTTGGCAGTTCCCATCACGAATGGCGAAAACACGTTTCTTCGAGTCAACCGCCTATTGATCGGCGTGAAGGCTGGAGACTCTCGCTTGCAGATTATCGATGCGGTAACCGAACCCGATAAAAAGTGCGGCCGGTTGGGAAAGCGATTCCGGTCGCTACGCGAACGTTAGGACGAAACCCCTTGCTTGCGCGATTCGTACCGTCCGCTCACCGCTCACCGCTCACCGCTCACCGCTCACTGCTCACACAGCGGGCAAGCCCGACGCTAAACAGCTCACCGCTCTAGGACCACCTGCGCAGTCGCGTGTTCGTGGGTATGCGACAAGGACACGTGAATGCGGGTCGCTCCCATCCTGTCGAGGACCACTTTCGCCTCTCCCGTCGCCTCAATGAGAGGTGCTCCCTGATCATCCACCTTGATCTCGATATTGTGCCAAGCGATCTCTCCCCGCCAGCCCGTCTTCAGCGCTTTTAAGAACGCTTCTTTTGCCGCAAAACGTGCCGCGTAGGATTGCGCCGCCGCCGCTCCTTTCGCCTCGCAGTACTCTCTTTCGGCTTCTGTATAGACTCGCTCGAGAAACCTTGGAGTTCTTTCGATGGTCTCGCGGATGCGGTAGACTTCGATGATGTCGGTACCGATGGATACGATCACGGAATGAGCATAGCTTAAGAAGTCAGAAGTCAGAAGTCAGAAGTCGGGAGTCGGGAGTCAGGAGTCAGGAGTCAGAGGTAAGTCGCAACCCCTGCAACTCTGAACTTGGAACCTGGAACTCGGAATCTGGAACTTGGAACCTCCTGACTCCTGAATTCTTCTCAAATGGATCACTTCTACTGGAAAGAAAAAAACGGTTTAAAGCTGCTTGTCGCAAACAACCTGGAGGCGGCGGGATTCGTGAACGGGTTCTCCACGCGTCTTGGCGGCGTATCGCCGTTCCCCGAGAACGACCTAAACCTAGCCGGATATTCTGAAGACACGGAAGAGAACATCGAAGAGAACCGGCACCGGTTCCTGAAGTTCTTTGGTAACGGATACAGACTTTCGACCGTATGGCAGATACACGGCGACACCGTCAAGACGGTGCGCAGTTCCGAAGACGCAAGCCAGACAGAAGATCGTGCCGATGCGCTTGTTTCGGAAATGAAGGGATTGCTGGTTGGCGTGAAAACAGCGGACTGCGTTCCCGTGCTAATTGCAGATCCGGAGAGCGGCGCATTTTCCGCAGTTCACGCCGGATGGCGCGGAACATTACAAAGGATCGTTGAAAAGGCTGTGCAAGGACTCGCGACGGAGTTCGGTAGCAACCCCGGAGATTTGGTGGCTGCTATCGGACCGGCTGCCGGGGGCGAGTGCTACGAGGTGGGACCGGAGGTCGTCGAGCAGTTCGCGTCCGAGTTTTCCAGAAGTGAAGAATACTTTTCTGAGACGAACGGCGGACACGCGCTCGTTGATCTGCATCTCGCAAATCAAGACCAGTTAGTCGGCATGGGATTGGATCGTGACAAGATATCGACCGCGCCGTTCTGTACGATGGAACGGACCGACCTTTTCTTTTCATACAGGAAGGAAAAAGGAAAGCTAGGCAAGACGGGCCGCCTGTTGTCCGTGATCGGCCGCGCCTGAAAGTCCTTCACTCGGCATTCCCGGCTGGCGTATAATCAAAGCCCCCTTTTCGGGATCTCTTTAGGGACAGAAGTATGTACCGAGACATTAAGAAGACCCCATTAGCCGCGGTCCTGATCGCGTTTTCTATCTTTTTAGCACTGTCCAGCCCGGTTTCAGCCGAGGATGAGTGGATCAGTGTGAGTTCAAAGAACTTCTTTCTTATAAGCAACGCGAAAGAGAAAGATGCCCGAGCTGCGGCCGAGAAGCTGGAGCAGTTCCGTGAAGCCTTTAAGCTGCTCTTTCCTAACGCCCGCTTTGATCAGGCGATTCCGACGAACGTCGTTGTGTTCAAAGACAGGGACTCATACAAACCCTTCAAGCCTAAACGCGACGACGGGAAACCTGATGAGGGACTCGCGGGTTATTTTCAGCCGGGCGAAGACGCGAATTACATCACTTTCTCGACCGAGCGCTCAGACGAGGAGACGTTTGGCACGATCTTCCACGAGTATGTTCATTTCATCGTCGACACGACCTTCGGTGAGTCTCAGATCCCCCCCTGGTTTAATGAGGGTCTTGCGGAGTACTACCAGACGATCGAGATAGACGGCCGCAAGATCAACCTTGGAAAACCCCAGGGATCGCACCTTTACGTACTCAACAATACGAAACTCATCCCTTTCGATCAGTTCTTCAGCGTCGACAATTATTCGCTTCACAGGAACAGTTCTGATACCCGAACGGTTTTCTACGCTCAGGCCTGGGCACTTGTCCACTATCTGATCTCCTCAAAACAGGACTCAAAGATGAGCCAGTTCCTGACCTCTGTCCTTGACGGCCGCGAACCTGAAACTGCCTTCAAGGGAGCTTTCGGGATGAGCTATCCCGAAATGGAAAAGGAGCTGCAGAAATATGTCCGCCAGCGGAGTTTTTCATACCGGACTATAACGCTTAGCAGAGATCTGGACTTCGATTCGACGATGGCGGTACGGCCGATCTCGGAATCGGAGACCAACGCCTACCTTGGGGATCTTCTTTACCACATCAGGGAATACGACGACGCGGCGGCATATCTCCAAAAGGCCCTTGCGTCTGATCCGGACAATACTCTCGCCAATACGTCGCTTGGCATGATCTACATGAACAAGCGCAACTTCGAACTGGCGAAGCGATATCTTGAACGGGCGGTCGCAGCGAATCGGAGCAACCACCGGGCGCAGTACAGCTATGCATATGCGCTGAGCCGGGAATCGATGGACGAATTCGGTTACGTGTCTGCTTTTCCTGCCTCGTCGGCGGCGAAGATGCGAGATGCGCTGAAGGCCTCGATCGAAGCCGAACCCGCGTTCGCACCGAGCTATCAACTCCTCGCGTTTATAAACCTCGTCAACGGCGAAGACCTTGAAGGAGCGCTCGAGTACATCGCAAAGGGCCTTCGCGTAAAGCCCGGCAATGCGGAGCTTGAGCTTCTGCAGGCAAAGATATATCTCCGGCAGGAGAAATATGACGAGGCCGAAAGAATAGCGCGGAAGGTGGAGAAGACCGCTTCCGAAGAAAGTTTCCGGTCCGATGCAAGACAGATCCTTGGGACCGTAAGCTCTTACCGGGAGAACCTGGAAAGGATAAGAAACAACATAGCTGCGACGACCGGAAGCGAGGGTGATCCGATTCTCCTGAAGCGGTCGGAGATCACTCAGGAAGAGATCGATCGGCTAAATATGGAGAACCTGATCAACAGGCTTCATATGGAGCTTCCGACTCTCGCACCCGGTGAAGTGATGATCGAAGGAAGGCTGGAGAACATTGCGTGCGAGGCCTCCGGGCCCAGATACACCGTGAATGCTGACGGTAGGATCCTCAATCTTGTAAGTGACGATTTTACGGGTCTTCAGCTGCTGACGCTTGACGAAAAGGGGATCGCCGTGGAGGTCGGTTGCGACGCGGATCTTTCCGAGGTCCGGACGATATTTACGTACCAGCCGGGCGCCCGGAACTCGGAGGGTACTTTGCTTTCCATGACATTTGTCCCGGACTTCTTCAGGTTGAAGACCCCTGAGGAGATAGCGAGAACACGTCCGGTCGTCATAGTCGAGGATCAGCCAGGACCCAGGACGACCGTCGAATTCGATGAACGTCGAAGGACGTCGATGATGGAAGCACTGAGGCGTTCGCTACGCAAGCCTGCGGCAGGAGAAATCCGGGTACTGGCGAAGCTCTCGAAGATCGAGTGCGGGCGGAAATACACCGCCTATGTCGTCGAAGCGGGAGGACGAAAGCTTACCCTTAGAAACGATCCAGACGTAACGGTTCACATTATTACGTACACGCCGGAGGTTCAGGGCATACAGTTCGGGTGCGGCTTCGGACCTCTCGATGCATTGGCGATCGTGACCTACAGATCGACAAACGACAAAAAACTCGACGGCAACATCGTCGCCATCGAGTTTGTTCCGTCGTCGTTCACTTTTAACGACTGAGAATTACCACCAACTTCGAGCCGTCTATCTGACCCTGACGTTCAGATAGACGGTTTTGGTTTTTGGTGAGTAACACACTTCGTCAGTGCAAGGCTGGTATCGAACGACAGCCTTCAGCCTGACGATATTGCCCGAAAAATTCCTCGGTACGGATACGTTGAAGCCAAACGAGACCTGGTTCTCGTAGATGCTGATGGGAGTTTCCGAAAAGCTGAACTTCTTCATCTTGCCCGGAGGATATGAAACCGAGCCCGTAGAGACCCCCTCACCGCTGACCGTGACCCTCGTCGGAATAGCGTACTCGCTTTTCGGATTATTGGAGTTCACGTGAAGCCCGCCCGGAATGTTCATCACCACGTTTGCACGCCCGGTCTTTCCTTTTGAAAGTCCGCCTTTCCCTACCCTGAGGCTGACAGTTTGAGCCTGGGCTTCCTGAACCGCGAAGACCGCGGCGGCTAACACGATCAATAGCGCAATCGTCTTTTTCATATTCTGGTTGTCCATTTACCTGCGGCCGTGAACCCCGCCGCTCTTATCCTGATGCCCTTTTTCCGTTTTCATTTCGAACCAAATTTCACCGGTCACTTTACGGTGAACGAATCTATTAATGCCGAAATCCGCCCGGAATATTCCTCGTCATACGGGACCAGCATCGTTGCCCTGAGTTCAAATGTGCGCCCGTTCTTCTGCACGATCTTCCGCTTGACCAAGAATATGATATCGTCCTCAGTCCGCCTGCTGTCGATCAGCGTTTCGTCTCCGGTTTCTGACGTCTCCGAAGATACGACCTCTTCGGATTCAGATGTTTCCCTGGCGATCTCGTCTAGCCGATCTCCATCGTAAATCCTGAGTCTTGCCCGGGCCCTCCAAATGTTGCGAGTCGAACGTTCACCAAAGAGCTTCGAGTAAGCTTCAAATGGGAAATCTCGCGGTTCCCTCAGAGGGTGAAGAAAACCTTCGGGCTTCAAGATCGAGAATTCGTCGGTCTCGACCATCTCTTCCTCAAAAGCCTCCGCGGCGCTCTTCTTGATCCGAGTCGAAACGAGGACCATTATCAGCACGAGGATTCCGCCTATTATCAGGATCTCCATAACGGATCGGTCCTAGGAGGTCGTGACCGCAGCCTCCTTCTTTGCTGCGAGCTGACCGCAGGCGGCGAAAATATCCCGTCCCCGAGGAGTCCTCACATACGCCGGGATCCCTTCTTTCTCAAGTTCCGTTTTGAACGCTGCGACGGCTTCAACGGACGGCGGACCGTAGGGCAGAGGATCCGCGGCATTATGAGCAATCAGGTTCACCTTTGCTTTCTGCAGTCCATGCCGCTTGAGGAGAGAAGCCAGCTCATGGGCCGATTCCAGCGAATCGTTAACGCCCGCCAGCAGCACGTACTCGAATGTAAAGTTCTCGCCCCGTTTCAGACTGCTCTGAAATTCCCTGGCTGCCGAAAGCAGTTCATCTATGTTCCATTTCCTGTTGACGGGCATCAACCTGTCCCTTAGCTCGTCATTCGGGGCGGAAAGCGAGATGGCAAGATTCGGCCGTGTTTCAAGCGCCGCAAAATCTCTGATCCTCGGAACGATCCCGGCGGTCGAGACCGTGATCCTGCGGGGGACGATATGAAGACCCTTTTCTTCCGCAAGTATTTCGACCGCTTTTAGTAAATTATCAAAATTCAGGAACGGCTCCCCGGCCCCCATCGCAACGAGGTTTGTGCCGTGAGGCGTCTCGTTCGCCTCTCCGTACACGTCATTAAGCACGATGATTATCTGCTCGACGATCTCGCCCGGGGTCAGATTGCCCAGAAGACCGAGCTTCGCGGTCAGGCAGAAGTCACATTTCAGAGGACATCCGGATTGAGAAGAAAAACATATGGTGTCGCGGTTCTCAGTCGGAATGAACACCGTTTCAATCGGATTTCCCGACCGGTTCTCCATAAGGTACCTGCGGGTGCCGTCTTGAGAAACGTATTTCGACGCCACCGTCAGTGCCTCTACGACGGCGACCTCCGAAAGCCTCGCTCTGAATGCTTTCGGCAGGTCCGTGATCTGTTCCAGATCTCTCAGCCTCCGTCCTCTGATCCCAGAGATCAATTGGTCGGCACGGTACGAGGGCTCGCCGAGTTCGGCGGCCAACTGAGCAAGTTCCGTTCGTGTGAGACCCGTCAAATGGCGTTTTTCTTCCATCCGTGTAAATGGTAAAAGATTGAAGCTGTTTTCGTAAGCGCAGAGCGGTGATGCTCGACGACCTTTGCAGGCCGGACGATCTGATGAAAGGAAAACAATGCCCCAACTGCGATCTCGTCAATCCTGCGGGGACCGAGCATTGCGTCCGATGCGGATTGGAACTCGGATCGGTCAAGAGCGGCGGCCACCGAGGGTTTGGCGGCGAGGGCGTACCGCAGGACACAGAACTCGGCAAGAATGTCGTGTTCTGGTTTCGTGTGTATTCTGCAGGAATGCTCGTGCTCAGCCTCGTTCCCGTCGCATTTGGACTCATCCTTTTCGCTTTGTCGATCTCAAGGGAAACAAGAGACCCCGAAGGTGATCTTCTGGCAGCTCTGATCTTCGGATCTGCAGGACTGTTTCTTGCCGGACTTTCGCTCGTCGGCGTGTTCATAAGGAGAAAACCCTCTGCGTGGAGTTTTGGCTGGTTCCTGATAATCCTCGGCATCATCAGCTGCATTCTGCTACCGGCGGCGATACCTCTGCTTGTATATTGGCTGAAGCCGGATCTGAAGATCTTCCTTGGCAGGTACTGAGATCTGCGGAAAGAACGGCAGGATTGGCGGAATAGGGCCGCTTTTAGGACAGACGTTCAGCAGAATGGCATTTCACTGTTACACTTGGTCGATCTCAAACCATAGAGATCGAGCGCCCTGGCCAGCGTTCTGATACCAACAGCAAAAAAATCGTAAAAGATGAACGGAATTCGATGCCCGCAATGTGACCTCGTGAATCTGCTGACAGCCGAGCACTGTCACCGTTGCGGAAAGCTGCTTTCAGACCTACCCCAGACCGCACAGGTGTCGGTGCCGGTCGAGCAGACGTTTCAGGCTCAACAGGCCCAAATGTCCTCCAGGCCTCCGGCAGGTCGGATTTCACAGGACAACGAGACCGGAAGAAAGACCTTTATGTGGTACAGGGTGTACTGCGGGGTCCTTCTCTTCCTATACATATTTGTAGCCTTTATGGGAATCCTGCTGCTCAGCGGTTTTGGCGCCGAAAGCCAGCAGGATGAGATGGAGATGATGATCACCGGAGCCGTGTACGGCGTCATCGGATTCGTTTTTGCCGTCGCTTACGGGATCGCACTCTTTCTTCCTCGCAAACCGTACAACTGGGTGGTAGGGATCGTGATGATCGCGATCGGACTGACCAGCTGTTGTTTTCTACCGGCAACAGTGCCGTTGCTGATATTCTGGCTAAAACCTGAAACTAAGGCCTACTTTGGAAGGGAATCATGAAAATAAGAATAATCACTTTCGCAACTTGCATCGTACTCGCCGTCGGCGGCGCAACAAACGCATTCGCGCAGAACGGCTCCGAAATGAAAGACAAGAAATCGGACAAATACGCTAAAGACGTAGAGTCACTCGATTCGATCGTTGATGCACTTTACGATTCGATCTCCGGCGGCGCGGGAGTCGAAAGGGACTGGGACCGGTTTCACAACCTGTTCGTGGAGGATGCCCGGCTGATACCGACCGGCAAGGACCAGGCATCGGGATTGCTAAAGGCATTCAGTCTTAGTCCTGCAGGGTATGTCGAACGCTCCGGCCCTTTTCTCGTCAACAACGGATTCTTTGAAAAGGAGATCGCGAGAAAGACGGAGACCTTCGGCAACATCGTTCACATTTTTTCCACGTATGAAGGTCGGCGAAAGGAGTCGGACGAGAAAGCTTTCCTTCGAGGGATCAACAGTATTCAGCTCTTGAACGACGGAAAGCGGTGGTGGATAGTGACCGTTTACTGGCAGGCAGAGTCTCCGGACAATCCACTGCCGGCCAAGTATCTTCCGGCTAGATAAGGATGTGCCGAGGGCATCCTTGCCCTTTGTTTCACGAAAGTTCGGACCGCTTTCCTCATTACGCGGCTCCGCCGCTTCGATTTGCGGGGCGGCATTGCCGTCCCGGACCTGAGCTTTACCTGATCGCGGGGGCCGAGTCCCCGCGTTGAATTTCGTTTGCTTTTTCGGCGAGCCAAAGGCGTGCCGCTCAGCCATGACAATACACCCCGGTTAAACCGTTCTTAAACCTTCCCGCATGCGGTCATTCTGACCGAATACGCTCAAACTGAGCATTCATTCCGAACGTCTCGCGCGAACCCATTCTTCGCGGTCGGCTGAGACCCCCGTATTTGCTGGTCTTGATCATGGCGGCCAATGGCACGTGTCTTGTACTTACTAGTGCCGAGCCGGTGTATGGGATGGCTCAGATAGATCGAAGGTATCACCCCGGCTCTATCCTCTCCCCAGAGTATCCCGCCAAGTTCAAAACTTCCCGTGTTTGGAGAAGAGAACCGTGAGATACGTCAAGCCAGACTACTACAAATTGTTCTCGAAAATGTTTTGGGGATCTGTGATCGCACTGGCCTTGATCCTCGGATACTTCTCCATCTTTGTCTTCCAGATAAACGGCCCTTTCCTGTTTCTTGGCTTCGCAGTCTTTTTGATCGCGATGCTGGGGATCATCTCTTTTCGTTCGCAAAAGCTGATGCTGGACAGAAAGACGGCCGAGATCCACGAAGCAAACCGGGTGTACATCTCGACCGTGGAAGCATTGGCGACGGCCGTAGACGCACGCGACCAAATAGGGCGCGGACACGTAAACAGGACCCAGCATTTCGCCGTAAAAATGGGAGAGGTTCTGGGTCTTGAGAAGCCCGAGCTCGAAGCTCTCAATACCGCCGCTCTTCTACACGACATTGGCAAGCTGGCGGTTCCTGACCACATTCTCAACAAGCCGGGTGAACTAACGCCCGCCGAAAGGGAAAAAGTAAAGACGCACTCATCCGTTGGAGCTGCGATCATATCGGAGATCGGATTTCCGTATCCCGTGACTCCGGCGGTCAAGCATCATCACGAACGCTGGGACGGCAAGGGCTATCCGGACGGTCTGGCCGGTAAAGACATTCCTCTAACTGCACGGATTCTGTCCATTGCGGACGCATACGACACGCTCAGAGTGACCCGTCCGTACAGGCCTGCGGTAACGCGCGAGGGCGCCAGGGCGCTGCTCAAGAACGGCGCAGGCAGCCAGTTCGACCCCGAGCTCGTATCGATCTTTCTAAAGAACCTGAGGAATTTTGAGAAAGAGATCGAGGCCAAGGGTCTCTCCTACGAGGAAGACGACTCCGCACCTCTACATCCTGTAACCGAGAAGAACAGCAAGAATCACGGCTATGTTGAACAGATCAAGAAGGCGAATCGCGAGGTATTCACACTGTTCGAGCTCGCAAGGGTTTTCGGAACCTCGCTGAACATTGACGATACGCTCTCGCTCTTTACGAAGAAGATCTCGGAACTGCTTCCAATGGCAACTGCCGTCGTTTACCTGCTGAACGAGACAGGGACAGTAGCGATCGCAAAACACGCCGAGGGAGTGAATAGCGATGCGTTGAAGAACAGAAAGCTAAGGGTCGGTGAGGGAACAACCGGTAAGACGCTTGAGGCCCTCGAGTCGATCTCGACGACGGGTCCTGCAGAAGACTTCTCATCCTATGACCTCGACTTTGTGAATTCTTACAAGGCGATGGCATCGGTTCCGCTTGTCGCCCACGGGAAGGTCCTTGGAGCGGTCTCCATTTATTCGCGCGATCTCGACAAGTACGAAGAAGAACATATGCGTCTTCTGGAAACCGTCTCGAAGATAGCCTCGGATGCGATCTGGACAGTTCTTACACACCAGGAATCCGAGGTCCGGGCTTTGACCGATCCGATGACGGGACTTCCCAACGCACGAAGCCTCCAGGCCAGGTTTGAAAGCGAGATCTCACGCGCACGCCGCACTGGCAGCCGGTTCCAGATCCTGATGATCGACCTTGACGGGTTCAAGGCGGTCAACGACACCTACGGCCACAAGGCCGGCGATCTAATGCTCAAGGAGCTTTCCGATCTTATGAAGGAAGAGCTTCGCGAATATGACTTCCTTGCAAGGTACGCGGGCGACGAGTTCGTAGCGATCATTCCGGAGGCCGACCCGGAAGCGGCATATGAACTCGCCCAGAGAATTGAAACATCCGTTTCCGAGTTCCGGCTCGATGTCGGCAAAGGTCGCTTCGCAAGTGTCGGAGCCAGTATCGGATACGCATCGTACCCGAACAACGGCGATACTCTGGACCAGATCGTGATCGCAGCCGATAAAGCGATGTACTCAGTCAAGGAGGGCCGAAAGAGGCGGCGAAAGGCACTTGAGGAACTCAAGATGAAACGAAGAACGAAGATCCAGGAAGATTCTCCCGAACCCCTCGTAAACGACAAGGTGAAAGCCGAGCCCGTTCACTCCCCCGGGACCGAAGAGCACGAGTTGATCATCGAACTAGATGAGCGGCATATCGTGACATCAGATTCGGTCAACTGAACCGGATTGCGCTTGAACCTTATCTGAGCCCGGCACTCCCACTGCCGGGCCTTTTTTTTAGAATGCCTGTGAGAACCGGAAATGGAACTGGCCCTGCTTCAACCTGAGGGTCGCATCCGGGGCCATGTCTTGCGGGATCGTAAACTCCGGCGGGTTCAGGAGATAACCGTAGTCGATCGCAACATCCCCTCCAAAAGGCGTATTGATCCTGAATCCCAGTCCAATAGTGTGCGTCCAGAGAGAACGAACGTTCGTCAAGAACCGGTCGCCCGGCGCCGCTTCTGAAGGATTAAATATCTCGGAGGCCTTTCTGAAGACGTTTCCACCGTCATAAAACGGAACGATCCTGAGCCAGTTGGTGAAGGGAACCCTTGCTTCCAGATTCACGATCGCAAGTCCGTTGCCTCCGAAAGGTATAGTGAAGGGATCGAGAGTTATCTCCTCGCCTTGCTGGTTTAAGAAGGTCCCCTCAGGAACAACGACGACTCTCGGACCCGCTCTCTCAAAATCGAAGCCGCGGAGAGTTGTTGAGCCCCCAGCAAAGAACCGCTCGCTGATCGGCAGAAGACCTTCAAGGCCGGGATAGTCGGTACCCCCGAATCTGTCCCCGCCGGCGAAGACGTTTGCGAAACCGAGGATCGCTCGTCCGGCGAAGGTCGTCTTGTTGAGCGCATCTACGGTGAAGTATCTGTTGTAGCTGAGCTGTACCTTGTTAAAACCGATGTTCGCTCCGAGGATCGGGCTTGAGAACTTATATTCGGCAGTGAGATAGTCACCTTCCGTGGGATCTCCCGAGCTGTACCGGCAGGGGTCCCCGGGTTCGCCTTTCGAGAGAATCTCCAGCAAAGAATATGTTACGTCGCAGTCTTTTCGTGTGTCCCGCACGAAGGTCGCGGTAAAGCCGGATATCCGCACCTTCGAATCCGGCCTCAGAAGCTCCCGTATCAGCAGGCTTTCGAAATTGAAAAGTCGGACGTCCTCAAACCCGTACTTGAAAAAGACGATCATTCTGTCCTTGCGGCTAAGAGTTCTGTTCGTCTCGGCCGAAAGCGACAAACTGTTTATCGTCGGGTCGCCCGCAGCGTTTCCGAATTCGTCGATCGGATTTCCCTGGTCGTCCACCCGCTGCACGATCCCAAAGGTGCCTTCATCAAAGGTCGAACGGAAGAAACGAGTCACCGTGGAATCCCTCTGATACTGCGCTGAAAGGGTCAAAGGCGCCCACTGTTTCTTCCCGTTCTCATCCCTTCCATCGCTCAGGAACCTCGGATTTACGTAGTCAAACTGCACAAGCTGGCGTCGCTGAGAGACCCTGACCTGTGCTCCTCCCTGGTGAAACCGACCGAACAAATTGAAGTGCCGGATATCGAAGAAGCCGCTCAAGCCGACATCGGTCGAGTAGCCGCCGCCGTATGTGATCAGGCGCGGCGGTTTTTCATCAAGCCCGATAAGAACGTCGTACTGCTCCGCCGTGCCGTCCGGGGTCTCACCTGCCGGCTCCGGTTTGACCTCAACCAGGTCAAAGACGTCCGTCGCATAAAGGGTCTGCTCGCTCGTGAACAGGTCTGTCTGGCGGAGTTGCTTTCCCGGCTCCAGATCTATGGCTTTGAGAACCGCAGCTTCCTTTGTGTCTTCTGCACCTGTGATCAAGACCCTGTTCACAAATACCTTCTTACCTTCCTGCTCGACGCGATAGATCAGCGTGATCTCATCGAACTCAGCTTCGGGCTTATCGGCGACCTCAACTACCGCGTAGGACACCTTGGCGTTGAAGTATCCCTTGTCGGCGTAGAACTGAGACAGTTTGCGTACCCCGTTTCTGGCTTTAGCCCTCGAAAAGTTTTCGCCTTCTATGTTTGGCACAACTCCGGCAAGCTCGGAATCGGGGAACTCATTGTTGCCCTCGATCAAGATGTCAGTGACGCGGGTCGGAATTCCCTCGTTCACAACGAACGTGATGATCAGGTCCTCGGCATCGGGCGAAACGCCCTGAAGGACGCCAACTTCGGCATCGCGATAACCGAGCTCTCGCATCAGCGCCAGGATCGTAAGCCGGTCATTCTCTAACAGGTCGAGGCTTGTATATCCGCGGCCGTAACCGAGATAGGGGATGATCCCGATGATGCTTGCTTCCTGTGATTCGAGCACAGGACGAACGTCTTCGATCGACAGTTTGTCGGTGCCATCGATCCGTATATCCACGAGTTTTAACCTGAGGCGAAGATCAGCCTCGTAGGTGATGCTCACCGTATGATCCTCAAGCGGTGCGCCGGTAAGTGCTGAACAAAGTTCGTCTGTACCGTTCGCGGCGTCGAAAGCCTCGTCCGGTGCAAGCGCCGGCTCGACAGTGCACAAAGGAGTGACTCTCGCAAAGAAATAGCCTTGTTCCTGGAAGTAATTCTCAAGCCTGCGTTCACCCTCGACGATCGCGGAGTAATCGAGTGTGCCTTCTCTCAGGACAGGCAGGAGCTCGGTCTTCTTCCGGTCGCCTACTTTCTCTTCTTCCGAGTCCACGGTCACGTTGACGGTCGGACCGGATTCTCCGGTTAGCTCGACGGTAATCGTATTTGCGTCCCGATCATAGACGACTCTCGGTTCCTCGAGCGTAGGAGCGTAGAACGATTGCTCCCTCAATGCCTGAAAGATCCTGTCGACGTCTTCATCAAGCAGCCTCTGAGAGAACGGTTCTCCCGGTTGCAATGCCAGCTCTGATTCGACCCGCGATTTGTCGAGCTTTTCTATCTCGATCTCAAACTGGCCGACCTTCGCCTGTTCTCCGGGTGTCACGTTGAAGGTAATGTCGACATCCGTCGATTCATTTACACGGCGCCTGTCGTACTCAACAGTCGCTTCGTAGAATCCTCTCGCACGCAGATAGGTGAGGATCGCGCTCGCGTTGTCGTCGAGTACCTTTTCAGAGATCGTCCGGCCCGGTGCCAGGAGATTCAGCCGAAGCTGGATCTCAGCCTCTGTGATCGGCGAACCGGCGGGCTCAATCACATTGACCTCCACACGGCGCACCCTCGACTTTCGCTTTACGATGAACCGAACTATGACCTGCTCGTCGCCGACCCGTTCCGCCTCGACCACCGAAGAGACGATGCGGTCGGTATCATAAAGGGCCTCGAGTGCACTCCTGACCCTGACCGATGAATAGATGGGGCCGAGAGCATTCGTAACGGCCGCGCGGAATTGTCCTTCAACCGACTCGTCTGGGGAGGATTCCTCGAACTCTATGTCGATCCGGGCAATCCGCCTGTCCTCAAGATCTCCCTGAGAGAACGATGCCATCGCCATCAGCAGTATCGTGAGAATGACCACCAGGCCGGAGCGCAGGAAGGCGGGGATACGAAGATACCCTGATGAGAAAAAAGGTTTTCCGGATCTGACGGTGCTCACTAAAACCTCTTTCTCAGCCTTATCTCAAAGCTGAATGCGTTTCTTTGACGGGTAACGTTGCTGATCGAGCGCTGTTCGTATTGGGCCACGAACGACAGGCGGTTAGAAACTCTGTATTCCAGAGCGATCACCTGGTTCTGGTCTTCCGAGAGATTCGTCGAGTAAGTGACAAGCAGATTCCTGTTGATCTGTCTTCCGACTGTAAGCCTGGCGGTCGGATTGCCGCGCGTTCCGGAAATGATCGGATCGAGGGTAAATCTGTTGAGCCCGAATAATTTGTCGGTTGCTCTCGTGACCGGCTTGTTGATGATCTCGTCGGTAAGGATCTCGGCGGCGGTGTTCAGCCCGCTCTGCGCGTAGGTCGGGATCCCGCTCCCGGTGTTCGAAAGACTTCCGGTCGTGATCAGGGAAACCACATCCGCCTGTGGCAACGCAGGGTTTGAACGAAGGGTGGCACGCAGCGAATCGGCATCAGCGAGGTTGCCGGCCAGGGTGACAAATACCTGGTATCCCTGAATATCGGCCTCGGCCGAAAGGTCGATCATAGGTTCGATCGTGGTGTTTGGAGGGAATGTCAGAGTTCCTCTCTGGAGATCGTATCTGTCGTCTCGGAAGAATATCGTTCCCTCATTCGCGCTGATCCTGCCCGAGACCTGCGGATTATCGACATCGCCTGTGACGCGCAGATCGGCTGATGCTGTCAGGTCCGCAAGATTGTTCCTGACGACGAGTGCGTCGCGTCCGAGAATCCTCACGTCAAGACCGGTCTCGCCAAAGAACATCGGGCCGTCCGACCCTTTCGCAAGAGTCGCGTCCCGTCTTCCGCTTATGAAATCAGCGATGTCGATGTCCCTCGAGTAAACGCTGCGCCTTGCCAGGATCGTGCCGGAAATGAGCGAGGTCATCTGTCCGTCGATCCTGCGGCCTGTAAGTACAAGATTGGCATTTCCGGTCGTGTTGAATCCTGCCGGGAACGGGACGTTTACGTTCTGTCCCTGAAGATCGAGCCGGAACATGTCGAGCTTTAGATCATCGGTCAGAACCATTTCACCATCTAGCGCGACCCCGCCGCCCCCAAGCCGGCCAGTTATCTGGCTGCTCCCGCTTGAAAGGTCGTCACAACCGATTATCACCTGCCTTGTATTGAACTGAACACAGCCCGTGAGGTTCGTGAACGAGATCCTCTCCGAAGAGACGAAGGTCGAGAAAGAGCCTCTTTCGAGAGTGGCGCGGCCGTTGAGCCGGGCAGTCGAGTTGGGGCCTGTGAGCGTCACCTGAGCATCGGCTATTCCGCCGAAGAAGAGGTCGCTTGAGATCGCGTTCAGGACGCGCAGGTCGATCCGCCCGTTGATCGCAAGGTTATTCACTCCGCTGTCAGAAAGCGCTTTGGTGCCGTCAACGGTAAGATTGGATCCGCCTCCTGAAAATCTTGCGTTCTCTACTCGTACCGCGTTTGTGTCGAATCTGATGTCGAGCGGTCCATTTGCCACCAGCGGCGTGTCTCCGATCACCAACTGAAACTCGCTCAGCGTCGCGGTCCCGTTGAGATTATCCGTAGTAAAGACGTCTTTACCGTTGGCGTCCTGCGAAACCAGGTCGCCTCCGAAGACGACTCGGCCTGTGGCAGTACCTCCGAGCGTCACATCATCAGGCGACGGTTTTCTGAATATCCCAATATAGGGTCCAAGCGGCGCGCCATTCAGAACGGTCTCAGCCTGGAACGGAACGTTCGGCCGGCTGAGGTCGGCTGTCGCGTTTATTGTCTGTTCCCGCCCTCCGGCATTCGTCGTTAAGGTAGCGCTCAAGATCCGGTTCTCGGTCTTTCCGTTGAATGCGACCGCGCCAAATGGACTGCCGTTAACAATGATGCCTTCGCCGCTTCCCGCAAAATCGAGCTCGTACGTCGAGGGCTCCTCGGCAAGTCCTTCCGCTGTGAGGTCGATATCGAACGTCCCCTGTGTGTCGGGAACTGCAGTATCCTTCGGAAGGAAGGCCATCAGCCTGGAGGCTGGAACGGCTCTGCCCTTAGCCTGAGCCACGAACATCCCGCTGTCAGTCCTGTAAAAGCCGTTACCCGTGAGAACGCCTTCCGCAAACCGGGCTTCGAACTCTTCGACGTTTACCAGCACTCCGTCAAAGCTGATCCGTGTCCTAAGGCTGTCAAAAGTCTCCCCGTTTAGCGTACCCGCACCAGCTTCAAGCCTCGCCGATCCTGTCATTTCATTCGGAAGTCCACGAAGGTCAAGCTCGCCGGAGGTCTTGGCGTTCAGGTCCCGTAGAGAGTCCGGGACCGATCGTATCGGCACGGCTGTAAGCAGGGTGCCGATGTTGAACTCATTAAGGCTTGCCGTGACCTCCGTATTGTTCTGGCCGTAGGAAGGTATCTTCACAGAGAAGGCCATCCGCCCGCCGCCGGCCTCTTGCAGCAGGCCGTCCGTGATCTCGATCATCTGTGGATCAATATCGAAACTGGCCGAGAGAGTGCCGAGATCGCGGTTGCCCGCTATCAGCGACTCGAGATATGCCTTGCCGATGACCGTCGGTTCTTCAACATTGCCGGTGAGATTTCCATCAAAAGTGAAATTACCCGCGAAACTGCCTTCGAACTCATCCATCTGTGACTGAAGCTGCGGCGACAACTCAAAGATCCTGATCACCCGCTCGATCTCAGATGCGTCAGTCGACCTGACTACCATTGCCAAATTCGAATCGGTTTCGAACAGATCGAGTCTTCCTGTCGCCGAAAGATCGGTCTTCCCGCTGGTTAACTGAGCGCTTTCGAACGATACGAGGCCGTCTTCCGCCTGGGCTTTCAGGTCTCCCGAGACGGGGAGAAATCCTCTCTCCGTGTTTCCAGCAGTGGCTTCAACCGATGCCTCAAACGTTCCCGTCGCTCTTCGAAAATCGGTTCCCGCAAAACTAAGGTCGGCATTCCCCGACGTCTTTCCGTCTAGAGGCACGACGTTTCCGGTTCCTACGGCTATGAGCTTTGCTATGTCGACATCGATGAAATCGGCTTTCACGCTCGAACGGAAAGAGTCCTTCATAGCAATGACGGCATTGCCGGTAAGCCGTCCTTCCATCGCCTCGGCCGCAACATCGTTGAGGGTGATCTGGTCGCTGTCCGCAACGACAGAAGCTCGTGCGCTTCCAAGATCGACCTTGCCGAGCAGACCTCCACCGAGCGTCAGGTCCATACTCGCCCGGTATCGGCCAGAAGGCTCAAGCACGAAAACGGGTCGGTACACAGCGACGTTCTCCAGCCGGCCGTTCTCTTTCAGGTCAACTGTTCCGGGCGCGAAATCGTCTGTCGAGCCGCTAATCACACCCTGTCGGACGGTTAGCCTCACGCCCGCAATGTTCAGATTTGCCAGGATCGCAGAATCTGTCTCGACGGATGCGATTCGAAGTCTTGGCGCGTTGATCCGCGTGGTCTCGAGATTCGTTTCGATCTCGACGTTATTTGCCTCTGCGTTCCGGATCGCCGCACCCGAAGCGTTTGCATTAGCGGTTGCTATCCGGCCGGCAGTGATAGAAGTTCGGCCGTCGCGGTTAAGTATCTTTATGTCACTTGCCGTAACGTCTTTCAGCCGGGCATCGGATGTTTGAAGCGAATCGGCCCGCAGATCACGGGCGTCAACTTCGGTGTTGTTCCGACGCGTTCTGACTTCGATGCCGTTGATATCAACGTCCGAAAGCGTGGCCCCTTCAGCGTCGATCCTTGCTGCATTTGCCCTATCAACCAGCGCCGTCGTGAGATCGCCGGAACTCTCTATCCGGATCGAAGGCGTCTGAATGGATTCCAGATACGTGTCGCTGGATGTGAATCGAGCTGCCCGGACCCCATTGAGTTCCGCCAAGAGACGATTATCACGGTATTCAGCGACAGCGTCGTTGATATAGAGGCTGCCTACCGTGCCCAGTGGAGAGGATAAAGCTGCGGCTTCGAGGGCCCCAAGCCATTTGAAGTCCGTTCCCGTTCCGCGGATCGTGCCAGACACCTGCGGGTAGTCAAATCTGAACTCTTCGAACGTCAGCAGTTCAGCGATCGCCTTTCCGGTTGCGGTGTAAACCGAACCTTCACCGCTTGCGACCGCTGTAAGCTTCAGCGCTTTCAAGCGCACATTCTCGGCGGCAAGAGACTCCGAGGCGACCTCCCCCTCGATCCTGTATTTCTCTCCCTCGCCCGTGACACGTCCCTGAAATCCGCCGGTCCCGGTGACCGCGGTTCCGAAAGGAAAGATCCGCGACGCCTGGGTGAGATCTAAATCCGAAACAACGGTCAGATCGTACTTAAAACGGTCCCAGCCGATGATCGAACCTCGCAGCGTCGACGAACCGATAGGAGAAACAAGCGAAAGGGAGTCCAGTTCAATCCCGAGTTCGGTGAGATTTCCGATTCCGCGAACGGCGATCGGCTCTACCGTCTCTCCGTCATAGGCAAATTCTGCCTTGGTGGTAGAAAGATCAAAGCGATAGTTGATCTCCGAACCTTCGACGATCTCGTCGTCGGGTTCCATAAGGAGGGCGAAATCCTCCGCGTCGCCCGATATCTTCCGCGAGACATCGCCAAAGATGAATTCGCTGTCACGAACGGACACCCTCGAGGAAGCGTAGCGGAATTTCACACGGCTTCTCGGAGGCGTGATCTCGACTCCGTCGAAGTTCGAATTCCCGTTCTCGTCAAATCTCAGGAAAAGACGCAGACCATATATATCTGCGGCATCGATGTTCACGTTTCTCTCGACCCTGAGGGCCAGCAGGTCAAGGACGGTCATCGAGAAACGGGCTTCACGAATGGTCGCCAGAACTTCGCCGTTCTTCTTGTTGGTGAAGACGGCGTTTTCGATCTTCATCACAAGCGGACTTGCTTCGACTGCAAACTTTTCGGCCTTGAAGTCGATTCCCATCTCATCAAAGGCGGTAACAAACTCTCCCTTGATGTAGGTATCGATCGTTCCGGTCTGATAAAGGCCGACCAGCACAATCGCAATAAGAAGGACGAACGAGAGCACTGCACCCGCGAAGATCGCGAACCGTTTCTTTGTAACGAATCGTTGCCTGGGAGGAGACGCAGGTACTTCTTCTGTCTTTTTGTCGTTCGTCTCGTCGGGCATCTTTGCCTTTATTGGAAACTATAGTGACTCGATCTCGGCGATCTCGAGATCGAAAGCATCGATGGCAGCTACCCGGGGAGGGTGGTTGGTAAGCAGCTTTATCTTGTGAACTCCCAGGTCCTTCAGGATCTGGGCTCCAATGCCGTAATCGCGAACACTTCCGTAACCGGTTTCTTCACGAGCCTTTTGAAAATCGATGCCCTTCTTCTGCATCACCGCATAGGTCTCGAGCTGATGGATAAGGTCGAGGTTATGGTCCTTCTGCCTTAAATATAGAAGGACGCCGGCGTCGGATTCAGAGATCTTTTTCAAGGAAGAGTTTATCGCATCTGCAGCTTCCCCCAGTCGGGAACCGAACATAGCGAATGTGACATTCTCGGTTTGGACGCGGACGGGTACCGGCCCGTTCGTTCCGGAAATGTCACCTTTTACCATTGCTACGTGCGTTTCTCCATTGATCACATTTCTGTAGACTACGGCACGCATCAGGCCGTGGACAGTGGGCAAGTCAGTCTCAAGAACTTTCTCGACAAGCGTTTCCTTCTCGATCCGGTAACGGACTAGGTCCGCTACAGAAATGATCTTGAGATCGTGTGTCGCCGCAAATTCCTCAAGCTCCGGCATCCGCGCCATAGTGCCGTCGTCGTTCATTATCTCGCAGATCACTGCAGCCGGAACGAGGCCTGCTATTTTAGCAATATCGACACTTGCCTCCGTCTGGCCAACACGGACAAGGACTCCGCCGTTCTTCGCGCGAAGCGGGAAAATGTGTCCGGGACGTGCAAGGTCGTTCGGCTGCGTCTCGGGGTCGACTGCCGTCAGAACCGTTTTGGCACGGTCCGCTGCAGATATTCCAGTTGTGATCCCTTCTTTCGCTTCGATCGAGATAGTGAATGCCGTTCCCATCCGGGAGGTGTTTTCCTGCGACTGTGGTGGAAGCTGAAGAAAATCGCAGCGTTTCTCGGTCAGCGGCATGCAGATCAGGCCGCGCCCGTTCTTGGCCATGAAGTTTATGACCTCGGGCGTAACCTTTTCCGCCGCGCATACCAGATCGCCTTCGTTCTCCCGATCCTCATCGTCGACGATGATGATCAGTTTTCCGTTGCGAACATCTTCCGCTGCTTCTTCTATGGAACTGAGAGGCATATCGAGTCGTGGGGCTTCCGAACGCGCCCGCCCCCGGCGCAGGTCTGAAGGAGAATATTAACTGAAAGCGGTTAGTTACGCTAACATTGCGTGCCGGACGCAAAACTGTTTCGATCGTCGAGCGGTTGAAGAATCTGACTCCAATGAAACTCGAACTAAAACTTGCCTGGAAGTACTTTCGCACTGGAAGGACTCGGCTGGTCCGATTCACTTCGTTCGTAGCGGTCGCGGGTATAGCGATCGGACTTGCTAGCTTCATAGTGGCGAACGCTCTCGCCGATGGCCTTGAAGATGGGATCTCCGCAAATTTGTTCAAGGCGACCGGGCACATCACGATCAGGCCGGAAGGAACGGTCCGCGCTTCTGATGCTCTGGTGAAAGGAAGGATCGGTTCAGTCGAGGGGGTAGATTCTGTAGAAGCGACGACGTTCGATCCCGCGGCGATATCCCTCGGAGGTGCACAGTCCTACGTCCTGATCCGTGTTGTTCCTGATTCACTGGCTGAATTCGCAAGCGTGTCGGAAACCGAAAAAGACAGGGAGGAAATTCCAGTTGTTCTGGGCAGCAGACTAATCACAGCAGAGCAAGGAAGCGAATTGACGGGATCGAATCTCTTCTTCGGGGGGCCGGAAGGGCTCGAATCGCAGCCGGTCCGAGTGGCCGGCACGATTGAGACAGGGATCTACGAGTACGACTCAACTTGGATCTACGTCCGCGAAAGCGATTACCTGCTGCTGATGGGTCTGGAGAGCTTCGTGCCCGGAGCTTATATCGTTCGCGTATCCGATCCGTTCGAATCTCAGGAAGTCGCCGAACGCATCAGAAAGGAAATGGGCCCGGACTTCGAGGTGGTCGACTGGCAGGAAGCGAATCGCCCATTGTTCACGGCGCTTTCACTTGAGAGGCGTGTCGCGCTTTGGATAATTGCGCTGATCGTAGTGGTCGCGATGCTCAACATCACCACCACTTTGTCGCTGCTTGTCAGAGAGCGATTCAGCGATATAGCCGTTCTCAGAACGCTCGGTGCAGATACAAGAATGCTCTCGGCGGTTTTTCTGCTTGAAGGGTGGATACTTGCCTTATCCGGAATCGTTCTCGGATGTTTGCTCGGTCTGGGGTTCTGTGTAGCCGCAAACGCCTTTAAATGGATAAGTTTGCCGCCCGAGGTTTACTCGCTCAGCGACGTCCGGCTGATTCCTCGGCTGTTCATAGTCGCAGGCGCGTCCGTCGTGACCTTCGTTGTGGCAAATGCCGCGATGGCGATTCCCGTGGTCAAAGCCGCAAATGTAAAACCGCTTGAGATCCTGCGTAGAAAGTAGAATTCGGGACTGCGATTCGCTCTTCTAAACTGCTGTCTACAAAGGGCTGACGACCGAAGTCCTGAATTGGCCGTTTCTGGAGTTCGATCCTTTTTGCAACTATTTGAAACAAAGTCTTACAGAACTTTTTCCATAGAAATTTGGCATCAACGGCGTCTGCGGGTCTATAATCGGGCTTCAAACGCCGGTGACAGCCGACCAGTTTCATCTATGTTTGAACGCTATACCGAAAAAGCGCGTCGTGTAATATTCTTTGCCCGCTACGAGGCATTGCAGTACGGCTCTGAAGTAATCTCGCCTGAGCACGTCCTGCTTGGACTGATGCGCGAGGACAAGACTATCTCTGCGCGGTTCTTTCCTTTCCGCCATAGCCTCACCGTAGACACGATCCGCCGCGAGGTTGAAGAGCGGATAGTGCCAAAGGAACGGATACCGCAGTCCGCCGAACTTCACCTTTCTTCTGAAACCAAAAGGATCCTTGCATTTACAAAGGAAGAAAGCGAAAAGCTTGGAAGCCGAAAGATCGGAGTTGAGCACATCCTTTTGGGGATACTCCGCGAAGATTCTTCGATAGCCGCCGAGATCCTGTACCAATACGGAGTAAGGCTTCACGGCGTCCGTGAAAAGATCAACAGGCACAGCGGAGCACCGGGCAGGAGGATAGATGGCGACAAGAGCGAGACCCCGAACCTCGAAGAATTTACACGTGATCTGACGGAAGAGGCCTCGCGCGGAAGACTTGATCCATTGATCGGCAGAGAGATCGAAACGGAAAGGCTTATCGAGATACTTTGCCGAAGGACCAAGAACAATCCAGTCCTAATTGGAGAGTCGGGTGTAGGAAAGACGGCTATCATCGAGGGGCTTGCCCAGAGGATCGCCGACAAAAACGTTCCTTCTTTTCTTGAGAACAAGAGAATCCTGTCCCTCGACCTTTCGCTCGTGGTAGCAGGCACCAAATACCGCGGACAGTTCGAGGAGCGTTTGAAGAAGATAATGGCCGAGCTGAAGAACAGCCGCCGAAACATCGTCTTCATCGATGAGATCCATACGCTGGTTGGCGCAGGGTCAGCTGAGGGATCACTGGACGCCGCGAACATATTAAAGCCGGCGCTTTCGAGAAACGAGGTCCAGTGCATCGGCGCGACGACCCCAAGGGAATTCCGGATGTCGATCGAAAAGGACCGATCGCTCGAAAGGCGCTTCCAGGCGGTGAAGGTCGTGCCTCCTACAGAGGAGCAGGCGTTCGAGATCGTCAAGGGTATCGCAGAACGATACGAGGCGTTCCATCAGATCCGCTACTCCGAGGACGCTTTGAAGGCGGCGGTATATCAGACGAACAGATACATTCCAGAGCGTTTCCTTCCTGACAAAGCCATCGATGTACTTGATGAGGCAGGAGCCCGTGCGAAACTGCGTTACCAGGAAGAGAACACCTCCGAGCCGTCCTGGAAAGAGGCGGTTGAGAACTGGAAGAAGGCCACGGACGAAGACAAGCTGCTTTCGCTCGAGCTGAAAACACTCGAGGACTCTTTCTTTGCAGTCGAGGTTTCGCAGGACGACGTTGAAGAAGTGATCGCGCGTTGGACGGGTATCCCGATCCAGTCGATCAAACAGGAAGAGGCGGCCAAACTTCTCAAGATCGAGGACGAGCTTCACAAGAGGATCGTTTCGCAAAGATCCGCTATCTCCGCACTTGCCCGTGCCATAAGGCGTTCGAGGGCAGGATTAAAGAACCCGAAGCGCCCGGTAGGTTCTTTCCTGTTCCTTGGTCCGACAGGAGTCGGAAAGACAGAGGTCGCCCGGACGCTCGCAGATTTTCTTTTCGGTTCCGAAAAGGCATTGATCCGCTTTGACATGTCCGAATACATGGAGAAGCATACGGTCGCAAAGTTCATCGGGTCGCCTCCGGGATATGTAGGACACGACGAAGGTGGACAGTTGACCGAAAAGCTGCGGCGAGCTCCGTATTCGATCGTCCTTTTTGACGAGGTCGAGAAGGCTCACCCTGACCTGTTCAATGTTTTGCTCCAGGTGTTCGAGGACGGGAACCTGACAGACGCGCAAGGAAATGAGGTCGATTGCAGAAACGCGCTGTTCATAATGACCTCGAATCTTGGGGCGCGCTTTATACAGAAGAAGACGGCGGTCGGTTTTCAGGCGAACGAGGAAGACTCGAGAGAGAAGGTTAACGATCAGGTTATGAGCGAGGTAAAACGAACATTCGCTCCCGAATTCATCAACCGGCTCGACGAGATAATTCTTTTCGGCGAGCTTTCGGATGAGGACCTCGCAGAGATAATCGATCTGCAGACCGTTCAACTGAACAAGATCCTTAAACAGCACTCGCTGGAAGCAAGCCTGTCCGATGAAGCCAAGAACTGGATAATCGAGAAGACCTGTGCAGACAGAAGTTACGGAGCAAGGCCTATCCGGCGTGCGATACAAAAATATGTTGAGGACGAGCTTTCAGAGGCGCTTATCCAGGGCAAGCTGGACGGTCATGAGAAGATCGAGGTCGTTTGCGGTAAAAAAGGACTTGAGCTAAAACCTGTTCCTGCCGGCAAAGCAAAGAATGCGGTAACGACCTGAGCATCCCGCAAAGTCGGGCTAAAGAAGCACAAAAGCATCACAAGGCTGAGCTTTTGTGCTTTTTCTTTTTCGGGTCAATGCCTGTATAATCCGAAGGTTTGTTGGCAGGCAATGTGTGTACGGGTGCGTCAAAGCAACCGAGTTTGGGGGGTCAGAATCTAACGCCCCAAATTCAAACTACCGTCTACCCGGCCGATAAGAATCAAATAACATTTCGAAACTCCCCTGATTCGGACCAAGGGGCTAAGACATTTTTGATTACCGTTAATCTCATAAAGAAATCTATACACTTTAGGGAAGTTGGCATTATGCAAATTGCACGGGCTCTAGGGCTTGTTTTGGCAGTACTCTCGATTGCGACGGCGGTTCAGGCTTCCGACAAGCGGGAGATAAAAGTTCCTCCCCCCGAAGCACCCAACATTTCCGAGACACAGCAGATAGTCGAGAACGTCGATATTCAGGGTAACAGGAGGCTTCGCGACGAAGACCTCTTCTACTACATACGGACACGTCCGGGAGACACATACGACCCTGCCCAGCTCGAGCGTGATCTGCAGGAACTCCTTTCACTTAGCTTCTTCGACAAGACATCGGCCAAAGTTCTCACCGAGCCGGGCATACGCGGCGGCGTCAATGTGATCTTTGAAGTGCGGGAACTGCCGATCATCAGGGACCTCCAGTTCGAAGGCGCAAAAGCGCTCCAGGAATCAGACATTCTGAAGGCTTTCCGCGAGAACCGGATCGGGATCTCAAAGGAAGCTGTATACGACCCGGCGAAGGCCCGTGACGCCCGGCGATTACTGCGCGAGCTTCTTGCTGCCAAGGGATATCCCAACGCAAAGGTCGACGTCGTCGAGGAAGAGGTTTCCGCTACATCGACCGCGATCACTTTTGAGATCGAACAGGGAAGACGGTCGAGGATCGTCGATATAGATTTCGAGGGCAATGAGAATTTTGATGATGGAGAGCTGAGAAAACAGCTTCAGCTTGTACGAGAGACCGGACTGATCTCGCGCTTTAAGGGCCAAGACATTCTTGACCTTAGAAAGCTTGAATACGACCTCAACAAGAATGTCCGAGAGTACATGTTCTCCAAAGGTTACTTTCAGGCCCGTATCGGTGAACCGCGGGTCGAAGGACTCGGCGTCAAACGCACGGGTTTTCCTATACTTAAGCTCTTCCCGCTTCCTCTTGTCACATCGAAGGACGACACGCTCAGGATCATCGTACCGGTTCAGGAAGGGCGCATTTTCCGTGTAGGCGAGGTCGCCATCACCGGTAACTCGATATTTTCCGAACAGCAGATCTCAGCCATCATCGGCGTCCAGAAAGGCGAGATAGCGAACGGCAAACGCCTCCGGGAAGCGCTTTTCGAGGACCTCAAGAAGATCTACGGCGCCCAGGGTTTTGTAGAGTACGACGTCGAACTGGATCCCGAGTTTCGGGACAACCCCGAGAACGCCGAGGAGGGCATCGTTGATCTGAATATCACGATCGACGAAGGCACCCAGTTCAGGCTTCGTAGGCTTGAGTTTGCAGGAAACACGTTTACGAGGGACGAGGTCCTTAGGCGCGAGATGCTCGTCAATGAAGGCGACATCTACAACCAGGTCCGGATCGAAACCTCCGTGATAAGGCTCAATCAGACGGGGTATTTCGACCCGATCGACAAAGACCAGGACCTCGAAGTGAGGACCTACCCTGACGAGGGCGAGGTCGATGTCGCAGTAAAGGTCCGCGAAAGAGGCCGCCAACAGATCTCGTTCAACGGCGGGACTTCGGGACTTAGCGGTACGTTTGTAGGGCTTGAGTATTCGACGAACAACTTGCTTGGACGCGGCGAGGTGCTTTCATTCGCGTTTGGGCTTGGCAACCGCCAGCGCAATTTCCAGTTTACGTTCCAGGAGCCTTATTTTCAGGACCGGCCGATCGCTGTCGGTGTTTCGGTATTTGCCTCTAGCTATAAATTCTTCGGGGAAGGAACCTTCCTTTCACAGAACCAGAATGCGATCGCGGGTGCGCTCAATCCACTTGGGACGATCCTGACGGACGAGAGCACTCTGTTTACGCAGAACACGATCGGCGCGAACGTGTTTGCGACCGCGCCTCTATCTGAGCTGTTCTTCAAGAAACAGAGGTTCACGCAGTTTTCGAGGATAGGGATCTCATATCAGTTCTCGGCAACGTCGATCGAGGATCCTCCGGTCAACGAGTCACTTGATCCGGCTGATCGTATCCCGATCATTTTCGAGCAGCCGAACATCATCACCAGCCGAATAACGCCCACCTTCGTCTACGACACGCGTCAGCCGATGGCAAACGGGATCGATACCCTTCGCGGCACCCAGATCTCCGCTTCTTTCGCGCTAGCCGGTCTCGGAGGTGACGTCAGGACGTATCATCCGAACATCACGTTCACCAAGTTCATTCCGGTGCGTCGCAAGCGGTCGGAGAATGCCGAGGTATTCGGATTCAGGATCCAGGCCGGAACGATCGGGAGTTTCGCGACGACGGACACGATCCGCAATGCTAACTCGCTGTCGTTTGTCGGCGGCGTGCCGATCTTTGAGCGATACTTCCTCGGAAGCGAGTTTGATGTCAGGGGATATAACACCCGGTCGATCGGGCCGATCGCGCCTTATGACAGTTACGTCACGACCCGGAACGTGGTCGTTGCGAACAATATAGTAGGGGAACCGGTTGAAGCTCCGGGACTTTCGGATCAGCGCCGGGCAGAGATCGCGGCCCTCGGCCTCTTGAACGGGCCCGACGGCGAGGTTGATGCTTTGTTTCGGAGAAATTTTCGATTTATAGGCGGCGATACCCAGCTGCTCGGGAATTTTGAATACAGGATTCCGATCTTCGGTCCGCTTACACTCGCGGCGTTCGCCGATGTAGGGGCCGTTTTCAATCTCCGGAATACCGGAACGCAGAGGATAAACAGCGAGTTTCTTCGAGACGATACGTTTCTGGGGTCTGGAACGCTTGGCCAGCTTGCGGTGAGAAATTATCCACAACTGGCAAACAGCTTCGGCGCCTTGCTTTACTACCAGGACCAGCTCCTGACTCAGGCGGCGTTCAGAAGGATTTTCTGCCCGAACCAGGCGTGTCCCGACAGCGTCCCTCCGGGAATTCAGACTCTCTTCTTGAGGGGCGAGGCCCAGACGAACTCTCTGCTTGAGGTGGACAACGCTGCGTTCAATGGCATCGGGGACTACCGGTCCAGTATCGGTATCGAAGCCAGGGTCCAGGTGCCAGTCGTGAATGTTCCATTCAGGCTGATCTACTATTACAATCCGAACGGTGTGTTCGGCGTCACGGAGGAGGCACCGGGCCTGTTCCTCCCGGGTAAGAGGAGCGGATTCAGGTTTACGGTGGGTCGCACCTTCTGATCAAAAAGCCTTCGATGCTTGTGCATCATTTTCAGGCGGCTTTACATCTAGACGGTTGTTTAGGCCCGGATTAGGAATTTTAAGGCGGTGAGCCGCATGCGCGAAACAACCGCCCAGCAATAATTTTACAGGAACGAGAGTGGTGGAGAAGGACCGGAATAGCCGGAAATTTCCTTTCTCAATGTCCAAGGAGCGATTTAGAAATGAAAGTACTTAGGTTGTTTGCAGGAAGTTTGATCTTTTCGGCTATATTCGCGGCCTCTGCATTCGCACAGGCCACAGAGACGGTAAAGATCGGCGTTATAAATCCTTTCTATTTTGAGCAGGAACAGGGTGGGATCGCGAAATATATCAATGCGCTCAAGAGCCTTGATAATGAGTTCAAGCCCGATAACCAAAAGCTGCAAACCCTGGTCAACAGGATCAACGCGCTCAAGACCGAGATCGAGACACTTCAAAAGCAGAACGGGACCGTTCCTGTGAAGGCTGAGGACGTCAACAAGAAGATCGAAGAGCACAACAGGCTCGCGAGGGAGCTTGAGTTCCAGAAGAAGGATGCGGAAGCACGGTTTGAAAGCCGCCAGCGAGTAGTGATGGGCCCCTTGATGCAGGATATCGGTAAGGCAATGCAGGAATACGCGAACCAGAACGGATTTTCGCTGATCCTCGACGCATCAAAGCTTGATAATGCTGGCCTGGTACTGGCTTTTGACAGGAAACTCGACGTTACACAGGACTTCATCAAGTTCTACAACGCTCGTCCTGCCGGTACAGCTAGCGCGAATCAATAGAGGTTGCTGACTTTTTATTGAGCCGAAGCCGCATTGGGAGATCCGTGCGGCTTCGGTCTTTTATTGCGGTGGCATATAATGTCAGACTGTAGGAAACAGATTCATCGTGCCGGCCGGCCGCCATTGAGGGTGTGTCTTTCGCCGGCACAAGGAGCCAATAGCAGAAATGAAGATTTATAGATCAGCAGCAATGATACTCTCTGTAATCCTCCTAGCGGGGTCAGCAGCCTTTGCACAGGCCCAGCCGGACGGCAAGGTTGGTTTGATCAGTATCGAACGTCTGGGTGGGGAAGGCGGTATCACAAAGTACATCAACGCGCTTAACACCCTCAACAAGGAGTTCGAAACTGAGACGAAAGAATTGCAGGGCTTGGCCACGACCATCAACACCAAGCGAGAAGAGCTGCAGAAGCTGGCTCAGCAGGCTCAGCAGCCGAACTCGCCCGTAAGCAATGAGTCGCTTCGGACCAAGAACGACGAGATCGAGACGCTGCGGCGCCAGGCAGAGTATAAGCAGAAGGACGTTCAGGCGAGGTTTCAGAGCCGCCAGCAGACGGTCGTCGGGCCGGTTTTCGCTGAGATCATGAAGGCTTTGCAGGATTACACGGTTCAGAAGGGCTACTCGATGATCCTTGACGGCGCAAAGCTTGAAGAATCGGCCATCCTTTTGACGCTCGATACAAAGTACGACGTTACAAAGGATTTCATAACTTACTTCAACTCGCGACCAGCGTCGAGCGCACCCGCAAGTCAATAGTTCTCAATGGCAAGCGCATTTAAAGCCAGCTGCCGGAGGCGATTCCGCCCCGGTTTCTGGCTTTCTGTGTTCTCACGTATAATTGCGCGCTGAATATGATCACTTACGACATTAACGAGATACGGGAGATCCTTCCCCACCGATACCCTTTCCTGATGGTGGACAAGATAATCGAACTGGAACCAAGGGTCAGGATCGTCGGAGTAAAGCAGGTCACAGCAAACGAACACTTCTTTGAAGGGCATTTCCCGGAAGCCCCCGTCATGCCTGGCGTCCTTCAGATCGAAGCGCTTGCTCAGGTCGGCGCGATACTGGCTCTCCGAGAGTTTGAGGGCCGCAAGAACCTTATACCTTTCTTCAGCGGGATTGAGAAAGCCCGTTTCCGGAAGCCTGTGGTACCGGGGGACACTTTGTTGCTCGAGGTCACCGCATTGAGGATCGGCTCAAGAGTGCAAAAGATGCGCGGCGAGGCAAAGGTAGATGGCGCTATCACAGCCGAAGCGGAAATAATGAGCGTGATAGGCGAGAGAAGCTGATTCCGTCCCTCTATGTCCGAGATCCATCCATCGTCAGTTGTAAGTGCAAAGGCCCGTATCGGTGAGAACTGCCGCATCGGGCCTTACGCCGTCATCGGAGAAAATGTCCGTCTAGGTGACGGTGTCCAGGTCGATTCTCACGCCGTGATCGGAGGCGATACCGAGATAGGCGAAGATACAAGGATCTTTCCCTTCGTATCGATCGGGCTTTCTCCGCAGGACCTCAAGTACGATGGCGAAAAGACGAGCACGGTGATCGGGGCGCGGAACCAGATCCGCGAGTTCGTAACCGTCCACAGGGGAACCGCCGGGGGCGGCGGGATCACAAGGATCGGAGACGACAACCTGTTGATGGCTCAGGTTCATATAGCTCATGACTGCTCGGTCGGTAACGAGGTAATAATGGCGAACGCGGCCACACTTGCCGGACATGTCGAAATTGATGATAAGGCAAACGTTGGAGCTTATTCAGGCGTGCACCAGTTTTGCAGGGTAGGCAGAGAGGCGTTCATAGGCGGCTATTCAGTCGTAGTAAAAGATGCGATGCCTTTCGCGATAATCCAGGGGAATCACGCAAAATGTTATGGCCTGAACAAACTGGGAATGAAACGAAGGGGCTACCCGCGTGACGTTATCAAGGCCCTCAATCACGCTTTCCATTTGTTGCTCTCCGCGAAGTTGAACACGACACAGGCTGTACAGAAGATCCGGAAGGATAACCTCGGAATTGCTGAAGTGGATCTCCTCATCGAGTTCATCGAAACGTCTGAACGCGGAGTAGTGAAATAGCCGGACCCAGTCTTTAAGAGAATGAGATACGGCCTCATTGCCGGAAACGGAAAATTCCCTTTTCTCGTCGTCGAAGGCGCGAGAAAGGAAGGATATTCGCTGTCCGTGGTTGCGATAAAGGAAGAGACCGACCCTTCGATCGAAGATGTGGCGGACGATGTTGAGTGGATCGGAATTGGCAAGCTCGGGAAGATGATCTCTCATCTGCGTTCGAAGGGCGTATCAGAGGCTATGATGGCAGGCCAGGTCAAACACGTTCAGCTCTTTAGCGGCGCCATCCCGGACTTGAAAATGGTGAAGATGCTCTGGAATCTTCCGGAGCGGAATACGGATTCGCTCATCGGCGGCATCGCCGATGAGATGGAAAAAGAAGGGATCACGCTAGTTGATTCGACCCGGTTTGTAAAAGATCATCTTGCGGGGAAGGGTGTGCTTACAAAACGCGGTCCCACCAAAGATGAGCAGCGAGATATCGACTACGGGATCAGGATCGCTAACGAGATAGCCCGACTCGACCTTGGCCAGACGATCGTTGTTCGGGGAGGCGCCTGTGTCGCGGTCGAGGCTATGGAAGGCACTGACCAGGTCATCAGGCGCGCGGGTAAGCTGGCCAGGGGAAAGCTCACCGTCGTAAAGGTAGCGAAACCCGACCAGGATATGCGGTTTGACGTGCCCGTAGTCGGACTTCCGACTATCGAGACAATGATCGAAGCGGGCGCAACATGCCTTTCGGTTAGTGTCGCCAAGACCCTGATGTTCGACAGGAAGGAGATGCTGGAACTGGCATCAAAGCAAGGGATATGCGTCGTAGGGTCGGAAGGCGAAACAATTGGAAACGAACCTGCGTAGACTCCCCGTATACTAAAGCCTTACTTTGTTTGTCGGTGCAGACCCCGTTCGTCGGTGGATCTCACGCGAACGGATTCGGAGAAAAACAAGATATGAAAAAGAGATTGATCGCGCTTGCTGCGGTAGCGTCAATTGCGCTTCAAGCGGCGGCATTTGCATTTGAGAATTCGGTAACCATCACGGAAGCCGAGAAGAAGATGGCGGAGAATATCACCGCCGAGCAGTTAAGAGACTACCTGTATTTTGTAGCTTCTGACGAGATGGGCGGCAGGGACACTCCTTCTAGAGGGCTAGACCTGACAGCAAAGTTTTTAGCTCTTAACCTAAGCCGCTGGGGTTTTAAGCCGGCAGGTGACGACGGCAGCTACTTTCAGAAGATGTGGGTCGTCAGCGATTCCATTGATCAGAAAGCGACGAAGTTGACCGTCAATGAGAAAGAGTTTTCGTTTGGCAAGGACTTTTATTTGCTGCGCGGCAAGGGAATGGTCGAAGGTGACCTCGTATTCGGCGGGAACGGCTGGATGGTTAAGTCAAAGAACTTCGACGCTTTCGAGGGCGTTGACGTCAGGGACAAGGTCGTGGTCGTTTATCAGAGCGGATTCAACGGCCGGGGATTTCAGCCTCCTGGCGGTCTTGGGGAAGGCGGCCTTGGCGGGGATCAGGGTGTTGATTGGGCAAATCCTCTGGATCACGCCAAGATGAAGGGCGCTAAAGGGGTCGTAATCGTTGCGGACCCGCAGATCCAGGGCTTCTGGCCGCAGCTTGGAAATTTTCTGGGTCGTGGAAGAGCCTACATCGAAGGGCTTCAGGAAGGCGGATCCTCAGCGGATTCACTTCCACTCTTTCTTGTTTCACAGACTGCCGGATCGGCGATCTTTGAAGGCACCCCCGGAAATCAGGAATCCGAGTCAGCTTTCGCTATAGGCAAGACGGCAAGACTTTCTGCGGTCGGCAAATCCGAACGTGTTCCTACCCAGAACGTGGTTGCACTTTGGGAAGGAGGCGATCCGAAACTTAAGGCCGAGATGGTAGCGATCGGCGCGCATTATGACCATGTTGGCACGCGCGAGACCGGTGAGGGCGACAGGATATTTAACGGTGCAGATGACGACGGTTCGGGCACTGTTGCGGTCCTCGCGATCGCCGAAGCCCTTGCCAAGGCTCCGAAACGACCGAATCGTTCCGTGCTGCTCGTGTGGCACGCCGGAGAAGAAAAGGGGCTTTGGGGAAGTGAGTATTTCAACAAGTTCCCGACAGTTGACATCAAGAACGTCGTCGCCCAGCTGAACCTGGATATGATCGGCAGAAGCAAGAAACCCGGCGACGACAATCCGAAGAACAAGGAGCTTTCCGGCGAGGACGAGATCTATGTGATCGGATCGGAGATGATGAGCTCTAAACTTGGCGAAGTTACGAAAGGGACCAACAGCGGATATCTGGGAATGAAGTACAACTACAAGTACGACGATCCCAAGGACCCGAACAGATTCTTCTTCAGATCTGACCACTTCAACTATGCCGTGAATGGTATTCCGGTGGTGTTCTGGTTCGACGGTGTCCACGAGGACTACCATCAGGCGGGCGATCACGCGGACAAGATCGATTACCAAAAGATGGAAAAGGTCACCCGGACGATCTTCCTTACGCTCTGGGAGATCGCACAACTCGACGAGCGCCCGGCGGTGGACAAACAGCTCCCGCCCGAACTTTCGAGCCGCGGCTAGTCGTTTTCAAGCGATGCTTGTCAGGCGTCCTCTTCAGGGGGCGCCTTTTCTTCTTCCGCAGGATCAAAAATGTGGATCCGGCGATAGACCTCGGCACGAGGAATTCCGGACTCCTTTGAGATCTTCTTCAGTGCCTTTTTCGGGTCAAGATCTTCTGCGATCAATTCCTGATAACGATCCCGGACCGCATCAATATCGATTCCTGATGGTGCGTCTTCCGAACCCCGTTCGAAAAGAAGGACGAGCTCGCCTTTTATCTCGCCGTCACCGAGAAAGATCAAGATCTCGGAGATCTTTCCCGCGATGAGTTCTTCGTGGACTTTCGTCAGTTCGCGGGCGATTACGGCGTTCCTGTCGCCAAGAACGGAGAGGCAGTCCTCCAGGCTTTCTTTGATCCGGTGCGGCGATTCGTAAAAGGCAAGAGTGGCCGGAATATCCCTTACCTCAGCCAGCCTTCTTATTCGTTCACCTTTCCTCGATGGAAGAAATGCACCGAAGTATAGTGCATCGGTCGGGAGCCCGGAGACACTTGCGGCGGCAACGAACGCTGCAGGGCCCGGGACAGGTACGATCTCGGCGCCCGCCTCGAGTGCACCCTTCACTGCCCTGTATCCGGGATCCGCGATCCCGGGGGTTCCCGCGTCGGAAACTATCGCCACAGAATCTCCTGCATTCAGGTGCTCGACGATCTCCTCGGCCCTTTCCTCCTCATTATGGTCGTGGTAGCTGACAAGCCTGGAATCGATTCCGAACTCCTTGAGCAGTCGGCCGGTCCGTCTTGTGTCTTCGCACGCGATTATGTCGCACTCTTTAAGAACATCGACAGCCCGGTACGTTATGTCTCGCAAATTGCCGATAGGGGTTGAAACGATGTAGAGGGTTCCGGGCACGAAATGATGATACTAGGTCGCAGGCCGTGCCACGAAATGCACAAAAAAAGCCCGGACTGGTGTCCGGGCCGCAGCTTTCTGAGATTGTGTCTTTCTTAGAATGGAAAGTTCCGAAAGATGTCGCCGATGCCGTATCTTGATCGTCCGTCGTAGCGGATGTTATAAGCATTCGCCAGCACCCTCAGATCCGACTCTATCCTGCTCCAATCGTTTCGGATTGACCTGCCAACTCGTGCACGTGACAGCTCCCTGTCCACCTGGGCACCGAGGTTCAATACATCCCTTACCTCGTTATAGCTGTCATTGTAATCGCGCCTGTTCTCGTACTCGTCCTCAAGTCTGTCTACCGCGTTCTTGAAGCGGTCGGTCAAGCTCTCGAGGTTGTTGCTGTAAGTGTTCCTGCCCCACCTGTCGCGGTCGTCGATGTCATCTATTCGATCTTCAAACCTGCGGGCATTGTTCTTCAGCCTGACGATGGTTGACCGGAGATTTCGATTGTAAACCCCCCTGTTTCCAACTCGTCCAGGGTATCTTCCGACGTTCCCGCCGCGATTTCCCCTCACGGGCCCTCTGTTACCGCGCCCGTACATGCCGTAATAGCCTATATTGTAGGTTCGTGCGACCGTGGCAAGGTCCCTTTCGATTGCAGCCCACGAAGACATAAGGGTGTAGTTGTTGTAGCCGATCCGCGATCTCGATAGCGCATTATCAAGCTCGGCGCCGTACTGAACCACTCTGCGGGCTTCGTCGGAGCTGCTGCGCCGGCTGCCCCGGCCCTCGTACTCATCGTCGAGATCTTCCGCTGCGTTCTTGAATTTGCTGGCAAGGTCGTTTAGATAGTCTTCCCGATTTGTGCCGTCGAGCCTGCTTCTGTCGAGTGTTCTGTCGAGAGTATCCTGAAACCGGCGAGCGTTGTCTCGCAGATTTCTGACTGCGTAGTTGATGTTTGATGTATTGCGTCCGTAGTAGGGGTCGTATTGGCTGTTTCTGCGTTGCGCCGAAACAAGCACCGTTAGGCCGAGTATCATCGCCGCGATCGATAGCGCAGCGGAGATATTCCTATAGCTGTTCATATCAAGTCTCCTTTCACCTTCGATAATGCCTTTCTGCTTGCTTGATTTACCGGGATCCGGTTGTTCGTAGGCTTTGTCACGACATAGACAGACGGCAATCATCATGCCACTCATCAAGAACAGGGCATCAGCCCCTTGTTTGCAACGATTTAGCGGCAACTACGTGATTGAGAGAGCATTGTTCCCAACGATGTCGTAAGGCGAATGTTCGATATCGTGATCGGAAACAAAAAAAGCCGCCGGCCATAAAGGCCCGGCGGCATGCAGAGGAAGCGAGAGTATTCGATCCCGGATCAATCTCCGAGAGCCTTTCCGGCGTTTAGCCTTCCGCCGGTCTTGACCTTGTCCTTTAGCTCATCTATCACGTCAACGGAATTCAACAGTTTCTCGCGTAAATCCGCTACGTTGATCTTCTGATCGTTAGCTACTATCAGTGCAGCGACTCCGACAACCTGCGGCGTGGCCATCGACGTTCCCGACGCCTCGCGGTAAGCGTCATTCAGCCAGGTTGAAAGGATATCCTTTCCGGGCGCCGCGATGTGCACCGTGTTTATTCCAAAGTTCGAGAACTGAGCCATCGAATCCGCTCTATCAAGCGCGGCCACGCTGATCACGTTCGGAAGATCGTAGTTCGAAGGGTAGTGAGGTCTTCGGTCATTGTCCGTACTGTTGTTTCCTGCAGCCGCAACAAACAGGATGCCTGCCTCGCCTGCCGCACGGATCGCATCCTCAAGCGCTTTTGAATAGAGCGTTGAACCCCAGCTTGCGTTGATCACACGAACGTTGACGCCTGCCTTCTTACGGTCAACAGCATAGTTGATAGCTTCGATCGCATTCTTCGTAGATCCGAAGCCGCCGCGTCCGATGAATTTCAGAGGCATTATTTCGAGCTTCCAATTAATTCCCGCGATTCCGGTGCCGTTATTTCCTTCCGCACCTATAATGCCCGCACAGTGCGTGCCGTGACCGTTGTCGTCCATCGGATCCCCGGCGTTCTCTGTTGCGTCATATCCGTGTCTGTCATCTACCGGGCCAAGCTCGTCGTCCGTGTACGCAGGTACATCGTCAGGCCTGAACCACATGTTGGTCACAAGATCGGGATGAGTATAGTCGACTCCGCTGTCAAGGACCGCGACGACAACTTCCTCGCTCCCTTGCGTAAGCAACCACGCCTTTAAGGCATCGATGTCAGCCCGTTCCTTGCCTCCGTTCGCACCATCGTTGTTGAGCGCCCACTGTTCGCCGAACATGGGGTCGTTTGGGGCTCCTTCAAGAACCGAAACGGATTCAGAAGGGATGTTATCGCCGAATGCTCTCACCGGATCAAGCTCAATCCTGAAATTTGGTTCAGCGTACTCGACGACATCGCTCATCTCGGCGTACTGCATCGAGACTTCTTTGGCATCGGCGTCATCAAGGTCGTCTATCGCCACAAGGCCGTTGACTATCTCGATCTCGTCTTCGATCCGGTCATTGTTAGACTCGGCGAGTCTTTTGATCGTCGATAGCGCGACACCCGGCTTGAGTCTCACCAGGACCTCCGGTTCGCTTTCGATCGGACTTCTCTCCAATGCGAGAGGCTTTTCGGTCGTATGGTCGACGTTCCGGTCCGATCTGTCGACCGAAAAATCAGTCCTGTTGATCTGACCCGCGACCGCCGCGATAACAACGGCTAGCGTAGCCAAACCAAGGTGAATCCAGATGTTCTTTTTGTTCATTGCTTGCTCCCTGGTACTGCTGAGAGGACTTCCGGCACGGCCGCCTACGATTTGACGACGTGATTTGACCCCTTGAACCCGACAAGCCTCAATTGATACTTGTCAGCCCGGTACTCATATCTCTTTCCATTCGCCTGTAGGTCTATCTTCCAGCCGCTTGAGATCATTTGCGCTGCCATCTCGCCAGAGACGTTAGCTCCAAGCGCCATATCGGGAAAATCCCTTTCACTCACGGATGCGACACTTACTTCATTCTCGGTGATACCGAGACGGTTCGAGAGGTCGCGAACAGCCTGTTTTGAGGCGCTGTCTTTGGTAAAGCTCATAAGTCGATCCCGAATGTTAACGAATGATTGAATTAATTTTCCTATTACCTGCCGCAATAGTCAATGATATCGTTGTCCCAAACAACTACGATTCTGCGCGTCGAACTGTTCCTTCAAGGCTAAATCCTGCTAAACAAAAGAAAAAGCTTGTCATTGCAGAAATTTGGGATTATACTACCGTTTGATATCAGAGAGCGGTCCGAAGGGGTCGCTGCCAACAAACTATCGACAACGTTTATCGAGAATCGTTTATGACCTGAAGGCCGCCTCAACTGGTGGCCTTCCTACTTTTAAGAGCGGATCGCCGCAACGATATCTCGGCGAGTTCGATTAGAGCCGGTGCGATGAAAATCGCACACCCCACGCCAAGGATCAGTCCCGTGATCACACGGGAAAAATGTGAGTTCTCGATCACTCCGAAATAGCCGAGCGACCAGTCGGCAGCGATCGGAACCATCGACGCGAACAGCCAAAAGCGAGGAAGAGGATCGCTATTGTCGAGCGGCCTCACGAAGGGATAGGCCAAAAGCCCGCCCAGAAGCCCGAAATAGACACCAGAGCAACGTGAACAAACCGCGAGTTTGTGCTCCAAAAGATGAAATGAGCGGTCGGGGAGCTGGTGACAGACGTATCCAAAGAAATCGTATAGGGGGCCTGAAAGGGATTCCAGGGCGCTTGCCGCAGCTACAGGGGCCGCCAATATCAAAATCGCCCACACGGCGGCGATTCCGGTCATCCCGGCTAGAAACAGCCTTGAACGAGACCTGAGGTCGCTCAAGAACTCGATCGATCTGTACTCGGATTGTGACGACGTCTCGGGCATAGAACCTCTTGGCCCGCGTCAGGCCGTCGCTGTTCTTGAGGCCGTGTCTTCTCCGGGTACAAAATCAGGTGGAAGATCACCGCAGTCCTTGCGCAAGTACTGCATCTGCTTGGGCCTCAAGGTAGCGATAAGCTCTTTCCGGGACTTCGTTTCCAGTGGTTTCCCCATATAGATCTTGCCCATCTTCTCGAGCCGCTTTTCCGAGATCGCGCCGGAGAACATGAAGAGCGGATAGGTAAAGTTCGGACCATTCAGCTTTCTGAGCTTGTAAAGCCACATTCCGATAGACCCTACCCTCCAGGCAGTCGGTCCCCACCAACTATACTGTCCGGGACGAAGATTCATCTTCCAGCACTTCATCATCAACTGCCACTGCAGCGGCGACAGTTGTTTGGTCTGCGTGACGCCTTTCTCCATTTCCATTCTGGTGTCGTGAAGAGGGGTGAAGATCGAAGGTATCAGGAACGCGAACAGCCCGCGTCTTTCCATCTCGTAAATCAGGTCCAGCGTTCCCTTGACGTCATCGTCGGTTTCGTCCGGATTACCCACGATCAGCGTCATAGCGGGAAACCAGTTGTTTTCGTTCAGCACTCGCAGACCTTCGAGTACGACGCTTGGCCATTCATCTATCGAAAACGGTACACCCTTGCCCGGCATTACCTTCTTGGCCATATTCACCGAGCCGGTCTCGAGTCCGATCAGCGGCGCCAATGCCTTTTTCTCAGGATGGGTGCTGAGGTACGGAAAGTGGATCGGGCTCTTCGGGAGTAACAGATCAGAAAGCTCTTTGATAAGGATCGGATCGACGACCGCCGGGGCTATCGTTGCGTGACTCAAGACATGTTGCTCAACGCCGGGAGTGTTGACCACATCGCTGTAGAGGTCGAGCAGGGCTTCCCTGTTCGGAAAGTAAAAAGGAGTGTCGGTGTGGACCTGGCCCCAAATGAACATGTCCTCTGTCGCAAGCGAGATCTGCTTATTTCCGTCCCGGACATTTGCCCGGACAGCATCCATGATCCTGTCTTTCGGAAGATCGATTTGCGGGTTCAGATCCGGCAGACAGAACTTGCAACGCCTGCCGCAGCCCGTGGTCATCTCTACGACGCCAAAGGTCGTGCGTTTGTCGGGGAAAAGTATGCTATCGCGGTCGGTCGGATGTTTGACCTCGATCTCTTTGGGAAGCTCTTTTCCTTCGATCGCATCGCGAAACAGCTTAAGGGTTTCTTCCGATTCGCTTCGCCCTTCGACGACGCAGTCGACGCTGAGCTCCTCATACATGTCCGTTTCGATGATCTGCCACCCACCGGACCCGCCGACGATCACCTTGAAGTTCTCACGGTAGGGATCGTCTTTCAGGCGAGCAAAAAGCTCGCGGGCATAATGTGAATTGATCGGCATCTTCGATGAGCCGAAGATCGACGTGTAAACGCCGGCGGCAAAGGTAACACCCAGCGGGTTGTGGGTTGAGACGGCGACGATCCTTGTGTTTGGACCGACGAACTTGCCCAGGTCCTCAGGAAAACAGCAGACGATGTCTTCTTCCGTGTATTCGCGCAGCAGCGACTTCTCAAGCAATCGCACGCCGGCGGGCATATACTTTGCCGATCCGTCCTTGTTGTGCTCGACGTCCTTCCATTCCGGATACTTTCTGTTGATTATTCCTTCCAGCCAGATCGGCAGCGAAGCCATCGCCATCTGAATAAAATACCCGGCATGATCGATCGCTTCTGTAAGCGGAGAAGTGAGGACGATCAGTTTGCCGCCGTCCGACGGACCGACTCCGTTAGAAGAAAGGACATCGCGTTCGCCATTTACTGCTGTGTTGCTCATACTGCCTCCGAACCAAATGTGAGGGCCGTCGAAAGATAGTCGTCGTTCGAACCGACCTGAACGGACAGGATTACCTAAAACCTGATCACTGAATCAGGACCACCTTCAACGTGAACCGTGTCGACAAATCTTATGTTCTTGGTGTCTGTGGTCATTACGACCGAATGCGTGCGTTTGCCGGCACCAAAGAATCTGACACCTTTTAAAAGCGCGCCGTCGGTTACGCCCGAAGCCGCGAAGATGATCCTTTCACCCGGCGCTAGGTCATCCGTGCTGTATACCTTGTCCGGATCATCGATCCCCATCGACTTGAGTCTTTCGTGAACCTCTTCGACCGGCGGGACTTTTGATGCGTCAACGCTCAGGCGCTTCGGATCGTAAACGAGTTTTGCCTGTATCTCGCCGTTCAGACATTTCATCGCAGCGGCGGTCAGAACTCCTTCGGGTGCTCCGCCAATTCCCATCAAGGCGTGGATATTCGTTCCCGCGACCGCGGCTGAGATTCCCGCCGAAAGGTCTCCGTCCGAGATAAGCCTGATCCTTGCCCCTGCTTCTCGGACATCGTTTACAAGCTGCTCGTGGCGCGGCCTGTCCAGAACGATAACCGTAAGATCATCGATCTCACGGTCAAGCGACTTTGCGATCGCTTTCAGATTGTATTTTACAGGCGCCTCGATATCGACCGCGCCGCGGCACGAAGGCCCGACGACGATCTTGTCCATATAAATATCAGGAGCGTTGAGAAGTCCGCCTCTTTCCGCGGCGGCGAGTACGGCAATCGCGTTGTTTGCCCCCAGTGCGCAGAGGTTCGTTCCTTCAAGCGGATCGACCGCGATGTCGATCTCGGGAAACCCGGCCCTGGTCTCTTCCGGGTATCCCTTGCCGCCTACTTCTTCGCCGATGTAAAGCATCGGTGCTTCGTCCCTTTCGCCTTCGCCGATCACGATCTTCCCGCGCATCTCTACAGAATCCATCGTTTCACGCATGGCTTCTACGGCGACATGGTCAGAGTGTTTTCTGTCACCCTGTCCCATTGTCCTTGCCGAGGCGATCGCTGCAGCCTCGCAGACACGCAGGAAATCGAGCGCTAATTCGTCCGATTTGGCGTTCTTCATAAACGGTTCCTTCTAGCTGATTCTAAATTTGTTAGCGAGATAATGGGGCATTCTAACACTTGTTCCGACCGCTTTGACAAGTTGGCCCTGGAGTATTAACTTCGTACTTTGATTTTCTGCTTGCAGAGGAGATTCTTTCGAAATGACCTACATCGTTACGGAGCCGTGCATCGACTGTAAGTACACAGACTGTGCTGCGGTTTGCCCTGTGGAAGCGTTCCACGAAACGCCCGACAGGCTCCTTATCAATCCCGACGTTTGCATCGACTGCGATGCGTGCCTGCCAGAATGCCCGGTAGAGGCAATCTATTCCGACATGTCGTATCCGGAAAAGTATGCCGACTGGATGGAAAAGAACGCGGAAGCAGAAAATTATCCCATCATAAGTACGAAACAACCCGCACTGTACGGTCCGAATTGCTCCGGGGACCCGGAGTAAGGTCAAAGTTCAAAGTACAAAGTTCAGAGAGATCGACCTGACGGTCGCGTTTCCGCCACCAATGGATCGCTGTTTCTTTGGAATTTGGAATCTGGAATTTCTTCTCTGAAATCTGAAATTTGAGATCGCAAAGCGCCCACGGACGGTTCGGCTAGCGCCTCGGGCACGCTCCCTAACGGTCGCGTTTCCGTCACCAAAGGATCGCTGTTTCTTTGGAATTTGGAATCTGGAATTTCTTCTCTGAAATCTGAGATCTGAGATCACTAGTGTCCGGTTAAAAGTCGAATAGTTTCAACTGTTTACGAGAGAACTCTTCTATCTCGGACATCCTTGTTTCGCTAAGTAGTTGAAACAATTGAGTTTTGTCAAAAGGGGATACCGACAGGA